>NZ_JBHTHB010000005.1:0-410919 GCF_042675505.1 Paenibacillus sp. GCM10027627
AAACAAAAACACCTCCAAAGTTGTCCTCCACATCTTACGATGTCTCGGCATTTTCTTGAAGGTGTTTTGATTTGTCTCACACTATGGGGTCAGTTCCTAGAGCGTCGGCTTTTTTTTGCGCCAAAGCTTGCGGCAGTAGAAATAGACAATGGATGGCACTGGACGTGCAATAGTTGTCCTAATGGATGCATGATTTGCATACGATAAAATAAACCATTCAATCGTTATTCTTACTTATTACAGAAGGAGGAAGCTGCTGCCATGACACAATCTCTATTTCGTTACGGCACGCCGCTTTCGGCTCTCTGCTGCCTCCTTTTGACGGTCCTTATCCTAACAAACCGCGAGCTGCCTAACGATTTGGCTGTCCTTCTTCAAAATAGCCAAGTCCAAACGTTCAAAGAGCTATTTCTCGGTATTTTGCTGGAGGCTTTCCCCTTCATCCTTTTAGGCGTCATTTTCTCCGCTCTCCTGCAAGTGTTTGTGTCGGATGATACGATTCGCAAATTTACGCCTCGCAACCGATATGCAGGCGTTCTTTTCGGCGGGTTGATCGGGATCCTGTTTCCCTTATGCGAATGCGGCATGATCCCCGTTATCCGGCGATTGATTCGCAAAGGAATGCCGGCCTATATCGGGGTCGTCTATTTACTTGCCGGGCCTATCGTCAATCCCATTGTATTCGCCTCTACCATTACTGCATTCCGCGAGGCTCCCGAAATGGCCTATACCCGCATGGCGCTTGGTTTTGCCGTAGCGGTAGCCATCGGCTATGCCTTTTCCAGAAAAATGGATTGGAATCCGCTGCGGGTCGCGTCTGCGCCTCCTTCATCCGCTTTTCATATCGTTACCCCATCCGTCGGAGGAACGCCGCCGGCTACAAACAAATGGACTTCCACCCTGACCCATGCATCCGATGAATTTTTTGATATGGGCAAATATTTTATTTTAGGCGCTTTGCTGACGGCCTTGATCCAAACATCGGTGGAACGCGACATTTTGCTGTCTTTTGCCGATCAACCTCTCTTGTCTTACCTATTTATGCTTGGCTTCGCCTTTGTCCTGTCCATTTGCTCCACTTCCGACGCTTTCATCGCCTCTTCTTTTCAAGGTGTATTTCAGCCGGGACCTTTGCTCGCCTTTCTTGTATTCGGCCCTATGATGGACTTTAAAAGCATGCTCATGATGATCTCGGCCTTCAAAGTGAAATTTGTTCTTATTGTTATGATAGCGGCCTTCGCGCTTACGCTGGCCGGATCCTGGCTCGCGGGGGTGCTGCTATGATTCATCCATTGGCGAAAGCCATCATTATGTTAGGGTTTTCCTTGCTAGTCGCTTATTTGACTTACACGGGAGAAATTGTCCGTTATATTGAGCCGGAAATGGTACTTCCAGTGAAAGGATCCGCCGTTATTCTATTTGCGGCAGCAGTCTTTCAGCTTTTTTCCTCTCTTCGGCCCCAAGCTCATCGCCACTCTCCTAATTGCGGATGCGAGCATCACAAAGCTTCGCCTTTCAAAAAAACAGCTATTTACGTTCTGTTTCTCCTTCCGCTGCTGCTGGGCTTTTTCATTCCTGGGGAGGGTCCCCCTCGTTCCGATTACCCGGCTGCTCTTTCAGAACCACCAGGCGGCGATCCATCCCTCCTGGACAAAAAATAAGCAATGGCTCCTATATTAGGCTGCCATTGCTTATTGGCGTTTAAAGATATTCACGCAGCATATGCTGCGGTCTTGGCTGTGCGGCAAACCGATTGTTCCAAGTCGACATATTGTAATTGGATTCGTAGAGAATGCTTGCCGACCAGGAATTCGTACTTTGGCGAACGGAGAAATCATACATAATTTCGCCATGTGTCCAGTCCTTTCTATATTTAAGAGCATCGATAGCCATTTGGCGAAAATCTTGTACCTGAGCGGGCGTCAGCCCTTTTCCCATCCCTTCAATTTTCCCGTCTTTACTCTCGATGGGATGATGCCTGATTCCAAACTTGCCTACCGTATTGTTTCGAATATGAATTAGAACCGTCCCTGCCGCTAAGTTCGTCAATTCGCTCTCCAACTGACGGAAAACAAAATCGATCTGGCGCGCCAACGAAACTGAACTCGCTTCCATTCCTGTATCCCCCTCATCATTTCGACATGTCATTTCTCTATCCGACAAAAACCAACTTGATGAACATCGAATTGTTTATTATCGTAGCAAACGAAAATACAATGTTCACCGAAAAATTTTTTAGTATTTTCCGAAAAAACCGTTGCGCTTTTATGCCTAAAATCAATATTTTTTATAAGTCTTAGGTCCTGTGCCGAGGGGCAATATTGCTTTCGACAATTATAGACCATTTTCGATACCGGTGTTATAATATGGGTATTCCAATAAAAGGAGCGCTTACATAATGGTTCAATGGTACTATTCGCTGTCAGTACGCAATAAATTGATGGTTTTCGCTTATTTGATTTTAGCGCTTTTTGCCATTGTCACACTTTTATTAAATAGCTTTTGGGGAGGAAATGCACTGCCGATTATTATTGGGACTATTATATTGGCCATTGCAGCTTTTCCGATCGTTGCCTTTGTAGAAAAATCGATTACAGGGTCCTTTGACGAAATATCGGGAGCCGCTTATCGCATTTCCAAAGGAGATTTTACGCAAAAGATCGATACGTCGGCATCGGCGGGCGCAGGCGAGCTCGGCCATTCCTTCAACAGCATGGTGGACAAGCTTCGCGAGATTTTGACCGAGACATCCAATATTATTAAGCATGTAGCGGACACGAGCCGCAGCATATTCGAAAAAAACAATCACATCGGGACGGCTATGGGGCAGGTTGCGGCTTCTGCCAATGAGCTTGCGACGGGCGCCAATGAAATTTCGGAGGATGTCACCGACATGAGCGCATCTATTACCGAAATTGAAGAGAAGGTTGCCGCTTACGCCCTGTCGACAAAAGAGATGAACGCCAGAAGCGAGCAAACGATCACGCTGGTGGACAAAGGCCGCGAGGCGCTTGAAGTTCAAGCCGCCGGCATGCAGCGCAACGTAGAGGCTACCGCCAAAGTAGCGGAAACGATTGAAGATTTGGCACGGAAGGCGCAAGGCATCTCCGCCATTACCACTACCATTTCCGATATTGCCGAGCAAACCAACTTATTGTCGCTCAACGCATCCATTGAGGCGGCAAGAGCGGGCGAGCATGGCCGCGGCTTTGCCGTTGTGGCCCAAGAGGTTCGGAAGCTCGCTGAAGAATCGACTTCTTCAACAAAGCAAGTATTCCATCTTGTAAAAAGCATCGATGAAGGCATTCAGCAAGCGATTAGCAATATGAAAGTAAATGAAGAAGCCGTTACACTGCAAACGGAGCATATTCGCCAGTCGGAACAAGTATTTAAAGAAATCGAACAAAGCATCGGATTTATTACGACTCAAATTTACGCTTTTTCACAAGAAAGCGATGTCATGCTCGAAAGCGCACAAAAAATTTCCGGAGCGATCCAAAACATTTCGGCTATTACCGAGCAGTCCGCAGCAGGCACCGAGCAAGTATCCGCATCGATGAACGAGCAAATTTCTTCTGTACAAGCTGTCGTTCAAGAGACGGAACGGATGCTGCAAATGGCTACTCAGCTCCAACGCACAATTCAAGTATTCAAAATGAAGTAACGCCAAAGTGAAAGCGCGTGTTCAGGTCAACTGAGCACGCGCTTTGTTTTTTTCGAAAAAAACGAATGAATCCCCCGGACGTCGGAAAAATTACTGTTACGCTTCAATATTATGTAACGGGAATGGATGGGGAGAATGGATAAACAAGCATCGAGACCTTTTAAAAGGGTCGCCATTTGGGGGGCTGTTATGATTGCAGCTATCGCCTTAATGATCGCCTCTCCTGCTTTTCGGCCGGATAAAGGAGTGCAAGCCGCTTCTACACATAAGCAATCTAACGATCAAGTAGACAAAAAAAAGACGCGGCCAAAGTCCGCCAATCCGAGCAGAAAAAAATCGGCGAAATCGTCCGGAAATCAAAAACAGACCCGCTCCGCCAGCGTCTCATGGGTTAAACTGGGCAAATTATATCCCGGCGCTTTTATAACCAACGGGCCAAGAGGCAAAAAAAGAGTGGCCCTTACGTTTGACGATGCGCCGGATTCCAGGGTTACTCCCCAAATTCTTGAAATTTTGTCCAACTATCATGTCCGCGCTACATTTTTCCTTGTAGGAAATAAGGCGGCCAACCATCCCCAGCTCGTAAAGCGCATTTTAAAAGAAGGCCATGTCATAGGCAATCACTCCTATAATCATGCAATCTTCTCCAAACTGACAAACGCGCAATTTCAAAATCAAATTTGGCGGACGGATAAAGTGATCAATCAAATTTCAGGAGTTTCTCCTAGACTTATTCGGCCTCCATACGGAGATTTGCTTCCTCATCAAGTAGCGTGGAGCCGGGCAAATGGATTTACTATGGTTAACTGGGATGTCGATTCGGAGGATTGGAAAAAAAACCCGAGCAGCGCACTTGTTTTGGCCAATATAAAAAGAACCCTTCAACCGGGTTCTATCGTGTTGCAGCATGCGGGCGGCGGGGAAGGCCAGTACTTATCCGGCACTATCCGCGCGCTTCCCGATTTAATTGAGATGCTTCAGGACAAAGGTTATGAAATCGTTACGCTGCCTGAGCTGTTGGGGAAAAAAGCATATCGATAAAACGTTGCGCGCTTATTTTAAAATATAAGCTTTTACGTTTTGAATACCGAATTTATAGGCTTGCTGGGTCGTGCCCGGAACAAAAATATCGATGCGGTTTCCTTTAATGGAGCCGCCCATATCTGTCGCTGTAGCGATAATGCCGTTTTGCGGCAATCCATTATAGTCATAGCCTGTAATGTAAAGCTTCGTTCCTAGCGGTATCATTTTTGGATCAACGGCAATCGTTCCCACTTTGAGCTTGTTGCCGAAGTAATCGACTCCGCCCCAGCCGCCGTTTTCGGAAGCGGAAGCCGTATATGCAGTAGCTTGAACAAACAGCTGCTTCGTGTAAACGTAGTCGTAACCGCCGGGACCTTGTACAAGCCCTTCGCTGCTTTGCCCGGCAGCGGCCATCGAATTCGATTCTTTTGGCTTAGACGGCTCGCTTTGATCTGGAATCGACAGCTTCATGCCCGGCTGCAAATTCAAAGCATCAAACGATTTGTTGGCGTCCATGATTGTTTTCAATGGAAGATTATATTGCTTGGATAAAGTCCAAAATGTATCATTGTCTTTCACAGTATGTGTTTTTGCAGCCGCTCCAGCCGTCCCTGCACCTAGTACAACAGACAACGCGATGGCCGCGCTTGCTATCATTGCTTTTTTCAAAACGAAGTACCTCCTGAATTTTGTAAGAAAGAAGGGGGAACGTTAAGCCGTAAGCCGTTCTCAACGTTCCGCCTATAAAACCTTTTGGCTTTAGCCGATAAACATTTGCACCCATTCGCCGTTGACATAGCCAACGCCGATTTTCGTAAAGTCTTTATTTAAGATGTTGGCGCGGTGACCCGGGCTGTTCATCCAGTCACTCATCACGCGAGCCGGAGTCGGTTGCCCGGATGCAATGTTCTCTCCCGCGAAGTTGTACTTCACGCCGAAGGAGCGCATCATATCAAAAGGCGAGCCGTAAGTCGGCGAAGTATGGCTGAAATAGTTGTTTACATCCATGTCTCTTGCTTTCTCAGTAGCCACTTTGCCAAGCAAAGAGTCCGTCTGCAATGCCGGAAGTCCTTGCTTTGCTCTTTCTTGGTTAACGAGCGTTACCACTTGAGCTTGGAATGTGCCTGCTTCAGTCGTTGGCGCTGGTGTCGGTTGAACCGGCGCTGTTGGCGTTGGCGTCGGTTTTACTGGAGCCGTCGGTGTCGGCGTTGGTTTCACTGGCGCTGTCGGCGTCGGCTTGATTGGAGCCGTTGGCGTTGGCTTCACCGGCGCTGTTGGCGTCGGTTTGACCGGTGCCGTCGGTGTTGGCTTGACCGGAGCCGTCGGTGCCGGGAACTTGATCGTTACGCCGTTTATGACGATATTAAATTGGCTTAAGTCGAAGCCGTATTTTTTAGCTATCGAATTCAGCGTTTCATAGTTCATATAAAAAGTTTGCGTCTTTACGTCAATCAGTTTGGCAGAAGCAGCATCAGCTTTTGGAGCAGCTAGACCCGTTCCGATCATCGTTGCTGCAAGTATGCTGGCCACACCAATGCGTATCGGTTGCATTTTCATTCCTTAATTCCTCCTAAGCATGATTGAGTTGTTATCGGTTTCGCTTGCCGATGTCCCTAATCTTAGCATGGGGGGTATACCGAATCATGTCTCAAAAACTGCCAATTCGCCTAAAACAGGGCTCAATCATGCGCCGCTGCTGCTTTATTAGAATCTACTAATCGTCGTTTTTGGACGCAAAAAAGCCCCCAAAACCGCTCTTCGAGCCAGTTTGGGGGCTTCTATTTTAGTGGAACCGTTAACGATTTACAGAGACAAATCCGCCCGTTTTTTGAGATTCGAATGCGCATAAAATGACCTTCAGCGATGCCCGGCCTTCTTCGCCCGAAATGTCCGGTTTGGTGTTGGTCAAAATGCTTTCGAGGAATGCGTCGACCACACCGCTCGTCTCTTGTTTATCGTTGGTAGAGATCGCTCCTACATTATACTTCTCTACCGTGCCGTCACGGAGTTCTACAATAACTTGGTCCTCGGGATGAGTTCCAATTTTCAGGACGCCATTTTCGCACCATAGAATTGTACTGTTGTCCTCGCCTCTATAATATGTCCAGCTCGCAACCAGAGTACCGATTGCTCCGCTTTCCATACGCAAAATGCAAGAAGCGTTGTCGTCCACTTCCGTTCCCTTTTTATCGAGAGTGCCTACGAATGCGCCGATTTCCGCCACTTCATCGTTTAGAAGGAAACGGATTAGATCGGATTTGTGAACGCCAAGATCGCCCATCGCTCCCATTAGCGCTTCTTCTTTGCGGAAAAACCAGCTGTTTGCGCCGTCGACGCTCCAGCCGTCCGGTCCTGGATGGCCGAAGGAAGTACGGAAAGTAAGCACTTTGCCCAGTACGCCGGATTGCAAAATGTCTTTCGCCTTTACATGCGGCGGCATGTAGCGCTGGTTATGTCCTACCATTAGATGAACGCCATTTTCGCTTGCTGCTGCGATCATCGCTTCCGCTTCTTCGTCGCTTACAGCCATCGGCTTCTCCACCAGCACATGCGCTCCAGCTTTAGCTGCGGCAATGCTCATTGGAGCGTGATAGGCATTCGGCGTACAAACGCTAACGGCTTCCGGCTTCACTTCGGCCAGCATCGTTTCATAATCGGCAAAGGCTTGCCCGCCGTGCTGCTCCGCATAATGCTGCGCCCGTTCGATCACGGGATCGACAAACGCTACTAGCTCTACATTGGGATGAGCCGCATATTCCGGAATATGGCGATGTTTCGAAATGGATCCGCAGCCAATAACCGCTACTCTTATTTTAGACATATACATTCCCTGCCTTTATTCAAATTTGTTCAAATAATTGTTTTTCACCCATTGCATGCTGGTTGCGACCGACTCAAGCGGCGGATTGCTGCACATGTCCTGCTCCACGATAAGCCACTCTACAGAAGCTTCGGACGCGGCTTCGATCACTTCAAGTAAAGGCAGCTCGCCATTGCCAAGCTCAACCGTATCGATTCCTTTTTCCGAGTCGCCGCTGCGGAAATCTTTGAGATGGAGCAGCGGCAATCTGCCCGCGTACTTTTGAATATAGCCGATCGGATCTTGGCCTACATACTGAACCCAGCCGATATCCATCTCAACTTGCAAATGCATAGGGGAAATATGTTCGTAAAGGACATCAAAGATTAGTTTGCCGTCTATTTCCACTTCAAATTCAAAGTCATGGTTATGATATGCAAAAGCAATGCCTTCTTCGCGAAACCGTCTACCGTATTTCTCAAATTTGACGAAATGAGATAACCAAGCTTCCGCGCTGCGCGCGTCTTCCGGCAGCCATGGACAAATTGCATAGTTGGCCCCGATCATTTTGAGATAAGCAATTTCTTCTTCCAAATGATTCTCAAGCCGCTCAAGCCCGATGTGGCTGCCAATGGCTGTTAGGCCAAGCTCTTGCAAAAGCTCGCGCATGCGGCCAGCTTCGATATTGCCGTAACCGGCAAATTCGACGCCCTCGTAGCCCATTTCCGCCACCTGGCGAAGCATGCCTTCAAAATTTTCGGCTGCCGCCTCGCGGAGCGTATACAATTGCAAGCCAATTCCCATTTTTCTCATTGAAGCCGCACTCCTTTAAGTCATAGTATGCTTTTGTAAGGATGTGTCTTATTTTGCTTTACGCTTTCATTATATCGGCCAAACCGCCCCGAAAATAGCTATTTAATTAGCTTCTTTTTATGCGATTTTGTCCTGACGTTATTATGCTGGCATAAGATCCGCTTGTTTCGCTTTATTAAAAACGGCCCAAAACAATTTGAAACTTTATGCCAGCGGACTGCGTATTATGAGAAATTTGTAACGATTTGATCATCGATTTTTAAGACTTATTTAATATTTATCAGTTAAACTTATTAAAAATCAATCCTATTTAGGATGGAGGCCATACTTATGAAAACTATGCTGGTATTTGAAAATAAAATGATTCCCGTATACTTAACCGATACAAACAAACAAGCGATAGACAAGCTCGCGGCCATTCTTCAACGGAAACTGACCACCGGCAAAAACGCCTTGAAAAAATGCATCACTTCGCTCATTAGCGTCGAAATTGTCGGCAGCGAAGCAACGCTGCATTCCCTATACGAACGCGATACGCTAACCATTTCCCTTTATTAATGCAATAAAGACGCCCTCTAAGCTGCTTAGCAGCAAGAGGGCGTCTTTTTTTTGTTATTATGTTAGCCTTAACTCATCAGCCCGCAGCCAACTCATTTGTTTTGCCGCGATTTCCCCATACAAACATCGCCGTGCCAACCCAGCCGCAAATCGATGCCGCAATAAGCAGAGCGCTAATCGACGTGTCGGAAGCAAGAGAAGAGCCGAGCAGCGGGCCAATGCTTCCGCGAATGCCGAACAGCATCAAATGAATGCCGAACACCGTCGCTTCCCGACCAGGTACGAGGCGAAAAACAAAAGCCAAAATTCCGATATCCCATATCGCCTCGCCAATCCCTTGAATCGCATTGCCTACAATAACAGCCTCGTAGGTTCCCCATAGCCCGTACAGCATAGGGACAACCGCGTAGGCTCCAATCCCCACCGTAAGCGTATATTTAATGTGGAACCGGTCGATCATCAATCCTGCGATCCAAAAGGTTAGCAGCAGCGCAGTAAAGTAAGCAACGCGCGCATAGCCAATTTGCACATTGGAAAGCTCCAGTACATCGACCTGTATAATTTGATAGAGCGGGCTTGAAAACATATTGCCAAAACCAGCAAATGTGGTAGCCAGCAGAAATACGGCCAGCGTCCGATTATTCTTAACCAGTTCCCACTGCTCCGTCAGCGAAAACTTGATCTTTGGACGTCCTGCCGTGTCAGCAGCCTCCGTTTGATTCGGTCGATCACTCTTTTTGGACAGCTTAAGCGTATTAAACAATCCGATGGACAGCATGCCCGCGATAGATGCGGCAATAAGCGGACCCGAAGGGCCAAACGCATCGGACCAGCTGCCGACCAAATAGGCAAGCGGGATCATCAGAATGCCCATCGCTACCCGAACATACCCCATCAAACGTCCTCTAATATCGGAAGGGTACATCCGCGAGACTAGCGCCGCATAAGCCGGAGCCTGTATGCCCATCAACAACTGAAAAACGAGAGCCGCAGCTACATAAACCGACGGATACGCAAAAAAAGCGGGCAGGAGCAGCATCAGCCTCCCGATTGCGTTTGGAATGATGACGAACGGCTTGGGACGGTTCACCTTTTCGATCCAGCTTGCCCACAGCGGGGACAAAATAAGACCAATGGCAGGCGCCGCCGTAAGCAGTCCGACTTGAAAATGACTTGCTCCTTGCTGAATAGCAAACGCTACGTAAAACTGATTCATGACGACATTAAACAGTCCGAACAGACATGACGCCCACAAATCGATGCGTGCATTTCTCCATACCCTCGCTGTTAAAGGCATCCCGAATTTGACCATTTGAGAGTTTGATTTTGTCACGCGTGCCACATTCATCTACCTTCTTCGTCTAGTTGTTAGAACGGACGGAGGACCCTTCGGCTATCGAAGGATCCTCTTGTTACGTCTCTTTGCAATGGATATTACTACACGGCATCCATTTTGTACAGCATAAGTCATATCTAAATAAACTAACCGCTTCCATTGCGGTCTTCACTCTGTCTTAAAGATCGGGCCGCTTAAGACCGTTCAAATACGCTTTGAGCACATAACGAACGCTATCGTCTACGTCTATCGGCATTCCAAAACCGCTATGGCTTTCAATAGCGGCAAAGCCGTGGAGCAAGCTTCTGAGACCTCTTACGGCATGAATGCCTGCTTCGTCAGTCAGCCCCAGGCCGCAAGCGGCGAGCGATTCCAGCATGAGCTCGACAAGCTCCTTCGCCAGCCTTGCATGCTCTCCCTCCGCTAAAGTCGGCGCTCCCAGCGTTAACGGATAAAGTCCCGGCCTGGTTCTGGCAAAGATCATGTACGATTTCGCAATCGACTCAATCGAGCTTGCGCTTTTTACGCCGGCTGCGTCCCGCAAAACTGCCAGAAGCTCCTTTAATGCGTATTCCATCATATGGCTTTTGAGTGCGGGAAGCCCGTTAACATGATTGTATAACGAAGGTGAGCGAACGCCGAGTCGCTGAGCCAAAGCGGCAAGCGTCACCGCTTCCAGCCCTTCTTCATCCGCTAGCAAAGCAGCGGCCCCAACGATCGTATTCAAATCCAGTCCGGCTCTAGGTGACATGGTTATTCCTACCCTTCTTCATCAGGCTGCGTTCCGCCGATTCCAATGCTTGTTGAATACCGGCAAGCGGCTCTATCGCCATATTGCCATGGCCTGTCGCCAGCACGGATGGCTTTAGAGAAGCCAGCCTTTTGCCGCTTTCCAGTCCAAGAGCCGGATTCCAAGTCGCAAATGCCGGAAAAGGAAACCCGAGCCGCATCCCTCCCGCTACCGCAATTCCTCCACGCGTTTGAAAGGCGTCACCCGCCAGCAATATGCCGCTTCGCTCATCCAAAAAGGCCATCGATCCCGGAGTATGTCCTGGAGCGGCAATGGCAGTAAGCGAGCCAACCCGGTCATTGTCTTGGAGCAAAATATCCGGCTCCGTCTGAACGCCTTTTGGAATTCCGCCTCGAATGGGCATTCCGCCTTCGCTTTTATCCAAACGAACATCGCCTTTAAGCAGCCGGGCGTCTCTCGCGGAAATATACACTTTAGCGTCAGGCAATCGTTTCTTTAATCCGTCCAGTGCGCCAATATGATCATTGTGAGCATGCGTCAACACGATTCGTTCAATCGGTTTGCCTATTTTGTCAGCCGCTTGCAAAATAGCTTCCACATTGCCCGGCAAAGCGGCATCCACTAGCGTCAAGCTTTCTTTTTCTTCAACCAAATAACAATTAACCGGAAACAGCAGCGGCAAATAGGTAAGTTGTACAACCGATTTCTCACGTCTTATTCTCATTTGTGAACTTCCTCCTGAAAACTAATGTTGTTAGTTTTAGTATAAACTAATGACATTAGTTTTCGCAAGCCTCATTTTATACCGCCCTTGCACTTCTACCTCTTCAATCCATCCATAAAAAACTGCAGCGGATTGGAAACCCACTTTCTAGGGTGAAGGATGAGGCCAATTTTAAGCTTCATATCGGCATGCTCGAAGGGCAGAACCTCCAGCTCCCCGCGTTCAATTTCCTCAATGGCTGCCATGAGGGGCAGAATGGAGATGCCAACGCCCGTCTTGATGCTCCTTTTGATCGCTTCCGGATTGCCTAGCTCCAGCCCTATGCGATAAGCCATTCCGTTTGCGCGAAGCATTTTCTCCAAAAGCTGCCTGTAGTTGCATGTATGTTCAGGCATAATCCACTCCATATCCGCCAAATCATTCAGTTCGACTCTGTTTTTTTCGAGAAGCGGATGGCTTGTGTTCACAATTAGAACGAGCGGTTCTTCCCGGATGGTAACCCAGTTTAAAGCGGGATCGATGGCATCGTCTGCCAAAAGAAGTCCGATATCCGCTTCCCCCTCTTTCACCTGATGCAAAATCATCTCTTCGCGATCCGTATGCAATCTTATATTTAAGTTTGGATATTCTCTTCGAGTGGCCTGGATATTGGGCGCCAAAAAATAGGAAGCGATGGAATCCATCGTGCTGATCGTAATGGAGCCTCCGTCCTGCTGGGCTATTCTTTCCTTTGATTGATCATATAGCTCCAGCATTTGTCCGGCTAGTTTAAACAACTCCTCCCCTGCGGAAGTAAGCCGAATTTTATTGTTGCTGTAACGTTCGAACAATTTGACGCTATACGTTTTCTCCAGCTTTTGAATTTGAGTTGTGACGCTGGATTGCGCATAACCTAGCGCCTCTGCCGCTCTTGTGAAGCTTTGGCGTATCGCTACTTCTCGGAACGTTTGAAAATAGGTCAAGTCCATACTGACTAGCCACCTCATCAAAATTTTTGATTACAACTATCGGTTATTATAGATAACTATGATTTTTGCTTCTATGTTACATTGAATTCACCATAATGGAAAGGAATTGTTAATGATGATGAATGAACAGCAAGTTCGAGGAATTTTTATTCCGGCGATTACTCCTTTTACCGAGGACGGCCAATTGGATACCGATTCTTTTCATAAATATATAAGCTATCTCGCAAGGCATGACATTCAAGGACTCGTCATAAACGGCACAACTGGTGAGTCGCCAACCGTTCAGTGGGATGAAGTCAAAGAGATGATTCAATTAACTAGAGACATTTTAACAAAATTGGATAAAAACATTCCTATCGTTGTCGGAACAGGCACAAACGATACTTATACAACCGTTAAGCGAACAGAACTTGCAGCGGAGCTCGGGGTCGACGCCGCCATGGTAGTAACCCCCTATTACAATAAACCGACGCAGCAAGGCATTCAGGAACATTTCCGCAAGGTTGCCGAAGTCGGACTGCCTGTTATCGTTTACGAAAATCCAGCTCGTACAGGATGCCGAATAACGGTAGATACGATGAGAAGCATCATGGAGCACGATTCCGTCATTGGACTAAAAGACAGCTCCGGCGGCATTGAGCTTATGTCCGCTTTACTAAAGCATGAGACCAAGCCAATCCTTTGCGGAGACGATGCATACTTCCATGCTATGTTGTGCCAAGGAGCCGCAGGCGGCTTGCTGGCATCCGCCAATATTCATCCTCAACGCTTTATTGAGGTGTATGAACGATTTGTTAGCGGGGATGTATTTGGCTCGCGGGATCTTTTTAAACCGTTAGTATCGATTATCCACCATTTGTACGAAGAGCCTGCATCCGCTACGCTCAAATGGTGGCTTGCCGACCAGAGAATCATTACGAATGAGCAGCTGCGTCTGCCGCTTGTGCCGGCAACGGATAGCGTTAAACAACGCTTGCTCAGCGTAATCTAACCTGCGAATCGGTTATCGGTATGTAATTGGCTGGAATGCAAAATGGCGGTGCCTGAGAAGTTTCCTCGGGGCACCGCCATCTTCTATTATTTTGCGCTTTTTCTACCGTAAGAGGCAGCAAAATGTTTCATCGTATTGTAGGCTCCGGGATCAATTGTTTTGAGCGGATGAAACTGAGGATGATTGGAGTTGACCTCTAGCACCCAAAGCCGATGATCCCGGTCAAAGGCAAAATCGATGCCCATTTCACGCATGCCCGATCTCTTCGCGCTTAACAGAGCCGCCATTTTGAGCGCCACCCAGCCCAGCTTCCCGCTTCTCGCGGCACTCTCCGACTCCGACAATCCAAGTTGGTCATGCAGCTTGCGAAGCGTCCAGATCGAACCGCCCTGATAATAATTCGTTACAATTTTGCCTGCCGCTCCCGCCTTGACCATAAATCCGGTACAGGTCCATCCCCCGCCCGGCTTCCGCTGTACCATCGCTCTTATATCGTATGGCCTTCCCTTTACTTGATCCAGCTTAATTCCTTGCTGAATAATCAGGTTTTTCCCCTTGCTGCCAGCCGCGATTCGATCGTATAAGGCGGCTGCCGACTCCAGTTTCGTGCTCGTTTGCTGTTTTCCTTGAATGGATTTCAGCTCATAGCCTGAACGGGTCCGCTTTATTTTGCAAATGCCTATTCCGAGCGAGCCGACATCCGGTTTCACATACAAGATGCCATACCGTCCTAACATCGCTTCCAAATTGGAGCGGCTGAAGGAAACCGTATCCGGCACATATTGCCTTAGATCGGAGCTTCCTTTCAAGTAGCGGCAAACACGAAGCTTGCCTCTTATATTGCGGCTAGCATAATCTTTGGCCACTAGATTCACCTCTATTTACCATATGAGATGAATCTATTGGCGACTTGTATGATTGACTAGGGATAAACGCTCATTTATTGTCCCAGCAATATTTTGGCGTAAGGAGAATCGATAGGAAGCATAATAACCGGCTCATTCTGAAGAGTCACGACATAGCTTTCCAGAGTGCGGTACAGGTTGTAAAAGGCCGGGTCTTTGCCGTAAGCCCCGTTGTAGATTTTGGCGGCTTCCTGCTCGCCCTCCGCTATAATCTTTTTGGCGTCGGCTTCGGCTTTTGCGATTAGCTCTTTCGCTGTACGATCTGCCTTGGACGTAATTTTGCGGGACTCCTCATCGCCTTCGGACAAATAACGGGCTGCGATGGACTGCCGGTCGGAAATCATCCGATTGTAGACGCTTTGTTTGTTGCTATCGGGAAGATCCGTGCGCTTCATCCGCACATCAACGATTTCAATGCCGTAATCGTCGCGCTGAAGGGCGATAGTTACCTCATTCGTAATCTCGTCGTTAATATTGCCTCTAGCCGTATTTTCGCTAATGATGACGTCGTATTCCACTTCGGACAGCTTTCTTCTGACCGAGTTGTAAACGGCCTCGTCAATTCGCTGAACGCCACCGCTCACGGTATTGACCGTACGGATAAATTTCTCCGGGTCGACAATACGCCAAATCGTATAATTGTCTACAAGAATCGGCTTTTTGTCTTTGGTCAAAATTTGGCCGGGATGACTTTCGAATGTCATTTGGTATTTGGGCAAAGTCGTCGTGTTTTCAATAAAAGGCAGCTTGAAGTTCAGTCCAGGTTCCGTTTCCGTTCTGATCGCTTCGCCAAATCGGAGGACAACTTTATATTCGCCTTCCTTCACAATAAACATGGAGCCGGCTCCGATTATAAAGAGGAGTACGACGGCTATTAGTGTCAGCCATTGATTCCGTTTCATTGTTCACCGCCTCCTTGCTTTGTTTCTCCGGTGCTGCCCTCTTGGCCGGCAGAATCGGTCGTTTTTCCGCGTTCGCGCAACAGTTCATTTAATGGCAAATAATTGACTGTATCGCTGCCGGAGTTGGTAATGAAGATTTGCGCATTTGGCAAAATTTTCTCAAGCGTCTCTAGAATAAGACGGCTTTCCGTTACACCGGGATTTTTGACGTACTCCGCATAGATGGCATTAAACTTTGCAACGTCGCCTTGGGCATTCAAAATACGCGATTTTTTCTCCGCTTCCGCCTGCTCCAGCAATGCCTGCGCTTCGCCCCGGGCTTTTGGAATCCGGTCGTTTTCATATTTGGCTGCGTTGTTTATTTTCGTGTTTTTTTCCTCGCGGGCATTTGTTACAGAGCGGAATGCATCCTCTACCTCACCGCCCGGCGGCTCTATATCTTGAAATTTAAGATCGATGATCTGTATCCCTGTTTCATAGCGGGCTTGCAGCTCGATCAGCCTTTCCCGTACCTGATCCTGTATCGCCGTTTTGCCGTCGGTAATCGCATAATCCAGCTTTTGCGAACCAATGACGGATCGAATCGAAGCGCTTGCCGCATTGCGGAGAAACTGCTCCGGGTTTCCAATGTTATGTAAATAATTTCGGATATTGCTAATTTTCCAAGTGACAACCGCATCGGCGGAAACGATGTTCTCATCACCGGTAATCATCATCGATTCTTCGTCGTTCGATTTAGACTCGCCATTTTCCTCGCGGTATCCAATCGTTATGTATTGCGTCAGCTCGGCAGGTACGATCCGTACCTCCTGAATTGGACTCGGCCATTTGAAATGCAAACCGGAAGATGTTTCATGCGAATACTTCCCGAACGTAAGCACGGCTGCTCTCTCTTGCTCCTGTACCGTGTAAAAGGAAGTTGATCCTAAATAAATGAGGACGACTGCAGCAGCGATTCCAATGACAAGCTTCTTCACCGTAGCCGGCTTCAACTCCGGCGGTTTTCGATTGGGATTAGGGGTTTGGCCGGTGTTCGGTTCTTGGTTCATAAAGGTCAATACACTCTCTCCTTTCGAATTCCTTACTCAGAAGGTTAATACGTCTCGGCGGGCGTTTGGTCACAACTTTTTAAGGTTGCTTTAAGGTTTGATTATTTTAGTTAACAACATATCATACAAAAGGCAGCTAACCTGTAGAACCTCTACAAGTAGCCGCCTTTTTTGAGCACACTTTGCTTTAACCTTTATTCTAGCCTTTTTTGCTTTCTTTCAGCATTTCGCCAATCGCGCCGATGCTTCCAAGCGTCTCCACCGCTTTGGTCGGAATAAATATTTTGTTGGCTGCGCCATTTGCGATTTCTCCGAGCGCTTCAAGGGACCTGTAGGTCAGCACCTGCTCATCCAACCCAGCGGACTTTATCATTTCGATCCGGCTTTTTTCCGCTTCGGCAATGGAATGAATCGCTTTGGCTTGACCAAGCGCCTCCAGCTCCTGGGCTTGTCGCTGGCCTTCCGCTTGTCTAATCCGGGCTTCCTTCTCGCCCTCCGCCTTCAAAATTTTACTTTGCTTGTCGCCTTCCGCTCGCAAAATCATGTCCTGCTTGGCAGCCTCCGCCTCAAGCACTAACGCGCGCTTGCTGCGCTCCGCCTTCATCTGCTTATCCATTGCATCCTGAATATCTGTAGGCGGCTGAATGTCGATGACTTCAACCCGCTCAATGCGAACGCCCCATTTTTCCGTAGCTTCGTCCAGCGCCAAACGAATGTCCGATGAAATTTTTTCACGGCCGGACAATGTCTCGTCCAGCTCCATTTTGCCGATAATTTGGCGCATCGTAGCCGTACTAATATTGCGCACCCCGAACACATAGTCGGAAATGCCGTATGTAGCTTGCTCCGGTCCCGTCACCTGATAAAAAATGATCGTATCGATTTTCACTTGAACATTATCCTTCGTAATAACCGTTTGCGGCGGCACGTTGGCCTGTTGAATACGAAGGTCGTGATAGGTTCTTACATGATCGATAATGGGGATCAACACATTAATTCCCGGTGTCAGCAAACGGCTGAACTTTCCGAGTCGCTCTACAACCCCAACCCTTTGCTGAGGAATAATTTTAATGGACATTGCAACAAACACAACAGCTATTACAACAATAATTCCTGTAATGACCAATCCCGCCATCTAGTTAGCCTCCCATTTGTTTACTTGTAAAAAGGCGCTGCCACGGTGGACAACAATAATTGACTCGCCTTTTTGGATCGTTTCGTTCGCTTTAGCGCTCCAAGTCTCTCCGCCTACTTTGACTACTCCAGGTTGCTCTGCGCTAACATCCTCCACAACCGTTCCTTTCATTCCGACAAGCTCATCGACGGCATCCTTAAATCCCTTGCCGTTATGAATTCGTCTAGTCAGCGGCTTCGTAAACAAAGTAAGCAGCAACGCGACCACACAGCCGACAATGACTTCCACTAGCAACGCATCCGGGAAGATAACGTCGACTACTGCCGCAGAGAGCGCGCCAACGCCCAACCACAAAAGATAAAAGGTAAGCGTAAGCATTTCAACGACGATTAATACCCCCGCCACGATAAGCCAAATTAGCCACCAATCCATTTTATCCCTCCCCTTCAGCTATATGTATTCGCCGTACAAGAAGGTAAGACCTTCTTGGCTTCTCACAAATGTCGAAAAATGACTGTCGCTTCTTAGAATGTCCAATCTTGTGCCAGGGAAACGTCAGCCCTTAGCATTGGTGAAAAACCTACACGATGGTGACGGTTCGCTGCTTTTCGGAGTTGCTTTCAGCCTATAAAATGCAAAAAACCTTGCGCTGCAAGGTTTCTGCGTTATCCTTATTCTTTTATACCGTATCAAACCTTATATCTGCACAAGCAGCAAAATGATAGACGACAGCGAAAAGCATGTCCCAAGCAAGTATAAAAACATGACGGTTTGCCCTTGGGTCAATCCTGCTTTAAGTAGACGGTAATGCGCTTGGCTGGCATCCGCTTCGTAAATCGCTTTCCCTTGCATCATCCGTCTGACGACTACAAAAATATTGTCGAAGATCGGAACCCCTAACGCAAGGATTGGAATAAACAGCGACATTACCGTCGCTTGCTTAAACGCACCGTCCAGCGCAATAACAGCCAAAATAAATCCGATGAACGTAGCGCCTGCATCACCCATAAAAATTCGGGCCGGAGCTTTATTGTAAATGAGATAGGCAGCCATTACTCCAACTAAAGAAATAGCCATGATTGCGGAGTTCGACTGTCCCATTGCAAGGGCAACGACAAACAAGGTAATCGCGGAAATCGCCGACAATCCTCCGGCCAGTCCATCCATTCCATCCGTAAAATTAATAACGGTCGTTACACCGAATATCCAAAGAATCGTCAGCACAAACTGCAGCCAAAACGGCAGCATGAGATAATCGCCGGAAAACGGATTAACGAAGCCTTCGAAACGAATGCCCGCCGCAAAAACCAAAACTGCGGAAGATACTTGAACGATTAGCTTAGGCAAAGCGGGAAAGTCTTTCCCTTTTGTTTTGTACCAATCATCAATTGTGCCGATCGCAAGCAGAAGCAAACCGCCGGCAAACAGCGCCAGCGTCTTCCATGAGAAGTTTTGCGAAATGAGAAGGTACGCCGCAAAAAATCCAGCGAATATGGCATAACTAGCCGTTAGCGGAATCGGCTCTCTATGAATTTTTCGTTCGTTGTCCACTCTGGGCTTGTCTACAAAATCAAGCCGGAAGGCTATACGGCCCAGGGGAGGAATAAGAGCATACACAATCACAAAAGATAGAATAAAAGCTAGAGCAAATAACAACTGGTTCACCACCATTAAAAGATTCGCATAAACTCTATTATAAAAAAAATCTAGTATTTTGTCGATCTGATCACTTTTTTCGCTAAAATGGTAGACGCAGCACAGCAGCCAAATGTTGCTGGATTCCACTTCCAATTGCATTCACTTTACGAAAAAATCATTCACACAAATTTACATATTTAGTATAATGAGAGACGGAAGGGATACCACAACTCAATAGAACGCTGGCCAGCATTCATGCCTCCAGAAGCTCCTTCTAATAATTTTATTATTGAAAGGATGGGTATTAATGAAGACAAAAAAGGTAGTGGTTCTGCTGTTGTCCGCCCTCATGCTCTTTGCGTTCGCTTCTGTCGCAAGCGCTGATCCGACTCCACTGTCCTCTACGGACACTGTAACAGGTCAAGGCACTCTCGTTATTTCCGGTACTGCTTATTTTAGCGGTCCAGCCGCCGGAGTCATCTTTGCAAAGGTATACCGTGTTGTAAATGGAACGGAAACGCTAGTTGAGAGCAGCCGGTCCAATATTTTCAGCAATCCTTCCACCGTAAATTACACGATCAATTTCAACACAAATTTTACACAAGGCACATACATCATTAGATATTCTTACGGCGGTTCTCTCAACTACTTAAGCAGCTATGCTCGGTTCGTTTAAAAACAGCACTAGTACAATTCATGGAGCACTACTTCCACCAATAAATTAAGACACAATTAAAGGGCATGAACTTGGTATTGTACCGGGCTCATGCCCTTCAAAATGTCTATTACAGATATACGATACAGTACGAAATTTTGGACAAAGAAACACCGTCTTGTTGGCGGTATAAAATATTATGGTTTCGTTTTATTATCCACATAAATCCATTCGGATTCGAATTGAAATTTCTTAATTGAATGTGTTTGTTTAAGTGTGGTTCGACTTTTATTTGTAAAGGTTAATCGTCTTGGCATTTCCTGTTCCTCTGATCCCAGGTTTAGCACTATCCAATTTTCATTTTCGTTTGACTCTAAAATACTGAATTCAGCACTGCTTTTAGTTCCTTGTTCAATCATTGTGAATGAATTTTCATTTATATAGTACTCTATTGGTCCAAAACTAGTTTCATCCGCCTCATTGAGAAACACCTTCCAATGCCCAATCATACTTTTTTCAACGGTAGAAATATCTCTGTCTCCAAATGAACAACCAGTTAAGATTAGCATTAGCGGCACTAACAATAGAAAGCTTTGTATCACTCATCTATCCCCCCAGTAAGTTTATCTTTGTGAAGATAACATACTTGTCGGATTACGTTTGTCGAAATTTGTATTTATTTAAATAATTTCCTTCCCCTTATTAAGCAACCTTAAAACAGAAGATTTAAAAAGGAAAAAAGCCCTTGCTGCGCAAGGACTTTTCATGTATGCGGTAGAGAGGACTCGAACCTCCACGGGTATACACCCACTACCCCCTCAAGATAGCGTGTCTGCCATTCCACCACTACCGCACATATTAAGTTATGCCATTCCTTCATCGCCAGTCTCTTCGAGGGAAGAAAAAACTGGTGAGCCATGAAGGACTCGAACCTTCGACACCCTGATTAAAAGTCAGGTGCTCTACCAACTGAGCTAATGGCTCTCATGATCGAAACAAACTCATTAGAGCTGCTTCATGAGGATGGTTGGTGACCCGTAGGGGATTCGAACCCCTGTTACCTCCGTGAAAGGGAGGTGTCTTAACCCCTTGACCAACGGGCCATATGTTGCAAGTTTACTGTTTTCGCTTTTTGGCGACAAGAATGATTATACCAACTTGTCCCCGATAATGCAAGTGCTTTTTTCAAACCTTAATTCCTCACGGTATCTTTGCAAATAAAAAAGACCGATGCTCGGCCCCTCATTGCGATGAGTCCTGAGAAAAAATGTGGCGGAGAAGGAGGGATTCGAACCCTCGCACCACTTACGCAGTCTAACCCCTTAGCAGAGGGTCCCCTTGAGCCACTTGGGTACTTCTCCATACTTGGCTCCCCGAACAGGACTCGAACCTGTGACAACTCGATTAACAGTCGAGTGCTCTACCAACTGAGCTATCAGGGAAAATAAACAGTGACTTTTAATAATTTATCATGGCTGTCCCGGAATGTCAAGTACTATCCCCTTTAATTTTCCTCTGCATTTTCCGCAGGCGAAACGGGCAGGGTCAACCCTTCTTTTACGCAGATATTCCGTCTTACAGTCGATACAAACAAGCTTGTACCTGTACGGGGACGTTCTACGCGTTTCCTTGCCCGGCAAAGCTTTGCAATATCTCGAGCCGCCAACCCGGGCCAGAAGCGATTTGAAGTCGGCATCGCGATGCTTGTATCCTCTTTTCATCAAGTGCAAATGATAATGGCATAACTCATGCTTAATAATTCTTTCCGTTTCCTCGGCGCCATATGCCTCCAGTTGATACGGACTGATTTCAATATGATGCGACCCGGTAAAATACCGGCCCCCCGTCGACTTTAATCGGCCATTAAATGTAGCCCGATGACGGAATGGCAAGCCGAATGCTTCCATTGACACACGTTCTACCCATATTTGAAGCTCGCCATTATCCACCCGTCTTCCCCCTTACTACTTGAATTTTAACGCTAGTATAAGCTACACTGTCAAGTAGGAAAGTTGAACACCGTATTCCAGCAACAACCGAGGGGAGAGCACATCTAATTATGGCTACCATGCGTTACGTCATTATGAAATCCAAAAGCGACATCTCCTTTGTCGAAATGCCGGCTACGCACGCTTACCAGCTAAGCGCGCTGAACCTTAGGCTTCACAAAGAAATCGATAAATTAACGGCCGACTCCGTGCCAAGCTTGCCATATGCTATTGCGGAATGCGACAACGTCGATTTGCATGACGCAACCATCGCAATTATCGGAGGCCTCAGCTACATCAATCAACTGGAGCAAGACTTTGCGTCCATTCAAGAAAAATCGTATCCTCTTATTTCTCTGCTGACCGAAATTCGGGCTTTGCAGGCGCAGTTGGAGCAATGGTACAAAGAGTTTGAAGAAGAACAACAACAGGGCTAGAATTATAATTCGCTACTGAATCGCTTGCCGCTTTCGGAACGCTTTTTAAGCCGGACTTGCACGGACATTCGCCCTCCGCCATATGGTAAACATACAATATGGTTAGGCCGGAAGGAGGACGATGCGTATGCCGCAGTGGCTGTGCAACCAACTGATGCGCGCATTTCAGCAAAAGGACCGCAGGCAGATTAAGCTGCTGAATGACTGCTGGTATTTTTACCGTACGAAACAAGGTCCGAAGGAGCAAGAAAGCGGAACGGTTATTCAATAAAGCGAGTTTCTTCATTTGCCAAAACAAAACCCGGCTTTCATCCTCAAAGGAGATAAGCCGGGTTTATTTATGCTTTACAGGCTGTTATAGAAAGTGACTTGATCAAGCGACAAACGACTCGTAGGATGGCCTGGAGCTGCCGCTTTGCCGATTGGCAGCATCAATGTCGGCATATAGCGGTCGGAGAGGCCGAACAGCTCTTTTACGCCGTCACGGTTATAGCCGCCCATAGGAACGGTGTCGTATCCTTTGGCGCGCGCAGCAAGCATAAGCTGCATGGATACAAGACCTGTATCAAACACTACAATTTCCTTCAAACGCTCCGCCGGAAGCGTGGAATACAATTTTGTCGAGTTTTCAATCATCGTTGTTTTAACTTCTTCCGTCATATATCCTGCTGCTGCGGCCGCTTCATAAATCGCCCCCGCATTTTTGTACATTTCAAGATCCGCAAGCACGATTACAATAGCCGATGCCTCGGCAACCTGCTGCTGATTAAACGCGATTGGAACAAGCTTCGCCTTCAGCTCAGCATCGGTAACAACCAAAAACCGCCATGGCTGCATGTTGGACGACGATGGCGCTTTAACAGCAACCTCCAGCAGTTCCTTAATTTCAGCATCGGAAATGACCGCGCTGCTGTCGTATTTTCTAACGGAACGACGGCTTTCCACTACTTGAAAAAAGGAAACGTTCTGGTCTTTCTCCGCTTGCACTTCTACATTCGACATGATTGGTTCCTCCCACGTTATCTCTGTTAGAATCTAAAATCTAACTGTATACTTTATTGTCACAGTATAACTTCTAAGACATACTATTGTCAATTAAATTACTTTAAATGATGTACTCACTATTTGGGCAAATTGCCAGAATGACTTCGTCAGCTCGCGGCAATGTGGCGGCCCAAAATGACATGCAGCAGATAAGGAGATCATCACGAATGGCTGCGCATAAAAAAAGCCCTGTCCGCATTGGGAGCAGGGCATGCCATGTATCAACTACCGTTTAGACAGGTTTAAACGGGCTTTTTCATCGTTAAGCCGACGCGCCCTTTTTTCTCATCGACGCTCATCACCCATACCGTAACCGTATCGCCGACAGAAACGACATCCATAGGATGTTTTACAAATTTGTCGCTCAGCTGTGAAATATGAACCAGGCCGTCGTTTTTAATGCCAATATCGACGAACGCTCCAAAATCGATGACGTTGCGTACGGTTCCTTTCAACTCCATGCCCGGCGACAAATCTTCAAGCTGCAGCACATCGGTATGAAAAATAGGCGGAGGCAATTCCTCGCGCGGATCGCGTCCTGGCTTTAAAAGACTGTCGATAATATCGCGAAGCGTCGGCGCCCCAACTCCCAGCTTCTCGGCAAGAGAGGCCGCATCTACGTTCGTCAGGCTGCTTCGTACCGCTTCCGTCCCCATATCCTTTGGCTCAATGCCAAGATCGCGGAACAACTTGTCCACGACATCGTACGATTCCGGATGAATAGGCGTCCGGTCCAGCGGGTTAACCCCGTCCGGAATGCGCAAAAAGCCGATGCACTGCTCGTACGATTTGGCGCCAAGCCGCGGCACCTTTTGCAGTTGCTGCCGTTTCGTAAACCTGCCCTGCTCATCGCGGTATTTGACGATGTTTTTCGCAAGCGTCGCATTTACCCCTGCCACATAAGAAAGGAGAGAGGCGGAAGCCGTATTTACGTCTACGCCTACATGGTTGACCGCCGATTCAACGACTCCGCCGAGCGTTTCATCCAGCCTCTTTTGGCTGACATCATGCTGATATTGGCCAACGCCTATCGCTTTCGGCTCGATTTTGACCAGCTCAGCCAGAGGGTCCTGAAGCCTCCTCGCGATGGAAACAGCGCTTCTTTCCGCTACGTCAAGCGTCGGGAATTCTTCCTGCGCAAGCTTGGATGCGGAATAGACGCTCGCACCCGCTTCGTTTACGATAATGTATTTCAACCCTTCGCCAGTCGGCAATCCTTTGCCTGCGCTCTTCCGCTTGGCAATTAAATTCGCAATAAACTGCTCCGTTTCGCGGGAAGCTGTTCCGTTCCCAATAACAATCAATTCTACGCTATATTTATCGATTAAACGATTAATGAGCGTCTCTGCTTCCGCTACTTTATTGTTCGGCGGTGTAGGGTAAGAAACGGCTACCTCCAGCAGCTTGCCGATATCGTCGATAACGGCCAGCTTACAGCCCGTGCGGAAGGCAGGATCGACGCCAAGAACGACATTGCCGCGAACGGGCGGCTGCAGCAGCAAGTTTCTCAAGTTTTCGGAGAAGATGGTAATCGCATGCTCCTCGGCCTTCTCTGTGAGCTCGCCGCGCACTTCCCGCTCAATGGATGGGGCAATCAGTCTTTTATAAGCATCTTCAATGACCGCCTCCAGCACTTCTCGAACGGATGCGGCTGTACCGCTGCGCAGAAGCTTTCGCTTAATATGTTCGTGTACCCGGTCCACTGGAGTATCAAAAGAAACGCGGAGCACCTCTTCGCGCTCCCCCCTGTTAATCGCCAAAATACGATGCGGAGGAAGCTTTCGGACCGGCTCCTGATAGCTGTAGTACATCTCGTATACGGACTCTGCATCCGCATTTCTAGCTTCTGTACGAAGCAAAGACTGGTCAAATGTAAACTTGCGCACCCAAGCCCGAATAGACGCGTCGTCCGCAATCTGCTCTGCCAAAATGTCCATTGCCCCTTGCAAAGCATCCTGTGCGGAAGGCACGCCCTTTTCCTCATTTACATAATGCGCCGCTTCCGCAAGCGGGTCCCCTTGACGCGGCTGCGACCAGAGCCATTGAGCCAGCGGCTCCAGCCCGCGCTCCTTGGCGACGCTTGCCCGCGTTTTTCTCTTTTGCCGATAGGGACGATACAGGTCTTCCACCTCTTGAAGCTTGACCGATTGCCGAATGCTGCCGCGCAGTTCTTCGGTGAGCTTACCCTGCTCGTCAATTAGACGGATAACTTCCCGCTTTCGCTCTTCCAAATTGCGCATATAACTTAGCTTTTCTTCGATGGAGCGCAGCTCGTTTTCATCCAGCTCCCCCGTCATCTCTTTGCGGTAACGAGCAATAAACGGGATCGTGTTGCCTTCATCCAGCAGCGAAACTGCGGATTTAACTTTCGTAACCGGGATCGACAATTGAGCCGCAATTCCAGCTATGATCCGTTTGTTTTCCGCTTCCGCCTCCTCGGAGCTAAGCTTTACATGAAGCTCTTGATCATCAAGAGCCGTATTTATATTTGTATTTTCCGCCAACTGCCATGCACCGTCCTTCGCTTTTTCCCGTCATGTGATAAAAGCACTCCCGCCCGTCTTTCGGTCGAGAATGCTTTTGCCTAAACATCATTTATTCGCTATGCCGTATAAGGATTGTTTTCCATTTCGAAACCAATAGTCGTTTTACCCCCGTGACCGGGATAGACAATCACTTCCGGGTTCAGCTTGTACAGCTTGCCCCGGATAGAATCGTACAGATCGCGTTCCCTACCTCCCGGCAAATCCGTTCTGCCCACGGACAGCTTGAACAGCACATCCCCGGAAAAAAGATGATTGCCGCAAACCAAACTTACGCTTCCAGGCGAATGACCCGGCGTATGCATCACGTGAAAAGTATGATCAATAAATTGCAGCGTTTGACCTTCATCAAGCGCATATTCCGCAGGATCGGTCGACAGCGGCGGCGTGACATCTTGCCAGCGCATCGAGCCGTTCTTGCGGGGATCGGTCAGCCAGTCCGCTTCCAAATCATGAAGGTAGACGGGACAGCGGGCCACTTTGCGAGTCTCGTCCACGCCGCCCATATGATCGAAGTGAGCATGGGTTAGCACAATCGCCTCGATTTCCATATCGGCAATACGATCAATTAGTCGCTTCGGATTCATGCCGGGATCGATAATGATGCCCCGCTCCTTATCCCCGTCTTTGACGGAAATAAGATATGCGTTCGTTTGCAGCGGACCAAGCGGAAACGTCTCGACTTTAAACTGTGCTTCCGCCATCTTAATACGACTCCAGCAGCTCGCGCAGCTCTTTAACCACGTCGGCCTGATATTCTGGCCCTTCTCCGTACCTGCGCATAATTTCCTGACGAGTTACGGCAAGCTTATCCTGGTAATCCGCAGCTTCGCGATCCGGGTTCTCCGCTTTGAACGCAACCATCGGCTCTTGCACATATTTAGAGCGCGGGCCCCAGTGGCCAAGCACAGCTCCGCCTGTATCTGCGAAAATAACGACTGGAACGGAACGTCCGCCCATTGTCAAAAACTGCTCCATCGTGTCCAAATGCTCTTCCATAATAAGCACTTCCGTCGGAATGCCGCTTACTTCAAGCGCGCCAAAAACGGCAGGCACGTTGCGAACGACATCGCCGCACCAATCGGCCATCAAAATAAGGCAGCGCAGGTCGTCGCGGTTGTTCAGCGATTCAAAATATTCGCGGTCGTCCGCCGAAGGCCAGCTGAATTTCTCCATCCAACCTACAAAAGCTTCCTTGTTTTTCGTCATGCCATCGATAAATTGTTGAGCGCTAATGCCCTTGCCCAGCTTGTCCGCTACACTCTTGCCCATATGTATCCCTCTTTTCTTTGGTCTATTATACTTTAAACTTTTTGGCTCTGCGAATGTACAGAACAAAAACGACAATAACCGCTATCGCAATTAAAGCGTAAACGATATTGGAATATACATCTACAAAGTTGACGATATCATGCCAGTTGTCACCGACCGCCGCGCCGATGGAAACCAGTATCGTATTCCAGATCAGCGTGCCAATCGTCGTAAAAAACAGGAACGGCACAAGCTTCATCCCCGACATTCCCGCCGGCAACGAAATCAAACTTCTAATGAGCGGGATCATGCGGCATATAAAAACGGCCCAGTACCCGTATTTGTCAAACCAAGCATCCGCTTTGCGAATATCTTCTTTTTTTACGCGAAGCACTCGGCCCCAACGGTCGACTATTTTCTCAAGCCGCTCCACGCCAAGAATTTTACCAATATAGTACAAAATAATGGCTCCGACAAGCGATCCGACAGTCGCAACCATAATGACCCCAAACGGAGTCATCTCCGTATTCGTCGTCATAAATCCACCAAAGGTGAGAACGACCTCGGACGGAATCGGAGGGAACAAATTTTCGAGTGCAATCATAAGCAAAATGCCGAAATAACCGTACTGCTCCATAAATTCGGTAATCCAACTTTCCATGCGCTACCTCCAACCAATAGTATGCGATCCAAAGACAGCAAAGCCGGATCACCTATCACATTTTAACATACCCTAGCACATTCAGCCAATCTGAGTACCCTCTCGGTTTAGTCCTATCCTATGCCCAGGCAATGCTGATATTCCAAGATCAGCCCTATACGCGCCGGTGACCTTCCCCCAACCAAGCGCATACCTATAAATCAGAGGGGAGAGTCGGTTCAGCATGAAGCCAAACACGCAAAAACATAAATTCGAATATCCGTCGGCGCGCAAAATTAGAAGGTCGTGCAGCAACGAGCTATACCGAACCGTCAAACGTATGAAGCTGTGGATATCCAAAGAAAAAATGGATCAAGGGGAGCAGCTGTATATCAAAAAGGTCGCTGGTAACATTCACTGGATATTCGAGCATCAAAACAACCGCAAAGCGCAAGTCGACTGGTGGGAAGAAAATGTAAGCTCGGAGCTTGCCGCTCTTTGGGAAGTTGACCGGCAGCGGCTTTGCGAAGCGTTCCGCGAAGCTTACGGCGGCTAAAACGCATGAAAAAAGCCCGAAAGACGGCGGCAGCCAGTCTTTTGGGCTCGTTTTTTTAGCTAAGCTTTATTTCTCCTCGGCCTCTTGAAGACGGTCTATAGACACCGTTTGCGTGTTCGTCGGATTGTTGCCGACAGTTACAGTCGCCATTCCGTTAGCTTCATCCACGTTTTCAATCCAGATCGGATCTCCTTCCAAATGAACGGCTACCGTATCTTTTGATTCATAAATTTGTTTGGCTCTGGTCGTTTCCATCCTTCAGTTCCTCCCCTGGCTTCTCTACCATCGTATCCGTTGTCGACTCGGCGATTAGGCCATTATGCAAAGTAACCTGACCGCCGCCAAGCCCCTCGTTCACCATACGGTCGATATCCATGTCATAGTTTTCCCGGCCTTCATTGCGTGGCTCGGAAAATTCGCTGCCCGTTTGACCATCTCCATCTTGCCTGCGCATAACATTTCCCTCCTCGATCTATTGGACCTGCCAATACGTACGGAAAAAATATGCCCATATTCCTCCTTGCTCATTCATCTTTATAGCAAGGGGGACAGCATATGCATGATCGCTTCGGCTGCCTTTTGCTTGCCGGACCTTCGCTTGAAGCGTTCCGGGTCGATCTCCTCGCTGTGCTTCAAATCATTGAGAAAATCCTCCTCCAGCTTCCGGATCGGTTTCTCGTCGAAAAGAAGCGCCAGAAGCTCATAGTTGCTATACAGGCTCCGCATATCCAAATTAGCTGTACCTACAGATGCAAGCATATCGTCAATGATCAGAACTTTGGCATGGATAAATCCCTTCTGGTAGCGGAAGATTCGCACGCCAGCTTCTAGCATGTCTTGAACATACGATAACGTCGCCATCAGAACGAGCTTCGAATCAGAGATGCCGGGAATAATCAGCTGCACGTCAATTCCGCTCCTGGCCGCTGTCCGCAAGCTGGCCGCCAAGCTAGGATCGGGAATAAAATAAGGCGTCGTGGCATAAATTCTCGTCCTCGCCATCGCCATCGCCGAGAACAGCACCTCTACAATCTTCTGGTCATTAATGCCTGGTTTGCCGGGGACGATGAGGACACGTTCATTGTTAGCACTGTGAATGGGTGGAAAATATCGTTTATCTTCACTAAATTGTTTGCTGGTCACTCTTAACCAATCTGACATAAATATCAACTGCATATAATATGCCGCCTCCCCTTGAATATAGAGATGCGTGTCCCTCCAGAAACCCAATTTTTTATCTAATCCTAAGTATTCATCCCCTATATTGATGCCACCCAAAAAGCCGACCTTACCGTCGACTACTATGATCTTTCGATGATTGCGGAAGTTAATTCTCCGATTGAGGAGCGCTATGCGCGGGGGTGAGAAGCAAGCTGAACGCCCCCCCGCTTCGTGAAGCCGCTCCAAAAAATCTTTATCCAGCTGCAAACTTCCAATACCGTCATAAATAACGCGAACTTCAACTCCCTGCCGGGCCTTTTCCATAAGGACGGCTAGAACCTTGCTTCCGACTCCATCGTTCCTAATGGTGTAGTATTCCAAATGAATATGATGTTCCGCCTTCCTCAGTTCCGCTAGAATTGAAGCAAACGTCTCTTCTCCATTTGTCAGCACAACCGTCTTGTTATGGCTTGTTATAGGGAATGGGGCCAATTCGCTTAATAAGGCATAGAGCCTCTTAAACGAAACATTGCTTTCGTTAGGCTGCTTGCTTGATTCTAAGATTTCATCAGGTTTGCACACATCCAGCTTAACTTGAAAGTCAAGCTCATTAATACGCTCTACTTCACCGATTTCTCGCTTCATTCTCCTCCCTGCTATCAAGTAAACAAAAAAGCCGATAAAGGGGAACAACAGCGATAAAAACAGCCAGGCAGTCATATAGGACTGCCTTCTATGCTCCAATAGGAGAATAGCTATAATCTGCGCTACATAACCCGCAAGCAGTCCCGTTCCCGTTAACAGCCAAGCAGCCATTAAATCACCCCATCATTCTCGCAAATCGATATGGAAATAGAAACTTCATGTCATACAATAGAGAAATGACTAAACAATACTCAAATGAAACAATAACCGGTAACGTGGATTGTTGGCTTTATTTAAGGTGATCTACCATATTTAAAGATCAGCTGTTATTGAAAACTATATCCCGGAATTGCCCGAAGGTTTATGGCTTACACTAATCACTGCAGCCGGACCTGTTTCGGTCCAGTTATTTTTATCATTAGCGGTTATTTAATTATTCGCAGCATTATGAAGAAAGGTACTGGATTGAGCTATCTATTTTTTATTCAAATCCTTTTCCAACAAGGCTTATTTTCAAATTTCCTTCGCGCTGCTCCAATGCTCTATCTCGGGAAGATTAGTTTTAGCTTGTATATGTGGCATACAATGGTCATGTTTCCGCTTAAAATGATTATGCCCAAAATCAACGCATACGTTACTCAACCACTAACAATAATTGTAGTATACGGTTTGCTTATGTTGACTTTATCTCTCAATACTTCTCATTTTTCATATATGATTTTGGAGAATAAGCTTACCCGCTGGCTAAAAAAGCGAGGGAACAGTAAATCCGCCTCTCCCCTCACCACTATTTCCACTTCACGCAACTAAAAAAGGCTATCCCCTCCTGTATGGATGGATAGCCTTTATTATTGATCTAAAGTGTTGGTCTGATTCGGTATTGTAATCGTTTCAGATCGGCCGTTTAATTGCCCCCAAATAAGTGGATGCATACTAATTCGCTTTATGAAAAATTTAGGAAGCCGACGATGATGCAAGCCTAATTTATAACCAAACAGCTTAGCTGCAGATTCCACAATCAACTTGGGAATCATATACCAACGTCCATTCGCATATAAACCTTTTAGTTGGGAGCGTACTAATTGCGAACCTGCATTCCCAACTGAGCTGTATGGGGTTATCCAGGCATTAAGCCGCATGGATACTCCATTGTCGAAATACCTCTTGAATTGTTGCATAGCGGTGTAGTCATGAGAGTGTGTGACCATTGCTTCAGCGCAGTAAGCAACCTTCTTTCCGCCTAATATACACTTCGCCGACATAAATAAATCCTCATTAAAAATAACGGGCTCTTGAAACCTGCCCATACTCTCAAATGATTTCTTCCTTATAGCGGAGCAGACATTGGAACAAAAAAATGTTTTGATGCCCAATTTCTCCAATTGATCGATGGATTGTATGCGTGAAGCTGGGGGATAATTATGCTCTCTAGCTAATTTCTCTGGAATCGAAGCGTCCGATCTGGCTAATTGACGGGCGTATGACATAATAACATCATCATATCGGCACGAATCATTTGACTCATCTCCAAGATCAGTCAATGGCTTTATCAGTTCCTCAATCAGCTTTTCGTTATAAGGGATTGCATCCTGAGTCATAAACAACAGAATCTCTCCGGTTGCTGTACTCGCCGCACGATTGCGTGTTCCCCCATGATCGAATTCGTAACGATTTATTGAAATAATTCGTGCCCCTGCTTCTCTTGCCCATACTGCTGTGTCGTCCTTCGATTCTGAATCGATCACAATAATTTCATGGGGCGAATGTGTCTGGTTCCAAAGTTTGCTGCATAGGTCTTTAATTGATATACCTGCATTTAGAGTCGGTATAATAACTGAAACTTGGACAGATTTTTTGCAGTTAGTATGCATTTTTGTTCATCAAGCCCTTTACGATGGTCTTTCCGATAATTTTCAAATCAAAAATAAATGTCCAGTTTTCAATATAGAAGATATCATGTATGATCCGATCCTGAATGGACGTATCTCCCCGCAAGCCATTTGCTTGGGCCCATCCCGTAATACCCGGTTTAATCTGATGTTTGATCATATACTTCGGAATATCTTCCTTGAATTGATGAACAAAGTACGGACGTTCCGGACGAGGCCCAACAACGCTCATATGCCCCAGTAGTACATTAAAAAACTGCGGCAGTTCATCCAAACTGGTTCGCCGCAAAAAAGATCCGAACCGCGTTCGTCTTGGGTCATTCTCCACCGTCCACACGGTATCCGCCATTAGCTCCGTCGACATGCGCATGGAACGGAATTTATACATATGAAAGGACTTACGGTCAAGTCCCATACGTTCCTGCTTGAATAGAATCGGTCCTGGTGAGGTGAGTTTAATGCCTATGACGGCCACTAGCATAAGTGGCGAAGTCAGTACAATAGCCAAAATTGAAAAAGCTATGTCGAAGCATCTTTTCAATACACGATTGCTCATTTCATCCAATGGCACATCTCGCACGTTAATTAATGGAATCCCTGCAAAATTATCAAAAAACGGACGAGCAGGCAATAAATCAAAAAAATCAGGAATGATTAGCGTTTTGACGCCCGACTTTTCACATGTTTCTATTATTTCTGAATACTTTCTATGAGCATCCAACGGTAAAGCAACGATTACTTCATCAATAGGCCCCTGAGCCAATTGATTGCCCAATTCGCTAATAGTTCCGATTATCGGTTTGTATCCATCGTATTCGATCGTGTGTGCCTCCTGAAAGTCATCCAGGAAACCTACAATCTCATAGCCCAACTCTGGATGCTGCTGCAAGTTTTGATGAAAACTTCTACCAATTCTGCCAGCACCTACAATTAAAATGAAACGTTTATTATACCCGCGACGTCGAAAATCGGACAGTATGAGTTTAACTGAATAACGATATGTAGCAATGGCAATTAAATTCATCATGAAAAAAATAACGAGAAACTGTCTTGAAATATTCGATTCGTTACTGAAATACAATAATCCCAATAGGCCTAAGAAACTGATAGCTTGGATTTGAATAATTTTCAATATATCATATGAAAATTTCTTTCGGCGTTTTGGCGAATAGAACTGCAAATAAAATCCCACTAGTACTGCCGAGAATGAATAAACAGTCCCCCAAAGCAGGTAAGTTGAAAAAGGAACTGATTTTATAAAAAAAAACCATCCGCTGTTAAACTTGATCCAATAAGCGGCAAGAAACACAAACAGTGTGCATATTAGATCAGAAAACATATAAAGTTGTGTTAAAAACCGCTGATTCTGTCGAAGCATTTATAGTTTGCACCTACAATCCTCGAAAATTCGACTTAACCATATTGTACTAAATTATAGGATAGAACTAAATATATGGAACCCTCATTTTGCTTTTATGTTAACCGATACGCTCCCATAAATCTTCCGCCGCTTGTCTACCATCTGAGGGGCAAGTTTGATTATATCTGGCCACACTCTTAACAGACCCGGCTCTCTTAAAAGTAAATAGACCAATTTGGCAACTTCCAAGAAGACCAGAATTGGAAGCATATACACAAGTCTCCACCCTACGGCTTCGTTTTTAATAAGAGTGTAGATATGATTTTGGTAAGATCGTTTCCGAAGAAACAAAGAAATCCTTCTCCGATCTCCAGCCTTCCAGCCTCGTTTATGTCGAGCCAAGGCAGTGGGGATAAAATAGGAACGCCAGCCCAGGTTTTGAGCGCGCCATGCTACATCGACATCTTCTTTGTAAGCAAAATAATCTTCATCGAAAAAGTGGTTATCCAAGCTGATTTGATTTATCATTTCAGCACGGTAAACAGCTGCTGCTCCTGAAACGCCAAAAACGGGGGTGATGCTATTCCAGTCAGCTGCAAGTTGGCCCGCTGCCAAATCATTGGCTTTTCTATACCATTTCAATTCAATACCTGCACTGTCCATAATTTTATTGTCACTTTCAAGTACAAGCTTCCCCGTTGCGCTTCCAACTTCCCGGTGACTTTCCATAAATTTAATAACTTCCGAAATATAATCGCTATGAAGGAATACATCCGGATTCAAAACCAGGTAATAATCAGAAGGAAACAATCGAATAGCCTGATTCTGACCGCCGGCAAAGCCGTTATTAATTTGATTGCAAACTAAATGAATACGATTAAGATATGGAGAAAGCCGATTTAGTGTTCCATCTGAAGAGGCATTGTCGATTACGATAATTTTCCCAACCGGATACGACTGTTCTAAAACGGCATCAAGACAAGATGTAATGTCTTCCTCACTATTATACGTTACAATACAAATATTTACATTTGGGATTTTCATTACATTGTGCCTCCCGCTTTAGTTCAGCCGACCATCGAATCTAATGACGATTTTGCTTGTATGATCCGGTTAAAATTCGATTCATCCATTGCTGATTATCCAAGTACCACTGAACCGTCAACTTTATGCCGTCCTCATACATATATTTAGGTTCCCAGCCTAGTTCTCTTCTAATTTTATTAGCATCAATCGCATAACGGCGATCATGGCCCAGTCGATCCTCTACAAAATGGATAAGAGAATTTGGTTTGCCTAACAACTCTAAAATAGTCTGTACAACTTGAAGATTGTTTTTTTCATTTCGTCCGCCAACATTATACACTTCCCCTGGCTTTCCATTATGAAGAACCAAATCAATAGCGCTGCAATGGTCCTCCACATAAAGCCAATCCCTAACATTCATACCATCGCCATAAACAGGCAACGATTTGTCGTTAAGCGCATTAGAGATCATCAGCGGGATGAGTTTTTCAGGGAATTGATATGGGCCATAGTTGTTTGAGCATCGCGTAATATTTACGTTCATCCCAAAAGTTTCATAATATGCCCGCACTAATAGATCAGCGCCTGCTTTGCTCGCAGAATAGGGACTATTGGGCATCAATGGGGTCATCTCCGTAAACAATCCGCTATCCCCCAAAGTCCCGTAAACTTCATCCGTAGACACCTGAACATATTTTTTAACTTCGTATTTTTTAGCTAAATCCAATAAATTCTGTGTCCCTACAACATTCGTTTTCACAAAAATGTCAGGTTGAGTTATGCTTCTGTCCACGTGCGACTCAGCCGCAAAATGCACAACAGCATCAATGCCTCCCAGAAAGATAGGCTCGATGTCGGAATGATTGGCGATATCCGCTTTTACAAACTTATATCTCTCTTCATGCTCAATAGCGGAAAGATTGTCCAAGTTGCCCGCGTAGGTAAGTGAATCCACATTAATGATTTCATAGTTTTTAAACTTCTTTAACATATACAATATAAAGTTACTTCCGATGAATCCCGCACCGCCAGTTACCAGTATCTTCACTTTTCTGCTCACCCCTCGTAATAGAAATTGAACTCTGCTTCCGATAATTGGGGATGGCGCTTGTCTTTATCCGATAAAACAGGATGCTCCGCAGGCCAAGAAATGGCCAAAGCAGGATCATTCCAACTTATTCCCCTATCATATTCAGGTGAGTAATATTCATTAACCTTGTACACGACTTCCGTATTAACAGATGTTGTACAAAAGCCATGAGCAAAGCCGCTTGGAACAAAAAGCTGCCTTTTGTTGTCCGCGCTTAAATGGAACCCTTCCCATTTGCCAAAGGTAGGAGAGCCCCTCCTAATATCAACTACAACATCAAAAATCGATCCGGAAATTACCCTAACTAACTTGGCCTGCGCTTTTGGGTTCAACTGATAATGAAGGCCGCGAATAACGCCAATATCGACCGATAAGGAGTGATTGTCTTGAACGAAATCAATGTCAATACCTAACTCATTAAAGCTATTTTTGCTATAACTTTCAAGAAAGAATCCTCTTGAATCCATATGCACTTTAGGCTCCAATACTTTTACACCATTTAAAGTTTCTTTGGATATAATCATGTTTTTCACCCTTATTTGATTAATTGAGGGGTTAAAGGAATCGGCTACACTTCTAACGTTTTCGAATTCATACTTGCTATAGACAGCAGGTATTGTCCGTAGTCGTTTTTCATTAAGGGTCCTGCCAGTTTTAGCAATTGCTCTTTTGTAATATACCCTTTTCGATATGCGATTTCTTCGAGACAAGCAATTTTTAATCGTTGTCTTTTTTCCATGGTCTCGACAAAATGTGAAGCCTCCAGCAAAGATTCATGTGTTCCCGTATCTAACCACGTAAAACCTCTACCAAGCAATTCGACATTCAAAGCCCCTTGTTTCAAATAGACTTTGTTTACATCTGTAATCTCCAATTCGCCTCTTAAGGAAGGGGTAATGCTTTTTGCGATTTCCACAACGTCATTATCATAAAAATAGAGACCGGTTATTGCGAAATTAGATTTGGGGGTTTCCGGTTTCTCTTCAATAGACAGAACTTTAAATGATTCATCAAACTCAACAACCCCAAACCTTTGCGGATCCCCCACATTATACCCGAATATAGTAGCTCCTGATTTTCTAGAAGCCACTTTCAACAGCAATTCAGAAAACTTATGTCCGTAAAAAATGTTATCACCCAAAATAAGAGCGACTTGATCGTTGCCGATAAAGTTCTCACCAATGATGAAAGCTTGGGCAAGACCGTCTGGCGAAGTTTGTACTGCGTAACTGATTGAGATTCCAAGCTCAGAACCGTCTCCTAACAGTTGACTGAACCTAGGTGTATCCTCGGGAGTCGAGATGATCAATATATCTTTAATCCCGGATAACATAAGAATTGATAAAGGATAATAAATCATTGGCTTATCATAAATAGGCAATAATTGCTTAGACATAGCTTTTGTCAAGGGATATAATCTAGTTCCGCTACCACCAGCCAATACAATTCCTTTCAAAGTTTTTCACTCTCCTTCAAGGCTATACAAATTATAACCATACAAATGATACGAATTTTTATAATTTAACTTATACAAAACCTTATCCATAAATGTTTTTTTATTCGTATATTCATATAAAGAAAGTCTTCCACTATCAAATGGTTTTCTTTTGTATTGCATAGTTAGCACATATCTTTTTTCTCGTGAATCTGCGATTGGATCAAATTTCAAAACAACAAACTGATTGTCAACAAAATCTAAAAGCGACAGTTCAACTACATGTAACGGTTCATTCAAATTGTCTATTGAAAACAATGTCCCCACTAACGACCCCAAACAATTTGTTCCGTGCGTACCTATCATCACTCTTACGCCACAGAAGTAATCATATTTAGAATACAGACTATAAGATCTTTTATTAATTACTTCTGGCCCCCCAATAGCTGTCTCTTCAAAGTCAAAAGAATGAATTCGTTCTTCCATATACGGTTTATTATTATCGAAGAATCTTTGACTAACAATGCTTCTCATTTCCGATAGAATATCGTTTACAATAACAGGAGTATTACTCATCTTATTTTCAATAAAAGATTCATTATAAATTTTAAATAATTCACCACATATATGATCATGATGAGCAACTAAAGAAATTGTTTTATTGGCATTTGTAATTATATCTATTTTTTCTTGAGTCTTTAACTTTATTGCTCTCTCGATAGCTTCCGCAATAGCATGCTCATTCGTCCCTGTTGCAATTATTCCTGTATAATTATCTTTTATTATTTCTCTAACTCCTCCAACTTCAGTTGTAACAACTATCAATCCAGCGGCCATAGCCTGCAAAATAGTTTGAGGCATTGATTCATCAATAGAGCTGCATAATAATATATCAGAATGATTATTATAAAATCGATCTGGTTCATTAATAAACCCATGAATTTTGACTACATCATTAAGCCCTTCCTTTAAAATAACTTCTAAGCATTGATCTGCATAATCTACCACCAAATTATCATATCCAATAATGTCCAAATGAATCGATAATCCTCTATCTCTTAAAAGCTTTATCGCTTTGATTGCACTTAACTGATTTTTCCTATCCTGAATCGTCCCTGATAATAATATTTTTACAGGCTCATTTTCATTATATCTATCTGTACTACTGTTATTATTGAAATACTCAAAATAATTATTGCTAACTGGACAAGCCATTGTATAAGATTTAACAAACAGATTATTAGACCAAAGATTCGCGTATTTCAACGATGAAGAATGAATAATATCCACTAATCGATTATCAATCAGAAACTTTTCATTAGTTGTATTCTGATAAAATTGATGTAATGTATTGACGTGTGGAATGTTATTCACTTTTGCAGCAATTCCAACTGAAGGAATGTAGGTAACAGAATGTACAAGTCCAATATTATTTTTTAACATCCACTTTGATAGAGACTTGCCGTTATTAATATCACTACTAGTAGGTTCTACAATATTTAGATACTTAGTATATTCTAAGTATTCAACTGGTATATTATGACTATCGGCTAGTAATAAAAAATCGTCAATTCCCTTTTGGTTATTCGGCAAACAAAAAATAACTTCAATCCCATATTTTTTAACAAAAAGTGAATGACGTAGTAGGTGAAGTGTTGCCCCTCCTAAATATGCTTCATGTAAAAAATAAGCAATTTTCTTCTTCTGGAGTTTTGCAATTAATCTCGCTGCTTCAAATGAAGCAATAAACTGTTGAGCTTGTTTTTCTGTTGAAAATGATTCTCCAATATAATTCCTAGCATTATTTAAATATTTCGATCGTTCTGATTCATTTAGATTCAAAGAATAATTAAGAGCTTTCAACCAATCTCCATGTCCATTTTTAGTTTTAATGCAAACTTCATCTGAAAGTTCGGAATAAGGTGCAACGTCAGAGAAAATACCTATTGCTTCAGAAACTGAACCTTCTAACAATTTCACTGGACTTTTGCTGGCTGTAGTAGTATCAAGTTTAACTAATGGTGAGATATGATAATCAATCGAGTTCTCTTTCAATTGAGTTAAATATGCATCATAAGAATGATTAAACGGTTTATAAACTACAGAACAACTTAAACTACCGAACTCGCTCGGATCGATCCCCCAAAAATGAAATTCAATTGTATCTTGGTTTCTATCAGAGAATTCTTCTAAAACGGGCCAAAGATATTTAAGTTCATCTTTTCTAATTGGCCCTGAAAAAATTCCATATTTCACACGACCGGTTCTTTGTTTGATTTCTGATTCTGCAATTAGGTATTTCATCGGTATGTTTGTTTTATGTTGGATAACATGACTATTATGAATTTCACAATCATTTGTAATCAGCGGATTGTATGTAATGACCAAATCGGAATTGCTAACTTGGTTTAAAAGGTTTTTGTAATTCTTTGTGTCTGGGGCTATATAATTAAATTGTTCACCTATTTCATGAAATGTGAACATATTGTCATCCATCATATAGATTACTGGTTTATTATGTTGATGACTTTTCTCTAAAGCCGTATTAGCTAATTCCCCAATAGTCCTGTATAGCACTAAATAATCATACTCATTAGGATTTATGAGATTAGTTAATCTTTCGCTCAAAAAGAAAAATACGTAAGGGAAGTCCTTTATTCTTTGAGTGAAATTTCTAATTGTGACATCTATCGATGTGGAATATTCACTTTTCAATACCGCAATTGTTTTCTTGTTAAAGAGTAACTTATTTGCAATAACGAGTTCATCTTCATGCATATAATAAGGAACTTTAACTCTAAAAGGAATGATCTCAAATCTAAATATATACTCCAGTTGCTCGTTACTAAAACAATTATTATAAACATTTAATTCATCAACTTCATACTCCAAAATGTTGGCTTCCGATAATAAATCATATCTATCTTGTTCAATGTACTTCCTTGTATACGCTAGTTTGTTTATATTATAATCAATATCAATTCCAAGTGAGTACTTTTCACCTGCGTACACACAAGTAACGATTTTATCAATAAATTTAAATTGTGAGAATCTCGACATTCTCAACCAAAGATCATAATCTGAAAAACGTCGAATAAGGATATGAGGATCGTAGAGTCCCGAATACTTAAATATCTCTTTATGGTGCAATACAGAATTATTTGCTATAAAGTTTCCGTTCATTAGCTTAGAATAGGAGAACTCCTCACCAAGCACTCCACTTTCAGACTCTCCATCTGACTTTAGCTTTTGAATCTTGCACTTCCCATAAATTACACTTAGTTCTTCTGTTTTTATAATTTCGTTATATAACGTTTCCAAACAATCCGGCAAATACTCATCATCGTCGAATTGATAACTAATATATTTCCCTCTCGATTGGATGATCCCCTCATTAACACGCAGTGCAGGCAAGCCGCTATTATATTCATGGCGAATAATGACAATACGAGGATCAATCAAATAATATTCCATTAAAATATCAAAAGTTCCGTCCTTTGAGCCGTCATCGACAATAATAAATTCAAAAAGACTAAAAGTTTGATTCAGAACGCTTTCAATAGCTCTTCTAAGCGAAATTTCTCCTCGACAATATGTCGGCATAATTATCGATACTTCCGGTTGTTCATAGCTATTTTCATTTCTGAGTATACGTGTATCCTCTAGAAAACGTGAAACTGGTAACATCCTCTTCCTCCTAGTAATCTCCTGTTGTTAAAAACATCATTCTTGGCTGCTTTCTATATATAATTGAGAAACTTCTTCCGGTGATCCAATCATTTTAATTTGCCCTTTTTCTAACCATATGCATTTATTGCAAAACTGTTTAAGGCTACTCATACTGTGAGTAACAAAAACAAGTATTTTAATTTTATTCATTAAATCATTGATTCTCTTATTCGCTTTATTAATAAACTTCGCATCACCCGCTGCTATAACTTCATCTAACAGCAAAATATCCGGCTCAATTGCCGTTGAAACAGAAAAAGCCAACCTCATAAACATTCCAGAAGAATAATATTTCACAGGAATATTCAAATAATCGCCCAGCTCACTAAATTCGGCGATTTCATCCTTTTTCTGCTTCATACTTTGGGGCGACTCACCTAACATTAATCCTCTTAATAAAATATTTTCCCAACCTGTAGCTTCCATCTCAAAGCCAGTTGCTAGTTCAAATAAAGTAGCTACTCTGCCTTTTACCTCCAGCCCCCCGGAAGTTATTGGGTAAATCTTAGCTATTGTTTTCAACAGAGAACTTTTTCCTGCTCCATTATGACCAATAATCCCTAATTTATCACCCTCAGATAATTGAATACTAATGTCCTTTAACGCATGTATGGATTGTTGTGCGATTAATTGACTCCCCTGAGGCTTAAAAAAAATATCTTTAATTCTTCTCTCCGTGAAAACTCTATAATTTAAATTGACCTGCTCCAAAATAATACTGCTCATAACCTCACCCTTATAATCTGAATATGATCTTCCTGCCGATTCTCCGCATTAGCAAGATGGCTATCGTTGCAAAGATTAATGTAAATCCAATTGCGACAATCCATTCAAACCTTTCAGGCTTCTGGCCTAACAATGGTTTTCTTATTATTTCCAACATATAATACATCGGATTGAGTTTATAAATTAAACCGTATCCTCTATCATCCAATATACTTGTCTGCCATACAATAGGTGTTACATAAAACATGCCTTGAATGAGTAGCGACTGAACTTGTGCATAATCTCTCACATAAGTATTTATAAAGGCTGATACGGTTGAAATCGCTGCCCCAAATACCGCAAAGATCAAAATGGATAAAAAGGTCATGATCATGTAAAGGTTAAAGCTCTGGGGGCTGAGAATAAAAAACAATATAAAGAAGATGGCTAATGAAAACAACAGATTAGACAACTCTACAAAAGCCGTCCGAATCGGGAAAATCTCAATCGGTATTTGCGTCTGTTTAATATAACCTTGGGCAGAAATAAATGAATTTGTTCCCGCTTGAGCAACCCCAGACAAAAAAAGCCATGGCATTAACCCAGAAAATAAGTATGGAATAAACGACTTTAAGGGTTGTCCCCACAGCAGTGAAAACACTGTCCCCATAATGATCGCAAGGCCAAATGGCGTTATTAGAGACCACGCTATTCCAAAGATCGTCCCTCTATACTTGGCGTTCAAATCCCTTTTTATTAAGCTAAACAATATATGCCTGCCATGATATACATTTTTAAAATACTGCATATGCACATTCTCTTTTCGCTCATTATTTTTTACGCATAAAACCAATTACTTTTTTTATAATGAACTTTGGCGTATTGAATTTTTCACGTTTTATCATGCCTAGTACCTTTTGATAATAAAAAGACTTTACGTAAAAGGGGTCCCTAATGCTGCTTTCATGAACGTATGGCGCTTTGTATTGCACCATTTCCGGAATTAAGGTTTCTACACGTGCAGCTATCGCTGATAAAGAATGATTATACTTGACATCGTTAAAACTCTCGAATGCTGCATGATTTCTCATTTCTTCATTTTCAATTAAGTAACATAACATGTTAGTCCATTCTTCATGTTTATTGTCGACTAAAAATCCATTGCTTCCGTGAATTACTTTCAAAGTGTAAGGTTCTACATTCGAATATACGCCTACAATTTGTTTGCTTGCATACTCCAAATATTTATTAAAGTATTTACATTTGTGGAAGCTACTATCTTCTAACGGCGCTAAGCCAATATCCCAATTTCTTGATAAAATGATTTCACTATATTGGTTATAGTCCGATTCATATGGGATGTGGGTTGCATTGTACTTGTCAATAAAATCAGGTTTTGCGCCAAAAAATTCAAATCTAACATTGGAATATCGCCCAATGATGTTTTCTATAACTTTATCCAGCATTTGATCCAAAAACTTCCCATGGTCTATGCTTCCAGCAAATCCTATCACTACTGGTTTTATTGTTTCTGATTTGAAAGACTCTGCTTTCCTCTCATGCAAACAAAGAGCAGGAACATCAATAACTACGACATGTTTATTAATCAAATCATAGTTTTGAGCAATGTTCCTGTTTGTGGTCCAGAGACAATCAGAAGTGCTGATTAAATTTTTTATGTTATGCTGAATTTGTTCATTTAAGTAATAGAGAGAGGATGCAGCCGATTTAGGCACATTTAAAAGATCGTCATCAAGAAAATAAATGACATACTTATTCAACCTCTTTAACTCTTTGACGATTTTAATATCCAGTTCTTCTGAGCCCCGTATGCAAATGGCTATATCAGCCTGTCCGATTAACTGCTTATTCATTTTGGAACTCTCTACAAAATGAAAAACAATTTTCCCTTGACTCTGCAATTCCTCCATTAATGAAATAACGCCTAGCCTTGCAGAAGGAATTTCCCTTATGCAAAAGGCTAATACATTCGTTTTTTTCATCGTCTCTTCACCATATACAGCAAGTCCAATTCCTCATTCTCTGTGGAATCCTGTATTATGAACCCTGCTTTTTCATATAAATGAATTGCCCTAACGTTAGTTTTTAGAACTTCCAAATAAACTTGTTCTAATTTCAACTCATTAAAAGCGAATTCGCAAACTCCCATTATTGTTTTATATCCAAGTCCCAATCCTTTGGCAGATTCCTCCCCAATCATGAACCTGCCAAACTCGGCTTTAGCGTTTGCCGAATCAATCCGGTATAACGAAACTGCGCCAACAGGCCGACTATTAGTAGAAGTCTCTTCGATAATAAAAAAAATGTCCGTTGAATTGAGCAGATATCGTTCGTACCATGCTTTTTGTTGTTCAGTATCAATTAATCTCTGATCTTTAAAATGAACACGAATCGAGTCCTTATTTCTCCAGAGTCTTAATTGTTCCAAGTCATCAAATTCCAGGGGCCTTAAACGCACATTGTCAAAAACAACTGAATACTGATGTTTCACCAACAACACCCTCTAACTAAATCTGATAACTTGATCAGCAATGTATTCCACATCGGACTTCGATAAATTCAAATGCAAGGGTAACGAGAGAATCCGATTGCTTAACCTGCTGGAGTTAGGGCAAGTACCTTTAGCATATTCATATAAAGAGTATTCCGTATTATCACGGTAATGAACGCCTGGATAAATTTCCTGTTCATTCAACGAAGCTAGCAAGCCATCCCTGTCGTCTACTTCAATAACGTACAAATGACGTGAAGACTCGCAGTTGTCATAAACACCAATAGGACGTATTTTATCGGCATGCTGAGCGAATTTCTCGTCATACCAACTTGCAATTTCCCTGCGATAAGCGTTGTCCTGATCTAAGTACTTCAGTTGCACCAGACCAAGAGAAGCCATAATCGAATTTCCGTGATACTTATATCCTAAAAATTCCACATCATATTTCCATTTGTACGAACCTTTTTGTCCTGTCCGCTCGTAGGTATCTTTATTGATGCCAAGCCAAGTTAGCTTTCTGCAAATCTCATCGTATTTATCGTCCCTAAAACAAATCATACCTGAATCCGCAGTCGGCAAGTTTTTTACGGCTTGAAACGAATATACTACTACATCAGCTTCCGCCCCCGGTATTACACCGTTTGATCTGGTACCAGCCATATGGGCTGCATCAAGAATTAATTTCAAATTATGTTTTATGCATAAATCTACTATTTTTTGATACTGCCCGATGTTGCCCCCAATGCCAACATATAAGATGGCTTTAGTCTTGCTCGTTATTTTCCGCTCTACGTCTATAGGATCTAAGCAAAGCTGGTCGTCCACATCTGCAAAAACAACTTTAAGATTCTCGTATAGGATGGCATGGTTTGTGGAGACAAACGTTAATGGAGTTGAAATAATCTCATCCTGATCTTCCCATTCATTTTCCATCTTTAAAATTTTCACTGCAAGATGAAGGCCAACGGTTGCTGAGTTCACAAAATGCGCATTCGGCAAACCTGTGTACTCTTTCCATTGCTTTTCAAACTCTACCGTTTTAAAGCCAAGGCCTGTCCAACCTTTTTCCAAACACTCTCTTATTTCTTCCAAACATTCATCTACCCGAAATTTTGGTACAAACAGTTGATTAGCCATGTTGATTCTCTCCTATTCTGGATATAACTTGATTCAATGAGTACTTCCAATCATTCAGATGGACATTGAATGTATCATTGATCTTTTGATTTGACAGTATTGAATTTTGCGGTCTCTTTGCAATTGCATGGTAGTCTTTACTTGATATCGGAATCACTTGCGGTATTGTTTCACCCGTATGTTTCATATATAAATCAATAAATGTATGGGCGAATTCAAACCAAGTCGTACTTCCCTGTGACGTAAGATGATACAAGCCACTGTGTTGTTTAAAAAAACTATTCATATCAGATTTACCTAAATCCAAAATATCCAAAATAGCATTAGAAATATCACTGCACCATGTCGGGGCGCCCCTTTGATCCGTCACAACTTTAACTTCCTGATGATTTCGGACGAGGTCAAGAATAGTTAGCAAAAAATTTTTTCCTCGTAATCCATAAGCCCAACTAGTTCTAAATATCATGTACGAGCCGCCGACTTGTTTGATATTCGTTTCGCCTTGCAGCTTTGACTTACCGTAAGCGTTAATAGGATTTGGCATATCTTCTTCTGTATAGGGACTGCTTTTAGTTCCATCAAAAACATAATCTGTTGAAAAATGAATAAACGCCGCCTTTTGATTCAGCGCTTCTTCCGCCAATATCCCCGGAATTGTGCCGTTTATCCAATCCGCCTCTTTGGAATCCTTTTCGGCAAGCTCAACTCCATTAAAAGCCGTTGCATTTATGATCAACTGAGGATTAACCGAACGTATAAAAGCCCTTGTTTCCTGCTCGTCCTTCAAATCCAATTGTTCCCGGCTTACTGAGATCAGCTCATTTGCAAGCAAGAGGCCTTTATTTAATTCCCAGCCAACTTGACCGTTTTTCCCTATTAACAATACTTTAATCTCTAATCACCAACTTTCAGTAATAATTTTTATACCACTCAACAAATTGACGTAATCCATCTTCAATAGAAGTTAAAGGCTTAAAACCTATTTCGGATTGAATGCGTTCTATATCGGCATAGGTTTCTTTCACATCACCGGCTTGCATCGGACAAAACTCGATTATAGCCTTGGATCCGATATGTTTTTCTAACGTTCTAATAAAATCCAATAACATTACTGGCTTGTTATTGCCAATATTATAAATTTTATATGGAGCATAACTGCTTGATGGATCAGGATTCAGCCTATCCCACTCCTCATTTGGCTTTGGCGGAACGTCTAATAATTGTCTAACAGCATTTATAATATCGTCTATATATGTAAAATCTCTTTTCATCTCACCGTTATTAAACACTTGAATAGGTTCTTTTTGAATAATTTTTTTAGTAAATGAAAAATAGGCCATATCAGGTCTGCCCCATGGACCATATACGGTAAAGAAGCGAAGCCCTGTTGTTGGCAATTGAAACAAATGACTATAAGAATGAGCCATAAGCTCATTACTTTTTTTAGTAGCAGCGTATAAGCTTACGGGATGGTCTACTCCATCACTTTCTGAAAATGGCGTTTTAATATTGGATCCATATACAGAACTTGATGATGCATACAAAAGATGTTGTATTTTATACTGTCTGCAACATTCAAGTACATTAATAAATCCACTCACATTAGACTCAATATACGCTTTTGGATTTTGCAGACTATATCTCACCCCCGCTTGTGCGGCGAGATGCAGTACTCTCTGTATTGAATGTTGGTTGAAAATGCGATTTAAAAGCAGAGCATCAATCAAATCTCCATTATAAAAAGTAAAATTTTCATATTTACGTAAAACCGATAAGCGATCCGTTTTTAGTTTTGGATCATAATAATCGTTTAGATTATCTAATCCTACAACATTAACTCCTTCACTCAGTAAACGCAAAGCTGCATGAAAACCAATAAAACCAGCTGCTCCTGTAACTAAAACATTCAATAGAGACACTCCCACTCGTCCTTGAACTATTATGTAGTCTGTTAATTATTTGCTGCCTTTGCCCTGATAGAACCTATATGAGGTCTTCCAATTGAATGGTAGATAAATCCATTTTCCTTCATCGTATTCATGTCCATGCAATTGCGTCCATCCACAATAACCGGCAAGCGGAGCTTTTCCCGCAGTTTTTTCGGATCAAGAGTAACGATCTCATCCCATTCTGTAAGTATTACGCAGGCATCGCAATCTATTACTGTATCGTATAAATCGTGATGAATTTCTGCTTTGTTCTGTATCAGGTTAACCGCATGGCCCGTTGCAATTGGATCATAAGCTGTAATGATGGCTTGATGTTTATGCAATTCATTAATAATGTCAATTGATGGTGCAAACCTCAAATCATCCGTATTCGGTTTAAACGCTAAACCAAGAATTCCGATTTTTTTGCCAGCCAGTACGCCTAGTATAGAAACTAACTTATCAATTACAGTTAGTCTCTGCTTATTATTAGTTTTAATGACGCTCTTCATGAGTTCAAATTCGTAACCTTCTTTTTCGGCAATATGCACCAAAGCATGAGTATCTTTTGGAAAGCATGAGCCACCATAACCTATTCCCGCTTGCAAAAATCGACTGCCAATTCTACTATCCATCCCCATTCCCTTAGCAACTTCATTTATATCAGAGCCTACTTTTTCGCATATGTTCGCAATTGCATTTATGTATGAAATTTTTGTTGCCAAAAAACCATTGGATGCGTACTTTATCATTTCGGCACTTCTTGTATCCGTCAGCATTACATTTGTATTGAAAGGATTATGAAGCTTCTTAATTTCGTGTGCGGCATACTGGCTGTCCGAACCGATAATCGCGCGCTCCATATTCATACAATCTTCAATAGCCGAACCTTCCCTTAAAAACTCAGGATTAGCTACAACATCGAAGTTTATATTTTTATCCTTCAAATTTTTATTTATGATCTCTTTGACCATTTCCCCGGTTCCTACAGGAACTGTGCTCTTATTTACAATTATGGTGTACTTTTCTAAATTTTCGCCAATCGTTTTCGCTGCGGCTTCTATATATGTTAAGTCTGCTTTTCCGTCGGCCCCCATTGGGGTGCCTACTGCGATATAAATAATATCGCTGGATTTTATTGCATCCGGTATATTTGAAGTGAAAGTCAGTCTATTAACACTTGTATTTTTCTTTATCAATTCCGACAGGCCAGGTTCATAAAATGGGACGCGGCCTTGGCGCAGTCCTTTTATTCTCTCTTCATCTATATCACAACAAATAACTGAATTCCCAATTTCAGAGAAACACGTGCCAGATACAAGCCCCACATACCCTGAACCAATAACTGTAATAAACCTCATTGATGACCTCCATGTTGAAAAAATCTGCCGCGCTTATCGATCGTATATTTTGATAAATCTTGTCGAATTTTAATTCAGTTAAAGTATTTATTTGTAGAATATTCCCTTACATTCTAACAAACTAATGTATAGTTGAATACCTGCTTTCAACTTCCAAATGCTTGATATCGACTCAAGCGATACCTCCGATTCTCTATCAACCCCCTTTTTTCATAGATACGTGAATCCTGTACTGCCTTTCCTAATAGTATTCCTCCTTCCCTTTTGTTAAAATGGAAAAGCAACTCTTCCAATTATACGACAGAAACTACATAGATAGGGGAACAAAAAAATGGCTGCAAAACAAAGAGCTACAAATAAAAACATAAAGGGTGATTCTGACATACCGCTCCTGTCATGGATAGGAGCTATCGGCATTGCCTTGTTTTTATTCATTTTTCCGTACGACAGGGCCATGTTTAACGGCTACGAGGTCGGATTTGAACGCACCATTAACAAAGGTGCCATCTTTGCCTTCTTGCTTTTGCTCGCTCCAGCGATTTATCTTATTCGCAAGTGGCGCTTTAATAATCATATAAATATTTTGTCGATTGTTGTCTTAATCATTCCCTTTATTTATTGGCTCGCTTCATTTGGAGCGGTCTCGGCTTACTATTCAAAATTTATGGTCATTGTGTACGCCTTGCTCGCCGCCCTGTTTATTGTCGGGGTATACGCTGCTCGAGCACAAAGGACAAGAATAGTAATAGAAGCCAGTTTTATGATTTCCGGCGGCATTATTGTACTATTTGGCCTATTAAATCTGTTTGGGCAAATCTATTACCGTGATGCATTATGGCTAGCCCATGACGGTTATCGACTAACCTCCGTCTTTCAATACTCCAATACGTACGCCGGATATTTGATCGCATTGTTTCTGGCTGGCGTTTTTTATGCTGTACATAGCTCTAAATTGAAAATCAGACTTATCTACGCCGCTATGTTAGTCCCTGTTTGGATATCGTTTATGATGACATTCTCTCGCGGCGCAATAGTGGTGATCCCCTTTGTCGTCATTGCTGTCTTACCGTTCCTTCGCTTATCGAAGCAGATTGCTTTCATCATATTTGCCGGCGGGTCCGTAATCGTTTCAATGGCTATACTTGGGAAAATCTCTTCAAATGCAAAAGAAATAGCAACACTTGTACAACCAACCGAGGTGAAAACGTCTACTCCAATCTCCATGTTTAGCGCGCTTCCGATTCAAAGCTGGGGATTGCTATTATTAGCTATGGCATTAATGTCAGCTTTCGTATGGTTCTATCATGCGAAGCTAGACTCGTGGATCGATGGAAAGCTGCAAAAGTTGAACAGCCGAAAATGGTCATTTATATTCATCCCTGCAACTGTCATCCTCTTTGGCGGATTGGTCGGGGGATTGCTTATTGGCAGTTCGGCTGTTCGCAGCATGCTTCCTCAGCAATTGGCCGATCGTATTGCCAACATCAACTTCCAGCAGCACAGCGTTCTGGAACGGTTAACCTTTTATAAGGACGGTTTAAACGTAGCTAAAGATTATCCTCTTCTTGGCGTTGGCGGAGGCGGATGGCAAGCGATTTACGAACAGTATCAAAACAACCCCTACGAAAGCCGCCAAGCCCATAGCTTTTATATCCAGGTGCTAGTGGAAGTCGGATGGGGCGGTCTGTTAGCGTTACTCGCAATTATCGCTTATGTCTATTTTCTTTATATTCGATCCCATATTCGTTATCCAGATAGGAGAGGCAGCCATTTCGTCTTCTTTATTTTCTCACTGACTTTGCTGGCTCATAGCGCCATTGACTTCGATATGAGCTACATCTATTTAGCTGCTTTACTATTTATCTCCTTAGGTGCGATGGTGGCGCCATTTAGCGACAAGCTGAACATTGATCGATTGGAGAAGTCATTCAGCAAGCCGTGGCAAGGAAAAGTTTATCCAGCATTGCTAGTTTCCATATCCTGCTTTTTCTTATTCTCTGTCATTCAAAACAATCGGGCAGTGACCAGCTTTTATGGAGCGATCAATATGGCCAAAGAACAAGCGCCTTTTCAGCAAATTATTAGCCAGTTGGATAAGGCTATCGTTCTTTCACCTGACCAAACCGCCTTTGCAGCTACTAAAGTCAATTGGCTGCTTCAATCGTATGAACAAACTAAGGATGCAAGCAGTTTGACATTAGCTCTTGAAACGATTGAAGATGCTGAAACTAGAGATCCATACAACCGTTCCTTATATGTAAATAAAATAAAAATCTTAAAAATGGATAATCAGGTGGAGAAACTTCTCCCCGTTGTTGAGAGCGCTCTTACTAGGTTTCCATGGGATATAACCTTCTACGAGCAAGCTATGTTGACCTATCATGATGCCCGAACGATTGCAATTTCAACAAAAGACTCCGATAAAGAGGCTCAGTATGAAAAACGAATTATTGAAATTTCATCCGAGGTTCAAAGAAGAATTGACCTGTTGAAGACGCTCCCGCCAGAACAAGCTCAAGGCCGGGATTTTGCATATACCGAATCCATGAATACGGTTTTGGCTTCGCTTCCCTAAACTTTTCAGGCATGTTTTCTAGCTTTTCCGAATAAATAGTCATAGAACGTTCTGCATGACTATAACGCCGGCCGGAAGGAGAAAAACAGTGAAACGAGCGCGGAAGCCAGCTTGGTCATTTGTAGTGATGCGAGGCGCCGACAAGACCGTGAAGCAATTCTCCGTATCCAAACGATCAGTCGTAGCTGCGCCTGTTGCCGCCATAGTGGCGATTTCAGGCACAGTTGCGGGCTTGCAGCTAAAAGCGGCCTACGAACTGAAGCAGTTGGAGGATGAGTTGTCCTCCCAGTCCGCACAATTCACGCAAACGATCACCGGAATGGATGGGGTCATCGCCGGTAAGGACGAAGCCATCGTCTCCTTGCAGCAACAATTGCTGGAGCTGTCGCGGCAGACAGAAGAAATGAAGCTAAAAATGAAAGAGCTCGGAGAGCTTGAAGGAAAGCTTAAGCAGTTTATTGAAAACTACGGCGGATCAACAAGCGGATTAAGCAATACTGAAGCCAGCGGAAAAACAAGCGGCAGTGTACAAACGTTATCCGCCCGCTCTCAAACTTCCACCCCCCTCCCCTCAATCGGATTTTCCGCCGATATGATGGGAATGGCCTCGCTTGCGCAGCATTCCTCGTTGGATTTGCAGGCGTTAAGCAGCATGGTCGACACATTGGAGCAATCGATGGAGCAAACGCTTCTGAAGGCGCAAAACAAAAGAATAACGGTGGATTCATCGCCGACCCTCTGGCCAACCCGGTCCAAAAAGCTGACTTCGGGCTTCGGCTACCGAAAGGACCCCTTCACCGGCAGAGCGACATTCCATGCGGGCATCGACATTGACGGCGAAATTGGAGACGCGGTTTTTAGTGCGGCGGATGGAACAGTGAGCGATACCGGCTTTGACAGCAGGCAAGGAAACTACGTCATTATCGACCATCGCGGCGGTTTGCAAACCGCCTATATGCATCTAAAGCGCATAGACGCCAAAAACGGCGATAAAGTCGTGCGCGGCGAAAAAATCGGACTTCTCGGCAACAGCGGCAGAAGCACGGGCCCTCACCTGCACTTTCAGATCATGCAGCGAAACGAACCTCTAAACCCTTTAACTTATTTAGCCCAGCGCAGCTAATAGATGAGGCCCTCTATTCCACTTTACGGCTAAGGAGGATCACGTACATGTTTAAGGATAATAAGCGAGCAATCGCTACGGATACTCTTATTGGGCAAGGCACGATTGCGGAAGGCAAAATCATCAGCGAAGCTAATTTGCGAATTGAAGGGGAATATCGGGGAGATATCGAATGCCGGGGGGATGTCATTATCGGCGAATGCGGTGTTGCACGTTCCAACATTACCGCACGCGACGTGACGCTTGCCGGCAAGCTGTATGGCGATATTACGACAAAGGGCAGGCTTGTCATTACGGCCTCCGGCCAGTTGTACGGCAATTTGACAGCCCAATCGCTCATCGTTCAAGACGGTGGATTAATTAATGGAAACAGCCATATGGAGCAACCACCGGAAGCCAAACAAAAACCTCTCTCCAATTCGGATGCAGGCGACGCCGGTGCAAAATCGGATTCGAAAGCCGATTCCCGTGCCGACTCTCGCTCCAAATCCCGTCAGGCGGGATAACGGCTAAGTCGTCAAAACGGAATCATGACCAATCTATGCAAAAAGCCGCCAAGCACTATCTCATGGAGATGTGACTGGCGGCTTTTTTAATATACAGGTTTACCGATTTTTTGAATTAGGTTGCTACATCCCTTTTGGTAAAGATCAACCATGTTACAGCAATAAATATTACGTAGTAAACGCCGAGCACAGCTAGCGAAAACCCGAGCGTATATCCATTTATACTACTTCCCGATACATACTGGATCAGGCTCAAATGCGAAAAGATGAGGTAGTCGACCCACTTCTTTTCGATCAATTGAAGAAGCATCAGCACGTTGTTCATAATAAGCTCCATAAACAAAGCGATACCGATAGCGAGCGCATTGCTTCTGAAAATCGTCGACAGCATAAACGAAATCGTCACCGTAATGATGCTAGACAAAAAATACAACCCATAAAACTTCAATATGTATTCGAAGCCAGGTATAGTTGTTTCATCGCCTAAATGCTTTACAACATTCCAACCGCCGAACAGTATGCCGTTTACGAGCAAAATAGAGGCTAACAAAAACAAGGTCAGCAAAAGCGAAAACAGCAAACATGCAATATATTTAGACAACAAAATTTTGGAGCGGGACCATGGCCGAATAAGCAGCAGCTTGATCGTTCCTGTCGAAAACTCCTCAGCGACTGTTCCTGCCGCCACAATAACCGAAAAAATCGTCACCAGCATAGTAAGAACCAGCGAAGATATATCTGACATTTCCCACATATCCAGAGAGCCTTTATCAGCTACATAATAAGTAGTAATGCTTATGCCGAGCACAAGAACAAAAATAATCCCCAAAAAGATAAACAAACGGGGCAGTCTGTATATTTTCATATTTTCGTTGCGCAGCAATTGCAGAAAATCAACCAATTCCTTCGCCCCCTGTCATTTCGATAAATTGATCCTCGAGCGTCTTCACCGCTGCCCGGATTCCGAACACTTTTATTCCCGCACCGACTAACAATGCATTAACGGCCGCGGCCCGTTCCCGGTCGCCTTCGATCACAATTCCCCCGCCGTCCAGCTCAGCTGGAATTCCAGCAGACGTTAGCGCCTCTATCGCCCCTTCGGGACGATCCACTTCCAACAAATAGCGAGCAATGACGCTGGATGTGTCCTGATTGGATTGTATCGTTCTTACGTCAATGACTTTTCCATTTTGAATAATCGCTACGCGGTCGCACATGAGCTCCATCTCGGCCAAAAGATGGCTGGATACAAAGACGGTTACGCCTTCATTTTTCGCCAAATCGCGCAAATAAGTCCGAAGCTCTCGAATGCCCGCCGGATCGAGACCATTTGTCGGTTCATCCAAAATAAGCAGCTTCGGCTTATGCAAAATGGCTTGAGCAACGCCTAGACGCTGCCTCATGCCCAAAGAATACGTTTTAACTTTGTCGTGAATGCGGTTTTCTAAACCGACAAGCGCCACCACTTCTTTTACACGGTGGGCCGTTATGCCGGGAATCATTCTGGCAAAATGAATCAAGTTTTGATACCCTGTCATGTATTTATACATTTCCGGATTTTCAACAATAGCTCCTACGTTGCGGATCGCCTTTTCAAATTCATTTCTAATACTATGCCCGTCAATAATAACATCGCCTGAAGTGATCGACATCAAACCTACCATCATTCTTATTGTAGTCGTTTTGCCGGCTCCGTTCGGTCCCAAAAATCCGAATACTTGCCCCTTAGGCAAATCAAGCGTCAATCCGTCGATGATCGTGCGGCTGCCGATTCTTTTCGTTACGTCTTGCAAACGAACGATGACTTGCTCCATTTATGTATACCCCCTCTTTTTGACCTCACTCTGCATGTTAGCTTTATAGGGCTAACCTCTCTATTATATATGAGTAAGGAAACAAATGGTAGCGAACTATTCGACAAACCTGTTCATTATAATACAAAACCTATCCTTTATAACTGTCCTGCCACTTTAAAAGCCTTCTCTCGAGCAGCCTGACAAGCGAGTCCGTTAGTTTGCCGACTGCGGCAAAAATGATAATTCCAATAAAAACAACTTCCGTGCGCATAAATGTCCTTGCGTCTTGAATCAGGTAGCCTACTCCTCGATCGGCACCCATTAATTCAGCCACCACAAGCACAAGCCATGCGACGCTAATAGAAAGCCGCAGCCCAAGCAGCACATTCGGCATAGCCGCAGGGAGCACTAGCCTAATCAACTGCTTCGTACGGGTAAATTCCAATACTCGCGCAATGTCGAACAGCTTCGCGTCAACGTTGCGAACGCCAAGAAAGGTGTTGACGTACATCGGGAAAAAGGAGCCTAGCGCAATTAACAGCACTTTGGACAGCTCTCCAAAGCCGAACCATAAAATGAAGAGCGGAGTAATCGCCAGCAATGGCACCGTTCGAATCATTTGTACAGCAGGATCAACCGTCTCCTCCACCCGCTTGAACATCCCTACGGCGGCGCCCGTTAGCAGACCTAAGCTCCCCCCAATCAAAAAGCCGACGATTGCGCGCTTCACACTAATTTCCAAATGCGGATACAGCTCGCCGGTTTCCACGATGCGGTAAAACTCGGCAGCGATAGTCGTCGGCGCAGGAAACAAAGCGGCGTTCATTACGCCCGTTCCGCTTAAATATTGCCATATGAGAATAACAAAAACGGGGAGCAAACTCCCCATTATAAGACGGCGTCCTACAAATTGGCGCGGGCCCGAATGGGATCGGAGAATTCGCTTATTTTGTTTTTGACCAAATGGCAAAGCTTGCAGCCTATCACTCTTTACTGCTTTCATAAACATCTTCCTCTCCATCTAACCTCGGTTAAATCTCCCAATTTTCCTTATCTTGCGGCGCTTCATCTTGAAGCGCTCTGAGCAGCAGCGATCTAAATTGCTGAAACGCAGCTCCTGCCCGATTTCTCGGATAAGGAAGATCGATCGGAACGGTCGCTTTAATTCCGCCCTTCCCGGCTTCGAGCACAATGACCCGGTTCGCAAGAAATATCGCCTCGTCAATATCATGAGTGACAAACAGCATCGTCGTCCGATTGTTCTGCCAAATATCAAGCAAAGCATCCTGCATATGGCTTCTTGTAAAAGCGTCCAGCGCGCCAAACGGCTCATCCAGCAGCAATACTTTGGGACTCCGCATCAGCGCCCGCGCAATGGCGACCCTTTGCGACATCCCTCCCGATAATTGCTTCGGATAAGCTTTCTCGAACCCTGTCAGCTTTACGAGCCTGATCAGTTCATCTACCGTTCGGCGAACCTCCGGGTCGCGCAGCGACAGATTTGCCGCGATGTTTTTTTCAACTGTCAGCCATGGAAACAAGCGATGCTCCTGAAAAATAAACCCTTTATTTTGCGAAGGCTTCACAACACGCTTTCCCTCGATGAGCACCTCGCCCTCTATTTCGGCATCCAGTCCCGCCACAATTTTAAGCAGCGTGCTTTTGCCGCAGCCGCTTGGTCCGATAATGGAGACGATTTCCCCTTGGCTCACCGATAGCCTGAGTCCTTCCAGCACATGAGTCGAACCGTTTTCCGCATGAAAGGTTTTGCTAACATTGATAATTTCCAGCAATTCCGCACTCTGCACTCTAACAACCTCCCGCTTAATTCAAATAGACCGGAATGCGCGAGAAGAGCGGCATCGCCGCTCCTCTCGCGCATCCTCGTTTCTGCTGCTCGTTCGTTCTCGGAACCTCTTTGCAGAAGCCGCTTACGTGTTCCCGTCGCTCTCGCTTCCGTCGTCACTGCGTACGCCGCCTAATCAGCCAGCCCATTTACAAATGAATTGTCCACGTAGTCGGCGTAAGCAATCTCCTTTTTCAAAAATCCCGTTTTCACCAAAATGTCGGCAGAAGCCTGTTGAGTAGAGATTTCCGCTTCAGAAATAGGAGACAGCTCCGGATGCTGTTCGCTGAGCACCGTTTTCATAATCGGAACGGGAATCTTTTTGCTTTCGGCGAGCAAAGCGGCAGACTCATCGAGATGTTCCGCTTGCCAAGCTAAAGCTTTCTTATATACGTCCAGAAACGCTGTGACGAGCTCAGGATGTTTTTCCGCAAAGGTGGAGTGTGCAATTAAAGTAACCGGAGCCAATATATTCGCCTCCCCATCGCTGAGTACAACGGCTTTGTTCTCAAGCGTCAATTGTGTAATGAAAGGATCTACGGTCACCCAACCGTCGACTTGCCCCGACAAAAAGGCTGGCAGCCCATCCGTGTACTGCAAATTGACAATGGCCACGTCGCTTTCGGCCAATTCGTTTTTCTCCAGCAGCTTAATCAGGTATACATGTGAGGTCGTTCCTTTTGCTACAGCGATTTGCTTCCCTTTTAAGTCGGCAACACTTTGAATCGACGAGTCTATCGGCAAAAGAATGCTGTTTAAATTCACTCCTTTGCTAATTAAACCTATATTGACGAAGGGAAGTCCTGCAGACTGTCCTTGCAAAGCGGCGCCATCCCCCAGCAAGGAAATATCGACCCGCCCTGCCGCGAGCGACTCCAGAAGCGGAGGGCCGCTTGGAAACTCGCTCCACTCTACATTTGCGCTCAGCTTCTTAAAGCTTTCGGTTAACCAACCTTTATCCTTAATGATTGCGAATAGATTGGTTCCGCCGTTAATCGCAACGTGGACGGTAACCGGCTCGCTTTGCTTCGCCGGAGCGGCACTTTCGCTGCAAGCGGCCAATAAAATGGCGAACATAATGACCATGAATACGGTAAATAAAGTCCGATTTTTTCGTTTTGGGTTATAGTACATCCGAGCCGCCCTCCTTGCCTTGAAGTCAGTCTAAGTCAGTCTTTACCTTGAAATGGGTCAAACAGATGCTTATGCGCTTGCATTCGGCACTTTCAAATAGGTTGTGCTGTTTTTGCCGTCTATGCTTACAGGCACTTCGCCCGCTAGCGTAACGCGCCGTACTACGCGGTGCTGATCGCCATAGTCATTTACCGCAATATGCTGGGTCGCCCGGTTGTCCCAAATGACGACGTCTCCTTCCGCCCAGCGCCAACGTACCGTATTTTCCAAACTGGTCACATGGCTTTGGAAAAGATCGTACAGCCTCGCCGATTCGCTAGACGATACACCCAATATTCGTTTGACAAACGAGCCAAGGACCAGAGATTTCTCTCCCGTTTCGGGATGAACGCGCACAACCGGATGCTCCGTCTCATAAACCGTTGACGCAAACGTTTGCTGATAATGTTTGACTGCCTCCGGAGTAGCCCCCGGCTGCCTTGCGGCATAATCGTAAAGATTCGTATGTACCGCCCATAGCTTATCGGCAAGCTCCTGCAATTCAGGAGGGAGACTGTCATAGGCGGCCGCCGTATTGGCCCAAACGGTATCGCCGCCCGAGGCTGGGATCGTTACAGAGCGTAGAATAGAGGCGCTTGGGTACGCATCGATAAATGTAATATCCGTATGCCACGCATTCGCGCGCCCTCCATGATGGGAGTCCAGTTCCAATATGTACCGGCTTCCCTCTTTCGTTTTTACCGTTGGATGGGCGAACGGCTCGCCAAGCAAATCCGCAAACGCCTCTTGCCCGTTGTCGTCCAAATGGTTCTGATTGCGGAAAAATAACACTTTATGCTTCAAAAGCGCGCTGCGAATGACGCCAATCTCTTCGTCGCTAATCGCCCCCGATAATTGAATTCCTTTTACTTCCGCCCCGACACGACCTCCGATTTGAACAACCTCCAAAGACTTAGCGTCTTGCTCTACCTTTGCACTCATCATTACCCTCTCCTCTTCTATTGAAATTGTAAGATTTACTTAAAATCGCATGCGAATAGTAGGAATTAAAGAATAAAAAAAGATTCTTCCAGCCGCTGCGCGCAAGCTGCCGAAGAATCTCTGGTGGACCAGTTCATCCTTATTCCGTTATCGCATTCACAAACTGACTTTTCAATCAGGTTGTTCCTGTGTTACGATCATAACTGTTACCCCTCTAGCTGTCAACCATTTTTTTCTATTTTAGGAATGATGGCTGCAAAAGCTTAAGCAGCGGCCCAACAACCGTAACTTCCGGCTTGCCAAAGCCGCGAATCGGCCATAACGCCATATTGTGAAACGCCGTAATAAAAATGGTAGCGAGCTCGGTAGAGTCCCATTCGGCGATACATCCTGCCTTCTGCCCTTCCTCAATCACTTCGATAATTAAATCCCGATTGGCAAGCACGTTCCTTTGAATTTGTTCCCGCACCCCCGAAGAAAGCACATCCGTCGCCTGTGCCTGCAAAACGACCCAATAAGTCATATCCGATTTTTCTCTCAGCAAAAACTTATGGATCAGCCACTTCAACTTTTCAATAGCATCTCCCGGCTGGAGCTTCATCTCACGCAATAAAAGAGTGTAACCGCTTTGTCCTTGAAGCACCATCGCGCTAAGCAATTCTTCTTTCGAAGCAAAATAAGTATAAACGCTGCCGTGGCTAACCCCCGCATGAGCCGCTATATCGCTCATTTTGGCTGCAGCGACTCCCCTTAGCGTAAAGATTTCTTTGGCGGCATCCAATATTTGCTGCTGCCTTTCCACGCGCTGGATTCTGTCCCGTTCGGCATTTCTAGCCATATGTCCGCTCCCTTCACGCATTCATGACATCCTCTTATTTTAGCAAAACATGTCAATATACGCTATGAAGCGGCCGGTAGATGAAAGGATTAGATAATGCCGAGAGAGCATGCCTCTCCTAAATGGGTGCCCTGCCTTTATGTGAGGCCGTTAAATGACAAAATCCCGCAACAGGGGATTAATTCCCCCCGTTACGGGATGATTATCAATTATTTGCCGCCAGTGCGCGCGAGTTCGCGCTTGTTCGCTTCGAAAGCTGCAAGCAAAGCGTCTCCGCCTTGCAAACCGCTGTCTTCCGCTTTACGGATTTGCTCCAGCATCCGCTTGTAATCTTTAGGGATGATTTTTACAAATTTCGCAAGCGACGCTTCCCAATCGTTCAAGATGCGCTCACCAACCGCGCTTTCTGTATATTGAACATGGCTTTCAATCATGCCGCGAAGCTCCCCGATATCAGACTCCTCTTCCACACGCTCCAGAAGAATCATTTCCAAATTCGTATGGTTGTAGAATTCGCCCTTATCGTCATAAACGTAAGCGACGCCGCCCGACATGCCCGCACCGAAGTTGCGGCCCGTCGAACCGAGAATGACAACGCGTCCGCCCGTCATATATTCGCAGCCGTGATCGCCCACGCCCTCAACGACAACGCTCGCGCCGCTGTTCCGCACCGCAAACCGCTCGCCCGCGATGCCGCGGATATACGCCTGACCGCCAGTTGCGCCATACAGGGCCGTGTTGCCGGTAATGATGTTTTCCTCAGCTGCAAAAGTCGCTTTAGGCGACGGAGCAACAATGATCTTGCCGCCGGATAAGCCTTTGCCGAAGTAGTCGTTGGAATCGCCTTCGATGGACAAGGTAATTCCTTTTGGCACGAATGCGCCAAAGCTTTGTCCCGCCGTACCAACGAAGTGATACCAAATCGTATCCTCCGGCAATCCTTTTGCCCCGTATCGGCTTGTCACCTCATAGCCAAGAATGGTGCCGACTACGCGGTTTGTATTCAAGATCGGGAACGAGCCGCGAACGCTCTCGCCCTTCTCAAGCGCAGGCTGCGCAAGAGGAACGAGCTGCTGCATGTCAATCGAAAGCTCCAGCCCATGGTTTTGCTGCTGGACTTTGTAGCGTTTAGCGCCCTCTTCCACATCCGCTTCGTACAAGAGGCTGGAAAGATCAAGTCCTTTAGCTTTGTAATGATCCTTAAGCTGCTTCATTTCCAGACGATCGACGCGTCCTACCATCTCCTCGATCGTACGGAAGCCAAGCTCTGCCATAATTTCGCGCATTTCCTCCGCAATAAAGCGCAGGTAGTTCACGACATGGGACGGATCGCCCATAAATTTGCTGCGAAGCTCTGGATTTTGCGTCGCAACGCCAACCGGACAAGTATCCAATTGACATACGCGCATCATGATACAGCCAAGCACGATAAGCGGAGCCGTCGAGAAGCCGTATTCTTCCGCGCCGAGCAGTGCCGCAATAGCGACGTCGCGGCCGTTCATCATTTTACCGTCGGTTTCGAGAGTAACCCGGTCGCGCAAATTGTTCAGCATCAGCGTTTGATGCGTCTCTGCAAGTCCAAGCTCCCACGGAAGTCCCGCATGACGGATCGAGCCCATCGGGGATGCGCCCGTGCCGCCGTCGTAACCGCTGACCATAATAATGTCCGCGCGTCCTTTTGCAACGCCTGCCGCAATTGTGCCTACGCCTACCTCGGACACAAGCTTGACGTTGATGCTTGCGCGAGGGTTGGCATTTTTCAAGTCATGAATAAGTTCAGCCAAATCTTCAATCGAATAAATATCATGATGCGGTGGAGGCGAAATGAGACCTACGCCAGGCGTCGATCCGCGCACTTCCGCAACCCAAGGGTATACTTTCAGGCCAGGCAGCTGTCCGCCTTCGCCCGGTTTTGCGCCTTGCGCCATTTTGATTTGAATCTCGTCCGCGTTGACCAAATAATGGCTCGTTACGCCGAAACGTCCCGAAGCGACCTGCTTGATCGCGCTGCGGCGGGAATCGCCGTTGCTGTCCAAAATAAAGCGCGCCGGATCTTCGCCGCCTTCGCCCGTATTGGATCTTCCGCCCAAACGGTTCATCGCAATCGCAAGGCTCTCATGCGCTTCCTTGCTGATGGAGCCGAACGACATCGCACCCGTTTTGAACCGTTTCACGATGGATTCAATCGATTCCACTTCTTCAAGCGGCACGGATACTCCATCTTTTTTGAAATCGATCAAAGAACGAAGCGTAAGATGTTTTTTGTTTTCCCCTTGGATAAGGGACGAAAACTTTTTGTACAGTTTATAGTCATTGGCACGGGATGCCATTTGCAGCGTATGAATCGTTTGCGGCGTATACAGATGGTCTTCGCCGTCTTTGCGCCATTGATAATCGCCGCCGGAGTCCAGTTCCTTCTCGGAGCCCTCTTGCTCGGCAAAAGCACGGTTATGCGCCTTAAGCGCTTCTTCCGCGATTACGTCGAGGCCGATGCCGCCGATGCGGGACTGAGTCCACGTAAAGTATTCGTTGATCACGTCTTCGCGCAAGCCGACCGCTTCGAAAATTTGAGCGCCGCGATAAGACTGGATCGTGGAGATGCCCATTTTGGACAATACTTTTACGACGCCTTTGGTAGCCGCTTTAATAAAGTTTTTGACCGCTTTGTCATGCGTTACGCCTCTGAGCATTCCTTGCTTGATCATGTCGTCAAGCGATTCGAACGCCAGATACGGATTGATAGCATTGACGCCGTAACCGAGAAGCAGAGCAAAGTGATGCACTTCGCGCGGCTCGCCGGATTCCAGCATGATGCCTACTTTCGTACGCGTGCCTTGGCGAATCAAATGGTGATGCAGCGCCGATACAGCCAGCAGCGCCGGAATAGCCGCATTCTCCTTGTCGACGCCGCGGTCGGACAAGATTAGAATGTTGTGGCCTTTCGCAATGACACGGTCCGCCGCCTCGCACATGCCTTTCAGCGCAGAGCGCAAACCTTCTTCCCCTTCGCTTGCCGTGAAGAAAATAGGCAGCGTAATGGACTTGAAGCCTTCGCGGCGAATGTGGCGCAATTTCGCAAATTGCTCGTTGGACAAAATTGGAGTTTCCAGCTTGATATGACGGCAGCTCTCCGGCTCCGGATTCAGCAAGTTGCGCTCCGGTCCGATTGTCGTTGCGGTCGACGTAATGATTTCCTCGCGGATCGCGTCGATCGGCGGGTTCGTTACTTGCGCAAACAGCTGCTTGAAATAGTTGTACAAGCGCTGCGGTCTCTCCGACAATACCGCCAGCGGAGCGTCGTAGCCCATGGAAGCGATCGGTTCCATCCCGCTGCCCGCCATCGGCTCCAGCACTTTGCGAATGTCTTCGAACGTGTAGCCGAAAGCTTGCTGGCGCTGCTGTACCGTATCGTGGCTCGGGTCCGGCAGCTCCTTCGCTTCCGGCAAATCATCGAGGCCGACCAGATGCTCGTCAAGCCAATCGCGGTACGGATGTTCAGCCGCAATCGCCGCTTTTACTTCCTCGTCGGAAATGATCCGGCCTTGCGCCGTATCGACCAGAAGCATCCGACCCGGACGCAGGCGGTCCTTGTACAGGATATCCTCCGGAGGAATAACAACCGTGCCAGCCTCAGAGCCCAAAATAATATGATCGTCTTTGGTTACGTAGTAGCGCGCCGGACGAAGACCGTTACGGTCGAGTGTCGCACCGATTTGCGTACCGTCCGTAAAGCCCATCGCTGCCGGTCCGTCCCATGGCTCCATTAGCGTGCTGTGGTATTCGTAAAACGCCTTGCGCTCATCGCTCATGCTCTCATGGTTTGACCAAGGCTCTGGAACCATCATCATAGCGACATGCGGCAAAGAACGGCCCGACAAATGAAGGAATTCCAGCGTGTTGTCGAACATCGCCGTATCAGAGCCGTCCGGGTTAATAACCGGCTTTATTTTTTCAAGATCGTCTCCAAACAATTCTGTCGCAAACAAAGTTTGGCGCGCATGCATCCAGTTAACGTTGCCGCGCAGCGTATTGATCTCGCCGTTATGGATCAAGTAGTGGAACGGGTGAGCTCTCTCCCAGCTTGGGAACGTGTTCGTACTAAAACGGGAATGCACTAAAGCAATAGCAGAAACAACAGATTCCTGCTGCAGGTCCAAATAAAAGTCATTGACTTGCTCCGTCGTAAGCATTCCTTTGTACACGATCTTTTTCGTAGACAGGCTGGAGAAATAGAACATGTTTCCGCCTTCTTTGCCAGCATAGCGAATAGCCAGTTCAGCGCGCTTGCGGATGACGTACAGCTTGCGCTCAAAAGCAAGCGTATCTTTCAGCTCTCCGTTTTTGCCGATAAACACTTGGCGAACATATGGCTTAACAGCAAGAGCAGATTTGCCCAGTTTGGCATCGTTTGTCGGGACGGTGCGCCATCCGATCAACGACTGTTTCTCCTCCGCAATGATGCTCGCAAGCTCGCGTTCAATCGCGACTCTTGCAGCTTCCTCTTGCGGCATAAAGATCATGCCTACGGCATATTCCCCTTCAGCCGGAAGCTGAATACCCTGTTCTTTCAATTCTGCAGAGAAAAACGCATGTGGGATTTGAAGCAGAATACCCGCTCCGTCCCCGGTGTTCGGCTCGCTGCCTTGACCGCCGCGATGCTCCATATTTTCGAGCAAAGACAACGCCTGACGGATCACCTTATGAGATTTTACTCCTTTAATACTGGCTACAAAGCCCATTCCGCAAGCATCTTTCTCGTTTTGCGGGTCATAAAGTCCTTGCTTAGGCGGCAATCCCAAAATATTTTCTTTCATTGTGCGCAACCTTTCTATCAGAAGATTTTTGGGTAAGCAATGTAGAATTGAAAATAAACCGGCTTGATCACTTAATTGGCTTCATTTTTGGCTAGTATTATCATAGAATGGTAGGGGGCGAGGCACTGCGGCCTGCTCCTTGCCGTTCCTTATGCCATCTACCGTTGCTAAGCGATTATTATATGATTTTAACATTAGGGCAAATCGGAATCAATTTAATATTTTTATAATTGCGATAAGGATTGTTTCGCGGGCGGCAGATCGTGTGCAGAGGAATCGAAAGGACAAGTCTTTCATTTTTATCTATTTTATCAAAAGGATGTGTTGGCATTGTATAGTAATTTAAGGAAAACGCTAGGACGAGCTGCGGCAGCCGCCGTCATCGCCGGCTGTTTGCTGCAAGCCACGAGCGTATCGCTCGTTAAAGCGGAAGCGCCTGCGGCCGGAGCGAGCAGCAGCTATGATATCGTCGTATTGGGAGATTCCATCGCCGCGGGTTATGAGCATGGTTTTACGGAGAAGTCCGTCCCTTACGGCTTCGGCGAGCATGTGTATGAGCAGGCATTGTTTCAAGGCTATCGCGCCGAATACAGCAATTTCGGCATTTTGGGGCTGAAGTCCGAAGGGCTGAGCAAATGGCTCCTGGCTGCGGAAGCCGGTAAAACGGTCACGAAGTCCGATATTCAAGCCAGCCTTGCAGATCCTCGCGCGGAATCGTTTTTTAAGGCAACGGATAAGCTCGGATCAGAAATGAGGGAGGCTGAGCTCGTACTCGTTTCCATCGGCGGCAATGACTTTTTGCAATTGCTGGCCAAAATGAACGCGAATACGGATTTCGCCGCATCTCCCAAAGCTGCACAAGATGAACTTTCCGTTTTTTTCTCTGATCTGATCGCCAACTACGCCAAACAATTGGATTCCACTTTTGCTGCGATTCAGAAGCTTCAGCCTAAAGCCGAAGTCGTCATTGCCAATCAATATTTGCCGGTGCCGTTTCTGACCGTAAACGGACAAATTACATATCTGATTCCGAATTCAACGGCTCAGTTTCTAGTCAACGGGCAGAAGAATCTGCTCGCACAGCTTCAGGATGTCGTGAGCAAATACGCAAAGCAAGGGCTGGACGTCAAAATCGCCGACGCGGCATCCGCCATCGAAAAAAGCATTCTTTCCTATACAAGCATCAATGCAACAGACAGCGAGGGCAAGCCGGATCCTGACTCTCATCCGACGCGTGCAGGCTACGCGCAGCTTGGCGCAGCTTACACGGAGCCGCTTTGGGGCGCTTACAAAAAGGTGCAAGAGCGCAAGCCGAATGTACCGATTTCCGTCGTAGTCGGCGGCAAAGAAATTGTAACCAAGTATGCGCCGACCATTCGCAAAGGGCGCACGTTCATTTCGATTGCGGACATTACCGACGCCATCGGAGCGAAGCGGACTTGGAACGCCAAGACGCAAACGGCTTCTATTCAATTAGACGGACGGACCGTTGACATTACAATCGGCGCCAAGACGATTCGCATCGACGGAAAAACGGTTCCGCTCAATGCGGACCCCGCTTTCTTGAACCAGTTCCCCGGGGAGAAAAAGACCTACATTCCGCTAGCCGCTTTATCCGAAGGGCTTGGTCTTCAAGTCGTTTACCGGGATACGTTAAAAACCGCTTTTATCAACCGATAATCGATAATTAAAGAACCAACTATTGATAATCTTTCTGCAAATGTCTTAACAGCTCCAGTCCTTGGGCCGACCATCTATTCAATCGGTCAAGCGACTCGATCTCCGCTGCTATCGCGGCGCGAAGCGATTCCTTGTAATCCGGCACCTCGCCGACATATCGCTTTACGTCGCGCAGCAGCACATTTGTTTTTTCCGTATAGCTTAAAGCCCGGCGCTCATGGAACATAGCTGCATCCGGATTGTAAGGCTGATGCAAATCACCCTGCTCCGGATGCTTGAGCACCGCAACGACTTTTACAAGCGCACGGGGGCCGTTCAGCTCAAGCAGTTCCGCTGCATATTGACCAGACCGCACCTCAACTTTCACAATATCTCCAGGCTTCAAATCAAAAGACTCTGTGTTCGTATTCATCATGGCTCTAGCCCCTCCGTTATTTTCTTTATGATGGCAATCCGTATATTTGCTTTTACCATTTATGAGAATACTGTAAATGAACCTTATTTTATTGGCAACCCTCACTTATAAGCTTGTGTTCACCTGACATGCGAAGTAATATGGAAATAGAAAAGTAGGTGAGAATATGCGCAAGAAGAGAGTGCTGTTGCTCTCGGAGGGGTTTGGCGCAGGCCATACCCAAGCTGCCTATGCGCTTGCAATGGGACTTAAACAGCTATGTCCGACTATTTCCGCCAAGGTGATCGAATTAGGAAAATTTTTGAACCCCGTGCTCGGTCCCTTGATCGTATCCGCCTATCGCAAGACGGTTAGTTCTCAGCCTAAAATGGTAGGGTTTATGTATCGCAGCAATTACAAAAGGCCGACTAACCGTTTGGCACAGTATGCGCTTCACCGGGTGTTCTATATGCAGACTGCGCAGGTCATCGCCCAGCTTAAACCGGAATTGATCGTCTGCACGCATCCCGTCCCGAATATGGTGGTGGCAAGGCTGAAGAGGCTCGGTCTCGACGTTCCTTTATATACGCTTATCACCGATTACGACGCGCACGGCTCTTGGGTCAGCCCTAATGTGAATCAATATTTGGTTTCCTCTTCGGTCGTCAAAGCCCGGCTCGAGGAAAAAGGCATTGCTCCCGGCCGCGTGGAAGTGACGGGCATTCCGATCCATCCAAACTTTTGGAAGCCTAGTCCCAAGGAGACGGTTCGCGAGGAATACGGCTTGTCCGACATGCCGACCGTGCTTGTGATGGGTGGCGGCTGGGGCATTTTATATGAAGACAATGCTTTATCCTACATGACCAAATGGCGGGAGAGCACGCAGCTCATTTTTTGCGTCGGCTCCAACGAGGCCATGAAGGAAAAGATGCTCGCCGACCCTATGTTCCAGCATCCGAACATTCGAATTATGGGCTACACTCGCGATGTACATAAGCTGATGGATGCAGCCGACCTGTTAGTAACCAAACCTGGGGGAATGACTTGCACCGAAGGCATGAGCAAAGGACTGCCTATGCTGTTTTACGAGCCGATTCCGGGTCAGGAAGAAGAAAATTGCGAATACTTCATACATAACGGATTTGGGGAAATGCTGGATTCCAACGATACCGTAGACAGATGGTTTCAGCTCATTCACAACAGGGAGCAAATGGCTTTATTTAGAGAACAGCTCCTACAAAAGCGCAATGAGCAATACGACCCTCTAAAATGTCCAAAGGCCGTTCTGCAGCTTATGCAGTGACGGCTTTGCTTTTTGGATACTCGGGCAAGGTGAGCTTTTCAGACATATACACTTGAAGGGAGATTGACATCATGCAAACACATATGACTGACGGGAAAACGATTATTATAAGGCTCGAAATCGACACGGCGCTGGCTCAATTCAGCAAAGCCGCGACCGCGATCGAAGCGTTAAAAGGCGACGTTGTAGCGATTGACGTTATACATACGGATAAGAACAAAAGCATCCGGGACATCACGGTTAAAATAACAGAACCAGGCGCGGCGGAGCGTCTGTCGGAGGCGATCGCTACGCTTCCGGGAATAAAGGTTCTTCACATATCCGACCGAACATTCCTTCTTCACCTGGGCGGTAAAATTACGATCCAGCCCAAAACGCCGATCCAAAACCGCGACGACTTGTCCAGAGTTTATACTCCGGATGTCGCCCGGGTTTGCCAAGCCATTGCTGCGGAGCCGTCCAAAGCTCATACGCTAACCATTAAACGGAATACGGTCGCCGTCGTCTCCGACGGAAGCGCCGTTCTCGGACTCGGCAATATCGGCCCTTACGCCGCAATGCCGGTAATGGAAGGCAAAGCGCTGCTGTTCAAGCAATTTGCCGATGTCGACGCTTTCCCTATCTGCCTGGATACACAAGATACCGAAGAAGTCATCGCCGCTGTGAAGCAGATCGCTCCAGCTTTCGGCGGCATCAATCTGGAGGACATCTCCGCTCCGCGCTGCTTCGAAATCGAACAGCGTCTGCGTGCCGAGCTGGACATTCCAGTATTCCACGACGACCAGCATGGAACAGCCGTCGTTCTTTACGCAGGTTTGCTTAATGCGCTCAAGGTAACGGGCCGCAACCTTAGCGATGCGCGAATCGTTGTATGCGGGATCGGCGCTGCGGGTACAGCCTGTACGAAAATGCTGCTTGCCGGAGGAGCGCAACATATTGTAGGGGTCGACAGAGCTGGCATTTTGAATGCGGACGAGACGTATGAAAACGCGATGTGGCAATGGTATGCGGACAACACAAACTCTGAAAAGCAAAAAGGCGGTTTGAAAGAAGCGCTGGAGGGTGCGGACGTCTTTATCGGTGTTTCGGCAGGACGCTTGTTGACACGCGAGCATGTGCTCAGCATGGCCCCGGAGCCGATTGTATTTGCGATGGCGAATCCTGAGCCGGAAATCCGTCCGGAGCTGATTGAAGATATCGTCGGCGTATTTGCGACCGGCCGATCCGATTATCCGAACCAAATCAATAACGTCCTCTGCTTCCCGGGCATTTTCCGGGGTGCGCTCGACGCCAGAGCTTCCTATATTAACGAAGAGATGAAGCTGGCCGCTGCCGAAGCCATCGCCTCCGTTATTAGCGAAGACGAGCTTAATCGCATGTATATTATTCCAAGCGTATTCAATGCGAAAGTGGTCGATGAAGTGAAGCGGAGAGTAATCGCCGCCGCACAGCAAAGCGGAGTTTCCCGCCGTAAAATACGCGATTAAATGGCAAACAGCCGCAAGCCCATTCAAGGCTTGCGGCTGTTTTATGCTCTGCATCGGCATCATTTTTTTGAAACCATCGCCCTTTTCGTCCGTACTTCTAGTTATGGGTGTTGCTAGCCCTTTTTACTGACTCATCCAGACGCCACACTTACGAAATGTGACTTACGTCCTATTCCTCAAGACGACGAACCATCAACTGTGTGCTATACTTACTTAACGGGTAAGTTGAACAAAAAGGAGCCTACTTAATGTTTCAAGCTATCATCGATTTTTTGAAGGATTATGGCCCCTGGGGATTGGTCATTCATTCTTTTCTGGACGCAGTCATCTTCCCGATTCCGGCTTTTTTCCTACAAGTAACGCTAAGCATTGCGAATCCTGCCACAGCCCTCTGGCTGGCAACCATTGGATATATTGCCTGTTTGATAGGAACTCCTGTAGGCTACTTTTTAGGCAAAGTCATGGGCAAGTCGGTGTTGTACCGTTTCCTTAAGCCGGAATGGATCGACGCCGCAACGCAAAGGTTTCAGAAAAATGGCGAAGCCGCCATATTAATCGGGTCTTTTACCCCTATTCCATTTAAAGTATTTACGATTTTGTCCGGCTGCTTGAACTTTCCGCTCTGGCGGCTCATGGCTTATGCCGCTCTCGGCCGCGCCGTTAAGTTTTACGCGGTGGGCGCGTTGTTTTATTTTTACGGCCGCGCTGCCGAATCGATGGTGAAAGATGTTTCGCTTTATATTTTTGCCGGCGGAGTTCCGTTGATCATTCTGTTTCTATTTATCCGGAGCCGAATACGCAAAAGAAAACAAGCACAAGAGGCGGAGAATGATACAACGAAAGCTGCTCCCGTCCTTGCATCGGATGCTGCCGAAGTTAGAAGCGATATCTAAAACATGCATACCGCAATTATTAAGCCAGTCGTTGACTTTGAGTCATTGGCTGGTTTTTTTAATGCCATCATCAAAATGAGATGGCCCTAATCCAAAGAAACTTTGGACTAGGGCCATTACTTGTTCAACCTATTAAGTTTAGAATCATCGCTCTAAAGGGCACTTCCGCCGAAGAGGAAACGTTTCTCCCAATGAGTGCCTGCGATGCTGTTTGTTCTTACGCCGCCGCTTTCTTTGGAGTACGTATGAAGAATTTGCCCGTCTCCGAGGTAAATGCCGACATGCGTAATTTTAGCGTTGGCTTTATTTGCGCTGCTGTAAGCGGAAGAGCTTGTCCCGTTATAAGACATAAAGAACATAAGGTCTCCGCGCTTAAGCTTGCTAATATCCGTCGTGACGTTACCTTTTTTCTTGACATAGTCGCCCTGCTGCCTAGAATCGGCAGGCAGTGTAATGCCAAGCGCATCTTTAAATGCCGTTCTTATAAAATCGGAGCAGTCAAACGTTGTAGTTGTGTTTCGGTTGGAGCCAAACTCATATGGCGTACCTAAATATTTCATGCCAGCCGCAATCACCTTCTCCACAGATGCATTTGTTGAAGTAGAAGGATTCCCTTGCTCAGTTGAGGAATTGCCGGAACCGGAAGAGCTAGTACCGCCCCCTGTGGAGCCGTTGCCGCCGCTTCCCGAGCCGGAGCCGCCAGTGCCGCCTGTTACCTCGCCGCTAACGGTTACATATTGCGCGGAGCTCGATACAAAGCCTTTAACGCCTTTGGAATCTTGCACCTCATACCAGCTTCCGCTTGGCTTCCCTAAAATTTGAACGGTTTCTCCCGCTTTCAAATAACGCATTCTTTCCGCCGAAGTCGACGGACCTGTGCGGAACGAAACCGACTTTTTGACCACTCCCGTTTGAGCTGACACTTCTGGAGTCGAAGGAGTGGAGCCAGTCCCCGCGGAGCCCCCGCCGCTTGTAGCAGCATTCACTTTTGTATATTTGGACGAGGAAGAAATATAACCCGTTTTGCCGCTTGCATCGCTTACTTTATACCAGCCGCTGGACGCTTCTTCCATAATCGATATGCTTTCGCCTTTTTTGAGCATGCGGACGACTGTGCTGCTTGCAGACGGAGCGGTTCGCATGTTGACTCCCCACGTCACTTCCGCAGATTGTGCGGCATAAGCTGCCGGTGCCGGCAATACGGCTGCAGAGCTTAATAATAGAGCTGCCGTAATCGTGACGGTTGCGACTTTGTTTTTCATCGTATTTTTCATCGAATACGCCTCCCATGATGTAGTTGCTGTTTCTGTGCCGGTTATCGGCGCTGAACCCATTGTAAGCTTGCCGGTTAGGACAAGCATCGACCGTTGTTCCTAAATGGGAAACCGCAACTTGGGAGTATGGAATTACATAAAAATGCTAAGAAAAAATTAATAAAAGGCGCCTCCAACGATGGAGACGCCTCATTTTGTTTAGTTAAATATTCAATTTTCCAGCTTCCGCTTGGATTGGTAAGATGAGCATCCTCTCATCTGTCATTAACTCTTTCTCATAAGGGGATCGGGACTAAAGACTCATTTTCGTAAAACAGCCTTGCGATTGGTGTCAATTACCAACTGCCGGAACAGCCTTTTTTGCGATTAAGAGCCGGTTTATGTAGCCGGAATCGGTCCGTCCAGCGGCTCCACATGGACATGCACGCTCATAATATTATGCTTCCGTCCCATTCTCCGCTCGATTTCGTCGCATATTCGATGGCTTTCGATCAGCGTAAGCTCAGGGTCCACTTGCACGATAACATCTACAAGCACGTGGCTGCCGTGAACCCGTGCCTTAATGTCTTTAATTGTTTGTACGCCTTTTGTTTTGGCGATGGTCGCCCTAAGTGTCGTAAGCTCCTTTTCGTCGAAGCCGTCTGTCAAAGCATGAGTGGAGCTATAAAAGATTTCCCACGCCGTTTTGCAAATAATGACGCCAACGACTAACGCCGCCACGGGATCAAGCCATGGCATGCCGAACTGCGCTCCAATAATGCCGACTGCTGCGCCTGTACTGACAAGCGCATCGGAGAGATTGTCCTTGGACGCCGCAAGCAATGCTTGGTTGTTAATTTTGCGGGCCAGCCTGCTATTGTAGACGTAAACGCCAGCCATACACACAGCTGCAAATAAAGCGACCCAAGCCGTTATCAGGTTCGGCGTCGCATGATTATCCGCAAACAACGATTTCACCGCCGAAATAAGCACCTGCAAGCCTACGCTCGCCATAATAAAAGAAGCGACTAACGCTGCAATCGTCTCCGCGCGAAAATGGCCGTATGGATGGTCTTTGTCGGGTGGTTTTTGCGAAATGCGCAGCCCGATAAGGACCGCCACCGATGCGACGATATCCGTTAAATTGTTATAGCCGTCTGCGACGAGCGCTCCTGAAACAAACCAATAACCGATTCCAAGCTTCAGTGCGGATAGGACCAGATAAGCGGCAATGCTTACCCAAGCGCCTTTTTCACCCTGTTTAATATCATCATACTGTGTCAAGTCATGCCCTCCTGCCAACTACTAGAAAACGTCTATCGGTATCATACCCGACCGATCCCGTGTGGGTCTAGAGAAACAGTGTTGACCCTATGCGCACTTTTATGCACAAGGGCAAAAGAGTAGGACAAGAGCCAAAATAAGCGGCTAAGCCACAAAACGCCAAATCATCAAGCGGTTGCAAAACCGAAGTTCCCTTATCTAGATCATTATCTCCGCCTGACGCCCAGTCCTATACCTAAAAAAAGAACGCTCCAGGATTTCTCCCGAAACGTTCTTTAGCTCCATTCACTGAAACGATGGCTTATACGGAGTACAAGCGCTCGCGAATTTCTTTCACTTCGGCGCTCTCCAAATATTCATCGTATGTCATCATACGGTCAATGACTCCACCGTTAGGAGTAAATTCGATAATGCGGTTTGCAACCGTTTGAACGAACTGATGGTCATGCGAAGTGAACAGAATCGTACATTCCGTATCGATCAGACCATTGTTCAGCGCCGTAATGGACTCAAGATCCAAATGGTTCGTCGGCTCATCCAAAATAAACACGTTTGCGCCTTCCAGCATCATTTTGGAAAGCATGCAGCGAACTTTCTCGCCACCGGACAATACGCTCGCCTTTTTCATCGCGTCGTCGCCGGAGAACAGCATGCGGCCAAGGAAGCCGCGCAGGAACGTTTCGTCCGGGTCTTTGGAATATTGGCGCAGCCACTCTACCAAGTTCATATCAACGCCTTCAAAATAAGCGGTGTTGTCTTTCGGGAAATATGCGCGAGTTGTAGTTACGCCCCACGAATACGTGCCCGCGTCGGCTTCCACTTCGCCTGCTATGAGTTGGAAAAACGTCGTTTTCGGCAAGCCGTTAGGACCGACAAAAGCGATTTTGTCGCCTTTATTGATCGTAATCGTCAAGTTGTCAAACAGCTTTTCGCCTTCGATCGATTTCGTTAGCCCTTCAACAAGGAGAAGCTGCTTGCCCGCCTCGCGCTCGCCTTTGAACAGGATGAACGGATATTTGCGGTTGGACGGACGAATGTCGTCCAGCGTAATTTTGTCCAGAAGCTTCTTACGGGAAGTCGCTTGCTTGGATTTCGATTTGTTGGCGCTGAAGCGCTGAATAAACGCTTGAAGCTCTTTAATTTTGTCTTCCTTTTTCTTGTTCTCGGAACGCATAAGCGTAAGAGCAAGCTGGCTGGACTCGTACCAGAAGTCGTAGTTGCCGACATACATTTGAATTTTGCCAAAGTCGATGTCCGCGATATGCGTACAAACCGTATTCAAGAAGTGACGGTCATGGCTGACTACGACAACGGTGCCTTCATATTTAGCTAAGAAATCTTCCAGCCAGCGAATCGATTCGATGTCCAAATGGTTGGTAGGCTCATCGAGCAGCAAAATGTGAGGAGAACCAAACAAAGCTTGCGCAAGCAAAACGCGTACCTTTTCGTTGCCGCCCAGTTCCGACATATGCTTATCATGCAAATCCGTGCCGATACCGAGACCGTTCAGCATTTCCGCCGCTTCCGACTCCGCTTCCCAGCCGTTCATGTCGGCAAACTCAGCTTCAAGCTCGCCCGCACGCATGCCGTCTTCATCGGTAAAGTCTGCTTTAGCGTAAAGCGCATCTTTCTCTTTCATAACTTCATACAGCTTTTTGTGGCCCATAATGACCGTTTCCAACACTTTGAACCCGTCGTATTCATAATGGTTCTGCTTGAGCACAGCAAGGCGCTCGCCCGGCGTAATATGAACGTCTCCCGACGATTGCTCCACTTCGCCGGAAAGAATTTTCAGGAAAGTCGATTTGCCGGCGCCGTTCGCACCGATAAGGCCGTAGCAGTTGCCCGGCGTAAATTTAATATTTACATCTTCAAAAAGCGCTCGCTTCCCGTAACGAAGCGTAATGCCACTTGTGCTAATCATGTTCAATATCCCGTCCTTTATACCAAAATCGCATATTCTCGAACTATTATATCACAGGTTGCCGCCAGAAGTTGAACTTAATCTCATCTTTGTACCTGCCAAAGGGGCAATGCCGCAAAAAAACTCCGGGAGCAAGAGACCAGTCCGCTTTCCCGGAGTTTTGTTCACTCTATAGCATTTTGACGCGATGTCCCACGGCTCCGCTTGCTACCGCCAGCTCAGCTTCACTTCGCCGCCCGTGCGCGACGACTCGTAGATTGCATCCAAAATACGGTTGTTCGTATAGCCGGACATCGCCGAAGCGATAGGTTCCTTCCCTTCCAGAACGCAGGATACAAAGTGCTCCGCCATCAAAACGCGATCTTCTTCGCCATCCAGCGGCTCGATTTCGCTTTCCGTCACTCCCTCTTCCGTATGAGTGACGTAAAAGGCTTTTTCGCCAACAATGGCGACGCCGCCTCTAGTTCCCATCAAATGAATAAACGGAGCTTCCGGCAAACCTGCGGAATGGGCCGCCCAGCTGACGTCTAGCGACAACGTTGCTCCGTCCTCCAGCTTGATCAAAGCGGATGCAAGGTCCTCCACATCATATCGGCCCTCCCAATTCGGAGTTCCCCAGGTGCCGATCCCTTCCTTATTCGGCCCAAACTCCGCATAAGTGGAGCCGTATACCGATACCGGCTTCGGATTGCCCATCAAATAGAGGGACAAGTCCAGCATATGAACGCCAATATCGATCAGCGGGCCGCCTCCGGATTGATCCTTTTGCGTAAACCAGGAGCCCCAGCCTGGAATGCCTTTTTTCCGCATCCAGCCTGTTTTGGCGTTGTAAATGCGCCCGACATCCCCATTTTGGATACGCTGCAAAACAGCGCGGCTTAGCCCTCTCCATCTCATCTGATGGGCCAGCATTACGACTTTGCCGGATTGCTCCGCCTGCGCAACGATAGCACGGGCGGATTCGGAATCGATGGCCATCGGCTTCTCCAGCAGCACATGCTTGCCGCGCTTAAGCGCTTCTATCGCAAGCGGCGCATGATATTGATTTGGGACGCATATGGAAACGGCGTCGATGCTGTCGTCCTCCAGCAGCTTTTGCGGGTCAGCATATACAGTTGCAATAGAGTGCTCCTCCGCTCTCTGCTGCGCCAGCGGTAAATATGCGTCCGCGACAGCTCTTACTTCGACTCCCTCCACTTTGGCGAATGTCTCAATATGCACATTGCCTATGCCTCCCGCTCCGATAATGCCGATCGATAACTTGTTCTTGCTCATTGTAATCCTCCTAGTATCAACAAAAGATGAACGTTGCTGCGGCTTAATGCCATTGTTTCCCGCCTAACTAAAACTCGATTTAAAGCCGATCCAGCTTCCACGTCTCCCCTAAAGGAAGCACCATTAGGCGGTCTTCCTCCATACATCTGCGGCAGCGCTCCGCCTCCAGCCGATCAAGCGCTTCGCGCGGCGTATCGTCCGCCAGTTTGAATGCGCCGTAATGCATAGGCACGAACCGCTTGGCCCCGATATCCTCAAAAGCTTGCAACGCTTGTTCCGGCGTCACATGCTGGGGTCCCATAAACCATTCCGGCTCATAGGCGCCGATAGGCATGAGCGCCACATCAATGTCAAAGCGACGGCCAATTTCTTTAAATCCGGGAAAATAGCCGCTGTCTCCCGCAAAATAGACGGTCGGAGCAGCAGCCATCCCCGAATGGCCGATTTCCTTCGCCTCCGCTTCCGCAGGCGCGCCTTGCCCCGCATCGCCGGACGAAGCGTCGGTCGAAAATGCCGCAGCCGACGATGCCGCAGCCGTCTCACGGGCAGCGAGCGCTGCGGCATCGACACTATTGCCCACGAGCCCTCCGCCGTGTTTGCCCGAGGCGGATGCGTTAGACGCTTCGCCTGCCGCCGCACTGGCTGCGGCTTCAACAATCCACCCGCCCCAATGGGACCTGTTCGTATCCCACGGGTTGCGCCGAGTCCAGTGCTGAGAGGGAACAAACGTAAAAGTGGCGCCTTTGACCGTCACCGACTCCCACCAATGCAATTCCTTCACTCGCGTGAAACCTTTCAGCTTAAGCTTGCCGCTAAGTCCGGCGGGCACCAGAAGCTGCTTTTGCCCCGGCAATCGTCTTAACGACTGGATATTCAAATGATCGTAGTGGGAATGCGAAATTAATATAATGTCGACGGGGGGCATCTCTTCGAGCGGAATGCCTGGCGCCGACAGCCTTTTTTGAAATGCCATCTGGCCCGCCCATACGGGGTCCGTCACAATATTGAGGCCCGCTAGTTGGATCAGAAAGGTGGAATGCCCGATCCAGGTTATCGTGGGACAGCTTCGATTGCCTTGCAAATAAGGGACGTCCGGCTCTACGCTCGGAACTCGGTAAGAATAATCCTTAAGCTTCAGCTTACGGACTCTCTCCTGCCGCCATCTCTTGAATTGCTTCAAAGAATTGTGCTGCTCGACCTGTTCTTGGTTCGAAAATCTTTTGATCCGCAAAACGAGTCTGCCTCCTCACATGTTCCTGTCCTACCTATTAAAGATACCAAGTTGGCGGGATGCAATGCAAATAACGGCCCCTATCCCGGAGCTCAAAGCCGTCTTTCCATTGTACTCACCAAAAGGCGGAGGGACATCGTTCGCTGGGATTATCCGCATCTGTCATGGTATAGTAGAAGCAGCGCCTAGGGAGAAACGCTTGCAGAACTTGCAGCCCGATGACTGCCAGAGGCCACTTCTATTTTTACAATCAAGGAGGCAACTTCCGATGAAGCTACTATCGATAGAGCCGACGCCAAGCCCCAACTCCATGAAACTTAATTTGGACGAGTCGCTGCCGCGCGGACGAAGACTGACCTATAAATCAAACGAGGCCGAAAGCGCGCCGGAACCGCTTAATGGACTGCTTTCAATTGACGGAGTGCGGAGCGTCTTTAGAACGGCGGATTTTATCGCGCTAGACAGAAAGCCGGGCGCGGACTGGGCCCGTATTTTGGCTGACGCCAGAGCGCTGCTGCAAGGGGACAGCGAGGGAGAACATAAAAACGAGGAGGGCCTCTCCACCGGATTCGGCGAAGCCGAAGTGCTCGTCCAGATGTTTAGAGGCATTCCTATCCAAGTTAGAGTGCGGATGGACGGCGGCGAAGTCCGCTCCGCCCTGCCGGCTAAATTTGTAGATGCCGTCACGCAAGCGGCAGGCTCTTCCATGATCCGGGAGCGCAAGCTGGAGGAATTCGGCATCCGTTACGGAGAGCCGGAAGAAATCGCCGCTGAAATCGTGTCCGAGCTGGATGCGTCCTATACGGACGAGAGACTTGCGGCTCTGATCGCGGCGGCTCGCGAAGCTGGGTCAGAAGAACAGGCGGTTCCCGCAGCCGTTAGGCCGCCAGCCATTTCGCTGGAGGAGGCGCTTGCGGCCTTCCATTCGGATGATTGGCAAACGCGTTATGCCGCGCTTGAGCGGTATGTCAGCGCTCCAGAAGGGATAACGCTGCTGGCCAAAGCGATCCGCGACGACAATGCCTCCATCCGCCGGCTCGGAGTCGTTTATTTGGGCGATCTTCGTTCGGCGGAAGCGATGCCGCTGCTATTTGAGGCGTTGAGGGATTCTTCTTCCTCTGTGAGAAGGACGGCCGGAGATACGTTGTCGGATTGGGGCGACCCTGCTGCAACAGGCCCGATGATCGAAGCGCTGACGGACAAAAACAAGCTTGTCCGCTGGAGAGCAGCCCGATTCCTGTACGAAGCGGGCGACGAGTCCGCCGTTCAAGCATTGGAGGAAGCGGCGAAGGACGGCGAGTTTGAAGTGATGCTGCAAGCACAGATTGCGCTGGAGAGAATTTTGCGCGGCGAAGAGGCTGCCGGTTCGGTTTGGCAGCAGATGACCGCAGCACGAGGTCAGAAGCCGCAAGGATAAGAGGCCGCCTCTGCAACACGACAATTGGCCCGATGGACAGAAGCCCGGTATGAACCGCCAATATGCGGCTCGTACCGGGCTTCCTTTTTTTTGCTGCAACGATTAAGGGTAGTTAAGATGAATATTGACGATCAGCGATTGTCCGCCGCCAAACGGCTCGTAGCTCGCTCTATAGCCAACCGCCACCCCAATTCCTTCAAACGCCGCTTTGAGCTCATCGGGGAACGACTCCCCGTCGGGATAACGGAATTGCAAATGGCTGGTGCGGGAGCGGACCGCCGAATGAATCGACTCTCGAAGCTCAGTGCTGTCCGCCACGGTATGAGCGTCCTCAAGCCAGTGGAGCCCTAGCGACAGCTTCAGCTTATTGTAGCGCAGCGCTTCCTGCTCGCCGCTTTGCTGCTCTAAAACGTTAAGCGTTTCAGAGTAGGTTGTGCTCGCAGCAGGATATGTTCTGGTCCAATTATGATCGGCGCGCAGTTCCTCGTCCGTTTTTAAATAATAAGTATATCGAATGCGATTGTCCTTCGCTCCAACCGGATCATCCCATGTGAGGTCAAGGTGATACCATTTTCCGTCCAGCTGCACCATGTTCCAAGCATGCTCGCCTGTATTGACCGAGCCTTCCGCTATTCGCACTGTAATGCCCGCTTCCTTCAGCATACGATAGCCAAGCAGAGAGTAGCCCTGACATACCGCCTTGCCTAAAGAAACCGCATTATAAGCCGTATAATAGCTTAACGATTGGTCGTATTCGACTTTAGTGACGATCCAGTCGTGAATCGCTTTTACTTTTTCATGATCGTTCATGCCGGGCCTTAAGATGTCCGCCAGCGCTTTCCCTACTGCGGCATCCACCTGCGCCGTTTCTTCTATCGTTTCTCTGTAGCGGGCCTCCACCGTCACGGTTGATTTGTTGCCCCAGCTTCTAATCGTGTAAACATACGACTCCAGCACATAAGCGGAGTAGTCGTCATGCGTAAGCGCGGCTCGAATAATCGATGTCATATTGTCCGACAGCTTCGACTTGTCGCCTGTATAGGAGGCAGAAAACCGGTCCGAACGCGCTTTGAAGCCTTCCGCCAGCTTCAGCTCCAGCTCGCTGTACGGCCCTTGAACCTCGGTTGGACCTTCCAACTTCTCCCTCATAGTCTCGTCCCCCTGGACAAGCTGAGAGGCTTCCTTCGTTTCCGCTGTCGCCGGAAACAGGTCCAGCTTCAACTCCAAGCTATATGCCGCCGCAATGATGACAAGCAATATAAGCAGCCTTGCCGCAACTTTTCGCATACGTGCCTCCTCGCCATGAATAAACCGCTCCAATACAAGCGATTATTCCTACCATCATATGCTTGTATCAAAGAATGATGCCAGTGGCCCTATCTTTAGCCGCGCACCGTTCCTTTGCCGATGGTCGCTTTCAAATAAGGCAGCACAGCTCCCCAGAAAGCAGGCTCCGTCTCGGAGGAGCTGTGTCCTTCCGTATGGACATAAACGGTTGGCACCAGTCCTTTTGGAAGCTGCCGCTCAAGACCATGCAAATCCTCGGCAGGAATGAAGTCGTCCCGCTCCGAATGAATCATAAGTACAGGCTGCTTGCCCTCATCTGCCGGGCCGGCATTGCCGGAAAGAATGGCGGGAATGTCCGCTTTGCGATATTCCTCAGTCGTAATCCCAGCTCTGATCAGCCAAATAGGCGGAATCAGATAGGCGAGCGGGAATAGCGGAAGCTTTTTGCGATTCAACTCCGCGCGCAGCATCGTCTCAAACCGGACAGGCATAGAATCGGTTACGACGGCGCCGACACGCAAGCCTTTATCCAAAGCAAGCAAAGTGCCGAAGCCTCCCATAGAATGGCCTAACACCGCGATTCGGCCGGCTTCCGCTCCAGGAAGCTTGCGCACTTCCTCGACAGCAGCCAGCACATCGTCACGAAACATTAATGCGGAAGGAGCTTTAATCCTCTCGCTATCGCCGTGGCTTCGAGCGTCGTACATCCATACGCGATACCCCGCTTCAAGCAGCGGAGCGGCATAACGCAGCACTTTGGTCCGATTGGAGCCCCATCCATGAGCGATTACAACAATCGGACAATCGTCCCGCCGCGTTCCGTCTGGCGTCGATCCCGCTGCCGCCGGCTCCAGAAGCCAACCTTCTATTTTCGAGCCGTCGCTCGTAAAAGAAACCGGCTTACATACCGCCGCATCGCCAACCTCCGGCATTCTTTCGTTCGGAATCATTTTCGGCTGCTGGCTTTTCGCGCTGACTTGCCAAATCGCTATGGCTGCCAAAGCGAATACGGCTATTGCAATCAACCCAATGATCATCACAGTCCCGCCTTTCTTTAAAGTTCCTTAACGGCATCCGTAAACGCACGGGCTCTTTCCGTCACAGCGTCGAAGCGGCCCTGCCTTACCCATTCCAAATCAACGAGCTTGCCACCCATGCCGACCGCGTTAGCCCCGGCGCGGAAATAGTCCGCAATATTATGAAGGTCGACCCCGCCCGTTGCCAAAATCGGAATATCGTTCAGCGGCCCGCGAATTTCTTTCAAATAGCCTGTCCCGAGCGTCCCCATAGGGAAAAGCTTAACGGCGTCCGCCCCCGCCTTCACCGCTTTCACAATCTCCGTCGGCGTCATAACGCCCGGCCAGACGGAAACTCCGCTCTCGCGACCGAGCGCGATTACATCTTCGTCCAGATTGGGCGAAATGAGAAACTGCGCTCCCGCCGCAATCGCTTCTTTCGCCAATTCCGTATCGATGACCGTCCCGGCACCGACAGCCGCCGCATCGCCAAACTTTTCCCGCCAGCGATAAATCATCCCGGCCGCGCCTTCCGTATTCATCGTAATTTCCATCATTCTGACTCCGCCGTCGATTAAAGCCCGAGCGGTATCATCAGCTTGTCCATCCTCAATGCCTCGCAAAATGGCTACTATTTTGTGCCGCAGCAGCTTGTTCAGCATATCGCTCATTTCCGCCAACCCCCAAAATCGTTTAAAATTTTTAAAAACAAATTAGGAAAAGGCAGCTGCTCCATCTCCTCCGGGGCAATCCACCGATAAAGCATTCCGTCCTCACTTCCCGTTTGATACGCGGCTGCCGATTCAGCGGCCATTAAAGACTCTGAACTGGCAATCATATCGCCGAGATCAGCGGTGTATACACGCATTTTCCAATGAATATGGCTGAAAATATGGTCGGCGTCGAGCAGCCAGCCTTTGGGGCGGACAAGCAGGCCCGTTTCCTGCTCCATCATTCGAACCAGGCTTTCCGCGAGCTCGGCCTGTTCCTTCGGGGCTTCCGGCGCATACCATACGCTCTTGTCGCTAGGCAGAAGCAAATGCGGCAGCTCCCACATTTGGGCAAGCAGACCTTTGTCCGGGCGTTGTCTGACGAGAATTTTCCCCTCATTGTCCCCGCTTCCTTGGACGATAACCGCCGCTCTGTATTCTTGACGGGGAGCCTTCGCTTTTGTTTTAATTGGCAGCTCCGTTTCCCTGCCCGCCATTCTCGCCTCGCAATGCTCCATGACGGGACATGGCAAGCAGCTTGGCGACTTAGGCGTACATACCATAGCTCCGAGCTCCATCAGAGCTTGATTGAAATCGCCCGCCGCTCCTTCCGGGATAAGCGACTTGGCCAACTTTTCAATGCCGACTCTTGTAGATGGCTTCGCTATATCTTCCTCTAGGCAAAAGTACCGGGAAAGCACCCGCATCACATTCCCGTCCACAGCCGGTTCAGGGCGGTCGAAAGCAATGCTCATAATCGCGCCTGTCGTATACGGGCCTACTCCTTTCAGTTTGGATACCGACTCCGTGTCGTCCGGAATGATTCCGCCGTACAGTTCCATTACCATTTTGGCCCCGGCTTGCAAGTTTCTAGCCCTGGAGTAGTAGCCCAGTCCCTCCCAGCTTTTCAGCACCTCTTCCTCAGGTGCCTCCGCGAGCGCTTGTACAGTCGGAAACTTCGTCATAAACGCCAAATAATAAGGGATGACCGTATCCACTCTAGTTTGTTGAAGCATAATTTCCGATACCCAAATCCGGTACGGGTTTTTGTTTTCCCTCCATGGCAAATTTCGGTTTCCCCGTCTGTACCACGTCAGCAGTTCTTTGCTGAAATAGGTTTTAGCCTGTTGCTGTGTCATTTCGTCTTTCCTTTCCGAATAACCACTCGTCCATTTATTTGTCGATTGTTTGTCGTTGTTTGTTGTCTCGCTTTATTCTATTATACGAATTATATCGGGATATGCCTATGAACAGTATATGAATGTGTAAGGAGGGACTGAATTGCCAAACCACGTCTATGCAAATAAAGCTTTGAAGCTGACCGCGGCGGGAGCCGTTGTTTTGCTGCTTGCCGGATGCGGCGGCGGCACCGGGGCGCCAGCCAAAGGCAATGCGCTTAAAGACGCTCCCAAAGAAGTCGCTGCTTTGTACAAGGCCAGATGCATAAGCTGCCACGGCAGCGAGCTTCAAGGCAAAGTGGGCGCGAATACCGATTTGACTAAGGTAGGCTCGCGAATGAGCGCAGAGCAAATCGCCGAACAAATCCGAAGCGGCAAAGGACTAATGCCGGCATTTGAAAGCTCGCTTTCCGACGAAGAGATAAAAGGATTGTCCGATTGGCTGGCGGCAAAAAAATAAGCGCGGGGATGCGCGGAATAGTAAAAAAGCTGCCGTAGCCGGCAGCTTTTTAATATTAATAGCCTATATAATGTCCGTTCGTTTTAGGAGATTTGGCCATAGAAATCGGGCTGGCCGCAGGACCGGCATAGTTCCAGTTCGTCTCTCCCATTTGCGGATGGGCGGGAAACAAATCTCCTTGCACAAGCAGCAGATCGTCCCCCCAATCGTTGGAATAAAGTCCGTCATACTGAACCCATTGTCCCGTCTTGAAGCGCCGCTTTGAGCCTTGCCCTTTTCCTCTGCTCATGGCCATTCTCCTTTCGCCGCATACCTGCTATTATTACATTCAAGTATGGGCCAAAGGTTACAACTTTATCCTTTCAACAACGGCAAAAGCCGAAGCAAGCTCTCTCTCATGCGAAATCGTAATATGAATGGATGTTTCCTCCCGCGACAAACGGAGCCTGCCCCACGCCTCGCTGGACAGCTCGCAAACCGGCTTTCCGGAACAATCTCTGCCGACTCCAATATCCGTGAACCAGAGCTGGGAGCCTAGCCCGCAGCCGAATGCTTTTGCAACCGCCTCTTTCGCCGCGAACCGTCCCGCTACATACTGATGCAGCCGAACGCCCTCGTAACTGAGGGCCGTCTCCAGCTCCTTCTCCGCCAAAATTCGTCTCAAAAACCGGTCGCCCAGCTTGCCTTCCAAAATGCCAGCTATCCGTTTAATATCCGTAAGATCCTGACCAATCCCGATAATCAAGTCCGTCCCCCCTCTGTCAAGGAGACATTAGCATTTGGCTAGGCGTAAGTCAAGAATTACCGCTATCCTGCGGAGACAGAGTTTTTTCATAATTAAATGTTTCCCCGCTTTGGTTTGTAATTTCCACTTGCAGCATCCCTTCGAATTCAGCGTTCAAATAATCGCCTTCCGCCAAATACGTATACTTCGTAAATCCAGGGAAGCTGAACGGATCTTTTTCCAAAGGCTGAAGACTAATCGGAATTTCCAGACCAGACGGCGTGAGCCGAAGAGATGCGGAGGCGGGCTCGCCCGATGCTTCGGGGAGCCATACGTACAAGCGGACTAGTTCCTCGCCTTTCTTTTCCCCCGGATCGATTTTTAAAGTCATATGGGCTTTGTCGCCCATCACATGCCAATAGATCGGTTCCGCCGCAAGGACTGCCTTCTCGGGTGGCGGCGGCGAAGTGGTCGATAGCCATCCAGCCACTGCAAACAAAGCTACTGCAAGCACAATTTCTGCCCGCACCCCGATGACTGCCGCTTTACTGCCGCTGTTTTTGTTTCTGAGCAAACGATGAGCAGCGGCGATGACGACAACGAGAAGAAGAAGGGCCGATTTGGCAATGGCAAGCTTGCCGTACTGGCTGCTCCATAGAGAAGACCATGAAGGAAGCTGCGTTGCAGTCAGCCAAATACCGCTAATGACAATAACGGTGATGCTTGGCAAAGCATATAGCGAAAAACGGTTCGCAACCGGCATAAGCCGCCCGGATAAGCTTGATCTGCAAGACATGGACCAAAGTCCCGCGAGCCCGCCAAACCATATCGCCGCCGTCGCCATATGGATCGAATGCGCAGCAATCGCGGCAGATACACCTTGAGATAGAGCATAAGCGTGACCCGTAATCGGGAATGTTATCACCACCCCTATGGCTAGCAGACCATTAACCGGAACCGCCCAGTCCTGCTCCCTTTGCGGCGCAAACGCCAGCAAAAGCATAACGATGAACGCCGCGGGCCGAAGAACCGCCATTTTGCCGACCATAGTCGAAGAAGCGATGTCGCTCCACGGCACTCCTTCGAATTGATCGGCGAGCATATCCAAACGGCTGAGACCCGTAATGGCAAAAATAAGTACAGCGGCCGCAAGTACGATTCTTTCCCCATTTTGCGTGAATCCTATTGGAGGGGCTTCCTGCTCCTTCCTCCAAAGCGCATACCGGAAAAAGAAGACGGCTCCCACCGCAATAATGGTAACCACCTCAATTATTCGCAAAACAACCATTAAACGCTGGCCGCCATCATGATCGTGCTCGAAATCATCGCTAGGCAACGCCGAAGCGTCATTATCGTTCTTTGCTTTCCCGGAAGACTTGGAATCGGTAGACGTTTCGTGGCCCTCATGGCCTTCATGACCGCCCGCGAGCAATAGCTCATTCGGATTTGAATAAGCCAAAGCCGATGGTACCGCTAAACCTGATGATACTATGAACAATACTATAATTGCGGCAATAACGGTCTTGATTACAGACCTGTAAGGCCGTCCGCAACGTTCAGATTCTGTTCGATAAGACATGCCGATATCAGCCTCCATTTCTGTTTTTTGAACTGACCACATTGTAACAGCGGCCTACTGATCTTACATGACTCGATAGGGCTATCCCTTGTGTACGAAATGTGAAGCGGCCCCGGCACTCACAGCAAAAAAAGACCGTCTACAGACATGAAGGAACAGAATCCTTAAATCTGACAAACGGTCTTTCTCACTCTAAAAAAGCTTGTTTTTTAAATTCCCGGAATCGGCGAGCGCTTATGCTCTGTTTTTAAATATTGCCGCTCCAGCTTATCGCGAGTTTCGGCGGCAATTTCTTTGCCTTCCAGATAATCGCTGTTTTCATCGTATTTAATGCCAAGCTCGTCTTCGTCCGTTTGACCTTCCCAAAGACCGGCCGTCGGAGCCTTTTTCAAAACGCTGTCCGGCACTCCAAGATGAGCGGCCAGCAAGCGAACCTGACGTTTGTTCAGCGTGCTGAGCGGAGTAATATCGACCGCGCCGTCTCCCCACTTCGTGTAGAAGCCGGTAATCGCTTCGGAGGCATGATCCGTCCCCACAACAAGCAAATTCAGATCGAACGCCAGCGCGTATTGCGTAACCATACGTGTTCTCGCTTTTACATTGCCTTTACCGCCGCGGCTTATATGACGGTGAATACCAAGCGATTTGAGGCTATGCTCCACTTCAAGCGCGATTTCGTCTACCGCTTCGCCAATATTCGTTTCTACCTTATGCGTAAGCTTAAAAGCTTCCGCCACCGCATAGCTGTCTGCAATATCGGATTGTTCTCCATAAGGCTGAAACACTCCGAGCGTTATAAACTCCTTGCCGCTTTCCACGCTAAGCTCATCGGTAGCCAGTTTGCAAAGTCCGACTGCTACAGCGCTATCGATTCCGCCGCTTATCGCAATAAGCAAGCCGGTAGTTCCCGAGCTTGTCACATATTGCTTCAAGAAATCGACCCGTTTGCGAACTTCCTCCGCCGGATCTATGCTTGGCTTCACGCCAAGCCGCTCAATAATTTGTTGTTGTAAGGTCATAGTCCGCTCCCGTTAGTTGCAGTACTTGTCGAATGCTTCCGTCAAATCGGCAGCGATCTCCGCTGCGGAACGATTCTCAATTTGATGGCGCTCGATAAAATGAACGAGCTCTCCGTCTTTCATCAAAGCGATCGATGGAGACGATGGCGGGTATGGCGCAAAATATTCGCGAGCCTTCGCCGTCGCTTCTTTATCTTGCCCAGCGAATACGGTAAATAAATGGGTCGGAAGGTTTTCGTTTTGCAAAGCTTGCGCTACGCCTGGACGGCATTGGCCCGCAGCGCATCCGCAAACGGAATTGATCACGATAAGAGCCGTTCCTTCTGCACCCGGAACGTTAGCCTCAACCTCATCAGCCGTTCTTAATTCTTGAATCCCCAGCTTCGTTAGATCGTCGCGCATAGGTTGAACCATATCCAACATATATCTTTCAAATGACATCGACATTTCAACACACTCCTTGTAAAGCATTATTTTTGCTATTATTATAACGTCCCTTACGAAAATAAAGCAACCAGGGACATAGCTCCGGTTGCTCTCTTTTACAGGTTTTATTGCGGCTCTGGCTTCTCCATGCCGGAGGAAGCATTTTTTTCGGGATGAGAAAACGTTCCCGCCTCCGGGGCTATGCCCTTTTCAAACCAATCTCGATTCTCTGCTGTGTGAAAGCCAATATCTTTGAAAGGATGCACCCACTGCTCTCCTGCCATAACAGCGGGATCCGTCTCCGTGCTCCATTGCTCCAGCGGAGAATTTGCCGATTCGTAGTGATGGTCGCCAATGACGACACCAAATTTGTTAACAAATGGCGCCCTGTCGCCTCTTCCCTTGCGGAACTGAGGCAAAAACTCAATTTCATAGGGGTCGAGCTCAGGATCGTCCCTGCCGGTTCCAGAAGGATTCAAAACATACAACTCCCTTATGTTGAAGGCCGGTTAGGTCCATTTAACTTTTTGTCGATCCCATTTTGGCCAGCTTCACTTTCTTTCGTCTTTGCTTTATTGCGAGCTGCTTGCTCTTTTTGCTCAATTGAGCTGCCGTTTCCTTGCTCATTACCCATATCGATTGCCTCCCTTTGAACGGCTAATTGGCTATACGCAGCCTTTTGCCTCATCATGATCAAAGGTTATTATGCACAAACATTTCTTCCCTTATGTTAAAGGTGACAACAAAAGTTGTCCCTTCGCCTTCCTTGCTCTGGACATCAATTCTGCCGTGATGGCGCTCCGCGATGCTTAGGCAAAGCGGCAGGCCAAGCCCCGTTCCACGGGTTTTCGTCGTAAAAAACGGCTCGAACAAATGCTTCATTTTCTCTTGCGTAATGCCTACGCCTTCATCCGAAATATGGACGCTGATTTCTCCATCCTCGTAAGCCGTTTTAATACGAAGAACCCCTTTTTCCTCCATCGCTTCCATACCGTTTCGTGCCAAATTAAGCAGCATCTGCTTCACTTCCCGATCATTGAGCATCATGTCTGGAAGCTCCTTGCACAGTTCAACCTCAAGCGATTGTCCACGCAAGTTGGCGTCCGCGCTGAGAAGCGGCACCAAATCGTTAATACTGTTGTTAAGCGAAGCGGCCTCCATCTTGAGCTCCCGGTTTTGGGCAAGCGACAAAAAGTCGCTAATAATGAGATTGGCTCGATCAAGCTCCTCCATAATAATGCGGAAATATTCATATTGGCTTTGAGGGCTTCGCTCCTGAATCAGTTGAACAAACCCTCGAATGACCGCCATTGGGTTGCGAATTTCGTGCGTAATGCTGGCTGCCATCTGTCCAACAAGGCTCAGACGCTCCATTCTCCCCAGTTCGTCGCGTAGTTGTCTTAATTCGGTTACATCCTGTGCGATTAACGCAGCCCCTATCACGTAATGATTGGCTACATCACGAAGCGTTACGGTAGTAAAAAGGTGTACGCCGCCGTCTTTCATTTCCATAACCGTCGATTCCGACTCCCCTTGCAGAGCCAATTCAAGCAAGTGGATGCAAGTGTCCCCCATCTCCGACAGAAATACGGCACGAAAGCTGGACAGCTTCAATTTATCGATGCTTTCCGGGCCAGGCTGCATGCCGAGCAGATTTAGACATTCATCATTTACTTGAGTAATCATGCCATCTCTATCAACCATCATAACGGCAATAGGAGCTTTGCCAATAAACTGATGCAGCTTCTCTACCTCGTTTCGATAGCTGGCCGAAAGCTGGATGACTTTATAGTGCAAAAGCTGCTTCTCTTTAATACTCTCGATAATATAAATAGAAAGCCACACGCCAAGCATCATACCGATCGCCGCCATCGCCGCATCCATAATGAGCGCAAATGACATTAAAACATCGTTTTTCATCATCAGCACACCCATAAACCCGTAAGAGCATGCCAGCAAAACGCCGATAATCAACAAACCGATCTTTTCTTTTTTTGCTGTCGCCGCCAACTGAAACGGACGGATGGATACCCACAAAAGCAATATAAAAAGGAAGAGAAAAATAAGAAATCCTATTATTTCTTCCGAGTGGTCCAAAAATGGGATACGAACAAATATGTAAAGCAGCGTAAGGCCCGCCATAGCGCGGTATCCCCCGTATAGGGAACCTATTAAGTAAGGAACGATTTGAAAATTGATTTCATACTGCTGAAAAGTAGCCGTTGTCAGCAAACATAATATAATCGATATACTGCTCGTGATGGCAATGAAGGGCTTAAAGCCCTTCCAGCCCCTTTCTTTGTCATGCCAAAGCAAAAATGTGAACACTGGAAGTACAGATAAAAAGAATTGGAGCAGCATATCCTTCAGCACAGAAAATTGGGCCTCCTTCATGAAGCATGATAGGCTATGTTAAAGAAGTTGTCGTTCCATCCAATCTACAACCAAAGCCACTCTTTCTCTTCCTCCCGCATCATTGTGAAGCTCATGCAATCCGTCGTCCATTGAATGCCACTCGCACTTTCCTGGCAAGCTTTCGGCAAGCTCTTTACTTGCGCTGTAAGAGGTGACCCTATCGCTCGTTCCATGCATGAGCAACAAGGGGACATGCAGCTCTTTTCCATGACGGAGTGCCCATTCTCCAGCGGCTTGAACTTCCAAATACGTTCTAGGAGTAATTGTGGTATGGTTTAGCGGGTCCTCATGAAGAGGGCGGATTCCAAGATCGCTTGGACGGAACAAATCATCCGGCTTCAGGCCCGAAGACATCGGAAGCGATGGAAAAACAGCGGCCACTCCTCGGCCGAGCCATTCTTTGATCGCGTTCGGCTTAAAAGCGAGACGAAGCCAAGGACTTGTCAAAATAAGCCCCTTTATTTCCGGCTTGCGCCTAATCGCACAGTTTAGAGCGATGTTGCCTCCCATGCTGTGTCCGTACAAAAAGAACGGCAGGCCCGGATGCCTTTCGACCGCTTCGTCCATAATTCTAATCACATCGTCTATTGCGGCGCTCATCGCGCTCATATGTCCCCGTTTTCCTTCCGAACGCCCATGACCCAATTGGTCTAACGCAACCACTGCAAAATCGGCTGCCGTAAGCTGCTCCGCCACATACTGATAGCGCTCTCCATGCTCTCCATGCCCATGTACAATCAACACTACAGCTTTTGGACGAGTGCTCTCTGGCAGCCATTCCCTAACGTAAATATTTTTTGCTTCCGTGCCTAATGCTACCCATTGTTCGCGCAACATAGTGCAATCGCCTCCTTGCTCCGAGTATACTAATTAAATTATACTGTAAACCATGAATTTGAATAGAGAGAATGTTTTATGCTATATTTTCAACTTTTTTGAGAAATTATTAATGATTTGGGAGTTTGAATAAAATGAACTATGATGTAATTGTAGTGGGCGCAGGCTCATCCGGCCTTATGGCAGGCGTGTCGGCAGCAGAAAACGGGGCAAAAGTGCTTCTTCTCGATAAAGGGGACAAGCTTGGTCGCAAGCTAGGTATTTCCGGCGGGGGGCGCTGCAATGTCACCAATGCAAAAGAATTGGACGAGCTGATTAAACATATTCCGGGCAATGGAAGGTATTTGCACAGCGCCCTGGCAACGTTCAATAACAGACATATTATTGCCTTCTTTGAGGAGCTTGGCATTGCGCTCAAGGAGGAAGATAACGGCAGAATGTTTCCTGTCAGCGATAAAGCGAAAACCGTTGTCGACGCTTTAGTCGGCAAGGTGCGGTCGCTTGGCGCAACTATCCGAACCAACAGCCCAGTAAAGCGCGTCCTGTATGAAAATGGGGCTGCAGCGGGAGTCGTTCTCGCCTCTGGCGAAACGATCCGGGCCAAATCGGTTATAGTCGCTGTCGGCGGAAAGTCCGTTCCGCATACCGGCTCTACAGGAGACGGCTACGCTTGGGCGGAAGATGCCGGACATTCGATAACGGAGCTTTTCCCGACCGAGGTGCCGCTAACTTCAAAGGAGTCGTTCATCCGCAGCAAAGAGCTGCAAGGGCTCTCCTTGCGATCGGTTTCCCTGTCGGTATGGAACGCCAAAGGAAAACGTGTAATCGAGCATGAAGGGGATATGATTTTTACCCATTTCGGTCTGTCTGGACCCATCGCACTGCGATGCAGCCAATTTGTTGTAAAAGGATTGAAGCAGTCCGGAGCGGGTTCCGTCCTTGTAACCATCGATTTGCTGCCGCAATTGTCTACCGATGAGGTTTATTCGCAATCTCTGACACTGTGCAAAAACGAATCGCGCAAAACAATTAAAAATGCGCTAAAAGGATTTTTCCCAGAACGTCTTATTCCGCTTCTGCTGCAAAAGGCGGGGCTTTCGGAAGACATCACCTTCGACAACATTCCAAAGCAGGAATGGCTGGAGCTTGCCAAGCTTGCCAAAGTGTTTCCGGTTCAAGTATCCGGAACTCTTTCCATCGAAGAAGCTTTTGTGACAGGCGGCGGAGTCAACCTGAAAGAAATCGACCCAAAAACGATGCAATCCAAATTTATGAACGGCTTATATTTTTGCGGCGAAATATTGGACATTCACGGATATACCGGCGGCTACAACATTACCGCCGCCTTTACAACCGGCTACAGCGCTGGTAAACATGCTGCGGAAGGCCGCTTTATGTAAGCCAGGCATACGCAGCTTTTTCCTCAGAATTGATTTTAGATTTTTAGGAAAAAGACAAAAGGCGCTCCCAAGAGGGGGCGCCTTTTGTCAAAAGCGGTGTTACAAAAAGCTCAACTAAATGTGTACATCACCCGAAAAATGATTGTACTCCTCCTGGCCGGGAATCCACCGCTCACCTTCCGCCGCCTCTACGGTGTCATTGTTTAAAACCTGCTGTTCTTGCCGTTCTTCCTTATCAATCCAATCCTCGTTTACGACATGGGCGGGAATGGTGATCGCTTGCAAGGCGTAAGCGGAATTTGTAATCGCTTCTTCCGCTATTTGCGATTGCTCGATGAGCCTGCCCCCATGGGATTGAGCGATTTCGAGCGCCGATGTCAGATCATTGCGATCCACATGAATGTGCAGTAGATTATCGTTGTGCATAACAGGATCATACCCAAGCTCTTGAAGCATATCGCGTGCCAGATCGGTGCTCCGATTGTCCAGAAACTCGAACATGATAGCCGAATGATGTGTCAAACCCATCTTCCTTTCTCAGCCCAATTTGGTTCATGCTTATAGCATGCCAATATTGGTGAGCTTTCATGATATTTCTAGAAGCAATGTTATTTGACGCGATGAACGCCGATCATTTGGGAGACTCTTCCCAGTACTTCAATTTCAACTTCCGATTTTTTAACAGTTCCGTTATTGTAATAAGCACTAAATGTGAAGACAGCAGAGCCGTCCTTCAGCTTTTCAAATGATTCGTCCCACAGCTCTCCGCCCCATTTTGAACGGTTGGCGTCAAGTGGAGATAAGACAACCGTATGTTTCCCAAACTCGACTTCAACCCGATCGGCACGAGTCAATGAATTGGTTACGGTCGTATCAGCCTTAAATAAAAACTTCTCTCCTGCCCAAAATACATGGTAACTGCGAGGGGTTTCCGCATTCCCTGATTTTTTCAAATTGTAATTCCGACGATGCTCATTCCATAGCTCTGTGTGCAAAACGGATCCCACAACATAAAGCTCATTCACCTTGATTGTTTTAATTGCTGTTACAGGAGCTGCTTTCCCGTCACTCACCGTCAGCTTCATTTGCCAAGAGCCAATTTCATTTAATCGAATACGAAGATCGGGCTGGACGTATGGAGGATGAAGAGTGTAGGTGCGATACTCCTTGTCTCCGCTAGGACTGATTAATTCGTAGCGCGCATGGAGCTGATCCCCATCCGGGTCGCCAGCAGCAGCTATAAAGCTAACCGTATCTCCCTCAAATACCGGTTGCGGCTCCCAATGAAAATCGGCATGAGGCGGACGATTGCTGGATAAGGTCACTTCCTGAACAACGGTTTCAACATTTCCGTTTGGAGTTCTAGACCTCCATTCAAATTTATAACGCCCATCCGGCACGCCAGAGGCTGAAAACATCCCGTGCCAGTTTTTTTGCCCAAAACCTTCAGTGGACACGGTTGTAGAGGTGAGCGTGACCGTTCTTTGATACGCCGTTCCTTTAAATAAAGTGACGGTCGCCGCATCGGGATTGACAGCTTGATCGGGATATTTGCTTGTCGTCGCTTCAAGCCGATACAACTTCCCTGCTATAATGTCTTTCGTGTTCGTTTCAGAGCCATCGGCTGCATTTATCGACCCTTTTAAAGTGATAGGCGTTGCGACACGTATTTGAAATGACTTCGTTTCTAGCGAGCCATCCACTGATCCCATTCCAGTAACGGTAAACGTATAGGCCCCATCCGGCATCGTATTCGGAATAATAAACGATTCGTCATGCCAAAAAATATCGTTTCCTTTTTTTACTCCCGTATAATAGGGAACGGCTCTATTGAATAGTCCGTTTATTTTTAAATGGAGAGAAATAGCATACGGATACCTCGTCCAAAGCTCGTGCGCAATAATGCTTTCGCTAGCTGGAAGGCTTGCTAAAGAGAATCCGCTGTAAGCGGGCTTCAATTTGGATTTCATTTGGACGGGAACGGAACTCGGCAGCACGTACGTTTTCCTCAAAGGTTCTGACCATGCCCCCTCCAAATCTTGAACAATGTAATCCAACACGTATGTACCCGAATCTAACGATTGAGGGATTTTTGTATATACTTCCCCCGTTTCCTGATTGGAAAGTTTAATAGAGCGGGCCTGAATGCCCCTGTCTGTCGCGGCACGAGTGATATTATGATCCAGATCATAGCTTAGATCGGTCCATTTCGTCTGATAGCGATTCGACATCAACAGATAGTCAAAGTCCAGTTCTATGTCAGGAATCGGTTTTCGATGAACGAGCACTTGAACGGCGGACACATTTGAAAAATAGCGGTATTGTTCAAAATGGAGATCGGAAACCGGCAAATCTTTAATAACCCGATAGAAGGTATATTTGCCCGGCTTGTCAAAAACCAATTTTGCTTGAAATGGGTGCCAGTTTCCACTCGTTTTTTCGGATATTAATGGCTTGCCGCCAAACGATTCAAAACCGAAAGAGTTATCGAAATGGTAGGGATCTTGAACCACTTGGAGCAAATGATCTTCTACCGGTAGCATGTCCCCTTCCGCATCAAAAGAAGCCGTTCTTAATTCGATTTCTTCTCCCGCTAATCTGACCGTCTTGGGTACGGCTGGATTCCCTTCCGCCATATACTCAATCGCTTTATCTATCATTTCTTTTATCGGGCGGTTGTTCAAAATAAACTTTTCATGGTCGATTTGTTCTTTCATACTCTCACTGCCGATTAAGATTACTTTTGCATGATGCTTATCCATAACTTGCAGCAAATCTGTCAATCCGGATATAGAAGTGTTCGTGTCCGCAACATAAACAACATATTTAACTGGTGCCGTTGACAAAAATGAAGGATCGTATGGCTGTCGTACGTCTTTATAGATAGTCCCGCTATAATAACCTGTATAATTATTTACAATCCGAATATCCGGTACCCAAACCTCACGGGTCCAATAAACCGTTCCTGCATAATGAGCCGTCCAGTTTCCTGTGCATGAACTGTTTGGAGTAGATTTGGCAGGGCATCCGCTTCCGGTCTCGCCTGTTCGATTCAAAGTACCCGCATATTTTCCGTCGCTATAAGCTACTGCCCCCGGACAATTGCCGCTGTCGGATACCAGTCTGTAATTGCCTTTGCTGTCGTAACTATATCGTTTGGTGTGATTGCATGAGTCCGTTTTGGTTGCGGAGTCTGTTTTGGTTTGGTATTGTCCCTCATCATAAGAATAAGGAGCATTGGTTACCCGTTCTCGTTGCAGCGTTCCGGCGTAGCCGCTTGAATGATAGTTAATGGACGTGTCGGGATAACTGGAGCCTGTATTTCTTAAGGTGTTTGCCGACTGGCTATGCCTATACGTTTTCATATCCCAAATATCCAAATTTGCGAGGACGTTCGACTGGGTCAATTGGTTGGTCAAACTAATTCTGTTGTGCCTTATATAATCGGTTGCAGCTTGTTCCAGCTTCGCATCCAGCATCATAAAAACATCGACGCGCTGCTTCTCTGCAGGTACATCCACATATAAATCACTGGAAGGAGCATAATTGTCTACAAAAAAGTATGACTCTATTTGATGCTTTTGATCATCATTGGGGGCGCTATGCTCCAATAGCTTTTCTTCATTTGTTCCTTCTAGCGCGCTCGCTATGATTTTGTATTGACCTAATTTCGAAAAAAGCGGCAGCTCCGTGACATCCCCGTCCGATTGAAATACAATCTGATCCATCGCTCCATCATTATTGGAATCGTAATAAATTTCCAGTTTTTGATTTGCAATAAAATCTCCGTCCGTACTTTGAACATCGTAATAAAGCTGAAGCGGATCAAGACGGCTAATTTGGGCGTTATATGCGTGAGCAATAATAGCCGGGCGGTGATCAGGCATAATTTCGTATTCAATTAGATAAGGGTCGGAATAACGGACGATTGATTGGCCGTCTCCATAGTGAATGACTCGTTTGGCGGCTATGCTCATTTTGTATACGCCCGGTTGTTTGTACATAAACATTTTTTCAGAGAGATTGTTTTCACAGTAGCCGGTTCTACACTTTAGATGTTGATCGTCCGGGTCAACGAAACTGAAAGTCGTAATTTCCAAAGGGGCTTTTTCCTCAACCCATCTGTCATTGCTTTCAGCCGAGCGGTCGAAGGCGGACATTTTGCGATTTTGCTTAAATAATCCTTCCAGCTTAATGGACACACGCGGTTTAGAGTCATGTACCACAATATGCTGAATTTTATAGGATTCAGAGCCATCCGGTGCTGTAAAAGTCGCTTTGACCTCCCTTAATCCTATGAGCGCTTCTCCAAATGTATAGGAGCCCGAATAAAAAGCAGCCGCATCAATTTCTACTCCGTCAATGTAAACCCGCTTGTCGAATTCCGCATAGCTCGGTGCTTCCTCGCAGTTTCTGCTTGGAATCCGTTCAGGCTCCTCCTCCGATACGGGCAAAGGAACAACGTCATACCAGTCCAGCGGCCAATCCGCCTTAGGTGAAATGTATTGCTTGGGCCTCTGCAAGGACGAATCCGATGGCTTACAGGAAGCGGGCGGAGTTTGAACGACCGTTACACGTTTGCTGGATTCAGACGAGCGGTTAACGTCGGCGTCACGATCGACTATTTTTTGTATAATCGAAAAGGTTTTAGTAACCGACTCTCCTCTAAGCTCTTCTTCTGCAAATGCTGATGCCATAAAGTTAAATAAATAGGAATTGACTGCATTTTGATCTAAAAAACCTTTTTTGGGAGCTTTTATTTCCGGAATAGCCGGATCAAATTTTTTGACTAAAGAGGTGCCGTCTTGTTCATTTGTAATGACGAACTCGTAAAAATCGGCATCTTGTCCGTATGAAAAGTCTTCATAGCCCACATTCGCTGCGGTAAATTGCGACTTTTTCTCAAATTGAATAGCGGGAACGATACCGAAGCTGCTTAACATTGACTGCTTTTGCGTGGGTTCAAACGGAATGGTGAGGTTGCAATATTTCATGGAAAATGCCGGATTGCTCGAGGTGTGATCGTTAAAGTAAGTAAATACACCGGCATTGCTTGTGTAGGTCCAAACTTTATCGCTTGAGCGGTCTAATTTGCTAAGATCGACTTCAATTGTAAATTCAGCAGAGGCTTCATTGCCTGCCCGAACAATTCCATCCTTGCCGCTCGCTGACGACTGTTTGATGTATTGTCCGGTTTTTGGATCGATTAAATCAAATCGCCATTCTTTAATATCTTTGCGATGATAATATTTGCTTTCGGAAAGCCGATCCCCAAAGACCAGGGAATCCTTAAGCATTCCTTGCACTTTTACATCCACCGATAATTTAGTACTTTTGCCGATTGGAATGGGCTTTGAGCTAACCGGCTCGACGATACAAGCAGCTTCCACAGGCTGCTTTCCTTTTAATTTTGGCAATGAAAAAGTATGATACCAAATAGAATGAGTTTCCCAACTATAATGGTAAAGGTTGCCGAAGCCTCCTTCTCTGGTCGTCGGTTCTTGGTCTATGGACATGTAGTTTCGGGGGTCTTGAAATCTGCGCTCATTCGGCAGCACAGTATATTTATCCTCATATTTAACACCTTGTGTAATCTTAAATCCTAAACCTTGGTTTATCCATTTTTCTAAATGATCAAATTGTGGCGACATGACGTCGGGTCTTGGATTTTTATAGACTGCACCTGGTGTTTTCGGCTTATATTTATAATTTAACGGTAGTTCCATCCATGGTTGATAAATCCAATGTTTTGTACCAAGTTCATTCCCTGACCAAGAATCTACAATAAAATGAATATTTGAAAATGGATTACCGTCTCTTGTAAATCCCAAATATCTCCATTCACCTCTTGATATTTCACCCGAAGAAGAATCCTTACCCTTAAAGTGACCTTCATTTAAGATTTTGCTGTCGACATTTTCTGATTGCCATCCCTTTTTAAATTGTTGGATAGAGCCAACCTTACTTGGCTCTCCATAAACCACTAGGAAGCGCTGACCAACGGTTTTAGTGCCACTATCATTTAATGGCCATATTTTTCGTGAGAAAAATTCACTATTAAATTTATATCCATTGGTTGAGCAAGGGGGGATTCCTTCTGGAATATAACCGTCTACTGTGGGGCTATAACCACACTTATTAATAAATCCGTTAATGTTTGCCGGTGGTTTGCTTAAAATCGATGCATCGATTTTCGTGACAGACCAAACGTTACACCAATCAATAAAAATGATAACAATTAACGCTAATGCTATATGCTTTAACTTCAAAACATTAATCACCTCTACTCAAATTAAACTAGTAATTTAGATGTAAATAATATCTTTCGGTGGCAGCCATAAAAGTAAACTTTTTTCCATTGAAAATAAAATCTTTTGTATTTCCTTCTTCAATTAATGAAAGCAGTTTCTTCTTCAATTCGTTTCCTTTACCTACTCCGGCAAGAAGTTCATATAACGCATTTGTATATCCTTCACTAACTTCAAATTTTGATTGCACCGGAAAACTAAAACCAACAGCTCGATGATTACCGTAAGAAACATCAACTGCTAACTGATCTTCAGGACGTGATTCGTAATCTCCTACCAGACTAAAATAGTTAAATTTCTCGTAATCAACTTTGTTTTTAAATATTAAAATCGCATGACCACCCTGCTGAAAAATATGTCCTTTAGTCACATTTTTTTTTGCAAGCTCCAAAAATTTTAAATACATCTCATGCTTGAACTTATCAGAGTGGAGATAAATTCGATCATTGTTTTCTATGTAATACTTCCCTTTCAAACTAGGCTTAAAGGGCTTGCGCAACGTTTTGTCTCTTAATCTGAGCACCATAGTAAGCGCTTCGGCTCGTGTTACGTATCTTTGAGGATAAAAATACTGGTTTGGATACCCGTTCATAAGACCCGACAACAACACAGTAGCGCGATAAATGCCTGACGTTGTTTTCATCTGGCTAAAATCTTTTAACCCGCTGTTTTTAATTGCTAATGCCTCGTATTCACCGTCATAAGGATCTTCTACTTTTGAAATCCAAGCTCCCAACAAATAAGAAGCTTCCTCGCGCTTGATTTGCTTCTGGAATACCTTGTATTCCTTAGGAAACACTTCGTCGTAGGATAATAGAAACGGAATCTCGTATATAAAATCGATATAAGGCTTGGCCCAATATCCGCTGGAGGCGTTCTGGAATTGGAACTTTTCGCTGCTGACGGCAAACTTGATCGCTTTTAGATGGCCCGGCCGTTCTTTTTCCAATTGGGCGAACCAGGCGGGGTCAAACTGCGTTTTCCCATCCTTCGTCACACTGTGGGCGCGCAGCATCATCACTACAAATTGATCGGCTCTAACGACATCGTCCGGCCGAAACTCCCCTCCGGGAAAACCTTCTGCCAACCCGGTTTCATAGGCTTTAATAATGTTGTCCTTTGCCCAATGATTCCCAATATCTGAAAAAGGAAGCTCTTGTCCCCCTCCCTTCTCATTGACCTCCATTGCTGTAGCGCCGTTTGAAAAAATACCGAAAAACAACAAAATTGAAATACAGATAGCCATTCCTCGCTTCATTTTCTACTCTCCCGTCTTATAGTGACTTCATATATTGTTCAAGCTGGCTAACAGCTTTGACCGCCTCAGCTCGTGTAACCTCTTTCTCTGGTTTGAATGTACCGTCAGCGTAACCGGAAAATACCGATTTATTTGCTACGATATCAATGGAGTTCCGATATTTCTCTCCCAATTCTCGCGTATCAATAAACTCCAAATGGTTTGGCTTTTGGGCGTCCACCAGCTTTACTAGATCGGAAAAGAATACAGCAGCGTCCTTGCGGAGTACCGAATCTCTCCTAGCTGCTTCTATCCCGGTTTCGTCCATCCCTAAATGAACGGCAGCTTGTAAAAAGGGAGCAAACCACTCCATTGGATCGGTCGTATAAAAGCTATAATTTTCCCATCCCAACTTCATTGCTAGCTGCTCGTCCAGCACCTTCCATTTCAATGCCCGCAGCCATTGCCGCTTTCCATTCGGCTGTTCTTCCGTCAACGCGAATACGGACATTTTCACAAGTGCTTCAAACGAAACGAAGTCATCGGGACGGAATGTCCCATTGCCATACCCGGAAACGATGCCTCGCTTGGCATAATCCTCAATCCATTCTTTCGCCCAATGGCCGTTCATATCGCTAAATAGAGATATCTCAACCTGAAGATTGAAGTAGCCCGCCTTCGCTGCCGTTATTTCAAAACGATACTTTCCTTTTGGAGCCGGTGATACTGAATACGTGCTGCTCCAAACCTTTCCACCGTCGCTTTCCTGTCTAACGACTCTGGTCATATTGCCGAGGATGACATGACCGCTTGGCAATATCAACTTCGACTCAAGAGAAGCTTGACGGCTTTCCAGCGAAAACACAATTTGTGCGGCCGGTTCCTTCAAATCAAATGTTTTAGTCGAGGCAGCCTTTTCCTGGGCTTGTACCGGCACTCCTGCTAAAAGAAACAACAAGATGCAGCAGCACGCCATTCCAACTCTTTTGCCAAAAAACATGATTCTCACTCCCACCCCTTAAAATGTGGCACCGCGTCAGCTTCAGAACAACAAAAAAAGCACGCATCTCCCTGTTTCCAAGGAGTCCGCGTGCTTCGCTCAACTCAATCTTTAATCATTATTCGTCTATGTTACTCCAACATTTTGCAAACTGTCAACTATTTGTTAAAACGAGCTTGTTCAAAAATCCGCCCGCGCCACACGCCAGCTCACCGCCGATCAAAGCTAAACGGCTTCTCCCGCCTGGCTCGCTTGAATTGCAGGTTTATGTTTGAACAGCGGCACCAGAAGAAGCATGCCCAAAAACATCAATCCCCCGGCAGCGCAATAAATGCCTACCAGCGGATAATAAACTTTCAGCTTGCCCGCAACAAGCGTCATCACTAGCATCGTTCCCATAAACATAGGGGACAGCACGCCATTGACGCGGCCAACAAACTTCTCTTCCGTCCATTGCAAAATGAGAGTGCTGATGCCGATCTGAATACATGGCATGCCAAGGCCGCTAATAAACTGTAAAACCAAAGTGAGCGGCACGCTGGTAGACAGCCCCATTCCCGCCATCGTCAACGAGCTGACCAGCATGCCGAGCGCAAGAAGCTTCTGAGGAGCGATTTTTTTCGCAATGGTCATCACAATTCCCCCGCCCAGCAGCATTGCGGCACCATTGACCATAAGCAAATATTGCAAAAACTCCTTTTGTTGCCCTAACCGTTCAATGACGACGAACAGACCGAGCGTCTGAGCGATCCCAACGGCGATGCCCGCCAGCGCAAACGTTCCTCCCAGCGACTTCAAAACGGGACTGCGCCATACGTATTTGAGACCGTCGCCAAGCTCTCCCCAAAAATTGCGTTTCTCCGCTTCGCTTTTTTCCACTGGACGATCGCGAGGGATGCGGTACAGAACAAGTGCCGACAGCAAAAAGGCTACGCCCATCACTCCGACTGATACTTCGATGCCATAACGCTGATAAACGATGACGCCAAGCGATGGACCTACGACCATAAAAATCGCAATGAGCGACTGGAACATCGCCATAGCCCCTTGAAGCTGCTCCGGCTCAATATGCTGTTTGAACAGCTTCATGGCCGACGGCTGCGAAAATTGCGACAAAATAGCCGATATAAAGGTGACTAAATAAACCATGTGCCAAGAGCCGACCATAATGGTAATTAACACGGCAAATACGGATACGGCTGACAGCAGATCGCACCAAATCATCGTCAGCCTTGGCCGCCAACGATCCGCAAAAGTCCCCCCGATAAAGGAGAATACAAAAATAGGCAGCAACTCGACAAATCCCATTAAGCCTACGGCAAAAGGATCGTCATTCGTCATATCCGTTACATACATCAAAATGGCGAAATTGCGAACCCAAATACCGATTTGAAGCAGCACATTGGACAAAATGATCGTTTGAAAAAACTTGTTTCGCAACAATGAATTCGGCTTAACCGATTCTACTTCCGTAGACACTTTAGAACCCTCGCTTTCTTAAAATAAGCTGTTAATGATAACCCCGTTCACCGTAAGGATTCAGCTCGAGCAGCCATTTCTCCTTCAGCTTCTCCACTTCCCGCTTATAGTTTTTAGCTATGCCAGGCAGCTCCTTTCCGTCCTCGTCATGAACATCGTTATAATCATATCGAATCGGATTTTCCAATTTAACGGTCTCCAGAACGAGATAAGAAAATTGTTCAGCCCCATATTCCTTCCACTCCCGCTGCAATTCCTTGTTTTGATGGGAGCCGAGGTTCAGCATAAACGTTTCTTTATTCCACAGCCCCTCCAGATGGGTAGAGCCTCCGATAAAAATGCGCCCGTTCGTTTTGTTGCGAATTTCGTAGACGCCCATTGTTCTCTCTTTTTCTTGATATTCCGCCGTTAACGCTTTGCGAGCCGCCTTATCGGGTTTTGCCGAAGACTTGCTTGTTTTTGTTACGGCCTCCGTCGTTTCGGCCTCTTTTTTCTTATTAGCTTCCATAGCCGCATCATCCTTCCTCTTTACTGGAACCCAATATTCCGAGCCGTCATTTTTTCGGTCCAAGTATCCGTATTCAATCAAATACCTTCTTATCGTGACGTAATCCGTATCGGAAAAGCTTTTTAGCCGCTCATTTATTTCCGCTTCCGTATATGACTCTCCTAGTTTGAAAAAAGTAGAAATGTGGCGGAGCACCGCTATTTTTCTTTTTTCCTTGCTCGGAAAAGAATCCAGCGGGCCTTCGGGACCATCCGGCAAATATTGCTCAATCAAACTCTCGTATTCTTCCTCGGTCAAAGCAAATCGCTCATCGATTTTAGTCGCCGTACGATGTATCGGCACAAATTCCGGATCGTTCCGGACCCCCTTCTCCATTAGCTCCGTTATGGCTAGCAGCAATTTGGCCTGCTTCGCCTTTTCCTTCAGCACAAAGCGATGGTTGCGTATCGTAGAGGAGCTCCCGCCTGTTCGCTTCACGATATCTTGATCGGACCGCCCTGCGGCGAAATCCTGAATCAGCTCTTTTTGCAAATCGGTCAGACCTGTCGCCTTTTTGTCTAGGCCAAGCAAATAGTCCAGCATGGAGCCATGCTTTTCGGCAACGTGGAAGCCGGCATACTTTTTCGCATCATAAAATCGGCCCGAATCGGCCGCTCTAAACACTTCTCCATTTTGAAATTGTTCTCCGCACAGCAAGCAGCAGTAGCTTTCCTCTGCTTCGTCATACAGGAAGCCTTGCTTCGTTTCTTCAATCGAAGCTCCCCAGAAACGTTCGTCCAGATGAACGGACATGTTCAACACCCCTTTATTTCAAACAAAAATCGGATTCGTTTGCTTATTAATCAAACATAATAAACATTCGTTTACTTATATAACAAACATAATATCACTTCGTTTGGTTTTTTACAACCATTGCCTAATCAATATCTAATCCGCAGTACTCAAAATAATGAGACCCTAAGGAGGCTATCACCTCCGGTTGAACACCGAGTGGCGATAGCCTCATATTCACTTTATCTGATTAGCTCACTACCATTTTGCAGTTACTGAATTACAACTAAATACGTGTTTGGTGAATACGGCCCAATTTGATTGCTTATCTCAATGTTGGCAAATGCACCAGGGTCCAATATGATATCAAATCGATAGAAGCCATAATCCTGAATAACCGGAATTATCCTTCCATTTCCTCTTATGCTTATGTGCGAAGGCATATAGTTAGTTCCATCCGGGCTATCGACAATTAAAGAGTACGCTCTAGAGTATGAGAACGTGTTTGTAACTTTGAAATAGTCCGTATCTCCTGGTGTCAAAGTAGGGAAAGACCAATCGCCAGCATTAAAAATATGAGGATTGGACGGACTGTCTGTTTCAAACGGTGGAATATACGATGCTGCGCTTACACTTGATGGAATGATTAGTGCTGCAATTAGAAGAAATGCGCTTAAAAGAGCAATAGAGCTTCTTTTTAATCCTTTAATAACCATTGTTAATCTCCTCCTAAATTGTTAGTTGCAATCCTCTTGATTAACCTTCTAAATATGGTAATAATTAGTTAAGGGCCCTTGCTTTCTATAATAAGAGATTCTATTCCCCATTTACATAGACTCGTGAAAGTAATTGTTACATTTTACTTTAGCCATGAAAGGGAGTAAAAATATGATTGACCATATTGATCTAGAGATTATTAGCTTGCTTCGGCAAAATGCTCGAATGCAATGGAAGCAAATCGGAGAAGTCGTTCATATGACTGGAGCAGCAGTAGCCAATCGCATACAGCGGCTTGAAGATTTCGGAATAATAGAAGGATATTCGGTAAAGATCGACGAGAAAAAGATCGGAAATATTTACACCGCTTTTGTCATCGTCATGATGAAGGACTATCAGCACACAAAGTTTCAGGAATTCATAAAGGAACGGGAAGAGATTAAAGAGGCGCATCGCGTGAGCGGAGATCCTTGCTTTATTTTGAAAGTGGAGGTAGCCGAGCACCTTCAGCTCAGCAGACTGCTTGATGAAATATTGATTTACGGAAACTACAGAATAAACATTTCAATGGGAAAGTTCAAATAAAGCACTATACGCATTTTATTTTATAAATAGAAAGAGGGACTTCCAATAGTCATCAATTGATAACTTTTAGGATAGCCCCTTCAACATTTAGTGAAATTTTCCGATTATTCCCGCCGATCCTTCGGCAAAAAGATCGCGAGCGTGCCAATGAGAGGCAAAAAGCTCGCAAGCAACATGACAAAACCCATCCCTTCGGTATCCGCTATGCTGCCGAATACGACGGAGCCGAGCGCGCCCATGCCGAACGCAAGCCCGGTAATAAGTCCCGATGCTGTTCCTACTTTGCCAGGCATTAATTCCTGGGCGTATACGACGCTGACCGAAAAGCCCGATTGCAAAATAAAGCCCATGACGGAGATGACGGGATACACCCAAAACAACGGAAGATGAGGAAGCAGCAGAGCGAACGGTGTCGCACCCAAAATAGAAATGAGCATCATATTTTTACGGCCGAACCGATCCGCCATAATCCCGCCCATAAATGTGCCCAGTACTCCAAATACCATAAACAAAAAGAGGGGGACTTGGGCAGCCGCTACCGATATGTCATACGTTTCTTTGGCAAAAAATTGATAGAAGCTGCTAATTGCCGCTCCATACCAGGAACGAGCAGTCACAACAATAAGCAGCAGTGTCAGCGCAAACGCCACAACTTTGCGATCGATGACCGGCGCTGAGCTTGATGCCGCTCCGGCCTTCTTTTTCGCTGGGGCGCCATGACTAGCGAGACCTGCCGCATACCAAGGCACCACTTTAATAAGAATGGCAATAGCCGCCACCCCAAGCAGCATCCCCCATACCGCCCCTCGCTGACCGAGCGGAATAAAGATAAACATCGTCATAAGCGGGGCAAGCGCCTGCCCAAAATTGCCGCCAACCTGGTAAATCGACTGGGAGAACGCTCGGCGATTTCCTGCCGCCAGATGAACGACTCGCGACCCTTCCGGGTGAAAAACCGCCGAACCCAATCCAACAAACATAACGGCCAGCAGCAGGAGCGGATAACTTGGCGCATAGGCGAGTCCCGCCATTCCAAGCGTACTGCTGATCATTCCCGCTATAAGCATCCACGGTGTGGGCCGCTTATCCGACCAAAGCCCGACGACCGGCTGCATAACGGATGAAGTCATATAAAGGGTAAAGGTAATCCAGCCCACTTGTGCAAACGATAGGTTTAAAGACTCGTGAAAAACCGGAAGCATGCCCGATACGACCGATTGCATGGAATCATTTAAAAGATGGACCGCACTAATGGCGATAAGCATGCTGTATACGGTAACCGTACGCATATCGTTAGCTGAACTCGCCGACAATGCTTTAGCTTTCACGATGCAGGACCTGCCTTTCCTTACTTCATCATAAAGCTTGATGCGCAAATCTACTCTTGATGGGCAAACCGAATGCAAACAGGGATTTTTATTTTCAAGTGATGATCCGTTGCCGTTAGCGTGCCTTTTTCCTGATCTCTACGGAATACGACAATATTGTTGCTGTTTCCATTGGCCGCGAGCAAAAAATTTCCGTCAGGCGTGATGCCAAAGTTACGAGGCAGCTCGCCGCCTGAGCTGATATGTTGAATAGGTGTCAGCGTCCCGTTGCTCTCATCTACCGAATAGACGGCAATGCTGTCGTGTCCTCGATTAGAGGTGTACAAAAACTTTCCGTCAGAAGAAAAATGAATATCAGCGGAATCGTTGTATTTTGAATAGCCAATTGGCAATGTGGAATAGGTTTCGCCCGGAGTAATAAGCCCCGTTTCTCTGTCCAGGTTCAGACGCGTTATGCTGGAAGCCAGCTCATTGGTCACATATGCGACGGCAAGCCTTGGATGAAAGGCAATATGCCTCGGTCCCGTTCCGCCTTGCAGCGATGCTTCCTGCTTTTTGACAAGGGTTTGCGACTCCTCGCTGTGCTCATAGACGACAACAGCGTCCATTCCAAGGTCGGCCGCATAAACAAACGGCGTTCCCGGCCATGAAGCCACGAAGTGTGCATGCGGCTTTTGTTGACGATCCTCCACCGGTCCCGGCTCGCTTTCATGCTGCATCACAGCAACGGCTTCCGCCACGCTGCCATCTTTAAGCAAAGGTAAAAGTGCGATGTTGCCTCCTTTTTTTCCTCCTGAATAATTGGCTGCGTATAGTGCGGTTCCCTTTTCGTTCACGCTGACATAACACGGATGAGCTCCAACTGTGGAAGCGATGCTAGTAACCTCGCCAAGCAATCCGCTTTCCGGATCGACAGCTACCGCTGCAATTTTGCCACCTGCCGTTCCATCCGCTTTTCCGATTTCTTTAGCCGCGTACAATGTTTTTCCGTTCGGATGGAGCGCCAAAAATGAAGCATTGTCCACCCCTCTTACCTTTTGGACAATGCTAAGCTCACCTGTCTCCTTATTCATCTGAGCCGTATAAAGGGTTATTCTCGCCCGGTTGCCATAACATCCTATATAAAAGATGCCTTGTTCCCATCCGGCAAATCGCTCGCTCATGCCATGATCCCAACCTTCCGTTCCTTTTTTCTTAAGTCTGTTCCGTTCACAATAATGTGAACATAGCATAAGCCGGCGAGTCAGACAACGACTTTTTTGTATACGGGCTTCACAGGACCATACGGCCATGCTATAATGTAAGCGCTAACATTGAATATTCACATTTCTAAGGGGGATTCGGAATGATGAATGTTTTACTAGACGAACGCAATGTGTATGAAGATTTTGATATGGAGAACAATGTCCTCTACTTCAAAATTGGCGTGCAAGGCCTCGTCAGCTTCCATGGCAGAAACTATAATAGAAAAAAAAGAATGACTGCCGAAGAAATTCAAACGTTAACGACGAACGCAGCCTTTTACCCAATCAACTCCCACTGTTACATCAATCTTGCCAAGATCAAATCCGTCTCCGGCGGAACTGTTTACTTCGGTTCGGAAAATAGCTTCGACTCCAAGCATCTTCCCGTCAATCGCCGCAAGCAGGCCTTGATCGAGCAAAAGTTTCTGCAGTTGACCAAACGATCGGGCTGAACAACCTGCAGCCGCTCGGCTCTCTAACGGGAGCCGGGCGGTTGTTCATTTTCCAAAGCCCTGTTATTCTAGTGGCATGCCGCATTTCAACTACGCTTTTACATACAGGAGGATTTACAATGACAGCGCAGAGACAAGCCGCTTATGAAGGCAGCTTTTACGATGAGAGAGCCGTCTGGCTGCAATGGGGCTCATACGAAGCTGCTATGCTCCCCAAATTAGGAGCCAATTTAATTGCATTCCGCGATCTCGATCGCGGCATCTCTATGTTGAGAGAGCCTTCGGCAAAAGGGATGGACGACTTGCGCCTTAATCCCGTCGTGTACGGCATTCCCGTTCTATTCCCTCCTAATCGCTACGAGGACGGCACCTTCAACTGGAACGGGCGGACATATGCTTTTCCTATTAATGAGCCGCATACCGGAAATCATATTCACGGCTTCCTTCATTCGTCTGAATGGGAAGTAGAGCAATATGGCGTTCTGGAGCATGAAAGCTTTGCGGTTATGAACATAACCATCGATGAAACCCATCCTATCTACGCTTATTTTCCTCACCGTTTCACTATAAAGCTCCGGTACTCGCTTAGCGCTAAGGGGCTGGCGCAGCATGTCACCGTTCAAAATGAGGGCCAGGAGGCGATGCCTTGCCTGCTTGGATTCCATACGACGATCAACGCTCCCTTCGTTCCAGGCAGCGGGCCTGAACATTGCCGCTTTACGTTGACCATGGACAAAAGATGGGAACTAAATGACCGGATGCTGCCGACAGGCCGCACGGTGCCGCTGAGCCCGGACGAACAAGCGATGAGGACAGAAGGCATTTCCCCATTCCGCTCGCCGCTTGACCATCATTACAAAAGCGCGGCTCTAGACGGACATAACCGAATGGTGCTGACCGATACGCGGACGGGAATCGAGCTGGTTTATGAGGCGGGAGCCGCCTACCGGCAATGGATGATTTGGAACAATGGCGGGACGCCGGGCTTTATTTGCCCCGAACCGCAAATTAATATGGTGAACGCCCCGAACGTCGCCTTGCCGCCTGAAGAAACAGGACTCCTATCGCTCGCGCCGGGCGAACTATGGGAGGAAACGAGCCGGTTATTTTTACGGCAAACGAATTAGATTAACCGTACAAAAAAAAGGGACTGAGCCAACCGGCCAGTCCCTTCCTCGTGGAGCGGGATAAAAACTAATATGCCGTTGTTAATTGCTCTCGCCTTCCTCGGGAGGCAAAATGACGATTTTGCCATCGATTAGCTCCAGCCGCACTTTGTTGCTGTTTTTTAACCCGATCGTCTCCAAGTAGTTTGAAGGCACTTGCAGCCGTCCCGCTTTATCCAAAATGGCGTATTCCACATGCGATTCGCCGGCCAGCTCAAGCTCCGCGAGTTCTTCCGCATAAGAGCGCCTGCGCAACATTTCCGAGGAAATTTTCCCATCGCGTATAGCTGCCACTCGGTCCACCTTTTTGGCTAGCTCGGGGTCATGCGTGACAATGACGATCGTAATGCCAATAGAACGGTTCAATTCGCGGAACAAATCCAAAATTTGATTGGACATATTGCTATCGACCGATCCCGTAGGCTCGTCCGCGAGCAGCAGCTTAGGATGGTTCGCAAGCGCAATGGCAATGGCTACCCTCTGCTGCTCGCCGCCGGACAGCTGATACAGCTTGTTGTTCGCACGGTGGCTTAGGCCAACCGCCTCCAGCAGCTCCTTCGCTCTCCAACGCTTCCGGCTGCCCGTGAGCAGAATGGGAAGCTCAACATTTTCTTGCGCAGTCAAATAAGGAATCAAGTTTCTGGCGTTGTTTTGCCAGACGAATCCGACGCTTTTTCTTTTGTAGTCGACCAAATCGCGCTCTTTAAACTTCAGCATATCTTTGCCGTCTACCATTAGTTTGCCTGCCGTCGGACGATCCAGACCACCAAGCATGTTAAGCAGCGTCGATTTGCCGCTGCCGCTGTTGCCGATAATCGCCATCAGCTCGCCAGACTCAATTTGAAGATCAAGTCCTTGCAGCGCAAATACTTCCAAATCCGCCGTTTTGTATATTTTGACTAGTCCTTCGCAATGAATCATCGTTTAATCCTCCCCGAGCTTGAGAGCCTGATGTACACGCAGCTTCGACAGCATATAGGCCAAAATACCGATCCCTACGGTCAGCATAATGCCCACCATCCAATAAATGCGCGTTAGGTCGCCCTCATCGATCTGGACAAGGAACGGCGGAACGAGGCTGTTCGGATTAAACACGATTTGGAAATTGGGCACATACAGCAAGCTGGTTACATTTCCGACAATAATGCCGAGAACAACCGCAATGCCGGAGGTTAGCGCTTGTTCGATGGCCAGCATCGCAATCAAATTGCCTACCGACAAGCCAATGGCGCGCAATATGCCGTTTTGCAGCGTTCGGCCGCGCAGCGACAAAACCCAATACAACAGGAAGCCAATAAAGCTGACTATAAGCGAAATGACAAATCCCAATGTCAATAGGCCGTTTAAAGCGAGCAGGAACGGATCGTTTTTGGCCAGTGCCAGCTCTTCTTTTGTATTTATAATTTTGTTTACGGACACGCCGCTTTCCTCTATACCATTGTACAGCTCGGCTGTTGTCGCTTCAGGCTTCAGCTTCAGCCAAACTTGATAAGGCTCAAGCGCAAGCTTCAATTGAATTTGCGGCAAATGGCCGACAATAAGCATGGGATCTTTGTTGGCGCTTTTGAAATTAGCCAAGCCTTCCTCCGGCAACGGATTAAACGTTGGGAAATAATCTATAATGCCAAATACGCGGAACGGCTGATGAGTAACCCCCTCCCAGCCTACCTGCAACGTGTCGCCGACTTTTACGTTTTTTTGTTCGGCGAGCGTTCGGGAAATAAGGACCGCATCCAAATGGGTCGCCATTACATTTAAATAATCATTTAGCGGATAATCGAGCAGCGTATCCCTAAACCAAGTCGTCATGCCAAATTGGTCCGAGTCTATGCCGATCAGTGTGGCGGGACCAGTATCTTTTTCCGTGCTGAAGGTCACTTCATTTTTTGTAAATACTTTTGCGGCATAATCGACCCCAGGCAGCTTCTGAAACGGATCAAACGGAGGCTCCAAATAATTAATTTTGCTGTTAGTAACGGGAGCGGCTTGCGGCGCTCCACTGCCGAATACGGGCGGCGGAGCGTCGCTGACCCAATTTACATTCAGCACAACGTCCGCTCCATTGCTATAGCGAATTCGATCCTCCGAATTGATATTGATCGTTCGAGCAGCCGAAGCGCTAAATACACCCGTCGAAATGGTCATAATGAGAAATATCATTAAAAACTGATATTGATTGCTTGATCGGCCTACTTGAATAAGCGTCGCATAGGCGGCAGGAGGCCACCATTTTTTCCCGAGCCAGTAAACAAGCCGGAGTATCCATGGATATAACCTGAGTAGGAGCAGTCCTGCGCCGATCGTAAATAAAGCCGGTACAACAAACTGCAGCGGATCAATATTTAAATCTGTCGACCCCAGCCCAAGAGACTGCAAATCGGCCAGCTTCTTTTTGAAAGCATACAGTCCGTAAAACGCTGCCGCCAAAGCGATGACATCCAGAAACAGCTTATGCCAAAGCGGCGTTTTTACAAGCCGGGCCATCTGCTGCTTATGATCGACAATAGAAACTCTTGTAGCGAAGACAATCGGGATCATCACAAGAAGCAAACAAACAGCTCCAGCCAGCACCCCATACAAGTAAGACTGTTCCGTTATTCGAACGGGGAGCGAAACGCGCTGAACAAATTGCATAAATCCGCTCGACGCCCCAAGCACTTTAGTCAGCATTGCGCCAAGGAAAGGCCCCGACACTACAGCCGCTGCGCACAGAATGAGCGCCTCTACCAAATAAGCGGCGATGACCTGCCATCTTGCGGCGCCTCGGCTTCGCAGCACGGCAATTTCGGTTTTTTGGCGGCTCGCAATCAAATTCGCTACCATAAACATATAAAACGCCATCATAATTAAGACGGGCACGTTCAAAGCCCACATAAACAAGTTCAAATTAGCAGCTTTAATCAAATAATATTCGATTGTATCGAAAGCAACGGCTTCCACTTTCATTTGATACAGGGTCACCTGGCTTAGCATTGCGTTCCGTATTTGATCATGCGTTTTCAAAAAGGCATCGACATGGCGGAACTCCATTTTTGAATAATCCAGCACTAGATACCAACCGGCGCTTGCAACGGGAATACTCTGATCCTTCAACATATGCTGCATGGCTGTTTCATACGGCAAAATAAAGCTGGCGCTCATATCATTCAAACTGCCGGATCGGAAGTACGTATCGTCATCCACGCTTTTTTCAATGATGCCAACCGGCTTGAATCTCATTTCGCCATTCGTTTTGCTGTTGCTCGCAACAAACTCCGTCCCGAGCACCGATCGGTACTGGATCAGCGTTTTTTCCGTGACAAGCACCTCATAAACGCCATCAACAGGAGCTTTGGCCGGCATTCGGCCATCCTTCAGCTTTACATGCTTCTCCAAATTCGAAAAAGCTTTAACAGTCATCGTTTGCGAGTTGTTATCCGTGATAGGCTCAGGATCGCTGGCCAGCTTCATTCGAAGTTGCCCAGAAGCCACATCCTTGACTAATTGCTGAATCGGAAGCTGAAAGTTTTGCGAGCCCTCTCCTTTCATCAAGCTATCGATATTGTTAAACATTCCGTTATGTTTACCCGGAGAGCTTGAAGGAAAAGAAAACATCGAATACACTCCGCCGGGATATTGACCCGAAACCGTCTGCCATCTTTCTAAGTCCTTTTTGAGCATCCTCGACAAAATAGCCTCAGAATAGATCGGCATGCTGCTGACGAGAGCCACAGACATAACTATGCCAAGCAGCAAGCTGAACACTAACCATTTGTTCTGTATCATTTTGCGGACTATCATGACAAACAAAGCCATGCAACTAACCCCCCAAATCCAAGGCATTCCGTATCGGCCGATCCCCTTTAATGCTCGCTCATGTCCGTTATAACTACTGCAACACGATTAATTGGCCTTCTTCCAAACCTTTCGCAATTTCGACTTCGGTTGAGCTAATAATGCCCGTCTCTACGTCAACCTCGCGCATTTTGTCTCCATCCTCCAAAATGCGGACGAAGTTGCGGCCCAAATAATTTCTAAGCCCGCTCCGCGGAATGACAAGCGCCTCCGCTCTTTCCTGCAACCGAATGGAGACGTCGATACGATCTCCGATTTCTGCGCCTGCCGGAATTTTATCCGTTTCAACAAATACTTGGGTGGCATATTTTTGAGCGAGCACCTCATCATCGGTTTTTGGCGCGCTAAGCGGCGTTTGGGTCACATTCCCTTCAAACTCCCCGCCGGAAGCCTTTAAAGAGGCTTTAAATCCAACCTCGATTTTGCTGGCATCGGAAGAAGTGTCGATCAGGAACGAAACTCTCAGCTTGGACGGATCGGAAATCATAACAATCGTCTCAAATGCCGGTACCGGATCTCCCTCTTCAAGCGAAGCGACAAACGTAACCGTGCCGCTCATTCCGGCAACCAACTGCTTGCTATTGTAAGACTCCAGCAGTCTATTGTATTTAATTTGGTCAATTTCATATTGCAGCTCGGCAACACGAAGTATATCGTCGTTTTCCGACAGCTTCGCCTCCCGCAGCTTCACTCTTGAATTCAGCATGTTCAGCTCCAGCTCGCGCAGCTTAATATCCATATCGCCAACGTCAAGCTGGACAAGAACGTCGCCTTTTTTAACCTCGTCACCCGCCCGGACCAGCATCTTTTTGATTCGGCCGCCCTCGGATTTGAACTCCGCCGCTTCGGAATAATAGGATTCCAAAATGCCGTTTCCTTTGATCTCTTGTGCAATCGGACCTTTTTTGACCGGAGTCGTTTGATAGATTTGTTGCGGCGGTTTGACTAGAGGTGGCTTAAGCGGCTCCTCCTCCTGCGGAAGCAGAGAGCAGCCCGTCAACGCTGCCGTCAGCACGAGCATCATCGTCCATATCGCTTTGGATTTAAGTCGAAGCCACAATTTGTCCATCCTCCAATTCATAGACGCGGTCTACAATCTCCATAATGGCGGGATCGTGAGTCGTCATAATAATGGTCATGCCAGCCGTCTCAACCAAATGGCGGAATACTTTCATAATGTGCAGCCCCGTCTTGCTGTCCAGCTCTGCGGTTGGCTCGTCAGCGAGCAGCAGGCTCGGCTTATGCGCAATAGCTCTGGCGATGGCGGTACGCTGCTGTTCTCCGCCTGACATTTCAAACGGACGGTGATGCATGCGCGGCTTAAGCCCCACTTGATCGAGGGCGGAGATAGCAGCCGCTTTGCGTTCGGAAGCCGGATAGCCGGAAACTCTCAATATAAACTCGACGTTCTCATATGCGGACATTAACGGGATAAGAGCAAAAGATTGAAAGATTAAGCCCATTCTCGTTCTTCTGACCCCATCGCGCTCTCGGTTCGACAATTCCGATAGATTCCGGTTTTCGAAAAGAATAGAGCCTTCTGTAGGGCGGTCAAGCGCGCTTAGAAGATTAATGAGTGTCGTTTTGCCCGAACCCGACCTGCCTTTAAACGCAACCAGCCCTCCCGAAGGAATTTCAAGGTCAACTCCCTTGAGTACATGAACGGCGCCCGTCCCTTTGCCGAAAGATCGCTTGATACCGCTTGCAACAATAATGCTTGAAGATGCTGGCTCCACCGCTTTCGCCTCCGTCTCTTGGGGAAAAACGTTTACAAATCATGATCTTTTTTCCATTCTACCTGCGCGCTATCCGTTAAACAAGGCATCTAATAACTGGTTATTAGCAGAAATAATCTACGTTAAAACGACCGTTAGTATAAGAAAAGAACGATAAATATCAATTTATCGTTCTTCATTATCACTTATGTTATATTTTACGTTACTGGAAACTGAAGATCGTATAATTTCCGGTAGCGTCCCCTTTGTTCCAGCAAAAAAGGATGGGTGCCGCGCTCTGCGATTCCTCCGTTTTCCAGCACGTAAATTTGATCCGCCTGATGGATGGTAGAGAGGCGATGCGCTATGACCAGACAGGTTCGACCTTTAAGCAGCCTCGCCAAAGCCGCTTGAATGAGCCCTTCCGATTCCGTATCTAGCGATGCCGTCGCTTCGTCCAAAATGATGATGCGAGGGTCCTTCAAAATGGCACGTGCAATGGACAGCCGTTGCTTCTGTCCTCCAGACAGCTTGACCCCGCGCTCTCCGATTTGCGTATTGTATCCGTGCTTGAATTGTTGGATAAAATCGTCGGCATTTGCAGCCTTCGCCGCAGCCATCACCTCTTCATCGGTCGCGCTCCGATTGCCGTAGCGGATGTTTTCCTCAATCGTGCCGTTAAACAAAATAATGTCTTGCGAGACGATTCCGATCTGGCCCCTTAGCGAATCGAGCGTCACCTCTCTTATATCATAGCCGTCAATGGTGACGCTGCCTTCATGAACATCGTAAAATCGCGTAATCAAATGCGCAATCGTCGTTTTTCCGGAGCCCGACGAGCCGACAAGCGCCGTCATTTCGCCAGGCTTCAATTCCATATCGAAGTGCTGCAGCACTTCTCCTTCCTCTGAACCAGAGTAGGAAAAGGACACTTGCTGAAATTGAATATGTCCCCTCGCCGGAGGCAAAGGAGAGGCATCTTCGCGGTCCGCTACTTCCGCTTTTACATTCATCACTTCCGTTATTCTCTCGTAAGCGGCAGCCGCTTGCTGAATCGTATTCAAAATGCGGCTGAAATGCCGAATCGGATTTTGCAGCAGCCGCAAATAAGCGATAAAGGCCACGATAGCGCCTACCGTCATTTGTTCTTTCATTACGAGCCATGCCCCAAACACAAGCACGATAGCGAAGCCGATAAAATTAATCAAATCGATAATCGGCTCGTAGGCGGATCTAAGCCGAACCACTTGAATATTCGCTTCCATATTGCGCTTCGTTTTTTCCGCGAAACGTTCCGCCTCGTGTTCCTCAGCCGTAAAGGACTTGATGAGTCGAATGCCGGTAAGCGAATTTTGCAAATGGTCGCTCACGTCGGCTAGCGATTCCTGTACCTTGCGAAACGAGGAGCGAATTCGCTTCCCAAACAAGCGAGTGGTCAAAATCATTAACGGGAAAGTGGCCAGCAGCAGCAAAGTCAGCTTCCAATCCATAACCATCATATAAGAGGCAATGGCGATAAAAGTAATCATATCGGTAAGCAACTGCATCATGCTGGACGAAATGAGCTGCTGAAGCACACCGACATCGCTTGTCACTCGGGACATTAAATCGCCTGTTCTTGTCCGGTCGTAATAGGCGACATCGAGCCGCTGCATATGGTTGTAGAGGTCATTCCGCAGTTTGAAAAGCACCCTCTGGCCGATGGCCGCCATGAAGGCGGCACTCAAAAAACGAAGCGCTCCAAGCGCAATAGCCGCCGCGATAATTCCGGCTCCGATCATCGCAAGCTGCCCATACAGCTTCTCTGCAATAACCGTATCAATCGTATATTTGGTCAACTGCGGTATGATGAACTCCAGCAACGTAATAAGGAGAACGCTTATAAACGCGAGGGCAACCCGCTTCCATTCCGTCTTGGCATGTTTGGCCATGCGCAGCAGCATCGACAGCACACTGGTTGGCTTTACCTTCTCCCCGTTCCCGAACAGTCTTGCTCCCATGCCTTGCCCTGGGCTATGCGGCCGATATTGTCTTTCGCTGTTCATGCTGCAGCCCTCCTAGCCTTATATGTCGATATTGAGTAAAAAGATAACCGCCGCAACCGTAAACATGCTCACCAGCGTCGACACAAATACGGCTTGCGAAGCAAATTCCTTCTCGTTGTCGAATTCAACCGCAAGCAGCACGCTGCTAAGCGAGGTAGGCACCGCTGATGAAACAATCAGCGCCGCTGCCGTCAGTTTGTCCAGCCCCATCATCCACACAATCATGGCGGCAAGCGCTGGTCCCGCTATTAGCCGCAGCAAGCCGGATAAGCCAACGTCGAGCAGCAAAGACTTTTTGATTCTCCATTCCATACTTCCGAGCTGTACGCCTAGCGTAATCAATGCCGTGCCGATAAAAGCGCTCGACAAATAATCAATCGGGATAGCGATTGGCTGCGGAATGGGAACCTCAAAGCCGCGCAGCAAAAAGGCGAGCGGAATGACGTAAATAATCGGCATCGACAATATCGTTTTCCAAACGAGACGTTTGTCGACTTTGTGCGCGCTCACATTGTAAACCCCGTATGTATTCGGTATTAGCGCTTGCAGCATCATAATCAAAATCTGAATGGCAAGCGTTTCCTTGCTGCCTGCGAAAGCGAGCTGGTTAAGCGGCACTCCGTAATTGGCGCTATTGTAAAACAGCACGCTGTTTCGCATCGCGCTTTTCATACTTGGGCTATAGCCCCTCGTTCGAATAACGGCTTCCGTAAGCACATATTGGCCCGCCATAAAAAGGACGGCAAACAGCAGCACCTGACCGATCAAACCGGCCGAAATGGAAGTGCTGTACAACAAATCAAACATTATTGCAGGCGAAAATAAATAAAAGTTCAGCTTGGACAACGTCTTAATATCGAGCGAAAAAGACCTCTGCAAAACGATACCAAGCGCTACCATAATACCCATAGGCAAAACATTGGTTACTAAGATGTGGATAAACACGCTCATAGATGCATCTGCTACTTTCTGTTAAAGTTACGCCGTCTTCGTTGCGCTGTTTGTTTATTTTACCCCCGTTCGTCCAGCCCGTAAAGCGCTTCCCTTTTCACAACAGCTACAATCAAATAAACTAATTCAACAAACCGCCTGCGTACTACAAGTACGTAAACCACAAAAAAAGGCCGAGCCTTGGGAACATAGTCCCTGCCCGACCTATCACAATTAAGCTCCAAACAGCCTCATGAGCAAAATACCAAAAAAGGATAACAGAATGCCCGCAAGCTCGGTGCGAGTAAACTTCTCTTTTACGAAGAACCGGGTATAAATGAGCACGAGCAGCACATTAAGCGCCACCACGGCGGATACTAGTCCCGCTTTTCCAACATCAAAGGCCGTCACGATCAGCATCATGCCGACCGTATTTGTTGTGCCGATGCCAAGCCCCGCCAAAAAAGTTCTCCTGTCGCTCCAAAACGGTTTTGACTTATCATTGCCGCTGTCGACTGCTGCATGCAAAACCGGGCCCGACGCCTTTTTTCTCTCCAGCCGACGGTCGTTCCACCACCATATTCCAAAACAAGCGGAGCCCGTCGCAAACATCATAACCATTGTCGGGAACAGCTCGGCCCCCATTAGTGTGGACCATTTGCTGGACAGATCATTGCCTGCGAACAGCAGCATCGCCAGCAATCCCCACTGTGCGCCTTGCAAATTGCGCAGCGATAAATCGTTGGAATACCGCACAAGCAGCACTCCGCCAACGATAACAAGAAATGCTAACAGCTGCATCGTATGGAGGCGTTCATCCCACAGCAGGAAAGCAACCAGCACCACAACAACGGAAGGAAGAGCGGTAAAAATCGCGACCAGCGAAGCTTTGCCTACCGCAAATCCTTTGAACATGCTGGCATTGGCGCCAAAAGAAAACAGTCCCATCTGAATGCCGATCAAGCAGGCGAGGGACCAATGAGACGAATAAAGGAGGGCAATGATAAGATTAACGATGGCTCCGGTCGCAAACGTGCCGCATAGAAGCGCATTCCGGTTAAGTTTCTTTTGGCTCGTCCAATGATACAATATGCCTCTCACGCCAAACGCAATGGCCGAAAAAACAGAAAACGTAATCCACATCCGACAAAATAGCTCCTTTCAAGTCTAAACCGCGATGTACAATGTCAAATGTAATTATGCTCTCAATATTTCCTTAGTTCAATGATATTTTTGTTCGATTGCGGAAGACAAAATAGCCCCCGAGCGAAAAAGGCTGCGATAGATGATTAGAAGAACAGCCGCAAACACGACGGCAAAAGCCGCCATTTCCCATTGATACCCGAAGCGGTAAAAATAAGTTCCGGCGACCGGCCCAATGGACATCCAAATGTAACGAAAAAAATTGTAAACGCCGATTGACGTAGCTCTTCGTTCGGGAAATTCATTGGAGAGCAGCGTCGTTTGCATCGGCAACGTCAAACCTAAGCAAATACCGAAAAAAACAATTCCTGCTGCAAATAGCGTTAGCGACCAAGGTGCCGCAAATGCAAGAAACAGGAGGGAAAGCATTTGGCAAAAGGCAATGACCCACAACGTTTTTTTCGTATCGCCGTATTCTTGTATGCGACCCCCAACAATGCTGCCTATAACAATGCTGGCCGATATGGCGAGGAACATCATCCCTGTAGCGCTGGGACCGAGCGAATACACCTCTTGCAATAAGTTCGGCAGCAAAATAAGCAGCGTATAAAAAATTCCGTATTGCACCGAACCAAGCATGACGATTGCAAGTCCAACAGGATGGACCAGAACGCCCGAGGAATGCCGGAGCTGAAATCGGTTGGCCTTGCCGCTCCCCTCCTTTTTCGTTTCCGGCAAACTGGCAAACAATACGGCCCAGAATGCCATGCTTGCCGCGAACAGAATCCAAAACAAACCATGAAATCCAAGCTGCGGCCCGGTGAAACCTCCAATGAGCGGTCCGAGCCCCGGACCAAGCGCAACGAACATTTGAAAAATACCCATGGCCCTTCCGCGCAGCTTGCCTTCGTACAAATCTCCGATTATTGTGGTTGCGGCAACCGAGCCGACAGAAACCCCAATTGCTTGCAGCACTCTAAACAAAATAAGAATCGTGACAGAGTGAGACAAAGCCGCTCCGGCCGTGGCGACCAAATAAAATAACAAGCCAAGCAGCAGCAGCTTGCGCCTGCCGTATTTATCGATAAGCGGCCCGTAAACCAACTGCATCATAGCAAAAAAAATCGGATACACGGATACGGTCAAGTTGACGGCATCCTGCGTGGTACGGAACTGCTCCGCCATCTCCGGCAATATCGGCGTATAGATCGTTTGAGTAAACGGGCCCAGAAATGCCGCTGCCGAAACTAGGCATACCATATATTTTTTGTTCATTGGTTCGTTCCTTTCCGCTAATGATTTACAACCCTAACTTTACACAATATACTTATCTTTATTAAGTACGCACTTTTTAGAACAATACTTACCGAAAGGATAGTGTGATCAATGGCCGAGCATGGCGTCAGCTATCTGTTCAATGGAAAAACGTTTCAGTGTCCTATAGAAGTAGGAATGTCCTTGTTTTCGGGAAGATGGAAGTCGGCTATCATTTGCAAGCTGGTGGACGGGAAAAAGCGGTACGGACAACTAAAGAAGCTTATAACAGGCATTACTCATAAAATGTTGGCCGAGCAATTGCGCGAGCTGGAGTCGGCAAATATTATTAGCAGGACGGTTTATCCGACAACTCCTCCAAAAGTAGAATACGAGCTGACGCCCCTTGGAAAATCGCTGCTGCCCGCTATTGAATATTTACAGCAATGGGGCGAGCAATTCCGGTTAACTCCCGATCAAGACAGTCCATAATCAGATGAAATGCCCCGCACTTATCAGATGCAGGGCATTTTTTTTATGCCGCTCTCCAGTCAGGTACATATCCTGCCCAATACTTTCTATTTAGTAAGTATCTCTCGATAAAGTGCATACTTACTAAATTAAAGTTTGTTGATTATGATGATTAACAGGTTCGAACCCGCTATATCCTATCCCTTTCAGAATTGGAGTGAAGATCAATGAAAATCGCCGTTATTGTTGCCCATCCGAATCTCGCCGCCTCCCGCATTAATAAAGCATGGGTAGAGGAGCTTCAAAAGCATGAACACATTACGACCCATTGCCTATATGAGGCTTATCCCGACGAATCCATTAATGTGGAGAGGGAGCAGCTGCTTCTTGAGAAGCATAACCGCATTATCCTTCAATATCCTTTTTATTGGTACAGCACCCCGCCGCTGCTTAAAAAATGGTTCGACAGCGTCATGCTTCCCGGCTGGGCATACGGCTCTGGCGGCATTCATATGAGCGGAAAAGAAATAGGCGTGGCGATTTCCACTTACGGCTCTGCCGACTCGTACAAGCCGGACGGCTTCAATCGGTTTACTATGCAGCAATTGCTGCGGCCTGTAGAAGCTTTGGCCCATTTTGTCAGCGCAACCTATAAACCGCCTTTCGTACTTCACGACTCTTCCGCGGTGAGCGATGAGCAATTGGAACAAAGCCAGCGGGATTTCGTCCGTCATATTACCTCTTAAATCCATACAATTGGCTTAAAAAGAGCAGGCATGCCGCCCCGGTATGCCTGCTCTTTTTTTTCCTGAATGCAAATAACGGCGATCTCAGACTTTAGACGGAGCAAAATGACTTTCAAAAACTGTACAATACTTTCCAGCAGCTCTTATAAAATGAATAGGAACAGAGTGTTTTACGGCTGATTTTGGCCTAAAATCGAGGGAGTGATGAAGAACATGGCCGTACTCGAAGTGAGCCATCTGCGCAAATCGTTCGGAGAGGTTCGAGCGGTGGATGACATTAGCTTTTCTGTGGAAGCGGGTGAAATTTTTACGATTATTGGACCAAACGGCGCCGGAAAAACGACAACGCTGGAAATGATTGAAGGGCTGGTCCCGCCCGATTCGGGCGACATTCGAATCGACGGACTAAGCTGGTCCAGGGACGGAGAGCAAATTAAGCAGGATATCGGCGTTCAGCCTCAATCCAGCGCTCTATTCGACCTGCTCACGGTAAAAGAAAATTTGGAGCTGTTCGCTACCTTCTATCCCCACTCCAAACCGGCGGCAGAAGTGATGGACATGATCAATTTAGCCGACCAGAGCAACAAGCATGTCAAAAAGCTGTCCGGCGGCCAAAAGCAGCGTCTCGCTATCGGGCTCGCTATGATCAACGATCCTAAAGTCATTTTCCTCGACGAGCCGACGACCGGCCTCGATCCTCAAGCCCGCCGCAACATTTGGGACATCATCTTAAAGCTTAAGCAGCTAGGCAAAACAACGATTCTTACAACTCACTATATGGAAGAAGCGGAGAAGCTGAGCGATCGTGTCTGTATCGTCGATCAAGGCAAAATCGTCACGCTGGACACTCCAGCCGCTCTCATTGACCGATTAACGGAAGAGCGCGAAGTTCGCTTATCGTTTCTGGACGGCTCTTTGGCGGCTGCGGATACTGAACTTGTCGCAAGAAAACAGGAGTCCGTCGTCAAAACCGAACTGGAGGGCGCTTCCCTTCGCATTTGGACTACACATCCGGAAACGACGCTTTACGAAATGTTCGGATTTACGAAAGAGCGCGGCTATCGCGTCGAGCAAATTTCCATTCGCGAAATGAGCCTTGAGGACGTATTCATTGCCTATACAGGCAAAGAGTGGAGGGATTAAAGCAATGGCGGCCAAACAATTTGCCAGCATGTTTTCAGCACAGGTGAAAATGATGTTCCGCGAGAAGCAGGTCTGGTTTTGGAATCTCTTTTTCCCCATTATATTGATGGTGCTGTTTATGATTATTTTTGGCGGCAGCGGGTCGAGCAGCAGCTTTAAAGCAACGATTGCCATCGCGGACCCCGCTCCCAACGCTTCCTCTGCGGCTATGTTCGAGCAGTTGAAAAGCATCCCCGTTTTCGAGCTGAAGGACACAAGTCCAGTCACCGTTGAGCAGGGAGAACAATGGGTCGAAACTGAAAAAGTCGATGCGCTTATCGTCCTTCCAGACAAAGAAGGCATCTCCGAGGTTGGCTTAATTGTTAATCGGGAAAACGAAGGCGGAGCTTCCACGCAAGCGATTTCCGGCATTTTGGAAAGATTCGTTCAGCAGGCCAATTTGGCGGCGGTCGGAGCGACAGCTACTTATTCGGTCAAAATGGAGTCCATAACGTCGGCGGCCGACGATATTAGCTATCAAGACTTTCTGCTGACCGGCATGATCGGTCTTTCTATAGCGCAGGGCGGCTTGTTCGGCATGGTCGGTCTGGTCGATATGCGCAAAAACGGGCTGCTCAAGCGGCTCCGGATGACGCCAGCCAAGATGGGACTGTATGGCTTATCCGGCATGCTGGTGCGGATCATGCTTGGATTCATTCAAGTTACAGTCCTCTCGCTGGTGGGCGTATACTTCTTTGACGCCTCTCTTCACATTAACGTACTTAGTTTGGCGATCGCCTTTATTGCCGGGGCGCTGGTCTTTAATGCAATGGGTTATCTGTTCTCCTCCTTCAGCAAAACGATGGAGTCGTACATGGGTGTAGCCAACATTGTCAGCACCTTTATGATGTTTCTTAGCGGCATCTTTTTCCCAATTGAAATGCTGCCCGACTGGCTTCAAATCGTCCCGAAAATTTTGCCGCTCACCTACTTTGTAGAAGGCATGCGCGACGGGTTAATTTATGCGAGCGGAGTTGCATCAAGCTCCTTCTGGAGCGGAATGGGCATTTTGGCGCTTTGGGGAGTCGTTTCTTTCCTGCTCGCCTCGCAAATTTACAAATCCAAATCCATTACAGCTACCCGTTAACCAGAAAGCTAAAAAACGTCCCGAGTCGCTCCTTTGTGAGCGTTCGGGACGTTCCTTTTTGCCGCGGGTGTTAAATCCTCTATACTTTAAGTTCGGAATGCTGCAGTTGGGACTTCTCCACTTGAATAGTCGTATGCTGAATTTCGAACTCTTCTTCAATTCGTTTAATCGCTTCCTGAAGGACGATTTGGCTGCCTGCTTCATCCTCAATGAGAAGGTGGCAAGACAAGGAATCCAATCCCGAAGTAATGGTCCAAATATGAAGGTCGTGAACATCCTTAACCCCTTTAATGCCAAGCAGCACTTCCTTCACCCGCTCCGCATCGACCGTAACCGGAGTGCCCTCCATCAAAATGTGAACCGTTGAGCGAATAACTCCCCAAGCGCTCTTCAAAATCAGAACGGCGACAATGACGCTAATAATCGGATCGGCAATGTACCAGCCGAAAGCCAGCATCAATAGTCCTGCGATGATAGCTCCGACCGAGCCCAAAGCGTCTCCCAAAACGTGAAGATACGCACTTCGTACGTTTAGATTGCCTTCTACATCGCCTTTGCGCGTAAGCACCCAAGCACTGGCCAAATTCGCCAGTAAACCGATAGCGGCAATGATCATCATGGAACCGCTGGCCACCGTTGGCGGCTCTTGAAACCGTTCAATCGCTTCCGCAATAATAAACCCGGCAATGACGAACAACGTGACCCCGTTTAACAAGGCGGCCAATATTTCAAACCGGTAAAAACCGTATGTTTTATTTGGTGAAGCGGGTCTTGCTGCAAACCACATCGCAACAAGGCTTAGCGCTAGCGCCGCCGCATCGCTCAGCATATGGCCGGAATCGGACAACAGCGCAAGCGAGTTGGTTACGAGGCCACCCACAAATTCCAAAAACATAATACCCGACGTAATAATAAGCGCAATGAGCAGTCCCGCTTTATTGCCCGAACCATGGGAATGGCCGTGATGATGACCGTGGCCGTGCGAATGGCCATGAGAATGCCCATGGGAATGGCTGTGCGAATGAGCCTTCTTCTTCCCCTTCACATTGCCTTTTCCTTCCCCAGCCTTATCGTGGCTGCAGTTCGAATGCTCCTCGTGCCCGTGGTTGTCGTGCTTATGATCGCCATGATCATGATCATGCCCCTCATGTTTAGTGTTGTCCTGGTTGCTCATACCGTTTCCTCCCGGTCAATAAATGAAGTGTATAAACAATATATGAATACATGCTCATATGTATTATATGCCATCCTTTACCTATACGCAACCGTTATTTACTAATCCCCCCGATCGCCCAAAAAGATACATCGCTTTGCGCTGGGGCCCCGATGCCCGATGCCCGATGCCAACCGATTATCCATATCCCGCCAAAAAAGAAAAACGCGCATTTTCCTCCTTCCCATTAGGGCTAAAGGTGAATGCGCGTTTTTTAGCAAGCTTTATTTATCCATGTTTAAGATGCTGCATCGTTAATACAATCAATTGCTCGACATGGTCGTCGTCTAGCGAATAAAAGACCGTTTTGCCCACTTTGCGCCGCTTGACGATACGCATGTTGCGAAGCAGCCGAAGCTGGTGGGAAATCGCCGATTGCCCCATCCCTAGCACTTCCGTCAAATCATGTACGCATAGCTCGGATTGAAGCAGCGCATGAATGATTCGGATTCGCGTTCCATCTCCGAGCGCCTTGAACAAATCCGCAAGCTCTGTGGCGGTCGCATCGTCGATTAGCTTGTCCTTGACGCTTACAATATCCGCTTGAGTTCCCGAGCATGCGTCATCGCATGCAGCAGAAGCGATTCCGTTTTCCATTCGGCATCTCACCACCAATCCTTAAGTTAGTTAAAGTTCGTTAGTTAAAGCTCATTATAGCACCCGGCCGGATAGACTGCCAATATAGATAAAAATACGAACATTTATTCTCGTCCGATAATTGTATATAATAGAGGAACGCCATCAACACCAAAGGACGCGGCAAGAAAGGAGGCTGGCAACGGGATGTTGACACTACAGGAAAAGTTGTATTTGCTCAAAGTGCTGAAATCCGCAAAACGAACATCGCTATGGGGGCTCAAGAAACGTGATCCCGCCCATGACAAGCTAGTGGAGAAGCTGGAGCAAATGGTGAGGAACGAGCAAATAAACAAAGAGCATCTATAAGCTAGGAGGCAACATGAGAGGAAAAACACATATGGCCATTGGAGCGGGGGTAGGAGCTGCCACGGCAGTCTACTATTCGGCGGATTTATCCGATTTCGCCATATTTATCGGAGTAGCGGCCTTTTCTGCGCTTAGCGCTGATCTGGACGGTCCCAGCATGCTTAGCAGCAAACTTACGAAACTTAGCCGGCGCATTCGCGAAATCGCCCTATGGGGCGGGGTGTTGTTCGCCGCAGTACTTATCTATTTTTTTATAACCGGACAGTCGATATCCCCGCTTGTTGCGGGAGGCGGCATCGCCGCCGTTCTGCTTGGCCTCACGATGAAACAAGGCGCGATACGGAACGCTCTTGTCAGCCTCGTCGGCGTTTATTTGATCGCCCAAGGCATCGAGCGCGAACTCGCTTGGCTAATTGGCCTCGGGGCGTTTGTCGTATGGGCGCCGTGGCTGAAGCATAGAGGGATGACGCATACGATTTGGATCATTCCGTTTTGGTGGTGGCTTGGATTAGGGCTGGAGGAGCAGCTTCAGTTAGAGGGGCTCGCCTGGGCCGCCGCGCTTGGCTACTTGTCCCATTTGGCGGCAGACACCCTCACGCCGAGCGGCGTGAAGTGGTTGTATCCGCTTATAAATAAATCGTTCAAAATCAAAATGTAAGCGAGCGTTAAAGTTTTTCCGAAACGACCTTGGCCTGAGTGAACAGCAGCAAATAATCGCGGCCGCCCGCCTTGGAATCGGTGCCGGACATGTTGAAGCCGCCGAACGGATGAACGCCAACAAGCGCCCCCGTGCATTTGCGGTTAAAATATAAGTTGCCCACATGGAATTCATCGCGCGCTTTCTCCAGTTTGGCGCGATTCCGGGTAATGACGGCGCCGGTCAGGCCGTACTCCGTATTATTGGCAATATCTAGCGCCGCCTCAAAATTGGCGGCCTTGATAAACGCCAGCACTGGCCCAAAAATTTCCTCTTGGGCAATTTGCGCATAAGGGGCCACGTCCCGGATTATGGTTGGCTCGATAAAATAGCCAGAGCTGCTCCCCTTTTTCCCGCCCAGCACAACCGTACCTTCCGTACGGCCAACCTCGATATATTTTAAAATTTGAATATAAGCCCGCTCGTCAATGACTGGTCCGATAAATGTCGCAGGCTCCGCCGCATGTCCCATGAGAAGGGCCTCCGTCCGCTTGACGACTTTCGCGAGAACGGCCTCATACACCGCTTCATCTACAACAGCACGCGAGCAGGCAGAACATTTTTGCCCCGAATAGCCGAAAGCCGACAGCGTAATCGCCTCCGCAGCCAAATCCAAATCAGCGTCCTCAGCGACGATAATGGTATCTTTGCCGCCCATTTCCGCGATGACCCTCTTCATCCATTTCTGCCCCTGCTGCACTGCCGCAGCTTTTTCGTTAATGCGAAGACCAACCTCGCGCGAACCCGTAAAGCAAATAAACCGTGTCAGCGGATGCTCGACCAAAAAATCTCCGATATCTCCGCCAGCGCCCGGCAAAAAGTTGACTACTCCGTCAGGCACGCCCGCTTCTTCCAGCAGTTCCATAAACTTGGCCGCAATGACGGCGGTAGGACTGGCCGGTTTCAACACGACCGTGTTGCCGGCCACGATTGCCGCCATCGTCATACCCGCCAGTATCGCAAGCGGGAAATTCCACGGCGGTATAACAATGCCTACGCCAAGCGGCAAATAAACGAGGTCGTTATGTTCTCCAGACAACGGAACAATCGGTTGAGGCTCGCTCAGCCGCTCCATTTCCCGGCCGTAAAACTCCATAAAATCAATCGCTTCCGCCGTATCGCCATCCGCTTCCACCCAGCTTTTCCCCGCCTCATAGACAAGCCAGGCGCTGAATTCATGTTTCCTTCTCCGCAATATGGCGGCGGCTTTGTACAGAACCCGCGAGCGCGCGGACGGGGACACTCGCTTCCACTCCTCAAAAGCGGCAGCGGCGGCCAATATCGCCTTATGGACATGATCCGTATCGGCCTGTGAGACGATGCCGACGGTTTGCATAAAATCCGAAGGATTGATCGATTTCCGCTTAATGACCGTCTCGACGTAATCGGAGCCAATTTTCAGACGGTATTCCCGCCCGAGCTGGGATTCGACGCTGCGAAGCGCCGCTCCGAACTCCGCAATGGAGTCGCTTTTTGTAAAATCGGTAAACGGCTCGTTTTTAAACGGTTCGCGCATCTTAATCTCCTCCTTAAAAAAAGAAAAAAGTCCAATGGAGCGCAAAGCGCTCTTCTTGAACTTTATGCAGGAGAAAGACGGCTAAGCACAACTACTCCTCAAGCGGCAATTCTAATTGTTGCCCACAGAACGAATGGATGAACGTTTCTTCCTCTTCCACCATTTCCATATCGATATATTCGTTTGTCGCCGCATTTAGAAACTCGTATTTAATGATGCGGGAGACCGGTTCCTCTTTCAAAAAAACGACGCGCAATCTGACGCCTTGCTCTAAATAAAGCTCGTCCTCTTCGTCGACGGTCAGCTCCAAATAAAATTCGTAACGGTCGCCGGACAATATGCCGTATGGGTCCTTCATTTTTTCAATCGTAAATTCGCGAATTTCAAACATCCACCAAACGTCCTCTCCGGTTCAAAATAACGAAAAAGCAGCCTATGGCTTCGTGACGAAGCCATAGGCTGCCTCTTGTACTTCCAATAAGCCAATCTTACAGCGCGCTCAGCGTCTCCGTCAATACGGGAACGATCTGGGATTTGCGGGAAACTACGCCTTTCAGCAAAGCTGTGTTGTTTTCCAGCGTAACATTGTACGCCTTCGCTACAGCATCCGCTTTGTTGCCAAGCGCAAGACCAACGGAGTCATTGTTCAAAATGTCCGTTACTACAAGCAAGAACAGATCAAGACCTTTAGCCGCAATAATGTCGTTCAAAGCAGGCTCCAGCTCCCCTTGACGGCTCAGCACATCGTTTACGTCAACTGCGTTTACTTGCGCGATTTCCACTTTGTAGCTGCCCATTGTGAACTCTTTAGCGTCGATGGAAATAAGCTGAGCAATCGTTTTGTCGCTCAGGTCCGCGCCCGCTTTAAGCATGTCCAGTCCGTAAGCATCCGCATCTACGCCTGCGATAGCTGCAAGCTCGCGAGCTGCCGCTACGTCTTGCTCCGTGCAAGTCGGCGATTTGAACAACAAGGAATCGGAAATGATAGCGGAAAGCATAAGACCTGCAATTTCTTTACGAACAGCAACGCCGTTTTCTTTGTACAGCTTGTTCAAAATTGTAGCCGTGCAGCCTACAGGCTCAGCGCGGAAGTAAAGCGGGCCCGCTGTCTCAAAATTCGCAACGCGGTGGTGGTCGATAACTTCCGTGATGCGGACTTTATCGATATCGTTAGCGCTTTGTTGGCGCTCATTATGGTCGACCAAAATAACTTCTTTTACTTCGTCGGCAACATTTTCCACCAAGCGGGGAGCTTCAAACCCAAAATAGTTCAGCGCGAATTGCGTTTCGCCGTTTACTTCGCCAAGGCGAACCGCTTCAACGTCTGCGCCCAGCTTCGATTTCAGCTCCGCATAAACGATAGCCGATGTAATGGTGTCCGTGTCCGGATTTTTGTGTCCGAAAATAAGAGTTTTTGACATAATTCATACTCCTTTTTGCAAATAGATTTGCCTCCCCGCCGGCATGCCGCCGCTTCGGCCCTTGTGGGTGTTTGTACACTATTACCGATTATACTCTTATCTCCACCTTATTCCTATACCTTTACACTGAATTAGCTGTAAAAAATTTGCGGCAGTAGCAAAAGACAGCTTTTTCTTCACCCCGCCAAGCAGCTTGCTCTGCTCCCTCTACACGATAAAACGCTTATTCAGCGCGTTCAGCTCGTTCGACATATTTTTCAACAGCTCGGCGGAGGAAGACACCTCGTTCATAGAAACCATCTGAACGCTGGAACTTACGGCGATTCCTTCGAAATATTGTGCGGCGTTGCGGGATATAAGCTCCAGCTCCTCTACGGAAGCCGCCACTTCCTCAGACTCCGCCGATACTTGCTGCGAGGCGGCCGCCACCTCCTGCAATTGCGAGCTAACCTGTTCCAGCCCGCCCACAATGGAGTGGAAGGCGTCGCTTGCTTCTTTTACAACCGTAATTCCCGAACGCACCTTGCCCGAATTGTTTTCCATGCCGGAAGCAAGCCGCGACGCTTCCTCCTGCGTCCTTGCGACCAGCTCCGCTATTTTCTCTGCAAATGCTCCCGACTGGGCAGCAAGCTTGCGCACCTGATCTGCCACTACGGCAAAGCCTTTGCCGTTTTCTCCGGCGTGGGCAGCTTCAATCGCCGCATTCAGCGCGAGCAAATTCGTCTGCTCAGCGATATCCGCCATCACCGTCGAAATTTCACCGATTTCATCGGAGCGTCTCGCAAGCTCCTTAGTGGCGACAAGCATCTCCTCCGCGCTGCGTCCGATTTCCTCCATTTCTTCCGTCGCGCCATGGAGCAGCCTATGCCCCCGATCCGAATGCTGCTTCGTCTCATGCGCCACGTCGGAGACAATCGCGGCCGACTCCGTAATCCGCTGCATGTTCCCCGTCATGCTTTCCATCGCTTTGGTCATATCCGCAGCTCGGCTCACCTGCGTGCGCGCTCCACCCGATGCCTCCTGAATGCTGGCGGCAATATCGCGGCTCGCCTCCGTTGTGCTTTTGGCATGCTCGGTGACGCCTTCCGACGCTTCCATAAGCTGCTCCGAACTTTCTTTCATGCTGCGAATGACCGAACGCGTATTGGAGACGAGCTGTTGAAACGTAAGGGCGAGATGGCCGATTTCATCCTTGCGGTAAACCGGGATATTAACCGTCATATCCCCTTCTCTTACTTTCGCTACATGCGATGTCAGCCTTTTGAGCGGATTCGTTAAGTAGCTGGCCAGAAGAAACACAAGCAAAATGCCGGCCGCCACAATGCCCAGCGCTATGTAAACCGTTTTTTCCGTATTGTTCGACATAAGCGCATAAACGGTGGCCGCGTCAAAATCGGCGCCAATGAGTCCGATCATCTTGCCGTTGTCGTCTATCAATGGGACATAAGCCGTAATAGTAGCTCCGTATTCCTCATCGTTAGACAGTTCTCCGACATGGGCCTCTCCCTCGGCGAAAGCTTGCACCATTCCGGGATATTCGTTTTCTTCTCTTGTGCCGATAGGGGAAAAATCGCCTTCAGCCGCATCCGCCGGAGCCCCGTCTACCATATAGTAATAATAGGCATTGCCGTTTTCCTCGCCCTTTGCAAGCGTATACAAATATTTGAGTCCATTGGCTTCTCTAAGCGCGTTCAGCTTCTCTCTCAGTTCGCTGTAATATTCCGTAGCGCCATCCTCCGGCTTCAGCTGAGCATAGCTCACGGGATCAATTAGCCTCGCTGCGTTTTCCGCCGCAAGCTGCGCCTGCGCGCCAAGCGAATTTTCGACCAAGCTCATAGAAGAACGATAGAGGGTAAAGCCAAGCACCGCAACCGCGGCAATAATAAGGCATGAAAAAAACAAAACCATTCTCGTCAGCAATCGGTTCAAGCCAGATACCCCTTCCTGGATATGGAACATAATATGACACTATTTTACAAGATTCGATCCCTGTTGTGCTATAGGAAAAAAAAAGAGCCGCCCGTCAGGACAGCTCTCAACCTCTATTTGTTTCTATATTTTTTTAAAAAGTCGACCGCCAGACGAATATCCGCTTCGGGATTTACGCCCACTTCTCTCTCAATCGTTAAGTATCCTTTATAGCCAATATCATAAAGCGCCTTCAAATAGCCGTCCCAATCGACTCCGCCTTCTCCAAGCGGCACTTCGAGGAAGGCCGAGCCGGATTCCGCCATGGCGGCAATTTTTTCATGGTCCAGCTCTACCTCATAACCGTAATCGCCGTATACGTCGCGCGGATCGATATGCCCCAGCTTAACGCCGTCCTTCGCATGGGTATGGACGATGTAATCTCTCAACGTATAAACGCCTTTTACCGGATCGTCCCCTGTCACCATCACCATATTGGCGGGATCAAAATTGACCGAAACGCCTTTTGTGCCGAGTCCGTCCAAAAACGTTTTTAAATGAGATGCTGTCTCCGGTCCCGTTTCGATGGCAAAAAAAGCGTTCATGCCGCTTGCGAATCGGCTAAGCTCCTCGCAGGCGTTGTGCATCGTCTCGTAAACGCGGCTGTTCCGATCCTCCGGAACAATGCCAATATGGGTTGTAATAATGTTTGTGCCAAGCTCCAATCCGAGCTCCATAATGCGCTTGGACTTTTCGATTTTGTCCCGGTTTTGCGCCGGGTCCTGGAAGCCGTGTCCGCCCAAATCGCCGACCAGCGCAGAAACCTCCAGCCCCAGAGAGTCGATATACGCCTTCCACTCTTTTCTTGCCGCCGCAGTGAGATTGGCAGGGTCCATCTCGCCTTTGACCGCGTAAATTTGCACCCCGTCCGCGCCGACTCCTTTCGCTTTAGCCAGCCCTTCCTTCACTCCCACTTGAAAACTGTCCACAATAACACCGATTTTATTAGACATTCCGAACGTTGTCATCATAACCACTCCTTATTTATCGTTTCAAACGCGCTTCTATTCACTGAGCTCGGTCCAAAGGCGCTTTACATATTCGAAGGCCATCTTAGTGGCGCTGCGGCATTCTTCCATTCCTTCAAATTCGATGGAAAGATAACCGTCATACCCGCTGTCTTTGACAGTTCGAAGCACCCGCGGAATATCGATGTCCCCTTGTCCCACTATGGCGCCGCGCAACCAATTGCCGCCTGCCGTGTTGAACCAGCCTTCGCCCGGATAACGATTGGCGGGACGGAAATAAAAATCTTTAAGATGCACCATCGAAGCCAAACCTACATTTTTGGCAACGGCTGTCGGCGGATCTTCATCCACGCATAGAAAATTGCCTACGTCCAGCGTCGTCCGAAAGTTATCCCTTCCCACCGCATGAACCAAAGCCTGTACTCTGTCGCTATGCTGGACGAAATAGCCATGATTTTCCACACTAGTCGTAATGCCGTAACCCGCAGCATAATCGGCTATTATCCGGCATGCTTCCGTCAGCTTGGGCAATTCAGCCAAAAAGTTGCCGATTGAACGATCTTCGGATGACGCTACATCATGCCGCATACGGGTAATGCCGAGGGCCGCGCAAGCGTCCACCTCCCGTTTGAGCCGTTCCAGTTCGCGCGCAAAACCTTCTTCATCCAAACCTGCGAAGTTGGCGCCGACCGCGTAACCGGACAGTTCGATCCTGCCTCGCTCAGCGGCATTGCGTATATCGTCAACGAGACCTGGATGATCCGGCAAGGAATAGCCGATCGGCACAATTTCCGCATGATCCGCGCCAATGCTCGCAATAAAGTCAATCACATCTGTAACCGACATCTCACCGGCGGCGACCGCTTGATGAAGGCTATATGTGCTTATTCCAAGCTTCATAAGGACACCTCGCGGCCTTGCGCCGCAGATTCATAAATGCCGCACAGCATCCTCATTAATTGCACCCCATCTTGAACCGGGCTGATCGGCGTTGTTCCTTGCTGCACATTTTCGATAAAATGGTCGATTTCGTTTTGAAAGGCGCTCTCCATATGGAATCCTGCGTGATCCGTCTGCGGATGAATGTTGACGATCGTGCCGCTTTTCTCTGAGACGATAACCGCCTCCGGATCAATTTCCATTCCGCCTTTGTCGCCGAATAGCCGAATAGACATTTCATCTTTTTTGGCATGTAGAGTAAAACTGACATCGACCGCCAATGACGCGCCATTTTCAAACCGGATCAAAGCGTTCGCCATATCTTCGATTGTATTTTTGGAGGCGTCGTAATCCGCCGCCTTGTAGAAGGACAAGTGCTGCACATGAGAACGGTTGCCCAGCTTCCGGTACGTATTGGCGCTGACCGATATCGGCTTGGGCCGGCCCATCATATACCAGCACAGATCGATTACGTGGACGCCGATGTCGATGAGCGGCCCGCCGCCCGAACGCTCGATATCCGCAAACCAGCCGCCAGGGTTGCCGAGCCTGCGGAAGGCCGTCGCTTTTGCATAATAGATGTCCCCGAGCTCGCCTGCGGCGGCAAACGATTTGAGCATCTGTGCGTTGTTGTCGTAACGGCGGACAAAGCCGACCTGCAATAGTTTGCCCGACTCCTCTACCGCTTGTTGAACCTCAAGAGCTTCCTCCACCGTGCGGCAAAGCGGCTTTTCTACAAGCACATGCTTGCCCGCCTTGACCGCTGCAATGCTAATTTCCGCATGCGTGTTGTTCCAGGTACAAATGCTAACGGCATCCACTTCAGGGTCGGCAAGCAAATCCCGGTAATCGGTAAAAACCTTGACCGCTCCATACTTTTCGGCTGCTGCACGCGCCCGCTCCTCGTTCAAATCGCATACCGCATACAGGGATGCCGCTTTATTGTTTTGATAGGCCTCCAGATGCATTGAAGAAATGGAACCGGTTCCAATGACGCCGATACGGATCGTTTTCATGCCGCTCTCTCCTCGTTGTTTGTATTCAAATTTGAGAATCTTTTTTCTTACTATACTTTCGTATTATAATGATTTAAACAAAGGACTCCATGCAAAGGCGTGCGGTTTGTTTGTACAAATGTGCTATGAAGCGGAGGGATACGAGATGCTTGGCTATCACGAGGCGCTGCGGGAAACGATGAGCATGCCGAATCCTCATTTTCCTATCAAAATGCATCGAACCCCCATTAGAGAAACGGGTGTCGTTTTGTTTCCCCATCATTGGCATGAACATCTTGAATTTCTGTTTATCGAATCCGGCGAAGCGATTATTGAATGCGGTTCAGTGCCGATTGAAGCGAAGCCCGGCGACTTGATTGTGGTCAACAGCAACGAACTTCATTACGGTATCAGCCGGAGCAGCGACCTCGCCTATCACGTGCTGATCGCGGACATTTCCTTGCTTCACAGCGGATCGGTCGACGCTGCCGAAACCAAGTTTATTGCGCCGATCTCACAAAACCAGTTGTTGTTTAGCAATCTGGTTCGCGGAGATGCGGCTACCGTCTCCTGCATGCATGCCTTAATCGGGGAGCTGGAGCGCCGTGATTTTGGCTACGAGGTGGCGATCAAATCGGAGCTTTACCGTCTGCTTGCCCTACTGCTGCGCGGGCATGTCGCAACCGTCTTGACCAAAGACGAACATGCGGAGCGGATGAAAAACGTCGCGCGCTTTGAGCCGGTATTCCGCTACATCGCCGAAAACTATCAAGCTCCGCTAACCGTAGAACAGCTGTCCGGCATTGCCGGACTAAGCCGCTTCCACTTCAGCCGACTGTTCAAAGAATTGACAGGACGAACCGTTACAGAGTACGTGACCGCAGTCAGGCTGGACAAAGCCGACCATCTGCTTCGCAGCACGGGGCTCTCCGTCACTGAAGTGGCTGTAGAATCCGGGTTCAACGATATTTATTACTTCAGCCGCACGTTTAAAAAACATAAAAAAGTGCCGCCTTCGAAATTTCGGGACTGATAGCCATATTCGGCCCAGATGTAAAAAAAAAGCTTTGCCCTGTCCAAAGACAAGGCAAAACTTTTTTCATTTGCATATTCGCATATTGCGATTCACTTTAGGCGTTATAAAACTTTAGCAGTTCCTTCGTTATCTCTTCCAGCTTGCCGTCCACCAGCACTTGGCGCTGCTGCTTATTGAACAAGGATGAAATTTGCTCCGGGAACTTCTGCTCGATACCGCACAGGCGAATAGCCTCGTCGAACTTGGCGGGATGAGCCGTCGCAAGCGAAATGCTGATTTCGCCTTGCTCCGCGCACTCACGGACAGCTGCTACGCCGCATGCGGAATGCGGATCGAGCAAATAGCCGTATTTCGTTTGGAAATCTGAAATGGTATCCAAACATTCCTGGCCGACTACGCCATGGGCCGCGAACTCGCTTTGTACCTTTGCCAGTGCCTCTTCGGAAATCGAAATTTCGCCCTCCGATTTGAACTTCTCCATCAGCTCGCGGATCACTTCCGGATTTTCACCCAGTACATAATACAAATACCGCTCGAAATTGCTAGCTACTTGAATATCCATCGACGGGCTGTAGGTCGAGCGGAAATCGCCCGGCATATACACTCCTTCATGAATAAAGCGCTCCAAAATATTGTTTTCGTTGGTTGCCAAAATGAGCTTGTTCACCGGAAGACCCATTCGCTTCGCCAAATATCCCGCGAAAATATCGCCGAAATTGCCTGTTGGCACGCTGAAATTGACTTTGTCCAATTGGCCTCCGTTTGCCTTTGCCACTTGAAAATAGGAGTAGAAATAATAGACCGTTTGCGCCATAATACGCACAAAGTTAATGGAGTTGATCGCGGCGAGATGGTTAGCCGATTTGAAATCGAGATCCGCAAACAGCTCTTTGATCATTCGCTGGCAATCGTCGAAATTGCCTTCTACGGACAAGTTCAGAACGTTGTCGTCCTGCACCGTCGTCATTTGCAGCTCCTGCACCTTGCTCACTTTCCCCGTCGGGAACAGAATGCAAATTTTAATGCCCTCTTTGCCTTTGACGCCTTGAATCGCGGATGCGCCCGTATCCCCGGACGTCGCTCCTAAAATATGAATTTTTTTGCCTTGTTTTCCGGCAACGTAAGAATAGAATTGTCCCATAAATTGCAGTGCAATATCTTTAAATGCGAAGGTTGGGCCATGGAATAGCTCCAGCAAATACAAGTCATCGCGGATGCGACGCACCGGCGTCACTTCCGGATCGCGGAACGTCCCGTAGCTGGCGTCCACCATCGCTTTCAAATCATCCTGCGGAATTTCGTCATTTGTAAACAGCGAGAAGATGGCCAGCACCAGTTCCTTGTAGCTAAGCTCCTGCCAAGCCTTCAGCGTCTCAACAGACACTTGCGGAATGTCGCGCGGAACGAGCAGTCCCCCGTCATCAGCAAGTCCCATCATAAAAGCGTCGATAAAACCGATATTTCCTACTTTGCCTCTTGTACTGATGTATTCCATCTGTCGCTCCTCCTACTTGCCACCGCACTAAAGCGTGAAATAGCTCTTTGTATGCATTTTATCACCGTTTGCGTAAAAAAACGAATACCTATTTTCAAAAGTTCACAATTTCCTCGCAATAATTGCCAACTCTCTCCTTCCTGCAACTTAATGAGGACTGGGCTCGTTTGAACCAATGAATAATCCTCTCATATAAGAACAGACATCAAGGAGTGACCTAACGATGAAAAAAAGAATGCTTCACCTGCTGCTCGTCGTTGCCATGGGAGTAGCCTTAACCGCTTGCGGCGCCGATCCAAAAAACAATGGGGCTACATCCGGCCAAGAAACGAATGCCCCTTCCAGTGAACCGAGCGCTAAGCCGAGTCCAGATGGGGATTCCGGCGGTGAGTTAGACCAGAAGGCTGGCACAGCCAAAGAAATGGTTGAGAGCATACTCGCCAAAGTGGAGCAGCCTGCCCTTATGGCCCTCGAAGACGATATGGTTAAGGAGCTTTACCACTTCGACCCTGCGCTTCTTGAGGAATACGCTATTATGACCCCTCTTATGAATGTTAAAACAAACGAAATTTCTATATTGAAAGTGAAAGACGTCAAAAATATCGAAACGGTGGAGAAGGGCGTCAAGCAGCGCGCCACAGACGTTCAAAAGCAATTTGAAACGTATCTCCCTGATCAATATGAAAACGCCAAAAACTTCAAGCTCGTCACAAAAGGCAGCTATATTCTGTTTGTCATTGCGGCAGATTCGGAAGCGGACAAGATCGTCGCCGAATTTGAAAAGCTTGTACAGCCGTAACCCACGTTCCTATGGTATTTAGCAGCTTATTGTTTCTATTCGTCTTCCTGCCGGCCGTTCTACTTATGTATCATGTTTCTCCCTGGCGTTTGAAAAATTTGATTCTGTTTTTAGCCAGTCTCGTTTTTTACGCCTGGGGAGAGCCGATCTATATCGCGTTAATGCTTCTGTCTACGATTACCGATTATTTTTTCGGCTTGCTGCTCGACAACCCGAAATATGGCAAAGCGAAACGCAAGGTCATTTTGATAGCTTCTATTATAATCAACTTGGGTGTACTCGGCTTTTTTAAATACGCCGACTTTCTGATTGGCAATTTAAATGCCCTGTTAGGGACAAACATTCCACCAACGGATCTTCCGCTTCCGATCGGCATTTCCTTTTATACGTTTCAATCCATGTCCTACATTATTGACGTATACCGCCGGACATCGAAAGCCCAGCGCAACTGGCTTGATTTCGCCACGTTCGTCGCCTTGTTTCCGCAATTGGTGGCCGGACCGATCGTGCAGTACAAAACGATTGCGGAACAGCTTCGCCACCGAATCGTCGATAACGCCATGTTTGCGGAAGGTGTACGGCGCTTTACCATCGGACTTGCCAAAAAAGTGCTTTTGGCCAACAATATCGGGCTCCTTTGGAATGAAATTTCGGCTACAAGCGCCGGGACGATGCCTACTCTAACCGCTTGGCTGGGCATTATCGCCTTTGCTTTTCAAATCTATTTCGATTTCAGCGGATACTCCGACATGGCGATCGGCCTTGGTCTTATGTTCGGCTTTCGCTTCAACGAAAACTTCAATAAACCGTATGCGGCGCAAAGCATTACCGACTTTTGGCGGCGCTGGCATATTTCGCTTGGCACCTGGTTCCGCGATTACGTCTACATTCCGCTTGGCGGCAACAGACGGGGGCTATGGGTGCAGCTCCGCAACATTTTGATCGTGTGGGCGCTTACCGGCATCTGGCATGGAGCAAGCTGGAACTTCCTGCTGTGGGGATTGTATTTCGGCCTCATTCTTGCGTTTGAAAAATGGTTCGCACTCTCCTGGCTAAGCCGTTTGCCAAGATTTATTAGACACAGCTATGCCATTCTGCTTATTTTGCTTGGCTGGGTATTTTTTGCCTTTGATCAGCTGCCGAACGTATTCGCTTATTTCACAGCATTGTTCGGAGCAAACGATGCTCCTTTATGGGATCGTCAGTCGTTGTATTTGCTTTACACAAACGCCATTTTGCTGCTGCTGCTCGTTGTTGCTTCTTTGCCTAAAAGAGAACCAGGCAAGGGGCCGCTGCTGCATCCGGCGCTTGCCCTTACGTGGCACGGCGCTCTGCTGCTGATGTCCATCGCTTATTTGGTGGATGCCACATTTAATCCATTTCTGTACTTCCGTTTCTAGCACAAGAGGAGCTTACTTCATATGAACAAATGGACAGATCGAATTTATGTTTGGGGATTTATTTCATTGCTCGGTGTTTTATGCGTCTTCTTTCTCGTGTCGCCGAAAAAAGCATTTTCCGAAATGGAAAACCGCTATTTGCAAAAGGCGCCGGAGCTTAGCTGGGAATCGATCAAATCGAAAAAGTTTTCCGATGAAGCCGAGCTGTACGTGACCGACCACTTCCCGTTGCGTTCCAATTGGACGGCGGCAAAGTCGGTGCTGGAGCAAATTAGACTGCAAAAAGAAAATAACGGCATTTATTTGGGGGAAGACGGCTACTTGTTTGAAAAATCCGTGAAGCCGGATTTTTCAACTGTGGAAAAATATGCGGAGGCGGTCAACAAATTTGCCGCCAATCACCCGGATAGCGATATATCGTTTCTGCTTGCGCCAAACTCCGTTGGCGTCTATCCGAATCTTCTGCCTTGGCTGGCTATAGCTTACCCGCAAAAGGATATAAACGAGTTTATTGCAGCGAGGGCGGGGGACGAGCTGACGTTTCTGAATGGCTTTGACTTTTTGAAGCCGGATGGAGAGCGGCCGCTTTATTACCGGACCGATCACCACTGGACGAGCTACGGGGCCTATTTGGCCTATCGCGCTTTTGCCGAAAGCAAAGGCTGGGAACCGCTAGACGAAGAGCAGTTCCAAATTCGCACCGTTACGGATTCTTTTTTGGGAAGCTATCACACCCGCGGCCAATTTGTCGCCGTGAAGCCCGATTCCATTCAAAAATACGAGCCGAAGCAGCCTGTCAAAACGGAAATGCATATTCTCGACAACGGCAAAACGGTAGAAGGACTGTACGATGAAAGCTTCCTCGCGAAAAAGGATAAGTACTCCTATTTTCAAGGCGGCGTTCATGCGGTTGTGAAGGTCAGCAGCGATTTAAAGCCGGAAGACACCGACCTAAGCAAGCTGCTCGTCATAAAAGACTCTTACGCGCACAGCGTATTGCCTTTTCTGACGAATCACGTTCAAGAAATCCATATGATCGATATCCGGTACTATAATGGCAATATCAGCGACTACATGGAGCAAAACGGCATTAAAGATGCGCTTTTGCTATTCAACACATCCACGTTTGTTCAAGAACGCAGCTTGCTTAAACTGAAATACTAACTGGAACTTAAAAGAGCTCCAGTTGCTCCGGGCCCGCCGGTGGGGAATAAAATGGCTCCCTCCCGTCGGGTCTTTTTTGTCCCAGCATCTCCATCATCGTTTTGGCATTGCCCGCCGCATGGCCGCCGGAGTTGTTGTTGAAAATAACGGCAATATGCCGACATTGCTGCTGGAGCGCTTGCAGCTTGTCCTTCCATTCTGAAAGCTCCTCATTCGAATACTGGTACAAATATCGCACCTCTCTCCAATTCGGGCCTCCTCCATTATTCCAATTAGCCACGTTTCGTCCATGGAACCTCACGATCGACACCTCTTCATCGGCAGCTTGCAGGATGGTAGGAATGCTGCCTATTCCAGCCTGCGGCTCGTCGCATATGCTGTGAATCCACCCTTCGCCGCGCATAAAATCCAGCGTTTTCTCCCGCATTCCGTCTTGAAACCAGCTCTGATGACGGAATTCCAGCGCACAAGGCACATCGCCCATCCTGCGCTTCGTTTCGCGGAGCAGCTTCACGTTCGGGCTTGTACAATCGAACCAGGGCGGATACTGGAACAAGGCAGCCGTCAGCCTGCCAGCTTCGATTGCAGGCTCCAGCATACGGCAGAACGCCGCTGTCATTTCATCCGGATCATTGCTTTTGGCCGCGACGCCTCTTTGATGCCCCGTCATTCCTTGATAGGCCTTCACCACAAACTTCAAACTGCTTGGCGTACCGTTTACCCAAGAAACAAAACGTTCTCTTGGCTGTATGGCGTAGAAGGTGCTGTCCACTTCAACAACGGGAAAATGATTCCCGTATACATTTAATCGGTCTCCCTGCTTTGTGCCGGCAGGATACAGCATATCGTGATCTCCCCATCCGGCCAGTCCAATGGAAATGCTCAAACTTCATCCTCCCCTACAAAAACGTATATTCCGAAAAGGCAGCCGCTTGTCCCTTATAAACTCCGTCTTCGTCAACCAAATTCCAAACGATCGCATTTCGAATATAAAAACGACGCCCCGTGCTTGAAATCCGTATGCCTGTGTAATCGTCCACATACCCCTGCCCCGCTACAAGCTCCAAAAACCGTGCCCGCTCTTCTCTCTCCATCGGCTCTGCCGTCAAACGGGATGGAGTTGACGCAAACGTGTCCGCGTCCATTTCCCATAATTGCTGCGCCATGCAATTTCCGTAGTTTAATACGGGATCAGCCTCGGTGTCATGCGACAAAATGACGATGGACGACTCGTCTACTTGATCCATAGGCGAGCGCTGCGGCTCAAGCAGCAACAACTCCTTGCCGGTCCATTTTCGATAACTGTCCAGCAGCAGCTTGGCATGCTCGTCCCTTGTTCCGGTTCCTCTGATGAACCCTTCCATATCGATCACCTCAACCGTTTCGTTTTCTACATCATGAACGATGCGGGGATGTTATTCAAGTGCGGCTATTTGAAAAACGGGATCATGGCTGGAGGATGAAAACTGCGCAAGACATATTCCTCCGATCGCTGTTGTAACGGGATTCCCTGAACAAGGTTAAAGGGGGGAATCCCGTTACAAAGGCGAGCGCTGACGCTTCTACGGAATATGTCTTGCTTCGTTTTCCCTCAGCCATGAGAAAATCTTAGAGCCAAAAGTCGATTCGCTTCGACCAGCCTGTGTTACGGCAATGCTTTCGCCTGAAAACAGAAAAGACGGTGCCAGGGGAGTGCGCCATGACCTCTTTGCGAGTCACAGCTCAATCATACCCGGCACCGCCGTTTCTTCGTTTTTCTTTAGTTGGAGCCGTCTTGAAAAGCCCGGTAATAACATTTCCGGCAAACCGGCTTGTAATCCTCATTGCCTCCGATTTGAATTTGCTCTCCCGAATTGACAGGCTGGCCGTCGCGGAAACGAATGACCATCGTCGCCTTGCGGTCGCAATGCCAGCAAATCGTTTTGATTTCTTCGATCTTGTCAGCCTGCACGAGCAAGTGGTAACTGCCTTCAAAAAGCTGATTTTGAAAATCGTTTTTTAAACCAAACGCCATTACTGGTATGTTCAGCTCGTCGACAACGCGCGTCAATCCTTCAATGTGATGCTGTTTCAAAAACTGCGCTTCATCGATGAGTACGCAGTAGATGCGGCCGGACGCGGCGACTTGCGTTTTCACATTTTCGAACAGGTCGGTCGATTCAAGAACCGGGATCGCTTCCCGCTGGAGTCCAACGCGGGAACCGACCCGATCGACTTCTCCCCTTGCGCCTACCGAAGGGGAATAAATTAAAACTGGCTTGCCCTGCTCTTCGTAGTTATGAGCCACTTTAATGATTTCAAACGACTTGCCGCTGTTCATGGTGCCATACTTATAATAAAGCTGTGCCAACTTTTATCTCCTCCACTAACTTTACGTGGACTTTATTATACCGCTTCTTGCGCTTTCTTGTCTTTACCCTCTTTGGGGTTCGACAAGAACCAGCCAAGAGCCGCAATAATAATCAAGACGGCGTAGAAGGACAGCTTCCATACTTTCGACTCTGCAAAATCGTGCGGGATAAGGTGAATAGCAGGATGCGCCAATGTATGAACCGCGAGCTTAACGCCTACCCAGCCTACAATGGCAAAAGCTGCAATTTCCAGACCCGGTCTGCTTTCCAGAAGCTTAACGAACAACGTCGCTGCAAAACGCATAATAATTAGACCAATCAATCCGCCTAGGAAAATGACGATAAAGTGTCCGCCGTCCATACCGCCGATTTTTGGCAGGTTTGTTGTCGGAAGAGCAACAGCGAGCGCCACCGCCGCAAGGATGGAGTCGATCGCAAACGCGATATCGGCTACTTCCACTTTGAAAACCGTCATCCAGAAACCGCTCTTCTTCGCTTCTTTGCCAGCCTTTTTGTCGGCCGATTCCTCGCCCTTCTTGACGATGAGCTTTCGGAATATGTGGTTCAGCGCGATAAAGAGGAGATATAAGGCGCCAATCGCTTGCACTTGCCATACGTCCACCAAAAACGAGATGGCGAACAACGAGGCGAAACGGAATACGAACGCTCCGGCAAGACCGTAGAACAAAGCTCTCTTCCGCTCTTCATCCGGCAAATGCTTAACCATAATCGCAAGCACGAGCGCATTGTCAGCCGCGAGCAATCCTTCCAGCGCGATGAGTACTAGCAGTACCCATCCATACTCCAAAATTAATCCCAAATCCATTTTCGAGTCCCCCCAGTTCATTTCCTAGCACGGCACAGCATTCTTGCACGCGAAAAGACCCCTGTCTGAAAGCTAATCAGACAAAGGTCTCGCAAACAACGTTATGTACGTTGCCAATAAAGCCGGAGAACTCGGGTTCTCGGAATGACGACTTTATTGTAGCAGCTACTCCCCTTTGGAGGGTATTCTTTTTTCGTTTCGGAAAGGCCATGATTGTGCTGTATAAAAAAGTTATACGCAAGGCCGTTTCGCCCGGTTTCACTTTTTTTCGAAAAAAATAAAAAAATTTGATATGATGGTAAAACGCCGTTTTGTTAACGACACGATTGCGAGACGAAAGTTATTTAGTTGGAAAGGAACATCTGTATGGCCCTAGAGGAACTAACGGAAAAAGAACTGCACCAAATCGCAGCAGCCGATATCGGGAGAGCCGCCGTATTGTTTACTACGCCGATGTGCGGCACCTGCAAGCTGGCGGAGCGAATGCTGGAGGTGGCCGAAGCGGCAGGCGTTTCATATCCCATTTATAAAACAAATATTAATTTTACCCCGCGGCTAAGGGAGGAGTGGCGCATCGCCAGCGTTCCTTGCCTCGTCGTTTTGAAAAATGGCCAGCTTGCAGAGCGGGAATACGCCATGCGCTCCGTCGATTATTTGTACAAGCTTCTTAAAGAGTAGCGGCGGCCCGCATTACCTGTACGCCAGCATAACGGGCAAGCCGATAAGGAGACACAGAATGTTTTCTACTATACCCAATCTTGAACCGCAGCATACGGTCCGCCCTACGCAGCGCCGTCCGTCTGCCAAAAGACGTATCCGCAATTGGATATTATTTATCATTTTAATAGTAATAAGCGCAATCTGGATCGTCATTGGGTTTGAGCGGTACGGACGTCATTTGCCTTTTATCGAAAAAGAGGCTCCGCCGATTACCGGCATGCATCCGCTCGTCGCGGCCAAAACGAAAGAACTAAAGACTGAAATGGACAAGCTCGGCATCAGTATAATCATTACAGACGACTTTCGCAGCCATGTGGACCAAAACGCTCTTTATGAGAAAGGAAGAACGGCAAGCGGACCTATTGTTACGTATGCAAAGGGAGGGCAGTCCTATCATAATTACGGCCTTGCCGTCGACTTTGCTTTAAAAACGAAAAAAGGAAAAATCGTGTGGGACATGGAATACGACGGCAATCTAAACGGCAAAGCCGATTGGATGGAGGTTGTGGCCGTCGCCAAAAAACTTGGCTTCAGCTGGGGCGGAGATTGGGAGGGGTTTAAGGACTACCCTCATTTGCAAATGGACTTCGGTTATTCCGTTGGAGAGCTTAGCAGAGGCTTCCGCCCTCCCGCCACAGATGAAACGGCAAACGGTACATCAAATTCGCAATAAAAAGTCTCATACATGCAAAAGGGATGCCTCAAAGTCCTAATCGGGCTTTGGGGCATCCCTTTTTATTTAAAGGCTTGCGATAATTTCATACGAACGCAGTCGAGCCTTATGGTCGAATATATGGGCAGCGATCATAAGCTCATCCGCACCTGTCGCCTCTATATATTTCTCCAGCTTTGCTTTGACCGTCTCTGGGCTGCCTGCAATGCTTGAGCCTAGCTGCTGCTGCAATGCCAGCTTCTCCTGCACCGTCCAAATCTTGTCCATATCCTTAACAGGAGGGGGAAGCGCGCCTCGCTGATTGCGAATGAAGCTAAGGAAAAGCTGCTGCATGGAAGTAGCCAAATAAGCCGCTTCCTCATCCGTATCAGCCGCAACCACATTGACTGCGACCATCCCGTACGGCTTGTCAAGAATGGCCGACGGCTGGAAGCGGCTGCGGTATAAGTTCATCGCCGGAACGGTATAGGTCGGCGAGAAGTGACCGGCAAACGCAAACGGCAATCCTAGCTGAGCGGCGAGCAAGGCGCTGAAATCGCTGGAGCCGAGCAGCCAAATCGGAATATCCGCTCCTTCTCCCGGAATCGCTCTTACCGGCATAGCCACCTCCGCTCCGTCCGGGTCCAAATAAGCTCTCAATTGTTCAAGCTGCTCCGGGAAGTTGCCGCCATTGGAACCTCTTTCCCCTCTAAGAGCAGCGGCGGTCAGACCGTCCGTTCCCGGCGCCCGTCCAAGGCCCAGATCGATGCGACCTGGGAACAGCGCTTCCAGCGTGCCAAATTGTTCCGCTATAACAAGCGGAGCATGATTGGGCAGCATAATGCCCCCGGAGCCTACACGTATAGTAGACGTTCCAGCGGCGACATGACCAATGACGACCGAAGTCGCCGAACTGGCGATGCTGGGCGAATTGTGATGTTCCGCAAGCCAATAACGGTTATAGCCCCAGCGTTCGGAATGTTGAGCGAGGTCTAGCGTATTGCGAAGCGAATCCGCCACGGAGCCCCCTTCCACAATCGGAGATACGTCGAGTACGGAAATGGGGATCGGCAAGGAAGACGCCGATTTCCGCTTTTCGTCTGTTCGATCATGTGTTGACACTGGCTTCTCCTCCTTCCTGTTTCGATTTACAGCATCGCTTCAAGCGGTCCAGAACCGTCTGGAGCGTATGCCTCTCTAAATATTCCTCGTAATGCTGCTCCGCTTCCCGGAAAAAACCATCCATTACATATGACATATTGGCCGATACTAGACAAGTTTCCTCCGGATTGCCGGAGGACCAGTGCGGCTTAAGCGTACCGCCACATATTGAACGATAGATTTCAGCCAGCGTCACTTCCTCCGGTATGCAGTTCAGTTGATAGCCGCCGCCGATTCCTTCTTTTGTTTTAACAAAGCCCTCCTTGCGAAGGGCGCTCATAATTTTGCGTACGCGCGTCGGATTGGTCGCGACGTTGCAGGCAAGGAGCTCGCTGCTTGCCCGATGTTCAGGCAAATAGGCAAGGAGAGCCAGACAATGGACCGCTACAGTAAATTCGCTTCGAATAAGGCTCGCCTCCTCGAAAATGATACTGTAATATTAATTCATACAGTTTGTGAAGTCAATGCCAGCTGCTGACATCGCAGCAACAGACGGAAAAAATCCGGCCCGCTTGGGTGCCGGATTTTGCCTATAAGCGTAAATTGGCGCTTCTCATTCGCCGTTTGCCCGAGCTGTTGCTACATCCACGTCAAGCAAAGAGCCGCTGATCAAAAATACCACGAGCGAGAATGCACATCAGCCATCGACTCCCTTCACCAACCGATGATGTAAACGGCATTGCCCCGCTGAGTTTTATAATTCGGGAGCGAGCGCAATAAACATATCGATTTCGTTATCGGGATTTTCCCCCAGATAACGCTCGTCCCTAATTTCAAAATCAAAGCCGAGCGACTTTCGGTTATGCTCGTGCAACCAATTTCTATAAACTAAATTGTAGGAAGATGCTATCTCCGCTTCCGGTCCGCGATGAGTATAACGCACATACTCGGTCGATTCCAGCCTGTGAAGGATTAAACCTTCGGGAACGGTTGCTCCCTCTTCTACCTTGTAGCCGATCAATTGCGTAAAGGGATCGTTCAAAGGATCAAAATCCATTCTCATTGGATACATTTGTACGAGATAAACTTCGTTTGAAACAACGCCAGTTATTCCTTCTTTCATAGCAGTAAGCCTGCTGTATGCCTTATGGCCGAGCCGCTGTTCCCGAATATCCTTTAAATTCCCTTGGAGTGTGACCCCCGCAACAATAAATGAAGGCCGTTTGACAATGAACGGGACTGCTGTTGTTTGCTCAAAAGATGCTCCTCGCTCAAGCGCCTCGACTATTGATTTTATTGCTTTCTGGTGATGCTGCTCCTCGCAGAGCAGAAATTCTAGCATATCCGACATCGCGGACATATTCAAAAAAGGTTCGGCAAGCGCATCGGCAAGCCGGTGCGGCAACTCAGCCGACACATCCTCTTTTTGCCGTCTCAGCCCGCTTACGATTTCACTAATGGATGGAGGCGTTTCTTTCCAGTCTCTTGGACTTGTGCCTCTTGGAAAAAGGGAGTGATAGTTCGCCGGTATACGCCATGCTTCACCGATCTTGGGAAAAATCCCGTGATCCCATGCTGCCAGCAGATGGCCCAAATTCCAGCGGATGCTGTTATTAAAGCCCTCGGGAATAGCATCCAACCTATGTGAAGGCACACTTTCTGCAAAAGCGATCGTCTCTTCCCTTATCTTCCGAAATTTCTTAATGGACTCGGGCAGCTCGCGCCGCTCCTCATAAACCTTAAGCAATTCGTCTACCGAAATGCCGTTGATGCGCATTCCTTCCGTCCTGCAAAGGTTCAACTCGGCGCCGCTTAAATCGCATTCGTCAAAAATAGCTTCGCTAAGGTCGGAGTAGACGAAGCGGACCGGCTGGACGATTCCCCGGAATCCCTCTTCCTTGCGGGCGCTTTCCGAAGCTTTGGGACGCCGAATATTTTCGAAAACGGTACCGCCCAACTGAGTCTCTTTGATGTGGACGTTTGAAAATTGAATATGGTTCCACTTCGACCCGTCAAAATTGACATGCAGCAGCGAACTGTCCCTTGCGTCAACGCTGTGCAGCTCCGCCCCTTTTAGCGTAGCCATGTGCAGCTTCTCATTCCGCAAATCGACAAGCTCATCGCCGCATTCCTTGCTATAGACCCTTTTGTCCGTCAAAGCCATAGTCCGCCTCCTCCTCTAATGAACTTGCCTTTTTAACGAATCCACTTTTCCGAATAATACTCATTCATAAAACGAAACAGCGCCTCAAGCTGTTCAATTCCCTTCGTCTCTGCCTCGAATGCTTTACGAAGCTGCTTCCCGGCAAGTTTTGCCGTTTGCGGACTTTTGGGAGTTCCGCCATGCGGGAAAGGGAATAACTCTCGCAGCTCGCCAAGTGCGGCAGCCGCTTCGCCGTAATATTTGGCCGCTTCTCCCGTCCGCTGCCGAACGGTCCGCTCCACAATATTGGTTCCATCCCAGCGGAACGATTGCTCGCTCAAAAACCGGGCGGCAAATTCACGCGCATCGGCAACAACCGCGACGTTATAGGCATTGCCCGTCTCGTCCGCCCGCAGTTCCTCCATCGCCTTGATCCAAGCCTCATAACCGGCAAGCCCCTGTGCAAACTTCCCTTCGAAAATATGCATCCACTCCTTGCCTCTGGCATGGTCCACAATCATAGACAAAGCCATTCTCATCATTTCGTATTTGGAGTGGGGCAAGCTGTCGCTGATCGTTACAACAAACAACAAATCGATTTTGGAATCTGAAAATGTACAATAAGGCAATGTTCCGTCCTGGGATACGTCCTTGGCATGAAATAGCTGTTTTTCGTCGTCATAGCCGTAAATGAGACCGGCCTCAGGAGTAAATAAATCAAAGCTGATAGCCGGTATGCCCCGGTCAATCGATTCCTGCACCAGCGCCATCACTTGTTCGAGCTTATCGGGCGGAACGGGAACGAGCGGGTCGGCAAGGCAGCTCGTAAACCCCAAATTACAAAGATTGCGACGGAAAATATAGCCTCCGGGATAAGAGGTAGGACCTGCTATATGAATGGATTGCGGATCAATGTTGAGCCGGAACGCCAGCCCGGTAAATCCCATAACGTCAGTGAGCGTCAAATGCTTTTTGTCGGTGTAGGATACGGCGCCGTGTATGGCCCATCCCGCCGACGTCCATGTTTTGCTCCAGTCTCTCTCTTGCGTAAATGTTGTCATATTAGAATCAGCAGCCTCCAAAATTGTGATTACGGGGGAGTCGATAGAATCTTTTTGCGCGGCAGACCAAGCGCGGCTCTTTTTTCTACATACAGTCCGATGGAAATCCGAATTCTTTCCTTGCGCAGCTTCGCTCTTGACCGGGAAAGAGAGTTGTAAACGCCTGCGGTCGTCGTTCCCAGCAGCGCCGCAATATCGGACGGAGGCAGCTCTTCGAAAAAATGGGCTTCGAAAATATCCCGTTCCCTTTTGTTTAGACAGCGTACCAATAAACGAATTCCTTCAATCGTTTCCTTTCGAATCAAGCATTGCTCGGGACTGGTGATACCCTCGGCCGATGACTGAGCGGACTTCGCCAAATGGAACAAAATGCTGTCGATATTGCGCCAGTCCACACTTTCTTGACGGGATGACCCGACTGATGCAGCTCCCGCTCCTCCAGTCCAACTTTCGAAAGGCAGTTCGCTGACGTAAGGACCGCCCCTCCTTATTTTCATATAAGCCTGATTGCGAACAATTCGCTGCAGCCATGCGGAAAATTTGGCATTATCCGTTAACGTGCCCAAATGCAAAAATGCCCGCAGCAGCGCTTCCTGCACGATATCCTCCGCCAAATGGACGTCTTTTGCCAGCTTGCCGGCAATGCCGAGCGCTTTTGCCCGATGCATGCGCACAAGCTCTCCGAACGCTTCCCGGTCTCCCGATTTTGCTCGGTCAATCCACTGCTTTTCCTCATTCGCCCCAGCACTTTTTCCGTCCCTCCACGGAACCGAAACCTGTGACAAAACGTCCATCGCCATTCCCCCTGAACTATAGATGCCACCGGCGGATAAAATCTATCAACTATTTACAAAAAAAATGATTCAAAAATGTTTTATAATAGAGGTAACTAAATTTTATATCGATCGCAAATATTGATCAATATTTTCCAGAAGGTGAAACGATGAGCTTTCCATTAACCCCGGAATCGATTATCCGGCTGACCGGATACGAAGCCTATAGCCGAGGAGCAGCGCTTGCGGAGGCAGGCTTCGTAGAGCTAAAGAGGCCCTCCCGCTTTAAAGAGGAATATCGTGCAAAAATTATCGGCGGGAGCCGCGTTTTCGAAGCGTCCATTCAATTGGAGGAAGCAGGCGGCGTACATGCTGAATGCAGCTGTCTCGCCTTTTATACCGATCGCCACTATTGCAAGCATGTTGCCGCTGCGCTTGTTCAAGTGATGAAAGCAAGCCGCGCCCCCGAACAAAAGCCTGTAAGCCGGGATCGAGGTAAAGTGTATTTGTCCAGCATCCCAGACTACGAAGTCGTAGAAGGGCTGCTCGACTTGTTCCAGCATGGAAGCGGGCTGCCGAGCGGCGCAACTGTGCTGCGAGATGAGCGTGAACCGCTGCCGGTCGAGTTCGTATGCCGCTTTATTCCGATAGACGGCGGCAAACACCGAATCGGCCTAGAACTGAAAGCGGGAAAGGGACGAATGGCTATCGTTCAACAGCCGGCCGAATGGCTGACGGCGATTGAGCAGGGACAAGCCTATCCTCTGTCAAAGTCTTTGCTGTACGATCCTTCCAGGCATATCTTCACTGCCGGGGATCATGAAGTCATCAAAGCGTTGATTCGCCTCCATAAACAAGAGGCCTCGTACCGTGAAACCGTTGCGCCCTCGCCCTCTGCCGGATTTTCCAATAAAGGGATCGATAGCGGAAAAATAATGCCAATCCCTCCATATGCATGGGAATCGCTATTTACCGCCCTGCAAGGCGCCAGTCAGGTTCGAATCGAACCTGCACCGAGCAATAGCGGGAAACGGCTGTTGGCTGCCGTTTATTCCAAAATCGAAATCGCTAAAGGCAAACCGCCCCTCCATTTTAAATTGGATCGGTCCGAAGCGGATGACGGCTATGAGCTGACCGCAGCAGGACTTACGGACAGTTGTGTTCTGGACGCTTATGGCATGCTGTTTATGGAAGGTGTTTTTTACCCCGTTGGACAACGGGAACTGCAAAAACTAGCCGGGCTTAAAGCGATCATTGGCGCAGACAACCGCGAATCAGGCCAAACGGACAGGCTCGTCATCGACCCCCGGCAAATGGAATCCATCATGGAACGGGTCGTTCCCGGTTTAATGAAACTGGGGTACGTTCAAATTTCCGAAACGATTTCGAATCGCTTTTACTACAGTCCGCTGCAAGCGAGAATGTATTTGGATCGGCTGAGGGGCAAACTGCTTGCGGGTCTGGAATTTCAATACGGCGACATTGTCGTGAATCCACTGGATTTAGCCGGAAAGCCGCGCGGCGAGGAGCGCATTCTTATGCGCGACTCAGAAAAGGAACGCACCATCCTCGCGCTAATGGAGGATGAACGTTTTCTAAAAACAGAGGGCGGCTACTTGATTGAAGGAGACGATGCGGAATACGATTTCCTTCACCACCTCGTTCCGCAGCTGGAGCAATATCTCGTTCTATACGCCACTTCCGCCGTTAAGCTGCGAATGGCTACCGATCTGCCGCCGATGAAGCTGCATATTGCGTGGGAGGAGAGGACGGACTGGCTTCATTACCGTTTTGAAATGGACGGCATTACGGAGAAGGAAATACGGGCTATAGTGAAAGCCGTAAAGGAGAAACGGCGCTATTACAAAATGGCAACCGGAGCTTTGCTATCCTTGGAAACGGAAGAGTTTGAAGCGCTGCTGCGTGTCATGAACGGGGTCGGGCTTCATCAGCCTGCCTTGTTCGATGAGTCGATGACCTTGCACGCGGCCCATGCTCTCGCTCTGGTTGACATGCGGCTGCGCCATCCCGTTATCAAAATGAACCGGTCGCTGCGCGAGATGCTGGACAATATGAAACATCCCGACCAGCTCGATTTCCCAGTTCCAGAGCGGCTTTCTTCTGTTTTGCGCGATTATCAGAAATACGGGTTTCAATGGATGAAAACGGTAGCGGCCTATCGTTTCGGGGGCATATTGGCTGACGAGATGGGACTTGGCAAAACAGTACAAAGCATAGCGTTCCTGCTGTCGGAAGCCGAATCGATTCGATCCACGAACAAACCGGCTTTAATTGTCGCTCCGGCCTCGCTCCTCTACAATTGGCGCAGCGAGCTGGCCAAGTTTGCGCCAGAGCTTCGTACCGTCGTTGCCGACGGAAGCAAGGAAGAGCGCAAGGTTTTGCTTGATAATGGCGGCGGGAACGACGCGGCAGAAGCATTTGGCGAACAAAGACCGGATGTGATCATTACGTCGTATCCCCTGCTCAGAAAAGATAGCAAGTCATATAGCGCCAAGGCGTTTCACACTATTATTTTGGACGAAGCGCAAATGTTCAAAAACGACACGACTCAAACGGCAAAAGCGGTTCGCTCTCTTTCCGCCATATACCGATTCGCGCTGACAGGAACGCCGATTGAAAACAGGCTGGAGGAGCTGTGGTCGATCTTTCGCGCTGTTTTTCCTGAGCTGCTGCCCGGCAAACGGGAGTTTGGCGAAATGACGCGCGAGGAAGTGGCTAGACGATGCCGTCCGTTCCTGCTCCGCCGCTTGAAAGAGGATGTACTGAAGGAGCTTCCCGAAAAGATAGAGACGGTACACTCCTCAGAGCTGCTGCCGGAGCAAAAGAAGCTGTATGCCGCTTATTTGGCCAAGCTGCGCCAGGATTCGTTAAAACATTTAGACAGAGGGAACGATGGAACAACCCGAATCAAACTGCTCGCGGGCATAACCCGCCTCCGCCAGCTTTGCTGCCATCCAGCTCTTTTTGTAGATGGCTACGGTGGCAGCTCCGCCAAATTCGAGCAGTTGCTTGAACTCGTGGAGGAATGTATCCGTTCGAGGAAACGAGCGCTCATTTTTTCCCAGTTCACGGAAATGCTCGACCTTGTCAAACGGGAGCTGGGCTACCGGGGCGTCCGGTTTTTCTATTTGGACGGAAGCACGCCGCCTGTCGAGCGACTGGAGATGTGCAATCGATTTAATGCGGGTGAGCGGGAACTATTTCTGCTTTCGCTAAAAGCCGGAGGAACAGGACTTAATTTAACCGGGGCGGATACCGTCATTCTCTACGACTTATGGTGGAATCCGGCCGTGGAACAGCAAGCCGCCGACCGCGCCCACCGAATTGGGCAAAAAAACGTCGTGCAGGTGATCCGGTTGGTTGCTGCCGGAACGGTCGAAGACAAAATGTACGAGCTCCAGCAGCGTAAAAAAGGGCTGATCGACGATATCGTCGATCCCGGCAGCGATGCCCTCTCTGCTCTTTCCATAGAGGATCTGCAGCACATATTATCCCATTCCGAGCTATAGTAGGAGGCGATTGCGATTAAGCTGGAACGTCTGATTTCCATGATCTACATGCTGCTTAACAATGAAATTTTATCCGCCTCCGAGCTTGCGGAAAAATACGGCGTTTCGCAAAGAACGATATACCGCGACATCGAAGCGATCTGCGCGGCCGGCATTCCCGTTGTGTCCTATCAAGGCGTGAACGGCGGCTACCGCATTATGGAAGAATATAAAATGGACCGGAGCCTGCTTGGCTCCTATGATGTCGGATCGCTAGTCAGCGTCCTTCAATCGATGTCTACCGTCTTTCAGGACGAGAGGGCAGCTGAGACGATTCGCAGGCTGCAAACCATTCAGGGCAGCGGAGGAGGCTCGTCCGTTTCGCTGAATGTAGGAAGCCGACCCTTTTATCGTAAATCGCTGCAACTGCTCAGAAACTCTATCTCCGAAAGCCGGCTTGTGCAGTTTGGATACATCAACGCCAAAAACGAACGTGTCGACCGAAGCGTGGAGCCGGTGCAGCTTCACTATAAATTCGATACGTGGTATTTGTACGGCTTTTGCCGAATCCGTTCCGATTATAGGGAGTTCCGCCTGTCCAGAATGACGGACTTAAAGGCGACTGGGCAGCATTTTCAAAACAAACATAAGCTTCAAGAGGAAACGGAACGTAGTGCGCCGGCTTTGCAAGAACGCGTATTGCATACGGTTGTGCTGCATATTTCCGCCACTTCTCTCGCTAGGGCGCTCGATCAGTTCCATCTCGCGGAGCGGGAATTTCACGAGGACGGCTCGCTGACGCTCCGGATGGAAATGGATGAGCGATCTATGAAAACTTGGCTGCTTCATGTTGTGCTCAGCTTCGGCGAAGATGCCACAATTATCGAACCGCCGGAAATGAGAGAGCTGCTGGTAACCAAGCTGCAAATCATGATGAACCAGTACGAGGGATAATCATAAAGCGTATCAATCGTGCGCTAATGCACACATGGAAAAACACCTTCATTCTATACCCGGTCTGTGAACTGACCATGCAACAGGGTATAGGTGGAAGGTGTTTTATTCGTTAGAAAATATAAGTGCTTTGAATTTAGTTTAAAATGGATTATCTAAACAAAGTATACGGAATCAAGAACGTACGTGCCATTTTTCAACTTTTCAAAGTTTAAATAAACATTAATCGTGCTAGAAAATTCCCAGCCTTCCGGAGTGAATTCAAAACTGATAGTCGCACCGTATTCGTCTTTATCCGTATCCTGAATTACTAGTCCCTCGGCTTTGACTTTCTGAAGGTCCTTGCCATAACTTTGGATAGTTTCTGAATCGTTGGCATCTATGCTGCCTTGAATATTTTCCTCAAACTCTTTAATAGAAAATTCGTGGCCCATTAAATAAGTGCCTTCTACTTTCGGAGACACATATTTTTTTACATATTTGTTGAATTCGGAATAATCTTCGTCTTCAAGCGCAGCTCCATAAATTTTAATCAACGAAACAGCATGCTTCTTCAAGTCCTCAGTCGTCTGGCTCATATTGAAGTTGCTAGGAAGAGTTAATACGCCGCTTCCGGATGGGACATTTGAATCGTCATCGTCGTTGTCGTTTGAGCCGCCTCCGTTATTGCTGCCGTTGTCGGTATCGTCCTTATGCGGGATGCCGTTATCGCCTGAGCTGTCGATTGTAATCTGCATTTTGTCCGCATCATAATCCACTTCCGCTCCAAGCGCGTTGCCAACGGCTCTCAGCGGTACGTAAGTGGAGCCTTTGTAAACCAAAGCAGAAAGCTCTTTGCCGCTCGAATCTTTTGGTTTCCAGCTCTTTCCGTCCAAAATAAATTTGATGTTGTGGTTCAATGAAGCGGATATTTTTTCAACTCCAGTGGACGCAACAGCCCCTACAGCACCAAATACAAGGCTGCATGTCAATAAGGAAGCCACAAAAACCGATTTTTTCATTTGCATAAACTTTTGTCTCCTCTTTCCATAGGTAAATAGTATGATTAGGCATTGGAAATCAAGTATAAAATACCCATTCCTCGCAAACTTTTAGGTAATTCGACATGAATATATAAATTCCTTCTTTTTCCTTGTGATTATTTTCAAAAAAAAGACCTGCAAGCGGGCATTTATTGAAAATGTCCCTCTTGCCGGTCTTGGCTCTAATGTAATTGCCTTGTTTTAAGCAGACATACTTAACGATAGCATGGAGGTTCCGAATCCGTTGCCGCTTTGTACCCGGTAGGATGCCATACCTCCGATGACTAGCAGCGGTGACGCATACAAGACGCCGGCCATCAATCGTTCCGCCAAATCCTCCACCCTTCCTTCCTCGTAAGCGAGCACGGTTTCCTCCAGCCATACCCTCTCCTCTGAATCGGAAGGCAGCCGGCCGCCATGATCGCTCTCTAATTCCCGACGCACCGCCTCTATCGATTTCCTCGCCCGATGAAGCGCCGCTTTGACTGCCCCCTCCGTTAAGCCCAATTTTTCAGCCGTCTCTAGATTAGAAAATCCAAGAGCGTCCCTGAACACAAATACAGTTCTTTGCAGAGGCGACAAATGGTTTAATAGGGCGCCAAACATGGCTTCTATAGCAAAGCTGTCCTCCTCGGAGCTTTTCCGTTCGGCGCTTCTCTCTTCAGCGGACAATGCTTCCACTTTGGTTTTGTAAACGGCTTTTCTTCGGCAGCAATCGATCCATTCGTTTTTGGCAATGCGCAAAAGCAGCGCCTCCACATTGTGATGCGGACTTTTCTTAAGCGCAGTCAAAGCTTTGCACCAAACTAATTGCGATAAATCTTCCGCGTCCCATTTCGAACCGGTCAAAACCAGGCAATATCGGAAAAGGGATATGTGCAGGCGCTCCAAGTCAGCCTTATCTCCAAGGCCCTTGACGCCCTCCTTCTGCAGCAGACGCTTCATCCCGCAACCTCCTTAGTTTAAATGCTCGCAGAGCCTTTCTTTAGTAAACGAATGAAACGACCGAAAAGATACGCTTTACTCCAACTTTTTTTTCGCTGATTGACCGTATCTTTTGCGGTTGTTCATTCGTTTTCCTTACGTTTCAACCCATTCCTTGCATTGGAGGTATAAACATGAGTGTTTCTATTCCTTATGTCGTCGAGCAAACGAACCGGGGCGAGCGGACCTACGATATTTATTCCAGGCTGCTTAAAGACCGAATCGTGTTTATCGGTTCCGCCATCGACGATGCGGTAGCCAATGTTGTCATCGCGCAGCTTCTGTTTCTGACGGCGGAAGATCCGGACAAAGATATTCATATGTACATCAACAGTCCGGGAGGTTCTGTCACCGCAGGTCTTGCCATCTACGATACGATGCAATACATCAAACCGCAAATTCAGACGATCTGCACAGGGTTTGCCGCTTCATTTGGCGCGATTTTGCTTATGGCCGGTGAAAAAGGTAAACGATTCGCGCTGCCGAATAGCGAAATTATGATTCATCAGCCGCATGGCGGCGTACAAGGTCAAGCGAGCGATATTGCCATTAGCGCAAAGCGTATTTTGGCTAACCGGGCTAGGCTGAATCAAATTACGGTAGAGAGAACGGGGCAGCCTATTGAACGGGTAGAGCGGGATATGGACCGGGACTTCTTTATGACCGCGGAAGAAGCGCTAGAGTACGGACTGATAGACAAAATTATTGCCCGGCAATAACCTTTCTTCCAACTATCTATGAAAGTCGTGACGTTCACCTTTGGTCAAAAGTACAAGCGATTGCTATAGCTCACTCATAGCATATAGTACTTTAAGAAGAAGAAGGTGAAAACATGGCTAAGAACAAATTGCTCTTCAGTACTCCAGCAAGAGGCTTCCTGCTTCGTCCCGGTCAAACGAGACTCGTGACAAGGGAACATCGCCGCCACGATGATGATCATCATCATCACGACCATGATGATCATCACAAACATGAAGAGCGCGAAAACGTTGTCCGTGAAGTTGAAGAACGGGAAGTTTTGGAGGAGCGCCGCGTCGTTCGCCGCATTGGCCGCCACGTGCGCCGTCGTTGCCGCCGTCACCATCATCGCCGCCATCATCGCCATCATCATCGTGACCATCATCACCGCGATCATCATCATGACCATCATCACCACGACAACCATCATCATGACCACCGCAACCGCCGTCGCGGCAGCATCGACGTACGCAAGTTTGAAACGATCCGTGTCGTTGCCGACAATCGGTTCATTTCCGAAACGCCTGTCGTCCTATCGCTGTTCATCTCCGATGAGCATGGCCGCGCTATTGGTCGTCTAGCAAGAATTAAGCTCCTTCCTGGTGAATCGTTCTCGAAATCTTTCCGGGTGCCCGGACAACGTCTCAGCATCGTTGCCCACGCTCTCCGTCGTCGCGACAGAAGACTGCGCGACAGAGACCGTCTGGTTAGAGAAAACCGTATAGTTAGAGAAGAGCGTCTGGTTAGAGGCTTCGATATTATTGATGTCGCCGTATACGGTCACAAGTAAGTGAAACGGATTAGGATTCGCCCATAATAAAAGACCGCGTCAGGCTTTATGCCTGCGCGGTCTTTTTGACTGTTAACTCGATTGAGATTTGCCCGGTCTTACACCATCACTTTGCAAATATCGTTTGTAAATTCAACCGGATCTTGAATAGGAAGTCCCTCTATCAGCAATGCTTGATTATATAGGAGCTGTGTATAAAGGTTAAACTTCTCTTTATCGCCGGCGTGAGCTTTTTTAAGCGATTGGAACACCTCGTGGCCAACGTTGATTTCCAGCACTTTATCCGCCTTGACATCACCGGCGTCCGGCATGGCTTTCAAAATTTTCTCCATCTCGATGGAAAGCTCGCCTTCGGCCGACAAGCATACCGGGTGGCTTCTCAGTCGTTTGGAAGCTTTGACCGCCTTCACTTTGCCGTCCAAAAGCGTCAGCATCGTTTCAAAAAGCTCTTTGTTTTCCCCATCCGCCGCCTCGTCTTGCTTCTCCTCCGAATCTCCTTCGATGCCAAGGTCTCCGCTCGATACCGATTTAAACTCTTTTTCCTTATAGTTCATAATCATCTTGACCGCAAACTCATCGATATCGTCCGTAAAGTACAAAATTTCGTATCCCTTGTCGAGCACAAGCTCAATTTGAGGAAGCTTTTCGATACGGGCTGCGGATTGGCCGGATGCATAATAAATATATTTTTGATCTTCCGGCATGCGGGAAATATATTCGTCGAGACTAACCAGTTTCTTCTCCTCGGAAGAAGTAAACAGCAGCAAATCTTGAAGATCGCCCTTATTCATGCCGTAATCATTGTAAACGCCAAACTTTAATTGGCGGCCAAACGCCTTAAAGAAGGTTTCGTACTTTTCTCTATCGTCCTTCATCAAGCTTTGGAGCAGGCTTTTAATTTTGTTTTTAATATTTTTGGCAATGAGCTTCAGTTGACGGTCATGCTGGAGCAGCTCTCTGGAAATGTTCAGCGACAAGTCCTCAGAGTCGACCATGCCCTTCACGAAACTGAAGTAGTCCGGCAGCAAATCCGCGCACTTGTCCATAATGAGAACGCCGTTCGAATATAGCTCAAGTCCTTTTGCATATTCCTTTGTATAGTAGTCAAAGGGCGTATTTTCCGGTATGTACAAAATAGCATTATACACAACGGCGCCGTCCGCGCTGACATGCAAATGTTTCAGCGGCTTGTCGAACCCGTACCGTTTTTCCGTATAAAATGCGGTGTAGTCCTCTTCCGTCAGCTCGTTTTTATTCCTTCTCCAAATCGGAACCATGCTGTTAACCGTTTGTTCCTCGACGACTTCTTCCAGCTCGGAGTCGCTGCCTTCAATCGGACGTTGATTTTTCATATCCATCTTGATCGGATAACGGATAAAATCGGAATACTTTTTAATAATTGCGCGCAAACGATACGGTTCCAAAAACTCGTCGTATTGCTCGTCTTCTGTATTCTCCTTTATTTTCAGCACAATTTCGGTTCCAACGCTTTCTTTCTCCGCTGCAGCAATGGAATAACCGTCGGCTCCCTTCGACGTCCAGCGATAAGCCTCGTCGCTTCCAAGCGCTCTAGTCGTCACCTCGACTTCATCCGCCACCATAAACGCGGAATAAAAGCCTACGCCGAACTGGCCGATAATGTTATGGCCTTCTTGAGCCTCATTTTCTTGCTTGAACGCAAGCGAGCCGCTTTTGGCGATGACGCCCAAATTGTTTTCCAAATCGGTAGAGGTCATGCCAACGCCCGTATCCGTAATGGTTAGAATGCGCTTGTCCTGGTCTGCCGTTACTTTAATATAGTAGTCTTCTTTGTTGAAAACGAGCTTATCGTCGGATAACGCTTTGTAATATATTTTGTCAATCGCATCGCTGGCGTTGGAAATAAGCTCCCTCAAAAAGATTTCTTTTTGCGTATAGATCGAGTTAATCATCATTTCCAGCAAACGTTTGGATTCGGCTTTAAATTGCTTTTTGGCCATTGCGGATAACTCCCCTCTCTTACTTTCCAATGTTTAAAAATGTTAGCACTCAAACCACCAGAGTGCTAACCACTACTTTTATATACCATATCTCCATTTTTCATGTCAACTGGGGTCACATCTTCCGGCTATCCATATGAAATAAACCGAAAGAAGAAGCCACCCTCTTGCGAGAATGGCTTTCCCTTATTCTTTCGCCGCTGCCGCTTCCGCTGTTTCCACTGAAATGCCGCGCTCCTGGAACACTCTAATAACGACTCCAAGCGCCCCAAGCGACTTTGGAAAACCTGCATATGGCAAGCAATGCATGATCGCTTCCACAATTTCGTCCGGCGCAAGCCCCGCATTAAGCGCGGCGTGAATGTGGAAATCGAGTTGACCTTCCGCTCCTTGCGTCACTAAGGACGAAATCGTAATCAGCGAACGCTGCTTCATATCAAGGCCGGGTCTTGAGTAGATCGAGCCAAACGGAAATTCAACAACAAGCTTGGCGAGATCGGGACTGAATTTGCGCACATTTTCTACCGTCTGGTTTAAAATATCGGGACCGACCATTTTGCTCAGCGTCTCCATCCCTTTGTTGTACACCACGGAATTCATGCCTTCACCTTCTTTCCATTGTTCTAATCCATGCTTAGCAATCTAGTTAAAATAGGCGGAATTTCATAAGGGTCCACCATCACTTCAATGACAGTCGCTCTAGGGGAGCGAAGAGCGGCTCCAACTGCTTCTACAATGTCTGCGGTGTGATGACAGCGGTAGGCGGAAGCTCCCATCGACATCGCAAACCCGCTGGCATCAAGTGGTTGTGAATAGACGGCACCGACCGATCTTCCAGTGTTATAGGACATCCCTTTGTCCACCATATCCAAACGTCCGTTGTTCAGAACAAAAAAAATAACAGGGGCGCCGTGGTTCACAGCGGTCGATATTTCTGTGCCTTGCATGAGCATGCAGCCGTCTCCGGTAATACATACGACAGGACGATCCGGACAAGCCAATTTCATTCCGATTGAATATCCGATAGCCGCACCCATCGCAATAAACACTTCGTCAAAATAAAACGTTCCCGGCTTTACAATATCCAGATGCTGAACCGCATAAAAGGAATGGCTGCCAGCATCTCCAAACAGAATTGCATCGTCGGGCAGCGCTGACCGCAAAGCTTTAATGGCTTCGCCCGCTTTTAAAATTCCGTCAACTTCCGTGCTTGGCCGGAAATCAGGAGCCTGCAGCAAGGCGTATTCCTCGCTTTTCTTCATTGCGCCCCCTTTCATCATGAGTTGTTGCAAGTTCGATTTTAGATCGCCCAAAACAACTTCAGTCGGAACCTCAATCGATTTGCCCGCAAAGGTCAGCTCATATTCGAATTGCAGCATTTTCTCCGGCTTCATCTCATCCGTAAAACCCGACAGGGACATATCGCATAATTTGCTGCCCACTACAATCATGAGGTCGGTGCCGGATAGCAAATAGTTTACGGCGTGCTTGGAGCCGCCGAGGCCATACCCACCGAGGTTTAAAGGATGACGGGAAGGAAAGGCTCCCTTGCCCCCCGGCGACGTCATGACCGGAATTTTCCAATGTTCCGCCAGCATCCGAATTTCATCCAGCACATCCGCCATCATCGCGCCTTTTCCTAAAAATAAAACGGGCTTTTTGGCTTCCTCCAACAGTTGAAGCGCTCGGTCCAAATCGCGAGCCATAACCGGCGACACATAGTCCGGCAGAGGATGAACAAATTCCTCCACCTCTTCCATCAACACGTCAAACGGGATGCAGAGATGGACGGGGCCCCTTGTCCCTACCATCGCTTTTTCGATTGCATGTTTTAAATAAAGCGAAAGAAGCTCCGCGCGCTCAATCCGTGCGCTGAACAGCGTTACCGGTTCGAACATTTTGACCAAATCGGCACCGAACGGACTGGAATCCTGGCTTAATGCCCTCCCCGTATCTTTCATGGAAGGTTGTCCCGTAATAAAAAGGACAGGCGCTTGAAATTCCTTAGCTTGCCCCGCTGCCGTAATCATGTTAGTGCCGCCGGGGCCCGACGTGCCGATGGCTACCCCGATTGTTTTGCTTCCAAGCGCATAACCGGATGCTTCGTAGCCGCAGCCAGCTTCATGGCGGCCAAGCACATACTCCACTTCTCTGCCCTCCAGTTCCAGCATGAGCGGTGAAATCGATTTCCCGGGAATGCCGAATACATGGGTTACGCCCCAACTTTTGATATGATCGACGATGATGGAATACACTTTCTTCTTCATGATGTCTCCCTCTAAAGTAAATCCGCTCAGCGGCTTGCCAGCACCTGCTCCACTTGCTCGGCCGGCAATGGCCTGTGATAATAATAGCCTTGCACTTCGCGGCACTTCAGCCGCTTCAAGTAATTCAATTGCTCTTCCGTCTCTACGCCTTCCGCAATAACCTCAATACCTAAATTGTAGGCCATCGCAATAATGGTTGAAACAATATCCGCATCGATAGAGTCGGTCATGATGTCCCTGATAAACGATTGGTCAATTTTGAGACGGTCAATTGAGAACAATTTCATATAATACAGATTGCTGTAGCCAGTACCAAAATCGTCAATGCAGATATGAAGGCCAAGCTTCTTAAGTTCGCCTAGCACTTCGATGGCAAAATCGACATCCATCGTCATCGACTCCGTAATTTCAAGCTCTAATAAGTTTGGATCATGACCGGTTTCCTTCAAAATATTTTTGACGGTTTGCACCAAATCGCGCCTTAAAAATTGCCTGGACGACAAGTTAACGGAAATTTTCATCGGCTCAAACCCTTTGCTCATCCATTCCTGATTTTGCTTGCAGGCGGTCCGCATGACCCATTCTCCAATCGGAACGATTAATCCCGTCTCTTCGGCAATCGGAATAAATTTCGACGGAGGAATAATGCCGAGCTTGGGATGCTGCCACCTGATTAATGCTTCCGTGCCGATAATATCGCCTGTTTCCAAATCGATCTGCGGCTGATAGTGGAGAACAAATTCATCGTTTTGCAACGCTTTTCGAATGGAATTTTCCAGCGTAAGCTGCTCCATTCCAATATTGCTTTTGGCCGCTTTGTAAACGGCATAATTGTTTTTACCGGAATCCTTCGCTTGGTACATCGCTATATCGGCATGCTTCATAATTGTTTTGGCATCCGTGCCGTCCTGCGGGTAATAAGCAAGGCCTATGCTGGCTGTAATGTAAAATTCGTACTCATCCACAACAAATGGCGATTCGAACTCTTTGATGACCGATTCTGCAACTTTGATTGCTTCTTCCTGCTTCTTCAGCTCTTTCAGCAAAATCGTAAATTCGTCGCCCCCCATGCGGGATACGCTATGATCGGCCGAAAGGCAGCAGCGCTTAAGCCGCTCCGCCACTTGTTTAAGCAAAGCATCGCCATGGTTGTGGCCCAAATTGTCGTTGATTTTTTTGAAGCTGTCGAGATCAAGAAACATGAGGGCGAACGGCTGCCGGTCCCCATCGGCACATTCCAGAAGCTGGGTCAACTTTTGAGTAAACAATCTGCGGTTAGGCAAACCCGTCAAATCGTCGTGATAGGCGAGATGATTGATTTGCTGCTCCGCCTTAAAACGTTCCGTAATGTCCCGAAACTGAGCGAACGCTCCCATAATAGTCTTGTTTTCGTCATGGATCGGGAAAGCGTCGAACAAGCATACCAGCTTCTCGTCCTCGCTGTTCTTCCTTATGCTTAGCTCCATGTCCTCGTAAACAACGCCTTTATGAAGCACTTCGTTAATATATTGATCGATCTTAAGTCCAATACCCGCTTTTTGAAGCGTCTCTCGCTCTTTCAAATCGGCAATATATTCCGCGAATTCATTATATTCCGTTATCTCCCCATCCTTATCCGTTATGATAATTCCGTTCCTTGTCGTTTCAATGACAACTTGGTTCAGAATATGCAATCTTCTATTCTGTTTCTTCAGCAACAGCTCCCTATTAATGGAATCTACCACCGTACATAACATCGCCAGCAAAAAAGGGTTATGTTGATCCACAGAAGTCATAATCGTGATGGTCCCAAGCAAATGGTTATTATCGGCGTGCTGGAACGGCACAGTGTAACACGCGCTCATCTCCAAAAAATGATAATAATGATCTCGTCCGATAAGCTGGAATGCCTCCCGGTGTGCCAGCACTAGGCTAATGCTGTTTGTTCCCGCTTCTTCTTCCGTAAAAACTAGCCCTTCCGAAATCCCTGATTGGTTGACAAGGCTTTTGATCGTCTCGTCCCCTGCCATCTCCAAAATGCAGCCCTTTTCATCGGAGATCAGGATCAGCAACGGCAATCCCTTCATCAGCTCCAGCATCCGATTGACAAAAAAATCGATGACTGAAAGGATTTCCTCGTATTCCTGTCTCTTTTGGGCCAGCTCGGCTTCGGAGTAATATTTGGTGAAGTTAGGGACAACCTCGGGATCGATTCCCCATCCTGCGCATCTTTCTTTTGATTGTATGATCCAGCTTTCGTTTTTCATCCCAGCCCCCACTTCCAAACCCGACAATTTTTTATGCTATAAAAAAACCGGCAGCGGCAAGACTAAGTTCCATAGTCAATCTATCTGTCGGTTCTATCATAAATGTATATACTCTATTCTACTGGACAGATGTACAGCGTTCAATAATTATCGTCGAAAAATGTGCTTATTTATCGCTTATAGCAAACGTTAATACGTAAAAAGTACCGATTAGGTCCCATTACTAACATTTCCCTTTCAAAGGACGCTCCCAGTAGGTTCGTAGTTGCAAACATTCTTTTACAAATAATGAAAAAAGCTAGGCGCTTCAAGGAAATCCGCTTAATGATAGGCAAAAATGGAAGAGGCGGGATACTCTGAAGAACAAGACTGTTAAGCAAAAAAAAGATTGCGCGGCGGCCTCAGGCCACACCGGCAATCTTTTTTCATGACATGCTATTGTTTTCTGAATTCTATTGGCACATTAGTGCGAGTACCTGGAAATTACTTGATTGAGAAGGCCCGCCACATGCTGGGCGCCACGCTCGACATCGCTTTGCGTAACTGTCACTCTTACGAAGCTCTCGTCCATATCCATCGCTTCGGCAAACATGCCGAACACGCTCGTCGCTTTGCGGTCGATTTGCAGCAGCAGCTCCAGATCGTAACCGTGACTGCGCAAAAATACGAGTTCAAGCTCGTCGAGTCTTCCGCGGTACGAACCCGAATAAGGCACAAATTCAAACTCTTGGACAAATGGCGAATGCGATCCGCCCAGTCTTGGCGCATACACCGTCTCCGCTTCACGGAGGCGGAAGCCAAGCGCTTCAATCGCTTGCAGTACTATGCCCTGACTATAAGTAGGCAGCACTTCAATTTTGTCGTTGTCCGTCGGGTCCATAGCCGAGCGAATATCCGCTGTTGTTTTGATCCACACCGGGGTTCTGCCAATAGAGAGAGGCGTATTCGGCGCTAGCTGGAACGTAAAGCCGATTTCCTTCTTTTCGTTAGGCGCTACGTTGATGGCCGACGTCACGCGAACTCTTCCGAGCTCGATATTTTCTTGCACTTTTGTATCGTTCACTTCTTTAATGTAATAAGTCATAATGGAAAGATCGATGCCTTCAATGCGCTGATCGACGGCCCCGCCCTGGATGCGCACGATACCGCGAATTTCCTCACCCGGGTAATACTGCGTTTTCTCCAGCAACGTATCTACTTTTGTTGCTCCAATTCCTACACTTGCCATCATCCGATTGAAAAATGACATTTCAATTCTCTCCTTCGGCTTAAAAAATGTGGATAAAGGAATCGTTCGTTCGATCCGAACTACTTTATCATAACAAATTTTACGCAGAAAGGAACCCGAAGGTAGCAAGCATTTCAATTTTCTTCTAAACGAGGTTTGCTTCCAAAGCCTCCAACTGTTCGCATATTTCGTGATGCCAGCCCATATCCCCTTGCTCATAAGCAAAAAAAGCGAGCGATTTCAACGTATCGAGCTTCCTTACGAACTCCAAATTGGACAACAAGCAATGAGAAAGTTCCATTCTTTCGTCAGGCGGCAATTTCTTGTAGTCCCCTCCCAAAGCATTGACCTTCATCGTTAGCTCCGCCAATCTGCGGTGAACCGGATGTATCCCTATCATAGCGACAACCTACTTTCTATCAGTCATACTTGATAGTTTATAGGATTGCCAAAAATGAGCGGTATTCATACCTTTTTTTTGCAAAACATTTCGCACTAGTTGGCACATTCCCCCTCAGTGGGATACAGAGCGGTAGTAGCGGTTGGCAGCCGGCCGGAACATAAAAATTACGGCAAGTATGACCGCGGAAATATGAACGATTCGGCTAACGGCAAACAGAATGGAATACACCGTCGTTCCGTCAAAAGCGTTCGCGAGCGAATTTCCTTGCGCCAACCATTCAATCGGATCATAAATAAGAGAGGCCATTCCGATTCCGCCAAGCAAAATGGCAAGTGCGATACGTGCCCCATTCCTCCCCCGGAACATTTGCACCGTGATCCAAACGAGCACGGCATAAATGACGATTCGAATCCCCACTGCAATAAATAGCCCTGCTTGTATACCCGCACCGCTTACGGCTTCCTCTGTTACCGCTATTGCCATTTCGAACACACCTGCCGCAATGGCGAGCAGCCACAATAGAAACGATTTTTTTACTTCCATAGGAATGAACAGTCCTTTTCCCATGACTCATCAACCTTTCGGCCTTTTATACTTATTTTATTGCTTCATCGCCGGTGGGTTAACTTGCTCCAGACCGACTGCAGGCTACATCCGGGGATGTAAATCCACTTCCTTTATTTCAAAATGCATCTAGTACGTTCTATTTATTTGTCTTAGAATGAGATAGGTTAAAATAAATAATCCAGTTCGATCCGCTGCATTGTAAGCAAAAGCAATAAACTTCAGGGGGAAACAAATGATTTACGTTGCAAGTTTGATCTTTATCATCACGATTGTACTCGTGATTTGGCAGCCAAGAGGGCTGAGCATTGGCTGGAGCGCTGCCGGGGGAGCAATGCTGGCGCTGGCAACAGGAGTTGTTAGTCTAACAGACGTACAAGACGTTACTTTAATCGTTTGGAATGCTACTTTGGCTTTTGTCGCTATCATTATTTTTTCGCTGCTTTTGGACGAAATCGGTTTTTTTGAATGGGCGGCACTGCACATGACCCGCTTGGCTAAAGGAAACGGAACGCTCATGTTTATTTATATCATTTTGCTCGGCGCTATCGTTTCGGCCTTATTTGCAAATGATGGCGCGGCGCTTATTTTGACGCCGATCGTATTTGCTATGGTGCGCGCGCTAAAATTCGATGACCGGATGATTCTGCCTTTTATTATGGCTAGCGGATTTGTGGCCGACACGACGTCGATTCCTCTGACCATCAGCAACTTGGTCAACATCGTTTCCGCCGACTTCTTCGGCATCGGCTTTGCGGAATATGCAGGGCGGATGATCGTTCCGAACTTGTTTGCCCTTGCCGCCAGTATCGGGGTGCTGTATTTATTTTTCCGCAAAAGCATTCCAAAAACGTACGATACCGCCAGTGTAAAAAGGCCGGCGGATGCTATCAAAGATCCTAAATTGTTTAAGGCGTCCTGGATTGTACTTGTCATTTTGATGATCTCGTATTTTTTAAGCGAGTTTATTCATATTCCAATCTCCGCTTTTATAGGCGGGGCCGCTATAGTGCTGTTCGCTCTCGCCCGCAGAAGCGGCTCGGTAGAAACTGGGCGTATCCTTCGGGAAGCGCCTTGGGCGATTGTTATTTTTTCCATCGGCATGTATGTGGTCGTTTATGGCTTGCGCAATGTAGGATTGACCGACTACCTCAGTCAGGCGATTCAATGGGCAGCCGACGGTGGGCTATATGCAGCCACACTCGGCATGGGCTTTATTGCGGCGCTTCTTTCTTCCCTGATGAACAACTTGCCGACCGTTATGATTAATGCGCTTGCTATTCAGGAGACGAACACGGATGGAATCGTGAGAGAAGCGCTCATTTATGCCAATGTAATCGGCTCCGATCTCGGACCCAAAATTACGCCAATCGGCTCTCTCGCCACTTTGCTGTGGCTTCATGTCTTGTCGCGCAAAGGAATTAAAATTACTTGGGGCTACTATTTTAAAGTGGGCATCATCTTGACCGTTCCGACGTTATTTATTACGTTGATTGGGCTTGCTTTGTGGCTTGGGATTGTGTCTTAATTTGTTGTTGTTTCAATGAGAGGGATTAAAAAAGGAAAGGAGCCTAGGTGGCTTCTTTCCTTTTTTTCGAGGTATTTTATTGGTTGGCTATTTGTCGGTTTTGCTAGCGGCCGAAGCTCCGTCCGGTTTTTTAGTGCCTTTACTTTTGTAAGGTTTAGGTGAGTTTTGGGCTCTTCTGGCACCTGCCTGCCATCGATTCCAACCTTTTTTGTCAGTTCCTCTTCCTGTTCCGCCCTTGCCCTTTGCTTTGCTCAAAACAACCACTCCTAATCTTTGCTGCTCGAAGTACTTTATCTTATATGTGCATTTGTGAAAGCAATTCTGCTGCATTCCTTGCGGTTTCACCGCATTCATTAGCATAACAATAAACTTCGCCTGTGTCACTTATCTGCTGCCGCTCAAAACTAAGTCTGATCGTCCAAACGTTTTGCTTCATCACGAATTCGCTTAACATCATAGTTGTTCATAATGCTAGCTGCTGAAGCGGCATAATCTATTAAGCCATGTTCATCATAATATTGTTTGACTAGCTCATATAAAGTTACGGGTAAATCCGTCTTCTGTGCGTTCAGCTTGGACTGCCAGCTCGAATTCCCGTATAACCGATCAAGTGCAAAACACAGCAATGCCCCTGAGTCGTACCTGCTCCATTTTATTTCAGACAGAAATCCGGGGTTTCGAGCCATTACCGTAAACAAATATGAGAACTTACGCTGATCCTCGCTTTGAGCGCCGGCTAGAAACGGTAGTGGAGGAGTACTCACCAGCGAAGAAGCCTTCATTCCAACATAGGTTGCAGACCCTTCCGACGTTTCATGCAGCTTCTCCATTGAATATGCGTTATTATCCTTTTGTTTTCGCAATTCCGAAATGACCACATATTCAGCAATCGCATGTTTGATGGCTTCCCTGTCCTTGCCAGCTAGTGCATCCTTGACTCCATCAAGCGCAGTATATTGATAACCAAGATATTCAAACCACTCCGTGTTTTTCCCTTCTAAACTTAAATCCCCGCTCTCAATTGCCCAGTGCTGCTGCATGACATGGTGAAAGTTTTCGTGAACGAGAAAAGGAATGAAATATTGGCTTGTTTTGATTGGGTTTTCTAAATTCTTTTTATTATATTTGAAATAGTATGCTCTTGAGGTATCCCCAATTGAGAGGTTTTGGTCTATGCTTGAGAAGTTTCCAATTGGATTCCATGTACTTCCCATCCCGGGAGTAAGCGCAGAAAGTCTATATACATGTTGCAGCTCGAAATGGTCGGGCATCGCAATCTTTTTGGTGTACCACTTGTTGTCCAACCCGGAAATCCCAACTGCATAGGCGCCTTTTCTTAATCCATTCCATGTACCCTTTGAATTATTCAATATTTCTCCCTTTGCTACTAGCACAATAGGAAGTTTATGGAGATTATAGTCTTCCCATAAAGCCTCTTTACTGTTTGCAGTATTCGCATGCAACTCATTCAACTGTGCGAACATCGCTCTATCCGTTTCGTTTAAGCTTTCATACTTCGTATGAAACCACTTGTTGCCTGCAATTAAATATCCGATTCCAATTAGTACAATAGATAATACAATCCATATCGCTTTTTTAAAACGCCTCCTCCTTCTCATGCTTTCGCCCCCCTATCGATAACTTTGATTTTCTCTTGTGATGATCTTAACCATTCATTGTCCAAAGCTATCACTAGGCTCCCCAAAATAAACAGCGCATATCCCAGTTTTATGCAAAAGCAACAATCCAGAAGAAACATTGCCGGCGTATTTAGGATAAAATGGGGATATCGAGCAATTAAATACGAATCATTGGAGGTCTATTATGAATCATTCGATCGGTTTTTCTTTGCAAATGGCACGGGATTGGTGTCTCGACGTTTTGTCTGATTGCCCCCATGAGCTGACAGACGTTCTAGCAAATCCTTTCCGCAATACGATTCGCTGGCAGGCGGGTCATATGCTTACAGTGGCGGAGCGGATGCTGTTTCGGTATCCAGATGACGATCAAAATTTCCTTCCCATTTCGTTCTCAGAGTGGTTTGAATCGGGAACAAGTCCGGATAACTGGACCCATCAGCCTCCCACTCTGGAAGAACTCGTTTCTTTATTGAAGGAACAGCAAGAACGCATTAGCCTCATCTCCCCCGAGCAATTCGAAGTACGCCAAGAGCCGCTGCATTACGGTTTCGCCAGTTTGGGCCAATGCGCCGGGTTCGTCGTTGTGCATGAAGCTTTCCATGTAGGCAAAATTACGGAAATGATTCGCGTCATCAAACAGCAGCATCTCTAGGCCAGTTGCCCCCAGTATATAGATAAGCTTGGCGAAATTGTCCTGTCTACATAATAAACGCAACCCTATTCAGGTTGCGCCTATTACTCCAATCACTATTCTACTTTGAAACGGGAAGCCGCTTGTACCAAATCTTTCGTCAAACTGTCTATTGTCTCTACCATGTTGGCCAATTGCCTCACCATTTCCGACTGCTCTTGTACAGTTGCGGTTACTTCTTCTGTGGCTGCCAATACTTCTTCACCCGATGAAGACAAGCTATGAACTGCTCCCATTACATCGTCATTATCCTGTTTTATACTCATAGCTTCATTTGCTAAGTTTTTGATCTGCTCACTAATATCGATAATATGATTAAAAATAACATTGAAGGCTTGTTGCGCTTGCTCTACTGATTCCTCTTGTATCGTTACAATTCCCTGAATGTCGCGCACACTTTTATTGTTGTCTTCCATATGAAGCAATGTTTCCGATATGATCGCTTGAATCTCCTCGGATTGCTTCGTGCTTTGTTCAGCCAGCTTGCGAATTTCATTTGCAACTACGCCAAATCCGCGTCCATGCTCGCCTGCCCTAGCCGCTTCAATCGAAGCATTTAACGCGAGCAAATTTGTCTGGCTGGCTATATCGGTCATCGCTCCTGTAATATTACGAATTTGGCTGGAACTTTCTGCAAGCTTGCTCATTGTTTTATGAATTTTCGCTACTTCCTGTTCATTGCGATGACTCGTATCGATAAGCTTTTCAATCACTTCGTTGCTGGAATGAAAAATTTGTACAATCGCTTCTGACCTCTCCTTGATCGTATGGGAACTTTTATCAATTGAATCAATCTTGGAGCCCATTTCCACAAACTTATTAGCCATAAGATTCGTATCATTTGCCTGTAAATCCATGGACCTCGCAATCTCCATTACGGTAATGGCTGTTTCTTGTACCGCACGCGTCGTGCTGCTCGAAGACTGCTCCATGTTAGATGTGCTGCTTTTCAAGGTGACAATAGAAGTATTCATATTATAGAGAAGCTGCTTGTTGTTTTCAGCCATCTCGTTAAAGCTAGTCGCTAATTGCTGAAGCTCGCCCTCATACCTTCCTGACGCCGTTACAGTAAGATCGCCCATAGCCATTTGCTTGAACAACTGTGTTAATCTCTTAATCGGCACAGAGATCAATCTAGATATCAGTATACCTACGACGATTGCGATCACAACAGCGCATAACGTTACAAGCCATATTTGTGCAGACAATGAATCTAGCGGTCTTGTAATATCCACGTACGTATCTTCCACTACTACAGTCCAATCCGCATAAGGAATTTTAGAATACCGGATATAACTTTGCTGCATATCGAGTTCACCGCGAACGATTTCTTTTGAAACGGTTACTTCTTTCAGCTTCATCCATTCTGCGCTATCTAGAACCTGCCCTACTTTTGCATCATCCCCGGAATGATAAATAATGGTTCCATTTCGTGATGCGATATAGACGACGCCCTCTTGATTGATTTTAACATCTTGGAATTTATCAATAAATGAATTCGTCTCAATCGAAGAGTAGCAAATCCCTAATACATTTCCGTTATCATCAAATATGGGTATGGCAAACACAACGATGAACTTGCCCGTACTTTTCGACTGCAATACATCGCTAATGTAAGACTCACCTTTTATGGCTTGTTGATAGTAATCGCGATCCGATCGACTTGTATTGAGCGATTCAGGATTGCTGCTGGCAACGATGGTTCCCTCTTTGTCAAGAATCGCAAAGCTCAATTTCCCCTTGGCTTGCTTCATACTTTGTTCCAATGTTTCTATTGTCTGTTTATACAATGGGTTTTGACTCGAAAAAAATTGATCGTCCGACAAAGTGCCGCTAGCTCTGAGCTTCAATAAATCCTCGAATTCTTGATGCACAGATACAAGATAAATAATCTGATTTTCCATCTCTACTAAATTAGATAAATTTTCTCCCATTCGATCTGCATTAGCCTTCATCTCATCCTTGCTTTTGACTAATAGCAAATCAGCACCAAACGTAAACATCAATACGCTAGTTCCCGCTAAAACAGCGATAATTAATAAACTAATAAATATAGGCAACTTATAACCTAATGATAGTCTAGAATACTTAAGTGCCCATTTTCTTCTGCCGATTTTCAAATGAAATCCTCCTTTTTTTCCGTAGTATTATATCGGCATCTTTTGTTCAGTAGTAAAGCAATAGAAACTTGGAAATACTCCCAAAAACACGTAGAAATGACGGATAGCTATACTCGCTTATATGAATGCAAAAAAACATGCCGAGTTGGCATGTTTCATTTGTAAATTTGACGCAATGGATGGGAAGCAGCATTAGACCTTTAAAGAGCCGCGAAAACCTCTCGCAGCATAATAAGACTCTGCGCCGTTATGATAAATAAAGACTCTTCCAAAGCGGTAATCACCGAATATAGCGCCGCCGAGTTTTCTCATCTCAGGAGGTGTAACGACCCAGCTTGATGTTTTGGCATCGAAATTCCCCAGCTTCTGCAGCTCCCGGTATTGTTCTTCCGTTAGAAGCTCGATTCCCATTTCGGCAGCCATACCGACAGCGCTGTGTTTCGGTTTATGTTCTTTCCGTGACTCCAACGCTTCATAGTCGTAACAAAAACTTCTGCGGCCTTTAGGACTTTCCGCCGAACAGTCATAGAAAATGAATTCCCCTGTCTCCGCATCACGCCCAACAACATCCGGCTCTCCCCCAGTCGTTTCCATTTGATGGAGTGACCATAGTTTTGCTGCATTTGTCTCCAGCTTATCATGTACGCTAGCCCATTCAAGTTCTTCGTGGCGGTTCTTATTTTTTTCAAATCGAGTTTTCAGTATTCGCAATATTTCTTCGATCTGTTCTGGCGACAACTGCCTTTCCATCATAAAGCCTCCTGTTCTATCGAAATCTATTTTAATAGTAAACGATAATCCATATTGTTCGCCATATCATCCTAATTTAAACTCACACAAATATAGACCACAGACTTTAAGTCCATGGTCTACATAGATTACTATAAAAAGCTAACAACTAGCTTTGGTCATCCATCCGTGCCAGCTTCACTAGATCGGATTTAGGCCATCCCAGTTCCTTCGACTTTGTCCTGCAAAAAGAACAAGAACAGTGAACTTTACCTTTAGCAAACTTGCCAGCATACTTCTCCTGCCAACCGAGCTGCTTGGCGATTTTGTTCTTTCGCTGAATCACTCTTCTTCTCTGATGCCTGAAATAAGCACGATTCCGATTTTTACATTTGTATTTCATTTCCTTCACGCCCCTTGGGAAAAGGCCCAGCCTGCAAAGGAGCCAAGGGAAAACGATCATCCCTTACAGGCTGGGTGTGAGGAAACGACTGATTTCAATAAACAGCATAACCACCTCATTTTGCTAAATGACAAAGTTGTCCAAATCTATTCCCTTCACACGTTTCAACAACGAGGAGTAGCCTTGCAAAGATTGTGCGATATAGGATAGCACAGTATCGCTCCAGCCGTAAATATAAAACGTTTTAGGATCACGCTCTGGTACCATCGCATGCCGATATGGAGCAATATCCACAATAAACGCCTTTGCGTTTCGGTTTATTTTCGATCGATACATTTTCAGCTGTTCGTAAAACGGGCTGCCGCTGTTTTGCTGCTCATCCGTAATGATGATGATTTGGTCTACTTTTCTCCGCTCCTGAATTAGTTTGCGAATTGGCGCCCCCGTATCCGTTCCGCCACGGGCATGGATTTGCGCCGCTTGCGTTAAGATGCTGTCTTTACGGGAAGGCATAGCATCGTATACCTCTGTATCGAACAACCAGAACAAAGAGCTGCCTTGCGTTTTTTTGAACAAGGCCAAAGCAAAGACCGAACCTATCTCCAAGTATTGACCATCCATCGATCCGGATATATCCAGGAAAATTGCCGTTTTCTCTCCAAGCTCAGGCAGATTGTCGAACGTAAGCTCGGCAGCTTCCCGCAGAGCATCTCGAAGCTCTGGATGATCCACCTGACGAAACGCTGTCGCCAACCGGAACGGTAAAATCTTTGCTTTTCTCAGCGCCTGCTCGTCTGTCATTCGGTTGATCACATAGTTTAGATTGTTCTTATTTTCCAACACTCCAGCCCGCTGAAGAGTGTTCATATTCCGGAGTAGCGCAAAGGTTGGCATCTGGTAAAGCAGCGCTTCCCAAACGCCTTTTGACGGCTTAATGGCACCCGTAACCGTTTCGTATGGCAGCTTGCCGCGGCCAATCCACGCCATCTGCTCCACTTCGGTTGCAGCCATCTTCAGCTTTTCCAAAGCCTCGACTTGAGGCAGCAAGTCAAGATTAGCCTCGTGGCCTCGCAAATATCGAAACAAGGCTTGCTGTTTTAAATCACCGGGCTTTGGATGAGCCGTGGCAATCGCATCTCCTAAGCTGTATCCGCGCCCGCTTCCGTTATATTTGATTGCCCAATATTCGGACACTCCGGATAAAAATCGATTGACCTGACGCTTGACGGCACGACCGCCTTCTCCACGTCCCATTTCTTTTAATATAGTTAGAAAATCGGACAAGTCAGAGGGAATTCGTACCACCTGCAAAAAAATCTTTGCAAACAAGTCAGGCCGATAAGTCGAAAGAATCGCTAGACCAAACAGCGGCTGCAATCTCATAAATCCTTCATTCCGAGCAAACACGATTGCTTTAGCCATAAAAGTTGGGTTGCTGCTGCCCATTTCATGATGGAGCTGCTCCGCATCTTTAAGCAATTCATTCTGATCCGCATAAAAGGTGTTGCTCATTGTATTGGTCAGAAGCGTCTGCAAATATTGTTCCTCAATGGATCTGTTAAAAGCCGGGTAAAGTTCTTTGTTATATGTATTTGCTCTAAACGAGCCGAACAGTTTTTTGGCTATACTCATTATTTATTGACCTCCTCTTTATTCAAAAAAAACGGTGAGGAAAAGGCGGGATAGGCTCATTGCAGGAGTCGAACCTGCCGTATTGCCCGGGTAAACGTTTGGTCGATTTTCAGTCGAAGTAACCCATCCCTGCGCCTCACCGGCCCCTTATGTTATGTAAAACGAAGCGAGGAAATAGGTTGAAAAGGTGGTCTTTGGATCGAAGTAACCCTTTCAGACGCCTCGCTTCACTGTTCATTTTTTAAAAGATCATCGAAGAAGTTGGGTCGGAGGGGTATATGCTGCTCTACCTGCTGAGCTATTCCTCCGTTTGGAGGAAGTTGGACTCGAACCAACGACAAGCCGATTAAAAGTCGAAGTAACCCTTCCATTCGCCTCGATGATCTCAGAAGCCGTTGTCATTGCGCTGGCTTCTGTGTCTATATTCGCTTATTTTTGCAGTAACGAACACGGCGAAAGTATTACGACTTGGCAAATGACTGTTGCTTTTAGAAACGTCAAAAGCCTGCCGTTGACCGGCAGGCTTCATGATTTTAGCTATGTATGAATAGTAAGTCCTTCGTACGATTCAGTTTCCTTTAACCATGCATCTCTTTAAGTTTTGCCAAATGCAGCTTGTGATTGGACAAGCCAATACAAATATTGTTCGGCTTAAATACGAGATAGGAGTCGTCCGGGAAAGTAACTTTTACCTTTGTTTTCAAAAAGCCTTTTTGCAGCGAAATATTTTTTACATCGTCCATGTTGACTTCCAAAGTTGCTCCAGTTAAATTTCCAGTCACTTGATTCATTTCACAGATTAAAATCCGCTTATTCGTTACGCACACAATGGTATGACTACCAAGAAAATTAGCAGCTCCCTGGAAAACTAAAAATTTAGTAAAGGAAGCTAGCTTCACTACATAAAAATAGTAATGATAAGACTCCCCAGGCTCAGCGTTTTGTTGAAAATATTCATCGAAATACCGGTTTCTATTAAACACTTATACACTTCCTTCAGATTTGAAGTTAATATCTTTATAGTTTTCTATTATATGCGTAAATAACAATTTACGACAAGTTTCTTCCTAATATTTAATATTTTTACCAAGCATCTTCACCGCCTGATAGAAAATATTTCTTTATTGTAATAGAGATAAAAAAGAAGCGGGATTTCTCCCGCTCCGCAAGTACCTAAATATGAAAAAAGGTTTTCCAAGGATCGCTGCCGCCCATCCTGGCAAGCGCATCTGCCATATTGACACCGTCCGGAGCCACCGTGTCGAGCTCATCCCACGAGATAGGCATGGACACTTTACCGCCTTTTCTCGCTCTTATGGAATAAGGGGCAATGCTCGTTGCACCTCTGCCGTTGCGAATCCAGTCGATGAATATTTTGCCGGTGCGACTCGCTTTTCGAACATTGCTTGTGTAGCGGTCAGGCCACTTATGCTCCATTACTTGAGCAACGCGCTTCGCAAAATCATGAAACTTATTCCAGGTCATAGCCGGTTTAAAAGGGACAACGACATGGTACCCTTTACCGCCGCTAGTCTTGAGATAGGAATGGAGCGAAAGCTCGGCAAGAATGCTTTTTATATCCCGCGCGCCTTGACGCACCCTTTCCAGATCCATCCCCTCATCCGGGTCCAAATCAAAAACCATCATATCCGGCTTTTCAAGCTCGCCAATACGGCTGCCCCAAATATGAAACTCCAGTGTGCCCATTTGCGCTTCGGATATAAGCCCGGTTAAGTTCTCGATGTAGAAGTAATCTTCTGTTTTTCCACTGCTGGTTGTAATAGGGATTGCGACAACACCTTTGTTGTCGGGGCCGGGATGCTTCTTATAAAAGCACGTCTGCGATATTCCTTTGGGGCAGCGTACAGCCGTCAAAATTCTTCGTCCAACATAGGGCAGCATCACTTCCGAAACTTTTGCATAATACCGAATGACGTCTTCTTTTGTAATGGCAGGGTTGTCGAACAACAGCTTGTCCGGATTCGTAATCTCAACCCCTTCGATTGTGACTCTGTTTGAGCTTGCGATTACCGATCTCTCCACTTCTATGGCGGGGGACTGAGACTGTAGAACATCTTCCGCTTTTTCCTTGTGGATCTCTATAGGTTCCTTATCCGTTCTTAATCCTTTGAAGCTTGCTTGCCTAAGCTGACTTTCCTTAGTCCATTCGGCAAATTTAATTTCGGCCACCAGCTGGGGTTCCAGCCAAGTTAGCTTTTCATTTGATCTGGGCTTTGGCACAAGCTTGAAAAGAGGGGCCTTCCTCTTTAGCCTTTCAAACTTTTGCTCAAGTTCCTTTTGGTCAGCTTCGCTCATGCCAGTTCCGGCACGTCCGGCGTAAACGAGCTGATCCTCTTCATAGTAGCCAAGCAGGAGCGAGCTGACCCCGCTCGTTTTTTTGTCTGAAAGGGAATAGCCTCCGATAACGAATTCTTGCCTATTGTCGCATTTTAATTTGATCCAGTCACCGTTTCTTGAGCCGCCGCTGTAGCTGGAATCGGCTTTTTTGCCGATAATCCCTTCCATGCCAGCTTTACAGGCCGCATCAAAGCTCTCTTGTCCGTTTCCTTTGATATGACGGCTGTAATAGAGATTTTTGGGAGCATTCTTCAGCAAAATTTCTAGTTTTTCTTTTCTATCCATCAGCCGGTTCTCTCGAATATCCGCGCCATCCAGCGCAAGGAGATCAAAGACGATATAAGTTAGGTTTGGGGCTTTGGGGTTTTTCAAATAGTTCTGCAAAGCCTGGAAATCCGTCCTCCCCGCTTCGTCCGTAATAGCAATTTCTCCGTCCAGAATCATCGCCCTTCCTGCAGCAAGATCAATGAGAGATGAGGCAATGGGATGAAACTTTTCCGTATAATTGTGTCCATTTCTAGTAATCAGCCGGACGTTGTTGCCCTCCACAAAAGCAATCATTCGATAGCCGTCGTATTTCAGCTCGTAGAGCCAACTCTCATCCTTAGGGATATTTTGAACGGAGACGGCAAGCTGCGCTTGGGCTTTGTTAAAGGGATTTTTGATGAGCTTCTCCTCTTCCCCCGCTTCGATTTCCGCCATGGTTCGGCCGGTTCTGATGCTAGTGCTGAATTCCGCTATCCCATTATCCGCTTTAACGAACTCATCTTTTTCCTTGATGAGCAACCAGTTATCCTGTTCGTCGCCGGACTTCGCATTCCATCGGACCAAAACCCACTTTCCTCTAAGCCGTCTTCCTTTCAAAATAAACTTGAGTTCGCCTCTCCGGAGACCCTCCTCCACATTTCCAAGCGGTTCCCATAAACCTTCATCCCACAGCATAACGACTCCGCCGCCGTACTGTCCCTTAGGAATGGTTCCTTCAAAGTTCCGATATTCCAATGGGTGGTCTTCCACCATAACTGAGAGCCTTTTGTCACGAGTATGATAAGAGGGTCCCTTAGGCACTGCCCAGCTCAAAAGAACTCCGTCCCATTCCAGACGCAGATCGTAGTGCTCCCTTCTGGCCATGTGGTGCTGGACGACGAATTTCAAACCCTCTTCCGGTGCTGTTACTTTGCCTTCGGGTTCCAACGTTTTTTCAAAATTTCTTTTTTGCTTGTACTCGCTTAATTTCTTAGCCATCCGATCACGCCGTTCCCTTATTCTCTTCACCTTGTTTGTATAGAGGGCTACGATGAAATGAACTTTTAAAGGGTATTGTTTCCAAGTGAGGTATTTGTATTCGGCGTTGTGTTTTAAGGATTTCGATATAAAGGATGTTGTTTACTGCGAACTATTTGTTTAAAAAAGCTTCAGTTGCATGATCTGAGGCCGTTCTTTTTCTTGCTCTCCTTTTAGTGAATACTGGAAAAATATCTTTTTGTACAACTACCAGCTTCCGAAGAGAAAATTAAAAAGCTGACGCCGATATAGAACCGGAGCCAGCTTGCAAAATTGGGGGTATTTCCTTTAAATGCACCAACGACTTACACGTCAGCCGATAAAGATGACACAATCGCCTTGCTCTAGAATCCGGGGCAGCTCGGTTTCCAGCAGCTCAATCCGGCTTAACAACTGATCCCGTTGATCGCTCGGCACCTGCTCCTGTCCCCATTGCTTCAGGCGAACAAGCTCCCTCAGAACGTCAGGCAGATCGACCGCTTCGATATCCACTCCAGTGGAAAACAAGGGAACCCATTGCAGTTTCAACTCCCCGGCTGCTGGCTGCCAGTATGTTGCGAAAAACGTTTCCGTCGCAACCGGCACATAGAACCGATGCTCCTCTTCCGTCTGCGCACCGGGAATAAATGCAGAAATCGACATATTACGGCTTCCCTCCAAACAAAATGTTGAATGTATAATCCGGATATTCCTGCCGCAGCCGGTTCAGACTGTTCTCCGCCGCATCGCGCAGCTCCGGCGTGTCGCCATCCATGCGGAATGTAAACTCGCGAATCGATCGAATTTCCTCCAAGGTCGGAACTTCCTTCGAGCCGTCTTTCGTTGGTCGCGTTTCAAGCGCTTCCTTCAGATTTTCGATGCGATTGCGCGTTTTTTCATACAGCTGTTTATCAGTAAACTGCTGCGTCGTTTGGGTGGGTAAACCCGTTCGGGGATTGACCCGGTCCAGTCCCATCGCGGTCTTATCTTCAAAAAAGACTTTGTTCTCTAGATCAACCCCGTCAAACTCGCCAATCGGCTTTCTCCTCTTATCCACAAATTCGACCCCCCGGTACACTTTCACCGGCGGTACCGGCCCACTTCCGTCATCCGGCTTATTCCGTTCCGGTTCGGAACCATCATGATAAGGCGGCTTCGGCTGTGAACTGTCGGGACGCGGACCATTAGGCTCCGGCGCGCGACGGAACAGTTTTTTGACTAGGCTCTCTGCATAATTTACCGCTTTTCGGGATATCCACCCCACAGTTTGACCGAAAGGAATGCGGCTAAGTACAATGCCCACAGCTACAGACAATGCGTTTGCCGGCGTCAGCAGCTTACGAGGATCGCGTATATATGAGGCAATCTCACGTCCACTCCCCGCTATGCTGGCTAACGTCAATGCAACACCAAGCGCCGGCCAAAACCCGACAAACAGTAAGGCAAGAGCAAACGCGCCGAGAACCAGCCCGAGCTGCTCATACCAGGTCAAATCATCCCACCAATTTTGCAATGAATCAAACATACAGGCGAAGCAAGAACCGTCCGCAGGAGGCGCGGCGGCGGCGGGGAACAGCAATGCCCCGGCGATAAGCAGCAGCACCAACGCGGCACCAGTGACCGCTCGGACAATTTCGGTAACCCGGTTGTGAACCTTCTCTACGCTGCGCTTCGTTTCCTCATTGCCATACAGGAGCAGAAATCCAAGCTTCCGCCGTTCCCGATAAAAGTCCATCCAATAAACGAAACGGCCCCGGTCCGTCAACAAAGCGTACGTCATCCGCCACCATTCGGTCAACGGATTAAGGAAGCTTTCCTTGTGGATGGCTGGTAACATTCCGCGAACGCGATTCAGTCCCCAATAATCGTATACAAGCGCAATGGCCAGCAGAAACAAGAAAAACGGCTTCGTCCAATAACCGTCGCCGGTCCAGCCATGAATCGTAAACACCCAGTCCGGCAACCGTCCTTGCCCGTTCCAAGCCATATGATTCAAGATCGCCCACAGTAGCAGCACAAGCGGGATCGACCACGAGAGATAACGAATTTTGCGCAAACGTATTGCAAATCCGCAGCCGAGCGCGATTAGTGCCGTATGAACCGGATGACCGACCATCATTAGCACCGGAACGTAACTGTCCTCAAACTGTCCGGTGAACAAACTCCAAATATCCCAATGAATGACCTTGCTGCCAAACAGAGTTTCCCCATAGCCGAAGCCGGATGACAGCCAGCGGCGGGTCATCTCCTCCATCAACTGGAAGCCAGCGCCAGATGCAGCTCCGATTAGTGCATAGTCACTCAAACCAAGCGCGGTTCCTCGCCGTGAAAAGAACAAAAATATGCTGAGGGGCAGCAACTTCCATAGCTCCTCCAAAATTGGCGTTAGCACAGCGACCGACCATGTGCTGGCCGGCGTGCCACCGAACACGTCATGAATAGAATTGACGGTAAATACGGTAAATGGAATAACGAGAGCAACGCCTGCAAGGACAAATAAGGAATACGCTCTCCAAGTAATCGTCTTACTGCGGCACAGCACCCAAAACTGGAGCAGCACATAGGACGACCATGCGTACTGGAGCAGCATCGTACGCGACTCTTCGAATCTAAACAGACTGTACAGCAGCATCAATAACGAAAACCAAGCAAAAACCGCATACATATAACCGATCCATCGGTATTTTTCCAGCAAGGAACGAACGGATAGGTACAAGTTCTCCGTGCCGTCCCGGATTGCGTTACGTAAGTTCCATATCATTTGCGAGGCGGTCACCTCCTCCTATCGCTATTTATTGGACTAGTACTAAAATTAGGTTTGTCGAAAATCCAAGCACATGTCGAATTGCAAACCTTACCATTATTATACATGTGACCAGCGGGACTTTGACGTGCCAATTCTCCTAATCGGGAGAGTGTGAAGAGGCCCATCGGCATAGGGCGGGGCCTTCTTCAACCTTGCGTAGTCAAGTAGAACTTTTCGTCGTAGGGAGCAAACAGAAAAAGAGGCGCAGCCTTTTTAGGCTCGCCTCTCATCCACTAACATCATTTTACGTTGTATTTGCATCAGCCCATTTACAATATGCAGCGAGATTAAGAAAAATACTATACCTAAGACTACATACAGTATGTATTGCTGATTATAGGTCCAATCGATTTGAAAATAACTAAACAAGCTATCTTCTAAAATATCGACCTGTATTTCTTTCATTAAAATAACATGTACAATTGGTAGAGAAAGAAGTCCTAGTCCTAATGATAATGCGGTGACCGTTATTACAAAAAATACGATACCAGTTACAAACTTGAGTAGTATGAGGAGCAGGTTTCGAATAAATAACCCACTTTTAAATCGTCTTGCCATTCGCTTCAGCCAGTTCTGTCCAGCTTCGGACTGTTGATTGTAGGTTGCTGAGGTAGTTGAAATCGGTAAACCTAAAAATAGTCTAACTAAGCTTTGTTCAAATTTCACAATCCCATCCAACAATTTAGCTACTCCAAAAAATAACGGTATCCCGATAAAAATTGGCATTAAACCGATTGATAAAGCAAGTCCCGTTACCATTACGGTAAAGTAGATAATCCCTAGCGGTAGAGATAACACAAAGTAGAGAATTGCTGCATAGGTTTTTGGATTAAAAAGCACCCCATTGTTTTTACCTGTTGACGCTGTTTTAATAGCATCCATGGTTCTCATTCAAACACTTCCTTTGGCTTCATTAGTTACGCTCTTAATGGTAAGTTCATTATATCTGCCTTATTTGCCTGTCATAACAGTCTTAGCGGGTATGTGAACCTAGACTTTAGGCTAGTTAACATAATACAAAAGTAGACGTAACAAAAAAAGAGGAGTTTTCCGCCCCTCTCTACAATTTCCGCCGCTACATCTCAAACACTAGCCTTCTCTAGCCAGCAAAGCCACGCTCCACACATGTGAAAAATGCCACGTATAGCGCGCTATACTTAAATCCAAAGCTATTCATGCTTGATACATTTTCATACTGTATCCAGCCGCAGCTCATAAAAAAACTTCACGCTCGGGTGCTTTTGCTTCATCGTTTCGCTAAGGTTCAAAATCCGCTTTTTCCCAACTCGCCGATCCACCAAAGCTAAAATATTCAATAAAATATCATCGCTCTCTAGGCTTTGATCTATAGATGTAGCTAGAAATTTATTTGCTGTAACGTCAAAGCTTGATTTGCTTAATTCTACCTGTGCCAACATAAGTCGCTTTGCATGCTCTGACGTTTTTTTACTTCTTGCTATAACGTGCAGCCGATCCTCCGGAACGGTTCCCTTGAAATTTGTTCGGACAGCTTCTATTTCTTCGTCGCTGATTGGAATTTGAATACTTGAATCATTCTTAATTTCCTGTTCGTTCTGATACCATCTGATCAAGGTCGTTTTATCCATCATATTGAGCACTTTCTTTTTATCTACTGCAATATAACAAATCCCTGCCTTATCGGGTAAGTAACGGTAGCTTGTTGCAATATATTCGACCTTTCCATGTAATGCGGGACAAAGAAAACTTTCCAACTGTTGCTTTAATTTGCTCCAAGACATGTAGTTCTCCTCGTTCGTATTAATATTTGCTAATCCTTATATTAACCATAATACAATAAATATCACTCAAACCTCTATGTTTGGAGGAAAAGACCTGGTGGAGAAAATAATTATAGCTGTATATTATGTTGATGCAATGATTGGGGTATCGTAATTTTAATAATAGCGATAGTAAAAGGTGGCGTTTTTTGAGAGCAACCAATTGTTAACAAAGGGCCATTTTATTAAGGGGATATTCGCATAGCTAGTCCATTAAACTGCGAAATCTCTCTATTTTGAGAGGAGTATTATTTTGAGTCAATCATCAACCAAATTTTTCATACGTAATTTCGAAAATGGCGACATGCCTATGCTTGGCGAATTGTACCATTCAGTAACAGCTAACGAAAATGCAACATTTTGGTGGGTCGGGGACGAAAATAATTGGAGTAACGTTTATTGCGCATTTGAAGATGGGAAAATGGTCGCTAAGGGGCAAGTTAGCATCATTAACATTGTCCCTCCCGGTCGTCCAAAAGAGAACAATCACTCCATATACGTCAATCTTAAAACGATTCCTGAAAGAGAAAATGATATTTCTTTGCTCGACAGCGTCTATCAATATCTTTTCATAAAAGCAAAACAATTAAAGGAGACATTGCCTGAAGGGTATAGAACAATACTTTGTGTTGGCAACGATGCATCAGAAATAGCAAATAATCAGTATTTTATTCAAAAAGGATACCTTCATCTGTATAGTTCATATGGCATGAATCGGGACTTAAATGAACCGATTTCTGAATTAAAGCTGCAAGAGGAGTTTCAACTTTCTTACTGGAAGATGGAGTCATCCCAGGAGGAAAGAGACTACCTAGCTGTGGAAGCTGAAATTTGGCCTGACACTCCACTAGGACATAATAGGTTATCTGAATATAAAAATAACAAACGATGGACATCCGTAGTGATACGTCAATCAGACGTTATTGTTGGGGGATTGATGGCATGGCAAGAAGCAAAACATGGTGTCATTGAGGATGTTTTTGTCCGCGAACCATGGAGAAACCGCGGTATTGCCAAGTATTTGCTTACACAAGCTTTAAAATATCTCAAATCTCATCAGCTACAAACCGCTAAACTCATGGTATTGCCTACAAATAAATCAGCTTTATCTCTATACGAATCCGTTGGATTCTATACAGATAGTGAAGAGATTCGGTACTTTACAAAACTAGATTAGACCACAAAAAGAGGGGCTCTTCGCCCCTCTTTACTATTTCCGCGAATATGTCTTCGAAATTAATTGTCCTTTCGCACCAACAGTGAGCAACACTCCACATGTGACGAGTAGACAGTGACAACAAACATGTATGTGTCCGCAGGATTGGTGTTTGCTCAATGTTAAACTGGTTCTATTCGGGGTTCGATTATTTCCTTTTGCCGATATACAACAAATGAGACGATATTCCCAAGACGGAAGGGTCCTTAGCGAGTTCAATAAGTAAGTTCATCAGACTCTGCGACTCACCTTTTTCTTCCCAAGATTGCCTTTGTTCATTACTTATCAACCCACCAATACTAGAAGAACCAATCAAATCAACTGTTTCAAATCCTTGGCTTTCCATAAAGGGCTTAATATCATTAATGTTGAAGTAATATGCTCCTGTAAATCGTCCCTTATCTACGTGATTAAAAATCCCAGTATCGCGGAACTCTTTTATTGAATCCATTGTGTCATTGGGCTTCCAGTGCTGTGGATATTGCAAGGAAGTTGTTGTCATTCTCATCCTACTTTGAAAAGCAACAAAAATGATGCCTCCCTTTTTTGTAACGCGGAACAACTCTCTTACAGCATTTATCCGTTCTTCTTCCCTTTGCAAATGGTAAAGAGGTCCTAACATCAAAGAAGCATCAAACACCTCATTGGGTAATCCGTCCAAATTTGTAGCATTTAACACATGAAAGCCGTTGAAGTGTTCCGTTAAGCCCAATTCGCTTGCCTTCTCCTTAGCCAATTCAACTAGTCTAGGTGTTAAGTCAGAAAGAGTTACATTAAATCCTAGCTTCGCTAACTCCATTGAATATTTTCCGGGTCCTGCCCCATTGTCAAATACTTTACCATTGGGAGGTAAATATTCTTTAATGTAATGCCAGTTAATGATAAACTCTAGCGGTTCCCTATCCAACCTGCCCCACTCGTCAAAACGGGAATAATAATCAATAACGTTTTCCATCTGATAACACCTACCTTAATAAATATTGTTTTGTTCAAAAATAAAATAAAAAAACCTATTGCCTACAAAGAGGCGATAGGTTTTCCTTCGCGGTACCACTCTTTTTGATTCGTTTGTTCGGTAAATGAACGAATCATCTTAAAACCTAATTACGGAGGTTTAACCGTTAAGACCTACTGGATTCAGCCTTACCGCTCATGGGTGAGTTGGGGAAGCTATTGACTGTCTCGCACCAAAACGACAGTTCTCTGAACAATAGTAATCCTTAATACTCCCAATCATTGCGTTTAACTTTTATTGAATTTAACTCAGTATACAGTTTCCAAATAATACCTGTCAATAAGGGCTTAATATTCAATAAATCTCTGTTCGTACAGCAAATTTGCAAAAATTCTAGCACTGAGAAAACAACACTAAACTTCAGCAGGACCACACAAAGTGATTTATTCGGCATCGGGTGGCAATCCTATGCATTACTTACATCATTCGAATAGTTTATGGAAACGGGCTTCATATCTAAGCAAAAGAGCATAAACTAGTTTATATCTCCGCCGATATACTGCATGAACAGAGTTCGCATATCAGGAACATGATTTGATACTGCCCCCCTTATCCGGTCTTTAGATGACCGCTCCAACTGCTTCCAATTCGATTTTCCAATTGTCAAATGCTTCAATTCCACTCTTAAGCCTGTTAGTGCCTTCGTGTCGGGAACATAATGATATCGGCTCATGGACACAAAATCCTTAAAGGTGTATTCCGACATCGGCTTTAATTTAGGCTTGAATCGAAATTCGACCCTTGACATCGGACTAACAGATTTCACTCCAAAAACGTCATTTAGTTGCTTTGCCTTGTCATATTGGCAAACAGTACATTTTGCCGTTGCCGCCCCGTAATAGAGTGTTGTCCCTACCCTTTGGATTCTTTGGCTTGTTGGCGGCGGTAGTAAAAAGCATGTAATGGCAATGGATAGTCAATTGCAATATCAAGCCGTTTGACCGCCCACCTTTCAGGAGAAATCATATTGAATATCTCCAATGCTTGGGGGGGGGCTAGACGGATTAAATGACAACATAGCGTTGTAGTGTCTCCATACATAGGTATTTTTGGGTACATTAGCAACGAAAAGAAGTTAGGTTTACGTTGGAAATAACTATACTGAAAGTAGGCATTTGACTTACTACTTGGATAGTGAGCCTTTAACCATTCAGCCTCCTCCTTGGTGAAATGGGTAACAAGTCTATATCCGTCCTTGACGATATTCATTTGCTTCACGTCCTTTCTTCGCCCTCCGCTCCTACGGAGGGTTTTCTGTTCATTGATTAGTTCGCTCCGCTTTGCTACGCTCACGAGGCTGTCGCCCATTTTTTCTATGATTTTCAGTTTAAAAAAACTAGGTACTATCAAGCTAAACATCGTTTTATCCCCTGCAATAGTTGCTGTTATTCTTATAAGGAAAGGGTGGAGCATTTCGCTCCACCCTTCTACTTCCTCAACTTGCGGAACTCTTCAATACTATCGCAATGAAAGAACTTCATTATTTCGCTTTCTTTGACCCGTCTTGGATACTTGGAATAGGTTCGGTCATTTTCAGGTGTAAAGGTCTCAAGCCCTTCGACAACCTCCCATCGTCTTACCGTATCACCTAGTATTCGAGCAATAGTCTCAAAGGTATAATGCTGTTCCATGATTATCGCCGCCCCTCCTCAAATGCTTGCATAACGAAGTATTTCAAGTCCTTCTCTGTGACCCTGTAAGTCGTTCCTGCCAGTTTCATGGCTATCAACTTACGTTGACTAATCCACTTGTAAACGGTATTAATGTCTACCTTTAGGATGACTGCGACTTCATCGACTGTATTGACGTTTCCTAGTAGTTCCATTATTAGTTTCCTCATTTCGTGTTATCGAGAATGAACTTCCGTAGGCTCTCTTGTGGGATTCGGATAGAACCACCCACTTTTACACTTGGCAAAGTGCCATTGTGACAGAAGTGGTAGACAGTGTTATAAGACAATTGAAGAACGTCCATTACTTCCTTAATTGTATAAAGTCGTTCCAAGCCAACCGCCCCTTTCTTGTGATTTACTTGCAATCACATTATAAGAAGGGGGCTGTAATGTTTAACAAAGCACTGTAACGAAATGGTGTCGTACATAAAAATTGAGTATTTACAAATCGGATTATTGTTACTAGGCCGGGAGAGAGCGAAGGATACCAATTTCAGCTATAGGGCACAAATTAACGCACATTAGAAAACACAATATGCCGAGTTTGTATCTTACTAAACTCGTGATTCATCAACCTCATTAAAACATTGAGGTAGGAGATAAAAATCAACTTCATCGCAACTATCCGCACACATGGAACGATGGCTAGCGTGGGGGGGCGATAGTATGAAAATCGAACGAACGTATATTTAACGGCAACAATGACCTAGAGGAAATTCTACTTCAACTTATCAAAGTCCACGTTGACAAGCTAAATAAGCCTTTCTACGATGAGAATAGAGCAAACACCATTCCTTCAACGGACACTGAAGGGATGGCGAGTTAATATGAGTTTGAAAGTAGCGATATATGCAAGAGTAAGTACAACTAAGGACGCTCAGAAGGACAGCATCGAAAATCAAATAGCCTACGCAATGGACATGATTTCAAGCAATGGTTGGACTGTGGCAGGAACTTATATCGACAACGGTATTAGTGGTCTGAGAATCAAGAATCGTGCCGAAATGCAACGGCTCCTTGCGGATTCTAAAAAGAAGAAGTTCGATGCCGTTATTGCTAAATCCGCTTCACGACTTGGACGCAATTTAGTTGAAAACCTACAGACAGCGGACACAATAGTCAATTGTAAAGTACGCTTAATTCTTCCTGAGGACAACTATGATTCAGCTACAAGTCAGAGTCGGTTTAACTTCAATATTAGGGCTTTGTTGGCTGAAGAGGATAATGTTACCTTTTCCCGTAGGATTAAACTAGGGAGACAAGGGAGTGCAAAACGGGGCAAGTATCATGCTTCTTTACCTGCATACGGATACAGAAGGGATGAGAATGGAAATCTTGTTCCTGATGAAGTGACCGCCCCGACTGTACAGTGCATCTTTCACTGGTATTTACATGACGGGTGGGGGATGCAGAAAATCAGCAACTACTTGACTGAGCATGGTTACCCTACTCCTAGGACAGTAGCTAATGCAGGTAATCAAGGAACAGTATGGCACCAGTCAAGCATTAAATGCATATTGACCAACGTGACCTACACTGGAACCCTATGCCAACATCGTGAAGAAGTAGTCAGCCACATGTCAAAGGAACGGGTAAAAGTTTCCGAAGATAAGCAAATTATTTTTGAGAACGCCCACCCTGCCCTGATTTCGAAGGAAGAGTTCCAAGCTGTACAAGACCTTATGAAATCAAAAGGAAAGAGCCACAGTAACGGTCAAGAGAGCCTATTTGCCCATCTCTTGATGTGCCCTGATTGTGGTCATGGAATGACTTTCCGTAAGGATAGGCTTAAAAAACAAAACGGGGCTTACCTCTGCTGTGGTTACGTAAAACGAGGGAAATCATTTTGCTCCTCCCATATCATTGGATACGAGGCATTACTTGCGGTGGTAACGAGAGACCTTAGGGAATTGATTGGCAGTAATGTTAGATTGGACAAACTATTCGATGCAGTAAAGGGCAATGTCGGTCTTAAACAATCTGCCTTAGTCAAGGAGTTGCACAAACTTAACAAACAACAAGAGCAACTAGAGAAGAATCTACACTCTCTTATAACCCTCTTCTCTAGTCAAGCTGTAACCCTTGAACAGTTTACCGCCCAAAATGAACGTATTTTGTCGGAGCAACAGGCACTCACTAAGCGGAAGGTCGAACTTGAGACCATTCTCGAAACGCAAAAAGACACGGAAGAACAATTCCGTGCCTTTCAGAAGCAAATCGCGTTGTTTACACAACTGAACATTGAGGATGAGCAAGTTCTGAAACAGTTGCTTCATCAGGTCATTCAAAAGATAGAAGTCCATCAAGAAGGCTCTATCAAGATTCATTACAATATCGCCCACCCTCAAGGAATGGGTGAATTATTGCAAGGGGCTTAATCTGAAGCCCCTTTCCATTTAAGTAACACTGTACACTCCACGTGAGTCGTATGAGGAAACATATCCACCGGAGTAACCTCCACTGTCCTGTACCCTCCGTCCTCCAAAATACGGAGGTCACGCGCCAGTGTCGAAGGGTTGCAGCTCACATAAACAACCCGTTCCGGCTGAAGCTCGAGAATTGTATCGAGCAGCGCAGGATCGCAGCCTTTGCGAGGCGGATCGACGACGATGATGTCAGCCTCGATGCCTTCTTTTCGCCAGCGCGGCATCACAACCTCCGCCGGACCCGCCTCGAAAGTAGTGTTTTCGATGCCGTTCAGCTCCGCATTTCGTTTTGCATCCTCAATAGCTTCCGGCACAATCTCTACCCCGTAAACATGGCCGGCCTTGCGCGCCAAAAACAAAGAAATGCTGCCAATGCCGCAATAAGCGTCAATGACGCGCTCTTTGCCGCTAAGCGCCGCATACTCTACCGCCTTGCGGTACAACGCTACCGTCTGCGACGGATTAACCTGATAGAAGGATCGCGCTGAGATTGCGAACCGAATTCCGTCCAGTTCATCATAGATCACATCGCTGCCCCACAAAACGCGAGTCTCATCGCCAAAAATCGCATTTGTATTGCGCTCGTTGACGTTTTGGACGATGCTCTTAAGTCCAGGCAGCGCAGCGCGCAAATGCTCGATCCACTCCGGCTGGCGTGGCAAACGTTTGCCGTTTGTTACAAGCACCACCATGAGCTCGCCCGTCACAACGCCGGTTCTCGCCATAATATGGCGCAATAGGCCCGTTCCAGTCGCTTCGTCATACGGCTGAATGCGAAGCTCTTTTGCAACGCGTTTCACGACTCTTACAACCTCGTCGTTACGATCATGTTGAATCAGGCAATCATCCATATCGATAATGCGATGGCTGCTTCGAGCGTAGAAGCCTGCGGCCAATTGCCCGCCGTCCCCCGCAGTTCCAACAGGAACAGCCGCTTTGTTGCGGTACCGCCACGGGTTGTCCATACCGACGGTAGGATGAACAATAATGTCGGCTGCCGCTTCGCCATCCGTTACAGCGCCCTTGCCTTCAGCATTTGCCGAATCAATCCGGCCTTCAGAAATTGCTGAATCAGTTCCACCTTGAACAGTAGCCGAAGCAGCTCCGCCTTCCCCAGCCACCTTCAACTTCCCGATCCGCACCAAATTGTCCACGACATGCTGCCGCTTCCATTCCAACTGCGCCTCGTAGTCAAAGTGCTGAAGCTGACAACCGCCGCACTCTTTATAAATATCGCAAGGTGGCTCTACGCGATCAGGACTCACCTGCTCCAGCTTCTCCAGCTTGGCATACCCATATTGCTTCTTCGTTTTCATGACGCGAACGCGAGCCTTCTCTCCCGGCAACCCGCCCTGCACAAAAAGGGTAAAGCCATCCGCTCGGCCTACCCCTTCACCGTCATGGGTTAAGCCGATCAAATCGAGCGTAACCTCATCATTTTTTTGAAACGGCGCATTAACCTCAGATGACTTTACCGCCGCTGCTTTATTTTTCCCTTTGCTCGGGCCTTTTCCATGAACCGGGCTGCTCATGCTTTTTGAGCTTTTATGGCTCTCAAGACCTTTTGCACCTTTATTGGTGTCAAATCCTTTAGCATTCTTATTGCCCTCAGATCCTTTTGAGCCCTTATTTCCCTCAAAACCTCTAGCGCCCTTCGTGCTCGCACTTTTCCCGTCACGCTTATTTCTTCTAGTCATAATATCTCCGTTCTTTCATTACCGATTACCGATAAGTCGATTCCCCGGTTTCGTCAGCAAAGATTTGCAAGTGAGACGGGAGCACCGAGAAGTGGCACGGCAGCACGCCGCCGTATTCTCCATCCAAGTTGATTTGCACATAATCCGGTGTCGTCACTTTCAAGCTGTTGGTGCGGAAGTGCATGACGTGAGGATCGTTTAAATGCTCTCCGCGCAGCGCCAAAGTGACAAGCCGAATAAACTCAGCCAGGTTCATTTTGCTGATAAGCAGCACGTCAAGCAAGCCGTCATCCAACTTGGATTCAGGAGCCAGCTTTTCGAATCCGCCTACAGAGTTGCTGTTGCAAATGAGGAACATCATAAATTCATCGTGAATTTCGCCGATGCCCTCCGCTTCAAACTTCAATTCCGTCGGCCGGAGGCGGGTCATTTTCTCCAGACCCTTCATATAATAAGCGAGCTGCCCAACCATCGTCTTCAGTTTGCTCGGCACATCGTAAGTCAATTCCGTCAAGGAACCGCCGCCAGCAATGTTGATAAAATACCGCTCGTTCGCCTTCCCGACATCGATGGGGCGCGTATACTGACCAATAATGAGGTCGCATGCGTACTCCCAATGCTTCGGAATACCAGTCGCCCGCGCGAAGTCGTTCGTCGTGCCAACAGGCAGGATGCCAAGCGGCGGACGATTCGGCTTATTCGCCAGCCCGTTGATCACTTCATATAACGTGCCGTCGCCGCCAGCAGCGATAATCATATCGTAACCGCGATCCGCCGCATCCGCTGCGGCAAGCGTAGCGTCTCCTTCGCCAATCGTCGCGTGGCAGGTTGCTTCAATGCCGCCTTGATCAAGCCGCTGCAAAATATCAGGCAACCGCCGCTTCATCTCTTCCCTGCCCGATGTCGGGTTGTAAATCAGTCTTGCGCGTTTCATCTTGCGTTCGCTCCTTTTCGTGGAACATTAAACCAATTGCCGCCAGTAATAAGCCAAGAGGCTCGTTTGTTAGCCAGAATCACCTGAACCGACCTTTGTGCCGAAAAGCTTCACATGCTTCACAAACATCTACTATCCAACCATTCAGTCATTCGCCGGGTCAACCACCGCTCAATCGCAGCATTCGGCAGCATAGCTAGGCCGTTATATTTATAATGTAACCCTTCCAGTCTCGAAGGAATAACCTTATTTGTGAAATAACCTTGACTTATAAAAACAGGAACGACAATGACCGTTTCATCCGGACGTTCCCCTACCATGCCATTCAATGCAGAATAAGCCTGGTCCGGCAAAAGCATCGCATATTGGGCTCTGGAGAAACCTCCAAGCACCCGAAGCTGCTCCGCTAGGCTTGAAAGCCCGAGCTGCCATCGTTCATGAAAGACTGGCTCCTTACTGCCATGCCCAATTAAAAGCAGCGCTTCCTTATCGGGCTCCTCAGACAATTCCAACACATGAGACAATAAAAGCTCCGCAATTTCGGGATCGTCGCCGATCGGCTCGCCGTAAGTGACATTCGCCCGAACACGGAACAAACCTAAGTCTCCTTCCAAATCCGTTAAGGGAGGGAAGCCAAAAGCTTGTCCTATTTCATCGACATGAGTACTGCCGGGAGAAACAAACAGCGGCAGCACAAACATTTCCGTTACGCCAAGCCGCTCCAATTCGTCGACGCCGTCTTGAATGAGCCGCCCTTCCACAATTTCCAGAAAAGAGGAAACGACGGGAACAGAAATTCCCTTGGAAGCGTTCCTGATTGCAACATCAACAAGCCCGACCCATTCCGCTTCTCTAGAGCCGTGGCTTATGACTAATATACCCGGCTTCATCGCAGGATACCCTTATCTTCCAATACGTTCTAATGCCATTTTATAACCATCGTTGCCATAATTCAAACAACGCTTGACTCTGGAAATGGTAGCCGTGCTTGCTCCTGTTTCCGCCTCAATTTGGTTATATGTACTTCCCTTGCCAAGCATACGCGCCACTTCAAGACGCTGAGACAGGGATTGAATTTCGTTCACCGTACACAAATCGTCAAAAAACACATAACATTCCTCAACGGATTTTAATGTCAAAATCGCTTCGAATAGCTGGTCTATTGCCTTATCGTTCAGCTTTTTCAGCTGCATGCGCATTCACTCCTATGATTACTAATGCTTTCATTGTAAAGGCTAAATGATTTTTTTTCAAACGTTACCGTTTTCACGCTTTACAGAATAGAAGGCAAAAGCCCCCTACATCCCCTATATCTTGGGCAAATCTGGACATCTAACTATAATTTTATTGCAAAATCGGGTCATTCGTCCAATCCGAACAATCGCCTATCCCATAGAATATGAAAAAAAGGGTTGTGATCTCTTTGAATCCAAATCAACACCCCGGCGCCGGCAACCATGCGAGCGCTGGGCAATACCAGGAAAATGCCCATCGGCAAGGTCAAAATCAACACCATTACGGCGGCTTGCACGGCAGCTTCGGTTATCAAGACGAGCAAAACGGTCAAAACGTTCATATTTCACAAAATAATGCGGGAACCAGCACCTTGCTGCCGGCTGTCATCCCTTCCATCGATCCCGTGCCAGAAACGCCCAAAAAGGGTTTTTCTCTAGCCAACTTAACCAACATGGCGAACATGAAAGAAATAAAAGGGTTTGTTGACCGGATGGGCGGTCTCGACGGCATTTTGGCTACGATGACGAAAGTGCAAAAGGTGGTCGGAAGCGTGTCGCAAATGGCCCCAATGGTAAAAGTGCTGTTCGGCTCCTTCGGGAAAAAGAAAAGTTCTAGCTCGGATGAAAACAACGGCGAATGGAAACCAAAACACCGGAAAAGAAGAAAGCCCGGCACGGGCAGCGGCAGACCAAAAGGATCGGCCGGCAGACGAAGAAGCGGCGCGAAGCGCAGACGGTAAAGAATCAACGAATCGCCGCTTGATTGACACAAGAAAGGACAGCTTTCCCTTGACTAGCTAACTTAAGGGATAAAGCTGTCCTTCTTTCTTCAATCGAAGCTATTGCTTTAGCTTTATAGGAAAAGCATCTTGATGATCCAGAAGAAAAGCATAGCAAGCAAAGCCGTGATCGGAATGGTAATGAACCAAGCGATCAAAATTCTTCCCGCTACTCCCCAGCGAACGGCCGAGAACCGTTTCGCACTGCCTACACCTAGAATCGACGATGTAATAACATGCGTTGTACTTACCGGAAGATGAATCATCGTAGCGGTCAAAATAACGACTGCGGAACCTATGTCTGCTGCAAAACCGTTAATTGGCTCGATTTTGAAAATTTTCGTACCCATCGTTTTAATAATTTTCCATCCGCCCATGGATGTTCCTAGCGCCATAGCGACAGCTGCGGAAATTTTAACCCAAAGCGGAACGTCCATATTATCTTGAACGCCTGCAGCAACCAAAGCGAATACGATAATGCCCATCGCTTTTTGTGCGTCGTTGGTACCGTGGGAGAACGATTGGAACATCGCCGTTACAACCTGACCGGCACGGAAACCTTTATTAATGGAATGCGGACTTGATTTAGCAAAAATTTTCTTAAGCAGCCACATGAGAAGGAAACCAATCGTAAACGCGATAATTGGCGAAAGCAGAAGCGCCTTCATAATGTTCGTGAAGCCAGAAGCGTTGATCGCATCCAAGCCAGCACCCGCGATAACCCCGCCCGCCAAAGCACCGATCAAGGCGTGAGAAGAGGACGACGGAATGCCGAACCACCACGTAATGAGGTTCCACGCAATGGCGGAGAGCAAAGCTGCAATAACAATTTCAACCCCAAATTCCAAATCGGCCGGGTTCGCTACGCCGCCGCCAATCGTTTTGGCAACGCCCGTAAACGTGATGGCACCGACAAAGTTCATGACAGCTGCCAGAAGTACGGCTACTCTCGGCTTAAGAGCGCGTGTCGATACAGAAGTGGCAATCGCATTGGCCGTATCGTGAAAGCCGTTAATAAAATCAAACGAAAGTGCAAAAAAAACGACGATCCAAAGCACATATAATTCCATGTTGACGAATCCCTACTCCCTCGCGTTAGCTGTTGCGCATAACAATCGATTCCAGCGTGTTGGCTACATCCTCGCAGTAGTCGGTCGTTTGCTCAAGCCTCTCGTAAATTTCCTTGCGTTTGATCAGTTCAATCGGATCTTTTACGTTTGCGAACAAAGTCGTAATGGAAACGCGCAAAATGTCGTCGCCTTGGTTCTCCAGTTCGTTAATGGCGATACAATGCTCGCGAATAGCAAGCAGTTTCTTTTGTGTAAGCAAATAAATTGCGTTTTTGATTTGTTGTGCAGAACGAACAATAATGTCGGCAAACAGCGTAATGTACTCGTCCTTCTCGTGAATTTGATACATTTCGAATCGGGAAGCGCATGCTTCAATGCCGTCAAGTACGTCGTCAAGCGACTTCGTAAGCGCCATAATATCTTCGCGCTCGATTGGCGTGATGAATGTTTTGTTCAGCTCTTTCAAAATGGTGTGAGTGTACTGGTCGCATTGGCTTTCCAATTCCTTCATCCGTTTTGCAAATGCCGATACGTCGGACAGGTTGGAAACGCCTTTAGAAAAATATTCGGCTGCTTCCACAATAGTGTCTGCCATTTCCTCGAGACTTTTGAAGAAAATATCCTTTTTCTTAAACATGTCAATCCCCTTATCGACTACATAGTTTGTTTACTGCTGTCTCTTGCCTGAATCAGTTTACTATGCATTTGTTAACGCAGTGTAAACATTCATGAAAAATTTAATCATATTTCTTGAACCTTAACAAGATGTTAATAAAAAAATGTCTTTTTTTGACGAAAAAAGAGCGATTCCATGAGGAACCGCTCCTCTGGGACTCTTTTCGGAACAATGTCGCCGCCAGTAAATCGACTGACGCTTCTTGTCCTAGTGTTGCCCGCAGATTAATTACTTACCCATGTTACATGCCCCGACAGAGAAGGTTTGTTCGGAACGATATGAATATACGTTTTGCCGGGCAGAAGCGGCAGCTCCGTCCCGTCTTTAGCGAACCGAATCATGCCGTCGGGACTGCGCACCCAATCCAGATCGATTTTTTTGCCCTTTTGGAACAAATAGCCCTTGCCCCCGGATTCCAAATCAACGCTCATCCTTCCTTCATTGTCGAGCGTTCGGTGAGCTGTTTCGAATACGATCAAGTTGGCTGCGTTTAGTTGCTCCCCATTGTTCAAATCAATATGAGGCTCTCCATTAATAGATCGTTTATATAGGCCGGTCGATTCGTCGAACACATAATTTACTTTATAATTGTCCATTAAAAATTTAATTGTAATGTCGGCCGCTTTTTCCGTTATAGCCTCCAAGCTTTCCGAGAGGGTACCGTCCGCAGAAAACGTATACTTCGGCACGTTCACCTCTTTTTCATAACCTCTCTTGTCGGCGCCTGCACGCAGCTTTTCTTGGCTGGAATACAAATTATGAGGGGCTTTCCGCTCTTTGCTTCTCCAGAAATAAGATCCCGCATTCGTGATTTCGTCTAAATAAGGCTTGCCTTGTTTTTTCAAAATGCTGTACGCTTCCGGACTTCCGCCCGCATGGGCCATTACCGCCCCATAACTATCCGCAATATCAATTAAATATGCCCGATTGCTTCGAATCGGCCCAATCGTATGGCTTAGTTGATCCGAGCTTTGAAAGATTGCGACGAGCCTAGTAATTCCGCCTTCCGCCAGCACCTCCCATACAACATCCGCGTCGGTCAAGCCCGATTGGGGACGCGCCGCAGAATAATTGTTGATCATAACGGCCAGCGGCCGGCTAGTTGGCGCCAGCTCCTTGCCGAGTCCCGTCAATGGAGCCGTATAGGGCATCGGGGTCGGTTCTGCGCTAGCCGTTGCCGTGGCGCCCGTTGCCCCAGGCGCTCCCGATTCCGCAGGCGCAGTCGCGGCTTTATCGCCGCTGCAAGCGGAGAGTGCGATAAGTGCTGCTGCAGCCGTTATTGCAAACGAAATTCGTAATCTTTTGCTCAAGACCATGGTCAACCCGCCTTTTTCCCGAATAATGGACTAGCCATTTCTTTCCGCCTTCTATTTTATTTAATCACATTGCCTAGCAGCTTGTCTCTTAAAAATCATTTAGCGTTATCTGGGACTAAAAAAACCAAATTTGGAACAAGTTATCATTATCTCCCATCGAATCGAGGTGCCTCCATGAACAAAGGGAGTGGACTTATCAGCATATGGCTTTCTTTTACGATACTCATATTGAGCGCTGGGCTGGTTTCGCATGTCATGTCGATCCCCGTTATTTTAGGAGTAGCTGAACGGGACTCTTGGCTTTCCGTCCTCGTGGCGGCGCCCTTGTTTCTGCTTTGGTTGAGTATGGTCTATTTCATAATAAACCGCATAAAGGGACAGCGGCTTCCCGATTGGATTAGAAGACAATACGGCATTGTCCCAGAGTGGATTTTTCGTATTTCGGCCGCTTTAGTCCTTTTTGCATCGGCAGCCTATACGCTTCAGGATACCTCGCTATGGACAGTGTCGACTTATATGCAGCAAACGCCCATGATCATCATTATCGTGACCTCCTTAGCCGTCGCATTGATGGCTGCTTATGGCGGGTTAAAATCGATTGCTTTAACAACCAGCATCTTGCTGCCGATTGTTATTTCGCTTGGATATTTCGTCATGATTGTCAATACAAGAAACAAAGACTACAGCTTGCTTCTACCCATTTTGGACAATGGCTGGAAGCCTGTTATGCATGGGAGCATTTATGCTTTGGCAGGACTTCTTGAAACATGGATTTTGCTCCTGTACCAGCATGAACTTAAGTCGAAAATCCGACTATGGCATCTTCTTTTGCTCGGCGTCTTCCTAATCAGTATGGCGATGGGACCTACCATAGGAGCCATTACGGAATTTGGACCGCAAGAAGCGGCCAAACAAAGGCAGACAGCATTCGAGCAATGGAGAATTTTGCAGCTTGGCGAGCTGCTTCAGCATGTTGACTTTTTATCTATTTACCAGTGGCTTTGCGGCTCCTTTGCCCGCATTTCCATAGCTTTATATTTAATAACAGATCAGCTTGACGTTCGAAAGCCAAGCCGCAGACTGATTACCCTCATTATCGTCGCAGCCTTGATGATCATTCCAGCAGTCAAGACGTGGCGGGACGACCAAACGCTTCACTATTTGCAAAACATCCACTTTCCAAGCGTGCTGTTGTTTGTAGTGTTTATTTCCTCCGTTCTTGCCATTGCAACAGTCTTCAAAAAGCGAAAGGAGAAACCGACCAATGACGCATAACGAAAATCAGAACGAACAAAACGAAAACAAGCCGTTTGACGAGCATCTTCTTCGCAAATGGTTCCAGCTTAGCAACGATGTATTTGTTTTTAACAACATATTTGGGACTCCGCCCGCTTCAGTGATGGGGGTTTTTATTTATTGCAGCGGCATGACGGAAATTCGCTCGATACACGATATCGTCATTCCCGAGCTTAGCGCTGTATTTCAAAGAACAAACTTTCAGCGAAAGGAAGAGATTAGCCGCGCCGCAGATCTCCAATGGACTTCGCTCGATTATAGGCGCGATCAATTAGATCCTTCCAAGCTTGCCTCCTATGTATACGAAGGACATCTATTGTTTTGCTTGCCCTCTTTACAGGCCATTTGGTCGATCGATATTGCCAAATTGCCGCTGCGCGCTCCAAGCGAGTCCTCTACCGAGGTTTCCATTCGCGGCCCCAAAGATGGGTTTATCGAGCAGCTATCTACTAACGTCGCTCTTATTCGCAAGCGTTTAAGAACGAATGAATTAGCTTGCGAGTACTACATCCTTGGAACTCGAACGTTAACGAAAACGGCGCTGCTTTATATTAGCGATATCGCGAATCCCGATACCATTGACCATATTAGACAAAAGATCAGCCGGATCAATGTCGAGCATGTCATCACAACAGGCAATTTGGAAGAACTGCTTACTCCCGGGATGATGATGATGTTTCCTCCGACACATTATACGGGCCGGCCCGACTTTGCAGTGGAATGTTTGCTGAATGGCCGGTTTATTATTTTGGTGGATGGCAACCCTAGCGCCATTATTGCCCCGGTCAATCTTTTTTTGCTGATGAAATCGCCTGAGGATTCCTATTTTCCGTTTATGTCGGCCAATATCGGGCGAACGCTTCGATTTGCCGGTTTGCTGACGACGATTTTTTTGCCTTCGTTTTATATTGCTCTAACCACTTTCCATGCCGATCAGGTTCCATTTCCGCTGCTCGCTACGATAGCAATGGGCAGACACGGCTTGCCGATGGAAGCCGCCGTAGAAATGTTTTTTATTATGTGTTTGATGGAGCTGTTCCGCGAGGCGGGAGTCAGGCTTCCCAGTTCCATCGGCCAGACGCTTACGGTCGTCGGCGGCCTTATTATTGGAGATGCCGCCATCCGGGCGGGACTAGTCTCTCCGCTCATGATCGTCGTTACGGCGGTAACGGTTGTATCCGGTTCTACGCTGGTCAACCAGTCGCTTACAAGTACAACGATTATTTTGCGCTTCTTTTCATTTGTTCTAGGAGCTGTGCTAGGGATGTACGGATTTATTACCTCCTTCATCATGTTTGTCATTTATTTGTCAAATACGAAGTCGTTTGGCGTCCCTTATCTCGCTCCAGTAGCCCCGCTTAGCATTAAAGAAATGTTCCTCTCCGTCTTCCGACTGCCTTTTCAATGGAGAAAACGCCGGCCTGAATATCTTCATACTCAATTGCCGACTAAGAAAGGGAATGAGCCTTGAAACATACTTGGAGACCCGTTCAGCTTCTTCTATTATTGTGCGGACTGTCGCTTGTGACTGGCGGCTGCTGGAGCGCGTCCGACGTAGATGGAAAAGGATACGTAAATGTTCTGGGGATTGATTTTAAAGACGGACAATTTATTGCATATGCGCAAATGATGGACTTTTCCAGCGTTGCCAAAAGCGAATCCGGAGGAAAAAGCGGATCCAACCCTACAAACTATGTCGGACGGGGAATTGGGAAATCGCTCAACAATGCAACGGACGATTTGTACCGTTCTTCCCAAGTGCAGTTGAACTGGGGGCAAATGTCGACGCTTATTGTGACGGAAAGCGCCTTGAAAGCGAAAGGGTTTAAAATTATCGATATGATCAATCGATATCCCGAAGTTCGCTACAACACTTGGCTTTACGTAACGAAAGAGTCGATTGAAGATTTGGTAATGGTGAATTCTTTGTTTAAGCTATCCACGCTTTATACGATTCTGCATGAGCCAAGGCCAAATTATTCGCAATACTCCATTTTGCCGCCCGTTACAATGTTTAAGTATGTGGCAAGCTTTAATGAAGACGCCAAATCGGCTTATTTGCCCTGCATCGGTTTAATTAAAGACCAATGGAAACAGTCGGACAAAAAACTTCCGATGCCCGCTTTCAAAGGCGCCTACTTTCAAAAACCGAACGGCGATACCGCCTTTTTAAACTGGCAGCAATTAAACGGCTTACATTGGATGCAAAAGGATATGAAAAGAGCCCCGCTCCTCGTTTCAAAAGACGGCGTCGATTACGCCAATTTGAACATCGGGCGGCCAAAAGTCAAAATTAAACCGATCTTGAAAGGCGACTCCGTAACCTTTAACATCACCGTAAAATTAACGGGATCGCTCTATGAGTACAATGAACCGATCGCATACAAAGATATGGCCGAAATCGCACAAGATATAGTGGCCAAACAAATTATGAAGGTTTATAAGGAAGGTTTCAAAAAAGGAATCGATATCTTCAGCCTTGGGCAAGTGCTCAGACATAAGCATCCCAGCGCCTGGCACCGATTATCGAAGGATGGGAACCAACTTGTAATCGACGCAAATTCGATTGAAAAAATCGAAGTGAAAATTGCGATTCCATACAACGGCAAATACAAACGGATAACATCGCCTTCCCGATAAAAACAAAAATACGCCTGCCATTTCCGCGGGCGCATTTCTATTACTTTAAATCGACCAATGATGCCATTCCTGCTGCTGGCGGTCGAGGCCGCCCAGCCATTCCGATGTCACGCGAATCGCTTCCTCCTGATGCGGCCGGCTTGAGTACGTATGATTGGCTTGAAAAATAATTTCTTTATCGCATAACCCTTCGTTCCGGGTCCAAAATACCTTTTGATACAAAAAGCTGTAGTCGGCTGGAATGAGATCGTCGCTTGTGCCATGAACGAGCAATACTTCCCCGCCAAACCGCGGGGCGGATTGAAACGGCTGATGCTGCATAAGCGATTCGAAAAAGACTGGCTGGAGCGTATAACCCGCGTGGTCGGTACTTCCGGTCGTAATCGCTTCATCGTAGCCGCTTCTGCCGACAATTCGTACGATATCGTTAAACGGATAACCAACTGGCGACCATAATACGAGGCGCTTAACCCGCTTGTCCTTAACCGAAGTCATAATGGCAACCGCTCCGCCGAGGCTATGGCCAAGCAGGACAATTCTGCGGGGATCTACACAATCCATGCCGGCAACATAATCGATTGCCGTCCGCGTCTGGTCTACCATAGAGTCGAAGCCTAAAGCGCCGTAATCTCCGCTGCTTTCGCCACAGCCGCCATAGTCGAAGCGCAAGACAAAGGAGCCTTGTGCGGCTAAAGCTCTTGCCGTTTTTACAAATAGACGATCAACGCCAATCCGGCTGCCAATAAAACCGTGACATATAATAATGGCCTGTTTCTTGCCCGTATCGCTCTGACCGTTATCCGCTTCCTGTGTCGGATAATGGAGCGTCGCCGTCAATTCCAACCCTTCATGCCTAAGCGTAAGCTGCTTTTCCATGCTAAACCCTCCAGATGCTTTCGATATATAATTAATCCTACCTGTATAGTATGAATTAGAATAAGTTAAAAATTATACTATCATCGTTGCCAGCCGCTGTCAATGGCGGCCTGACACATAATCTGCAATAGAGGCGGGCAACCTATTGGAAACCGCTCCATTTTTACAAAAACGGCTCCCGCAGGGAACCGCTGTCAAGGAGGTTGTTATGATGCCCGGTTGGATTGCTTGGCTGACGGAGCATTGGCTTTCCGTCATGTTGACCTTGGGCGCAATCGTTGCGATCCTTTACGTCATCATTAACCGCAAAATTCTTTTCTATAAAGAATAGGGAAGCTGAGTAACCAGCCTCCCTATTTTTATTCCCTTATGACCGACTGATCGGCAAAGTCAGCTTTACGATCGTACCAGCGCCTCGCTCGCTGTCAATGGCAATCTTTCCTCCATGCAATTCCACAATTTCTTTGCAAATCGCAAGTCCAAGGCCGGAACCTCCATGGCTGAAGCTCGCTTTATAAAACTTCTCCATCACATGCGGCAAATCTTCGGGTTCAATGCCCTCTCCCGTGTCGGCTATCGTCACAAACGCCGTCTCGTCTTCTATTCCCGTAGACACTCGAACGGTTCCTCCGGCAGGCGTAAATTTAAAGGCATTGTCGATCAAATTAATGATGACTTGCTTTAGCCGATTGGCATCCCCGTTCACGACGATAGGACCTGCCCCATAGGAAGACAACAACCGAACCTTCGTCCCTTCCTCCCGAACCGTCAACTGATCGACCGTTTCCTTGACGGGCCCGTTGAGGTCCAGCGTTTCCGTATGCAATTCCATCGTCCGCGCGGACAACTTGGAGAAATCGAGCAAATCTTCAACCAGGCCCGATAGCCTTTCCGTTTCTTTGCTTATAATAGACAGGCCTAGCTTCACTTCTTCTCCGTCATCCGCCGGCTCGCTTTCCTTTAACGTTTCACTCCAGCCTTTGATCGACGTAAGCGGGGTCCTAAGCTCATGCGAGATGGAAGATATAAAATCGCTTTTGAGCTTTTCCCGTTTATTCAGTTCACTAACCATAACGTTAAATGTTTCGGCTAGCTGCCCGATCTCATCATCGCTTCGTTTGCTGGCCCGTTTCGTCCAATCCCCTTCCGCCATATACCTTGCCGCTCTCGTCAGCTCCCTTATCGGCTTTACGATCCGCTGCGCCAAAAAGAGGCTGAGACCCAAAAAGAGCAAAATGACGGCAAAACCCACAATCATCGACATCTGGATTAATTGAGCGACCATGTCATCCACTTCCTCCAGCGAGGATGTATACCGGATCATGGACACAACTTTGGCATCGTTCCAAAGCGGCGCTGTAACGGACACGACTCTTTCTCCAAAATACGGATCGACCCCTGTCCAACTGCCGCTTTCCCCGCTCATCGCTTCTTTCACATCGCCCGTTGTATATCGAATGTCGGGGGAAAATCCGTCGGAGTCGATGCGCAGCTCTCCAGTGCTGGTCAGCAGCTGAATCCGGGTTGGCCCGCCTTCCGCCATATAAGACAACATATAATCGGCTTGATCTTGAAGCGTTAAAGAAGCTAAGGAGCGGCTATGTAAAGCCATGGCCGAATCGACGCGCTGCATAACCGAGCTTTTGGCGCTGCCATAATAGTAGTTCCACATCAAAGTGGCGAATGCGCCGCCGAGAACGCCAACGACCAAGACGATGAGCAGCAGATAGCTCCATACCATTCTGGTTTGGACGCTCCTCATTCCGGCACGCTCCGTTTCCACCTGTAGCCGAAGCCCCACACCGTTTCAAGGATGTTCGGCTCTGACGGCTTAGCCTCGATTTTTTGCCGGATTCTCCGGATATTGACGTCTACCACCTTCAAATCGCCCACATAATAACGGCCCCATACCTCCGTTAAAATATGGTCGCGGCTGATGCTCTCCCCTTCCCTCTCCATTAAGAGACGGACAAGCGACCATTCCGTCGGGGTTAAAATGACTTCCGTCCCGCTTTTCCAAAGGCGTCTCTCAGAAAGCGACAATCGGAACGGTCCGCTGACCAGCTCATCCTTAAAGCCTTGATGAACCGGCGAAGCCTGTTCCCCCTTCGGTTCCACATCCTGCGGGGCGATTGCCGTCTCCGTCAATGGCTCTACATACATCCGTCGATGAAGCGACTTGATTCTGGCAATCAGCTCGCCGGGACTAAACGGCTTTTGCACATAATCGTCTGCGCCCAGCTCCAGTCCGCGTATTTTGTCCTCTTCCTGAGATTTGGCTGTCAGCATAATGATGCCCATCCGCGGGTACTTCTCCCTCAGCTTCTCGCATACTTCAAAGCCGCTAATGGTAGGCAGCATTACATCCAGCAGCGCAATGTCGAAAGGACCTTCCGAATCCGCAAAAGCGAGCGCATCCTCCCCGTTTTCCGCTTCCGTCACTTCCATCTCGTTTCGTTTCAAATTAATCCGGACAAACCCCCGAATGGATTCCTCGTCCTCCAGCAATAGTATTCGCATAGTTTCACCGCCACTCGTTACTTTCATTATCTTCTACCGTGAAGTAGGAAGGAAACGGCTTCTCCGCCCCCATCAGTTCCTTAAACTCCTCTTGCTCCTCTGCGGATAGAGACGAAGGAATGTCCACTGCAAACGAAACCAAAAAGGCATTGCCGCTGGCGGAAGCCAACATCCGGTATTTGCGCCCTTCATCCTTCCAAGCTGCCTCTACATTGCCCCATTGCCTTAAAGGAACAACGTAGAGTGTCGCGAGCTCGGCCGTTTTGCCCGATTTGGCGCTCCAGTATTCAAAAGCGACGATGCCATATGACGAGGCGGACGGCTTCTTCATCGAATACCGCCCGCTCCATAGCTCAGGAATGTCTACTTTCACTCCGTACGTATAATCGAGGAATTGCTCCCCCGTTTTTTGAAAACCTTTTTTCCCGTCCCACTGCATCCATTCGTTGATCCAGATGGAGTCGGCATACGGCACGTCCGGATGGCCCGGAGCCTCATAAGTCCAATTAAGCTCCATAATGCCGTCCCCGTTCATATCAACGCTTTGCGTCGGCCTGCCGCTAAAGCCGTCCTGATTTTGCAACGGATCGGGGTAAACGAGCCTCAGCCCATTTTTCTCCCAAACATACATATAAGTCAGCATGCTGTGCGCCCCGGTCGAACCTTCCAGCACAATTCCGGCTTGTCTCTCCGACACTTTTCCGATTGCCATTCGTACAAAAGCATCTGCTCCCTCTGGCAAAGCCATATTGATCCGCTTGTTAAGCTGGCCTTTTTTCAGGCTGAACAATTGGAAGCGATGCTGAGGAATCTCTCCTTCCGTTTTCCCTTCTAGCGTCGTAATAACCGCCAGTTCGGTCAGCCCGTCGCCGTCCAAATCGCCGGTTTCCGCAAGACTGTACGGCAAGGAGTGAATCGGCTTTTGAATCCGGTCGCCTTTTTCGTTGCGCTCCGCTTTTTCTTGGAAAGAGTACAACTCCAGCATATTTGGACTGTCGAAAGCTCCTACCCAGCCCACCAGCATTTCCAAATGACCGTCCTTATCGAAATCGGCCAGCTTCAGCCACGCCATATCGCGGGCCAAAGGCTGCTCTACAATAACCGATTGGCGCCAGCCGTTTTCCGTCTCCTTAAGCACGATCACTTCCGGCGTGTTGTATTCATTGTAATAAGTGACGACCGCTTCTTCTTTCCCGTCGCCATCCATATCGACGAGCCGAATCGCTTCTTTGTAATCATCTTGATGCGGGAGCATTAGCATGCTGTAATTGGGCAGCGCCCTCTCTATGGCTGCGGCAAGCTGCTCCTTGTCCGCCGCGATGGCGGGCTTTTTTAGCAAGTCCGCCGGAGCGGCGGTATACCTGCATCCCGTAACAAGCAGCGACAAAGCAAGCAAACCAAGAAGGAAAAAGCTCCTTCTAGGCCCGCTCCCGCTCTCCGGCAGCCCTGTCCCGTCCCCGCCATGGCTCAGCATAAATGATGAGTTCCCCTTCCGCTCGTATAAAATAAATTACTCCACTATTTGACCCACGGGCACCATCTCGTACCCCATTTCATGCAAATCGTCGATGGCTCCGGGCAGCATTTTTACCGTATTGCTAATATGTTTACCTCCGAAGGAGTGCATTAATATTATACCATTTGGCTTGGTCTCGTTACGAATCATGGCGCGCATATCCGAAACGGAAGTTCCCGCCCAGTCTTTCGTGTCGACCGTCCAAAGCACATGGTGCTGGCCCATGTCGGACATCACTTTTTTCACTTTATCCGACAATGCGCCGTATGGAGCTCTAAACAAGTTAGTCGAAAATCCAAGCACCTGTTGAATCGCACGGTCCGTCTCTTTAATTTGGTTCTCAATTTCGCGGCTGCTTAGCTTTCTCAAATCTTTATGGTGTTGAGAATGGTTGCCTATTTCGTGACCTTCCTCGTGAATGCGCTTCATAATATCCGGATATTTCTCCACCTGAGTGCCGACTACAAAAAATGTCGCCTTCACCCCTTTTTCCTTCAAAATATCCAAAATCGCCGTTGTATAGTTAGGATCCGGTCCGTCGTCAAACGTTAACGCGACCAGCTTCTCTTTTTTGCCATGATGATTCAGCCCTCCATTGGAATCCGGCTTATGGCCTTTATCATCTCCATTACCGTGATGCCCATTGTTGCCGTTATGATTATGATTGCCTACTATTCCATTGTTGCCATCAATGCCGTTTGTTTCTCCACCGCCATTATGGCCATTTTTGTTGTTTCCGTTATTCAACCCTTCAGACTCGTTCTCATTCAATCCGGGTATCAGTACATTGGTGTCTTCTCCCGGTTCAAAGCCGGCCGTCGTTCCTTCTGTCTTGCCGTCTCCTGAACCGCCCAGCGGATGCTCCTCCACAACCGTCCCTTTTTCCTTCGATGGCAGGAATGCCGATAATCCCATCGATGCTCCCGAAGCGCAGCCGCCAATCCAAATGGCAACCGCCACTAGCAGCACTACCGCCGCCAGTCTCCGGCGACGAAATCGTTTTTTGTTACTTTCCATTTTGCTCACCTTCTCTATTCCGCTGATAGATTCATCTTAGTAGAATCTAAGGTTTAGAGAGTTACAAAAAAGTAACACCTTTCGGGAAGTTATGACAAAAAACCTCCTAACCCCATTACAGGGCAGGAGGCTGGTAAAATGTCCTAGTTTAAAACTGATTTCCTTTGTTATACCAAAGCTTTAGCCGCAATATCCGTCCGGTTTTGCTTGCCTTCAAACTCGATGACGCTTGCCGCTTCATACGCTCTTGCGCGCGCTTCCGCGATGTCGCGGCCGCGGCCGACGATGCCAAGCACGCGGCCGCCGCTTGTCACAAGCTCGCCGTCTTTCATCGCCGTGCCTGCATGGAACACAAGCGCCCCTTGCGCTTCCGCTTCCGTGATGCCGGTAATGACCCGGCCCTTTGGATAGGAGCCTGGATATCCTTCGGATGCCGCTACGACACATACAGCCGCATCGTTGCTCCACTCGATATCCAGTTCATGAAGACTGCCGTTCATCGCAGCCAGCACAATATCGACCAAATCCGTCTTTAGCCTTGGCAAAACGACTTGCGTTTCAGGATCGCCCATCCGCGCATTAAACTCAATCGTTTTTGGTCCATCCTTCGTAATCATCAAACCTGCAAACAGAACGCCGCGGAACGGTCTTCCTTCGCTCACCATCGCTTTGGCCGTCGGAATAATGATGTTCGCAATCGACTCATCGATAATGCTTTGCTCGATATGAGGCAAAGGAGAATAAGTTCCCATGCCGCCTGTGTTCGGTCCTTTGTCGCCGTCGAATACTGGCTTATGGTCCTGAGCAGGCACCATCGGCTTCACCGTTTCCCCGTCTACAAAAGCGAGAATGGACATCTCTTGACCTTCCAAAAACTCTTCTATGACAATTTGATTGCCCGCTTCCCCAAACACCTTGTCCACCATTGCTTCGCGCAACGCTTTTTCCGCTTCTTCGAGCGTAGCGGCTACCGTAACGCCTTTGCCCGCCGCAAGCCCGTCCGCCTTAATGACGATAGGCGCTTGCTGCTGGTGCAAATAGGCCAAAGCCGTTTCATAATCGGTAAACGTCTCGTATTTTGCAGTCGGGATATTGTATTTTTTCAGCAAGTTTTTCATAAAAATTTTGCTGCCTTCAATTTCCGCCGCCTTCTTGTCCGGTCCAAATGCCGGTATGCCCGCCGCTTCGAACGCGTCGACAATGCCATCCGCCAGCGGATCGTCAGGTCCGACAAACACAAGATCGATGGCCGATTCCTTCGCGAACCGGGTCAGCTCATCAAATTTCGAAACTGCAATCGGAACGCACTCCGCAATGGAGGCAATTCCCGCGTTGCCAGGGGCGCAAAACAGCTCTTTCACCTTTTCGCTTTTTTTCAGCGCCCAGCAGACAGCATGCTCGCGTCCGCCGCTTCCAATAACCAAAATACGCATCGCTTCAAATCCTCCTGCCGCTTCTTAATGTTTGAAATGGCGAACGCCCGTAAAGATCATTGCGATGTTGTTCGCATTCGCCGCCGCAATGGACTCTTCGTCCTTAATGGAGCCGCCCGGTTGGATAATCGCCGTAATGCCCGCTTTTGCCGCCAACTCAACGGTATCTCCCATTGGGAAAAAGGCATCGGAAGCGAGTATAGAGCCGATTGCTTTCTCGCCCGCTTGCTCGATGGCGATACGCGCCGCGCCAACCCGGTTCATCTGTCCGGCGCCAACGCCAACGGTCATATCGTCTTTCGCCAGCAAGATCGCGTTCGATTTCACATGCTTGACCACTTTCCAGCCAAATAGCAACTGCTTAAGCTCCTCTTCCGTCGGCTTACGGGTTGTGACAACCTGCAAATCGGCTTCCGCCAAGCTGTGCACATCGCTTTCCTGAACGAGCATGCCGCCGTCCACCGACGTCACCACCCACTCGCTCTTGCGCTCTGCCGCCGATTTGAATTCTCCCAGCTTAAGCAGGCGAATATTTTTCTTTTTCGTCAGCACTTCGAGCGCTTCCGGAGTAAAGCTTGGCGCAATAATAATTTCAAGGAAGATGCCGCCCAGCAATTCGGCGGTATCGGCGCCAATTTCACGGTTAGCCGCTACAATGCCGCCGAAGATGGAAGTCGGATCGGCCTCGTACGCTTTTTGATAGGCTTCGTGAATCGTAGTTCCAATGCCTACTCCGCATGGATTCATATGTTTGACCGCAACGACAGCCGGCTCTTCGAATTCTTTCAAAATAGCGAGCGCCGCGTTGGCATCGTTAATATTGTTGTAAGACAGCTCTTTGCCGTGCAGTTGCTCTGCCGTCGTTACATTGCCCTCAGAGGCAAGCGGCTTTTTGTAAAAGGCAGCCTTTTGATGCGGATTTTCCCCGTAGCGAAGATCCTGCACCTTTTCATAAGTAACGGTATACGACTCAGGCAGTGGTTCGCCGCCAAGCTTGGACAAATAATCGGAAATGAGAGCATCGTAAGAAGACGTATGACGGAATACTTTAGCTGCAAGCCGTTTGCGCGTCTCAAGCGTCGTATCGCCGCCAGCTTTTACTTCCTCCAAAATCGTGCCGTAATCGCCGGAATCGACGACGACCGTTACGAAAGCGTGGTTTTTCGCTGCGGAACGAAGCATCGTCGGACCGCCGATATCAATATTTTCGATAGCGTCCTCGTAAGTGACATCCGGTTTGGCAATCGTTTCTTTAAACGGATACAAGTTGACGACGACCAGATCGATATAGTCGAGACCAAGCTCCTGCATCGCCTTCTGGTGCTCTTCATCGTCGCGTACGGCAAGCAATCCGCTATGAACGGCGGGATGCAACGTTTTGACTCGTCCGTCCAAAATTTCAGGGAACCCTGTCACATCGGAAATACCGATAACCGGAACGCCTTCTTTTTGAAGAAGGTTAAACGTCCCCCCCGTCGAAATAATTTGCACTCCTTGGTTCGAAAGCTCTCTCGAAAATGCTACAATGCCCGTTTTGTCGGACACGCTGATTAACGCCCTGCGAATAGCCACGCAAACTGCCTCCTTAGTCGTTATAAGTGCTGTTTTATCGTATTAATCTCGTTTTGCTTAAGCAAATGATTGCCTATCCCTAAATGAATGCCGTTCTGGCCGCTTACACGCCGACTGATGTTTTTCTGCCGTTGATGGTCACTCTGCCCGCGGCAATCCATCCAATTACAGTCGGATAGAGCTCACGCTCCGCTATTTGTATGCGTTCCGACAACGTGTCCAGATCGTCGTTCGGCCTGACGATAACCGCCGATTGGGCGATAATAGGACCGCTGTCGAGCCCGCCGTCAACGTAATGAACCGTCACGCCCGTCATTTTTACGCCATGGTCCAAAGCTTGTCCGATTGCGTTGACTCCGGGGAATGAAGGCAGCAGCGACGGGTGAATATTGATCATTTTCCCGAAATACGGCTCCACCAGCACAGGGGTCAAAATCCGCATATACCCGGCAAGTACAATAAGATCAATCTCACGCTTCTCCAGCTCCGCCTTCACTTCACTTTCGTACGCTTCTCGGGAAGGGTAGTCTTTGGGGCTGAATACAAACGTATCCACTCCCGACTTGGCAGCCCGCTCGACAATCGGAGCGGAAGGTTTGTCACAAACAAGAAGCTCGACATGAACATCGAGCTCCCCCTCCCGCACAGCATCGACGATCGCCTGGAAGTTCGTTCCTTGTCCAGATGCGAATACTGCGATGCGTTGCTGTCTCATTATACTTCCGCTCCCGTGAAAGTTACGATCCGATTGCCTTCCGTAACTGTACCAATGCGGTATGCTTTCTCTCCCAGCTCGCTAGCGGCGTTCAAAGCTTGCTCCGCCTCGTCCGCCGGAACGACGACAACTAGGCCGATGCCCATGTTGAATGTCGTAAACATGTCGCGGTTGCTGATGTCGCCTTTCTTCTGCATAAGATCAAAAATAGGCAAAATCGGCCACGAGCCGAAAGTGATGTCTACGTTGACGCCATCCGGAAGAACGCGCGGAATATTTTCGATAAATCCGCCGCCCGTAATATGCGCCATCCCTTTGACGTTTACCTTTTCAATCAAAGCCAGCGCTTGCTTAACATAGATACGGGTTGGCTCAAGCAGCACATCGCCCAGCTTCGCTCCGCCAAGCTCCTCGAGCTGCTGATCCAGCGAGTAGCCCGCTTCTTCCAGCAACAAGCGGCGAACAAGCGAAAAGCCGTTGCTGTGAATGCCGCTTGAAGCAAAACCAAGCACAGCGTCTCCAGGCTTAATAGTGGAGCCGTCGATCATTTTTTTCCGGTCGACGATACCGACCGTAAAGCCGGCGATATCGTACTCATCTTCGGCGTACATGCCAGGCATCTCCGCCGTCTCCCCGCCAATCAGCGCACAGCCGGACTGCACACAGCCTTCGGAAATGCCTTTGACGATCGCTTCGATTTTTTCCGGCACCACTTTGCCGCATGCCAAGTAGTCAAGGAAAAAAAGCGGCTCCGCGCCTTGTACGATAATATCGTTAACGCACATAGCTACCGCGTCGATTCCGATCGTGTCGTGCTTGTCCATAGCGAACGCGAGCTTCAGCTTCGTGCCGACTCCGTCCGTGCCGGAGACGAGCACCGGCTCCTCATACTTGTCCTTGTTCAGGCTGAACAAGCCGCCGAAGCCGCCAAGCTCCGCCAAAACCTCCGGACGGTACGTTCTTTTTACATGCTTTTTCATCCGCTCAACGGCTTCGTTACCTGCCGCTATGTCGACGCCGGCTTTTTTGTACGCTTCTGACAAGTGGGTCCACTCCTTATTTCGTTTTGTTAGGCTAACAGCCGCAGCTTTTGTCGGACTCTTCATTCACGAAGGTCGGATAATCGTTATCGAAGCAGGCCAGGCACATGCCGCGTTTATATTGTCCGTCGTTGCCGCCGACGGAGTCGATAAATCCTTCGTCGGTTAAGAAAGCAAGCGAGTCGGCGTTAATTTCTTTGCAAATTTCGTCCACCGTTCTAAACGATGCGATCAGTTCCTTGCGGTCAGGCGTGTCGATGCCGTAATAACAAGGATTTTTGAACGGCGGTGATGTTATGCGAACATGGACCTCAGTCGCTCCCGCTTCCCGCAGCAGGTTGACGATGCGGCGGGACGTCGTTCCGCGCACGATGGAATCGTCAATCATGACGACGCGTTTGCCTTCCACCACTTTGCGCACGGCTGAAAGCTTCATCTTGACACCCTTTTCGCGCAGCTCTTGAGAAGGCTGGATGAATGTCCGTCCGGTATATTTGTTTTTAATAAGCCCAAGCTCGTAAGGAATGCCCGTTTGCTCAGCGTAGCCGATTGCGGCGGAAATGCTGGAATCCGGCACGCCGGTAACGACATCCGCATCGACAAACGATTCCGTCGCAAGCTGCTGCCCCATTCTTTTGCGGGCGGAGTGAATATTGATTCCGTTAATATCGCTGTCTGGGCGGGCAAAATAAATGTATTCCATAGCGCAGGTCGCCCGGCGTTCCACCGTTGCGTAACGGTCTTCCCGCATTCCGTTTTCGTCTAAAATAAGCAGCTCGCCCGGCTGAACGTCGCGGATATACTCCGCTCCGATCGTTTCAAATGCGCAAGTTTCGGAGGAGAAGACATATCCGTCGCCAAGCTTCGCCATCGCAAGCGGTCGCAAGCAATGCGGGTCGGATGCAACGAGCATCTTATCGTTCGTCATAATGAGGAAAGCGAAGCCGCCAACGATGCGCTGCAGCGCTTCCTTCGCAGCCGTAACAAAGTCTTTCGGCGAACGGGCGATCAAATGCGCGATTACTTCCGTGTCGCTGGAGGTTTGAAAAATAGAGCCGCCCATCTCGAGTTCCTTGCGGATTTCGGGGGCGTTTACGATATTTCCGTTCGTCGCCACAGCCAGATCGCCGTCGCGGTAGCGGAAGATAAGCGGCTGAGCGTTGCTCAGCCTGCTTTCGCCGGAGGTGGAGTAGCGGACATGGCCAATCGAGCGGTCGCCCGCCAGCATGTCCAGCTTCTCCTTGTCGAACACTTCTTTTACAAGACCCATCCCGCGGTGATAGTTGAACTTATTGCCGTTCAGCGTATCTACCGTGCAGATGCCCGCGCTCTCTTCCCCGCGATGCTGAAGGGCATGGAGGCCGTAATAGGAAAGGTCCGAAGCACCCTGATGCCCGAACACGCCGAACACCCCGCACTCCTCGCGCAGCTTGTCAAAAATATCGTCACGGCCGATGCCTTCGTTGTAATGGTCTCCCGTCCAAAGAAGGGGCCGCCGCTCTATTACTTCATAAGACATGGAATCGCATCCTTCCAAACCTTCTCCAGTTGCTCAACTGGCGCGTTAATGCCGGATTTTCCATTTACTCGGATGGACAGGTTATGGCCTGCTACTGTACCGATCACTTCATGTGCTGCGCCTTGCTCCGACAGCCAAGCAATCAAAGCATCCGCTTGCTCGCGTTTCGCCGACAGCAAAATGCGCGATTGCGATTCGCTGAACAACAAGTGATCCGCACGAAGGTCGCTCGTTAGCGACACGTCGGCGCCAAGTTTGCCGCTAATGCAGGACTCTGCGAGAGCAGCGGCGATGCCGCCTTCGGACAAGTCATGCGCAGAAGCGACAAGACCCTTTTGAATAGCGCCAAGAACCGCCCCTTGCACTTTTTTCTCCGTAGCTAGGTCAATAACCGGGGGACGGCCGGAAGGGGAGCCATTCAGCACATATTGCAGCTCGCTGCCGCCAAACTCCGCTTTGGTTTCCCCTACCAGCACAATAACGTCGCCTTCGGATTTAAACTTTTGAGTCGTAATATGATCAAGGTCGTGAACCAATCCCACCATGCCGATAACCGGCGTCGGGTAGATCGCGCCTTTTGCGTTTTCATTGTACAAGCTGACGTTGCCGCCGATAACCGGCGTATCCAGCGCGACGCAAGCCTCGGACATGCCGTCTGCGGATTTCTCCAGCTGCCAGAACACTTCCGGCTTCTCCGGGTTGCCGAAGTTCAAGTTGTCCGTAATCGCGAGCGGCTCGGCGCCAGAGCAAACGATATTGCGCGCCGCTTCCGCAACGGCGATTCGTCCGCCCATTTCAGGGTCGAGATATACATAACGTCCGTTGCAGTCTGTCGTCATAGCCAGCGCTTTGCGAGTGCCGTTGATCGTCACAACTGCCGCATCGGAGCCCGGCTGTACCGCCGTCGATGTGCGAACCATGTAGTCGTATTGGTTGTAAACCCATTCTTTGCTCGCTACAGTCGGGGAAGCAAGAACCTTCTCCAAAGCGCCGTTCAAATCGGAAATTTCCGCAAAATCGGCCGAATCAACAGACGCGTTGTCACGGTAATAAGCAGGCTCGGCGGATGGCTTGTTGTAAACCGGACACTCGTCTACAAGCGCTTTAACCGGCATGTCCGCCACTTCTTCTCCTTGATGGAACAGACGGAGGCGTCCGTCGTCCGTTACTTTGCCAACCTTGGCGCAAATGATGCCCCAACGGTCAAAAATTTCTTTCGCCTGCGCTTCATGCTGCGGCTCGATAACAAACAGCATGCGCTCTTGCGACTCGGACAGCATCATTTCATAAGGCGTCATGCCTGTTTCGCGCTGCGGCACCTCATCCAAATAAAGCTCAAGGCCATTGCCCGCCTTGGAAGCCATCTCCGCGCTGGAGCAAGTAAGACCCGCTGCGCCCATATCTTGAATGCCAAGCACGATGCCGGAGTTGATCAGCTCAAGCGTTGCTTCCATAACGAGCTTTTCCATGAAGGGATCGCCCACTTGAACGGCGGTGCGCTTCTCTTCCGACTCTTCAGACAATTCAACCGAAGCGAAGGTCGCTCCGTGAATGCCGTCGCGTCCTGTTGCAGGGCCAACGTAGAATACTGGGTTGCCTACCCCTTTAGCGACGCCGCGCTGAATTTTGTCATGGTCGATAAGACCTACGCACATCGCGTTGACGAGCGGGTTGCCTTCATAGCTCTCGTCGAACATCACTTCTCCCGCTACAGTCGGGATGCCGATGCAGTTGCCGTATCCGGCAATGCCGCTTACGACATTTTCGAACAGGTATTTCACCCGGTCGTTGTTCAGGTTGCCGAAGCGCAAGCTGTTAAGCAAGGCGACTGGGCGCGCGCCCATCGAAAAGATGTCGCGGATAATGCCGCCAACGCCTGTTGCCGCGCCTTGATACGGCTCAACCGCCGAAGGGTGGTTGTGGGATTCGATCTTGAACACAACAGCCTGATTGTCGCCGATATCGACGATGCCTGCGCCTTCGCCCGGGCCCATCAGAACGCGAGGTCCGGTAATCGGAAACTTTTTGAGAATAGGCTTAGAGTTCTTGTAAGAGCAATGCTCCGACCACATGACGCTGAATACGCCGATTTCCGTATAGTTCGGCTTGCGTCCGAGGAAGCCGCAGATGAGCTCATATTCGTGATCCGTTACGCCGAATTGGGTATAAATGCGTTGATCGGCGATCTGTTCCGCCGTCGGCTCCTTAGCTGTTAACTGCTGCGCCATGTTGTTCCCTCCATGCATTCAAAATCGATGTAAACATCCGTTTGCCGTCTTCCGAACCGAGCAATTGATCAACCGCGCGCTCCGGATGCGGCATCATGCCGACCACGTTGCCCGCTTTGTTGCTGACGCCCGCGATATCGCTCAGAGAGCCGTTTGGATTCGTACCGTCCGCATAGCGGAAAATGATTTGATTGTTCGCTTCCAGCTCGGCAAGCGTCTCTTCGTCGCAATAGTAGTTGCCTTCGCCGTGAGCGATCGGAATATTGATGATCTCGCCTTGCGAGAATTGGTTTGTAAAAGGATTTTGGTTGTTCACCACTTCAAGAGGCGTGCCATGGCAACGGAATTTCAGCCCGTTGTTGCGGATCAGCGCGCCAGGCAGAAGACCAGCTTCCGTCAACACTTGGAACCCGTTGCAAATGCCGAGAATGTACTTGCCTTGCTCGGCCGCTTTTTTCACTTCGTCCATTACGTTTGCAAATCGAGCGATCGCGCCGCAGCGCAAGTAGTCGCCGTAGGAGAAGCCGCCCGGCACCAGAATGGCGTCGTATGCGGACAGATCCGTTGCAGTGTGCCACACGTAATCAACCTGCTGGCCGACGGTGGACTCTACCGCCTTGTAGCAGTCGATGTCGCAGTTGGAGCCTGGAAATACGATTACGGCAAACTTCATCTCTTATCCCTCCAGCTCAAAACGGTAGTCTTCTACGACCGTGTTGGCCAGCAGCTTCTCGCACATTTCCTTCAGGCGAGCTTCCGCTTCCGCGCGATCGTTCGTGTCCAGCTCAACTTCAAGATATTTGCCGATGCGGACTTTGCCGACTTCCCCGAAACCCATGGAATGAAGCGCTCCTTGTACGGCTGTTCCTTGCGGGTCCAAAACGTTTTCTTTGATCGTGACGTAAACGGTTGCCTTCATAATTGCCTCCCGAATATGGTTGAATTTTGAATGATTTAGATAAGCTCTCCGCCGGTAAGGCGGCGGTAAATTTCACGGTAGCGCGCCGTTGTGGCAGCTACAACCGGCTCCGGCAACGGGTCCGGCATGCTGTCCCGGTCCCAATCGGAACCGAGCAAATATGTGCGCACAGGCTCTTTGTCCATGCTGTCGATTTCTACGTCGTAGGCGTAATTGCCCTCCGACCAGAAGCGCGAGGAATCCGGCGTAAAAATTTCATCAATGAGGACCACTTTGCCGTCGATGAGCCCGAACTCAAACTTGCAGTCGGCCAAAATAATGCCGCGCTCCTTGCAATAAGCATGGGCGAACCGGTACAGCTCGATGCTTCGGTCGCGCAGCTCTGCCGCGAGCTCATCGCCCACCATTTCCGCCATGCGCTCGAACGGGATGTCCTCGTCGTGCCCTACGTCGTTTTTGGCGGCGGGCGTAAAGATCGGCTCCGGGAACTTCTCGTTTTTGCGAAGTCCTTCCGGCAATTCGATGCCGTTAATGGCCGACGACTGTTGGTATTGCCTCCAGCCACCGCCGGTAATGTAGCCTCTCACTACGCACTCGATGTCGATCCGCTCTGCTTTTTTCGTCACCATAATGCGGTTTTTCAGCCGCTCCGGCTCCGTTACGAGCTCGCCCAGCAAGCCCACATCGGTATGGACGACGTGGTTGCGCTGCATATCTTTTGTGACGTCGAACCAATAAGCGGACAGACGGTTGAGTACGTTGCCCTTATCCGGAACAGCCGGCTCAAGCACGTAGTCGAACGCCGAAATCCGGTCCGTGACCACGATGAGGAAATGTTCGCCGAGATCGTACAGCTCGCGCACCTTGCCTTTGTAGACAAGGGGCGCTTTTACATAATCAACGGCTGTGGACAAAGCCTGCAATTGCACTGCCATACCTTTAGCTCCTCCTTAGTTCAAGCCTAAGCGTGTAAAAATGGTATCTACATGCTTCAAATGCCAAGCCGGATTGAAGCAATCTTCAATTTCTTCGGAAGTCAGCACAGCCGTAATGTCGGCTGTCTCTTCCACGATAGAGCGGAACTGGCGCTGCTCTTCCCATGCCTGCATCGCGCGAGGCTGAACGGTATCGTAAGCCTGCTCGCGGCTCATTCCTTTGTCGATCAGCTTCGTCATGACGCGGCCGGAGAACGGCACGCCGTATGTCGCGCTCATGTTGCGCTTCATGTTTTCCGGGAACACCGTCAAGTTTTGAATGATGTTGCCAAGTCTGTTCAACATATAGTTCAGCAGCATGGTGGCATCCGGAAGAATGACGCGTTCCGCAGAAGAATGGCTGATATCGCGCTCATGCCAGAGCGGAACGTTTTCGTATGCGGTCAGCATATGTCCGCGAATAACGCGAGACAGGCCGGACATATTTTCGCAGCCGATTGGATTGCGCTTGTGAGGCATCGCCGACGAACCTTTTTGGCCTTTGGCAAAAGGCTCTTCCACTTCGCGGAACTCGCTCTTTTGCAAAGCGCGGATTTCGGTAGCGAACTTGTCCATCGATGTCGCGATCAAAGCGATGGTAGCCATATATTCCGCATGGCGGTCGCGCTGTAGCGTCTGCGTAGAAATCGGAGCCGCTGTAATGCCAAGCTTCTGGCATACGAACTCTTCCACAAAAGGATCGATATTGGCGTAAGTGCCGACCGCTCCCGACATTTTGCCGAATTGGACTCCGTCCGCCGCACGGTGGAAACGCTCCAAATTCCGTTTCATTTCTTCATACCAAAGCGCCATCTTGAGGCCAAATGTCGTCGGCTCCGCATGAACGCCATGCGTCCGTCCCATCATCGGAGTATCTTTGTACTGAATCGCTTTTTCACGCAAAATGCCGACAAAACGTTCAATATCCTTCAACAAAATTTCGTTCGCCTGACGCAGCAGGTAGCCAAGAGCGGTATCCACAACGTCTGTAGAAGTCAGTCCGTAATGCACCCATTTGCGCTCGGGACCAACCGTCTCCGATACGGCGCGGGTAAACGCAATAACGTCATGACGCGTATCCTGCTCGATTTCGTAAATGCGGTCGATATCAAAGGTAGCCGACTTGCGAAGCGCCTCTACGTCTTCCTTCGGAATCACTCCAAGCTCCGCCCAAGCCTCGCATGCGCAAAGCTCAACTTCCAGCCATGCTTTGAACTTATTTTCCTCCGTCCAAATGGCTCTCATTTCCGGTCTGCTGTAACGCTCCAACATTAACGCTCATCCTTCCAAATCTTAGTTTCATTTATCCAATCAAGAGCCGTCTCCGTCGATGATGCCAGCACGTTGACGTGACCCATCTTTCTTTTGAATACGGCATCCTTTTTTCCGTACAAATGGAGCTTTGGCGCAACGCCGAGCCGGCTTGCAGCCTCATCCTGCACCGCCGCCCTCGCAAGCAGCGGCTCAACATGCTGGCCGAGCACATTCACCATGACGACGGGGCTCATTAAAGCCGTATCGCCAAGCGGCAGTCCGCATACAGCCCGGATATGCTGCTCGAATTGCGACGTCCGGCAAGCTTCCATCGTATAATGGCCGCTGTTGTGGGGCCGCGGCGCCAGTTCATTGACGTATAGCTCTCCGTCTGCCGTTACAAACATTTCCACGGCGATCAAACCTACAGCGCCAAGCCCTTCCGCTATTCGAATCGCAAGCCGCTCCGCATCCTGCCGCACCCTGTCCTCAATCCGTGCAGGCACGATAGACAGATGCAAAATATTGTCCACATGGACGTTTTCCGCAGGCGGGAACGCCTTGATTTCCCCGGTTGTGCTTCTAGCTGCAATAACCGATATTTCCATGTCGAAGTTGATAAACTTCTCCAGCACCAGCTCTGTGCCGGCCTTAGCCAACGTTTCGTACGCTTCCTCGGCTTCGGATGCATCGCGGATGACCCACTGCCCTTTGCCGTCATAACCGCCTGTCGCGGTTTTGAGCACGCAAGGCGTTCCGAAACGGTCGATCGCAGTCTTGAGCTCGTCCGCGCTGCCAATCTCGGAGTAGGGAGCTACTCGCGCTCCTGCCGCTACAATGGCCCGCTTCTCCCGCAGCCGATGCTGAGTCGTATACAGAAGCTCGCTTCCTTGCGGAACGTAAGCTTCCTCCATCAGCATGGAGGCGACTCCAGCATCCACATTTTCGAACTCGTAGGTAATGACATCCGCTCGTTCCGCCAACTGGCGAGCAGCTTCGCGGTCGCTGTACGCGGCCACAATCCCATCCGCAACTTGCCTCATCGGGGAATCCTCAGACGGGTCTAGCGTGACGAACCGATACCCCATTGCGCTGCCCGCATTCGCCAGCATCCGTCCAAGCTGTCCGCCGCCGAGAATGCCGACGGTAGAGCCGGGCAGTATCGTTTTGGCCGCCCCTTTAATCAGTACCTTGTCTACATCTCCGCTCATAACGTTTCACTGCTTTCCAGCACTTCTCGCTTGATCCGCTCACGGCGGGCCGCTACGTTAGCTGCAAGCTCGTCATCAAACGCTCCCAGCATCTGTGCCGCAAGCAAACCGGCGTTCGTTCCGCCGGCATGTCCGATCGCAACCGTTGCGACGGGAATGCCGCCAGGCATTTGAACGATGGACAGAAGCGAATCCAGTCCGTTCAGGCTGGACGATTTGACGGGAACGCCAATAACCGGCAAAATCGTTTTCGACGCGACCATGCCGGGCAAATGAGCGGCTCCGCCCGCACCCGCGATTATCACTTTAATTCCGCGCTCCGCCGCCGTTTCCGCATATTCAAACATGAGATCGGGCGTGCGATGCGCCGAAACGACCTTTTTTTCATACGGAATACCGAGCTCTTCCAAAACGTCGCAAGCCAGCTTCATAGTATCCCAATCCGACTTGCTGCCCATGATGACGCCTACCTTAGCAGACATGTGTTCCAACTCGCTTTCCATTATTAAATGTAAACAAGCAATGCAGGCACCTGAACAATAGAAAAGGCCCCGCAGCTATCCTTTTAGAAGATATGCCATAGGACCCGAGCGAAACCGGCGCGCTTTAAGCACAGAACCGACTTCAATTAATGAAACGCGATTGATTCCTTTCATACCCTGGCAAAATTGGACGAGGCCCCCATTTCAAAAAAGCGGGACGGATCGGCCAACTCCTTGAGCAGCCAAGCACAGCAGCTTGCAATAAAACGGAAGCCAGCTTGCCGCCTTGAATCGGCAAATTTCGCCATGGAGAGCCTAGGATACGGATCATCGGTTCATCAAGCTCGTAGTCCAGAAAATAAGGTTTCCGGGTAGAGACATTCGGGCCTATCCCAAATATATACGAGGATGCAGGAATGGGCGCAACTCTTCGCCTCAAACCTATTCTAGTTTATCGAAACCGCCAACCACTGTCAACAAAATACGAACATTCTTAGTGGATCAATTATGAAAGTTCGCTTTTTAGCCCTAATTGTGTTTGGAAACTAGACAATTCACCCTTTTGATCGCCATTGCTTGCCTTTGGACTTGCTAATGAGGTTATTTGACTAAGCGGAGGCATGACGGAATATAAATGAATATTCGGAAAAACGGATCGTACATGCTTTTCGGAAAGGAAATCGTTCGTGAAGGAGGGTTCTCCATGCAAATCCATACGGTCAAAAAAGGGGATACGCTATGGGATCTGTCGCAAGCATTCGGGGTGCCGCTTCAGCACATTTTTGTCGCCAACGGATTAAACGAACAAAGTCAGCTCGTGATCGGGCAAGCTGTCGTTATCCCGTCACCGCCTGGCGGAGGGGAGCATAAAGTTCTCGTCGGCGAATCGCTTTGGAAAATCGGGCAGCGTTACGGCGTGTCTATCGGTCAATTGGCACAGGCCAACAATCTGCGCAATCCCGCAGTCCTCTATCCTGGTCAGATTCTTAAAATCCCTACTATAGAGAAACCAATCACGGAAGTAAACGCCTATACGCAAAAGTTCGGCGACAACGGAGTCGGGCTCGTTAATGAAGTTGGAGGCTATTTGACTTACTTAAGTCCGTTCAGCTACCACGTTCAAAGGGACGGCTCCTTGACTCCGCTCGATGACGGAGCGATTATTTCAGCCGCTTATGAGAACCGGGCCGCGCCCATGGTGGTCATCACCAATTATGAAAACGGAAACTTTAGTCCCGATATCGCACATGCCATCGTAGCGGACGAGCGAAATCAAACGACGCTCATCAACAACATATTGACTGTCATGAGACAAAACGGATATGTTGCTCTAAACGTCGATTTTGAATATGTGCCGCCGCCCGACCGCGAGCTTTATAATGCTTTTTTACAGCGGCTTGTAGATAGCTTGCATCCTTTCGGGTATGCCGTTTCCTCCGCCCTCGCTCCAAAACTGACCGCCAGCCAAACCGGCACATTATATGAAGCGCATGATTACGCCGAGCAGGGACGAATCGTTGATTTTGTTATTTTAATGACTTACGAGTGGGGTTGGTCGGGAGGTCCGCCAAGGGCGGTAGCGCCGCTTAACGAGGTGGTCAAAGTGCTGAATTACGCGCTATCCGTCATCCCGGCTCACAAAATTGTAATGGGCATGCCTTTGTACGGATACGACTGGACACTGCCTTACGTTCAGGGCGGACCTTGGGCGCCGACTGTCAGTCCCGTGGAAGCGGTGAACCGCGCGGCTAAGTACGGAGCTGTCATTCGATACGACGAACAATCTCAGTCCCCCTATTACCACTACTATGACGAGGAAAAAAAGGAGCATGTCGTTTGGTTTGAGGATGCCAGAAGCGTTCAAGCGAAATACGATATCGTCAAGCAGTTTAAGCTGCGCGGCGTCAGCTTCTGGGTGCTTGGCGTCCCTTTCCCGCAAAACTGGTTTGTTCTCGGCGAAAACTTTACGATCAGGAAATTGGTCTAAACCGTTGACATCAAAAAAAGGCTGCTCATCCACAGTTCACAACTGTAGAAGAAGCAGCCTATTTACATGAACTAAATTCGAGTTACGGTATAGCCCTTTTGCTCAAGCAAAGCAACGAGCCCGTGCTGGCCTGCCAAATGCAGAGACCCCGCCATTCTACCCTTCCAGCCAAATGAGCTTGTCCTGCACGGGAGTACGCTTAGGCTCGGGAGCCGTCATGTCGGGATAACCCAAATATATAAATGCTACGATTTCTTCCTCACCTTGGAGGCCAAGCGACTCCTTCATCAACTTGTCGTACATCGGAGCGCCTGAGCGCCAAATGGCGCCAAGCCCGTATGCATGAGCGGCAAGAAGAGCGTTTTGCACGGCTGCTTGCGCAGCGGCAAGCTCCTCCGCGTAAACGGCTCTCGGATCATCCGAAGGCGAGCATATAGCGGCGATGACAACGGGCGAGCGATACGCTTTTGTCCGTTCTTTTTTCAGCTTTTCCTCCAGCTCATGGCCTTCGAGCTCCGGGCTTTGCGCAGCCGCAACACGCGCATACCCTTCGCCAAGTCTGCCTCTTCCATCGCCAGTCATAACGATAAACCGCCACGGCTGCGTATTATGATGGCTCGGAGCCCAGGACGCTGCGGAGAGCAGCTCCTCTACGATTTCGCGAGCGACGGGATCCGGCTTTACCCGTCCAATCGTCCGGCGGCTTTGAATAGCGTCTAGTACCCCTACCGTATTTGCTTGCTGCTGCAATTGCTTTATGTTCGTCAAAACTTCCACTAGAATCGCTTCCTCTCCGCTGCTTACTTTATTTAAACAAATGGGCGTAATCCCCGTAACCTTCCTCTACCAGCTTGTCCTTCGGCACAAATCTGAGCGATGCCGAGTTGATGCAATAGCGGAGACCTGTCGGCTGCGGACCGTCGTCAAACACATGGCCGAGATGGGAATCTCCCTCTTGGCTCCGCACCTCTACCCTCACCATAAAATGACTGTTGTCCATATGCTCCGTTACAGCCGACTTCACAAGCGGTTTCGTAAAGCTTGGCCAGCCGCAGCCCGCATCATATTTATCTTTAGAGCTGAACAAAGGCTCGCCGGAGACGATATCGACGTAAATGCCCTCTTCCTCGTGATCCCAATATTCGCCGGTAAAAGGCCGCTCCGTTCCGCTGTTTTGCGTCACTTCGTATTGGATGGGCGTCAGCTTCTTTTTCAGCTCGTCCTGGTCCTTTTTCATTTTCCAATGGGAGGAAATAAACGAATCGCGGCCGGAGCCTTTACGGTACATTTTGTATCGGTATGGATTTTTTTTATGATAATCCTGATGATAGTCTTCCGCCGGGTAAAAAGGAGCGGCAGGCTCTATCTCGGTTACGATCGGTTTGTCGAAGCGGCCGCTTTGCTCAAGAGCAACCTTTGAGGCTTCCGCCTGCACTCTTTGCTCTTCTGTATAATAATAAATGCCTGGACGGTAGGAGTCGCCGCGGTCATGGAATTGTCCGCCCGCATCGGTCGGGTCAATTTGCCGCCAAAATATATCGAGCAATCTCTCGTATGGGAACAACTCAGGGTCATAAGCGATTTGTACCGCTTCGGTATGGCCTGTCGTGTGCGAGCATACTTCCTCGTATGTCGGATTTTCCGTATGGCCGCCGGTATAGCCCGAAGTGACCGAATAAATGCCGGGCATCTCTTCAAAAGGTGTAACCATACACCAGAAGCAGCCACCCGCAAACATAGCTAAAGCTTTATTTGAAGCCGATTGATCGGTATTTTTCATATTTCCCACTCCCTTCTTTCGTCTATTATACACCTTTAAAATATGAAAAAAACCCTTGCGTTCAAGGGTCTTTGGCATTAGGGTCTTCTGCCTCCTATTTTCCACTCCCCATCTTCTTCGATCATCATATAAATATTTCTTTCCGATCTCACTTCATTCGCCTTGGAGTAAAAAGTTTGCTCATCAACTGCCACTTCCATATCCGAGGAGTATTCTGTTTTCTCCCAATTAAAAGATAGATTGGATCTAAAAATTACTTTAATTAACGATAAATAGTTTCCTGTATCCGTTTGGTGTTCGTGGTTTTTTGTAATTGTATTTCTATAGTCCTCTACATTACCTTCAATAGTTGCTTTCATCATTTTGTTCAACACTTTTACGATTTCAAGCTCTTCCTCCTTATATAGACTTTCATCAATATATTTTTCTGATGCAGAAGTGAAACTAGGTCCTTGATGCGTCGGCTTTGGTGTTGGAACAAAGCTTGGCACTGGACTGGCCGTTTCGCTAAGCTGTTTTGGCTCACTATTTTTTGTAGCGGTCGGTAACTGATTCATTTTACTGCCCGGGTTTGCGTTAGTGCATGAAACTAGTAATATTCCCGCCAAAGAAAGAAGAACGATAATCTTTTTTATCATTTTTCACCTTCCTTATCCAATTTCTCTTTAGACGGAATTAGCTACTATGTGGTTGCTATTTCATTTCCTTTTAAACGTGCATCCATTAAAGAAGCAGATCCTCAAACATAGCCAATGCTTTAATATTCCTGGCCATGCCTCTCCTCACAAAAAAATGACGAACCCATAATCTGCATGACGCCGAACTGCCGCAAAAGGGCGACAGGCCCTTGTCCGTTTGTTACAATAAGATGACATCCGCAACCTTTTTGACGCTTTTTGTCGTCAAAGTAGATGGACAAGTTTAATCCGTATTCGTTCATCCCCCGCGCCAAATGATCCACACAATAAAGAGGTGACGAACGAAATGAATCAACCAGGCATTGAAACGGCTGCTTCCAGCCGGCAAGAGACTAGTACCCGCAAAAAAAGAGGCTCAAGAGCGTTTCTCGTTTTTTTGGCCATTTGGGTGCTGCTGATCGGCGGAGGCATTTATGGAGCAAAAGCTTATACCGACAAGATGCAGCGTGAAATGACCGCCGACGTCGAGCGCCAGACGGCTGCTCAATTGGCCGACATGCAGAAGATATACGATGCGCGGCTAGCCGACTTGGATAAATCGTATAAGGCGGAAATGACGCAGCTGAAAGATAAAGTGGATGCGCTCAATGAATTGCTAACGTTTACGAAGGATAATGCGGATACGAAGACGGACAACAGCAACAAATTGTATACGCAGCTGAACGAAGTGAAAAAACAGCTCGAAGAGTTGAAAAAGAACTTGGATGTCCTCAAATGAACATGACCGTAAAAACGTTGAATCGTACCGCGCTGCTCGCTATTTCTCCTTTTATCGGAATTATGCTTTGGATGCTCCTATCGAGCTTGACCATCGAACTGTCGAAGGAGCCCCTTCCGGCTTCGGTCGCAGAAGACCGCTCCGCTTCGCAGGAGGCTTGGACCAAAGCGGCATCGGGACTCGAAGAAGCAAACGCCATTGCCGTACATACAGGGGCGTCATTAAAAAAGCAAATTGAGCTGTACAACAAAACGAATGCGGAAATGAACGCCATTTCAAAGACGGCAGCCGCGCAGGCGAAGCGGCCACTTGCCATCTACGACCGGAATATTACTTCGAAGCTGGGAAAACCGGCCTCGACCATTTCGTCCGACAAGCTGCGGGCACAGCTTTTTTATTTGAATAATGAACATTTCAGAAGCTACGCTGTCAAAATTCAGCTTAAATCCGACGATGCGATGTCCATGGCGCTGGGGGGCTCGGAAGTCGGAAAAGCGCAAACGACGCTGGAAGCTGTCAAGCGGAACAACGCTGCCGTTGGTATCAACGCCGGAGGTTACGCCGATGGCGGCGGCAAGCGGTATCCGCTTAGCACTACTATGCTAGGCGGCGATTATGTGACGGGGTTTGAACCGTCTTATGCGGATTTGTTTTTTGTAGGGATGAACGAAAACAACAAGCTGATCGGCGGAAACTTTTCGAGCAAAGAACAACTCGATGCCAAAAAGCCAAAATTCGGCGCTTCTTTTGTGCCCGTCCTGCTGAAGGGTGGAGTCGCTCAGGACATTCCTTCCAAATGGAAGACCAGTCCAAAAAGAGCTCCGCGAACCGTCATCGCCAACTACAAAGACGATCAGTTGCTGCTGCTCGTCGCGGATGGCTACAACGAAGCTGGAAGCTCCGGCGCAACGCTGGAGGAAATTCAAACGCTCTTGAAGCAATACGGAGCAAGAGACGGCTACAATTTGGACGGCGGAGGCTCATCCTCGCTCATCTTTGGCGGAAAGCTGATCAACAAGCCGTCGGACGGCGGATTGCGAAGGCTGCCGACCCACTTTTTGTTCCACAAATAAGCTGGCATAGTCCAGAAAAAGCTAAGACCGCTGCAAGCTTGACGGAAAACCGTCAACCGTTTGCAGCGGTCTTTTAATGTGCAGATCGTTGTGTCAACGCGTTAGTTTAAGCCGGATAGCTTCTTTAACGATCGCCATATCCTTTTCGGCTTGCAGCAGCAACAGCTCCGCCTCCCAAACCTCAATAAACTGAAACCGCACTCTGTCGCCGGGCTTTAATTGCGCCACAACGCCTCTATCGACTGTAGTGGCGTGAGCGATTCGGGGATAACCTCCCGTTGTCCCGCGATCGGCCAGAAGAACGATAGGGTGACCGTCGGGAGGCAATTGAACTGTACCGTGCGACACCGCTTCGGAAAGAAGCTGCCCTTGCATAGCTAAATCCGCTAGCTCCAGCTTGATCTCTCCTTGCAGCCTGCACCCCATCCGGTCCGATTGTGTCCCGACGAGAAAGCTCCGCTCATGCAAGCTTTGCTTGCTCTCTTCCGACAAAAACTTATAATGGACGCCCTCCAGCACTCGGACGACAACGGGATGACTTTGCATCGCCGCGAATGCTCCGGCATGCCATGGAACCGTCTTAGCCGCCCCACATTCAACCCCGGCATCGATAGGCGGCTCCTCCCAGTCCCACCCTGGCACCCTCTCGCCTTCTGAATCCGTGCCGCCCAGCTCAATCCGATCTCCGGCTACGAGCGCTCTTCCATTAAATCCGCCGTAACCGCCTTTCACATAGGTGCTGCGGCTGCCCATCACCTTATTTATGCGATATCCTCCCGCAATAGCCATATAAGCCCGGCTGCCGGAAATACAAGATCCAAAACGGATGGTCGCTCCGGCCGGGAGCAAAATGGGCCGCCACAGCGGAAGCGGGTGATCGCCATTTACAAGGGGCTGCATGTCTGCCCCGCATAAGGCGATCCAGACATTTCTCTCGATCCGGAACTCCGCGCCGCCCAGCGTCAGCTCCAACACCGCTTCCGACTCCTCATTGCCAACCAGCATATTCGCAATGCGCGCCGCTATCGGATCAAGCACTCCTCCGACTGTAACCCCGTATGTCTGAAAACCGGGTCTCCCTAAATCTTGAATGGTTGACATGATGCCAGCCCTAAGCACAGTCACGCTCAATCTCCCTGCACCTCCGTCTCCCCCCGCCCAACTCCAGTGCTGAGAGGGTCCCACTCTGCAAATTGCCGGGCGGAAATCGGCACAAACCGGATGCGATCCCCCGCCATCAGCAAAGTGGGCGGCTCCTGTTGCGGACGAAACAGCATAAGCGGCGTTCTACCGACAATATGCCACCCGCCCGGTGTTGCAACGGGGTAGATGCCCGTTTGCGCTCCTCCAATCGCCACACTTCCCGAAGGAATGCGGGTTCTTGGCGTACTTCTTCGCGGGACGGCAAGCGACTGAGGCATTCCGCCCAAATACGGGAAACCGGGCGCAAAGCCGATCATATACACGAGATAAGTTGCATCGCTATGACGTTTAATCGTTTCCTCTGGCCGCATTCCGCAATACTTCGCCACTTCCTCCAAATCGGGCCCAAATTCCCCTCCATAACAAACGGGAATCTCAACGATACGTCCTTCTGCCCCGCCACTCGTTCTTTCAATTGATAAATGAGCCAGCGGCCGCAGCCTTTCCGCGACTGTCTCTACAATCGTCTCATGCGCAATTTCTGCACCCGTTCTGCTTTTCCATACGATAAGAGGGTTATAATGAACGGCAACAGAAGCATATGCAGGCACGCATTCGATAAAACCGGCAAAAGGTTTTTGTTCAACAGAAGCGGCGAAGGCCATTACCCGTTTATGAAGTTCCTCGCTAATTCCTTCGCCAAGCCGGATGAGCACGCAGCTATCGCCAAGCGGCTCAACTTGTATTTGAACAGGCAAAGCCATCTAAAACCCTCCTTGCCTCAAACGATCTTTATGATTAACGCTGATCGGGATGGGCAATTTGAACTCCGGCATCCGCTAAAGCTTTTTTCAAAGAAAGGACATGCCCAAGCGCATCCGCCGTATCTCCGTGAACACATACCGTATCCGCTTTGAGCCGCACTATCGTTCCTTGGCGAGACTTCACTTCCCCCTGTATCAAAAGGGCTAAAACTTGCTTCGCCGCAGCACCTGGTTCCTCCAAAACGGAGCCTGCCAAACTTCTAGGCGTCAAAGAGCCGTCTTCCTCGTAGGTGCGATCCGCGAACACTTCATGCATCACTTGTATACCCAATTTTTCACCGGCTGCCGTAAGCTGACTGCCCGACAATCCATATAAACGCATGCTGCCATCTACCTTGTAAATCGCTTCGGCAATGGCTTCCGCGAGGCCCGCATCATTAGCCGCCATATTGTACAGCGCTCCATGTGGCTTCACATGGACGACCTTCCCGCCTTCCGATGCGGCGAAAGCCTGTACCGCCCCTATTTGGTAAACCATCATCTCGTAAGCTTCGCGAGGCGTTATGTCCATTTTTCTCCTGCCAAAACCTTGAAGATCCGGCAATCCTGGATGCGCTCCGACCGCAACTCCGTTTTCCAAAGCCCGTTTTACGGTTATTCGTATAGTGGCGGGATCGCCGGCATGAAAGCCGCAAGCAATGTTAGCCGAAGTAATATGCCGCATCAACTCTTCATCCTGCCCTAGTCGATAAGCGCCATAACTTTCTCCCATATCGCAGTTCAAATCTATTCGGTACACGGCTCTCCCCCTAGCTTTTGCTTCGTTTGAATCGCATTTCCAGCTTTCACCTCATTATAGCCTAACGCTAGTTGCTGTCGCCGAAAATACGCAAAAAAAGAAGACAGCGCCGGCCCAGCTCTGCCTTCTTCTCTATTTCATTTAGTTATGCTGTTTCCTTATTCGCCACCCATAAAAATGTAACGGCAAAGAATAAGAATAGCCAAAATCCACATGAGCGGATGAATCTTATATTTCCCTTTGCCCGAAACGTTTGCTACCGCAGCAAGCAGAACGTAGGACACGATGCCGAAGGAAATACCGTTAGCGATGCTGTACGTAAACGGCATAAGCGCCAGCGTCAGGAACGCAGGAATCGCATAAACCATATCGGAGAAATCGATTTCTTTGACGGACTGCATCATCAGAACGCCGACGATAATCAAAGCGGCTGCCGTAGCGGAGCCCGGTACTAATGCGACAAGCGGCGAAATGAAGATCGCAAGCAAGAAGCAAATACCTGTCGTTACCGCTGTAAGGCCGGAACGTCCGCCCTGAGCGATGCCTGCGGAGCTTTCTACATACGCAGTAACAGTGCTTGTGCCAAGGATTGCGCCGCCGCCAACGCCGATTGCGTCAATGAGCATCGCTTTACCGACGCGTTTTTTGCCCTGTTCAGGATTTTTCATAATGCCGGCGCGGTTAGCCGTACCAACCAATGTGCCGAATGTATCAAACAGTTCAACGAACGTAAATGTCAAAATAACGGTAATAAGTCCAACCTCGAACACTCCCGCAAAGTCGAAGTGCCAAACGTTCATTTTGCTGAAATCGGGAATCCATGTTTTGCCTGCGAATGCTTCTTTGGCATTGACATGGCCAGTCAAAAGGCCAATGACCGTTGTGCCCAAAATTCCGAACAAAATTGCGCCTGGAACGCGAAGCACCATCAAGATCGCAATCAAAGCGATGGCGATGATCGTAAACACAACCGTTTCATTATGGAAGCTGCCAAGCTGAATGACCGTTTCCGAGCCGCTAACCGGAGTAAACTGACCCTTTGGAATGTCGCTGAAGCTGGATACCGCAATCGTCATAAGACCGCTGTTCTTGAGGCCAATAATGGCGATAAACAAACCGATGCCGACTGTAATCGCATGTTTTAAGCTGTCTGGAACAGCTGTAATCAACATTTGGCGAACTTGCGTCACCGTAAGAATGATAAAAATAATACCGGAAATAAAAACGGCTGTAAGACCCATAGCCGGAGTAATCGGAGTATCGGAAGCGGCCGAAGCCAAAATGACGGAAGCAAAGTAGGCGTTAAGCCCCATTCCCGGTGCAAGTGCAACAGGGAAATTTATGAACAGCCCCATCGCGATGGAGAAAATGCCCGCCGCAAGCGCTGTCGCAAGAAAAACAGCCGTCCAGTCCAAACCTGTTGGCGTCAAAATAATCGGATTGACAGCCAAAATGTAGGCCATCGTCATAAACGTCGTCAGCCCCGCCATTACTTCAGTTCTGACATTTGTTCCTAGTTCCTTCAAACGAAAGAAACTTCTCATTTTGATAATACCCTCCCAAAATTGTCTTAGAACAAACAAAGAAGCCTAGCAAAAATGCAAATTACGCATTCTACTAGGCTCTGCAAAAAGGAGAAGAAGCCACACGCGGGGCCGCCGCGCATGGTTCTTCCACCCTTTTCGTAGCCTGATCATTTACGGTGACCGAGTAGAAACTCCCGGGCCGATTCCCGAGATTATACGAAAAGTTCCTATGCTGTTGTTGTTATCCGTCTTCAATTTTAAAGAGAATTTGAATCGTTTGTCAACTGTTTTCACGAATATTCGACATATTATTTGGTTCCAATATTCGTAAATGGAACGTTTTCAATCAAAAATATCCAGTATAACTTTCATTTGGGATTACGATTCGACAATGAACACGATGACAAACGGTGCCGCAAGCAGAGCAACCATGATCACCCATACGATCGGTTTTGCAAAATTCATCGTCCAGCCGATGCCAAACCTCTTTTCTACAAAGAGCGAAGGATCATGCGGGTTAAAATAAATTTGCCCCAGCTTCCAATATTGATCCTGATCGGCCATCGGTTTCGATTGCCCCGTTCCCTCGCCGGATGTCAATTTGATGCGGCTTCCTCCTTGCCCGGCAACTATTGACAGCACAATTGCATAAACGAGCATGAATAGCGCAATCGCAAGAATGGAATAAATGTTTGTATTTGCATGCCATTCGAGCAGCAAGCCGATCGGAATTAAGGCAAAACTAGCAATGAGCGCAAAGCCGCTGACCACCATATAGGTTGACCAATAGCGGCGGAATTTTCTGTTGCGGATAAGCGAAGCTTCCGGGTTTGCGCCTTCCACCACCTGCTTGCTCCAGCCAATGGAAAGATTGCCCAAAATAAACACCAGAAGCAAAAAGGATTGAACCATCGACTGCCAAAGGACCGCCACATACGTCTTGTCGATGCTGCGAACGACGGTACCGTCCAGATCGTATTTCATTGGGATTTGGTTAGGAAAAGCATCGTAGTTCACCAAACAGATGACCACAGTAGCCAAAATGACAATAGCATGAGGAATGAACCAGTAGCTGGACAGAACAAGCTTTTGATTGCGGAAGGAAGTGCTGGCCATGATCCGCTGAGTTTGATCCGTCAGCCATCCTTTTTGCTCTTTCATCCGCTTAACGGCGTTATGCTGTTTCAAATAGACCGCAAAGGACAACAAGAGATAACCGAACACGTGGACAATAAGCAGAGTCGCCCATCTCTCTTCACTGCCTCCCGTTTTCGACCACCACATTAATGAAGCTGTCAAAATAACGCCCGCACCCGCATTCAGCCACACATATTGGCGGCGCAGCTTAACGATAGACGCGTCACCCTGCGCTTGCTCCGGCACAGTTACGCCAAAGCTTTCGATTTTACGAGTCAACAAAGGCATAATGGTCATCAAACATACGAGTGGAAATAAAATCATCGCCGACAAACCAATCATCAATCCGTTAGTCATGTCTATACTCCCCCTAGCTTCTCATATTCGAAAAGACTTCTTTGCATACTTCGCCAAACTGCTCTTCCGTCATGCCTCGGCAAATCGCTTCAGCAATGAGCGGGCGGAGCTGCTCAGCCGCTCTTTTTCTAAATGCCTGATCCGCTGGCGGGAACGCGTCGGGCTGAATGACGACCCCTTGCTTCCGGTTAATTTGCACGTAGCCATCCTGCTTCAACTGATGATACGCCTTGTTGACCGTATGCAAATTAATGCCTAAATCCGCCGCCAGCGCCCTCACGGACGGCAGCGCTTCGCCGGGAAGCAGCTGCTTTCTCGCTATGCCTTCAATAATTCCGTTCACAAGCTGCGTATATATCGGCGTCTCCGATTGGAGATCCAGATCGAGCATCATAACTCCTTCACCTCAATTCACCTATCTGTTATATATCAAGTATAACAACTATAACGAATATATTCAATATGGTAAAATGCCTTTTTTGTAAGATCCTTTGTTAAACTAATTAAAGCAGCAACTGACCTTTTTTTTTTTGCTGGCCGTTTAGTGCAACAATCAGTAAAAGTAAACCGTTTACAATATATGAAATACATGACATGCAAAGAAAGGAGGCCGACATTGAAAAAGGCGTTTAAGCTAATAGCAGTAGTGTTAGGACTGTATCTTATTTACGAAGCCTACTCCATTTATACATTTACCGCCAGAAGTCCTGACGGTAGTATGGGAATGCATAAATTTAATCTTTTCATTCCAGCGACGGATTTTCACTTACAAGCGTACGGAATTTCCTTTTTCTTAGCAGGAGCTTTAATCGCATTGATCCCTTTTATTCGTATCAAACGAAAAAGCTAGCTGGACATAATAGCTCAATGAACCGCCTTTTCACAAAGGCGGTTTTCTTATGGTCAAAAATCAATATTAGAATTTAAGTCATACACTTGTAAAAACAGTTGGTCATTCCGCTATCCCGCACAAAAAAACGCGTTTCCCCAGCCTCCCTTACTAAGGGAAACCGAAGAAACGCGAGTTTAGTTCTGCTGAAATCCAAATCCATTCAATTCAAAATGGATTCAATTGAGCTATATGCTCGAATGATCGCTTTGTTGCTTTAGTTTTTTACCGCTTCATTTTTGAAGTAGTTCGGCAAATAAGATTTGTTCGCTTCCAGCATCTCTTCCATTAGCACTTTGGCTACGGATACGCTTGGTACAAGCGGATGATGAACAAGCGCTTGAAGCGTAATGCCTTTGTCGCCGGAAATAGCGGCTTCGATTGTAAGCGACTCATATGTTTTAACGGCATGGATCAAGCCTTTTACATGCTCAGGTACATTTTGCAGCGGGATTGGAATTGGACCTTGCGCCGTCACGACACAGTTGACTTCAATGCTTGCGTCTTCCGGAAGGAAGTCAAGAATTTTGCCGTTGCGCACGTTCAGTGTTTGAATGTCCCGTTTGTCCGTGTAAAGGGAATGCATCAGGTTTACAGCCGCTTCGGAATAATAAGCTCCGCCGCGCTGCTCCAATTGCTTCGGCTTTTCTTTCAGATTAACGTCTTTGTACAGCTCGAACAATTCAGCTTCCACGCGGCTTACAACTTCTGCGCGAGTGCCGCTTTTCTCAAGCGATGCTTTCATATCTTCAAGCATTTTGTCCGTCATGTAGAAATAACGGAGGTAATAAGTCGGGATAGCGCCAAGCGAGCTTAAGAAATCCGCATCCCAGTCGAACGCCGTCACGTTAGAAGCCGTATATTCGCGGCCTTGACCGATCAGCTCAGGCAGCTTGTCTTCGCCGTTGACATAAGCGGCGGTTACCCAGTGCAAATGGTTAATGCCGACAAACTCAGGCAATACTTCTTTTTCGGTTACGCCGTATTCTTTTGCCAAAAATTTCGAGAAGTTGATTGGCGAGTTGCAAAGACCGACCGTTTTCACTTTGCTGTACTTTTGTACCGCTTCCGTGACGATACCGGCTGGATTAGTGAAGTTGAACAGCCATGCGTCCGGCGCCAGTTCTTCGATATCCTTGCAGATGTCCAAAATAACAGGTACCGTTCTCAGAGCCTTGAACATGCCGCCCGGGCCAGTCGTCTCTTGGCCGATCACACCATGCGAAATTGGAATATGCTCGTCGCGTTTACGCGCCTCCAGCAAGCCTACGCGCATTTGCGTCGTAACAAAATCTGCGCCTTTGATCGCTTCACGGCGATCCAGCGTCAAATGAACTTCAATCGGCAAGCCGGACTGCTCAACCATACGCTGCGCCAAAGCGCCTACGATTTCCAGCTTATGGCGTCCTTCTTCGATATCAACAAGCCATAGCTCGCGGATTGGCATCTCGTTGTAGCGTTTAATGAATCCTTCTACGATTTCCGGAGTATAAGAGGAACCTCCGCCGATAACAGCTATTTTAAGCGCTTTTTTGTTTTGCATAATGATTGCCTCCCTTAAAATGTAATTTTTCTAAGCGTTGCATCCGTTTCTTCGTCAATTACAATACCGCTGCAGTCCATTGCGCTCATAACCGCTCCGATAACGGGGTCAACCGTCAATTGAACGACTGTAGCATTTGGAGCTGCCTCAGCTACTTTCTTTTTGATCGCGTCAACCATATGCGGAGAGCTTCCGCGCGACAATACGCTGCCTGTGAGCACTACGTCGAATACATCGTCTTGCATGCCGAGTCGCTTAATTAAAGCAATGGCGGAGTTTGCGTGCTCGCTGCCCGCTTCCTCCAAAATGTTGATGGCAACTTCATCGCCCTGACCAGCCGCTTCAAACACCAGCTTGGCTAAATCCTTGGACGGCCGTTTGCCGTTGTCGAGGGCGTCGTCGTACATTTCTTTAACGGAGGAGTAGCCCATCTTTTGCGGAACAAGCTCTGTCAGCAGCGAAGGCTTCTCTCTTCCTTCCCAGCTGCGCACCGCAGAACGGAAAGCGTGGATCGCAAGATCCGTTCCCGAGCCGTGTCCGTCGCCGAACAAATATCCGAAGCCGCCGTATTGCAGCTCTTCGCCTTTTGAATTGCGCGCTGCCGAGTTGAAGCCGGTTCCGCTAATAATAACGGCTCCGTACGCTCTGCTCGTACCCGCTCGCATTCCGATCATCGTATCGCAAGCGATGGAGTATCTTTCGTAGCCCAGGGATGCGATCATCGGACGCAAAATATCGTAATCCGGCTCTCTGTCCGCGCCCGCTAGTCCAAAGTAAGCGAACGTGACGTCTTCTTTTGTTACTCCTGCCTCTTTAAGCGCATCGTTGCACGCATTTTCGATATTGGTTCGAGCGACCTGGAACGCCGTTTGATGGTTGCCGTTGCCGCTAAGGCCTTGTCCAAGCACCTTGCCTTTCTCATCTACCAGCAGCGCGTGCGTTTTACTGCCACCTGCATCTATGCCAAGAAATAAAATGTCGTCCACTCCCCTTAAAATCATGCCTGTGCTTCATCATCCTGTTCCTTACACCTTTATATTAATGCAAAAAACACCGTTCCTCTAATAATAAAGAACGATGTTCTAATACTATATTACTATTTTGTTAACGCAGCTCGGAAGGAAGTTTGCCAATATACTGTTTAAAAAGTCGATTAAAGTTAGATAAATTACGAAATCCGCATTCCGCGGCAATATCAATAATTTTACGATCCGTCGTTTCGATTAGATCAACAGCGTGAGACAAGCGGAGCTGAATCAAATAATCCATTGGTGACGTGCCGACTACTTGAGTAAACAGCGTGCTGAAGCGCGATGTGCTAAGATGGGCCGCCTCGGATAGCTCTTTAAGCGTCCATGGATGCTCCATCCGTCTTTCCATTTCTCGCAGCACGGCGCGTATCATTTCCATGCCTCTTGTATGATTCGATTTTTGGTCGGTATCTTTGGCAAAATAACGGTTCACATAGGCGAGAAAGCGGACAAGCTGCGCCCGCACGACCGCCTCGTAATGCGGTTCCTTGCGGATATACTCCTCGCGCATTTCCATTAGCAAGCCGCGCATTCGAGCAAGCTCCGGATGCTCGCGGTCCAGAACATTTTCGAATCTGACGCCCATTTCCCGAAAAGGTCCCAGCAACTCCGTATCATATCGCTGTTCCAGCGCTAAATAGGAAGGGTCGAACATAAGGATGCCCATGACGAGCGCCTCAGATTCCACCGCTCGGTGCAGATCGTTGGAGTTAATGAGTACAATATCACCTTGCCGGAAATCATATCTGCTGCCGTTGATAAGATAATAACCGCTACCGCTATATATAAAATTAATTTCAAGGGCCGTATGCCAATGAAGTCTCTGGAACGGGGGACTCACTCCCTCCGTCTGCGACATTATAATCGGAAAATCATGGGGTAAATCAATTTGGTCCCGGATGACGGGAGGGAACAGCTTCATGTTCTCGGCCTCCTGCTCGTTAAGCTGCATTCGCTATTATTATAGCAAATTTGAAGGGAGGTATCAGCGGGGGCGAGTTTAATCCAGCAGAGCAACTTTAGCGGCTTCTTCAGCAGTTTTAAAAGTGCTGCTGCTAATCACTTATTTTCAAAGCTTACCCATTTTATTATTCTAAATGCTTCTTCCTCGGTAACTATCTCAGAATTGTTATAGTGCCCCGTATCACTCCGAACAAATCGGGGTATTCGATCCAAGCTTTGTCGACTTCGCTATCCAGTTCAATATGCACTAGTTTGCTCCTGCAAATCCCAATAACTTTAGTGAAATTTCCATTCATAAGTTTGTAATAGCGATATGCCATTTTCTATCACCGCTCATCATTCAAAGGTATCGCTCTATGGGGCATAACAAATGATTTTTCCAGCAGGGTACTTACCGTCCCATCCGCATGGCCATCCACCTGATTGATAAATAAGGAACATATTTTCGAATAAATTATCTGTTCTCCCGTTTACCAGACGATTAATCGCACATTTATAAAGATCGGATTCTACTTCTTCAGCAATATCCCAATAATCCATAGAAATAAAGTCAGACGCATAGTTATCAATAGAACCAAAAATAGAAGACAGCTTTTCATCCATTGATTTTAAACGATCATCACTAGCAATAACACTAAGCAAAAAGCCGCTTTCTAAGGATTTAATATCCTGCCATATCGTATCAACAACGTCCAAGTCTTGAGACCATGCAAACTCTTTGGCCCTTTCAACATCCTTGATAAGCCTACTGTTTGCAAGGGGGAATCAAGATTTTTAAACAATTCTCCATTTCTAATAAAGTCAATTACCTCTTGTACCCATTTTGTATGTTCACCATAGCTCATCTTATCTATATTAATCGCCCTTTCCATGGTTTTTCAGTATAACCTCAGCCCATATGACTGATTAGAAAGCTCTTTTGTTTTTTGTCGCGCACTCCCCAATGAGTAATTGTTTAATCCGGCATTCTAAGTAATCCCTCTTTTAGCGCTTTAATTCCTTCTTCCGTAACTAATAAATCTATTGGCTTATTACCGCTAAACGCATCAACATTTTTATGAATCCATGTTTCTGCATTAGCTCCTAGACGGTAGATTATAACTGTCTTAATATCTGCTGGAATATTTTCTTCATCTAAGCATGTTAAAACTTCAACGGGAAATGAATTTATTTCTTCTTTACTAAATTGTACAAACTTAGCCCAATGAACTTCTCTAAATTCCCTTGAAAGTGTTTCAATGCTCATTGAACGCACCTCGATTCAATGTTTTTCCTTGATGGATTAAAAGTGGCACTTTTACTTGTTTTCAAGTTGTATCCCTTTACATAGTCCATTACGAACTGTTTATCTTTCTCACTTTTTGAGAAAACTCCTAGATATTATAAGCACAAAGGAAATGACAATACTTTAATAAGACCATTCAAGGATCTTAAAAGCTGCCTCTTTTCTCTTTTCTCTTTTCTCTTTTCTCTTTTCTCTTTTCTCTTTTCACTATCTCCAATATATTCAAAACCAAAATTAGAACTAAAACAATTCGGGCAGTTAATCTTGGTCACATCAGGAACAGTTTCATGAACAACAGCCGATAACTTCACCCATTCCATAAATTTAAGACTAGTCTTTTTTATTTCCTTTTTCCTTTCTTCTTAATAATCCATATCATGTGATTCAATAATTCGGTTTCCCTTTGCCATAGCTATGTCCATTTATTTTCTATTGTATGGTGTGATTGTGCAAGACTATCAAGGCGGTTTATGCTAGGATTGTGCAGTGTTTTTAAAAACCTTAGAAAACGTCTCCAGTTAAACCGATTTGCTTTTCGAATGAAAAACTCTCTTTTGCTTGCTGTAAATCGCAATAAAAAGAGAGTTTTCACACTCTAAGTACTGTTAAATTGTTTCAAATTAACTGTACTTTCAAAGTCCTTTATTAAAGGACATACCTATAACTCAGCCAGCGGTTTTAAGAAGTAAAATAATTCTGAATACACTTTAGCTGCAGAGCATAAATCGAATTATGGTCAAAGAAGCCGTTAAATCATCTTTATTCGAATAAAACGGATTGCTAAATCCTGTTCGCCTCTGTAAACCTTCTAACTAAACCCAAGCAGTAAATAACCCCTCAGAAACTAGAACTTCTATGTTTTATGTAAATAGTAAGTATCCCTACAAATCAACTAAGTTTAGTCCGATATCACAAAACAGAAAAAAAATCAAGAGTTTTTTCTTGACCCAATAGGAAAAATATAGTATCTTTTGAATGTACTACATAAACTCATTTAGAAAGCGGTGTATTTAAGTGGAAAAGATGGCGATGAACATGATGATGACAATGTGTATGCAAGACATGATTTCCCGTATGAACGGCATGATGACGATGATGGAGTGTATGAAATCCGAAGATATGATGTCGTGTATGGACATGGACATGATGATGAAGAACATGCAAAACTGCGATGAAATGATGACAAAAATGATGAGCATGATGGCTGAAGCGAAACAAATGTCGATGTAAGAAATGATCGTCCATCGAATTTCCCAGATTCGATGACGAATGTATGGCAGAGCACACAAGTGCATGCTCCCCTTGAATATTCCTAATGATGGCAGAGTAGATTAACTACATGCTGTTATCCCCTCAAAAATATGGCTATAGCTTTAAAATCCCCGATGCCTACAATAAACGACGCCCAACTTCAAGCCTTCTTTGTTTCAATGACTGAATCATATATTTCGTCGATTCGATCTCGTACGAGCTTAAGCTTGATTTAATGATTGAGAATAGCTCCAGCAGTTTATGATTAAGATCATTGAATTCACGCCATAATTGATCCTTTACCACTAATTTATCGTTATCCTCTTGCTGGTCTTGTTGTTCCGAAGGGCCACTTCGCATGATTTGCAATATTTGTTCCTGCCACTGTTTGTCGTTAATCCCACCTGCGAAGTTATACAAATCCAGATAGTCATCTAACCATTTTTTGTGTCCGCTACTATTGCTCATCAGAGGCTCCTCCTTCATTTGTTCGCTTCCTATACCTAGTATTATACTCGGAATTATAAGGAATGCAACATCATTTTTTGAAGGGATACTCCATTTAGTTGCGATAGTATAGTGTATATCGATTAATAACTTTTTATGTGCATTAAGCCGGTAGGGTCACTAGGAACACTAGCAATCCTTTATTGGATAATCCCTCACCTCACTGCCGCTTGGAATAAATGACTTCATGAAGTAATTTGCTTCTTTTAACAAAAAAACTCCCTTCTATTTGCTCATTAAGCCAAATAAAAGAGAGTGATTTCATCAATCAAATATCACTGAATAATGCTCGTCCTACTCCCACTCAATCGTAGCAGGAGGCTTCGACGTCACGTCGTAAACGATACGGTTGACGTTGTCGACTTCGTTAACGATACGAACGGAGATTTTCTCCAGCACGTCCCAAGGGATACGTGCCCAGTCTGCTGTCATACCGTCGATGGACGTAACGGCACGGATGCCGACTGTGTACGAATACGTACGCGCGTCGCCCATAACGCCAACGCTCTTCATGTTCGGGAGCGCCGTGAAGTATTGCCAAATTTCGCGGTCCAGACCGGCTTTAGCAATTTCTTCGCGCAGGATCGCATCGGATTCGCGAACGATTTGCAGCTTGTCTTCCGTTACTTCGCCAAGCACGCGGATCGCAAGACCCGGACCTGGGAACGGCTGACGCCATACAATCGCTTCAGGCAAGCCGCACTCTTCGCCCACTTTGCGAACTTCGTCCTTGAACAAAGCTTTAAGCGGCTCAACAAGCTTAAATTTGATATCTTCAGGCAATCCGCCTACGTTGTGATGCGATTTGATCGTTTGAGCTGTAGCTGTGCCGCTCTCTACGATATCGGTATATAGCGTTCCTTGCGCAAGGAATTCGAAGTCGTCCAGCTTGTCCGATTCTTCTTGGAACACGTAAATAAATTCGTTGCCGATAATTTTACGTTTTTGCTCCGGATCGTCTACGCCTGCCAATTTGCCCATAAATCTATCGCGCGCATCGATTTTCAGAACTTTCATATCGAATTTGCCTACAAATGTTTCCATAACGCCTTCGGCTTCGCCTTTGCGCAGCAAGCCGTGGTCGATGAACATACAAGTAAGCTGATCGCCAATCGCTTTATGCAGCAAGATAGCTACTACAGAGGAATCTACGCCGCCGGACAGGGCGCAAAGCACCTTTTTGTCTCCGACCTCGTTGCGAATATCCCGAATCGTATCGTCGATAAAAGACTCCATCGACCAGTTGCCTTCGCATTCGCAAACATTGTACAAGAAGTTGCGAATCATTTCGTTGCCGAACTGGGAATGGCGAACTTCCGGGTGGAACTGAACCGCGTACAGCTTGCGCTCCGCATTGCTCATGCCCGCTATTGGAGCATGCTCCGTGCTTGCATCCACTTGGAATCCAGCTGGAGGCTCGATAACGAGGTCGCTATGGCTCATCCAAACCGTTTGAACGCGGTCCAAACCGTGTGCAATATGGCTTCCTTCCACAAATTCCACTTCTGCCTTGCCATATTCGCGCTTGCCCGCACGCTCTACTTTGCCGTTCAACTGGTGAGACATCATTTGCATGCCGTAGCAGATGCCGAAAATTGGCAGGTTCAAATCATAAATCGCTGGATCTACCAGCGGAGAATTTTCTTCATAGACGCTTGCCGGTCCTCCCGAGAACACAATGCCTTTCGGCTGTAGTTCGCGGATCCGTTCTACCGGTGTGTTGTATGGCAGCAACTCGCTATACACGCCCAAATCGCGAATACGGCGCGCAATTAGCTGGTTGTATTGTCCTCCAAAATCAAGAACAACGATCATTTCATTTTGCTTAGTCATTACCGAGCCTCCCTCAATTGATGTAGTAATTATATATAAGGCGTCTCAAGAGAGTCAAGGCGCGAAGGACATACAATGTATGCCGAGAGCCGCATCATCATTTTCCTTGATGAAATGCGGCCCGAAGGCAAATGTTTTGAAACCGTTTTTATGGTGTGTCTTCGGTCAGCACAGGCAAAGTTCTTTTGAGCAGTTGTCGGTTTTTCGGCAGTGCGGCGAGCGCCAAACATAATGGCTTCAACTCTTCGTATGCAGGAGCGTCCATGAGCCGACCCGGCAAGCCGAATACCGCTTCCTCACGCAATTGAACCAACCGGTCGAGCTTTATCCGATCCTCTGAATCCCATATCTCGCTGACCGCAAGCGCAAACTCGCGCAAGGTGAGAACAGCTGGGTTAAGCGGCTCCAATGACGATGCAGCAACTCTTCGTCCCTCCAAGCGAGATTCCATTTGATGGGATGATCCCCAGCGCATCCTGTCCGCATGAAGATTGTCCATTCCATCCCCCGTACCATACCGAGGAAAATGTCTGCCGCGCAGCAACGCAAAAAGTGCGTCTGCCGCCCCGATCAGCTCTCGGCGCTGCTTTTCCGATGCGGCCAATAGAGCCGCTCGCGATTTGGTTCGCCGCGATAGAGGCTCCACCAAGTCGGCAAGCTGCACCTCAGCTATAGCCGATCCAATCTCGCCCAACTGTCCATAGACGTGCTGCGTCTCATGGAGAAGAGATCGCGCCGGGACGAAATCGTCGCCCGCTGCTCCGAGCCTCGGCGCAACCGTGGCAAGCTCCGCGCACGCCTTGCGGTACCGCCGCAGCGCAAGCGCAAGCCGCAGCCGCTTGCGCTGCGCAAATGCAACAGCGGCGCAAGCGGCTGCGAGCGCCGCGCACAAGGCGGCTGCCGCTGCCGCAGGGGCAGCCGCGGCAGCTTCCGCGGCGTCCGACGCGCCGCGCGACAGCCCGCGCGCGAAGCGCGCTATAGCGGCGGCGCCGACCTCCGCCGCCGCCTCCATCCGTTCGGCGAGGCCCGCATCGCTCGCCTCGCCTCCCGGCCGCGCGGCCGCGCCAGCTTCCGCGGCCGCCGCTTCTGCTCCGCCGCCAGACATCGCGGCTGCGGCAACGGCTTCTCCGCCGGAGAACCCCGGCGTCGGATCGAACGGCACCCAGCCTGCGCCTGGGAAGTAGACTTCGACCCAGGCGTGCGCGTCCGAATTTTTCACTTCGTACAACGAGGCATCGCCGGCTAACGTAATTCCAAGCTTCTTTGCAGCCGCTCCCTCACCATCTGGGGCAGGCGTTCCAGATGCAAATCCTTTCACCCACCTCGCCGGAATCCCTTCTGCGCGCAGCATGACGACCATCGCGGTAGAGAAGTGGACGCAATAGCCGCTTTTTTGCTCGAACAAGAAATGATCGACAAAATCCGCTCCTGCGGGAGGCGGCTCGCTGGCTGTTTTTGAATACGCATACGCAGATTCCAAATATTGCTCAATCGCTTTGACCCGGTCATAGCGGCTCGTTACGCCGCCTCCGGACACTTCAGCGGCCAGTGCGGCAACTCTAGGCGGCAGCGATTCCGGCAGCTGCAAAAAAGGCTCCAGCTCCGCTTCCGTCCAAGCATCCCTCGCATCGCTCCTATTCGAGGATACGAAACCTCCTCTTCCATCCAGCGACCGCAATACATCGGCATCCGCAACCGGGAGTCGGCTCTTCACGGAGTAGCTTTCCAGCTTAACCGTTTCGGTATGAGCATAGAGCGTGCCCGAAGTGGCATTTTCCAAGTAGCTTCCGAGCTTCCGTCTAGGATCGGCGGCAACGATTTCCGTCGCCCTTCCGCCTTGTCCAGACATCAGCAGAGGCATCGCCGCTCTGGGCATCTCCCATAACACAGTCTGAGAAATCCACTGCTGCTCAGGCGATGCGGCAGCTTCGAGAACACTTTCTTTTCCACCGCCTGCTTCATTCCCGCCTTCCATTTCTTCAACCGCAGCTGTCGCACCATCGGAACTTATCGGCAGCAAAGTCAAGCCGCTTATGGAATGGCTCCAGCCTCTCCCGTCGTATACCGACTTCGTTTCGCCACGCCAGTACGCTTTGACAGGGGAATATCCCCAAAACGCTGTCGTATCGTCATCGGCTATCGCCCCGCCAAGCTCCGTATCGTCAAAGCCGTATCCTGTAAGCGAGCTACCAAGCTGCTCTCCCCGCATGCTTTGCACCGTAGTTGTACTGGCACCGCTTCCCCATGAAGATACCTCTTGACTGAGCTGTTCCGAAAAAGCAGCCGTCCATTTCGCTGGGGGCAGCTCGCTTTCCTTCCCGCTGGAGAGGAGCAGAGACAACCCCACAACGGTTACAGTGAGAAATAATGCTCCTCCTAGCCATTTGCCGCCGGACTGCTTCATTTTCATGGCGCTTGCATCCATAATGCGGCGTACCCGCGGAATTGATACAAGAGCGGCCAGCAGCAACCCTTCGGCCGATACTCGCAGCAAACCGCCCATCACGTCCATGCCTAACCAGACATGAAGCAAGATTAAATAAAGCAGCGTAATTCCAGCTAGACCAAGCGATGCTTGTCTTTGCCAGATCAAGGCTTGCAAGGCGGGGGCCAGCATCGCCCAGCCAACAAATAAAATAAGGGTACGCAGCTCGCCGGACATGGCCCATAGTTCGCTTGATGCGATGACCGACAATTGTTCCGCCAGCAAACCTGGAAAAGCGGTTAGCCACTGTATAGCGCTCCCCTCTCCTTTAAACAGCCACGCTAGACTAAACAAAACGAGCAAAGTATGGACGAGCAGCGATACTGCCCCGTTCAATCGGAACAGTCCTACGGTCATAATACATGCGATCACCGTCAGCAAAGGTCCGATATGATAAACAGCCGACCATTGTCCGGAATCGCTCCAGGGCAGTAGCCATTCCGCCAACAGTCCGAACAGCAGAACGGATGTTGCGAGGCGATACAGCGGCAGTTCTTCGGCTCTCCTCCCTCTTTTATCCCAAAGCATAAGCCCCCTCCTCTCCGCCCGTAGAAGCGTGGGCATCTGGACGGTTTGCCACATGCGCCCAGCGAACCCGGATGCCGGCTTGCGACAGCAGCCGCTCCTGCTCGCGCATGGCGAAAGTAAGCACAGCGCTTTGAACAAAAAGATGAAGCTCCAAAACAATTCCCTTCACTGAAAACCGTTCCGCTATCCCGTTCCAGCGCTGCGTATTTTGCCAATCCCCCGTAAATATCGCGATTGTCCCTTTCGACAAGCCGGAGAGCTCCCTCTCCAAAACGGTGCCCAGCACATCCCCCTCTTTAGTTGAATGGATGGAAGCCGCTGACACTGCCAGCTCTTCCAGCCGTTCCAGCAGCTCCTTGCCGGAGGCGCCGCTCAGCCGATGCGTCCACTCATCCGTAGCCGCCGTCGTTTCTCCTCCGCTCACCGCGGCTTCGTAAACAGAGTGGAGCGCCCCTCTTATACAGGCGTCGAATAAACGATTCTCTTCTCCATAAGGAGGGCCGTACCTGTCGATCAAAACGAGGCTGTGCCGAGGCGACCCGCCCGAGCGGATTTTCGTATAAAAACCTCGTCCCCGAGCGGCGGCGCGGAAATCAAGATGGCGAATCGGATCGCCGTCCCGATAAGGCCTCGTTTCAAAGCCGTGTCCGGCTTGTCCATGGGGAACCGTCTCCAGCTCAGCCTCCCAATCTGAGCTAGCCGTCCAATCGTTTGAGTGGCTATAGCTCGAAAGGTTCGAAGCTCGATCAAGCATCCTTTTGCCATCCGGCCCCTCTTTCGAAAACGATGGAACTACGGCAAACTGGGTGGCTAGAGGAAAAGTGCGAGTAACGGCGGTCAGTCCTAACCAATCTCCGAATGTCACTTCAACAGTCTCAAGCCGGTATATGCCTCGCGACAAGCCCTTAAGCGCATACTCCAACGTCACCTTCCGACTGAACATCGGGACAAACAAAGTGCGGTATTCCACAGTTCTTTCCTTTACGCCGCATTCATTTACGGCGCATTCCCGAACGGCACCCCACAAAAAAGGAATCGGCCATTTGCGGGTTAACGAGAGGCTGATGCAAACCTCTCCTCCTTCCTCCGCCACAGCGGAAGAGGGGGCTCGCTCCGCCGTTAGCCCTCTTGCTGCCCAAAGCGGCAGTCCGATACTAGGCAAAGCAATACCCGCTAGCAGAGCAAAGAAAAACCACTCCACAGCTCCGCCTCTTGCTACTACGGAGACAGCGGCTGCGGCGAATGCAATCGCGATCAGCGCCCAAGCGGTTCTGCGAGTGCGGTAACGAGTTTGCTCCCTCATCGCTTGGCCTCTTTCCTAGATAAGCCAACCGACAACTCCGCCGGGAAAGGCGTCTCCCTTACCGCTTTTCGAATAACGGAAACCGCATCCGCACCTCTCAGCCCGGCGCCTCCTCGCAAGGACAGCCGATGGGCAAGCACAGCTTCAGAGGTTGCAAGCAAATCGTCCGGGATCACATAGCTTCGTCCCTCGACATAAGCAAAGGCTTGAGCAGATCGCAGCCAATCTCTTAATGCGCGGGGACTGAGGCCAAGCGTGACATCCGCAGAACGTCTTGTCGCCTCCGCTGCCGCAACCATGTATTGAAACAACGCGGGGTGGACATGGTTCTGCCGCGCTTCCGCTTGCATTTGCAGCCACTCTCCCACGGAAATAACCGGCCTGAGCCTATCCGGCTCCACCCTCCTGCCCAATGCGTACTGCTCCAGCAGCCGCTTCTCCTGATCCGGGTCGGGGTAGCCGATGGACAACCGCATCATGAACCGGTCGAGCTGAGCTTCCGGCAAATCGCTCGTCCCCTCAAAGCTAAGCGGATTTTGCGTCGCAATGAGCATAAACGGAACGGGCAGCCGCCTCGTCTTGCCCTCCACTGTAATGCGCCCCTCCTCCATAGCCTCAAGCAAAGCGGATTGGGTGCGCGGCGACGCGCGGTTTATTTCATCCGCCAACACCACATTCGCCATGATGGGACCGGGCCGGTAAACAAGCTCATGGCTCCGGGCTTCCAGCACCATTCCACCGATGACATCGGCAGGCAGCATATCGGACGTAAACTGAATTCGCTTGAACTCTCCTCCCACCGTTCGGGCGAACGCTTGAGCCAGCATCGTTTTCCCTACTCCCGGCACGTCTTCAAGCAGCACATGTCCGCCTGCAAGCAAAGCGGCAAGCGTCCGTTTAATCGTTTCTTGCTTGCCTAGCAGCACGCTTTCTACCTTTGCCAGCAAACGCCTCAGAAGCACCTCCGGCGCTTCCGGCCACTGATGAGCCCTCGGCGTGCGTCCGTCCTCATGCTCATGCTCCGGTTCTAGAAATTGGGGATTGATCATCGAATTTTCGCCTCCTGAAAAATAAATCTATCTACTTTTCAGTGTCCCCAGCTTTTCCGCCCTTTAGACCTGCTAGATTCCTTGCCCGGCCTCGCATAATAGGCTCTAGCGCTATTCCAGCCAAACCTCTCTGCGCTCTTTGGAATACACATAGTCTTTAACAGCGACTCCAAGCTCGCCAAGCGTCGCCCTAAGCGGAACGTCTATTCCACCTTCTTCCGCTTGCCCGTCCGTCTCGCCGCTCACATTGGCAGGCGGAGCATCGGCCATCCAAAACAGCTTTTTGCCAAGCAAAGTCGCTTCCACTACGCCAGTCGATTCGTCAAGCTCCGCTTCCCCGCCCAGCCACTGGGCAAATGGTTTAAGAGAAACATGAATGGAACCGTTTAATAAACGATAGCTTCCAGCGTCAAATACGATTTGCTCGTCTCCCCAATGAACCGTTAAGTCCGGCTCTTGAAGGGAGACGGCCTGACGCGCGCCGCTTCGGTCGAGAGAGGCGCCAAAACGAACGAGCGGCTCCGTTTGCTCCTCGGTTACAGGCCCCCTGCTCCATTTCGACTTGGAGGCCAGTCGGAACTGCATCGGCTGAACCTCTTCGCTTAATGTTTCGAAACGATATCCAAGTTTTTTATAGTAATGAATGATAGACGGCAGCGCCTTGACCGACTCTTCATGACCTACGCCGTCATGCAGCAGCACATTAAGCGTATCCGCAAGCTTGGAATGTTTAATCGTATTTACAATGTCGGCTGCCGGAACTCCGATCCTTTTGGAATCCCCGCTATCTACATTCCAGTCGTGCACCCGGTATCCGCTAGCCTCAAGCGCATCGAAATAACCTTGATCGAAGTTGCCGTGTGTTCCGCCGGGAGCTCTAAGAAGCGTTGTGCGAATGCCCGTTGCGTTGAAAATGGCGTTATCCGTTTTTATGACTTGCTCTACGAAACCGGAGAAGCTCCCATAAAGACGCTCGTACTTATGATCATAGGTATGATTGCCTATGGAATGTCCTTCTTCGATCATTCGCTTTGCCAGCTTCGGATTGCGCTCCACTTGCTCGCCAAGCACAAAAAAAGTCGCTTTGATCCCTTCTTTTTTCAAAATATCGAGCACTTCGGGAGTCCGTTTGCTAGGACCGTCGTCGAAGGTTAAATAAACGACTTTTTGCGAATCCGCGGCGGCTCGTGCGGGCGCTTCCGCACTGTCTGCAGCGGCGCCTATCGGCGTTGCCCCTCCGCCCCTTTGCTGCGAACCGGCAGTAATCGAGCTTTTTTCGGTTTCCTCGTTTGCATCGCCAAACAGCGGCTGAGTTTCGACTTGATAGGCCACGACGGCTTCCGACAAGACCGCCGGATTGTCGCGAGCCGCTTCTCCTTTGTACAGCATGCTTCCTCCAAACTCCATAACGCCAAACCACAAAACAGCTGCACAAATCGAAGCTTGTACCACTCGCCGCATCGCCATAGCCACCCTTCTCTATCATCCAAAGTTTGCAACGGATTCAATTTGGTAGAGTATATGAAACTTTACTCTATGAAATGACAACGCCGTTCATCTTTTATGGCGTAAAAAAAATCTCAACCCCAAATAAAAAAAGGATATCCCCAGCCATCGAAATGACCGTGAATATCCCTTTGAATTGCTCTGCACAAATTGGTTAACCTTTAAGGCTTTTAACGGCATCAAGCACTTCGCCGGCATGGCCCTTTACTTTCACCTTGCGCCATTCCCGGACGAGATTGCCTTTGGCGTCAATGAGGAAAGTGGAGCGCACGATGCCCATATATTCGCGTCCGTACAGCTTTTTGAGCTGCCATACGCCATAGAGCTCGCAGACTTTGTTGCCTTCATCAGAGAGCAGCAAATACGGCAAATCTTTCTTTTCGATAAAGTTCCGATGGGACTTCACGCTGTCGCCGCTAATTCCGAGCACAATCGTATTATGCTCCGCAAAATCGCTGTAGGCATCTCTCATATCGCAAGCCTGTTCCGTACACGTAGGCGTCATATCCTTCGGATAAAAAAACAGAACGACATGTTTGCCCCGCAGCTCCATCAGTGAGACGACTTCCCCGTTTGAAGCCGGAAGTTTAAACTTCGGCGCCTTTCTCCCAATGGCGATCGTCATGCTCTCTTCCCTCCTTTGATTAAGATCAAGCTAACTAAGTTCGCTGCTCTCCTGCTTTAGGTTAACTTCAAGCCCGCAAAGTCCGCTGCTCTCCTGCTTTAGCTTAAGATCCCGCTCCACGGTAACGTTTCACCCCATGGTTCCAAAACGCAAGCCCGAGTCCAAATACGATGAGTCCCACTACAGGGGTGAGCAAAGCGAGCTGCGACAGATCATCCGTTTTTTTCTCCAAAAAGTAGGACGCCGGAATGACTCCGACAAACGCAAAGGGCAGCACCCACGTTAATACGAACCGGATGGCCTTGTTATAAATGTTAACAGGATAGCGGCCGTAGTTTTGAATGTTGTACATTAACGGCACGATGCCCGTCGGCGCGTCCGAATAAAACGATACCGCATTCAGCGCCGTATACAGCCCAGCGTAAATGAGGACCGCTCCCCCAATGAGGAGCGCCATAATCAGCAAGTCCATCGCTTGGAACGGCAAGCCCATTTCCGCCCAGCAATAAACCATAATGCCTGCGCCTACAAACGAGCCGATAAGCGACGGCGGGTCCACATTTTCGAATAAAACTTGGAACAGGCTATGGGCGGGACGAGTTAACACCCGGTCCATTTCCCCTTTTACAATATACCGCTCGCTGAAATTCCAAATGCTGAACAAGGTGCTGAAAAGGCCATAAGGAATCATAAAGAAGCCATAGACAAACACCACTTCGAGCTCGCTCCATCCGCCTAGCGACGGGGTATGCTGGAACACGATCAATATAAAGATCAAATTCATTCCTTGGAACAACAAATCGGAAATGACCTCAATCCAAAAATCGGCTCGATAGGTCAGCTTTGTTTTCGCATAGTTTTTAATGTATTCCCAAAATAAAGACGCGTATCTCACCCGTTACCCTCCTTGCACGAACAGACGCTTACGCGCCGAACGCCACGTCAGCCCGATAGGCAGCAGCAAAATGGCAAACCATAACGCCTGAATGCCTAGCACGCCAGCCGCTTCTTCCAGTTGCGTCCGCCCCGTAAATACGGAGCTCGGCAAATAAGTAATCGCCTGGAACGGCAGCCATTGCATAATGCCGGACAGCCACCCCGGGAAAAAGGCGATCGGCACAACGACGCCGGAGAACAGGTCTACCATCACCCTCTTCATCCGCATCATTCCCTCATTGTTTTCCACAAAAAAGGCGAACAGCCCTGTCAAAATGTTGAGCTGCGAATTAATCAAAAAGCTGAAAAACAGCATTACAAAATAAATGAGCCATACGACGGGGTCTGTAGGCAGAGAAACCGGAAAGATCAAACAAACGATCCCAAGTCCCGGCACCATAAACAGAATAAAACGGAACAATCCCTCTCCCAGCCCCTGCATCATTTTCACCAGCAAATACGAATACGGACGAATGAGCTGAACGGCAACGCTGCCGTCCCGAATTTCATTGGCAATTTCCCTGTCTAGATTGTTGAAATAAAAAGCTCGCGCCATCCACGATACCGCAATGTAAGTCGTCATCTGGGGAACGGTAAATCCGGCAAGCGACTCTTGGCTGCCATAGATGGCCTGCCAAAGAAAGTAGTAAGCTCCAATGTTAATGGCATAAATCACAATTCCGCTATAATAATTGACCCGATAGGCGAGCATCATCAAAAAGCGGATCCGGATAAAGTCGAGATAAGCGCTCATCATGGGGTTGCCGCTTCCTTCTTGCTAGCATCGGCCGAACCCGAGCTGTAGATGCCCCGGACGATTTCGTCCGTGTTCGTTTCGAATATTTTAATATCGCGGATTTCCGCTCCGCCTACCACTCTCGCCATCGCATCCGAAACGCTCACCTCATGGGGAACGAACAGCTTGGCCGTTACATCGTTTTCCATGCTCCAGCTGACCTCAAGTCCCTCCGTGAGCGATTGCAGCTTGGCAACCGGCGTTTGAGAGGCGAATTGGAACTGGATTTCACGTCCTTTGCTCCACTTTGTTTTAAGCTCGTCCAAACCGCCATCATAAATAATCCGACCGTCGTCCAACATAATAACACGTGAGCAAAGCGCCTCGATATCCTGCAAATCATGCGTAGTCAGAAGAATTGTTGTTCCTTCTTCTCGATTCATTTGCATGAGAAAGTCGCGAATTTCCGTTTTGACAACGATATCAAGACCGATAGTCGGCTCATCCAAAAAGAGAATAGAAGGATTGTGCAGCAATGAAGCGACCAGCTCGCATCTCATCCGCTGGCCTAGGCTTAGCTTCCGCACGGGACGGTTCAGCAAATCGCCAAGCTGCAGCCTTTCTACCAGATTGTTCAACCGTTTGCGAAAATCGCTTTCCGGCACCCGGTACACTTTGCGAAGAAGCTGGAACGATTCGATGACCCCGATGTCCCACCAAAGCTGGGAGCGTTGGCCGAAGACGACGCCAATTTCGTTCACAAACTTTTCCCGGTCCCTATAAGGGACATAACCGTTCACTTTAAGCTGGCCTGATGTCGGAACCAAAATGCCGGTCAGCATCTTGATCGTTGTCGACTTACCTGCTCCGTTCTCGCCTATGTAACCGCAAATTTCCCCTTGTGGGATTTGAAAAGAAATATCTTTGACCGCTCTCACTTCGCTATACTCTCGCTTGAACAGGTCTTTAAGCGCGCCCGACAGGCCCTCGCGATTTCTCTGCACGCGGAAGTCTTTGCGCAAATCCTTTACATCCATAGCCAGCATGCTGTTGTCAGCTCCTCTCGCTTCGACATTTCCTGGGAAATAGCGACCGAATCGTCCTCTAAATGATAAAACTTGCAACGAGTCGGTCATGAGCTTTATAATTTTATGATATGTAATCATACATCAGTTATCTCGATGCGTAAACTGCGGGACAAGCTGCGCAGCTGGATACGGGAACCTCAATTTAGGCGTACTTTGAAAGGAGACCAACGAACGCAATGCGTACACGGTCAAGCGAGCCAACAAAAAAGAAATCAAAATGGAAATGGGTCATTATAAGTGCGTCTATCCTCCTTGCGCTCATCATTACGGCGGCAGTCGTATGGGGCGCGGGCGTTATAAACGAATTGGACAGTTTCCAAAAGAAGCCCGAGAACTCAATCTTTAAGGACATCAAACCGGAAAATACCGTTGAGGTTCCGAAATGGGAAGGCAAAGAACGCGTCAACATTTTGCTGCTGGGCGGAGATGCGCGTGACGCTCAAGAAGGAGAAATCGCCCGTTCCGACTCCATTATGGTCGCTTCCTTCGATCCCGTAACAAAAAAGGCCCATCTGTTCTCGGTACTCCGCGATACGTATGGACCAATCGAAGGTCATGGGGAAGGCCGCATCAATTCCGCCGCCACCATCGGAGGTCCAACGCTCGCGATGAAAACAGTCGGCGATTTGCTTGGCCTCGAAATTCAGTATTACGTCTATACTGACTTTGAAGGCTTTAAAGCTCTAATCGACACGATCGGCGGCATCTACTTTGATGTCGAGAAGGACATGCGCTACACGGACAATGCCGACAAAAACCGTTACGACATCGACCTCAAGAAGGGCTATCAGCTGCTAGACGGCGACAAAGCGCTTCAGTACGTCCGCTTCCGTCACGATGCCTTGAGCGATTACACAAGAACGGAGCGCCAGCGCAACTTCTTGAAAGCCGTAGCCAAAGAACTTCAATCGACTTGGAATTTGATTCGGATGAAAGAAATTTTGGAGAGCGTCTCCCCGTATATCGAAACAAACTTGAGCGTCAATGACATGCTCAAGCTCGGTCAACTGGGAGTTGAAAGCCATGTTGGCGGAACAGCGCAAATTCCTCCAATGGAGCTGGTTAGCGAAGAACAGCGCGGCGGCGCTTCCGTTATCGGAATTCGCGACCACGACGCCTTGCTCGGATTTGTACAGGAAACGTTGTCGAAGGACGAAACGGTTCCAGTTCCTTCGGAATCGCCAAGCCCCGACAGCACGGATGCGAGCAGCAACGGCGGAAGCTCGAGCAGCTATAACAGCTCCAGCAGTTCTAGCCAGTCGAGCAGCAGCTTTAACAGCTCCAGCAGTTCTAGCAGATAGGGCGGGTCCCGAAGCGTTTTCCTGCCCCATTTACGCACCATTATCGGAAGGTCCCACAAGCCGCGAGTGGCCTGCGGGACCTTTTTTATGCCGCAAGATGTACTTAAGACTTTAAAATTCATCTATTTTTGAAAGGAACCTTTTAAAATGACTACACAAAGACCTACTTCCGAATCGCTATACAGCGAAGCTCTTCAACATATCGTAGGAGGCGTCAACAGCCCGTCCCGCTCGTTCAAAGCGGTTGGCGGCGGAGCTCCCGTCTTTATGAAACGTGCGGAAGGCGCTTATTTCTGGGACGTGGACGACAACCGCTACATCGATTATTTGGCCGCTTACGGCCCTATCATTACAGGCCACGCCCATCCGCATATTACGGAAGCGATTGTGCAAGCCGCACGCAACGGCGTGCTGTACGGCACTCCTACCGAACTCGAAATCAAATTGGCCCGCATGATGAAAGAAGCGATTCCTTCCCTCGATAAGGTTCGTTTTGTCAACTCGGGAACGGAAGCCGTCATGACGACGATTCGCGTAGCTAGAGCCTATACCAAGCGCAACAAAATCATTAAGTTTGCCGGCTGCTACCACGGCCATTCCGATCTCGTTCTCGTTGCGGCGGGCTCCGGCCCATCGACGCTTGGCATTCCCGACAGCGCGGGTATTCCAACCAGCATCGCCCATGAAGTCATTACCGTTCCATTCAACGACCTTGAGGCGCTTGCGGAAGCGTTGCAGCGTTGGGGCGACGATACAGCTGCCGTAATGGTTGAGCCGATTGTCGGCAACTTCGGTATGGTCATGCCTCATGAAGGCTTTTTGGAAGGCCTTTGCAAGTTGACGAGAGAAGCAGGAGCGCTTGTCATTTATGACGAAGTCATCAGCGCATTCCGCTTCCATTACGGTGCCGCGCAAACGTACGGCGTATTTGCCGACCACTCAGCCATTGAGCCGGATTTGACCGCACTGGGCAAAATTATTGGCGGCGGCCTTCCTATCGGCGCTTACGGCGGACGCCGCGAAATTATGGAGCAGGTCGCTCCGCTTGGACCGGCCTACCAGGCTGGCACGATGGCAGGCAATCCGGCCTCCATCTCCGCAGGCATCGCCTGTCTGGAAGTACTTCAGCAGCCGGGCATTTACGATCGCATGGACGCTTTGGCGACGAAGCTTGCAAACGGCCTGCGCGAAGCAGCGGCAAGCAACGGCATTCCGCTTACCATTAACCAAATTCGAGGCTCCTTCTCCGCCCATTTCTGCGATCATCCCGTCACCAACTATGACGAAGCGCAAAATACGGACGGCGAAAGATTCGGCAAGTTTTTCCGGCTCATGTTGGATCAAGGCATTAACCTCGCTCCGTCCAAATACGAAGCCTGGTTTTTCACCATCGCTCACACGGAAGAAGACATTGAAGCTACGCTGCAAGCGGCACGCCTCGCGATGGCTAAACTATAATAGGACTAGGAGTGTCTGCGATGAGCTTAGTGACCACCCGTTTTTCGGAGCAGGGCGATATGGGGGCTCTAGTCGACTTAAACAATAAGGTTTGGCATGACGGCAATGCTCCCGCTCCCCTCCACTGGGAAAGCCCTGAGGAATATGCCAGCATCAGTCCGCCGGGAAGTCAAATCGTTGCCGTGCTGGAGAACGAGCTTTGCGGATTCCTCAGCTTGAGGCAGCCGCTCAAGATGCTTCCTTCCAATTCTCATGTGCTGGAAATCGTCATTGCCGTTGACGACAGGTTTAGAGGCTTAGGAATCGGCATGAAGCTGCTGGAGGCGGCAGAGAATTGGGGAAAAGAGAACGGCAAACGCAAAATGTCGCTCCGCGTCATGTCGACGAATGAAGCTGCGATTGCCTTTTATCAAAAGTTCGGTTTTGAGGAGCAAGGGCGGCTGGTCGAAGAGTTTTGCATCAACGGCCGGTACGTAGACGATATTTTGATGTATAAATGGATTTAAACTAGAGATAGATTTACACAGAAAAACGGCCGTCAGAACGGAGTGTTGGCACTCCTCTGGCGGCCGTTTTTGTTGGTTTCTTTTGTTGGTTTCGTCTGTTAAGGTTTTCGGTTTCAATCGTTTTCGCTTTTTTATGTTTTCGCTTTTTTATGTTTTCGCTTTTTTATGCTTCCGCTTCTTATCGTTTTTAATCTCTATCGTTTTCACTTTTACGGATCGATATTTTCCCGCCCTTATGCCGGGTAATCCATTACAATAAGCCTATCGTCTGCTGAGGTCGGAGCACCGCGTCCATCCCGATTGTTTGTAATAAAATATAACTTGCCGTCCCTCAGCTTCACATCGCGGATGCGGCCTTCTCCTTTATGCAGCACTTCCATTTTTCCGGTTTCCGGCGTATAGCGGTAAATGGCTTCCCCTCGCAGGGCGGCGATGACCAGCCTGCCTTCCTTGTCCGCAACAGTACCGGAAGGAGCGATCGCTTCATCTCCCGTATGATAAATCGGCGCGGTCATTCCCTCGCCCCGCTCATCGCCGATAAGCAGCGGCCAACCGTAATTAAGCCCCGGCTCCAAACGGTTTATTTCATCATGCCCTCCCGGCCTGCCGGACGGTCCATGCTCCGTGCTGTACATCGTACCATCGGCGGTCCATGCAAGACCCTGAGGATTTCGATGACCATAGGAAAATACGTATGAGCCAGAAATCGGGTTGTTTTCCGGCACTTCGCCGTTCAATCCCATCCTTAGTACCTTCCCCGCTAGGCTGCTCCGATTCTGCGATCTCCCTTCCTCCATAGCGTCGCCAGTTGTCACATAGAGGTATCCGTCAGTCCCAAACGCCATTCGGCCGCCATTATGGTAAAGATCTCCCGGTATTTCCTCCAGCAGCGCCTTTTGCTCCGTCCACTCCTTACCGGCCTGCTTCAAAACTACAACTCGATTCAAAACCGTGCCATTCTCTAAGTACGTATGGTAGGCGTAGGCTTGTCCGGTCGTTTCAAAATCGGGCGCGAGCAGCAATCCCAAAAAGCCGCCTTCTCCCTCGTGATGTACCGCCTTGGACAATTGTACCGTCTCCCGCTCCAGCTTGCCGTCCTCGATCCGCACAATCGCGCCTTCCCGCTCGCTCAAATAAATCGTCTCCCCGGCGAACTCGATCGACCACGGAATGGAAAGGCCTGTGCCCAATACTTGATAAGGTTCAGAGGATGACGCCGGACTCTCCGTTTGAACCGCTGTGGCGCTAGCAGTCGCTTGCGGCGCCGTTCCCTTTTCCCCATTTGCATTGTTTGACGGATGGACCGCACCTGATTCCTTTCCTTCGCAAGCAGACAGAAGAAGAGCCGTGCATGCCGCTACCGCCGCCAATTTCATATACTGCCTGTTTTTCATAGCCAAACCTCCTCCTTTTGATCAAAATGAATTCTATTGAAAAAAGGACAACTTCGCTGCGCTAATGCGCCTCTTACGTTGTCCTCTTCGCTGTTAAGCCTGTATTTTATTATTGCTAACGGTCTCCTTACGATTTCGCAAGCGCTTGCAGAAACTCATCGTGAATGCCGTTATTTGTTGCCACAACATCCCTGACGCCTAAAGTATACGGAGCTCCTTTGCTGTCGGTAACCCGCCCTCCAGACTCCTGAATAAGCAAGGAACCCGCCGCCATATCCCAGCTGTTAAGTCCCACTTCCCAAAATCCGGTCAAACGGCCCGCTGCCACATAGGCCATATGAAGCGCTGCCGAACCCGCAATTCTTAAATTGCGCACTTGCGGCGCTATCGAAGCTATTTCTTTCAGATTGCGAGGCAAGGCATGTTGACTATCTGCCGGAAGCCCGGTAGCGATAAGACTTTCTCTCAATGCGGCGTCCGTTGAAACGGCCATTTTTTTGCCATGTACGTATGCGCCTTTTCCCTTCTCCGCTACAAAAAGCTCGTCCTTAATCGGGTCATACACAACTCCGACTATAATTTCACCTTTGTAGGCAAGCGCTATGGACACGCAAAAAAACGGAAAGCCGTGCACAAAGTTGGTTGTGCCGTCAATCGGATCGACAATCCATAAGTATTCCGCATCGCTTGCATCAGCAAGCGCCTTGGCCGAAGCTTCCGCTCCTGGCTCTACGCCTTCTTCTCCCAAAAAGGAATGGTGGGGAAAATGAGTCCCTATCAATTTGCGAATGAGCCTCTCGGACCCCTTGTCCACTTCCGTGACAAGATCATGCGCCGATTGCTTTATTTCAAGTTTGGCATGATTGCCAAGCTTCGTTGTAATCCATTCCCCCGCTTTCGCCGCGCAATTGATGGCGACTGCGGTAAAGCTTTTGCCCCCTACGACGAAGCCGTTCGTTCCGTCATCCACGCTTGATCACATCCTTGATTGTATTAGTGGCTGGAATAGCTTTATCGATACTTATCTTATTGTAATACGGCCAAACCCGTTCCAAGTTTCGCGCAGAACAAGCGTATGTCCCGCTACAGATCACGAAAACCTTGGACGATTAAGCGAATCGCGAGCACAAACAACGTCACTCTAAGCAACCATAAGAGCCCTTTCCCGCTCATGCGGACGGCGATCCATGCTCCCAGCTTGCCACCCACCCATGCCCCCGGTATAAGGGCGAGCGCCAGCAGCCAATTGATTTCCCCGAGAGCGATATGCATGCCGCCTCCCAAAATGGACGATAAAAAAATGATGAACATGGAAGTGGCGGACGCCACATGCGGCGGAAACCGAAACAGCAAAACCATTAGAGGCACAAACAGCGAACCTCCCCCGATGCCGAACAATCCTGAGATTAAACCTACCCCAAATCCAATCGCAAGCGCCGGCCATAGACCATAGCTGTATGTATACTGATCTCCCGTAGCGATCTTAATCGTGCGGACGATCGGCCATTGTTTCGTAAACGGTTTCAAATAATCTCGGGCAATGAGCAAACCAGCCATAAGCAGCATAAAAAAACCAAATGCAAGCTGAAATGTCCCGCCTTTCAAATAGCCCGTAGCCACCGATCCGATCATGGCGGCCGGTCCGCTTGTAATAAAGAACAGCCAAGCGCTGCGGAAATCGACGAGCCCTTTCTTTTTGTAGGAAAGGGTTGACGCTAGTGCCGTAACGACCAGCACGGTAAGAGAAATGCCAACCGCCGTCGCATGATCAACGGGTTCTCCGATCAAAGCCGGCGCAAACAGCAGCAAAGCGGGGACGATAATGATGCCCCCGCCAAGTCCGACAATGCTACCGAACATGGCTGCGACAACACCAAGAAGCACAAGCAAAATCCATTCCATCGTCGTTTATATCGGGGTAATTTCGACGCTTCCTCCATCGATTACCTTTACCCCTGCTCCTCTCTGTTCCCATTGTTTCAAATCTTCCATGAGCTTTAGAAGCGCGGCATCTTTGCTTTTGGCCTCCAGCATGCAATCCAGATGGTCCGTCGCGTGAGCTGCTCTTCTTAAAAAGCGCAGCAGCGGCTCCGCCTCCACAAAATCGGCATGGCCGCGAGGATCGCTTGCGCTTTTGGGACTGGACGCATGGATTTTGGGAGGCAGCCGCAAGGAAGAGCCCATCCCGAGCCTGTCCCGCTCCGCTTGCCAAGTGCGAACGATGCGCGGCCAAATGGCTTCCGCCAGCTCGTCCTCAGTAACACCGCCCGTATTGACGGCATGATGATGAATATCGAGCACCATAGGGACGCCTACGCTTTCGGCGGCGAACAACGTTTCTTTTACATTAAACGTTTTGTCGTCGTTTTCAAGCGTGGTTCGATGTTTGATTTCTGGAGGCAAAGCTCCAAATTGCGCAATAAATCTCGCGCTGGACGTTTCCTTGTCCCCGTAAGCTCCGCCCATATGAATATTGTTTTTGGCGGTCTCATCCAGCCCCATCATCTCCAGCATCCGGACATGGTGAACCAAATCTTTTTTCGAGTTGCGAAGCACTTCCGGCCGAGGGGTGCTGAATACGCAAAAGTGGTCGGGATGAAAAGATACTCTCATCGCTTTTTCTTTCACATAATCGCCGATTGCCCGGAACGATGATGCGAGCGGCCCGTAAGGGTCCCATTCCGCAAGACTTTCGTGTGTAGCCAAAGGAATGAGTTTGGAGGAAAATCGGTACATCGCGATATCGTGAGCTCTGCCGTGCTTAAGAATACGCAAAGTGCTCGCTAGATTCTCTTCGGCAATCCGCTCCAATTTGCGAATGCCCGCCTCGCGGTCATCCAGCTTGGACAACGTAGCGTAGGTCATCGTTCTTGAAGGAGACGCATTTTCCAGCAGCGTGCTCATCGCCACAAAACCGAACCGGACGATCATGCCTTAAGAACGCTCCCCAAAAAACATTTCGAACGCAAGCGCCGTTTGAATGCGGGCTTCTTCTTCCGTCAGCTTTCGCACCAGTTCCATCTCCACTTGGGTCACTTCTTCGCCTTGAAAATTGATTTCCGCAATGGAGGCCGAAATGCGTACAATCGCAATCGCTTCGTTATTTGGCGTATAGGCGATCACTTTTTGTCCTGCCGGATAGACGCGGAACCCGCTTTTGACCATCTTGCCTTTGCCGTATTCGAGCAATTCATAAAGCTCCTGCTCCGATTTGAACTTGCATACCGAATTAAACTCCGTCTGGAATCCCATAGTTTGTCGCCTCTCCTTATTTAAGTGAATAGCTCAATCGGCGCGCCGAAGCCCTAAACAAGGTTTCGACGCGCCGGTTGTCGCAAAAAAAGTTTAATTGGTTAAGGACTCGCCTGTAAAATCGATCCGTTGCTTATCTTTGTGACGATCCAGCGCAAGCTCGATTAGCGTTTTTAACAGCTCCTTATAAGGCAAGCCGGTTTCTTTCCACATAAGCGGATACATGCTGAACGGAGTAAAGCCCGGCAGCGTATTCACCTCGTTAATGAAAAGCTGATTGTCTTCTTTTCTGAGGAAAAAGTCGGCGCGCGCAAGGCCCGAACCGTCAATCGCCTGAAAAGCGCGTACCGCCATTTCACGAACGGAATCCGAGATTCCATCCGGCAACTGGGCTGGGATCATCATCGTCGATTTGCCGTCGATATATTTTGCCTTGTAGTCGTAAAATTCATTAGAAGGAGCGATTTCGCCAACTACGGAAGCTTTCGCCTCATCATTGCCAAGCACGCTGACCTCAATCTCCCTGGCGTCCACAAACTCCTCTACAATGACTTTACGGTCAAAGCGGAGCGCATAGTTGACGGCCTCGATCAATTCCTCCCGGTTTCTCGCTTTGGACACGCCTACGCTTGAGCCCAAATTGGCCGGTTTGACGAAGCATGGATAACCGAGCGAAACTTCGCATTCCATAATAAAGAAGGAAGAGTCCTTTTCCCACTGGGTCCGGTTAAAATAACGGAATATACATTGCGGCAGCCCTTCCTGGGCAAATACTTTTTTCATCATAATCTTGTCCATGCCTACGGCAGAAGCAAGCACCCCAGCGCCTACATAAGGGATGTTCGCCATCTCAAAAAGCCCTTGAATCGTGCCGTCTTCACCAAATGTGCCATGCAGCAAAGGGAACATAACGTCAACCGAACCCTCATTACCCGCTTGAACGGCAGGTTTCCCGCTAATTTTCGCTTCCTGAAGCGCGCTCTGCGCAGCTTGCTGGGAAGACGAATCAAGAGCGTTGAACAGCGGGGAAAGCGACAACGTGGACGAGCCTCCGCTTGCGTTGTCAAATCTAAGCGACTCTACGTTTTCCGGCGGGGACAGCAATACGCTTCCTGTTTTCCACTCGCCTTGTTTTGTAATATAAAAAGGTTTAATTTCGTATTGGCTATAGTCAAATTCACGCATAACGGCAAATGCCGTCTGCAAGGACACTTCGTGCTCGCCGGATTTACCGCCATACACCAGTCCGACTTTTATTTTGCTCCCCATAGTCTATCCTCCGGTAATTATAAATTTCGTTATAAAACATCGGGAATATGAAAAAAACGATAACGCGTGTTCCTGGTCCATGCATAGGAATCCCGATAATCCCAATATCTGTGCCGACTCGCAACCGTATTGGCGTTCACAAGCGGCTGGCCCGAGGAATCAAAGGCCGTTACGATCGTGCTGTGCTCGAAGCGTCCGTCGCCATTCCAATCATATGTAATGACGTCGCCAAGCTGCAGCTCATCCGCCGATTGGACGGTGACCGCCTTCAGCCCCGATTTGCGCGCAGCGGATAAATATTGGTTCAGTGCATGGGATACGGCCCAGCTGTAGCTCCACCATTCCTGGCCTTTGCTGCGCCCTTTGTACCACCAGCCGCTGCCCCTTTTACCAGTATAGTTCATAGGAGCATTACCTGCAAAGATGCACTGGGAAACGTAATTGGTGCAATTGACGTCGAACAACTCGTAAGCTGAATTGCCTTCGTTCCACCATCTATCCGCATAAGCGGCGGCCAAATCTCTTCTGTAGCGGGTCGTTCCCGTCCGATTTTGAAAATTCGGCATCACTTCATAATTTAAAAATGGCGTGGACGGCGCAAGGTAAACGCTGCTCTCCGATTCCCCTTCCGCCTCCGCAAGCCATTGATGGACAGATGCTCCATAGCGCGGGCGGCGTTCCGCAATAATGGGCTCCACTTGAAGCACGTTCCAATCGCGCCCTTCGGAAGTAAGCCATATCCGTTCGTATTCAGAACGCTCCTCCATATAATAGAGACCCGATTGCTCCATCCTTCTTTTGATATGCAGCTTCACCAGCACCGATACTTCATGGGTCGACTCGTTGACACGGATAATATCCGCTTTGGTTTCACTTCCAGCAGGCAACGCTCCTCTATATAAATCCCGTTCCCTTATTCGATCCAGTCTTTGCATCAGCCGCTCGGCATGCACTTCATCCGTTACAAAATCGGTCAACACGCGGGCATGCTGCTCCGTTTCCGCTTGATTGTACAAGCTGACATAGCGGTGAAGGGCCGATTTCCAGCCGCTGTCGCTCGATGTACGAGCGCTTCCTGCGAAATCGGAGGCTTGCGGAAGCGCGCTTAATTTTAGCTGGCCCCTCCCGTTGTTCCCCTGCTGTCGCTTCCCGCCGCTAACGACGCTGGCATTTTGCACACGAGCATCCCCCGCCCCCGCTGACTTGGAACTTGCCGAAGCTGGGTGTTTATCCGCTGCCTTGCTATTGCGCTTTGTCCTGCCGCTGCCGGAGTTCCGGCTGTCCGATCTCGACATCGCTACCCCTCCCGACCTAAATTCGATCATGCCGAACATGCATCAAAAAGGCATGCAACAACTGCTTCATTATATGACCGTGATCGGCGGTTCATGTACCATTTCTTGTTCGGGCGGGCAAGGTTAATTACAGGTTCGAAAGGACATAATTGGACTTTACGGAATGACCATTTTAACGCTATACTAAAGACATAAAGTTTTTGAAATCGTGTTTCAACTAATGAAACAGCATCCTTACTAACCGAAGAGGAGAATAACGATGTCTAAACAAAACGAATATTCTGTTCGCACAACACTGGAGTCGGGCGGCAAGTCTTACGCTTACTACCGTCTCGGCGGACTCGAAGAGCAAGGCCTTGGCGATATTTCCAAGCTTCCTTTCTCCATCAAAGTATTGCTGGAAGCAGCCGTTCGTCAATTCGACGGCCGCGCAATCACACCTGAGCATGTTAAACAATTGGCCAACTGGGCAAATGGCCGCGAAGACAAAGAAATTCCTTTTATCCCTGCACGTATCGTTCTTCAGGATTTCACGGGCGTACCGGTTGTCGTAGACCTTGCGGCTATGCGCGACACTGTGAAAAAAGCAGGCGGCGACCCGAAAAAAATCAACCCGCTCGTACCCGTCGATCTCGTTATCGACCACTCCGTTATGGTTGACGCTTTCGGCAGCCCGGAAGCTTTGGAATACAACACAAAAGTGGAGTTTGAACGCAACGAAGAGCGCTACCGTTTCCTTCGCTGGGCGCAAACGGCGTTTGACAACTTCCGTGCGGTTCCTCCTGGAACAGGTATCGTTCACCAAGTTAACTTGGAGTACCTCGCATCGGTAGCCGCTACAAAAACGATCGACGGAGAAACCGTTGTTTATCCGGACTCCCTCGTGGGTACCGACTCCCATACGACAATGATCAACGGTCTTGGCGTAGTTGGCTGGGGCGTTGGCGGCATCGAGGCGGAAGCGGGCATGCTTGGTCAACCTCTGTACTTCGTAATGCCGGAAGTTATCGGCTTTAAGCTGACAGGCAGCTTGGCAGAAGGCTCCACAGCAACTGACCTTGCGCTTACTGTCACTCAAATTCTTCGTAAAAAAGGCGTTGTCGGCAAGTTCGTCGAGTTTTTCGGCCCAGGCTTGTCCAACATCAGCCTAGCTGACCGTGCAACAGTTGCCAACATGGCTCCTGAATACGGCGCAACAGTCGGTTTCTTCCCGGTTGACGGCGAAACGCTTGACTTCCTTCGCCAAACAGGCCGTAAAGAAGATCAAATCGCTTTGGTTGAAGCATACTATAAAGCACAAGACATGTTCCGTACGGACGAAACTCCGGACCCGGTATTCTCCGACGTGATCGAGCTTGATCTTTCCACAATCGTACCGTCCCTTGCTGGTCCTAAGCGTCCGCAAGACCGCGTTGAGCTGACGGCGATGAAGGAAGCTTTCAACAGCATTATCCGCACGCCAATCGACAAAGGCGGATACGGCCTGACGGAAGAGAAAATCGATCAAGTCGTTCCAGTTCCTCACCCGAACGGCGAGCAGTCCCAAATGGGCACAGGCGCAGTCGTTATTGCGGCGATTACGAGCTGTACGAACACTTCCAACCCAAGCGTTATGCTTGCGGCGGGTCTCGTAGCGAAAAAAGCGGTTGAGCGCGGCCTGACTAAACCAGGTTACGTAAAGAGCTCCCTGACTCCAGGTTCCCTGGTCGTTACGGAATATTTGAAAAAAGCAAACTTGTTGGAGTCGCTTGAAGCGCTTGGCTTCCACGTTGCTGGCTACGGCTGCGCGACATGTATCGGAAACTCCGGTCCATTGCCTGACGAAGTAAGCAAAGTGATCGCTGACAACGATATGACGGTAGCTGCTGTATTGTCCGGCAACCGGAACTTCGAAGGCCGCGTACACGCTCAAGTGAAAGCCAACTACTTGGCATCTCCGCCGCTTGTTGTCGCTTATGCGCTTGCGGGCACTGTCAACATCGACCTTGCTCACGACCCAATCGGCCACGACCAAGACGGCCAGCCGGTTTACTTGAAAGACATTTGGCCGACAAACGCGGAAATCAAGGAAGCTGTTGCTTCGTCCTTGAACCCAGAAATGTTCAACGCCAAATACGAAAACGTATTTACGCAAAACGAGCGTTGGAACGCAATCGACGTACCGGAAGGCGAAAGCTACGAGTGGGATGCAAAATCCACTTATATCCAAAACCCTCCGTTCTTCGAAAACCTTGGTTCCGACCTGTCCGACATTGCCGACATTCCTTCGGCTAGCGTACTTGCTCTCATGGGCGATTCCGTTACGACGGACCATATCTCCCCTGCCGGCAACATTACGGTTAACAGCCCTGGCGGCAAATATTTGATCGACAACGGCGTAGATCGCAAAGATTTCAACTCGTACGGTTCCCGTCGCGGCAACCACGAAGTGATGATGCGCGGTACGTTTGCGAATATCCGTATTCGTAACCAAGTGGCTCCAGGAACGGAAGGCGGCGTAACAACTTACCTGCCAACTGGCGAAGTCGAGTCCATCTATGACGCTTCTATGAAGTATCAAGAGAACGGCAAAAACCTTGTCGTTATCGCTGGCAAAGAATACGGTACAGGAAGCTCCCGCGACTGGGCGGCAAAAGGCACTTACTTGCTGGGCGTTAAAGCCGTAATCGCCGAAAGCTTCGAGCGTATTCACCGCTCCAACCTTGTTGGAATGGGCGTTCTGCCGCTTCAATTCCAAGAAGGCCAAAGCTGGAAAACGCTTGGCATTACCGGCCGTGAAACATTTGATATCGTCGGACTTTCCAACGATGTTCTGCCAGGTCAAACGGTTGTCGTAAAAGCGACTCGTGAAGACGGCACATCGTTCGAATTCTCCGCAATCGTTCGTCTAGACTCCCTCGTTGACGTAGATTACTACCGCAACGGCGGCATCCTGCAAACGGTGCTTCGTCAAATGATTGCTAATATGTAACAAGAAACAGGGCGTGATGACCACGCCCTGTTTTTTTGTCTTTTTGAGGGGCTTCGCACGCATTGAAAAGCGCCAGGGAAATCCCTGGCGCTTTTTTTCTGCTTATTTTTCCTGCTTGGATGGATATCTACTTGAATATTATTGTTAGATAACACTCTGAATCATGTATAAGATTCTGATACCGCTAATTTCATTTTCGGCTGATTCGCTCGATTTTCGCTTTCTTGCTCAACCAACTGCCCACGGTGTTTTCGAACACATTTAGTGGTTTTTGGCACAACTAGGCGCCACAGTTGGTGCCCCCGAGTTACTACCTAATCATAGTCCCCATCCGTTTGGCAGCTTCCATCATAATTGGCGCGTATTCCCGCATCGTATCCGGCTTCAGCCTGCTGGCTGGGCCTGAAATCGAAAGCGCGGCTGCAAGAACGCCAAATCGGTCAAATATAGGGGCAGACAGAGCGGCCGCGCCCAGCTCCCGTTCTTCAAAGCTTGTCGCATACCCTTGAACAACGATCTCCTGCAACTGATGATTGTATTGCTCCATATCGATAGTAGATGGCCAGGTGGGCGATGCAAATATGTTTTCTTTTACAGAAGCATCCGAATATGCAATGAGCACTTTACTCGAAGCCCCCGCGTATAAAGGAAGTCTAAGCCCTACCGGAGCCACTCTCCGAACAGCCTGGTTGCTTTGCACCGCCTGCATCCGAATTCTCTCCGAACCGTCCCTAACATAAATGCTGACCGTCTCGCCAAGTTGATCTCTTAGTCTGACCATATCCGGAAGCCATATCGTCGCCTGATCGTCTGAACGGGACAGGTTGGCAGACAGCTCCCACACCTTTAATCCTAAATGGTATCGCTCGGTCGACTGATCGCGTTCGATAAAGCCTTTCTCCTCAAGCGTCGCCAGCATACGATGGACCGTGCTTTTGTGGAGCCCCACATGTTCCGCGATTTCTGTCATTGCCCAATCCGTTTTGGCTGTAAAACACAACAAAATATCAAGTGCGCGGTCAACTGCGCGTACCGTTGATTTACCGTCTTCCATGCGGCGGCACTCCCTTCCATCCTTTATGCTAACTCTCTTTTATATGCTATTTCTCAGCAGCTCATTTGTTGGCTATCCTATTTATTCGAGTTTCACCGTTTGAAACCCTTTTTCAAATTCATTGAAATCGATTCTCAATTAGTATACCTCAAAAGCTCCGTTACCGTAAAGTATTCTCTCTACATTACAGAACGATTACACCGTCCTAACAATCCGTCGACATGAATTGACAGGCCGGAACTCCCGCACTACCATGAAGATACATTAAAAATATAGCGCTTACATTATAGATTGCGGGAGGAACATAGATGATGAATACAACGATGACCCATTCCCCTGCTTTAGACGGCTTTGCTCCGCAGCATCCATTGCTGCCTTCCCTGCCGGCTCTGCCCGCACCGCAAATTCCGTTTCCTACCAGAAGTGCCGGACGCCGCAAGCATCTGCTTGTCGCTTCGCTCACCTCTCTTCTGGCGATGTGTTTAATTGTGGTCCTTATTTTTCACGGCTACGTCGCTTGGATGCTGGCATACCCGTATGTGGCCCCGCTCTCCTCCAATCCTCAGCAAGCAATAGGCGTTGCTTATGAGGATGTCGTATTCCCCAGCTATAGCGGAGAAACGACCGTAAGCGGATGGTATGTCCCTGCTGCCGTACAAGAGGAAACGGCCAATCGCACAGTCGTGTTCAGCCACGGCTATGGCGCCAACCGGGAAGAAGACTGGGTTCCTATGTACGATTTGACCAAGCTCCTTCATGATCTGCAATATAACGTTTTGTTGTTTGACTACGGATATGCTTCCCAGCAATATAAAGCGCCCGCTACAGGCGGTAGAGAGGAATCCCAGCAGCTCTTGGCAGCTATTCAATACGCCAAGTCCAGAGGAGCGGACGATATCGTCGTGTGGGGATTTTCTATGGGAGCCGGAACCGCCCTGCAAACTGCATTGCAAACCGATGAAATCGACGCGATGATTTTGGATAGCCTTTTTGTCCCAAGCTCTGAAGCGTTGTTTGAAAATTTGAACCAGTTTGTCCCGCTACCGCGCTTTCCGTCGCTCCCTTTAATTGAAGCGATGATCCCGCTTTGGACAGGAAGCGGCTTCGGGTCTATCCCTGCCGAGCAAGTGGCTGCGAACCAGTTTGACATGCCGATCTATATTATCCATGGGACAGACGATGCGAAAGCGCCTGCCGCAACGGCCGAACAAATCGCAGCCAATCAGACCCATTCCCTTTCCCGCTCTTGGATTGTAGAAGATGGCCAGCATGAATTGCTGTTCCGAAAGCATCCGAGAGAATATATTCAAAAAACCGCCCTGTTCCTCAGCCAAGTGGACAATGGAATTCAAGCGGAACGAATCAATTAAAGGAAAAGCAATCGTTCAAGTACGGAAAACGGCGAGGCGAAGGAACCATATAAAAAAGAAAAACGAGCATTCCCATAGCGCCTAAGGCGAGGGGGAATACTCGTTTTTTTACTAGTTCATAATATCTATTGTTTCAGCAAAGAAAGGAACTCCGAGCGAAGCGCTGGGCTGGACCGGAACTCTCCGCGAACCGCCGATGTAACGGTCATGCTGCCGGGCTTTTTGACGCCGCGGGAGCACATGCAAAGATGCTCGCCTTCCACGACAACCATTACGCCATGCGGAGATAGCTCCTTGTCCAAAATATCCGCGATTTGCGACGTAATACGCTCTTGTACCTGCAGCCTGCGAGTAACAGCCTCAACTAAACGAGCCAGCTTGCTAAGTCCGGCAATTTTCCCGCTAGGAATGTAGCCGATATGCGCCTTGCCGAAAAACGGCGCCATATGGTGCTCGCATTGGCTGTAGTAGACAATATCTTTCACAATGACAAGCTCCTCATGCTGCTCATCAAATGTGACGCCAAGCACCTCGCGCGGATCGACTTCATAACCCGCAAAAATTTCTTCGTACATCCGGGTAACCCGGGCAGGAGTTTCCAGCAGCCCTTCGCGCTCGACATCCTCACCGACCAGCTTCAAAATCTCTTTAACATGGAATTCAATCTTTTCCCGGTTTTCCGACACTTTTGAATTGACGTAATCCTTTTTGCCCGCCAATACTATCCGCTCCTTCCGGCGATTGCTTCGTTATTGCTTACTTACGAGGGAACTTCTGGTTTTTCATCATATTTTGCGCACGCGACATCTGTTGCTTATTCAAGTTGTAACCCATTTGCTTCGCCATACGCTGGATCATATCGGGATCGTTCTGCATTTTCTCAATTTGCTTGCGAAGATAAAAAATCCCCACAAAAAAACCGCCTGCTGCTCCAGCAATCAACGTTACAATCGGGATAACAATATTGTACCATTCCATCTATGTCACCTGACCCCTTCAATCTATAATTTTATAAAATTCAACACCCTGTATCATAGCATGTCCATGCCCATTTTCGCAATGAATCCGCAGCTTTCAGCCCTATTGCAATTGCTCTAAATCCAAGAGAGCGAGCTTGATCGGCAATCCGCCGCCATAGCCGACCATCTTGCCGCTTGCTCCGATAACCCGATGGCAAGGAACGATAACGGAAACCGGATTTCGGTTGTTCGCGCCGCCGACTGCCCTCATAGCGCCAGGTTGGTATATTTTAAGAGCGATATCTTTATATGAACATGTTTCCCCATAGGGAATCTGACGCAGCGCCTCCCATACCTTCAACTGAAAGGGCGTTCCTGACATATGAAGAGGGAGATCGAACCTATGCAGCCGCTTGGCGAAATAGGCATCCAGCTGCTGCGAAGCCTCATGCAATAGAGGATGATCCCCAGACGGGACCAATGCAGGAAGCTCGTTTAAATCCTCAAAAGCTCGTCCCGCCCACTGCTCCAGCTTATCTCTCTGTGCATCATAACGACCAAAAGACAAGTGGCATATCCCCTCATCCGTCGCCATTACAACAATGGGCCCTACTGGGGACGAGAGTTCCACAGCTCTAATCTCCGTCATGTTCCTTCTCTCCTCCCATGAGGCTCTTCTCCAGCATGGCTAACGCATTTGCGATCATATCTCTCGCTTCCGCATCCTGTTCCTTTTCAAAAGCGAGCCGGAGCGCTTCCTCCCCAAGCGGACTGCCGATTCTGCCAAGCGACCAAGCGGCCGTTCCTCTCAGCACAGGCCTCGGATCGGATTGCAGCACCCCGATAAGATCAGGTACAGCGCTTGCTTCTTTAAAATTGCCGAGAGCAATTACAGCGTTGCGCTGGATCGGCTTTTTGCCCCGCCAGGCCGAGGAAGTGAATCCGTATCGTTCTTTGAACTCCTTGTTGCCAATTGTAAGCAGCGGCGTCAACAGAGGTTTGGCAAGCTCTACGTCCGGCTGCAGCTCCGGATGCTGCGTCCAGTTTTTCCCCCGGTTAACGGGGCAAACGACTTGGCAAGTATCGCAGCCGTACAGCCGGTTGCCGATTTTGCGCATGAACTCGTCGGAAACCATTCCCTTTGTTTGCGTAACAAAAGAAATGCATCGCTGGGCGTCGAGTTCACCGGGCCCAACAAGCGCGTTTGTTGGACAAGCGTCAATACATTTCGTGCAAGTGCCGCAGCCCTCCGTTACCGGCACATCCGGCGGAAGCGGCAAGTTGGTAATCATTTCGCCCAAATAAATCCATGAGCCTAATTCTGGAGATATAATGGAGCAGTTTTTGGCGCTCCAGCCGATTCCAGCCCTCTCCGCAACGGCCCGGTCGGAAAGCTCTCCGGTATCGACCATGCTCTCGCTTCTAAAGCCCGGTACCCGCTCCCTCAGCCAAGCCTCTAGTCTCGCAAGCCGGTCGCGAAGCACCTTATGATAGTCTTCTCCCCATGCGGAACGAGACATAATGCCTCTGCGCGCTCCCGGCTCCGATTTCGGCGGATCGATGAGCTTGGATGGATAGGCTACGGCTATCGCGATTATGCTCTTCGGCTTGTCGAACAGCAGCGAAGGATCCGTCCGTTTATCGAGATCCGGCTCTTCGAATCCAGACTCCCTTCCAAGCTCGCGATGACGAATCAGCCGTTCTTTCAATATGGTAAAAGGCTCCGCCGAAGCTACGCCCACGGTGTCGATACCAAGCTCCTTCGCGGCCGCTTTCATCTCCTGCTTCAGCTTCAGCCACTCGTCTGTCATACTCTACAACCTTTTGACCGCTTCGCGCGCAAGCTCGTCGCAACGATTATTCCAAACGTTATCGCTATGGCCTTTTACTTTGACGTATTCAACCGTGTGCTTCTGCATAAGCTCCCACAGCTGCTTCCACAGGTCTTGATTTTCCACCGGGTCCTTTTTGCTATTTTTCCAGCCGTTGCGCATCCAGCCATGAATCCACCCTTGTTGAAAGCAATTGACGACGTAGGCGGAATCGCTGTATACCTTCACGCTGCAAGGCTCCTTCAGCATGCTTAGCCCTTCAATAACGGCTTGAATTTCCATTCGATTGTTTGTTGTCGCCTTTTCCCCGCCCGATATTTCCTTCTGATGCGCCCCATAAAACAAAACGGCACCCCAGCCGCCTGGACCGGGATTTCCAGAGCAAGCTCCATCCGTATAAATCATAACGTCTTTCATCATTGCACCTCCTATATATAAATAGCGATCGCCCGCAAGCTACCGGCTCCTATCTTTTACAAGTCCCTTATCCTCTTAAGAGGCCAAACCGCAAAATCGGCTTTGCCAACAAGGATTGTCTCCTCCACAGCGCCGAAGGAACGGCTGTCTAAGCTGGCAGCTTCCCTGCGATTGTCTCCCATCACAAAATATTGATCGTCCAAAAGAGTGACGGGACCAAAATTCATCCCTTCTATTGGGAAGTCGGTATACGGCTCGTCTACGCTAATGCCATTCCGGTACAGCTTCGCACCCGATATTTCAATCTGGTCGCCCGGTTCTCCTACAATTCGCTTCACCAAATATTTTCCTTCGCCCATCGATGGCCGAGGGTCCTTTAACACCACAATATCCCCCAATTTGGGGGCTTTGAACCGGTATATTAGTTTATTTACATAAAGCCGCTCATTCCCCTTAAGCGTAGGCTCCATCGAATGGCCTTCCACCCTTGAGAAACTAAATACAAAAACGTTAAGCAAAAGCACAACCAGCAATGCTACAAGACAAGTTTTCGCCCAGCCGAACAAAAACTTCATTCTCATTGTTCGGCACTGTCTGGATGAGCGGCCAGCCACTGCTCGTAATAACCGATGGCCACCTCATCCGAAAATGGCGGTTCGCCCTCTTCAATTCGTGCAAGCAAAGCGTTCAGCCCATTCATGACCTTCGACTGTACAGTCTCCGGATAATGATATTGCTGCTTATGCTGCTCATACTCGTCTTGATCTACAATGTAGCGGCTGCCATCGGCCGTCCGAATAACATCTAGATCGTAGTCGATATAGGTAAGCACTCCTCCCTGCAAATACGGAGGAGAAGCAATATTGCAATAGTAGCGAACACCGCCCGCCTCAAGCAAGGCGACGACATTGAACCACTGTCCGGGAATAAAAAAAGAAACCGCCGGCACACGGCTAATCCATTGCTTGCCATCGGATTCCTGAATCGGCGTCTGCCTGTTGATGACCACAATCATTGATTGCTCTTGATGCTGAGCGATTAGGTAGCGGCTGGGAACAAGCCAATTCTGCTGCCACAGCCGATGGATATGTCCATTGTGCTTGAAGCTTTTAATGATGCATTGTTCATAATTGTCCATGGCTGTCCGTGCTCCTCAGATTCCTTATAGTAATAAGAAAAGCATATCCGTGCGCCAATTGCAATGGCGCGTTCAGATATGCCCTTTGTAAGACTCAAATTACGTTTATTTAATCTACCCCGTGACGATGCTGAGCTTCTGAAACGATCGAAAAAAATCAGTAGCCGCGTAACCCATAGATTCATAGAGCGGCAATACCGGCTCGTTGTGCTCGTCTGCGGTAATCAGAATTTTGCTGACATTGCGTCCTACGAAACGTTGGCGCAGTGCCGATACGAGCGCCCTGCCGACTCCGCTTCGCTGATGCTCTGGCGATACCGCAATTCGATAATAATAACCTTTGTTGTTATCGATTGTTCCGATAATCATACCAACGATTTCGGACTCTTTGACAGCGACTAGAACTAGATCGCTATCCCATGACAATTGACGGGCAAATGCTTCCATTGTTTGCTCATAGCATTCCGTTGTCAGAACTTCTTCTAGCAATTCAGTAAGCGGTTTGTAATCGGACAACTGGAAGGAACGGACGTTCATTCTATTAACACCTTCTACCATGTCATAGTCTCGTACTAGACTAGTATACAACGAATTTTAGCATTTTCACTCTTTTTTCTTAAAATTTCTTTAAAAATAGCGAAAAATCTCCCTCATTCTCGTGAAAGCGCTTAACATTAAGCGCTTTCAACCGAAATTCGTTCGTTTTTGTCGACAAATCTTATTTTCGCACCGCTGGAATAAAACAAATTGTCCCGTGAAAACCTATCATCTGGTTATGAAAATAACCCCCTTCCGGGAAATTCGACTTTTTCAACAGTAATGTTGATTTATTCGTTCCGATGGGGGATAATGGACATGATTAACTACATATTATTTTGGGAGGTAATTCATGATGGCACATCAACTGCCTGCTTTGCCTTATGCGCACAACGCTCTTGAACCACATATCGACACCACTACTATGGAAATCCACCATGGTCGTCACCACAACGCTTATGTAACAAACCTGAACGCAGCTCTGGAGTCCGCTCCTGAATTGCAAAACAAATCGATCGAAGAACTGATCGGCGACCTTGCAAGCGTACCGGAAGCGATCCGTACAGCCGTTCGCAACAATGGCGGCGGACATGCCAACCACAGCTTGTTCTGGGAAACGATTGGTCCTGACGCAGGCGGCGCTCCTACTGGCGCTCTTGCAGCAGCTATCGAAAGCGAGCTTGGCGGCCTCGAAACGTTCAAAGCTGACTTCGCTAAAGCTGCGGCTACCCGCTTCGGCAGCGGCTGGGCTTTCCTTGCTGTAGCAAACGGCAAATTGAAAGTTTACAGCTTGCCTAACCAAGACAGCCCGATTATGGAAGGCGAAACGCCAATTTTGGGCCTAGACGTTTGGGAGCATGCATACTACCTGAACTACCAAAACAAACGTCCTGACTACATCGCGGCGTTCTGGAATGTAGTAAACTGGGCTGAAGTAGGCAAACGCTACGAAGCTGCAGTTAAGTAATTCTATACGAAGAAGCCTCCCGTCAGTTTAGGCGGAAGGCTTCTTTTTTGCCTCTTAAATCCCTATTTTGCCTGAACGGTATTGGCTTGGCGTGCAATCATGCTTTTTACGGAACACTTGAGTAAAGTGCCTCACATCGGGATAACCCGTCAGCTCCGCGATACGCGTGACCGACATGTCCGGGATTGCCAGCAGCTCCTCCGCCCGCTCCATCCTTAGTTTAGTCACATACTCCTTGTAGCCGATTCCTGTCTTTTGCTTAAACAGCTTGCTGAAATAAACCGGATTCAAATAAACGATGGAGGAAACAAGCTCCAACGATAAATTTTGCTGAAAGCTTCCTTTAATATATTGGATCGCGATATCGATGGCGTCATTTTTGTTGTCGGCAGCGGAATCGTCCCGCTCGATCGCTTTTGTGGTATGAAACTTTTTCAGATGATGCGGAATGGAATAAAAGTCGGTCAGCCGGCCTGACAGCTCAAGCTGGAAAGGCATCTTTAGACACCGGCCCAGATGGGCTTCGGCCTCCTGTTTGAAGGCCCCCGCGCCGCTTTCTTCCGAAAATGTAACGACGCCAACCAAAAAGTGGCTTTCCAAGTTGACAATAAATCCTTTTCCATATTGGGCAATGAGCTCTGTCATTACATTTTCGGCAACAAAATTGACAAGAGACAGCTCCGGGCCGCCTTCCAGCTTGAGGCACAGCAGTTGAAACCGGTCATGCTCCTGCTGAAGGGAACTTAAGTCGAATCTCCCGATATCGAGTCCTTGCACCCATCTGCGGAATACCGCTTCCCGCAAATATTTCAGATGAGACGACAGCAGCCCCAGATCGGATTGCTCGCGCCGCCCCCGCTGCCACTCCCCGTACAAGACGTCAACCGATTTGATGATTTGTTCTTTGCCCAAAGGCTTTAAAATATAATCTCTAGCCCCGAGCCTCAAAGCTTCTTGAGCATATGAAAATTCGGAATGAGCCGACACGACAATCCATTTGATGTCTCTATACGTATGACGCGCTTCGGCAAGAAGCTCAAGCCCGTTCATACCAGGCATCATAATATCTAAGAAGACAACATGGATTTGTTCACGAATAAGCGTCTCGAGCGCCTCTGCAGCAGAAGCCGCCGTCCATAGGCGAATATCCGCAAATGCGGAGCCGATTGTTCGCTTTAGCCCTTCCCGAATCGTTTTTTCGTCGTCGACGACCAAGATGTTCATGCCTTCTCCTCCAATCTGGATGGCAAAAGAACAGGAACAATGACCGTAACCGTCGTTCCTTCGTTCGGCTTGCTGTCTATGCGCAGTCCATAGCCGGAGCCGTATTCCAGCACCAAGCGCCGATGCACATTCAGAAAGCCCGCTCCTGAGCCGCGAGACGAGCCGTAAATGGCGGGTTCCACAGTCATGCTCCTCCGCTCCTCTTCCAGCAGCTCGCTCCATTCCAGCCGCTCCGCTCGCACTAGCGAAGCTTTAAGCTCCTCCAGCTTTTCCCACGTGATGCCTGCTCCATCATCGGAAATATGGATGAGCAAAGTTTGGCCTTCGCCAGCCGTAGAAATGCGGATTGTGCCATCCCCTGCACGGCCGGACAAGCCGTGAATGACTGCGTTTTCGATGAGCGGCTGAAGCGTCATTTTGGGAAGCGTTACATGCAGCGAGCTTTCATCAAGATGATGCACGATAGAAATTCGGCCGTCTGATCTAGCGCCAATAATGGCCATGTAATGGCCGACCTGCTCCAGCTCATCCTCGAGCGTCGCGACCGAGCTCCGCCAGTCGCTGCTGTAACGGAACATACGAGAGAGCGACAACACGAGCCCTGCCAGCTTTTCATTCTCCTGCTCATCCAAAAGCCAATAAATCATATCCAGCGTGTTATATAGGAAGTGAGGATTTACTTGCGACTGCAAAGCATGAATTTGAGCGTTCTTTTCGCTTGCGGCCGCAATTTTATTCCGTTCCAGCAAGCTGTTGATTTCGCCCATCATCCGGTTGAAATGCTGGTTTAAGTAATTAATTTCTTCGTATGAGCCCGCCGCATGAAACGGATGGCTTAAATCGCCCCGCTCCACTCGTCTCATCTCTTGAACGACAGATTTGATCGGCCTCGACACCGAGCGGGAAAGAATGAGCGCCACTAAGGCGGCAAGAAAAACAACGGCAACCGTCACCATAACGAAATACCGGTTCGCCGCCGCCTGCTCTACTTTGGCGACCGGCTTGGGCGTAACCGACACAAGCTTCCATCTCAGTTTCTGCTCCGAGACGGTCACGATCAAGTTCTCTCGATCCTCTACGATTTGCGCCCCTTCCTCGTAGGGATATTTTAGATGCTCTGCCCGAAGCAAAGGATCAATCCCCTCAGCGGGGTGATGGGAACCGATAAGAAGCGCTCCTGAATCCGCGTAGACGAAGGAACGGCTCTCCGGCTTGATCATCAAGTGGTTAAGAGAGGTCAGGAATGTTTCGGGATCGGCTTCAATAATAAGAACGCCAAGCGGCACCGTTGTATACAAATTGGTCATTAATCTCCCGAACGTAAAGACGGGATCGTCCTCGCGAACGGTCAGGGAGCCGTCGCCAAGCATTCCGCCCCACTTCAGCGTTCCGTCGGAGAGGCGAATTTCTTCCAGCCAGCCGCTTTTCAAAAATAAAGGGTTAATGGCATGAGTCGTCGACTCATAACTGTATACATGGCCCGCCGGAGAAATAATATGAATGCCTTTGACGTCGTTGTAGCTGTGAAAGATGGTGCCAAGCGCTGCCATCATTTGCAGCTGCTTATGAAACTCATCCTGTTCGTTCGCCGCCTCGCGGGAGAGCAGACGCTGAATTTCCGAATTGCTCATGATGGATTTGCCAAGCCCTTCATATCCCCGAGCAAGCAGCGCAAAGCTGTCCATCGCTTGGGACACGTTCCGCTGCGCGGCCTCCCCGACTCTCATATCGATTTGCTGCGCCGTATAGTGATAGAAAATGCCCGTTAAACCGATTAGCAAAACAAGCGTCGAAGACAATATCCAAATCAATAGACGCGCTCGCAGCGTATTCAGCTTGAGTCCAAACAACCCGGCGCCCCCCAGTAGGGCCATTTCTTATCCTTTGACGGCGCCCGCTACCATCCCTTTTGTAATCTTGTCGGACAGGATGAAATAAACGATGACGACCGGAAGCGCGCCAAGCACAAGGAACGCTCCAATCGCTCCGTAATTCGCCGTATATTGGCCGACAAAGCTGTTAAGGCCAAACGGCAGCGTCTTAAGCGAGTCGCTGGATAAGAAAATGGCCGCGATAATATATTCGTTCCAGATGGAGATAAAAGTTAAAATCGTAACGGTCATAATCGGCGGCACCGTAATCGGAACGACGATGGAAAAGAAAATTCGGTAAATATTCGCGCCGTCGATCATCGCCGACTCCTCGATTTCGCTCGGAATGCCCCGCAAAAAGCCCGACAGAATAAATACCGCCAGCGGAATCGAAAACGCGACATACGGAATAATAATCGATGCATGCGTATTAATGAGATCCATGTTTTTGAAAATAATCATAAGCGGCAGCAGCGTCGACTGAATCGGAATCATAATCCCGATCATAAAGACAAGCATGACCAGGTTGCCATAACGCCATCTAAATCTTGTAATGGCATACGATACCATCCCGGCGAGCACAATGGTAATGACGAGCGTGATGCCTGTCACCCATATGCTATTGCCAATATACTTCAAATAGCTCCCCGACGTAAATGCATCGGCGTAGTTGACCCACATAAACTTTTTTGGCAGCGCAAAAAATTGTCCCGACAATATTTCGCTGTTCGTCTTAAGCGAATACAGCAGCAGCCAAAGCAGCGGGTACAGCTGCGTAACGGCTAGAAGGGCCATAAACATCCAGGCCACGGCTCGTCTGATCGAACGAAAATCTTTCATCTTCCCCATCTCCTTTCTTTAAGAGGCCGCTTCCTCTGCCCGTTTAAACGCGAGGTTCAGCAAAACCGTCATAACGAGGCAAAACATAACCAGAAATGTCGATATGGCGCTGCCGTATCCGTATTTGAACGAGTTGAACGTCATGTTGAACATATGAGTGGAGATCACTTCCGTCGCATTGGCAGGACCTCCTCCTGTCATCACAACGATTAAGTCAAATGCTTTTAAAGAACCGATGACCGCAAGTACAGTCGATATTTTAATAACCGGCGACAGCAGAGGCAGCGTAATGTAGCGGTCCGCCTTAAACCCTTCGGCTCCGTCGATGCTCGCCGCTTCGTAAATGTCGGAGGAAATGTTTTGTACACCCGTAAATTGAATCAGCACGTGATACCCGATATATTGCCAAAAAATAACGAAGCACAGGGCGAAAATCGCCACTTCGGTGTCGCCAAGCCACGTCTTTGTCCACGATTCCAAGCCAACCTTCATCAACATTTGATTCAACATGCCCCCGAGCGAAGCCGGGTTATAAATTGCTTTCCATAGCTGGCCGATGACAACAACCGATAATATGACGGGCAAAAAATAACTGGATACTAAAAAATTAGGCCGTCTGACATATCTGCTAAGCAAAATGGCAACAGCAATCGCAATCGGAATTTGAGCCAGCGAGGCTGCTGAAATATAAAGCGTCCTTAGAACGGAAGGCCAAAAAATGGGATCCTGCGTAAAAAGCACTTTATAATTGTCCAGCCCGACAAAAACTTTGTCGCCCATGCCAGCCCATTCTACTAAGGAGTAGTAGAAGGATACCGCAATAGGCGCAAACACAAACGCCAAATAAAACAACAAGCAAGGAAGAACGAATACCGCCAACGTCCATTTGCTTACTCTCAGTACACCGTTCATTCGTTAACCCTCCCGCGCCTTTAGCAGTGGCAAAGGGAACCTTTCGGTTCCCTTCGCGTGACCTTGCTTATTTTTTGTTAAGCTCCCATGTTTTCTGATGCTCGGCTGCAAGCTCTTCTACATTGACGTCTTGAATGAGCAAGCTTTGCAGGCCCGTCAAATGAATTTGCGTCGTAGCCGGTTCAATCACGTTGTCAAAGTTCATGTCGCCGCCTTGAACTTCGTTGAAGCGCCCCGTTACTTCAATTGCCAGGTCGGAGTAGCCGGCCGCTTTAAAGTCGCCTTCTACCTTTTGAGCCAAACCAACCGCAGATTTCTTCTCAAAAGCTACCTTCGGATAATTGGTCATAAAATATTTCAAAAACTTTTTGCTTTCTTCCAAATTGTCGCTGTTCGCGCCAAGAGCATAAGCTGTGCCCGGAGCGATAACGTAATCTTTGGGATCTCCTTTGCCTCCTACAGTCGGGAACGGCAAGAATCCTACTTTTCCTTTGACGGCAGATGCATCTATAGAGGAAACCTCCCAAGTTCCCATGAAGTACATGGCCGCTTTACCGTCGCGGAATTGCTGGGATGCCGTGTTGTTATCGTAAGTAGCCGCTCCTTCTTGGTAAGCGCCGGCCTGAATCAGGTCTTTTGTTTTTTGGAGTGCTTCAACAAATACAGGATCTGTAAATTGCTTATTGCCCTTCACAACCTCATCCAAAAACTTCGGTCCGCCGTTAACGCGCTGAAGAACGTTTGTAAACATAAAGGAAAGTGGCCATTTATCCTTGCCGCCCAAAATAAAGGCCGGAATACCCGCTTCTTTGAACTTAGGAACGGATGCGATAAGGTCTTCGAAAGTTTGCGGCGGCTGTACTCCCGCTTTTTCGAACAGCTCTTTGTTGTAGAAAATACCTGCAATGTTCATATCGTATGGCAATGCGTAAAGGTTGCCGTCGACAGTATAGTAATCGAGCACGCCTTCCAGAAAGCTGTCGTTCAGACCGTCTGCAACAATGTCGTTCAAAGGAGCGAGAACCTTGCCATTGGCAAAAGGCAACAGCTGCGCACCAGGATTAACCATCGTAATATCGGCCACCTCGCCTGATGCGGCTTGTGTTTTCAGCTTTACCTTTTGCTGCTCCGTATCGAGGCGGTCCCACTCAATTTTAATATTTGGATTTTCAGCCATATAATCATTAACCAATTGTTCTTCTACTTGATATGGAGGAGTTGTCTTGTCCGTTTGGAGCGTTTGCAGGGTGAGCGTAATTTTTTTTCCTTCCGGTTTTCCCGTTGGTTTGTTGCTTCCAGCAGGCGTTTCGCTATTGCCGTTTCCGCAAGCTGCAAGTGCGAGTGTCAACGCCGTCGCAAGCAGCAGGCTTAGTGCGCGTTTCTTTTTCATCTTTTTTCCCCCTCGGTCTTGTGATCGCTTACATTCCTTACTTTACTCTTAATGCCGGGGCCGCGTAATACAAAAAATCAACATCTTATGTTGAAATTTTCTATTTCGTGAAGAAGTAAAACGGGGCTCCAGACACGGCTTAGGCGTTTGCCGCATACGATACAGCAGGATAAACACCTAATGTGATTTTTAGAAGGAGATGAACGTCTTACATGTCACATACTTATGAAAAACCCGCCTCTCAGCCAAAGCTGTCATCCACTCGTCAGTCTTCCGGTGCGGGCGGCTGCGGCTGCGGTCAAAAAAGAGCCTTTGTTCCGACTCCAGGCGTTGTCGTTGATCCCGATTTGTATCCAGCGCCATACCCATACCCGCTGCCTTGGATTCCAGGCCCTTGGATCGGTCCAGGTCCATGGCTCGGTCCGGGCCCGTGGGGTCCAGGACCTTGGCATGGCGGGCTGGGCGGGTTCCATGGCGGGCCCGGTGGCTTCCACGGTGGCGGCTTCCACGGTGGCGGCTTCCACGGCGGCGGCTTCCACGGCGGCGGTGGCTTCCACGGCGGTGGTGGGTTCCATGGCGGTGGCGGTGGACATGGCGGCGGTGGACATCGTGAACCGGAAGTGCTTCCACGGCCAACATCGCCGTCTCAGCAGCCAAGTCACTCCTCAGGTCAAGGAGGACACGGAAGCCAGGGCAGTCATGGCGGGCAAGGAGGTCATGGCAGCCAAGGCGGACATGGTGGGCAAGGAAGTCATAGCGGCCAAGGCGGACATGGTGGGCAAGGAGGTCATGGCGGGCATGGCGGGCATGGCGGACACGGTGGGCAAGGAGGTCATGGCGGGCATGGCGGACACGGTGGACATGGCGGGCACGGACATCACCCGCATGGCCCATTTTTCCCCGGACCTTTTGCCCCTTTTCCACCGGTTCCTATTCCTGTGCCCGTACCTGTTCCCGTCCCGATTGCGCCTGGGCAGCCTGGCTTTGTAACGGTGTTCATTAATGGCGGACGATTGTTCCCTAGCCTTACAAATAGCTATACGGTTCCTTATCGTCCCGGTCTTACGGTAGGAGAAGCGCTTGCCGCAACAGGAGTCGTTTATTTTGCGCCAACCGGCAATGTCGTGTCCGTTAGCGGAGTGCCTATAGCCGGAAATGTAAGCTATCGCATTTTGCTGAACGGACGCATTATCCCGTCCACCCTGCTGCAAGCTCCGGTTCAGCCAACGGATACCGTATCGCTTGAGTTGTTCTACGGTTAACAATTGTTCTGCGATTGACTAACCATTGTTCTGCGATTAGCACAGCGGTTCAAGCCACTAAAAAAGACGCCTCCATTCCACTTTCATAGTGGATTTGGATGCGTCTTTTGCATAGTGGGATGACCGTCTACTCTAAATCTGTACGTTTATTTGCGAATCGCTTTCCCTTTGCCTACAAGCAGCTTTAGCTGATCGTTTTCATAGCCGACTTTGTAAGTGACCTGATATTTGCTGAGCACGTTTTCCCCTTCTCTCCGCTCATCGACGGAAAGTACGGCCGTTACGGAAGCTTCCTCGCCAGTTACCGAAACATGCATATCGTCAATGACGACATTCCGCGTCGTCATATAGCCTTCGCGAAACTTCTCGTAGCTTGTGCCTTCCTTCCAGTTGCCCCCAAGAAGCGAATATGCGTACACGTAGTCGCTGTTGTTCAGACTGTCGTAAAAATGGGTGACCAAATAACGGGCCAGTTGGTCGAGCGATGCATCTTCGTCTTCGTGCCGGTTTTCCGTTTCCTCCGATAATGAAAGTTCAGGCAGCATAGTCATCGGTTCCTTCGACCAGCCCTCCGCCATCGCAAGCACGTTCGAAATCGGAATGCTGAAGCCGATTGCGCCTTCCTCCAATCCGGCGGAATTGATGCCGAGCACAGCCCCCGTTCTCGTATCGACAAGAGGTCCTCCGCTATTGCCCGGAGCAATAGGTGCGGAAATTTGATATAAATCCCTGTACGTGTACGGTTCAATTTTCAGGCTTCGTCCAACTCCGCTAATGATGCCAGTTGTCACTGTATTTTGAAAGCCAAGCGGACTTCCAACGGCAATGACATCGTCGCCCACTTCGCCCATTTCATACCGGACAAGACTAAGCGGCTGCGTACCCGCCAAATCCTTCACCCTGACGACCGCAATATCCGTGTCCGTGCTAATTCCGATCACTTCGCCCACCAGCTCTCGTGCGTCCGACGTTTTGACCCGCACTTCTCTGACGCCGGACACCACATGCGCATTAGTGAGCAGATCGCCTTCTTTATTGTACAGAAAACCTGAGCCTTGATTGCCGGTTTCCGTTTCAATCATAACGACTAGCTTCTGGGTTTCAAAAATAATGTCTTTGAGCGATTTTTTCACATCGCCCACCGCAAGCAGAGGTGAGCCCTCAAGCTGTTTTGGCACTTCCGCGCGAATGGCTACCGCAGCAGCGGCCCCCCCTCCCAAGATAAGAACAGAACCCAGGATGCCGACCCATATCCGTTTATTCATTCCAGTGTTCCTCCTCATCCTAATCCAGGTACCATGTCGCATGGTCGATCACAATCTCGACCTCTTCCGTCAGTACACCGTACACGGTGGATTGAAATTTCATCTGCTCTCCCGGCTCAATATAGTTTGGCGTTGCGCTGGCCGTTCCTTTGCCGAGCTCCTCGCCCTCTTTGCTTTTGACCGTAAACTCCACAGTAACGGAATAAATGGCTCTTGTAGCCGCATTGCGCAAAGTGCCATCTATCGTCAAATCTCCGAATTCATCCAGCGTCGTATCCATAGTGACCACTTCTACCGCCGCCGTTTGGTTAATAAGGTCTTCCTCTGCCGCCCGCTGCATGGCCTGCTCGATTCTTTGCTGCTCCAGACGCTCGTATTTCGCCTGCTCGTCTTGAATATCTTTCCGAAGCTTCAAAAGCTCTGCGTCATCCTTCACCAAAGCCAAGGACCGATTAACCACGGACAAAGCGTCGTTATAATCTTTTTTATTCAACAAGTGCTCCGCATCGCCGATCGTCATTTCTCTAATTCTGGATACGAGGCGTTTTTTCAAGGAGGCCGCTCCCTCGCCTGTCATGCCGTTGACGAGATTAAGCATGTCTCCATGCTCCTTAATCGTCGCCAGCGATTCAAATTGTTTATTGAGCTTTTGGAGCGTCAAATCCATATCCAGCTTATCCAGCCGCTCTCGCAGCTTTATATAGATAGGTTCCTTATGGCCGTTAAATTCGGTCAGAAGCTTCTGCAACGTCTTATCCGCCTCTTGTGTGTTATGTGAGGATAAGCTTGTTTCCACCTCTTTGATCATACGCTCAAGCTCGCTAACATGCTGAATGATTTCCGCATCCGCCGCAATAGCGGCAAAACCAGGACGAGCTTCCGCAGCTTCGACCAGCAAATCCAACGCTTTGTCGTATTCTCCGGCAAGCGCAGCCGTTTTGGCATCGTGTTGAAGCCGCAAGACGGATTCATTCACGTTTTTTTCATAGAGATACAAAAAAAAGACGGCCGCCGCCACCACGAAAACAAGTCCCGACAAGCCCGCAGTCAACAACCAGCCTCGTCCGGACGTTGCTTTTTCATTGCTTTGAAAGGAATCAACTGCTCGGGAACGCTTTTGCAAGCTGGGCTCGCTCAAATCTGGGTTATGACTGACGGCGCTGGTTATTTCAAGAGACGCCGCATCTTCCAAATGCGCGCTCCGTTCGTTATATTCACTGTTTTCCACTATGCGATGGGAATGAAGCCTTCTCCCGCATTGGCTGCAAAAAACGGCGTCTTCCGCAAAGTTTCTGACACATTGATGGCAATACAATTGCTTTCAACTCCCAACCCCAAGTTACTCTCTCTATATATAAACATATGTATCTATTCTATAACAAATAGTAAATAATCTCCATTTCAAAATAGTGGGAAACAAAAGAGGCAGATAGCAAGCATTCCTTGTACAAAAGGAAATGCCACTACCTGCCGATATTTTGGTTTCAACTTCCAAAATGAAATTTTCCCGCCTATCGGAATTGGACAGCCTTATTCGCGAATACCTAGCCTTTCCAAAAGGTATCGCCTTACGTCATCCGCCAGATCCTCTCGTTCCAGTGCAAAGTCAATCGTCGCTTGCACAAAACCAAGCTTATCGCCGACATCATGACGCTTCCCGTCAAAGCAGTAAGCGTAGAGCGAAGAAATTCGCTTCAGCTCCTGCAAACTGTCCGTCAGCTGGATTTCTCCCGCTTTGCCCGGCTCCGCCTTCTCAAGCAAGCGGAAAATATCGGGGTGGAGCACATAGCGGCCCACAACGGCATAGTTGGATGGCGCTTGCCCGGCAGCCGGCTTTTCGATAATGTCCCGAACGGCTGCGACGCGCTTGCCCCGCTCAATATCGACAATCCCGTACTTATGAGTTTGATCCCATGGCACCTCCATAACGGCCACAACGGAAGCTTGCTGCTCTTCGTAAATGTCCATCATTTGCCGCAGGCACGGCGGTTCAGACGTTAAAATATCATCGCCTAGCAATACGGCGAACGGCTCGTCGGCAATAAACCGGCGCGCGCACAATACGGCATGGCCAAGCCCGAGCGGCTCCTTCTGCCTCACATAATAAATATCTGCAAGCTTTGAAATGTCTTTAACAATAGAAAGCATCGTTTCGTTATTTCGTGCCTCAAGCTCCGCTTCCAGTTCCATCGATTTGTCAAAATGATCCTCAATCGCCCGCTTATGCCTTCCGCTAACGATAACGATGCTTTCAATGCCGGACTGCACCGCTTCCTCAACAATATATTGGATCGCCGGCTTATCGATGAGCGGCAGCATTTCCTTCGGCTGAGCCTTCGTCGCAGGGAGAAACCGCGTGCCGAGTCCGCCAGCAGGAATAATAGCTTTCCTAATCGAGTTTTGCATGGCCAATAGACTCCTCTCTCCTTAATAGGGAGATTGTTCATTGCGGACTATTATACCAGTTATTGCAAAGGCAAACCATCCGGCTCTCCCCCATATTGTTGAAAAAAGAAGCAAGATGAATGTTGGATGAACTGTATTGACATTCGTTACAGTTTATACTACCTTTGAGTTAAGATGAAATGACCAGAATAACTTACCCCATTGGAGGAGTGCCACATGCACAAAACCATTATTATCGGCACCGGTCCTGCCGGATTAACTGCCGCCATTTATTTAGCCCGAGCCAATATGGAGCCGCTTGTTATCGAGGGCTGGCAGCCGGGCGGGCAGCTGACGACAACGACAGAAGTTGAAAACTTCCCCGGTTTTCCGGAAGGCATATTGGGAAGCGAATTAATGTCCAATATGCGTAAACAAGCTCAGCGCTTCGGGGCCGCTTTCAAAACGGGCGCCGTCAAAAGCGTCGATTTCAGCAAACGCCCTTATACGCTTGAAGTGGAAGGGCTAGGCCAATTGCAAGCGGAATCGGTCATTATTTCCACTGGCGCTTCGGCCAAATATTTGGGCATTCCCGGCGAGCAGGAAAATATCGGCCGCGGAGTCAGCACCTGCGCGACATGCGACGGCTTTTTCTTCCGCGGCAAAAAGCTCATCATCGTCGGCGGCGGAGATTCCGCTATGGAAGAAGCCGGCTTCCTTACCCGCTTCGCTACTGAAGTTCGGGTCGTAAACCGCCGCGAAGAGCTGCGCGCCTCCAAAATTATGCAGGATCGCGCTCGCAGCAACGAAAAGATCGCTTGGAGCTTAAACCGTACTCCACTTGAAGTTGTTGCCGGAGAAAACGGGCTGAAAGGACTGCTTGTCCGTAACAACGAAACCGGCCAAGAAGAGCTGCTGGAAGCGGACGGTGTGTTTGTCGCTATCGGTCACACTCCAAACACAGGTTTTCTCGGGGGCCAAATTACAACGGATGATCATGGCTATATTATCGTCAAGCCGGGAACTTCCGAAACGAATATTCCGGGAGTGTTTGCTTGCGGCGACGTTCAGGACAATATTTACCGCCAAGCCATTACAGCGGCAGGCAGCGGATGTATGGCCGCGCTCGACTGCGAGCGTTATCTGGAATCGCTAGTTCATGAGACGCAGCACACATAAACTTTTTGGCCAAGCTACTGGAATAAAAAGTGCAATTCATGTATAATAAACGTGTTGAGAGTTCAAAATATAAAGGCACTGCTACCGCATACCTATGTTCGATATATGCCTCGCGAGAGCGGCGCTGGACATTTTCAGGAAAAGGTACAACCTCGGCTAAGTGAGCAGAGGTTGTGCCTTTTTTCGTTGTTGCTTTTCGGAAAAGAAGTGCCAAAACGGAGAAGAAAAGGAGAAACCGCCATGTTATTAGAAGCTATCTACCACAGGCCTAAACAAAATTGGGCTTACGCTTACGACGGTCAAACGCTGCATCTTAGAGTTCGCACAAAACGCGGGGACGCTACGCGCGCCCAAGTTATCGCGGGAGACAAATATGCTTGGGGGCAAACTGTTGCTTCCGTTGATATGCGCATTCTTAGCTCCGACGAAAGGTTCGATTACTGGGAAGCGGCGGTTAAGCCTCCCTTTCGCAGACTTAGATACGCATTCCGTTTTTTTAACGATCAGGAGACGGTCATTTTGACCGAAAAAGGATTTGAGCCGGAACTGCCGGACAATCCGAATACGTTTTTTGATTATCCGTTTCTAAACCCCGTCGATATTTTCGAGCCGCCGGCTTGGGTGAAAGACGCTGTATTTTATCAAATTTTCCCTGAAAGATTTGCAAATGGCGATCCGTCGCTTGATCCCGCAAACGTTGAGCCTTGGGGGGGCGAGCCGACTCCGCAAAACTTTTTTGGCGGCGATCTGCAAGGGGTAATCAACCATCTGGATTATTTGTCGAAGCTGGGCATTAACGCGATTTATTTTACGCCGATTTTTGAAGCGACAACAAATCACAAATACGATACGGAAGATTATTTGAAGGTCGATCCTCATTTTGGAACAAATGATACGTTGAAGGAGCTTATCGCTCAGTGCCGCAAACGTGGAATTCGCGTTTTGCTGGACGCCGTATTCAACCATTCGGGACGCACGTTCCCTCCTTTTGTCGACGCCCAGAAAAACGGGCAGCAATCGAAATATGCCGACTGGTTCCATGTACGCGAATGGCCTCTCGCCGTTGTGGACGGGGTTCCGACTTACGAGACGTTTGCCTTTGAACCGATGATGCCTAAGCTCAATACCGAAAACGCGGAAGTAAAAGCTTATTTGCTGGAGGTTGCCCGCTACTGGGTAGAAGAAATCGGCATTGACGGCTGGCGGCTTGATGTAGCCAATGAGGTTGACCATCAGTTTTGGCGCGAGTTCCGGGCGATTGTCAAATCGGTAAATCCGGAAGCCTATATTTTGGGGGAAATTTGGCACGACTCCATGATGTGGCTGCAAGGGGATCAATTCGACGCCGTCATGAACTATCCGTTCACTAACGCGGTGCTCGATTTCTTCTCTTACGGCACGATCGACTCTGCCGCGTTTTCAAGCGCTATCGGCACTCAGCTTGCAGCCTATCCGCAACAGGTAACGGAAGCGGCATTCAACCTGCTGGACAGTCACGACACGCCAAGACTGTTGACCCTATGCGGGGACGAAAAGAAAAAGCTGAAGCTGGCTGCTTTGTTCCAGCTTACTTATCCCGGAACTCCGTGCATTTATTACGGCGATGAAGTCGGGCTGGACGGCGGAGCCGACCCTGGCTGCCGCAAATGTATGGTGTGGGAGCCTTCCGAACAAGACGGGGAGCTGCTCCAATTTTATTCAGATACGATTCATTTGCGCCACGCGCATGAAGCACTGCGCAGCACGGAGCTGTCTTTCCTTACGAGCGGACCGGAGGATGGCCTGCTCGTCTACGAGCGCCGCTCCGGCGAGGAACGTCTGTTGATCGCGCTTAATGCGCGGGAGTCGTCTGTGGAGACGACGGTGACTATCCCGTCTGCCGTATGTGGCGGGCCAGCCGTACACGCCATTCCTTTCCGCGGGTTCCAAGCCGCTAGCTCCGCTGCGGAGGATGCAGCAAATGCTATTAATGAAGCAATAACTGCTGTTGCTAATGAAAAAGAGGCTGCCGCCCATGCGCCGGAAGGTGCCGCTTCTACTGGGTGGACGGTTCTTCAATCGGGAGCGGCAACGTTCCAAGCAGGCGGTTCGATCAGTACAGACCAACTGGGCCAGCTTAAGCTTCGTCTCGATGGCTACGAATATGTCGTTTTGAAACAAGTATAGAAATTTGTAAGGGACTATTGAAGCATTGAAGGACTGTCCCAAAAAGTAGGACATCTGCTCGTTTGCTTGATAAACAGTTCCCTTAACGAAAAAACACCAAAAATGGCGATGCAAGGGTAGTAATGAACTGTGAATCGCAAGATAGACACTTCAAAAGAGTGATTATCTTGCGGGTCGCCTTTCAATTCATCCCTACATCGCCATTGCTATTTCTTGTTGTTCTATAGTTGTCTTCTTGAACAGATTGTGGGTGAGCGGAAGCTACGAGTTCACCAAGGCAATTGGCACAATTAAATTACCGAAACGGGCTGCTTTGAACGCTCCAGTGGTTTCTGGTACAACTAAATGCTCGAAACGGGCCGGTTTGAACGCTCCAGTAGTTCCTGGCACAACTAAATTACTGAAACGAGGCACTTTGAACACTCCAGTGGTTCCTGGCACAACTAAATTACCGGAACGGGCTGCTTTGAACGCTCCAGTGGTTTCTGGCACAACTAAACGCCCGAAACGGGCTGCTTTGAACGCTCCAGTGGTTTCTGGCACAACTAAATGCTCGAAACGGGCCGGTTTGAACGCTCCAGTGGTTTCTGGTACAACTAAACGCCCGAAACGGGCCGGTTTGAACGCTCCAGTGGTTTCTGGTACAACTAAATGCCCGAAACGGGCCGGTTTGAACGCTCCAGTGGTTTCTGGTACAACTAAATGCTTGAAACAGACCGACCTGAGTGTCTTAGTGGTTTCTCACTCAACTGCGGGCATTACTCAGTCATAGTTGTGCTTTTTCCCAAAAAAGCAGACAAGGGGCTGCCCCAAAGGCCTAGGCAAAGGCAAAGGCAAAGGCAACTAAGGATAAACCGGACCCAAATGCAAAGCCAAAAAGCCTTCAAATCCACCGCTACGGTGGGTTTGAAGGCTTCTTTTTGAATCAAAAAAGGCTTTTGGAACTGCCCCTCACGCTTTATAATTAACCCTTCGATGCGCCGGAGGTCAAACCTTGAACCAGGAAGCGCTGGAGGAATACGAACAGCAAAGTGATCGGAATCGCAATCAGCACGGCACCAGCAGCAAACATGGTAAAGTTGCTGTTTTGGGACGAATTGACAAGATCCCACATGCCTACAGCAAGGGTCCAGTTCTCTTTGCTTCTCAGCACGAGGCGGGCAAAAATAAAGTCGACCCACGCCCCGGTAAACGTCGTAAGCGCAACATACGTCAGCATCGGTCTCGAAAGCGGAAGCATAATGCGGATGAATATTTGAAAATGCGATGCGCCGTCAATACGCGCTGCCTCATCGAGCGTACGCGGAATGGTGTCGTAGAACCCTTTTACGATAAACCCTGAAAGTACGGAACCTGCGGAATAAACCAAAATCAACGCAAAATGCGTGTCCAGCAAGTTAAGCTGAAGCAACACGATAAAGATCGCGATCATACTCATGAAACCAGGGAACATACCTAGCACGAGCAGCAAAGTAAGCGATGTTTTTCTACCTTTAAAACGGAATCTGGACAACGCGTACATGCTGAGCGTTACAAGAATGGTTGAAAAAATCATCGTAAACGTCGCAATTTTGAGCGTGTTCAAATACCATTTCCCATATTGGAAGCTCGGATTGGTGAACAGCTCTTTATAATGAACAAGCGTAAATTTATCCGGTATAAGCGTCGGACTGAACAGCGACGTTCCCGGTCTTAACGAGGATAGCACGACCCAAATAGCCGGGTAAAGCGCACAAACCGCAAGAATAATCAAAATAGCGTAGCTGATCGTCAGACGAAACGCATTTGCTGATTTTTGCCCCATTTTCATTGGATCATATCCTCCTCTTTGTAGGATTTCGATCGACGGTAGCTCCAGATCGACAGCGATGCGATGATCACAAAAATAATGATGCCGATTGCCGATGCCATATTAAACTGGCTGTTGTTCAACGTCAGTTTATACAGCCATGTGACAAGCAAGTCGGTGCTTCCCGCAAACTGATAATCCCCTTTGACCGGATCGCCGTTTGTCAGCAGGAAAATGACGTTAAAGTTGTTGATGTTGCCGGCGAACTGCATGATCAAAATCGGTGCCGTAGAGAACAAAATAAATGGCAGCGTAATGATTTTAAACTTCTGAAAGCCTGTTGCGCCGTCCACGTCGGCCGCTTCGTACATATCTTTTGGAATCGCCGTCAAAATACCCATAATGAGTACCATAGAAACCGGGATGCCGACCCACATGTTTACGAGTATAACGGTTACCTTCGCCCAAAACGGATCCGTGAGCCAAGGAAGCTTGCCCAGTCCGAAATAGCTCAAGTATTGGTTGATCGGACCAAATTGACCGTTGAACAGGTTTCTCATAATAAGTAAGGAAATGAGCTGCGGAATCGCATATGGCAAAATAAAGATCGTACGCCACATTTTTTTGAAACGAACGCCTTTCGATTCTACGATCAAAGCGACGATCATGCCGCCAAAATAGGTGGTAGCCGTAGCAATGACCGCCCAAATAATCGTCCAGGTCAAGACGCCTAAAAATGTATGGCTCCATGTTTTAAGACTGAGCAAATTCGCAAACGTTTCAAAACCAACCCAATCCACCAGCGATTTCGGTGGGATATGATTTGGCGAGGAATAGTTCGTAAACGCCAGCAAAATCATAAATACGATTGGCATTATAGTGAGGAACAACACGCCAAGACCTGGCAGCGTAAGCATCAAATACGGGAAATTGCGGTCCGTCATATAAGCCCACGATTTTTTGAAGTTAGCAGGAGTGTTCCCTTTATCTCTTAAGCTCCCCGTACGATACGCGTCGCGAATATTCATATAGTAAATAATCAAAAAGAGAAGAAACAGGAATATGGTAATCAAACCGCTAATCAGCAAATAGATGGAATGATCTCCTTCCACCCGAACCATAAGCTTGCCTACTTTTTCAAAACCTTGCGTCTTTTCGCCTAGGGTAACAACGCCCCAAACTGCTCTTCCCAAATTCGGGATAAAAAACATTAATGCCGCCGCTTCAACAGCGATAAGTATGAAGCCTTTAATAAACTGACGATTGTACAATTGGCCAAGTCCCATAAACAGGACTGACAAAGTTGCCGCCATGCCGCGATGACGATTCATACCGCCTAGCTCCCTTCCCTTCATGTAAACGTCGGTTCACCCGCCCGGTTAGATCAGGCGGGTGATTCCGACGTTCATCCTAAATTATTTTGCCGCAACGCCATTGTTTGCGTCTTTAATTTGTTGTACTGCGTTGTCCAAAGCTGCTTTCGGATCTTTGCCGGAGTTCCACACATCGGAGAACGCCGCCGCAATCGGGCTCCATACGTTGCTCATCTCAGGGATAGAAGGCATTGGAGTGGATTGGTTAAATTGCGCCAAGAAACCTTTTACGATTTCGTCGCTTTGTACTTTAGGATCGTTAGCCGCTTCTGTATTGGAAGGGATAGCGCCTGTAATTTCAAAGTTTTTCAATTGAGCTTCTTTAGTCGATGCAAAGTTAGCGAACAGACGAGCCGCGTTCGGGTACTTCGAGAAGCTGTTTACATACCATGCTTTAACGCCGGAGAAAGAAGAAGCCGCATGACCGTTAATGCTCGGAATTGGAGCTACGCCAAAGTCAATGCCCGCTTTTTTGTAGTCGGCGATTGTCCAAGGACCATTGATGTCCATAGCCAGCGCGCCGGAAGTAAATAGACCTTTTTTGATGTCAAACGTGATGTCGCCGGAATTCAGCGGCAAAATGCTCTTTTTTAAGGAACCGTAGTATTTCATGCCCGCTACTGCGCCTTCGTTGTTCATACCGATATCGTCTTTGTTTTGGCCGTTGTCGCCATATACATAACCGCCAGTGGAGATGAACGGGTAGTTGAAGTAGAAATTGCCGACTTCCCACATCAGAGCGTATTTATTGTTTTTTGTATCGTTGAATGTTTTTGCAAACTCAACCACTTCGTCAAACGTTTTTGGAGCTTCAGGGATCAACTTTTTATTGTAAAATAGCGCGTATGTTTCTACGGAACGCGGGTATCCGTACATTACGCCGTCATAAGATACTGCATTGTTAGTCAGTTCGGAATTTGCTTTTTTGGATTCTTCTTCAAAGTAGTCGTTCGGCAATACAAGACCGGCCGATACTGCTTTGCCTAAGTTGTCATGAGGGAATAGAACAACGTCTGCGCCAAGTCCCGCAGGTCCGTCGGAAACGAGCTTGTTGACTTGGTCCGCTGCAGGAAGCTCTTCGAATTTAATTTTAACGCCGTATTTTTCCGTAAATTCTTTACCGATTGCTTCTACGAAAGGACGCTCTTCTTTGGATTCCCAAATGAGAAGCTCTGCGCCTTTTTCTGGAGCCAGCTCTCCTTCAACTGCCTCGCTGCCGGGACTGCTCGTAGGAGTCGCGCCGTTGCCAGCGTTGCCGCCTTTGTTTGCATTACCGCACGCAGAGACGATGAATAGTGCAGCGATCATGGTCATAACAAGCCATTTTTTCATTCCTGTAAACCCCTTCCAAAATGTAAGTATGTTCGGATAAGCCGCTTTCATTTCCCGACACCAAACGTCCTGTCCATAAAATGCGATTAATGACCGCTTTTTATGCGATTTGCCCGGCCGCACCCAAAATTGCAGCCTTTTTGTGCCACTGCCATAAAAATTAGAAGCTCAAAGAAACTAATATTAAGCAGATAATTATGCAACTCATTTGCGCAAACGTTTGTACATTTTTCACAAAAAATGCGAGTCTTTCAAGGGATAGTCACTGAAAAGGCTCGTTTTTTCGTAAAAAAGGGTATTGAAAGCGTTATATTCGTGTTTTCAATATACAACATTGATGCCATTTTGTTAAAACGTTTGCACAGTCATTTAAAGCACTCTGCCCTGCACAACCTTCGTTATGCTCCCAAAAGCTCCTCACGACACATTATTTCGTCATTTGAACAGCAAGGCTTCAAGATATATATTTACATGTGAGCAACAGTTGCATTAGGATGAACATAATATTCGTATTATGGACGCGGCGATTGTAAATCGTTACTCATTGGGGGATCTTAATCATATGGTCACAATAAAAGATATAGCTAAAGCTGCCGGGGTTTCTCCTTCCACCGTATCCCGCGTAGTTTCCAATCATCCTAGAATCAGCAAAGCAACTACGTTAAAGGTTAAAAAAATTATGGATGAGATGGGCTATCACCCCAATGTCATGGCCAAAAGTCTAGTTTCCAAAACGACTCGGACATTAGCCATTATGCTGCCGAGACCGGCCGAAGAGCTGTTTCAAGATTTTTTCTTCGGCGAGTTGTTGCGCGGCATTTTAACTCAATCGACTAGGGCAGGCTACGATATGCTGCTGGCGACAGCCACATCCCCACATGACGAAAATGAGACGATTTCGCGCCTCGTATTCGGAAGACGGGTTGATGGCATTATTTTATTGTCCGCAAGAATGAATGACCCTTTAATCGATCTATTGGACAAGCATCGTTTCCCTACTGTGCTGATCGGCCGGTCCGACGGACATGAAAATATTTTGTCTGTGGATAATAACAATGAACAAGCCGCTTATGACGCCACTTCGCATCTTATCGTGCAAGGGCATGAACGTATCGGCTTTGTGAGCGGTCTCCCTGGCCTAACTGTCTCCCATGACCGAATGGAAGGCTACAGACGAGCTATGAAGGACGCCGGCATTGCGATTAAACCCGAATGGATTGTTGAAGGGGAGCTTTTGCAGCAAAGCGGATACCGGGCCATGTCTATGATGATGAGCTTTCCGGAGAGGCCTAGCGGCCTCGTCGTAATTGACGACGTCGTAGGTTTCGGCGTTCTTAGAGCATTAAGCGAGCTCGGTTATTCCGTACCTGAAGATTTAAGTTTGGTCAGCTTCAACAATATTGCCTTATCGGAACTAGCCACACCGCCGATCAGCTCCATAGATATCGGTACGTATCAGCTTGGCTACACCGCTTCGCAATTGCTGATTAAACGCATTATGGAAGAAGATATTCACCAAAACCGCATGGTCATCCCGCACCGGTTAATTGTCCGGGAATCATCCATACAAGCTATACAAAAGAGGAGCTGAACGCATGAATTCAAACAAACCTTTTCTAGTGGACGCTATTATCGGCAACTCGTCCTTTTTGGCGTCGATGGGCCAAACGGGCCGTATGTACAGACTTTGGTGGCCAAACATTGATACTCCGCAGCATGTAGACACTATGCGCACAGGACTGCAATGGGAAAACGAAAAAGATATTGCTTGGTTCGATGGCACAGAAGGCGGCTGGAGCCACAATGCCGCTTATGTTCCGCGCAGCAATACACTTTCCGTTTCCGCTCGTTCCGAAAAACACCCCGTATCGGTAGAAAGCTTGCATTTTGCAGTGCCGAATACAAACTTCATCGTTAGGCAATACCAATTTACAAACACTAGCGAGAGCACGCAATCGTTTTCGTTTATAGTTCATTCTTCGTTTCTTATTAGCGAAAACGGCTTGTACAACACAACGATGTTCCAGCCTTCCGCTGACGCTTTGATTCATTTCCGCAACGGCTACTTTTTTGCGATTTCGAGTGCAAACGTGTGCGCAAAATTCCAAGCCGGACTTTCATGGGAACATGTTCAGTCTGCCGAGCTAAACGGCAACATGATTGATATGCGTCCTGACGGCGCTATGTCTTGGAAAATCGAGGGTCTTGCGCCGGGCGCGAGCGTTACGATTCCCGTTTATATTGCTGCTGGCCGCAATGAAGAACAGGCTTTGAATGAGCTGGCCACAGCAAAAGGAAAAGAAAGCTCCATCTGGGCTTCGGAAACGGATCAATATTGGAGCGACTTTATCGATGCTGCTGCTCCATGTCCGCTGGATGAGCCTGACGTAAAAGAGCTGTATGAGCGCTCTATTCTTATGTTTAAATTGATGTCCGACGAAAAAACAGGCAGCATTATTGCCGCTCCAGAATTCGACGAGCTGTTCCAGCGCTGCGGCGGATACTCTTACTGCTGGGGCCGGGATGCCGCTTTTATTACGACTGCCCTTGACAAAGCCGGTCTATCCGAGCTTTCCGACCGTTTCTATGCTTGGACGCTTACGGCGCAATCGCCGGACGGCTCTTGGCAGCAGCGCCATTATCACGATGGTGGACTTGCTCCTTCTTGGGGATTGCAAATTGACGAAGGCTCCTCCATCATTTGGGGCATGTGGGAGCATTACAAAGAGAAAGAAGATATCGCTTTTGCCAATCTGGTATGGCCTGCTGTTGAGCGCGGTGCCTCCTTCCTGCTCGGATTTATTGATGAAGAGTCTGGCTTGCCCAAACCAAGCATCGACCTTTGGGAAGAGCGCGAAGCGTCCCACACTTATTCTTCCGCTGCCGTTTATGGCGGCCTGACGGCTGCCGCCAGCTTCGCGGAGCTGCTTGACCATCCGTCACTCGCCGAGGCATGGCGCAAGGCGGCTGAGCGCATTTCTTCCGCTATTATGGATGAGTGCTGGAATGAGGAAGCCGGCAGCTTCTACCGCGGCGTTAACCTGAAGGTTGGCAAAGATAAGTTCGATGCCGCCTTGTCTGCTGGATTGCAGGGACAAATCGTCCAATTGGACAAAGGGTATGCCAAGCACGTATTGAAGCATGATCCGATTATCGATATTAGCCTTCTCGGCATTTCCGTGCCGTTTGGCGCAGTTCCGTCGGAGCATGAGCGCATGCGCCGCACAGCTGACGCCGTTGAAGCGGCTTTGACTGTACCTGGAGTAGGCGGCATCAAACGTTATGAGGACGACATCTACATCGGAGGCAACCCTTGGATATTGACGACGCTGTGGCTCTCCCACTACCGTATCGCTACCGGCGATCTAGCGGCAGGCCGTGAGCTGCTGCGCTGGGCGATGGATCATCGCACTGCGACTGGTCTTCTGCCTGAGCAAGTCGACAAGACGACAGGCGAAACGGCATGGGTCGTGCCGCTTACGTGGTCGCACGCGATGTTTGTGCTTACGATTTTTATGCTTGCCGAGGCGGAAGCCGCTTCTTAAAAGGCGGGCGGGCTGTTAAAACAGATCGTTTATGTTTAAGCTTTCAATTTAGAAAAATGGTTAGAAAATGTTTGGAAACACAGCCTGACAAGTCGGGCTGTGTTTTGTTTTTTAAGTAACCTTGCGTATTTGATTTTCGTGGTTTCTGGCGCAACCGGGGACTTCATTTGACGCCCTCGCACACATTTAGTGGTTTCTCGCGCAACTAGAGGCTCCATTGGGCGACCTCGCACACATTTAGTGGTTTCTGGCACAACTAGAGGCTCCATTCGGTGCTCTCTGACCCGTTTAGTGGTTTCTGACACAACTAGAGGCTCCATGGGGCGCCCTCGCACACATTTAGTGGTTTCTGGTACAACTAGAGACTCCATTGGGCGGTCTCGGCCACGTTTAGTTGTTTCTGACACAACTAGAGACTCCATTTAACGCCCTCGCACACATTTAGTGGTTTCCGGCACAACTAGAGACTCCATTGGGCGGTCGCGTCGAGCTCTCCTTTTACACGAAAACATCTCGCTGCTGAACTCCCACTCCAAATTCTGCATACGCTGCTTACATACTGCCTCAAAAAATTTGCTAATAAAAACCTGAGCTGAAAACTTGACAAACGACCATTAATTTATAATAATTATAAATAAGGATTTGATCTAAATATTATTCATTGTATTTCGCTTTGACAATTGGCACAGACTAGCTTGAGTGCTAAAAAGCCGAATACGGGAGCCCTACTCCCCTCAATCTAATAAACCATTTGGAAGGATGATAAACATGACTATTCAACATCATTTAAACCGTCAAATCGCAAACTGGAGCGTACTTTACGTTAAGCTTCACAATTACCACTGGTATGTCAAAGGTTCTCAGTTCTTTACGCTTCACGAAAAATTTCAACAATTCTACGAAGAAGCAGCCCTACATGTCGATGAAATCGCTGAACGACTGCTCGCCGTCAAAGGTCAGCCGCTAGCCAAAATGAGCGATTATTTGGATGCTTCAAGCATCAAAGAAGCTTCGGGCAACGAAACAGCCGTCGAAATGGTCGACCAGCTCATTAGCGATTTCACCGTCATTATCGGCGAGCTGAAAGAAGGCATGGAGGCTGCTCAAGCGGCAGGAGACGAAATTACCGCCGATACACTGCTCGCAATTCACACAGGTCTAGAGAAACACGTTTGGATGCTAAGCGCCTTTAACGGAAGATAAAACTTAAGTTCCCCTATCACACAAACTAAATCTAAATGAACTCGCCATACAAAAAGGGCTGTACAAGGAGAAACGAACAAATCTCCTGTACAGCCCTTTTTTTAAAATACAACTGTCTTACGCATCATCGACACCGATCATCTCAATTGAATACTGCAAGCCCCAAGCCGTTCCGCTCCCCAATAGGCCTCCAGCTTGTCCTCATCCTTCACTGCGGCGACTCCCGCAGGCGTTCCTGTATAAATAATATCGCCAGGCCCTAAGCCGTAGCTGCTCTCGATATATCTAAGCAATTCGGATACGCCAAATATCATATCATTCGACCGGCCGGTCTGAGCCGTTTCGCCATTTCGCAACAATTTGAACTCGACGTCCGCTAGTGCCGCCTCGCCAGGATAAGGGATCCAGCTTCCGAGCGGCGCCGAGTTTTTGAATCCTTTTGCAGAGATCCATGGATGGCCCTTTGCTTTAAGCTTGGATTGAACGTCGCGCAGCGTAAAGTCCAGCCCCAGCGTCATTGCATCGATACAATCTACATCAGCCGCTCCAGGCACATACGATTCGCCAATTCGCAAAACGATCTCAAGTTCAAAGTGAACTTCGCCAACATGAGCAGGAAGAGTAATTTCCTCACCATTCATTCCAGCAACGGAATGTGTCGGCTTCGTAAACACAAGCGGCTCCTCCGGAATTTCATTACCGAGCTCAAGCGCATGCAGTCTATAATTGCGTCCAATGCAATAAATGTTTTTAATGTCCGTTTTGCCGCTCATTGGAATATTCCACCTTTTCCTTAAGTTTCGTAAAATCGGGTTAGCTTTGCTTCTGAGCCGCGATGCGCTCGGCCAGCTCGTTCAGCTCCGTCCAGCGATCCATAAGCTCCTCCAGCTTTGCCTCCAGCCTCTGCTGCTCCTGCATCAGTTCCTGCAGCTTTGTGGAATCGCTGCTGGCCGTTTCCATAGCCTCAGCGTTTCGCGCCAGCTCAGCTTCCGTATCCGCAATCCAGCCGTCTATCGCATCAAAATCCTTTTGCTCTTTGTAGGACATTTTTAGCCCGCGTTCTTTCGAACCCGCTCTCGCCTCGTCAGACGATTTTTTTCCAGCATCCATTGCAGATGTGCTTTTACCGGTACCTCCGGAAATCGACTTCTGTTGAGCGCCCGCTTCAGCCGTCTTTCCTACATAAGTCTGGTAATCCGAATAATTTCCAGTATGGTGAGTAATGACGCCATTTCCTTCAAAAGCGATAATTTTGTCCACCGTCCGATCCAAAAAATACCGGTCATGGGAGACAACAAATACAACTCCCGGGAAGTCGTCCAAATAATCTTCAAGCACAGTCAGCGTCGCAATATCCAGATCGTTCGTAGGCTCGTCCAAAAGCAGCACGTTCGGCGCGTCCATGAGCACTCGGAGCAATTGAAGCCGGCGCTTTTCTCCCCCGCTCAGCTTCGCTATCGGCGTCCATTGCATAGTAGGCGAAAATAAGAAGCGCTCCAGCATCTGGCCCGCGGAAATAGCCGTTCCGTCCGCCGTTTTGACCTGCTCCGCCCCTTCGCGGATATATTCAATGACCCTCAGCGACTCATCCATCTCTTCCCGCTCCTGCGAGAACCAGCCCAGCTTGACGGTCAGCCCAAGCTCTACCGTCCCCGCATCCGGTGCCAGCTTGCCGGAAATGAGTTTCATCAGCGTAGACTTGCCGCTTCCGTTCCGGCCTACGATACCGACCCGATCCTCCGGTACAGCGATATAGCTGAAATCTTGAATAAGCGTGCGGTCTCCGTACCCTTTGGACACGTTGTCGATTTCTACGATCTTTTTGCCCAATCGGGTGGAGGCGACAGACAGGTCCAGCTTTCCTTCCGCTCCTTTTGGCCCGGCAGCCTGGAGCGCTTCAAAACGGTCGATCCGCGCCTTCTGCTTGGTCGTTCTCGCCTTCGCTCCGCGCCTGATCCAAGCCAGCTCGTTGCGCAGCAAATTTTGCCGCTTCGCTTCGGAGGACGCCTCTCTTTCCTCCCGCTCCAGCTTCAGCTCCAAAAACCGGCTGTAGTTGGCTTGATAGAAATAAGCTTCGCCCCGGTCCAGCTCAATTACCCGGTTGCTCACACGGTCAAGGAAATAACGGTCATGCGTAATCATGAGCAAAGCGCCTCTGCGCTTTTGCAGCATGCCTTCCAGCCAAGCAACAGAATCGTTGTCGATATGGTTCGTAGGCTCGTCCAAAATGAGCACATCGGACGGCAGCAATAGCGCTGCCGCCATCGCTACGCGCTTGCGCTGCCCGCCGGAAAGGGTCTCCACCTTGGCCGCATAATCGGAAATGCCGAGCTTGGACAACGCCGTTTTCGCCTCATTTTCCAATTGCCATGCGTCTAGCTCGTCCATCTTTTGATTGGCGCTAATCAGCTGCTCCTGCAGCTGTTCGCTTTCCGGGTTTACAGCAATGGCTTCCATGGCGGAAGCATAGGATTGTACAGCGCGAAGCTGGGGCGAATCCCCTCCAAGCACATGCTCCAAACAAGTTTCTCCCGGCTGAAAAACCGGGTCCTGCGACAACATCCGCACAATAACGCGGCTTCCGACGGAAACGATGCCCGAATCCGACTGCTCAATGCCGGCTATCACTTTAAGAAACGTTGATTTTCCCGTTCCATTCACACCGATAATGCCGATTTTATCCCCGTCCTCAACGCCAAAGGTGACGTCTCGGAACAACGTTTTTTCTCCATATGTTTTTGTTATATGTTCAACCGATAATAAATGCATCCCACAAACCTACTTTTTTAGAAGATAGAGCCGACTAGCACGGCTACCTGTATCATAGCATAGAAAAGCTTGATTCCGCACGATAGCGATTCCCGATTTAACGGATTGAACGAAGCATACCGATAATAGAAATAAGCGAAAGGAGTGTACCGCCATGGCCAATAGCTCCCCCTATCTGTTCATCTTTACCGGAACAAGCGGCTCCGGCCGGAAGACGTCCGCTCACAAAGCGCTTAAAGGCAGCGGCATCGTCCATATTCCGTCCTGCACCGATCGTTCCCCGCGTAGCAAGGAGCATCCAGACAGCGACTACCGCTACGTTAGCGAAGCGCAATTTGATCTTATGCTGCTTAACGATTTTTTTGCCGAGGCGGTTACCATCGACAGACACCGTTATGGCGTTGGAAGACGATTGCTTGAATCTTCTTTACAAGAAGGCAGCCATGCCTACCTTATCGTAAACAAAGAAGGCGCCGAGATGCTGCGCAAGCAATATGGCGAGCGGGTTATCCGCATTTTTCTATACGTGGACAAAATCACGCTGACAGAGCGACTGGAGTCCAAAGGCTTCTCTTACGAGGTGATTGACAATTACTTAAGGCATTATGCGGATGAAGTCGTTTACCGCAAAAGCTGCGAGCATGTAATTGAAAATATAAGCTTGGAGCAAACGGTGGAGCAAATTCGCTCTATCGTTGCAGGGTATGAGCTTAGCAACCGAAAAGATTCATAAAAAATGGCCGGCCCGCACTCGTCTCTGGACGAATGCGGGCCGGCCTTTATCGCAACTAGCGTTTGCCGATCATATTTTCAGGGCGCACATATTCATCGAATTGCTCGGAAGTAAGCAAGCCGCTTGCAATGGCGGATTCCTTCAAGGTCAATCCTTTTTTGTGTGCGTTTTTCGCGATGGCAGCCGCATTTTCGTAGCCGATATGCGGGTTAAGCGCCGTCACGAGCATCAAGGATTGCTCCAGGTTGCGCTGAATAACGGCTTCGTTCGGCTCGATGCCTACTGCGCAATTGTCGTTGAACGAAATCATCGAGTCCGCCATTAAAGCGACGGATTGAATGAAGTTGTACAAAATAACCGGCTTAAAGACGTTAAGCTCAAAGTTGCCTTGGCTTGCCGCCATGCCGATCGCTGCGTCATTGCCGATCACTTGGCAAACCGCCATCGTCATCGCTTCGCTTTGCGTCGGATTTACTTTGCCCGGCATGATGGAGCTGCCCGGCTCGTTTTCCGGAATCGAAATTTCGCCGATGCCGCAACGAGGTCCGCTTGCCAGCCATCTGACGTCGTTCGCGATTTTCATCAAGTTCGCCGCAAGAGCTTTGATCGCACCGTGCGTATAGACCATTTGGTCATGGCTTGTCAGGGAATGGAATTTGTTTCTTGCAGTAATAAATGTTTTGCCGGTCAGCTTCGTTACTTCCTCAGCAACCGCAACCGCATAGTCGGGATGTGCGTTAAGGCCTGTACCAACCGCTGTGCCGCCAAGAGCAAGCTCGCGCATCGTGTCTACGCTTTGGACAAGCATAGCGCGCGTATTGTCAAGCATGGAGTACCAGCCGCTAATTTCTTGGCCAAATGTAATAGGAGTCGCATCTTGAAGGTGAGTACGGCCGATTTTGACCAGGTTGTCAAACTTCTCGGCTTTTGCGCGAAGCGTGCCGTTCAACAGGTCGAGTGCCGGAAGCAACCGATCTTCGACTGCAATTACGCCCGCAATGTGCATAGCCGCAGGGAATGTATCATTCGAGCTCTGGGAACGGTTTACATCATCGTTCGGGTGAACGCGGGTAGCGCTTCCACGAGTCTCAAGAATTTGGTTTGCACGGCGGGCAACAACCTCGTTTACGTTCATGTTGGTTTGGGTGCCGCTACCTGTTTGCCATACGACCAACGGGAATTCCGCATCCCATTTGCCGCTAAGGATTTCGTCTACCGCCTCGCCGATGACAACCGCTTTTTCCTCATCCAACACGCCTAGCTTATGGTTGGCAAATGCGGAAGCTTTTTTGACAATCGCCATAGCGTATACAACTTCAATCGGCATCTTCTCGCCGCTAATTTTAAAGTTTTGAAGGCTGCGCTGTGTTTGCGCTCCCCATAGCTTGTCAGCTGGAACTTTGATTTCCCCCATCGTGTCCTTCTCAATCCGGTAATCCATTCAAGAAACGACTCCTTTACGATTAAAATTAGTCCAAACGGGCAACCCTTTTTCTGTTATAACGCTAATCGCTCCGATAATCAAGCCAAGAACTGGCGAAAGACGAAGACGCCGCTTGGATCTGAGGCTCCAAGGGCGTCTTTTTTGTCTGTCTATAGACCTTTTGCTTCGCGGTAAGCAGCTATATAAGCGGCAGCTTTTTTCTCAATATGAGAGAAATCTCCCGTTTTGACGGCTTCTTTCGTCAGGTCCGAACCAATGCCGACCGCTACCGCGCCAGCTTTGATCCAATCTTTCAAATTATCGAGCGACACGCCGCCAGTTGGCATAATGTTAGCTTGAGGCAGCGGGCCTTTGATCGATGGAATGACGCTTGGCGAATACAGGTTGCCTGGGAACAGCTTCACTACATCTACGCCCAGCTCTAGCGCGCTTTGAATTTCTTGAATCGTCATCGTGCCCGGCATAACCGGAATCGCATAACGGTTGCAAAGCTTGATCGTATCCGGGTTAAGCGCAGGTGCTACCACGTATTCGGCTCCTGCCAAAATAGCGGCGCGCGCCGTCTCCGCGTCCAGAACGGTACCTACGCCAATAATGGCATAGTTGTCCGCATCCGGCTCAGCATCGCTAGTGAATTCCTTCGACAATTGCTCGATCGCCTTAAGCGCAAACGGTACCGTCATCGTAATTTCAATAGCTTTAATCCCGCCTTTAATAGCGCGTCTTGCCATTTCCGCTACTTCTTCTGGGGAATCGGCGCGAAGTACCGCTACCACTCCCGCTTCCGTCAATTGCTGCAACACTCTAAGCTTCTTCATGATCCAGCCTCTCTTCCCTTTGAAAACATCTAGTCTCGTTGAAAACATCTAGTCTCGAAAAAATTTACTAGCGCCATTATAGTCCTTTTAGAGCAGCCCTTCAACAATTTAGAAGAGACTTCAAAGATTTGTCATAGTTTCAACCTATAAAAGTTATAAGTTTTATATATTTCTTCTATATCCTTCCAAGGCGTATGATGATGGTAATCAATTGAAGGAGTGATCGAAATGGATAAAACGTTAAAGGCTCAATTTGATGCAGGCGCCAAAAACTACGACGAGCAGCGGAAAAGCTTGATCCCGTGTTTTGACGACTTTTACGGCGCTGCTGTCGCCTGGACCGAGACGTCGGCGGAGCGCCCTCGCATCATGGACGTTGGAGCTGGAACAGGCCTGCTGGCCAGTATGGTATTAAAAAAATATCCGAATGCCGAGCTTACGCTTATCGACTTTAGCGAAGATATGCTGGCGCAAGCCCGAGCCAGATTTGCCGATCGCGGAGATTTCGTTTATGTGAATGCGGATTATATGACGTATCCTTTTGAAGCAGCTTCCTTTGACGCCGTCGTCTCCTCGCTGTCGATTCACCACCTGCCCCACGGGGATAAAAAACAGTTGTTTGGCACCATTCGCAAGCTGCTGAAGCCGGGAGGAGTTTTTGTAAACGCGGATCAATCCGCCGGCGCCACGGACGCCTTCGATATCGAATACCGGAGACAGTGGGATCAAGCGGTGGAGGCCAGCGGACTTGAGTATTCTCTCATTGAAGCGTCCCGCGAGCGTAGAAGCTACGATATGAACGCCGGACTACCCGAACAATTGAAATGGCTGCAAGAAGCAGGCTTCGCCAGCGCGGACTGCGTCTATAAATATAACGAGTTTACGGTGTATGTGGCGAAGGTTTAAGCAAAAAGCTGGCGAATGCTGGTGAAGGCTTGATAGCAGATTGAGAAGCTGAAAAAGCTGAAAAAGCTAAATAAGCTTCACAAGCTTCTGCTTGCGATTAGGAGTTTTAATCTTTGGGCTTTACCTTTCAGTTACAGGCTCTTAGCATTTATTTCTATAATCCGTGAGCCTATCAACCTGTAGGGCATATGCTTGCATTTGATTAATTAGCCAATTGTGCAATTGGCCGCTAGTCTGACTTGTTCGCCGAAAAAAACGGGAACAGTGGTTTGTGAAACCACTGTTCCCGCTATTCTGCCTTGTGCAAAAAACCACTAACTCCCTCGAAACCCACCAAACGGGACCTCTAGTTGTTCCACAAACCACTAACTCCCTCGAAACCCACCAAACGGGACCTCTAGTTGTTCCACAAACCACTAACTCCCTCAAACCTCACCAAACGGGACCTCTAGTTGTTTCACAAACCACTAACTCCCTCAAGCCTCACCAAACGGGACCTCTAGTTGTTCCACAAACCACTAACTCCCTCGAAACCCACCAAACGGGACCTCTAGTTGTTCCACAAACCACTAACTCCCTCAAACCTCACTAAACGGGACCTCTAGTTGTTCCTCAAACCACTAACTCCCTCGAAACCCACTAAACGGGACCTCTAGTTGTTCCTCAAACCGATAATCCGCTCGTTCAGCCTCTGTATCCAACTTAGAAAATAGCCCTCTCACAAGCGTCACACACAACTACTTCTTTTTAGTTAAAAACAAATAACTCATAATAGCCGCCAAAACAAGCAGCGCAATAACGATGGCTGTCGGCCAAGCCGTCCCTTCTCCGCCAAGCCCCACGAGCGGAGCCGCCGCGCCTCCAAAAATAAAGGACAACATGCCGAGCAGAGCCGAAGCGCTTCCCGCCTGGCTTCCCTGATCTTGCAGAGCAAGCGAAGTCGTGGTGGTTGAAATAATGCCAACGCTGGATACGACAAAGAAAAATCCGGCGATGACCATAGGTAAGCCGACATCCATTCCAACAGCGACCATTAACAAAACAGCTCCCAGTGACGCTATGGATAGTCCCGTTCCAAGCATCGCTCTGGCCTGCACCTTTCCGGCAAGCCTACCGGCGATCTGACTCGCCACAATAATGCCGACACCATTTAAGCCGAAAATCAGACTATATCCTCTCGGAGATACGCCGTAAATTTCCTGCAACACAAACGATGATCCCGAAATGTAAGCAAACATGGCTGCCATAACCAGCCCTTGAGTAATGGCATATCCCATAAAAACAGAGTTGCCGAGCAGCTTTTTAAACGTCTGAAAAGTATTTCGCAACCCTCCGCTGGAACGTCTCTCTACAGGCAATGTTTCCTTGAGTCCAATAAAAACAGCCAAAAATATTAACAGACCCGATACGCTAAGAACGGCGAATACTCCCCTCCATGAGGTAAAGGTCAATATTTCCGCTCCGATCATAGGCGCCAATATCGGCGCTGCTCCGTTAATGAGCATAAGCAGCGCAAAAAACTTCGTCATCTCCGCTCCAGAATACAAATCCCGAACGCTGGCTCGGGCAATGACAATACCAGCCGCTCCCGCAAGTCCTTGAAGGAACCTGAGGGCGATAAAGGCCCAAATATTCGGCGAGATGACGCAAAGCAAAGAAATGAGCGCATACAAGACCATTCCGATTAATAGCGGCCCTCTCCTTCCCCTTACATCGCTGATAGGACCTACTACGAGCTGGCCGAGAGCAATGCCAAGCAAACAAGCTGTAAGGCTAAGCTGCGATAGGGAAGCCGTTGCGCCGAGATCCTCGGCAAGCGCGGGAAGCGCAGGCAAATACATATCAATGCTAAGCGGACCAAGGCCCGACAATGAACCCAATATGGCCGCAATAAGCAGCCTTCTGGAGCGCGGCATCGGTTGCGTGATCGATTTTGAGGTGTTCAATTTTGTTGCTCCTTTCCCTGCAGCCTCCAAAAACGTTAGCCACATTTTATACCCGAACTCCTAATCTGGCAATAACCTCTCCCTTCGCGCATTTGCGGAGCAAATCTGATAGAATAGAGGATACGAGTCAAAAATCGGAGGTTATCCTTTTGAACTATATTGTATTGGACATTGAATTTAACGGACGCAAATTTGCCAGCGACCTTCCAATGGAAGTGATCGAAATAGGGGCGGTTCGGCTGGATGCCGAGCTTCAACCCATAGATGAATTTACCGCGTTTATTAAACCCGTTTATTTTGCCAAGCTTAATTCGTTTATCCAGAAAAAAACCGGCATCCCTCAACAATCGATCGATACGGCGGACAGATTTCCCAAAGTAATTAAAAGCTTTTTGGAGTGGCTTGGAAAAAGCGAAGACCTCCTTCTCGTCACATGGGGTGGCGAAGATTTGAAACGAATCGTGCTCGATACCCGCATGCACACACTCGACGACGCTTACTGGCTGTCCACTCCTTACTTCGACCTGCTCAAAGGATTTCTGCGCGTTCGCGGACTTACGAATGATGTCAGTGTAGAAGCGGCGCTGGCATATGTGGGGCTGTCTTCGGAAGGTTCAGCGCATCGCGCGCTCGATGATGCCCGTATGACGGCCGACATTTTTCGAAAAGTTTTTGCAGAGCTTGATTTCAGCTACAACCAGCATTATAAGGATATGTACACAAATGCAAAAGAACGCAGGCTGGTCAAAAATGCAATCCGACTGCTTCGTTCCCAGAAACAAGAGCCGACTTGGGAGTCGTTTGTTGAACATGTCCTCAAAGACAAAGTAAAGCTCGACGATCCGCGCAAAGCTGCGGAGATGAAGGAATATTTTGCAGCCGAGCTGGCAAAAGCAGCGACAAAAAAAGAAGCGCCCGCTAAGCTTGAAGCTCCAGCAAAAAAGGCGGATGATCCTCAGACGGAATGGAATGAGAATGAGCAATCTCACATTCCAGCAGATCAGAAAGAAGCGGAGAGAGAAGCAATTAACTCTCAGACTGAAGCGTAGGCAAAATGAATGTCCAATGCTCAGACGCAATTGAAGATACAATGGTCCATCGTTTAGACAAAATTTAAAGAAAAAATTAAGACAGGATTTTAGAGAAGTTCAGGCAAAATTGAAACAGCCAGTAACGTCTGGTTAGCATTGCTACGGTACGTCATGACCGGGAGCATCTCAACCAATGTAAAAAAATAAAAGCACATGAAGCTGTTATCTCCAATTTCGGCTTCCTGTGCTTTTATTGATGTTACTTAAATCCCAAAATCTTTGTTTAAAACAAAGGTCGGAAGTTTGAAAATAAATACTTACATTAAAAATATTCATGATCAATGACCAGCATTATTAAACTCGAAACGCTCCTAACAGCGTACAAGCAATTAATCCAACCGCAACCAATACCATTATATAACCGCTAACTTTTGCTCGTTGAATTTGTTTGCGAGTTGGTTTTTTCTTTAGGTGATTTGAAGCTGTAGTTCTAACCGTAAATTCTGGAAAGAAAATGGATAGAAGACCCCACGCAATAAAAATAAGAAATGAAGCACTCAGAATTATTTATCGCTCATTCACTTGCTCTTTTTGCTCTAAATAAAAACTTATTAAAGCCCCCCTTTCCCCGAGGCAAAAATTGCTTTGACACCCGGTGCAGCGCGGAGTATGATCACTTTTGTGCGCATATCAAACGACTGGAGAGAACGTCATCATGACTGGCAACACGAAGGGCATAACCGGATATGAAATTTTATATGTAATCGGCATTATCGCTATTTCTTTTTCATCTATATTTGTGCGGTGGTCGGAAGCGGACGTCGCCGTGATCGCGATGTATCGCCTCCTCCTCACCAACGTGCTGCTGCTACCGCTTGTATGGAAATACAGAAGCGAGCTTTTCGCTCCCTCCATCCGTCAATGGGGATGGCTAGCCGCGTCCGGCTTTATGCTTGCCTTGCATTTCTTGCTTTGGATGGAATCGCTGCGTCTGACGACGGTCGCTAGCTCCACCGTAATTCTTACTCTTCAGCCATTGATGGTCATGTTAGGCTCATACTGGCTGTACAAAGCCAAAGCAAACAAGCCGATGCTGTGGGGAATGGGAATCGCCATTGTCGGCTCTGTCATCATTGGAGCAGGCGATTTCAGCTTATCCGGCACGGCGCTGCTTGGAGACGCGCTTTCTTTCTTTGGCACGCTCGCCATCTCCATCCATATGCTCATCGGCAAAGGGCTGCGCGAAGGCGTCAGCGCATTCGCCTACAACTTCTGGGTGTTTGCGATAGCCGCTTTCTTTTTAGCCGGGTACAACTTGTTTGAAGGAAATGATTTTACAGGCTACAGCGCAAACGAATGGGGTATTTTCCTGCTGCTTGCCATCGTGCCAACTCTGTTTGGACATTATTTGTTCAATTGGCTTCTAAAATATATGAACGCCACCGCGGTATCGATGGCCGTTCTCGGAGAGCCGGTAATCGCTTCCCTGCTGGCCTGGGTTTTGCTCAAAGAAGCTTTGACAGGCTATCAGCTTGGAGCCGGCGTATTTATCCTCTTTGGCGTTTGGCTGTTCATCCGATACGGCAGCGACAGGCCAAAGTTGCCCTCTTCCAATACGGTTTCTTCTTAATGTGATAACTAAACTTTATTTTGACAGATTCGAGGTCTCAAAGGTATAATTTTTGTAAATTATCATAAAAAAACGAACGTGTTACCTATTAAGGGCATTAGTTCAAGAATGGAAATTGTTCTTGGGCTGCGCCCTTTTTTTCTTATACGAAAACGGGGTGTATAGCAAAATATGAGCTACATTCAGCGCATTGGCCGCTCTTTTATGATCCCGATTGCCGTTATGCCGGCGGCCGCCCTTTTGCAGCGTTTTGGAAAAATAGAATTTGATCATCCCATTTTGCAGCAGATCGCCGCTATTTGCGAGGCGGGCGGCGGAGCGATTTTTGACCATCTCCCTCTGCTCTTTGCGATCGGAATTGCAATTGGCCTTACTCAAGGCAAAGGAGTGGCTGCCCTATCGGCCGCAGTCGGCTACACCGTATTTCAAGAAGTAATGAAAACGTTTGAAGCTTCCGCTTCAAGCGATCTAGCCGGGGCCAGCTTCCAAATGGGCGTGCTCGGCGGCATGATTACAGGTGGAGTAACCGCTTATTTGTACAACCGCTTTAAGGATGTGCAGCTGCCGCAAGCGCTTGGCTTTTTCTCGGGCAGACGGTTCGTCCCGATTGTAACGGCACTGACGATGACTGTACTCGGCGGCTCGCTCGGTTTTATATGGATGCCTATCCAAGAAGGTATTCTAGCCGTTGGGTTATGGCTGCAATCGACGGGCGGCATCGGAACCTTTATTTACGGAACGATTAATCGATTGCTGATCCCGACGGGGCTGCACCATATCGTAAACAATATTTTATGGTTTCAAGTGGGCGAATACGCGACCGCCGGCGGCAAAGTCGTTCAAGGCGACTTAACGCGCTTTTTTGCGGGGGATCCGACCGCGGGCACCTACATGGCGGGCTTCTTCCCGATTATGATGTTCGGCTTACCCGGAGCGGCTATTGCGATGGCTCAGTGCGCAAGACCAGAAAACCGCAAAGTCATTATGTCGATCATGCTGAGCGCCGCCCTCACTTCCTTTTTGACAGGGGTGACGGAGCCGATTGAATTTGCGTTTATGCTGGTTGCGCCTCTATTGTTCTTCATTCATGCTGTGCTGACGGGCTTGTCCATGATGATTATGCATTTGCTTGAGGTGAAAATCGGCTTCGGCTTCTCCGCCGGCTTTATCGACCTCGCCATTAACTGGCATTACGCGACCAATCCTTGGCTTATTCCAATCGTTGGCGCAGCCTATTTTGTACTCTACTACTTTACGTTTTACATTGTCATTCGCGCATTCAACCTGTCTACGCCGGGAAGAGCTGTCGACAAATTGGAAGCCCCTATCGACTCGCAGCTAAATTCGGAAGCGGTTGCAACTGAGACGGACCTTCTAACTATACCTGAAGCTTTGGAAGCGTCTCCGAGTGCATCCGGTACAGGCCATACAGCGGCTAGGTCGGATTCGACGCAAGCAGAAGCCCCAGCCGAATCCATTCCGGGAACGCCGCCTGCGCAGGGAGCATCCGGATCGATTGTGCCGTCGCTTAGAATGTCCAGCACAAAAATTATTGCACAAAAATCAACTAGTGTTATAGAATTTATTGGTGGATATAGCAATATTTTAGAAATCGATGCCTGTATTACCCGACTTAGACTTACTTTGCGCGAGCCGACTCTCGTCAAGGAGCAGAGCTTAAAGGATTTGGGCGCGGCAGGCATTATCCGAATCGGCAAACAAGGCGTTCATGTCGTGTTCGGCACGGATTCCGAGCTGATTAAAGAAGAGGTTCAAAAGCAAATGGCTCAGGACGCAAAGCCATCGGAGGAGGTTGAGTAAATGGCGGCAGCCGATAGAAAGATTATTCATGTGCTTTCCAACAATGTCGTAATGACCAAACTATCCTCCGGCAAAAATTCCATTGCATTCGGCAAAGGAATCGGCTTTAAGAAGCAGCCCGGGATGTGCGTCTCTACGTCAGAAATTTCACAGGAGTTTTTGCTGCATACCATGGAAACAATTGAACATTACGAACAAATTTTAAATAACGTCGATACCCGAATTGTCGGTGTGACCGAAGAAGTTATCGCTATGGCCCAGCAGCGGCTGGAGGGCGAATTTTCCGAAACGATCCACGCCGCATTGGTCGATCATATCAATTTTGCCATTGAACGCTGCCGCCGCGGCGTTCTTATTACCAATCCGTTTTCTTACGAAATTCGGCTCATGTACAAGGACGAATATGACGTTGCTGCGGAAGCGGTCAGCTATTTGAATGAGAAGCTGGATGCTAGGCTGCCGGAAGACGAGATCGCTTTTCTAGCGATGCATTTCCACGGCGCACGCAACCGGGAGCGCGGCACAGAGACACTTGCGGTCGTCCGCCTCGTTGCCAAAGTCATGGACGAAGCGAAGGAGCTTGGCCTTCAATTTGGCGATTCGTTCTCCTCCCTTCGCTTTATTTCTCACTTAAAAGGGTTGATAGATCGGATCAAAAAAGAGGCGCATATTAAAAATCCTCTGCTCTCCAAAATTAAAATCGAATACCCTTTATCCTATGAACGGTCGCTTGTTTTGACGGCGATTTTGGCGGAGCAATTGAAAAAAACGGTGCCGGACGACGAGGTCGGTTTCCTCACTCTCCATATCGAACGACTCAATCAGCGCGAGCAAATTTAAAATTATTTTCACATGTAAAAATAAAAAAGATTGACAGAAAAGTTTTTCTTTAATATTATTGCATCGTAAAACAAAATACAGTCTCGCACGATAATGTGTTACCGAAAGGGCATTAGTTATCGAAGCAAGCTAGTTCACTCTAGCTCCGCGCTTCGTTACTATTGTCCTTTTTTTTATTTCCGGAGAGGGGGATCGCATTTCAGCACCCGGGACTGTCGCTTAGCTTCTAAGTTTAGACATTTACGAAATCGCATTCATTTCCAAACACAAACGATAAGGGGAGATTGTACCAATGAAAAAATGGAGAAGCAAATCTTTGGTCATCGCAATGGTAATGGCCTTGACGTTCAGCTTGCTGGCAGCATGTTCCGGAGCCAACAAGGAAGAGCCTAGTAAAGGCGAAAGCTCTGCGAGCCCAAGCGCTAGCGCTGACAACGGTGGAGAAGCAGGCGGACTGACAGGCGATTTTGAAATCCAGTACTTTGTAGGCGGCTACGGCGACACTTGGTGGAAACATGTCATTGCTGAATTCCAAAAGCAAAACCCTAACCTCAACATCAAGCAAACAGCAGGCTCCCAAATTAACGAGCAAATGAGACCGCGCTGGATTCAAGGCACTCCTCCCGACTTCGTTTATATCGACGGCGCTGGCTCCAACGAAGCGCAAATGGTCGCTGACGGACAGTTGCTCGACTTGACGGATTTCCTGAAAGACCTGACAAATGCGGACGGCAAAAAAGTTCTCGACATCGCGATCGGCCAACCAACTGACTACAGCGGCAAAAACTACACGATGCCACTCGTATTCGGATCGTGGGGAACGTTCTACGATAAAGCTTGGTTTAAAGAAAAAGGCTGGGAGACACCTACCGACTTCGAAAGCTTCATGGCTGTGAGCGCCAAAATTAAAGAAGCCGGCATCTCCCCTTACATCCATACAGGCGTATACCCTTACTACATCAACGGCGGTCTGGTCAACTCCGCTATCGTTGCGGCAAACGGCGGCGACGGCTCCATCATCTCCAGAATGGCTGCTCTTGAGGAAGGCGTATTCAAAAGCGAGCCAGTTATGAAAGCTCTAGACAAAATCGTACAGCTTCGCGACGCAGGCTTCATCGATCCAGGCTCCATCGCACTCAACCACACGGATTCGCAAATGTCGTTCCTTCAGCATAAAGCGGCTTTCATTCCGAACGGCCTCTGGCTGGAAAACGAAATGAGCAAAGACGTACCGGAAGGCTTCGAATTTGACTTCGTTCCATCCGTTATGCAAAGCAAAGGCGAAAAATATGTAGCGATCCCTTACACAGCATCTGTAGCGATTGCTGAAAAAGCGAAAAACCCTGAAGCGGCTAAAGCGTTCCTGCAATTCATCTTTACTGAAAAATTTGCTGTAGACTGGGCGGAAATGACTGGCGCGATCATGAACGTAAAAGCGGACCTGACGAACTCCAAAGCAGGCCCTGTCGTTAAATCGGCAATGAGCTACTTCAACAGCCCTAACCTGGTTGTTGCTCCGGCGCTTATCGTTAACGCCGATGTAGAAACGGCTCTGCAAGACAGCATTATCGCTCTTCTAGACAAACGTATCACTCCTGCTGAGTGGGGCGAGCGTTTGGAGAAAGCGGCAGCGGCAGCAAGAAAATAATCGGATTCACCATCTGGGCTGAGGCGAGGCTAACCCCCTCCCTCCGCCCTTAAAAAAGATTTTACAAGGGGCGTGCAAGCCATGACAGCCAAACCAACATCCTATCGACTGAAACGAACCTTGTTCATTCTGGGATTTATACTGCCGACCTTCGTCTTGTTTAGCGTAATTACCCTCTACCCTATGCTTAGAGGCTTGTACATCAGCTTTTTCAAATGGTCGGGCTACTCGGGAAATATGACGTTTATCGGTTTTGATAACTACACAAGAATGTTCAAGGACGAAATTATCGGAACGGCCATCTTCAATGACTTTTTCCTTGTTTTTTGGAAGGTCGTGCTCATTTTGGCGATTGCCACTTTCCTGGCGGTTGCTCTCACTCGTATGAACATCAAAAGAACCGGCTTGTTCCGGGTCATCCTGTTTTTCCCGAACCTCATCTCGGTCGTCGTTATCGGAGTATTGTGGAGATACATTTACAACCCGTCCGATATTGGCTTCTTGAATTCCTTCCTCTCCTTGTTCACCAGCGAACCGGTTACTACGGTTTGGCTCGGGCAAGCGAATACGGCGATGTGGTCGATCCTCGCTCCCGCGGTTTGGGCTGGCATCGGGTTTTATATGATTCTTCTGATGGCCGCAATTATGAACATCCCTGAGTCGTTATACGAGGCTTCCAATATCGACGGCGCCTCCAGATGGCATCAGTTCAAGCATATTACGATTCCGCTTATTTGGGAGCAAATGAAAGTTTCCATCATCCATATCGTCATCACGACGTTGAACGGCTCCTTCATCATTATTTTCCTTATGACGGAAGGCGGGCCCGACAATTCAACGCAAGTGATGGGCTCCTATTTGTATCAAATAGGATTCCAGCAATACCATATGGGCTACGCGTCCGCTATCGGCGTTCTTATTCTGGTGCTGACGCTGATTACATCGATCATTCTGAACCGCTTGCTTAAGCGGGAAACGATACAAATGTAGGGGGCATCCATCATGAAACTAACTAAAAAAGAATCGTTCGTGACGTGGATTTTCCGTATCCTCCTGCTCGTATGGACGGTTGCGGTCGTATATCCGCTAGTATGGACGCTGCTCTCGTCGCTGAAGGACAATAAGCAGTTTTACGGCAACAAGCCGTGGGCGCTTCCGGAGTTTCCGCTGCAATGGTCAAACTTCTCCTATGTGTGGACGGAATACAAATTCGGCGGCTACTTCCTGAACTCCGTTGTGGTCACTGTCGCGGCGACGGCGCTTGCGGTGCTGCTATCGGCCATGACGGCTTACGTCATTGCTAGATATCCGTTTAAAGGCAGCGGCATCCTTTATTTCATTTATATTTCCGCTATGATGATTCCGCTTATTTTGAGCTTAATCCCGCTCTTTTTCCTGCTCGACGGAATCGGCCTCACGAACAATCTGCTAGGCTTGATATTGGTTTATGGAGCCGGAGCTTTGCCGTTTGGCATTTTCGTACTGGTGTCGTTTTACAAATCGCTCCCGAAAGAAATGGAAGAAGCGGCGGCTATCGACGGCAGCTCCGAGGCAGGCACCTTCTTCCGCATAATGCTTCCGCTGTCGAAGCCAGGACTTATGACGGTTGCGATCATGAACATTTTGACCATCTGGAACGAATATATTTTGGGTACGATCATCATGAACGACCCGCTTAAAAAGATATACACGTTGCCCGTTGGGATCGCCGTTATGCAAGGCGAAATGCAGTACAAGACGGAATGGGGCCCGTTGTTTGCCGGACTGGTCTTCTCCATGATTCCGATTATTATTTTGTACACGCTGTTCCAAAGACAAATAACAGGCGGCATTACGGCCGGAGCGGTCAAATAAACGGTTTCTCGTTAACTAAAAAAGCATCGCCCTGCGCTGCAACCGATAATCGGTTCTCGCGCAGAAGCGATGCTTTTTTTCGTTACTCCAGCCTCATATCTTTGGGCTTCTCGGTCGGAATGCGGATCGACACCGTCGTTCCGATCCCTAGACGACTGTAAATACTCACCCCATAAGAGCTGCCGTAATACAGCTTAATCCTCTGGTTGACGTTGCGGATGCCGTAGCCGACATTTACGCTTTCTTCCGGGTCGTTCATTTGCTGAAGCAGCTCCGCGCTAATGCCTACTCCGTCGTCGATCACTTTAAAGAGGATGCTGTCCCCTTCCAAGGAACCGACGATTCGAATATGAATCCGGTCGGCGCACCAAGCATGCTCCAGCACATTTTCAATAAACGGCTGAATGACAAGTTTAATGGTCGTATAGTCCAAAATAGCGGGATCGATATCAAAGCTGACGCTCATCCGTTCCTCGTATTTCGTTTTCTGAATGTTAATATACGCCTTGGCTTGATCCAGCTCGTCGCTGATCGGCAGCAAAGTGCGTCCTTCGTTCAAGGACAGCCGGTAAAACTTCGCTAAATCCATGACCATCCGCTGCAGCTTGTCAAGCTCGCCAAATTTGGCCAACCGGCTTATTGAGCTGAGCGTATTGTACAGGAAATGGGGATTAATCTGCGCTTGCAGCATATCCAGTTCCGCTTCCTTTTTGTCCAGATCGGCCACGTAAACCTTATGGATCAGCTCGCCGATATTTTGCCCCATTTCGTTAAGCGCTCCGGAAATTTGACTGAACTCGTCGCTTCCTTTAAAGTTGATCCGCTTATGGAAGTTACCCTCCTGGAAAGCGTTCAGAACATAAACGATTTTGTTCACTTTTCTGGAAAAATAGTTGGAGAGCAATGCGCCAGACACAAAATAAACGACTGTAAAAATCAAGCAGATAATGAAGGTCAACATCCGCACGTCATCGATCTTTTCTTCAAAGATGGAATTCGGAATGACCGCTGCGATTTTCCAATTGAGCGACGGAAGCGTCTTATCGATCATTAAATAATTTTCGAATTCCGCCGGATTCCACACCTCGCCGATCTTGTGTTTGGATTCCCCCGATTTCATCATCACTTGGCCTTTTTCGTTCAAAATAAAGATGGTCGCGTTGTTGCCGATTTTCGTATGATCAACCGACTGGAACAGCTCGCTTAAATAAACCGTTTGCCGCATAAAGCCGATTTCCTCTGTCGTCCCGACGATTTGTACGCTGACCAAACGGCGAAGAAGAGAGATTCGATCATATTTGGCATCATCTTCGACTTGCTTCCACTGCATGGTCTCCCCGAACACTTCCTCTGGATATTCGGTATACCACTCCTTCCCCTCGATCCGGGACATTTGGAAAACGTCATAAGGACCGTCCATGTTCCTGAGCGGATCATTCCCTTTGTAATCGCGGTAAATTTCGGGGAACAGCGTGTTATGCAAGTAGATCGACAGCCACAGCCGCATGTTGGACGCTTTTTTGTAGGCCTCGATTTTCGGAATAAAAAAGTTCATGATCGCCTCGTAGCCGACCCAGCCCTCCTCGTAGCTTCGCAGCTGCCTTGCAATCGTATGGTCAAAATAAAAAAAGTCGGATACACGAACCACATCTTCCTTCTTGTAGCTTACATTGTCGCTCATTTGAACGAGCGTTCCGTGTACGCTGCTTTCGATTTGCTCGCGAATCGACTTGACGTAGATGGAGTTTGCAAAAAAACCGATGACGACAACCGGAATGACGATAAAAAGACAATAAGACAACATCAGCTTGTAGCCGAACGGCATATACCTGTATTTGCGAATTACGCTCATAGCTTCCGCCTGTATTCCAGCGGCGTCTTGCCGTGGTAGTCTTTAAACTGTCTGCTGAAATAAGGCAAATAGCGGTAGCCGATCAGCCCTGCAATCTCATATACCTTCAGGTTCGTTTGCAGCAGAAGCTCGCCTGCCTTTTCCATTCTGAGCATGGCGACGTAATCGCTGAAGTTGGTGTTCATCTCTTCCTTAAAAATTTGTCCCAAATAATTGGGGGAGAACGAATATTTCTCGGCTACATCTTTAAGAGTAATATTTTCATGAAGCCTCTGCTTGACATCGCCTATGATATCTTGCACCAGCTTCCAATTTTTTTTAAGTTTTTTGGTTTGAAGCATCTCCGACAGCTCATAAATACGATATCTGAGCCATGAGTGAATGTCGTCGATCGTTTCATATTTCAGCAAAACGTCAAGGCCGTTAAAGTCCAAATTCAACATTTGGAACAAATCCTCATTCATCTTTTGCAGGTGGGCATCCAATTTCATAAGCAGGAATATCGTAAAATTTTGAATCGTATATTTGGATCTCATATTGTTTGCAAGTCCGTAAAGCTGGTTCAACTCGTCGTGAACTTTCACCAGCTCATAGTTTGTCATCGCTTCGAACAAGGCGTCGAGCTGAATGTCGAGGCTTTGCACCTCTTTCATCTGTACCGATTGAACCGCCTCGTGATGAATCACTTTTCCTTTGCCGTAAAATACTTTATAGTCAAGCGCCGACTGGGCTTGCTTATACGAATCTTTGAGCGCATACGGGCCGTTTACAGCCACTCCCACTCCAATCGTAGCGGAGAACGAGGCTTCCTTCTCTTTGCCCAGCCGATCTCTGAGCTGCTCCAACCGATGGCCGCTATCGACTAGAAGCGCAATTCGCTTGTCCGTTATTCGGCAAAAATGAGCAATCCCGGCCTCCCCGCATAATGCAAAAAGGGTATCCCAAAACACGTTCGCGAGCTTGCCCTCGTCAAACGCCTCTTCGTTATACCGCATTTTCACCCAATCATCCCGCTCGACGATGACGACGCTGACCGGCCATGACATTTTGGTCAATTCGTATTCTTCCAGCAGCGAGTCCAGCGTTTCCATACTCCACTTTCCTTCTAGGAGCTGGAGCAAATATTCATTTTTCGCCATGGGGATCATTCTTTTGTATAGCTGCTCGGTCTCGATCTGCTTCTTTTCCTCATCAAGCTCCAGCCGCAGCTTGCGCAGCGACTCGATCAGCTCGTTGTCGTCCATCGGCTTCACGACGTAGCTGCATGCGTTAAGAGCAAGAGCCTGTTTCACATAATGAAAATCTTGATAACCGCTTACAAAAATGATTTTGATCTTGTCTTGAATGTCCAGCGCCATGCGGGCGAGCTCCAGCCCCGACATATTCGGCATACGGACATCGGTCACCAAAATATCGATCGGCTCGTTTGCAATCCGCTCACTGGCGGCAAACCCGCTGGTGACGGCATCTACCACTTGCATGCCAAGTTCTTCCCATGGAATAAACGTCTGCATGCCCTTCAAATCCAATATCTCGTCGTCTACCAGCAATACCTTATACATCGGCGTCATCTCCAGGTCAATAAATCAAGTCGGCAAGCTAATAGGCCAATCCTGGGACTGACCGACAACACAATCTATGAAAGAAATAATCCAAAAAGGGTATACCTATTACAGTATACCCTTTCGGAAGAAAGATTTAAATTAGCCGCCCGCGATGATTTCTTTGTTCTTTTTCCATCCTTCGGTACGGTACTCAAGCAATTTTGCATAACCAGCGTCTTGAGCGTCTTTTTCTGCTTTATCAAGAATTTTCTCCACTTCCGCATCGTCTTTCGCCATTACGGATTGAGCGTAAGCCAGTGTGAAGATATCGTCTACGCGTTGCTTGATAATGCCAAGCTCGCTGTCCGGAGCCGGATCAAGGTTGATAAACTCCGTTGCGTTCGCTTGAGTCGGCCAAGTGATTTCGCTTTGGTAGCGAGCTGCCCAGTTTTGTTCAGCAACTGGAAGCGTGCTTTCGTATTTCATTTTTGCAGGGTCGATGTAGCCTGTGTTACCGTTCCACATGATTGGGTCATGCGCTTTTTGAAGCTCTAGAACTTCTTTTGCATCGTATTCAGGCGTGAAGTTCGGGTATCCGTTTTCGTCAAAGCCTTTCCAGTTCTTGCCCTCTGGTCCGAAGAACAATAGGGATTGACCTTCTGGGCCAGTGTACCAGTCAAGGAAAGCAAAGATTTTTTCAGGGTCTTTAGCTGTTTTCGTAATTACGCTTACGTTCCAGCCAAGAGCTGTGTATGTGCCCGGATAAACTTTGTTTTTGTCCAAACCTTCTTTGTGAATTGGCCAGATCATGAAGTAGCCGGAATTTGGATCTTGCTTCGCCATCTCTTGGTGAGCGTTCATCGCAATAACCGTCGGGCTGGACGCTGCGAATACCGCAACGCGGCCTTGCATTACTTTTTCTTCGATTTGGTCAACTGTTTGAGTAAAGGCATCTTGGGAAACCAGTTTTTCTCTGTACAGTTTCGCGATGTACTTTTGCGCTTCGCGGAATGTCGGATCCGTAAATACGGAAGTCAGCTTATCGCCTTGCGGAATAGCGCGAAGGCCGGCATTCAGGTACGAATAAAGTGCATTTTCGCCAAAAGCGGTATAAAGAACGCCGAGTCCTTGCATGTCTTTAGCCAAATGCGGCTCGAAAGGAACGATCTTATCGCCGTATTTTGCTTTTACAGCCGTCAAGTAGGTATACAAGTCGTCTGTTGTTTCCAGCTTAGGAGATCCAAGCTCTTCGTAAACTTTTTTGTTGATTACATAACCGGAGTTGCCGTTCGGACGGCCTGTGTACCAGTTAGGGAATTGATAAAGCTTACCGTCTTCGGAACGAAGCAGGTTGAGGTCGTTGCCCATCCATTTTTTCAAGTTTGGATATTTGTCGAGGTAATCGTCGAAAGCGACCAGCATGCCAGCTTGACGAAGTCTTTCCACTTCAGGTCCACGGTCCATCCACATCACGTCTGGAAGATCGTTCGAAGCGATCATCGTGCTTAGCTTTTGATCCGGGTTGCCGCCTGCGGAAACCGGTTTAATGTTCAGCTTTTTATTTTCGATTAGCCATTTACCAGCAACGGTGCTGTCCCATGCAGGAACATCGTACCAGTTGTAGTGGCCGTACATCGAGAATTCAAGTGCTTCGGAGCCGAATTCCCAAACGTCGGAAGGCTTTTCGCCCGTTGCGTTGCTTGGCTGAGCAGATGCTGAAGGACTTGGAGTTGTCTTCGCGTTGTTCGAGCTGCATCCTGCAAGTACCGTTCCCAGTACTAGAATGGCAGATACGACAAGCAGTGCTGTCTTTCTAACTTTCGTCATGCTTGTATTACCCCTCTCATAGTCGTTTTTTTTATATGTCCAAAGCGCGAACGCTTTAAACCAAATGGAGTGCTACTCTTTCAGAGAGCCGATTAGTACGCCTTTTACGAAGTACTTTTGTACAAACGGGTAGATGAGTACGATCGGAAGCGTCGCAACCATCATCGTCGCCATCGTCAGTGACTTGGTCGTAATCGTCCGCATTCCTTCAAGGCGAGCCTGTGATGCCGTATCGATATTGTTCGAAATATTCGTAACGACGTTAGCGTTCAATATCTGCTTCAGCATCGTTTGAATCGGAACAAGATCTGGGTTTGTAATATAGATACTTGGCATAAACCAGTCATTCCAATGCGAGATAGCCGTGAACAGCGACAACGTTGCGATAACCGGGCCCGACAGCGGCAAAATGATGCGGAAGAAAATGCCCCAGTTTGTACAACCGTCGATTTGCGCGGATTCCTCCAGGCCGAGTGGAAGGCTTTTGAAAAACGTTCTGAAAATGATCATATTCCATACGCTGATAAGCGCCGGGATAATAAATACCAAAAACTTGTTCATAAGGCCAAGCGAGCTGATGAGCAAGTACGAAGGAATGAGTCCTCCGCCAAAATACATGGTGAAGATGAAGAAAAACATAAAGTAATTTTTCCCGATTAGTTCCCTTCTCGTCATGCCGTAGGCCAAAATGGCCGTCATAAGAATGGAAGTTATCGTACCGACCACCGTACGGGAAATGGAAACCAAGAAGCCGTTAACCAGGCGTTCATCTTTGAATACAATTTCGTAATTTTCCAAGGTGAACACGCGAGGCCAGAATGTAATTCCGCCTTTCGACGTGTCAATACCAAGGTTAAACGAAATGACAATCGCGTTCCAAAACGGATAAAATGCACTGAAAGACAATACAATCAAAAACGTATAAATAAAAATCATCATGAGCTTATCGCTAAATCCCATTCGTGCCAAAGCTGTTCGCCTCCCTTTTCGTCAAATTCCTACTACCATAAGCTGTTTCCGGATCTGCGGGCTATATAGTTCGCTATCGTCAGCAAACCGATGCTGATAATGGCTTTGAACAGCCCCACCGCTGTGGCATAGGAAAAGCGGAAATTGGATAAGCCTACCCGATAGACATACGTGTCGATAACGTCCGCTACCGGCATGAGCACGGGGTTCGTTGCCAGCAGGAGAATGTCCTCAAAGCCTGCATTGAGCAAGTTGCCGATCGACAAAATCATGAAGATAATAATAACCGGCATAATCGTTGGAATCGTAATCAAATAAATTTGCTTAAACTTGGTTGCGCCGTCGATGTCGGCTGCTTCGTACAGATGCGGATCGACGCCGGAGATGGCTGCCAAGTATACGATGGAACCAAACCCGATTTCTTTCCAAACATTCGCCGAAACGAGAATCGACCAGAAGTATTCTTTAACCGATAGGAAGTTGACCGGTTCGTCGATCAAGTTAATGCCTTTCAGAAGCATGTTGACGCTGCCGTTTTCCGTTGAGAGCATGGACATAACCAGTCCCGCCACAATAACCCAAGACATAAAATGCGGCAGATACGTAATCGTCTGAACGACGCGTTTGAACACCATGTGGCGAATCTCGTTCAGCATAAGCGCGAGTATAATCGGCGCTGGAAAACCGATTACGAACTTCAATAAAGCGATGACGATCGTGTTGCGCATAACCGTATAAAACTCAGGAGACTCAAAAAACATTTCAAAATGTTTAAATCCTACCCAAGGGTTAGCCCAGATGTTCCCTTTAGTGAAAATGCTATAATCCATAAAGGCGGTCAAAACTCCGTACATCGGGATATACGCGAAGACGAAGACGAGCAGAATTCCCGGCCATACCATGAGCTGAATATCCCATTGCTTGAAAATACGCTGGAAAATATTCTTTTTGCCCTTTGGCAACTGTTGCAATGCTGCATTGCTCTGCCCTATTTTTGCTTGCGACATTTGTATCCTCCTTGCTCCTGTCTGTTTATAGCCCTATTGTAAAACAGGGAGCGAGAGGGATACTATTTGCCTAAACAACAAAAAATGATACTTTACAATGATTATGTATAAAAATAGAGACGAAAGCTTCGTGACATCATTGGAATGTATCATATGTCACAGTTTGAGGGAAATATAGATGAAATAAATGACATTTGGAAGAGGAAAGAGCAAAAAAACCGCGTTCCATAAAGGAAGCGCGGTTGGCGGGATCGTTGATTTTTATCATATTTTGAGATAGATATTGATTTGGATGTTGAGTTAGATATTGAATTAGATTTTAATATTGAATATTGAACATGCGGGCCTTGGTTGCTATCTCCTCCAATGTTTTAATAAAAACCAGACGTTGGCTGGTCGCTCCGCTAGTCTCCGCATAAAATAGCCGAACCAGTCCTCTCCAAAAGGCACATAAATTCGTACTTTATACCCCTCTTGCGCGAGTTTGTTTTGCAGCGCTGTTCCTATTCCATACAACATTTGAAATTCGAAACGATCTAGTTGAATTTGCTTCTCTGTTACTCTTCGCAGCGTTTGATGAACTATTTGGGGGTCATGCGTAGCTACAGCCGCATACCCTTGATCTAGTTGAATGTGAATGAGCTGAAGGAAGGTTTCGTCTACAGTCTCCTTTTTCGGGAAAGCGACCTCCGGAGATTCTTTGTATGCGCCTTTGACCAGGCGAAGATTAGCATTCGACCCAAGCTCGTAGAGGTCCGTTTTGGAGCGGTGCAAGTAAGCTTGAATGACGAGGCCTAGATTGGGATAATCCGGCCGGAGCTTTTTATATAAATCAATGGTCGACTGGCAATGACTGTAGTCTTCCATATCGATGCGGACAAAACGGTTTTGCGTTGCCGCTAGGCTTAAGATAGAGCGCATGTGACGCTCGCATATGGCAGGGTCGAGGTCGAGGCCGAGGCTGGTTAGTTTAAGCGAGAGATTCGCTTTAAGGCTATGGGCTTGCATAGCTTCGAGAGATTTGAGGCATATGTCCGCTGATCGGGCGGCATCAAGTTCATTTTGGACAAATTCGCCCAAATGGTCGATTGTCGCTTCCTTGCCTTCAGCTTCTAGGCGCTTTACGGCTGCAATAGCATCCTGTAAAGTCGTTCCGGCTACGAAGCGACTTGCGCCTAGTTGGGCTCCGTATCTGCGCATGAGCTTCGCTGCCGTTTTGTTTTTTCCTATAGTTAGGAAAATAAGTTTAAGCCCCTTTTCGAGCATATGGTATGCTCCTTTCACTCTAAGTTCAAAGTCAAGGAAATTGAATGATAGTTGCCATTAAGGGCTACCTTTATATCTACTAATTAACTGCCGCTGCAACTACTTCTATAACTGCTTTTATAGCTGCCTTTTTAACTTCTTCTTTAATTGCTTCTATAACAGCTTCTTAGCTGCTTCTATCTGCATGTAACTTGATTTAATGGTTGCTATAGCAGCCGTTTGCCGAACAACGTTTCTATCAGCCGAAGGGCAAGCTCTGCTGTTTTGCTCTCTGTTCCGTCCAGCTTGGGATTGACCTCCACAACATCCATAGAAGTGATGCGGCTTGATTGACTCAGCAACTCCATTGCAAATCGTGCCTCGCGGAAGGTCAGTCCGCCCGGAACCGGAGTCCCAACCTCCGGCGCCTCGCGTGGATCAAGAACATCCATATCCAAGCTCAGGTGAACGCCATCTGCCCCTTCTCTGGCAATAGAGAGCGCCTCGCTCATGACTGCGCTTATGCCAAGACGGTCAATATCGCTCATCGTAAAGCAGCGGATTCCCGCTTTGGATAAGTTATCTTTCTCCCCTTCGTCCAGATCACGGGCGCCGACTAACACGATGTTGCCCGGTTGGAGAAGATTCGGAGTGTCCGAGATATCCGTCAGCTTAAATTGAGCTAGGCCAGTCGCGATAGACAGGACCATGCCGTGAGCATTGCCTGTAGGAGAGGTGTCCTCCGTGTTAATATCGCCGTGAGCGTCAAGCCAAATGACACCAAGCCGATTGTATCGCCGGACAAGTCCGGCAAGCGAGCCGATAGAAACGCTGTGGTCGCCTCCCAGCAAAAGAGGAAACTCTCCTTTCTCAACGGCATAGCTTACGGCTTGGGATATTTTTTGGCAAATCGATTGTACCTCTTTATGGTGTTTGATGAATTTGGTGGTTGTGTTTGATTTGTTGGGGGTTTTGTTTTGTCTGCTTGCGATTGTATTTGGTATGTTGGGGATTGTGCTTAATTTAGAGGTTCTGACGGGTTTAGAGGTTGTGATGGATTTAGAGGTCTTATCGAATTGAACGATTCCCGTGACATCCGTGCAAACAATTTCTTCGGTCACACTCCAACCCAACAGACTAAGACGCTCAGTCAAACCTTTTGCCGTGATCGCATCTGGTCCGTTTTCCGCCCCCATCTCTGCGCCTCCGAGTCCAAAAGAAGCTTTTATAACAGAAATCTTCTTCCGTTTGGGCTGCTTATTAAGTAGGTCTGAAATTTTGTCTAATGCCCAGTCTAGGTGGCTTTTTTCCACAATAAGAGGAGGCGCTATCCGAATTGTCGTATCATGCGTTTCTTTGCATAGCAACCCTGACCGCATCAATTGTTCGCAATAAGGCCTTGCCGATTCGGTTAGTTCAATGCCAATGAACAGCCCTCGCCCGCGAATTTCTTTGATTACGGGGGAAGAGATGACTTTTAGTTTTTGGGTCATGTACTCGCCAAGCTCCTCCGAACGTTCAGCCAGTCCCTCGTTAATCGTCACGTCGATAGCGGCCGTCGCTACCGCACATGCCAACGGATTGCCGCCAAATGTAGAGCCGTGAGAGCCCGGTTCAAACAGCCCCAATATTTCCTCATCTGCCGCGATAGCCGAAATCGGCATTACACCGCCGCCTAACGCTTTGCCTAAAATGTATATGTCAGGAGTCACGCCTTCCCAATCTACCGCGAACCTGCGACCCGTCCGGCCGAATCCTGTCTGAATTTCGTCAGCTATTAGCAGCACTTGACGTTTTCGGCAAAGCTCTGCCGCTCTTGCAAGATAGCCACTTGGAGGAATAATGACTCCCGCTTCCCCTTGAATCGGCTCGACGAGGAAGGCTGCCGTATGAGAAGTAATCGCTTTCTCAAGTGCTAGCAGGTCGCCGTATGGAATGATTTTGAATCCTGGAGTAAAGGGGCCAAAATGACTCCGATATTGCTCCGTAGAAGACATCGATGCGGCCGTAACAGTCCGGCCATGAAAGTTTCCTTCACATACGATAATTTCAGCCGTATTTTCAGGGATGCCTTTAACCCGATAGGCCCAGCGCCTTGCCGCTTTAATCGCCGTCTCAACTGCCTCCGCTCCCGTATTCATGGCTAGTGCCCCGCTTTTCCCGGTGTATGAGGACAACTTTTCATAAAATCGGCTAGCTGCATCATTGTGGAAGGCTCGAGAGACGAGAGTTACTTTGTCCGCCTGATCATGCAACGCTTTGATGATTACGGGGTGGCGATGGCCGTGGTTTAAAGCAGAGTATGCGCTCAACATATCCATGTGGCGTTTGCCTTCCACATCGGTAACCCAAACACCCTGGGCCTCCGTAATAACAATAGGCAGCGGATTGTAATTGCGAGCGCTGTACCTCTCCGCCAGCTCCACCATTTTCCGAGATTCCTCGCCCATCATTGTCCTCTCCCCTTCCACATGTTGCGGATACTGCATTGTATTCAGCTTTTGCCTATTGGGCAACAGCAATGACGGTGTTGAGAAGTTTAGATGTTGTAGGGTACAGAATTAGTTAAAAAGATCAATGAGTTATCTAATTTTATTATTAATATGACAGTGTCCAAATTTTAAAAATGTTCTTCTGACGGAATCGGCTATCCTATCTGGGCGGCGTCTACAGTTGCGTAAAGTTTTGAAATTCCTGAAAGAAAGCAAAAGTAACAAAAAGCAGCCCAATCATGGTAATATCTGACCATAATCGACCTGCTTAGCATAACGGAATAGCGTTAGTTAGATTTATTGATTGATGAGCACATTTGTAATTGACCCCCTCCGCCTCGAAATAAATCAAAACGGTTATCCATCATGGATAACTGTCAATATCTTATGAGTCTTTGCTGACTAGATTCTGTCCAATGCTCTATCAGCTTCTATTTGAAGTTGTATCATTTTGGTTCCCATGTACTTCTGTGCAATACCTAAAATCGATCTGTCATTTTCGAGTACTTCCAACACCGTATTTAAAAAAATGCTTTTTAAGTGAACATCTTTATCAGTAGATACTTCTTCAAAATATTTAAACATACTTTCTAGCAAATTGATGTTTCTTTCCTCGCTTAATAATTTAATTATTTTCGGCATAAAAAATGGATGCAACTGGAAATTTTAGCACTATTCAAGAAGAAGAACGTTACTACAAATAGGTTATAACGTCCGAGCATGTAGCTGTGCGCACACTATTTTGTTGGAATTTTGGTACGGAACTGATAAGGGTAAAGTTCTTTCTGGATGTGCCGCCCGATTCATTCGGCACTGGGTGGGGGGTAAAAGAAAGACCTTGAAGGGGATAACTTCAAGGTCACAAAACTAAAGTCTAACAATTTTCACTTGTTTATCTGCAAATATCTCATTTAATTGGGTTAAAAAAACATTATCTGTTTCAAAAAAATCACAGTCATTTTGTACATTAAGGGTAAATGGGGGAACTACACCAAATCCGCCACAAAAACAATCTTCTAGACTCATTAGATCAAAACCAAAATACCCACCTGAGCCATTAATTGCCTCTCCTAAAGCACAAAAGAAAGAAGTTGAATCCTTTACGTAAGTTGCATCAAAAGAATAGACCCCATGTTTTTCATCTTGTTGATTAGAACTTCTCTTGAAATATAAACGCGCAACTTCTAACCATCCTTCTCTTTGTTGCTCTGTGAGACTAGACCATAAGTTAGTGGATTCAGGCGGTGATTGTCTCCACATTTCCCAAATCTCTAAGGCTTCTTTTGACGCCTTTGATAATAGTGTTCCAATTAGTTCCACATATCTCTGTTTATTCTCAGCCCCAATTTTATGAATGTACAATGGAACTTTCAAGGAGAAATAATACGAACCTATGGAATTTCCATGTACATCAATGATACCTAAATGAATATTTGTAACACTGGATTTCGTCTTAATACAATATTCTTTAAATGATTGCGTTAATTTTAAGTCCTCTAGGATGATTTTGTGGAAAGATTCATTTTTCTCGATTATAGTACATTCTCCTGTAAGCCCTACGATGTCTTCGCATGTTCCCATAATCAAATTACTCTCATCATCTAATATTAAATACTTAGCCATTGTACCTCCCAAATCTATTTTCCACCCTCAGGATACCATGGTCCAGGGAATAATTTAGGTTGTGAATAGTCATGATTTAACACGTATCCAAGTTTTCCGTCTGGTCTTTTTAATATTCTATGGTTTGTTCCAGGTACGTCATATTCTAACGAACCTGCCCACACATTGGTTCCACCACCAGATTTATTTTTCAACTCATTCGCATTAAATACCTTTTGTTTACCAGTAGTAGAGTCAATTCTTGGCGTTCCACCGCCTAAAATAATTTCTTCGTATTGTTCCCGAATTGTTTTTGGCAGAGGATTGGGACTAGAAAGTTTACTATTACTGCATTTCGTATTATGAACCCAAATTCCTAAATTCGTAACATAATAAGTATGGAAGTCAGCAACCGTAAAGTTATAAACTGTAACAGGTTTATCAAGCTTAACGAACTCAATCTTGTCTATTATCAGATTGCTTCCATCAGCCTTTTGAAGTTTATTGCCCACTTGAAGTTCATCGGCGAACATCCACCCTTTACCTTCCACCCAGAACGGATGGTTGTCGGTCGTTTCTATGACTTGCTCCCCAACATACAGCTTAATTATATCATCACGTTGGTTACGGTAAAGTTTTGTTACTTCCTTGTAAGCCAATTCTCCATCAGGGTTATTCTCATCCTTGGCGAGAACCATATCTCCGACTTCAATGTCTTCGATATTCTTCTCTCCTTCATCTGTTAAAACTTTAGTCCCAGCGGTAAAGCAATTACATTCAACGTTTGCATTTCCATCAGGTTTTGGACTTTTATTCGAACCTCCACCAAATCCAGTAGATGATGAATTATTGGATGGGCCACCACCAGATTTCTTTATTCCAGGAATACCGAGCCCAATTGAAGCTACAGTTTCTATACGTTGCCAGATTGTCATGCATGGTTCAGAAGCATGGGCTAAAGCATTAGCTGCATCATATGCAGCAAGTCCATTATCGGCCCATTGGAAGCCTCTGCCCAAAGAACCTCTTATGTTACCGAGGGAGTTCGATATACTCCTCATTATAGGTCGAAATAAGGCTCTGGCAAGAGCATTAACAAAGTGCCCCGTCGGGTCCGTATACTTTAACGGATTATTCTGCACGTAAGCATAGCGATTCTGAGAGCCTGGTTCCATAAACTCTCCGGTATACGTATCTTCGGTCATCATACGGCTAATCTGCGGATTATAGTAGCGTGCACGCAAATATTGCATTCCCGTCGCATCCGTCTGTTCACCAGAATAACCAAAAGGATTATCCCATGTTCCTGTACGATCCGTTACATTCCCCCATGGATCGTAATCCAAAGTCAACAGCGGGTTCCCCACTTGTGGAACAATGGAGCGTACATCTCCATGAGAATCATAGAGATAGAAGCCCGTGACATCAGTATTAGCCGTAAATGATGGAGAAGCCGGGCCCAAAATACGCGCAATACGCTGCATCCCGTACAAATTGCGCGCTATAGGCGTAACTAATCCATCCGTCTCTAGCGATATCTGATCTTGATCCCAATAATACTTCGTAGTGCCTTCACTCGTTATCTGCTCGACTCTCATGTTGTCTCCGTTATACCGGAAACTTGTCCCATAAACGAGTAACCGAAGTTGCTTCGCTTCCGGTTCCATAAACGGCGTCAGTCACGGTTAATCCGCCTTCGTTGAAAGCCTCATTTTCCGGCTGCGTGACCATTAACGGATCATTTAAGGCCATTGGCGACAAGTTGTCTACAACAGAAGTCACCCGGTTCAAAGCGTCATACGTATAAACGCGGCTTCCGTCATCCACTTAATTACCATTTAGATCATAGAGGTATGCAACACTTTCCGCACCACTTGCTATGCTGGTTAACTGATTGAGTGCATTATAAGTAAATGTTTCGCTTATTCCTGCTGCTGTGCTTTTAATATAAATATTGAGGGTTCACCAAGTTTAAGACTTCTCTCATATATGGCGTTATGTGCCAACTATCTTCTAACTCTTCTTCTACTCTTGACCAATACAGGATTGTATTCATGTGAATCTCTATATCACTTACAAGATTACGCTTAATTTGTTCCCAAACCGTAAACTCCATTCCTTTTTCGCTTAGTAAGTCGTTGAAAGAGGAGATGATCACAATCATTAATGCAAATTTCTCTTCACATTTTAATATTAAATTTTCGTAGGAGAAAAGGAATTCATTAATTCTTGAAGTGTCGGCTACTTCATATTCCCAATCTTGACTATATTCATCTGGTTCAGGTAAATTGAGCTTCTCTGCAAGTTTATACATTACTTCTCTTGTAACATATTTAGGGTAATTATTTTCCATAGTTCCTCCAATATCATTTACTGTATGATAGTAAAGGTAAGTTGTAATTATCATTCCGAGGTGGCTGACGAAATGCCTGCCCGATTCATTCGACACAAGGTTGGGTAAACAAAGACCTTGAGGATTAAACTCCCCAAGGTTCAATTAACTATTATTCACTAATTTTTTAATTGTCTAATTCTAAAAAACTGACAAATCCTTCTTTCCATTTGTCCTTATCTATATCATATTCATCTATAATAAACTCAGCAGGATAGTCTTTGAATCCAGGGAGTGCTTTATACTTATTTACGACGGACTCGGCTATTTCCTTGAAGAGTAACTCCCAATTATTTTGGAATTTTCAATACCATTATTTTCATAACTGTGTTGTAACAAGAAGACAGTAACCATCTTTGCTTACCTCCAATCTCTGATAGACACATATCTTCCCATACGTTTATTCGCCACTCTTTCACCTGTCTTGGACAGTCGGTTCATCAGCATCTTGTCATTAACATGGATAATCCTCAATAAATGAAATTACTTTCCCTCTAGCAATAACTCTTTTTCCGGTATTTAATGTAAAACAAAAACCAACCGAAATAACGTCTTGATACTCCTCACCGTAGGGCAAGTAGATCGTTACTTTATGATACTGTCCTCTTTTAATAGTATCTTGATTATGACTCGAAATCACTTTACACATGACCAAATCATTTGCCACACTAAATGATGTCATCATTCCTGAGAAACCTTCTTTTGTCATTCCGCCTTCATCTTCACGTTTCAAATAAATCTCAGCCTCAAGTTCTAGCATTAGAATCTTCTCCTATAGCCATTATTATAAACCATTCCCAGCCATAATAATTTCATCTATCGGCTTCCCGAATTTATCTATTCCCTCTTCTTTAATTTCATTTAATAGTTTAACTATTTCACCTTTTGTTTCCTCATCTAACCTAGACAGCACTTTGCCGTAACTTAATCTGGTTGGTGGATGGTTTAAAATTCTATAATGTAAAATCTCGACCCATTCTTTAGCCTGATTTATGATTTGAGGCACTGATATTGCAAGCAATTGCAATCCTTCTTCAACCTTGTCTCCGTATAAATACTCAATTTCATGTAAAAACCAAACATAACTTCATGATGTTCTGTTTTCTACCTCGAAACGTCTATACGTAACCACATGTTAATTTCATCATAACCAACGACTGTCCCGACAACTGATTCACCGCAACTATAATGGCGCCTGTCATCACTGCAAAGACCGATCAAATCTTCTTCTTTTAAAATCCATCCCTGAGGATAATAATAGACTGCTTTAAAGCGAGCGTACTCTTTTGCCAATCGGGTTTCTCACTTTCTGACTAACCCACAACTTCCTTTTCGTTAGAGTTGCGTTGTTCCATTTTTTCTCAAATTTACTCTGAGAAACGATTTTTATTGTTCCATCCAATTCGCTTTCATCTATACTGCCCTCGAATAAACAATCTTCCAGACATGAAACATGCATATTCCTATCTTTATCAATTATAATCTGCCTCGATGCATAACCATCCGATCTTACTTCTACCCAAAACTCCTCATCTTCAAATTTAATGAGCAAATATCTCGTATTCCCTTTAGCGCTAGAAAGTTGGGACATCTATATCATCTCCAGACGACTTTTCAAAAAAGGAATTTGAATGAGTAGGGTTTAGCTTTCTTAGTCTAAAGACTTGTACTTTTGTTAATGGGGGTGTAAAAGAAATCATCTTATACTCAAAATCGTTACCTTGTATTCTTTTATACAAAAGTGAAATAAACGCTCCCCATTCGCTCTGAGAGAAATCATGGATAATATCTCTTGATTCTAGTAAACGCTAGCCATCGGCACGAAAAAACAGGAATAGACCTGTTCCAAAATCACATTTTTTATTGCTTAATATAGCCTTAGGAATTTCAAAACCACTGTCCCAGTTATAATTAGCAGCAACTATATGAAGATGTAGTGCGTCCTGTATGTTATTCAGTACCGCAGCAGTACTTTTACAATCTTCACTATATAGCAGGTCCTTCAACTTCTGAATTTCTTCATTCATTGCACGAACGAGTCTCCTTTATGTCACTTATCCGATGACCATCAAATTCTAGTCCACAATATTCGTGTCTTTTCCTTCACATAGGGTTTCCAATGCTGTTACTGAATCTTTTCCTAAAAAAATAATAGACTCATCATATGCGGCATAGACTTGTCTGGCGGCAAACATCAAAATCACCATGTGATTATTGTAGGCTTCACCTATAACCACAATTTAATCTCCTATTCGCTGCTCGTACGATTCCACCTTTTCTCGATACACGCCTTTAATTGCACGTATTAGGTTTAAATGAAATTGATCATCTTCCGTGGGAACAGCATGATCCAGATGATCAACAATTAAGCCACCAAACTCCTTTAGGAAAGATACCAGCCCATCATGAATGAAGTGTCCTTCTTCGGTTAGAGCTTTTTGGTATGGTTCAATGTCTATATTCCGTCCTTTATACCATCCGGATTTTAATAATATTCTTTAAGTTTGTTTAGATAACCTTACTAGTTTTCCCAGCTCCATGTATAAACTTTTGTGTTTGAACTTTTAACTTAGGGGTTAATTTTTTTGAGGGTTGGGATGTGTGAAAGAAGCTTAGATTCGCTATCATGGTATGTACCCTTGCCTAGTTTTATCTATTTTTATCTCAACAATAATATCTTGCTCCACTCTTATCGCTACCCAAAAATCTTTGTCACAAAGTGGATTGGGACAGCATACATACCCCTCTCCAGTTAGACTCCCGTCTTGTGGTCTTGCCTGATGTAGTTTGCGTAAGTCAATATCCCATTCTAGTGTATCCCTTAATCTATACCTATCCAGATTGAGTAGACCCATTTTGAATTCGATTTCTGCATCGATAAAGACTTTACATCTTGGACATTCTAAATTTACTAGCAGCAAATTAAACATACCCAAAACAAGCCGCTCCCTTGTACATAATCAGTTGGATTCACGAGACCTTTAATAAACTTCGATTGAACCTCTAACGAAAATCTTTGCTTCAGCAGTAACAATTATTTAATCATGAAGAGAATTAACCAGGAAATACTCGGTATCCCCGCACCGACGCTCAATCTAAGCAGTTAAAATATTCAACTAAAAAATCAAAGAAAGTGGGCCAAGTCTCCTTTAACTCCCCCTTCTTTAACATTTCATCTCCACCTTCAAAATCCACCTTATACACTCTATCCGTATAGGTATCAAGGACAAGCACTGCATTGGCCGACATCTCACTGAGTACAAGATACTGTTCCGGAAAACCATGTTCTTGGCGAGAAATCATCGTGCAGGATTCTATAGTATGAATATCTACAACAATATCTAACAATTCAAAAGAAACATATTCTTCCCAAAAGGGGCCCTCATATTTACTATAAAATTCAAAAAAAGTTCCTGATACAGTTACACCCAAGCGACTAATAGCATTCTGTACTTCGCCTTTATTTTTACGTACGTATATTTCTTCTTCAAGAACCTCTTCAAGCCCGTCAGGAAGATTAGCCAATTTAATATGCCCCCCTCATTCGTTAAGCCCTATGCAATCTCAATAATTATTGATTCTAGTTTTTTAAAGGCTTATTTCGCTGCTACTTAAAATTTCAGAAAAAATAGGGGCTGGCTTATCAATTATCAAAATTAAAAATAACCTATATGACGATGCATCAGAGCAGCCAGCACTCGGTATTCTGTCTTTTTGTTCATGTTTATAACTCCAACAATAGTTTTACCCCGGTTTTACTAATGAACAAATCCTTTAGAGAAGACGCAACGAAGACAGCATCTGCATAATCCAGATCACCAAATCCAACTAAATAAAGACCTAAGCCCTTTTTTCCACTGAGGTAAATCAGTGCCTTTCCGCCCTCATTATCACCAATTGCAAGTGAAGAAGGGATATACTTTTGAATGGAATAAGCCTCGTTCATTTCAATACAAGTAATAGGTCCCCAAATACGAATGTACATCTCGTTTTTTACACTTATCTCCACTTCGGAAGCCTCAAGAACAATGTCCAAATAATCTGGAGGTACTTCAATTTCCGATATTTTTTTGACCCTATTAATATCTTCCACAGAAGCAGGCGGTTGCATAGAAACCACTGAAAACTCATTGCTTAATGAACCGAGTAATCCCATTTAAAATTCTCCATTCTATTTTGGGGTTGAGTCTATACTCCCGAGCTATAAGACTATAGGTTGTCAATCCCTTCTTGAAACAGATCAAGTAAATAGTCATCAAAATTATCATAACTAATGGAGAGCTCTTCCCCTCTTCTAACCCAGACAAACACCCTGTCATCATTAACATCAGCGGAGTACATGCAGCGGACAAACTCTCCCGTATCCTCGATTACAAATAGGTTTAAATCTAATCCTATTCTTCTCCATCGTTTAGTTGCCTTTACGACGGACGCTCCAAAATTTCCTTCGACTCCTCAGACCTCTACCCCACAAATTCCACCTGAGCCATAGTATTTAATAAAATTCCGAGAACTTTGTGGAAATACTACATTAAGCATTTTATCAGCATTACGAATATCCAACTCAGATACTCCTCCAACGAAAACCTCTTCTTGTCCTTACTCTTCAATCATATGTAATATTTGTTTATTCACGGTGTTCCTCCATTATAGTTTGTATCCGTAAAAATATTTCTGTTTCTTCCCCCAGTCTTTCTTCGAAAGCCCTTCAACATAATCAATAAACTCTTTATAATTTTTAGAGTTATTACAGTATAGTAATCGCCAGGCACTTTCTCCCCTGACCAAATCGATAATAGAGAAGGAATGACTTCCATCTCAAGTGCGTATCCGTTTTTAGCAGCAATTAGTACTCTTTCAATCAATTTTTTAGTTAATTCACCCGGAAAAGAGAATTTCTGATTGTAGTAATACTTTTCCGAATCACGGCCGTTGATGTATTCCAAATAAAATTGACCAATCTCTTCCACGGATGATTCTTCACCTAAATGCTCTTCAAAATTAATAAAAGCATCAATAGAATTCCTTATAGCGATCGCAATATCATCCATTTCCCCCACTCTTCAAGTAACGCCAAAAGATATGAAACGACTTCGAGAGAGAGCGTTGCAACTGCCGCTGACGCAAATGTATAAACCATATCTTCTTTAGCTACTTCTAAAAACCGCAAATGAATAGGGTCTCTTAAATCTTCATGAGTGCAAATCGAGCAAAAAATCCGGATACACAAATTGATTACTGCTTCGTCTTGAGAATGATTTAACAAGTGAATTAAAAGTACTTTTTGAGAAAAATCTCCTAGCTTAAAAAGCTCTAAGAGTTGAAGTATACTATCTTGCTCCGTACTCGAAAGTAGAATTCCTTCCTTTTATTTCTTCAATGTTGGAATATGCTCTCTCACCGTACCAACTGCTACTCATAAGGTTCGTATAGCTGGCCATTTCTCACAATCCTTTTCTTAAACCCCGAATCTCTCAACTATTTCAATCGCAATATTCCAAGTCTTAATCTGAACATTAATCTTGCCTTAATCATCTTCTTCTATCGAAATGGCATCCATTCTTTCTCTATCTTCCGCAATTTGCCGTGACAGTTCAAAAGCATTCATGAGTTGTTCAAGCGACAATTCTTCTTCATAGTCTACATTCAGTTTAAACAAACAAAAGTCCACTTTGTATCTTATTAATTCTTCGATTAACTCTTTCATTCTCCTCATATCATCTTTATTTCTCCTACAGAACTCCTGAATAGGACTACGATTTGCAATCCGATTTTTAATATCTAAAATTCCTAAACCTGTCTGTTTCTTAATGGTCATTAACAAATGACTTGAAACTTCAGATCGTAGTATCACAGTGAATCTAACCACTGGGAATTCCTCCTCCTAAAACTTAGGTAGATTATGCTAAACCTATTCGTCTAAGAAATTGATACCATTCTTCTAAATGAGCACCAGGTACAAGTTCCTCATATTTTCTACCAAAAGCGTAGTTAAACAGAAAAAAATTGAAATCTCCTAAAGGTTGACCTACCATATCTGGATGTCCTTGATAGAAACAGTATACTTGTCCAGAATTCTTCTCAATTACTAATGGTTCATATAAAACTTGTCCAACCTCAAGCCATCTTTCCGTTCCTCCAAAAAATTCAGATAAACGAAACTGATGTGAAGATAAACCATCAAATGACCATAAATCAATTGCTCCAAATCTTGCCCCATCGGATTCAGTTAAAAACTCGTAGTACTGTTTAAAAGTTTCCTTGTCGGACTTAATGCCTGTGTTGCCATCATTCAGTTCTCCATAAATGATACTATCTGACAAGACAGCTAGTTCTTCTTTTATTTTCCCCATTATAATTTTCAACTGTCCATTCATCTTTGTTTATCCCCAAATCGTATTGACATCTTCATCTAATACCGCTTCAATTTCATCTTTTTCAAAGATAACAAGATAAACTCTAGGAATGGCTAGCGCTTTAAAGAAACACGATCTAAGGTTTGATTATTCATACAGAGATTTATTAAATTGTAAAATACCAATCTTCCAACTGTCAATTTTTAACTAAATTAATTTATCTTTGATAATTAATAAAAAAAGACCCCATCACCGTCCCACTGGACGATAACGGAGTCTATCACACTACAATTATTAACCCGCTATGCTATTGCTCTTCCCTACTATTTCAAAACCTTCCGAATCCACTTCAGCTTCCCTTTATAAGGTGGAAAAAGAATGCCCGTCTCAAATCTCGTACTCCGCTGCAGCACGCTTTTGTGATGCGAGAACAGATCGAAGCTATGCTTCCCATGATAGCCTCCGATACCGGAACTGCCAACCCCACCGAACGGGAGGTGATGGTTAATAATGTGCGACAGCGTATCGTTCACGCAGCCTCCGCCGAACGACAGCGTCCCCATAACGCGCTCTTGAATCGCCTTATCCTCTGAGAAGAGGTAGAGCGCCAGCGGCTTCGGCCGATTTTGAACAAAACGAATTGCATCATTCAAGTTTTCGTATGTGATGATCGGAAGCAGCGGCCCGAACAGCTCATCCTCCATCGCAGCCCCGCCGACCTTAACGTCGATTGCCCTCCCCACCTCAATTAAAGTAGGCTCAATATACAGGTCCAAACGATCTACTCCGCCGCCGTGCACGATCTCCCGCGCATCCGCTTCCAATATCGCAGCAAGCCGGTCAAACTGCCGCTCGTTAATAATTCTCCCATAATCGGGACTTTTCATCGGATCCTCGCCGTAAAAAGTCTTAATCGTCTCTACCAGCTTTTGAACAAAAGCTTCCTTCACCTCTTCATGCACGAGCATATAATCCGGAGCGATACATGTTTGCCCCGCATTCATACATTTGCCCCAGGCGATCCGCTTAGCCGCAAGCTCCAAATTGGCGGTACGGTCGACGATGACGGGGCTTTTGCCGCCGAGCTCAAGCGTAACGGGCACCAAATTTTTGGATGCTGCCTCCATGACGATTTTGCCGACGCCAGTACTGCCAGTGAAGAAAATATAATCAAAAGGCGAATGAATAAGCGCCGAAGTCGCTTCCTTTTCCCCTTCAACCACCCGAATATAGGCCGAATCGAAAGTATCGGAAATCATTCGGTTAATGACTGCCGATACATGCCGCGAGCTTTCCGATGGTTTAATGACCGCACAATTGCCTGCCGCAATCGCTCCAACAAGCGGCTCCAAAACAAGCTGTACGGGATAGTTGAACGGCCCGATAATAAGCACCGTTCCGTATGGCTCCGCCATAATCCGGCTTTTCGTGCCGAACAGCTGAATGGGCGTTTTTACTTTGCGCGGCTTCATCCATTTCGAGAGCTGCTTCATCGTATAAGAAATGCTGTTTAATACAAGCCCGATTTCCGAACCGTAAGCTTCCGCCTCGCTTTTGCGCAAGTCGCGATGAAGCGCTTCGATCAAATCTCCTTCATAACGAATGATGGCCCGCTTCAGCTTGCCAAGCTGCTCCAGCCGGAAAGCCGCCGAAACCGTCATCCCTTGGCGAAAATAATTTCTATGCTCCTCTAGCATTTCGAGTACCGCATCCTGTGTAGTCATGTGGAGCCCTCCTGTAGCATCAATCAGCGAATTAGCGCGCCGCCCTTTTTCCGAACGACACACCCTTCGCCTCCCGTTCCATTTCCTTTCTCCGCGGGAAAGCCCGTTTCCTTCCTCAATACGAAGGCTCTCCGAAATTTATCCGGCCTTTAAAGCCCCTTGGCCTTTAAGGTAGCTTTTTTGAACCCGGATCAGCCGTACCATAAATCCAATCGCTGCGCAGGTCAAACCGATAATAATGCCGACCCAGAAGCCATATGCGTTAAGATCGGTATAAACCGACAGCGCATACCCGACCGGGATGCCGATCACCCAATAGGAAACAAACGCAATAATAAACGGCTTTTGAACGTCTTTATAGCCTCGCAGCACGCCAAGCAGCGCCGCTTGGGCCGCGTCCGACAGCTGATAAAAGATCGCAAAAATAAGAAACTGCGCCGCCAAAATCGCGACTTCCGGCTCCTTCGTATACATATACGCAATCGGCTCGCGGAAGAAATAAAGGCCCACCGCACACAAAGCCATAAACCCGACTCCGCCGCCAACTCCAAGCAAGCTGTACTGCCTTGCGGCCTTCATCTTCTTCCCGCCAACTGAAAACCCGACAACAATCGTAAGGGCCATAGAAATACTAAGTGGAATCATAAAAATGAGCGATGAGAAGCTAAGCGCAATCTGATGCGACGCAATCGTCAACGTATCGAACAAGGTGCCCATGAGCAGCGTCACAACGGAAAAAATGCTGACTTCAAAAAAGATGCTAAGCCCAATCGGCACGCCGATGACAAATAGCTCCTTCCAAGCCTTCCACGACGGTTTAGCCCACTCCAAAAACAAACGGTATGCCTTAAGCGCAGGCACTTTAAACGTAACGCCGATACTAATAAACAGCATGAGCCAATACGTAATGGCCGTCGCATAACCCGCCCCGATTCCACCTAGCGCTGGCAGCCCGAAGTTGCCGAAAATAAGGCCGTAGTTCAGCAAAACGTTGAACGGAACCGCGAGCAAAGTAATGTACATCGAAATTCGGGTAAACCCTTGCGCATCGAAAAAATAACGCAACACATTAGATAAAAAGAGCGGCACTATGCCGATTAATAAGGCCAGCAAATAATAGTAAGCGACATGCTCTACTTTCCCCGTTAAATCCATTATTCCGAGTATAGGTTTAAAAGCAAAAAGGCCAACGACCACAACTGTAAGCGCAATGACTACCGCGACATACAGTGCCTGATTGATCGAACGGGCAATGGCCTCCCGCTTGCCGCTGCCGATAAGCTGCGAAACGATTGGAGTTACAGCGAGCAGTATCCCGTTGATCCCCGTAATAATCGGCATCCATATGCTCGACCCGATCGCAACACCCGCAAGATCCTCCGTTCCAACATGCCCCGACATAATCGTATCCGCCAGGTTCATCGCGTACAACCCAAGCTGTGTGACCATGATCGGCCATAAAATTTTAAGGAACAAAAACGTTTTTTCCTTCCATGTTTCTGCATGATACATCTTCTAATACCCTCCGTCTGTCTGATTGTGCCGGTTTGATGCAGGTCTCCCGCTGATGATAATGACTAATTACCGCACCTTGTTGCTTGTAAATTTTATGATTTATCTTATTGCTTACCTATTTCGCATTCGCCTCTCGATTACTGCTCACCGCATTCCGAGCAAGCTGAACTACCGAATCCCGCCTGACAAGCTGTTCCAAAAGACGCCCCAAGCCGCTTTCAGCCGTCTCTCCGTCCGCTCGGAACCGCCGTAAACAAGCTCCAAGCAAATGGAATCCACCAAAGCGGAGAAAGCCAAACTTACCTCTTCCGGCTCCAACCCTGCGAGTTCATCTTTAGCTGCCGCTTGTTGAAACTTCCCAAGATATAGAGCGCTGATTCGATCCACATGCTCGTTTGAATAGCGGTTGATTTCCTCGTACAAATGAGACGGCGGATAAAAAGAGATCCGTAAATAAAACCTCAAATGGTTCGAATCATGAAATCGGTCAATATAGGCGCGCAGAGTGGCATACAAACTTTCCTCCAAAGGAGCCTCCGCATCCTTTTCCAACAACGCTGTAACCCTTGCGGTCTCTATGGCAAAAGAATCCCGAACGACCTGGAGAAACAAGTCGTCCTTCCCTTTAAAATGCGCATAAATCGACTGCTTCTTCAGCCCGACTTCATCCGCGATTTGCGACAGAGAAGTTCCTTCATACCCGTATTGCGAAAACAAATGCAGTGCCGCTTTTTTTAGCGCCTCGCTCATTCCAATCTCCTTCCCGTTCCAGCTTAACGACCGTTCGTCAATTTCTCCACTTTAACATAGCGTTCCCGTTCCTTCAAGACATTATGGACTGACTATTTTTGTGAAAATGATGCGCTCCATAAACCGCCAACACAAAAAGCCGCCTCCAAAGTAGTCTAAAACTACCTTAGAGACGGCTCATCTAAAATATGATCAAAATAATGACTATCGCTTAGGAAGCAGCTTCGAATACTCATTCGAAAGCTTCATCAGCTCCATAACATAATCGTAGTCCGCGCGATATTTACTGAAATCCGCTACAGGCTCGTACGTTTCGAGATCAATTGCCTTGCCATCGTCGAAGCCTTTGCCCGGAATAAACATAATTTCGTCATTGTAGAATGTGCCTCTTGGCGAATAAGCTCCGCTCATGCCTACCACGTTTTTCGTTGTGTTAAGCAAATCTTTGCCGAATACCGTATAACCTTCGTCCTTTAAGGAAATACCAAGCACATTAGCCAGAGTCGGCATCATATCGACTTGACCGGCTACGCCCTCGTGAATTTTCCCTTTAACGCCCGGCACATGCATAATAAACGGAACGTTGAAGCGGCTGATTGGGTCCGCATAGTTAATGCCAAGCGTTTGCTCTACCCAAGCCGGATCGTTTTTGGCGCTTTCCAGACCGTGGTGGTCGCCGTAGATCATCATAACGGTATTTTCCCACATGCCTTTTTTCTTCAAGTCCTCTATAAAGCCGCCCAATGCCTTATCGGCATAGTTCGTTGCAATAACGTAGTGTCCAAGCTGCGTCCCGCTTAAATTGGAAGGAACTTCAATATTTTTAAATTCCTTTTTTACGTAGTACGGATGATGGCTGGACGTTGCGACGAAATGCGCATAAAACGGCTTGTCTGCATCATGAAATGCGGACAGCTTTTCTAAGCCTACGCGGTACATTTCTTCATCCGACGCGCCGAAGCCGTCGAAATGGTCGTTTTTGAACGCCGGCCGGTCGTAATACTTCGTAAAACCAAGCGCCGGATACAAATTGATACGATCCCAGAATGTAACATCGTTGATATGGAACGTATTGGATTCGTAGTTCTGCTTAGCCAAAAGTCTCGGCATACTTGGAATCTCACGGTCGCCGAACGCTTTCGACATCGCCATCGAGCCGATTGGATAAATGCCCGTGTTCGCAATAAATTCAGCGTCGGATGTATTGCCGTAGCCGATTTGCTGGAACATGTTCGGGAAATAGAAGCTGCCGTTTTGCACGAGGTCGTTCAGAACAGGCGTTACTTCTTTACCGTCTACTTTTAGGCCGATCATCATGTTTTGGAACGATTCCAACTGGATAACAATAACGTTTTTCCCTTTGGCCACGCCAAAGTAACTAGGGGAGCCCGCCTCTACTTTCCCGCCTTCTTCCCCAACAAAACCTTGCTCAAGCTGTTCAAGCGTCTCGCGCGTTTCTTCCGTCGAGCCGTTTTTGATCGCTTGATTTTCGATTCTTTCGTTAACCGCCTTAGCGACCTGGAAATGGAGAACGCCTAGGCGCTCCGCCTGTACCAGCTCATTCGAGATATCGAGGTCAGCTCGGATGTACAGGAACGAACCCGCCAAAGAGACAGCCATCGCTATTCCGACGAAAAGCGGCTTTGCCGCAGGTTTGCTCTTTTCCTTTTTCCCTTTGCCGATCAAAGACGCTGCATACAAAATAGCGAGAACAGCCAAGTCTAGGAACAAAGTGAAAAACTTCAAATCGATAATGGACTCCACGCTTTCCTTCACTTGTCCAACTTGATCTAAACTGTGCAGAGCCATATAGGTAGGTATGCTTCCAAAGAACGAGAAGTATACCGTACATGCAAACAGTATTAATGAGATCACGATATTGACGATGGTGAAGACTAACGTTTTCCATCTGGCCGTCGTTATCAGTTCGAACAAGCATAACAGTACAAGCAGCGCCGAAGCGTCCGACAGCAGCCTGTCCACCTGTACTCCACCGAAATTGAAGGCTCTGAACAGAACCATCTTGAGCATTAATACAATAAACGTTGTCCAAAATGGCGCTTTGCGATAAACATTTAAAATAGCGTTCATTTCAACTTCACTCCTCTAAAGATTGCCGCTTCAAAAAAGAAAACCGTCAACGTTTGACGGTCTCAATAAACCTATTTGTAAATCTAATATTAACTCATTCCCAATCAGAAATAAATAGGGAACATTAGTTAAACATCTTCGATCAAAAGCTGAATAAATTAATAAAATTGCATTAAATAATGATTAATCTTGGGGCATTTCCCCATCTCCGCGCCATAATTGCCGGAAAGTTTCGCTTGTGGACAGAAGCTGATCCGCCGTCCCCTCCGCTTCAATTCCCCCATCTTTCATTACAATTATATGGTCGGCTCTTGCCATCGCCGTTTTGCGGTGAGAGATGACGAGGCAGGTGGCATCGCCGCGCTCATGGAACAGCCGCTCCCATAGCTTTTGCTCCGTCTCCACATCCAGAGCGCTGGACAAGTCATCGAACACATAAAGCTCCGCTTCTCTAACCAGCATTCTGGCGGCAGCCGTCCGCTGCGCCTGTCCACCGGACAGCTTGACGCCCCGTGGACCTATGACAGTATTCAGTCCTTGCGGGAAATGGGCCAAATCCTCGTCCATGACAGCGGTATGAAGCGCCCGGCTTAGCCCGCCGCCCTCGCCTGGATAACCTAACAAAATATTTTCCTTAAGCGTATCGCTATACAATCTCGGAACTTGCGCCGTATAAGCGCTGATCGGAGGGACGAAAAACGACCCCGGATCGTCCACTTCTTCCCCGTTCCAAAACACTCTACCCTTATCCTTTGGCAGCAAACCAAGCAGCACCCTCGCCAAAGTCGTTTTGCCGGAGCCGATTGGGCCTGTCACCACTGTAAATGTGCCTCTCCGAAGAGACAAATCTACGTTTTCGATCCCTCTCCCCGTTTCCGGATAGCGATACGTCAGCCCCGATGCCGCCAACCGCTGCAATTGATCATGTTTCGCCAATGTGGCGGCAACCGCTCGCTCCCCCTCGGCATCCTTGCGCAAATGAAGCCATTTATGTGCAGTCAGCACCGCTGCGGAAGCTCCTTGCAGAAGAGCTGTCAATCTGGACAGCGCAACGCTCATCTGTTTGAAATAGGTTAAAAACTTTCCGAAATTAGATATGAACTGAGTAACGAAGGTCAAATAATAAACGAATAAGGCAAAGTCTCCGACTGCAAAGTCGCCGCCTCGCATCTTAGACCCGGCAAGCAGCAAAATGAAGCCTGTACCAAGATTCACCGTATTGGAAAAGATGGAGTCCAGCCCTTCCGTCATCAGTTTATCTTTAAGCATCGTTTTCCGCCGGGTGTCGTTCAGCCCTCTGAACCGGTCCACAACCCGCTTCTCCGCTCCCGCTACCTGAATCGCCTGCACATTGCCGAACATATCGCTAATTGCGCCTGTCACTTGGCTCGTCGCCTCGCGGCTTGCGGAGCGGTACTTTTGCAGCCTTGTCGTCGCAAGCTGAGCCGCTATGACAACAAGAACGAGCGGCAGGAAAACAAGAAGCGTCATTTGAGCATCGATCTGAACGAGAATGAGTCCGGACACTACGGCAAAACAAGTCATGCCGAACACATCGACCGACCAGCTTACCGCTTCTTCGGTCTGATCCACGTCGTCGCGGAAATGGCTAATCGCCTCGCCGGGCGAGCAAGGAATCGCCTTGGCCCCCGGCTCCTTCAGCACATGCTCCAGCAAATTTCTTCGAATAAGCATTCCGATACGGAACCGAAAATTGACGTCGGTAATAAATCCGATCCAGATGCTGGCGCTCCGGGCAAGCGCAGCCCCTATCAGCAAGGCGACAAGCGTCCCTATGCCGATTGCAGCCGGATTGTCCAGAGACAACGAGTCAAAAAACGCTTTCGTCAGCAATCCCGGCAGAATAGGCATCAAATAAATAAGGGTCCACATAATCGCATTGGCGATGTACCATAACTTCCGATACCCGATCAAGCGCATCATATATTGAAAAGTACTCATACCGCAGCCTCCTCCAGTCCTGCCGCAAGCATCCGGCTAAATCTCGAAGAAGGGTCTTCCGCGAGCTTCGTTCTCTCTCCTGACTCTACCATTTGCCCCTGTTCCAAAATAACGATCCGATCGGCACGTTGAATGGTCGAGAGACGATGAGCGATAATGACACAAGTCCTCTCTCGAAGCAGCTTGTCAATCGCTTTTTCCAGCCGATGCTCCGTGAGCGGATCGAGACGCGACGAAGCTTCGTCCAGCACGACCAATCCCGGATTGTTCAAGAAGACTCGGGCAAAAGCAAGCAGTTGGGCTTCTCCCGCCGACAAGCTGCCCCCGCCGGAATCAAGCCGGGTATCGAGCCCTTGGGGCAATGAGTCGTACCATTCCGAAAGCCCCAAATCTTTAAGCACTTCAATTATGGCTTCATCGCCCGCTTTATCCTGATAAAAGGTCAGATTGTCTCTTACGCTGCCTTGAATAATTTCAATGTTTTGCGTCACAAGCGCAACTTTGCCGCGCAGTTCTGACAGTTTGCAGTCGCGAATATCGATTCCACCGAGCTTTACGCTTCCTTCTTGTGGATCGTAAAATCTAAGCAGAAGACGGCCAATCGTCGTTTTGCCGCTGCCGGTTCTGCCGAGCAAGCCTAACACCTCTCCCGGCTTAAGCTCAATATCGACATTTTTTAAAATAGGCTCCTCGTCATAACCAAAAGTCAAATGATCGAGCTCCACCGCAAGAGGTCCTTCCGGCAGCTTCGCCCCATGTCCATCCTGTACGCGCGGTGTCATCGCAAACAGCTCTTTAATTCGATGGAGACTGGCATCCGCTTTTTGCAAATCTTCAATTTGCGTCCGAATTTTTTCAATCGGCTTGGCAAGCAGCTCTGTATAAAAGAAAATCAGATATACGGTACCAATCGTAATTTGACCCGTTTTCCATAAATGTGCGCTTATAATAAATGCCATCGCATTGCCGAGCGTAAATACTATGATGGTCGTAATCCACATGGAAGCGAAGCCGAGAAACGCCTTTTTGCGCAGAGGCAGCATTCGTCGCAGCATGGAGTAGAAACGTCCCATTACAAAGCTGGAAGCGCCGTTCGCCCTTGTATCCTCCGTCCCTTCCAAATGCTCGCCGACAAAGCCGTAATATTCAGCGTTTACTTGGCGCCAGTCTTTCCAAACAGGAGCCGCGAATTTGCGAATCCATTGAATAATAAACATCGCAAAAACGACAAACAGCAGCATGCCTGCTCCGATCCATATATTTTCCCGAAATAGGAGCACAATAATGCCAATCATCAGAATGACGTTGCCGGCAAGATGAATGATGAAGCTGGAGAAAAAATTGGCCAGCGCGTTTACATCCCCATCCACTCTCTCGATTAGCGAGCCCGACGTATTCGATTTGTGAAACGACATGTCGAGCTTCATACAATGTTCGGCCAAATCGCCACGCAGCTTGTTAGTGGAGCGCCACGCCAAGTTTTCGCTCACGTAGGTTGCGGTTACGCCAATGATTTGACCGACCAGTGAAAATCCGATAAACATAAGCGCGGCATACATGAGCAATTCAAGCGGCTTATCCGATTGAGCCGTATCAATAAAATATCGAATGATTTGCGGATTGATCAGCTGCAAAGCAATGGATGAAAACAATAATAGCGTTAAACCGATCAGCGCAGACTTCTGAGGAAGCAAATATTTGCGTAACATAAAATAATAATGGTTTGAAGCTTTTTGTCCCTTCTTCATGTCCAAAGTCGTTCCTTTCCAGTCTAGATGCACAAACTTTTGTTGTAAGCAATAGACATGTCTGATATTATTTTTACAGATTGGGCGAATAATCGACAACTTTCGCTCGAGATTACAAAGGAGGAAAATGCATTGACTCAATTTTCCAACCAGGATGGACAGAACAACCAGAACAACTATCAGTATCAACAAAACGGTTATCAGCAGCAGCAGTTCCAGCCGCAATTCCAACAGCAATTTCAACCGCACTACCAGCCGCCAAAAACAAACGGAAAAGCGATTGCGACGCTCGTGCTCGGCATTCTATCGCTCGTTTTGTTTTATGTAGGATTCGTACCAGGTGTTGTCGGTATCATCTTGGGAGCCATTTCGCTTAAAGAAATCAAAAAGTCGGGCGATCAAGGCCGCGGTCTTGCCATTGCCGGTCTTGTGTGCAGCATTATCGGCACCCTTCTATGGGGCATCATTTTGCTGGCCATTGTGGCGGTATTTATATTCGCAGCTGCGGAAGGCAGCAGCTCATATAGCAATTATAGTAGCTTCTACTAAAGCTTTAAGGAGTCTCATACTAATATGACAAAGCTGGTTTCCTGGAATGTAAACGGCCTTCGCGCCTGCGTGGGCAAAGGTTTTCTTGATTATTTCAAGGCGACGGATGCCGATATCTTCTGTCTTCAAGAGACGAAGCTGCAAGCCGGCCAAATCGAGCTCGACCTCGGCGACGAATACGAGCAATATTGGAACTATGCGGACAAAAAAGGATATTCCGGGACAGCGGTTTTTTCTAAGAAAAAGCCGCTTTCTGTCTGTTATGGACTGGAAGAGGATTCGGAATTCGAAGGCCGTGTCATCACACTCGAATTCGAAGAATACTTCCTTGTCAATGTGTATACGCCTAATGCAAGACGCGATCTGTCTCGCCTTGACTACCGGCTGGAGTGGGAGAATCGGTTTCTCTCCTACCTAAATGGAATGAACGCCCGCAAGTCCGTCGTCGTGTGCGGTGATCTCAATGTCGCTCATCAAGCCATCGACCTCAAAAACGCAAAGTCCAACCACGGAAATTCCGGTTTTACCGCTGAAGAGAGGGACTGCATGACGAGGCTGCTCTCGTCCGGCTTCGTCGACTCCTTCCGCTATCTCTACCCGGATAAAACGGATGCCTACTCTTGGTGGTCGTTCATGCCCAAAGTAAGGGAGCGGAACGTGGGCTGGAGAATCGACTATTTCCTCGTTTCGGAAAAAATGGCGGAGAGCATTATAGACGCTGGGATCGAGTCCTCTATTATGGGCAGTGATCATTGTCCTGTTACATTGACCTTGAAATGACCAAGCCCTTCCTAGCGGGAGTCGACGGTTCACCCGTCTGCTGCGCTATACGAAGGGCTTTTTCTTTGTTCGACTAAGAGCTGCATTCCACTGGCCGCTAAAGTTAACCGGAAGTCGGTATGAAGCGGCGCAGCCAATGACCGAAGCCGGAAGGATTGCGGCTTTGAATAAGTACCGTACCTTCTCCGCGGAAGCGGCAAACGAGCATCTCTCCGCTCTTCAAGCTGGAAACCCATCCTTTGGACGACTTTTCAATCCGGTAGTCCATCGTGCTCGACCAAGCGACCAAATGTCCGTTATCGATAACGATTTCCTCGCCCGCTCCAAGCTTTACCTCGTGAATGGCACCAAAGGAAGAAAGAAAAACAGTGCCTCTCCCTCTTATCTCCACTACAAACAAGCCTTCACCGGAAAAAATGCCTTTGCCCAAGTTTTGCATTTTGGTGCTGACTTCAATACCGTCAGTGCTTGCCAGAAAGCCGTCTTTCTGCACGAGCAGCGTCTGAGTCCCATCCAGCTCTACGGCATGGATATCGCCAATCGTCTTAGGCGCGAGCATGAGCACGCCACCGCCGCGTTCCGCGCTGACCTCTTGGAAGAAGAAGCTCTCCCCGCTAAGCATCCGGCCAAGTCCGCGCATAATTCCGCCGTCCGTTGTTCCCCTCAATTCCAAGGAAGGCGACATGCTAACCATCGCGCCCGACTCTGCCTTAACGCGCTCTCCTGCGGACAATTTCAAATTCAGCATCGCAAATGAACCTCTACTTAATATCTCGTATTGCATTCCTATTCCCTCCTGAATTGGCTTATGTATGGAATTATTATGTCCAGTATAGATCATTTTCAGGCAATAGAAAACCTAAAAACCGAACGTATGTCTTCATTTATAACTATATAGCCTCTAGAGAGGAAGGACAAGGTAGAAATTAACTATAGCTTTTGTTTCACCTTGCGCACCTGCCCGCCATGCCTTAAAGTTCACCTTAGTGCTTTTACAAAAATATGAAAACCAAAGGGGTTGCCGCATGAAAGGGCTACACTACGAGGACTGTTCGAACGACGTAAAACGTCAAGCGAGCCTCGCCAAACAATATGTTGAAGATTATTTGAAAGACGCGCTAGTCGGTTTTTATTTACATGGATCGATAGCTCTCGGAGCCTTTTACGAAGGTCGCAGCGATCTCGATATGCTGATTGTCGTGAACAGGGAATTGACAAAAGAAGAGCGATACCAGCTTATGTACGCTTTCCTCCTGCTTCACAAAAAACCGATTCCGATTGAAGCGAGTATCGTGCTGCAGCAAGATTTGCAGTCATGGAAGCATCCCCTTCCTTATCAGTTCCACTTCAGCGACTATTGGAGGAAGCATTATGCCGAAATGGCGTATTGGGAAGACAATCGCTTTTGGGATTTTGAAACGGAAAGAACGGACATCGATCTCGCCTGCCACGTTTCGGTTGCAAGACAAGTCGGCATCGCCCTGTATGGTCCTGCCCCGGAGACGATACTGCCGGTTGTTCCGGAGGTCGACTTCTGGCATTCCATTGCTTCCGAAGCAGATACACTCATGGCGCTTCAGCCAGCACAAAAATCGGAGGAAGCCGCAGCCGGGCATAACGATAACGAGTGGACATTTGACGCATCCGATGCTTATGGAGTGCTAACGCTGCTTCGCATTTGGTCTTACCGCGAGCTAGGCATCCTGTATTCCAAAAGCGCAGCCGCCCTATGGGCTTCTGAAATCCGACTCCCCCAGCATTTGCGCTATATCCCGCTTAGCGCACTTGATGCCTACCTTGGCGCCACCCCATCCTTCCATTGCCAAATGGAGAACTGGATCGAGCTGCGGGCGTTTCTACTAAACGCCTGCCCGATTGCCAAAACCGCATAATCTCAAGGGGCGGGTATCCGCGCTCCTTGAGAAAATACACAGTCAATTGAACGATTCTTACCTACTCCAACCCTCTCTCCCTTTCCACTGACTGCACTCGCTCATTTCATTCGACAAACCTCTGCAAATAAGCAGCTAACTATAAATTCCTTCTATATGATATAAATCTACGCCAATAACTATAAATTTCTCCCCCTCTCTATATCTATACTCTACTAGAATTTTATGGCATCATAGGATATGGAAGTCATTTTGGGAGGTACCGTCGTGAATCCATCATCCAAACCAAAAAGCATCTTCATCGTTAAAAACATGTTGACTCGCGCCAAAAAGCATTGGTTTGCCTACACTTGTGTAAGCGCTATAGCCGTTATTTCTTCCTTGCTCCCCGTCGGTTGGGCGGAAGCGATGCGCCGGCTGTTCGACTCTGCGAATAACCTGGACTTGGTCGCCCTTCAATCCGCTGCCCTATGGTTCGGCGGCGTTTTCCTCGCTGAGCTGGTCATTTCGACTGTTAGAGCTTTTATGATGCAGCGGCTCGCTAATCTCACTACAAAAGAATTGCAGCGCGAAGTGCTGCAGGGGCTTTTTATAATGCGGCTAGCCAAGTTTAAAAGCTGGCATACGGGCGACAAGCTGCAGCGGCTGAATCAATCCGCCGTGAGCGCTCAAACAGGCATGAACCAGAAGTTTCCGGAGCTTGTGCAAAATATTCTTTCTATTATATTTCTATTTATTTACCTCACCGTATTGTCTTGGCAGCTTATGGCCGGAGCGCTTGCCGTAGCCCTTCTTATTCCCTTGCTTAGCAACTTGTTCGGCAAACCGATTCGAGTAGGGCAGAGTCTGACGAACGAAGCTCAGTCCACATCGGATTCCTCGCTTCTCGACCAGCTTCAAGGCTCTGAAGTTTCCCGCAGCTTCGGTCTTAGAGAATCCTTTAATCAAAGGTGGGGAGAGGAGCTGGAGACGACCAGACGCCGCTGGCTTCGAACGGATATGTTTAGAACGGCAACAAACTCCTCCATTACGATCGGCTTTTCTTTCGGCCAAGCCTATATTTTCGGTATGGGAGCGTGGATGGTCACGCAAGGAACGCTCAGTATGGGGGCAATTGCGGCTTTTATTCTTTCCTACGAACGTATCGTATTTCCGCTCGCCCTTATTGCAAATTTATGGGCTGCCGTACAGGATGCATTTGCCCATGCCGGCCGAGTGCTTGAGCTTGCCGAAGAACCTTCCGCCAAAGAAACTCATCATCGCGAGCCCTCATCCCAGAAGCCCCTTATTCAAGGAGACATTCATTTAGAAGGCATTCATTTTCAATATGGCGATCACCCTATCATTCAAAACTTTACCGCTACATTCCGCCAAGGATCTATGACAGCCATTGTCGGTCCAAGCGGCAGCGGCAAAAGCACTCTGCTAAAGCTGCTGCTCGGACTGTACCCGTCAGAGTCGGGCTTGATTCGTTGCGGCGTATCGGAACTAGGAGCTGCGAGCTGGAAGCAATGGCGCGAGCAAGTCGCTTATTTGCCCCAAGACTCCGCCATGCTTGACGCCACTGTCGAGGACAACATCCGAATTGGCCGATTGGATGCAACAGAAGAGGAAATAAAAGAGGCGGCCATTTTGGCTAACGCCCATTCCTTCATCGAAGCGCTTCCCGAAGGATACAAGCATCGTCTCGGCGAAGGCGGCTCCAGGTTGTCTGGCGGTCAAAAGCAGCGGCTGGCGCTTGCCAGAGCGTATGTCCGTAATCCGAATGTGCTTTTGCTCGATGAGCCGACCTCCGCGCTCGATGCGGCCAATGAAGCTTTGATGCAGGAAGCGCTGCGCTCTATTATGCAAAACCGCACTGTTGTTGTCGTAGCCCATCGTCTCTCTACCGTACGCGATGCCGATTGTATTTTATATGTGGAAGACGGGCAGCTTGCGGAATCCGGTACACATGAAGAGTTAATGAGTCTACAGGGCCGGTATGCCGCGCTTGTCCAAGCGGGCGAATGGGCAGACGGCGCCGCATTGCCTGAAGGGAGGCTGGCCTAATGAAAAAGGAGTTTCACATAAGCGCCGTCCCCCGTGTCCGTGAACTTGTCCCGATGATGTGGAATCGGCTTGGCGGCTCAAAGTTTATATTTGTCCTTGCCGTACTGTTTTGTCTGAGCGATATGGTCATTTCCATGCTAATTCCGTATACGATGGAGCTTTACTTTAATGCGTTGGAATCCGGAGATTTGCAAAAGGTTCAATTTTTGCTTATCGCTTTTAATATCGGCTTGCTGCTTCTAAGCGGACTTGGATTGCTAGGCCATTACTTGAAGCAATCCACGATGAGCACTCTACACCGGAAAGTACAGCTGGATCTGGCCGATCAGGCACAGAGAATGCCGCTGGAAAAAGTGCAAGCCACCCCTTCGGCGGACTTATCCCATCGCATTATTTGGGACACGAATCAAGTGACCTTGCTCTTGACCAAAATTTTCAATACGATGGCCGGCCAAGTTTTTATGCTTATTCTTGCCGTCCTTTACATGTTCACTCTGCAGTGGCAAGTTGCTCTCGGCGTCATGCTGCTAATGCCGCTTTGTTTGATTGGAAGCCACTTGATGCGTTACCGTTTGCAAAAAATTGCAAAGGAAGTATCGGATCAAGAAAGCATAATGAAGCAATGCCAGCAGGACGCTCTGCAAAATATGGATATGCTCCGTGCATTCGACGCCGGAGATTGGATGGTGGAACGGTTTACAGTGGAGCGGGATAAACTGAACGCTTTATATTTGCGTAAAATATGGTGGGATCAGCTCGTACATAACGTTTCGGTTACGGCGGCGCTTCTCATCTCTTGGGGCTCCATTTTGGTAACCGCATGGCTAGCCGTTCAAGGAAAAATCCAGCTTGGCGCATTAATGGCCTTCTTTATATTAATTTGGCGTGTTTACGATCCTCTTCTTAAGCTGGGGCAGCATTGGGGCGAGGTTCAACAAGCGAAAGGAGCGGCCTCCCGTATCGCGAAAATATGGAACGCCAAAAGAGAGTCTGCCGCAGCGGTCGATACGGAGCCACCATCCGCAACACCGGTCGAACATTCCGAAGAGGTATTGGTTTGGAACGATATTCGCTTTCATTATGAAGAGAATGCCGGCATTCATGAAGAAAAGGCTGAAGCATCCAAGCTTCATGCCGTACCTGAACCGTTGCTGAATGATTTTCACCTTTCGCTGGGACGCTCAGCCTTCACTGCAATCGTAGGAGCGAGCGGCTCTGGCAAATCGACCGTGGCCAAGCTGGGAGCGTCCCTGCTCTTCCCCATCCATGGCACGGTGAGCATTTGCGGCGCCGCTTCCACGGATTCAGCGGACAAGGCCCGTACATTCGTCTCTTACGTCCCGCAAAATCCTTATTTATTTTCAGGTACGATCAAGGACAATTTGCTTATGGCCAAGCCGGGAGCGACGGACCAGGAAATTCGCCAAGCCGCGGAAATAGCGGAAGTCCATGCTTTTATTGAGTCTCTACCAAACGGCTATGATACGCCGATGAGCGAGCACGGCAGCTCTTTGAGCGGCGGCCAGAAGCAGCGTATGGCTATTGCAAGGGCAGTGCTTGCGGATCGTCCCGTTTGGATATTGGACGAAGCCACCTCCGCGCTTGATATGGAAACGGAACGGCGTGTCATGGATGCGGTGCTGAAGCGGGCCAAAGAACGCGGCAGCTCCGTTCTGGTCATCGCCCATCGCCTAACGACGATACAGGATGCAGACCGCATCATTGCGATGGAGAACGGAATCATTGCAGAAGAAGGCACTCACCGCGAACTGCTGGGGAAACCAAACGGGCTCTATCGCAAGCTGTGGAGTCAAATGGAAGGCAGTGAATTCGCAGCCGTTCATTCGGCATAGCTCTAGAATTCATCGATGGCATATGAAATAAACAAAGAAACCGTTCCTTTCGTAAATGGCGAGTCGCACTTCCATTTACCGAGAAACGGTTTCTTTTTTTCGCAAAAGGAAGAGAGGCTTCCCTCAATCAAAACTTTCCTCCGTCATTTATCGCTTATCATTCTTCTTCGAACTTGAGATTTTCCGGTTCATCGTTTAGATCGCCGTTAATCTGCATATTTGTACTTGGCGTCTTATGGTCCACCACCTCAAAAGCAAAACCGTCCATCCATACATGGCCGCGTCCCGTCAGCAGCACGCCAAACGAGATGCTCGCGCTGTTGTTCGGAACATCCAATACAATGGAATATAGATGCCAGGGCGAAGTGCCGTTGATCGGCCTGTCGCTCATATTGTCAAATTGGATGGAATCCCCTTCCGTATTGTCGACGCGCATCCAAAGCCCGGCAAACGCCTCCACCTTGTCGGCTTTAATAAATGCAGACAACTTAATGCGCTGCCCCCTGTACTTGTCTGCTTTGAATTGCTGCATAATGGTTGCAAATTGGCCACCGGACGTAGCGGTAATGGATTTCAAATACCCCGATACTTTCCCCATATGAACCGTTTCCCGATCCGTTCCCATTTCGTAATGCGATGGATCGCTCCCGCTCAAAATCCAGCCTTTAACGCGGCTTGTTGTGTTCATCGTTTTTGGCTCCTCTCCGCTTGCGGCAACCCCCTGCGCAATCCCCATCAGCTTGCGGTATCGGCCAGGCGGCATGCCAAATTGTTTTTTAAACGCCCTCGTAAACGCTTCTTGCGATTCGAACCGGCAATAAAAAGCAATGCCGATGATGTTTTCCTCCGAGTGCATAAGCAGCGACGAAGCGCAGGCCAGCCTTCTTCCCCGAATGTAATCGGCGACTGTCATACCAACCTCGCTTTGGAAAACGCGGTGAAAGTGAAACATCGAGAAGCTCGCAGCGGCCGCTACGCCCTCAAGTGTCAGCTCCTCCTCCAAATGAGCTTCGATATGTTCTAAAGCTTGGCGAATAGTAGGATGGTAGTTCACGTGATCACCTCTTGCTTCTAAATATAGCATAGAAAAAGGCTGTTCTTTTTGATCAAGATTGCTGCTTTTCAACCTAAAAAAGAGACCTCCGCATCCACGCGAAAGCCTCCTATATATTAATAATTGCTCCAAATCTGCAACGCTGGCTAAAATGCTCTTAGGCTTGCGCCTTCCTTCTGGCGTCGATACCCGCCTGCTCTTCGGCAAAGGCGGAATGGTTTCGACCGGTAAAGACAATACTAAACAAGCAGCTTAGAACGATTGCGGCGCTTTTGAAAGTAGCTTTGTGCATGTTGTCATCTCCTTTGTCGTTGGCCTATGTCCTTATCTTAAAGGAACACCGGCTTACGAACCATCGAACTGGCTTTCAGGAGCATGACAATTTTGTAAGCTTCGCAAATGCCGTCAGTCGATGCCGATCCAAAGAAACCGCTGCTTTGCCGTTTTCGGGGTTGGTTTAGTATCCAACCTCAACCGAAGCTATAACGACATAAGCATCATCATTCCTGTCGTCTTTGTCTGCGAGAACAATCCCGCTTGACGTCAACATGCCTCCATCGACGATATCGAATGTCACTTGCCCGTATGGCAGCTCCGCACGCACCGCTTCCAGATCGAGCCGATCTTTGTCCGCCGGTACGGCGAGCCTAACATTCACTTTCATCCGGTTCAAATCACCGTCCGGAAGCACAGAACGAATGCCGGGCATCGAATTATGATGGATCGCATTTTGAACGGCGCGTACCGCCGCTTTGGTCACATTTTGCCCATGGAGGTCAATGCCCATCCCGATTTCAATAAACATCAGCTTGTCCAATCTATTCGCTCCTCTCTATTGGGAAGTCCAGCCGCCGTCTACCAGCAGCAGCGTTCCCGTCACCAAATCGGAAGCCGGCGAAGCCAAATAAACGACCGCTCCCGCTACATCTTCAATTGTTCCGATCCGGCCAGCCGGAATGCGGGAGAGTACTGCTTCTCTAAAATCCGGTTCATCGAGACGATCCGCCGTTCCCGGAGTATAAATAAACGTTGGGCCTACCGCATTGATATTGACTCCCCGGCTCGACCATTCCAGCGCCAGCACTTTGGTGAGTTGGTTTACTCCCCCTTTGGAAGCGCAATAAGCTACGCCGTCCGGTATGCCTACGATGCTTACTTGAGAGCTGACATTGACAATTTTGCCGCTTCCTTGCTCCAGCATATAACGTCCAGCAGCCTGGCAGCAGAAGAAAACGCCTTTCAAATTAACGTCGAGCATATCGTCCCAATACTTTTCCGTCACCTCTTCCGCGCGCATGCCCTCCCCTAATCCCGCATTGTTGACCAAAATATCGATTCCTCCAAAATGCTGCACGATCCGCTCGAACGCCAATCGAATATCGTCCACCTTGCGAACATCAAGCGCGAATCCTTCCGCTTCGCCACCGGCCGCGCGAATTTCATTGATGACTCCAGCGAGGTCCTCCTTTTTACGCGCTGTAACCGCCACCTTTGCTCCGGCTGCCGCGAGCGATTGCGCCAGTCCGTATCCGATTCCTTTGCTTGCTCCCGTCACGATGGCGACCTTACCCTCTATGCTGAAATTAGGCTGTTTCGTCAACTTTATTCCTCCATTTCATTTTGCCGCGAATAGGCGGACATACGTTTTCTACCTGCATTTTACCATAAGCGGCTGAAGCCAACGCCCCCAATTTCAAAAATGACCCATTTGAGGTTGATAAATATGAATTGAGCTTGTAAGTTTGAGATAGATGTCCTGTTGCACCTCACGTTACGTCAGGTTGTATCATAAGAAATAAACCTCGCATGAAGGAAAGGTAGTGGGCTCTAGTTATGGATCAAGAGACGAAATACGGAATCGGACAATTTGCCAAGCTGACCGGGCTATCCATCCGTACCTTGCATTATTACGACCAAATCGGCTTGTTGAAGGCAAAAAAAGACATCCGCTCCGGTCACCGCTACTATGATCGGAACGATATTGTCATCATTCAAAAAATCGTAACGCTAAAATTTCTTGGCTACAGTTTGGAGCAAATTATTCCTCTTATTGAGCAGCCTCAATTCAATACCGATTTGCTGGAAACCTTGCATGAGCAGAGACGCGAGCTGGAGGCGCAAAAAGAAAAAATCGAAACGGCGCTTAAATCGATTAACCGGGCCGTTTATATTTTAGAAGAGTCCAAAGAAGTAGAAAGCAGCTTGTTAATCAATATTATTCGCACGATACATACGGAAAAAGAACAGCGAGAATGGATGGAGCAATATGTGACGCCGGAGATGCTGAGCGGGCTTTTTGATCGAACGGAAGAAGAGATGGAGGAGCTGGACAAGCTGTTTGTGCAAACAGTACAGGAAGCGAAACGGCTATTCGGACGACCTATTGATGATCCCGAGGTTCAGGCGCTAGTCGAAAAAAACATTCAAATGAGTCTTCAACATGTGGGCGGGGAGGATTCCCTGAAGGAGCTGTTCGAGCTGACAAAAATTGAAGACGATAAAATCAAGGAGTTGGAGGCGCTGACTCCCTCGCCTTTTACACCCGAGGAGGATATATGGGTGCAGCAAGCAATTGAGTTTTATATGAAAAGGAACGGACTCTCGTAGTCCGTTCTTCCTTTTTCCCCTTCAAATCTTAAAAAATATTCATATCCGCTCTTCTCCGCAACCTTTTTCCAGAGGATACGTCTATGTGAGCAGCAACAAAAACAATAAATAAATGTTAGGAGTGGAAAAAAATGAATCCTATTGAACGCCCTCTATTATCCCGCGCTGCATCTGGCGCGACCAAGCTGCTCGTCGCTTCGACCATCGCTTTCAGTACAGTTGCCGTCGCCCTGCCTGCCGTCTCGCCTAAAGTCGAAGCGGCGACCGTTCAAATTTCAAACGCCGAAGGGGCCATTAATCAAGCCAAAAGCTTGAAGCTGCTGCCGGAGGGCGCCACTATAACCTCTACAACGAAACGTCCGAACTACTGGGAAATCTATTATAAGACCGATAAAAAAGATAAAGAAGGCAGGGACCGGCATTTTGGCGAAATTTGGCTTAATCCCGCAGACGGCTCCGTTCTGAAATTTTACGAGCGGTTAGATTTATACGAATATAGCGGCACCGGCGTACAGCCCCCCTTTGATGAGAGCAAGCAAAAGGTGAGCTTCGGGCAGGCTTCTGAAATCGCCAAAAAATTTATCGGCGACCAAGTTTGGAAGCTCGACACGGAATGGAAGCAAAACCTATATCCCGTCTCCGACTATGTAACGCGCACCGATGAAAAGTCCGTCCACTGGGTCCGCTTCGACCGCTCTCATAACGGCATTCGCTATGTCGGCAACCATTTTAAAGTATTGGTTGATCGGGTAACAGGCGAAGTGAGATCGTATGAAGCGTTCTGGAGCAAAACCGAGTTTGTGTCCGCCACAAACTTGATGACAGCGAGCGCCGCCGCCAAAAAGATCGTTAGCAGCGTTAAACCATTCCTTCAATGGAGCGATCAGGGCAATGCAGGAGATCCAGCGAAAAAGCTGGTATACGCGCTTCATCCTTACTATCATATGGATGCAGCATCCGGCGTTTTTCCAAAACGCGAAAATGTAGAGACGCCTCCCTTTACGGATAAGGTCAAGCCGCAATGGAATGCCGAGCTCGCTCAAAAGAAACTGCTTGCTCTCTATGATTTGGAGCTTTCGTATATGCCCGACGAGAAGCATGTCTTAAGACCTCATTACACGCTTCGAATCAAGCCGGGAGTCCCTCTCTTCTATACGGGGCAACATCCGTATCTTGACGCCAACACCGGGAAATGGATCGACTTTGAAAACAAACCTGTCACGAAGCCGCTGCCTCCGGCTGGCGATTGGCTCATCGATACGATCGCTCCGGTCGGCAATGTCGGCTATAAGGCCGCTGTCGTTTGGAACAACGAGCCGCTTAAGCTCGCGAACGAGCCCATTATTCAAAACGGCTTTACTTTGGTGCCATTCCGCGAGCTGCTAGAGAAGCTAGGGGCGCAAATCAAATGGGATGCGGCCAAACGAAAGGTGACCGCCAGCAAAAACGGCACGACCATTGAACTGACCATCGACTCTAAAACGGTCAAAATAAACGGTAAAACGCAGTCGCTCGACGCTCCAGCGCGTATCTCGAACGGCCGGACTTACATCCCTGCCCGTCTAGTGCTGCAAACCTTCGGGGCTAAGGTCGGATGGAATGCCGACTCCAGACTTGTCATCGTCACAACCGACGACAAGCTGCCAGCGCTTACGGCAGGGGATATAAAACAGCTTCGATACAAATCTCATTTGAACGCTTGGGAAGCTAAGCTCAAATAGACGGAAATTCTCCCGCCGGAGTCTCTATTGTTAGAAACTCTTTAGAGCTCTCTGGAGCTCCCACAACAAAAAGCCCCTTGAGCAGGTTGCTAGAACAACTAACTAGTTCTCTAGAAACTGGCCAAGGGGCTTTTGTATTACGGGGATTAAAGTGTAGATACGATCTTATCCAAAAAGACTTTTTCCTGATCGTCCAGCGTCTCCGCTAAAGCGTCCCCCGCCAAACGATAAGCTTCCAAAAGGTAAGCTGTCGCATTTTCTTCATAACCAAGAGCGAAATACGACCTGCCTAAGCAGATGGAAGGCAACGGTACGCCGTTTGCTAGCGTCCACTCCCTCGCAGCGAGCGAAGCCGCGATGCTTCCTTCGTAATCTTTTAGCTGAAACAAGGTGTCGCCTATTCCGCTTTTGATCCAATAGTACATGTCTCTCAGCTCGAACTCGGCTTGGATGATCCGTTCAGCCGCTTCCCAATGATCCAGCGCAAGCTCGTACTCGCCTTCCGTCGAATAACGAATGGCCTCGTTCGCCTCCGTCATTGCCTTGTCTTCCAACTCTTTTATTTTGGTCAACTTAAATCCCTCCTATTTAAGAGTTTCTATTTAAAATATGCTCATTAATAATGTCTATAAATGGCTTTAACGGGTAATGATCGTGCATGACGAGCCAATCTCCGCCTTCTTCCTTTTGCAAAACGATCGTGCCGGACAGCGGAATTTTACCATCTCCCACCACATCGACAACAACATCGTAGCTGAGATCGATCCGATTATCCGTTACCGATTTTTGCTGAAACTTAATATCGTCCAGCTTGAGGTCGCTTTTTTTAATAAACGCAACTTGCAGCGGAAGCGCGTATACTCTGTCCAGGTATCTTTTTTGAAAATAAGAAGCGGTTGCGTAAGGACGAATCTGTTCTTCCTTCTCCTTGTATTGATCTGGGGTAACCTCTGCGGCTCCTTCCCTATATGTCGCTCCAAGCTCCGCCTCCTTATATTTTGTAGCCGTGAATATCGCTTCGTCAAGCTCCTTTTTGGCTGAGCGTTGCTTGTCTGAACATCCAGCGGCCAGCCCCGCGCACAAGATAAGAGCTACAAGGATAGTCATAACTTTCCTCACCTTTATTTCCTCCCTCCATTCACTTCTACCTTCTACGAATTGGAAAAGGAATGGGATTCGTTTTGCTTGTGCGGCAGCTTCCAACGGCATGAAAAAGCGACGCTCCGCATAGGGAACGCCGCTTCTTTTTGCTATCCTGCTATTCTAGAACAATTCGTTCGGACAAGGCGTCCCATATCAGGTTTGTTTCTGTAAGCTCATTGAACGCATCCAGAGACAAATACAACTTTCCTTTGTCCACGTGGCCCGCCAACTCGGTTTCCGTTCCGTTCACCGCTGCTTTGAGCGAATCGAGGCTGACTTTAATGACCTGTTTACCGTAAGCTAGCGTAGCCGTGCGGGAAGCTTCATCCCACGTCACTTTGGCGCCCAAAGCTTCACCTAAAGCTTTAGCCGGGAACAAAGGCCCGCCAGCGCCAGACGATTTGAATTTCGGGTACAGATATTTCTCTTGAAGTTTGGCGCTTGCAGCCGCCAGATCGACGCCGATGACTTCAGCTGAAGCGGTGGCGACACGCGTATTGTCAATTTGGCCTTTGACCAAATCGGCAATCGGACCGTACGCCCATACGCCGACGTCTACTGCGGAGTGGCCGTGGCCGCTCCAGCCGATTAGAAGTCTTTTGCTAATAACCGCGTTATATGCACCCTCTTGACCATAATCCGGATCGCTGCCACCCGTTAAAATCTCCGTCGCTTCCTCGTCCGTCAAATCCGTAATCCAAGTGTTCGCTTGGACAATCGCTTTTACTTCGGCAATCGTTGTCGCCGCTTTTAGCTTGCCTGCAATAAATTCGGAGGAGTTTTTTTGCTTATCCCACAAGCTGAGGTTCAGCTCGTAAATATTGTCGCGGGACAAGGACAACCCGCCCGTCTCGTGGTCGGCTGTAATGACGACGGAAGTGTTGCCGTCTTTCTTCGCAAAGTCGAGCGCCGCCTTCACAGCCGCATCAAAGTCGAGCACTTCTTGCACCATCGTCGGAAAGTCGTTGGCATGGGCAGCGTGGTCGATACGCCCGCCTTCAATCATAACCGCAAAACCGTCCTCGTCTTCGGACAAAATATCGAGTGCAGCATCCGTCATTTCAGCCAAAGAAGGAGTCTCAGAAGAGCGGTCCGGCACATAAGAAACATGCGAGCCTCCGAATAGTCCAAGCACCTTGTCATCCTTATCGGACAAGCCCTTTAGACCGGACTTGTCTTTTACATAAGTGTAGCCTTCCGCTTCGAAATCGGAAATAATGCTTTTGTCAGAGCGCTTTCCTTTATCCGCTTTGCTTAGGAAATTAGCGCTGCCGCCCCCAAGAAGCACGTCCACTCCGCTGTTCAAATATTGCGAAGCAATCGCGCTTTCATTGTCGCGGCTTCTCACGTGAGAGGCGTATACGGCCGGAGTCGCATGCGTGATGCGAGCCGTGGACACAAGTCCTGTAGCTTTGCCCGAAAGCTCGGCCGCTTCAATAACAGATGCATACGGCTTCGCCACATCTTCGTTCGAAACGCTGATAGCCGCGTTATATGTTTTATGTCCCGTGGCAAATGCCGTCCCCGCAGAGGCGGAATCCGTAACGGCGCCGGAAACGATAATGCCCCCGTCTTCGCCGCGATCGGCGTATGTAGTCGCTTGACCGACATAAATGCTGTCCAGCGCCAGCGTGTCTATCCCTTTGTTGTACATTAAGTAATTGCGAGCCGCAGACACTTGAGCCGGCCCCATTCCATCGCCGATCAGCACAATCAGGTTTTTGGACGGCGCGCCCGCCTTTGCCGTGAGTGTCGGCTCGGCACCCTCAGCGAATACCGCTGCTCCTGTGGACGCGGATAATACGGTTAATGCTGCACAGCTTGCCAGAAACGTTCGTGTTGCTTTTTTCATCAAAATAATCTCCCCCATTTCATTTCGTTAATAGGTAGCTTGGAATGCTTCCCATTATGGAGGCGTTTCGTCAAGAGAGCATTAGATGGGCGTGAAGAATGTGTAAAGGGCGTCGCCTAAGCAAAAGAACGAAAAAAAGCCCCCCAAGCATCATGAGGGCAGCTTTAGCCAAACCACGGAGACGTTTATGAATAGACTAGCTAGCCATTCATCAACTGATCCCGTTTGCGACTAAGTAAGCATTCCCATTCGCTTGAGGGTTATATGGAAAGAGATAGGGTAGGAAACCATTTACAGAGGGATCGACTATTCCGCGTAATACCAAATCGTATCCAAGCCAGTTATAGGGCAGTATGGAAGTCTGTCGCCTTCTTTGAACGATTGACGGCGTCCGGCTTCACAAATGTAATCTCCAGCTTGCTCGACCTGTTCACCTGTGCGGTAAGACGTTTTCGTTTGACTCATCCTTCATGCACCTCTTTGCTATAAATTTGCAGATGATTGTTGGACTTCCAATCCGTTCCTGGGAAGCTCTCACCTGCTTGCTTCTTACTTAACCTTCTTTTCCAAAAATGAAACACAGGGCTGCCCCGCAAGGTCACACGACCTTCGAAACAACCCTGTCTAGATGAAGAGCTACCTTCATTTAAAGCGGAATACGATATTCCGAGTTCAACTCCACAATGTGCTCTCCCTGATCATACACCCAACTGAAATGAAACGAGTTGCCTTGATAGTTAGTACGGCTTTGAATATCGGGCACAATCGTAGAGCTCATATGGCTAATCACAATCTCTTCCATCTCTTTCAGCCTTCTTATCGTTTCCGACGCCAAAGCGAGAGCCTGCTCCTCGGGCTGAGAATGCAGAAAATATTGCAGCGCCACCTCTTCGCTCGTTGCCCCATCTTCCACAACATAACCGGAGCCTCGCAGCACTTCCTTCGCCGTATTTGTCCAGTCGGTTACCAAATCAATTGTAATCTCATACATAGCGTATACCCCTATTCCGATTTCATCCCCAGTCAAACGGGTTTCTTCAAATGCAGATTATCCGTCTACCCTACCACATCCAGACGAAAACTTGCAATACGAGCGACTAGGCAAAAGCTTATCTGCTAATAAGCCAACTTAAAGTATAGTTTCTCTGCCCCGTATGTTCGGTGCTAACCGACTTTTTCCTCATCGCCCTTAAGTTTGACAAAACAGGATATCGTATACGAAATAACCAGCAATAGAAAAGGAACCGCGCTAATCAAAACACGGAAAGTCATTTCCGGATTATCGCCGGGCTCATCGCCGCTTTTATACCCGAAGATGACGCCTACGATCAGGAAGGCTAGTGCGGAAATTAGGCCGCTTGAACGGATAATAAAACCGCTGACCGCCGTATAAACGCCCTCTCTTCTTCGTCCCGTCGCCGCAAAGTCTCTATCGATAATGAGAGACGCCACGACAGGAGGCGTAACCAAAAACCCGGCAAGTCCAAATCCGACAATGACGCCGGAGAGAATACCGGTCAATAGCGAGCTGCCGAACCACATTGGGATAACTGAAAGAGCATAAGCAAGAATCGAAATCCGCCATGCTTTGACAGGGTCCATTTTACGAATGAGCCAGTACCAGACACCCACAAGCGGAATAACGGAAACAAAGATGGAAGCGAGCAGCAAAGAGACTTGCTCTTCCGGAATTTTCAGCACATATTTGGCGTAAAACGGAATCATCGAGCTAAGCAATCCGTTCACCGTCTGAGCGAATGAGTTGGAAAAGTTGAATACCCAAAACGGCTTATTGGACAGTGTAGCCGAAAATGCTTCCTTCAGCCCGATTTGCGGAGTTTGCCGCGCTTCCTCATTTTCCTGGGTATACCTCATGCACAAAAGCATAAATACGGCAAACAGCGCTCCAAACACCCACGCCATCTGACCAAATCCAAGTGCGCCGAATACAATTGGCGCTGCCGCCGTCCCGATCAGAATGCCTACGATTTGATACCCTTGCTGAATAGAAGAGGCTTTGGTCCGCAGCTTGCGCTCTCTGAACAGCTCCGGAAACAAGGCTCCGTAGTTCACCCAAAGAATTGTAGCTACAGCCTCGAACAATAGCAGCGCAGCCAAAAACCAAATAAACAAGCTCGTTTGGCCAAGGCCTTCCGGCGCACTGAAAACGAATACAAAAGCGAGCACAAATAATGGAATGGCCGCATAAATCCAAGGTTTGCGACGTCCGTACTTCGTATTGGTCCGATCCGACAAATAACCGGCCAGCGGCTGATTGACCGCATCCCAAATCATAAAAATAACTCGGGCCAGCGCCGCAAGCCCCAGTCCAAGCCCAAGCTTCTCTACATAATAATAGCTGTAAAATGCGCTGAACGCCTGACTCGGTATCATCATTGCCAGCATTCCAAACGCATACATCCACGGCGAATTAACCGCCCTGCTTCTTGCCATTATGCTTCACCCATCCCCCAGAAGTTTGACAATCTCTTCCTCAAGCATACTGTGATTGCCATCCTGTTGCAATGAAAAGATGTACAGGACAAACTCGAAATTTTGCTAGTAAAAAGGGATGTAAAAACAAAGAGCAGCTCATCGTTTCCGCTTCATCCAGCCAAATGAAACAGCCGCTTACCGCCATAAGCGGCTAAGCGGCTGAATCACCTTATTCGGCTTGCGCCGAACTTCTTTTCCAAGCACGGAAAATCATAAACGTCCCATCGTTTGACAGCGGGCTGCGGTCATAACCGCCGTAAACCTCAATATCTTTTAACCCTGCCGCTTCCAACATGAGCCAAAATTCATTCCGGGAATACCATCGAAGCTTGGAGCTTGCAAAGCTGGATTCCGTCAATATGCCGTCCCTATAAATCTCATACCGGTTCCAGTTCGTTTGAATTTGCTCGTTGAACGCAAGATCGGACGCTTGATTCAGCACAATCGTCGTGCCGTGGGGCTGCTCCGCTACGCGGCGGACTGTCCATTCCTTCTTCGGCGCGGTCAAATGCTCCCGTGGAATGAAGAGAGGAACAATCAACTGACCTCCCTCTTCCAAATGAGCATACATCAGCTCCAAAGCTTTCCGAGCTTCCTTCCAATCGGCAACCAGCATAAAGGAGGCCAGCGGAATAAAGATCGTTTTGTACGTATCCGGCAAATCAAGCTCTTGCATCCATTGGTCGTACACGACAGGCGCAACCCCATCGCCCGCTCCCTTTTCCTTGCATATTTCGCGCATTTCAGCCGACGGCTCCACACCATGCACAGGAAGGCCCTTTTTCAAATAGGGCAGAAGCAGCCTTCCCGTACCGCAGCCGATTTCCAGCGCCAGCCCGGGGACTTCCCTCATACACTCCTCGTAAAAGGCCGTGTCCTCAAAGCTATCGCCTGCAAACCATAGATCATATGTGTCAGCTACAATACCTTCATAAGCGCCGTTGTTTTGTCTCGTTTTCAAGCTGGTTTTCCCTCCACCGTATCTTCTTTTTCTCTACCTTTCCATTTTAGCCCAAAGGAAGATACAACTGGAGAGAAAGATCACCTATATCTATTGTTTACCGTCCGCTTCATTCAGGAGATCATCCGATTTAGGAAGCCACATAAGTTTTAAAATAATGCACTCCGTCGTGAGTGGTATCTGTGGAATTTATTCTACGATTCGTGTTGAAATAAAGCTTGCCTCCGCTGCCGATCCCAACGCCCTCTATCTCAAAGAGATCCGAATACGTGGAGGAAGTAATGCGGAAGGACAGATCATTTTCGGATGTGATGATTCCCGAAGCGGATGTTATATTGCTATAAACAAGAACTATACTAACATTTCCTTCTTTAAGAGTTAGCGGAACGTAAATCTTATTGTTATGGTAGCCGAATCCTTGATGGGCAAAAACGCTGGGATTATCGAGATCCGCAACGATGTCGCCGTTGACTTTCGCATCCGCTACATTAATGCTGAAATCTGCCGTAAGAGCAATAGAGCCGCTGTTTGCCGTCAATGGGAGCGTTCCTCGATAAAAGTTTTTCCCGGTTTTGAAGAGAAAGGTAAGATTGCTAGCATCTTTCCCTATAATTTCTACGCCCGACATCGCTTTGTTTGCGCCATTTAATTGAATGCTGTAATTTCCTACTTTTGTATAAGTAGTGCCCACATAATGAAATTTGACAAGACTTAGGCTGCCGCTTTCCATAGTCACTACAAACATATAGAATTCTCCGTTAATAGTGGCGAGCACCAAATCATTGGCATGAGAAAGATACGTCACGTAATCTTTGAGGACGCCTCCGTCATTGTTTTTCATCACCGTAGTCGTTCCGTTGTCCATATGAGTCCGATAAATAACGGCCTTCGTATTGGGCTTGTTTACTTTAATGGAATAAGCGTAAGTTGATCCCGTGTCAAATCCTTGCGTAATGTTGGCGCCCTCAATCGTGCCAAGCGTTGCTACGTCCGCGTAGGTGTTGTGGTAAGCCGCACTCGCTGTAACAGGCAGCATAACGACCGAGATAACCAGCGCTAAAAATAAAGCCAGTCCTTTTTTAGCTCCCATTGCCTTATTGAATAAGCTGATTTCAATTCTCTTCTCCATTCTCTATTCCTCCTAGATTTTTTTGTATGGATTACCCTGCCTATTAATAGTAACCCAAATAATGGAAGAGATATAGATTAAATGGCTATCAAAATACCCTCATGTTCCCAAAAGAAATCCGCTGGCATTGCAGCAAATGGCCACCAATTTGCCTAAGACTAACTTGAAATCACATAAGAAACCACATTAAAACTTAAAACCAATCGTCTTAAAATCAATTGCCTTAATACCAATTACCTTAATACCAATTACCTTAATACCAATTACCTTAAAAGCAGTAGCCCTAAATCCAGTAGCCCTAAAACCAGTCGACAAACCGGTTGGCCAAATAAGCCAGCTTCGCTTCCCTTTGCCGCGCGCCGCCGCCCTCGTGGCCGTTAAAGGGATAGATGTTGATTTCCTTGTCGCTCTTTATTCGGTTGAACGTTGCAAAATACATTTTGGGAGGGCATATTTCATCCTTCAACCCTACCGATGCCAGCACTGGACAATCTATCCGCTCCGCCATGTTCATCGTATCGAAATAACTAATCGTATCCATAACCTCGTTCGTTTGCTCCGGATGCCGTCTTAAATAGTCCGCGATGCTGCCAAAAGCGCCATGATTGCCGTCAATTCGGCTAATCAAATCGCTGTTGCTTGGAACATCGACCATAGCGAGCTTCGGTCTGCCATCCAGCGCCGCTACCGCCATGCCAAGACCGCCGCCTTGACTTTCGCCTTCTATTATAATGCGATTGCCATCCACCTCAGGCTGAGCGCAGGCAAAATCAATCGCTTTTATGCAGTCCATATAGACTTGTCTGTAATAGTATTCGTATTTATTATGGATACCTTTGCTCGCCACATTGCCCAAAAACCCATAGGAATAACTCGCATGGTTGCCCGTGCTGCCGCCTTGGTCGCGGCAATCGACGGACAATACCGCCATCCCCATCATAATCCAGTGCATAAAGTCGGACGGCTCGCCGCGGTTGCCAGTAAACCCGTGGTAGTGAACCAAACAAGGATAGCCGCCATCCTTCGGGCGAGCAGGTACGATGAACCAGCCGTTTATTTTCGTCTCGTCCATCCCATGATAGGAAATCTCGTATACTTTAACGCCTGGAATCGGGTAACGAAGCTCCGTTCGAGTCGGCTCCAGTGGGACCGTTGCCGCCTGCCGAATCGTCTCCTCCCAGAACGCATCAAAATCCGCTTTTTTCGTCAATTCAGGAGCATATTGATACAGCTCTTTCACCGCTTCTTCCATATATCCCATACTTTCCTGCCTCCTGCGCTATACGTTGCTACTTTATATTTGAAAACATCATACCATAGAGGCAAAAAAAGAGGCTAACCGGAATGATCCGGCTAACCTCGCAAGCTTATCTTATTTAAAAGTAACAGAGTAAATAATGTCATGGACTTCTTTTCTGGAACCGGCATCTGAATAGGTACCGATTAAATAAAAGGCGTGCTCATCAATAATGGTGACGTAAACTTCCTGGTTAAGGGCCACATCGCCATTACTCACGGAATTTAACATGACAAAAAAGTCTTTGCCACCCACTTTGACTTCGGAGATGCCGTTAAACTTATATGGCAAATCACTGTTGCTCAGTTCCTCTTTAAGAAATTCAAAAGAATCTTTGTCTAACTTTTCGCCCGAGCCCACCTTGTGACCTCCGACTAAAATGGATGAGCCTAGTTGATTAATGCCATCCGGATATTTGGTTGCCCCCATCAAATACACTAAATCGGTATTCTCTCCATCCGTTTTTTCTATTTTCAATTTATTAGGATCTTCCATCTGGCTGTTGACGGTCTCCGAATCGTGAACTATCCATTCGTGTGGAAATTGAAAAGATACGCCAAAAAAGTCGTTGGTGTAGATTCCATTTGTCACGGTTCCGGTGCTCATCACTTTCTTTTCCCCGCCGCATGCGGAGACAAGCATAAATGCGAGCGCAAGAACCAAGGATGACAAGAGCCGCGTTCTGCTAAACATGTAAATTCTCCTATTCCTATAGTTTTAAAGTCCTACTTCGGAATAGTTTATCACATTAAATATAATATACCAACTATAGAAAAAAATAGATTAAGCAAAAGAGCAACGGGCATAGCCAACCCTCTCATGCCTCTCGCCTCGTTTTTGGACCTCTTCATTTTAAAATGCCTGATTAAAAGACTGGTTTTGAACCGTCCATTCTATGTGTCTGCCATCGCTATATCGGCATTTAAAATGTAATTTTATCTAACATTTAAACAGATTATTATTTCAATTTTGAATAATTGTGTTATATTATATAACATAAATCTTACCTATAATTAACTCAACTACCGTTCGAGAGGGAGAACGCTCATGAAGATCGCCTTAATTGCACATGATTCCAAAAAAGATGAAATGGTCAACTTCGTTATTGCCTACAAGCATGTTTTTGACGCTCACGACATCTATACGACAGGAACGACAGGGGCAAGGATTGTGATGGAAAGCGGGGTAAGGGTTCACCGATTCAAGTCAGGCCCGCTCGGCGGCGATCAGCAGATCGGCTCCATGGTCGCGAGCAACGAAATGGATCTCGTCATTTTTTTGAGAGACCCGCTCGTCGCTCAGCCTCATGAACCCGATATTACGGCACTCCTTAGACTTTGCGACGTTCAATGCATCCCTCTCGCAACTAACATTGCAACGGCGGAGCTGCTCGTCAAATCGGCGGAAAGAGCGGACTTCGCATGGCGCGACCTCGTCAAAGACAAATACAAAACAAGCGCCAAAACAGGGACGGATGGTTAATCCCCTCTGACGCTTGTTACGGAGGCGTTCCTTTATATTTTCCAGTAGTCGTAATGACGACCTCGATTTCAATTTTGCCCAAGTGATCCTCTGTCAAAAAATACGGTTTCCCATCGGCCTCTTTCTTGAACAGCCGGGGATTCCACCGATAGAGCGCTTCGCCAAGCCGAAATGGATCGCACTCCGCCTTCAGCGCTTTGCGGAAGGTCGCAATAATCTCTTTGCGAATATCGTCTTCGGCGCAGTCGCTCATCTGTTTAATACTCGTTTTCTGCACCATGTCCATTACAATGGCTTTTGCCTCGACGTAAATGTTGAACTTAACGGAATCCCCCGCGGCTACCGGCTGTGCAAACAGCTTAGGGTGAGCAAACATAAGCACGGCGATCGGCTTCTCATCCCTTTTAATTTCAAGCGGGGTACGCTCAAGCTTGCTCTCCGCCCAACGGCTTCCAAGCAGATCCCTTTCGGACATCCAACCGCTCATCTTTTTGTTGCGGAAAAAATATTTCCCAGACACTTTAAACATAGGCTTTGGCTTTTTGTCTTCCGTCCAATCCAGCGAATCAATATCAATGGAAGGGATGTAGGCGGGCTCACCCGTTTCGTTCAAAGCCGCAATCACCTGGTTGCCCGCCACAGGAATAACCGTAGAATGAGTCGAGCCCATGTGCGTGTCCATAAATAAAGTGGCATCCAGCGGCGACAGGTTCAATATCGATTTTTGCGTCAAAATATCGGGCAGCTCACGCTTTGTTCCATAGACAAGTACGTTATACCGAACCTCGCGATACCGGTTGATGGTCGCATAGACGTCTTTGACCCCTTTTTTCAACACGCTTTCCGTCATGACGACGGCCTCTACATGGCCCCAGAACATTTTGATTTGAGATGTTCGGCTAATATCGGTCAGAGCCATGGCGAGCGTATCCCCTTCCCCTTTGCCGACCCATACCGGAACCGACTTGCCAAGCGCCACTTGCTCCGTCCGGGCTATGTTGGTGAAGTTCAAAATTTGCGCATACGCGATCCACTTGCCCTTTTTAAAATCCACGCCGATTGCCGTTGCATAAGCCATATCCTGAATTTCCGGCGTATGCGTGCAGCTTCCGAGCAATAATGAAAAGCAGGACAGCGCGACAAGAAGCTTACGGCAAGCCATTCTCATTCTGTATCCTCCCCGCCTTTGTCGGAATCGACCGTATTTAGCGCCACCGGCCTTTTTTTCATCATGCTCCACGGCATTCTAAAAAAGGACAGAAGCAGCTCCTTCGGATTAAGCGGGGAAAGCGGCGCCAAATACGGAAGGCCAAAGGGCCGCAAGCTCGCCATGTAGCCAATCAACAGCACCATCCCAAGGATGACGCCGTACATGCCGAAGATGGCCGACAACACAAAAAAGAAAAAGCGCATAATGCTCACTTGGGTACTTAGCGTTTGGTTCACCAGAGTAACGCCGGATACCGCCGTAATAGCTCCCACCACAACGACAGAAGGAGAGACGAGTCCTGCGCGAATCGCCGCATCCCCTATAATCAAACCGCCAATCGAAGTTAGCGTTTGACCAATCGCACTCGGCAGCCTCACTCCCGCTTCGCGGAAAATTTCAAGCAGCATAAGCAGCAGAAACATTTCCATATGTGAAGAGAGCGGCAGCCCTAGCCGCGTAATGGAGATGGTCGCCATCATTCGGAACGGGATTTGATCCTGATGGAACGACATCAGCGCGACCCAAATCGCAGGCAAAAAAATCGACAGAAATAAGCTGATCCCTCTAATGACTCTCGCAAAGGAAACATAGGCGTAATTAAAATGAGCGTCCTCCGGCGATTTCAAAATAAGCGATATGCCAGCCGGAGCAATGAGCACCATCGGCAGGCCGTCCACAATAATGACGAGCCGCCCGGATAATAGGCTATTGACCGCAAAATCCGGCCTGCCTGTAAAATCCATGATCGGCAGCAGCTTAAATTTTGAATCCGTCATCATCTCTTCCAGATGGCTGATGCTGAGAATGCCGTCAACGTCGATTTGGTTTAGCTTCGTTTTGATCCCTTTCAAAATCGCCGGGTTAACAATGTCGTAAAAGTACAGCAACCCGATACGCGTTTTTGTCCGTGCGCCAAGCGTCATGTACTCGACATGCAGCGAGGGGCTTCGTAATCTTTTGCGAATAAGCGCTACGTTAACCGTTACATCCTCAACAAATCCGTCCCGCGGGCCCTTCACCGATATTTCCGTACTGGACTCAAAAGGAGTTCTGGTCGGCTTGTCCGAAATGTTGATGGAACAAGCCTCACCCGTTTCAGTAAATAGAAGCAGCAAGTCGCCGTTAAAAACAACCTCCGTCAACTTCTCGTCCGTCAGCTGATGAAGCGGAGAAATCGGCAGCACTTTCGACAAACCAAGGAGCGGCCCTTGCGAAAGCCCGCCTTCCCCATAGAGCCTACTTACCTCCGGGAGAATGTATCTTCCGATGTCAGTGGAATGGCTTAAGCCCTCTGCATAGACCATGATGACTGGAGGAGCTGCTTCCCGGTCGTTCCCATAGCAGCAAGCCTGGATCAATACGTCGGCGGAGCCCGCAAATATTTTTTTTATTTGGGATTCCGTCCAGCGGTACTGCTCTTCCGGGTTGTTTGTGCTGCTGTCGCTGGTGTTAGCAGCGTCCTCTTGGCTCTCGTTCGTGTTGTTACCTTTCGATTTACTCTCGTCTGGCTTACTCTTATGTGTTTTACTATTTTCTGGTTTACTCTCATCTACTTTACTCTGGTCTGCTTTACTCTGGTCTTCTTTACTCTGGCCTGTTTCACGCTCGTCTGTTTTTCGCTTGTCTATTTTCACATCTTTATTGCTTTCGTTTGTTCCGCTTCCGTTTGTTCCGCTTCCGCTCATGACGCTTCCTCCGTGCGGGGTGATCCCGCGAACCATGCTACCGCTAGCCAGATGAAAGAAGCGGTCAATAAAACAACCAGCGATATCGGCATGTAATAGTGGTACATCCATAAATAAAATGTGTACTCGTTGACTGGAAACAAAGAAAGAAGAATGTAGCTAGCCATGATAGCGCCGATGGTGATGTAGTGGTTTCGTTTCTTTTTGAACCGAAACAGTTCCACTAACAGATAGACCGATAAGCTAATGCGGATGCTCGCGCCCGACAACCATTGAAAAATCGATAAAAAATCGAGATGCTCAATAAATTGGCCTATTTGTACTAATCTCCATTGCTCGTAAGGGGAAGCCATTTGCATCGACGCCTCCTCGGGACCAAATTCTGTAATCGCACCAACGATTGGACCGAGCGAAATGATGATTGAGAAAATCCCGTATAGGAGCAGGTGCCAAAGGCGAACCTTAGCCTTCAAATGATGCTGGAGAAGAACGACGACCAGAAGCTCTACAAACCCGGCTCCCGCGTAAATGATGCCGTCAATAACAGGGTTCATCCCATGCTCTAAGATGGGACGCAGAAGCTGGTAGTTTTTCATTGGTGAATTAAAAGCTCCGACAAAAATGCCGAGAGATGCCACAACCGGAAGCAGAACCCCCGCCACAATCGCGATGACACGCAGCCCCCACAGCGACAAGATTGAGCAGAAAATGACTAGCGCCACAACGAGCGCCAACTTTGGAGTGGCGGGCAAATAGTTGGTTACATGCCAAGTGGCCGTATGGATGACAGTCATGCCGCCGATTAGGTACATTTGCAAACATACGGGCAAAATGAGCAGCCATGCGACAACGGGAGAAAGGCGATTGGAGAGCCAATCTTTCCACGGCTTCTGCGCCGTTTTTTTCATAATGAAATACAACAGCACAATCCAAATTAGAAACATAGCTCCGGAAACAAGCACCGTAATCCACGAATCCCGCCCCGACGCATCCAAAATCATCGGATTTACAATGACATGGCTCGCCAGCCCGTTCGATAAAGCCAATACCATAAACAACTCTATAAAACTGATCTTGTCGCTCCCGCTCCTCATTTGCCCTCACATCCGTTTGCAAAATTTCCTAATGTATAATTTCCCAGTTGCGAGGCTTAGTTTGTCCTTTTGTTTACTTTTCATTCTTGGAACGGAAAGAAGACCTTGCATGGGGGGCAAGGTCTTTATGGTTCCATAATTAAATTGAAGTGTATACGCACTCAATAAGAAGTAAGAGAATCGATCGAGCTAAATGGCTGGGCAAAACACCTTTAAATTTCAATTCATTCACTCCGAACGAAATGAGACTTCTTTGTTAAATCCGAATTGCCAGCCAAATAATATTTAAATCCACTCACTCCGAACGAAGTGAGACCCGGCTACAGTCTTTGCTAACTGATCAGATAATGATTTCAATCCACTCACTCCGAACGAAGTGAGACATAGTGCTAGGAGGGCTTATCAAGAGGTTAACGATTTCAATCCACTCACTCCGAACGAAGCGAGACCTTCAGCGGACTGGGGTACGGTGACACATATCGATTTCAATCCACTCACTCCGAACGAAGTGAGACAAAGAATCCTGACTGGTTGGACTATGACAACAAATTTCAATCCACTCACTCCGAACGAAGTGAGACTTGGAAACAGGATCCGGAATTCGTGGCCTACAAATTTCAATCCACTCACTCCGAACGAAGTGAGACGCGATGGCCAGACCGTTTCGTTGTGTGGATTGATTTCAATCCACTCACTCCGAACGAAGTGAGACGTACGGGGAGCATTTAACAGAACGTACAATGCCATTTCAATCCACTCACTCCGAACGAAGTGAGACCTGTAACCGGTAAACAAGGTGCATTTCACGCAGATTTCAATCCACTCACTCCGAACGAAGTGAGACAAGCGGCCATCTCTTTCAACAATTGGATGATAGATTTCAATCCACTCACTCCGAACGAAGTGAGACTTTCTTCCGTAATGGCATACTTAAAAACACTTTGATTTCAATCCACTCACTCCGAACGAAGTGAGACTTCAACAAGGGGGGTTAACGGTAGGACCGACGAATTTCAATCCACTCACTCCGAACGAAGTGAGACGTTTGCCAGTGTGCGACAAATGTAAAGATACAGATTTCAATCCACTCACTCCGAACGAAGTGAGACCAATGCGTATGCGCTTCAATCTCATGGTAAAGAGATTTCAATCCACTCACTCCGAACGAAGTGAGACTACAGTCCCCGGCGTCACAAATGCCCATGTCTTATTTCAATCCACTCACTCCGAACGATGTGAGACTTTTACGCAGGTTGAGTTTGACGCAATGAAGCGTATTTCAATCCACTCACTCCGAACGAAGTGAGACCATCATTTTTTTCAGGAAAGCATCACTTGGACCACATTTCAATCCACTCACTCCGAACGAAGTGAGACTTTGCGTAATACCTGTTTTCTTATAAAGTTCTTATTTCAATCCACTCACTCCGAACGAAGTGAGACCAAACAGGTCGATGCGGAATACGACAAGCGTAAATTTCAATCCACTCACTCCGAACGAAGTGAGACTCAGGTAATAAAATCACACTTTCATTCAGAAGTATTTCAATCCACTCACTCCGAACGAAGTGAGACTTGTGGCGAAAGATGGGCAGGGAAATGTCGTTGGTATTTCAATCCACTCACTCCGAACGAAGTGAGACAAGCAAAATAACAAGTATTATAGCTACTCTTCTAATTTCAATCCACTCACTCCGAACGAAGTGAGACTTCAGCTCTCATTCGTGCAGATCAACGGGGAGCAATTTCAATCCACTCACTCCGAACGAAGTGAGACCGAAAAGCTGAAAAAGTATGGCGGCACAACTGCCATTTCAATCCACTCACTCCGAACGAAGTGAGACGGTACCTTTGTGATTTCACCTTGCTGCTCAACATATTTCAATCCACTCACTCCGAACGAAGTGAGACCTGGACAAACAATCCCAATTGGCTCAAGTTGCTGATTTCAATCCACTCACTCCGAACGAAGTGAGACTTTTGGTCCTGCGTAAAGTTGCTAAAACTCTTCGAATTTCAATCCACTCACTCCGAACGAAGTGAGACGACCAGTGTGGCACAAACTCTATTCTGGTCGAAATTTCAATCCACTCACTCCGAACGAAGTGAGACCCATCATCCGAGATAAATTCGTAGATAATCAGGATTTCAATCCACTCACTCCGAACGAAGTGAGACAACTGTCAGAGCTGCGGGGAGATAATCGACGGTATTTCAATCCACTCACTCCGAACGAAGTGAGACCCTGATGGAGCGAGAAGAGCTTAAAGATTATTTATTTCAATCCACTCACTCCGAACGAAGTGAGACTAGAAGCATTAGGTATATTTGCTTTTAATGGTAAATTTCAATCCACTCACTCCGAACGAAGTGAGACAAATATAGCGGAACGGGAATTGAGGACCTACAGATTTCAATCCACTCACTCCGAACGAAGTGAGACACTTCATAGTCGTCCAATGCATACCAAATAGCCATTTCAATCCACTCACTCCGAACGAAGTGAGACGCCTATGCAAATCCGTTTCCCAAACGGAAGCAAGTATTTCAATCCACTCACTCCGAACGAAGTGAGACCGGCTGTTCTTTCGTCGCGTACTCGTCCAGGACATTTCAATCCACTCACTCCGAACGAAGTGAGACTACCGAATAACCATTGCGGTGTTTCTGACATTTATTTCAATCCACTCACTCCGAACGAAGTGAGACCCGAAGCTCGAGGAGGCGCGGGCGGCCGTATTCATTTCAATCCACTCACTCCGAACGAAGTGAGACGCGCCGGGCCCCTAGATGGCGATCGGATACGGGGATTTCAATCCACTCACTCCGAACGAAGTGAGACCGCGCTCGGCTGTCTTATCTATGGACTGCATAAATTTCAATCCACTCACTCCGAACGAAGTGAGACGAATATGACATTGGCTGAGGTGGATCAAATATGATTTCAATCCACTCACTCCGAACGAAGTGAGACCGGGCTTGCTGTTGACCGTTTAGTCGGCATGGGATTTCAATCCACTCACTCCGAACGAAGTGAGACCAATTGTTAAAAAAATATTGATGGTATAACATTATTTCAATCCACTCACTCCGAACGAAGTGAGACGGCATACGCGAGTATGAAGATATGACGCCTCATATTTCAATCCACTCACTCCGAACGAAGTGAGACGACCACACAAGCTGACCGGGATCGGCTAAAGGCGATTTCAATCCACTCACTCCGAACGAAGTGAGACTTACTGATGCTGCTACAACGATCATGACAAAGGGCATTTCAATCCACTCACTCCGAACGAAGTGAGACCGCGAACGAATGGGATGCGGTCGCATAACTCGGATTTCAATCCACTCACTCCGAACGAAGTGAGACAGGCGCGTTGGAGCTGCTAAAGGACAATCGCAAATTTCAATCCACTCACTCCGAACGAAGTGAGACAGTATTTTAAAATCATAGCCGCATAGGGCGGCGATTTCAATCCACTCACTCCGAACGAAGTGAGACAATTGACGGTGTTTGGTGGGTGTTCGACAGGTACATTTCAATCCACTCACTCCGAACGAAGTGAGACCGGATTTATTATCATCGACCAAGATGGTGGAGAATTTCAATCCACTCACTCCGAACGAAGTGAGACCGCCCCCAGATTAATCTCTATGTTTTTTTGGCGTATTTCAATCCACTCACTCCGAACGAAGTGAGACCAGGAGGGGAAAACATCGTTGCCGCCGTTTCTGCATTTCAATCCACTCACTCCGAACGAAGTGAGACAAATACAGTTGTTGTCCGTAATACGTTTAATACATTTCAATCCACTCACTCCGAACGAAGTGAGACTCACTTGGCTCTTAGAGTTAAAAAGCACATCAGATTTCAATCCACTCACTCCGAACGAAGTGAGACCTTTTGGAAAAAATACAATACCGATATGGTCAAATTTCAATCCACTCACTCCGAACGAAGTGAGACAGTGATATACAAATTAGGTTTTACGATAAACTTATTTCAATCCACTCACTCCGAACGAAGTGAGACTTTGAAACGCAAAGAATTATTTAAAGAGGCCTTTATTTCAATCCACTCACTCCGAACGAAGTGAGACCTCCCATTAATAAGATGGAGCACGATCAAGGCAAATTTCAATCCACTCACTCCGAACGAAGTGAGACGTAAGGTTTTAACCATCATCGCAGTAGAGACCGATTTCAATCCACTCACTCCGAACGAAGTGAGACCCGCGAGAAGTCATTCAGCCGGCAACGGTGACTACATTTCAATCCACTCACTCCGAACGAAGTGAGACTCCCCATCACAGCCGCAGCCACTACAATCATAACATTTCAATCCACTCACTCCGAACGAAGTGAGACAGGGGCTTGCGCCCCGTTGATTACATCAATTCCGATTTCAATCCACTCACTCCGAACGAAGTGAGACAGCGAAAAGCAGATTAATTCATTCTTTTTTTGAATAAATCAACCTACCATTCACAACAACCCATATAGAACAAATATAGATGAAAGATTGACGAATGTATAGTAATATGCTGCTAACACTATTTCGACAAAATTCGAGGTGCGAATGTCCCGGGGTTTTTATGTGAGCTTCCCATTCGCACCTCGTTTTCTCTTCCCAACTTTAGATTTTTGTATTTCCGATACTTCTCTAAACGTCCACTCACAACTAAAAAAAGATAACCTAAAAAGGCATTTGCCTCTCAAGCTTATCTTTCCCGAAACTAGCTTATGCTTTATGCAGCAACTCACGAACTTCCATTAAAATTTTCCCCAGCATATTTTTACCGGTGCCGTTCGTCCCGCAACCCCAGTAGTAGTCGTTCGTGGTTTGTTCAATAAGCTCCTCACCAGCAGTGGAGAGCAATGTTTCACGAATATCACTATGGATTTGAAATTTTTGTAAAACAGCCTTTTTCATAATTTCATCTTTCACTTGCTCCCAATCTGGACGCAGAGGCTTCTTACGATCACGTCCCGAATTAGCCGCATCCTTTGGGGTTTTAGCTAATCGGACCTGCTCCTCATAAACAGTGCCAACAAACTTTTGCGCTTGAAAATAATGCTCACTGGTAGGCCAGTACTTCCCATCCAATTGAAACCCATGTTTTGAAAAATTCGAAAAGCATCCAAACTTCTCATTTACTTTATAAAACCTAATTGCCATAACCTTTACCCCCGAATAAGTGTTCCGCCTTTATTTTTTCTCTCTCTGTTTAACTCAAAGCTCTATTTATATCATAGCTCTTAAAAATAGAAATTAAAGGGATAAAATCTTTTAAATTAAACAGGCTGATTTTTGCACTCTGAACAGGTTATTTCTTAGACAATACTAAGGAAAGATTAGTTACCTACGGTTAATTGTTCATTAATGATCATTCAACTTAGTTTATTCGTCAGGCAATGCGTTCCAATATAAATGACCTTCCGGGAGATATAGTGGAGAATCGGGATCGTTTTGAAAAAACGATGGAAACTGGGTTTCACCCTCATTAGCTACTACCATATATGTTGCGTCTTCATTCTTCTTTTTAACGAAGTCCCCAACCCTTAATACAGACAATTCAGGATCTGTTATTTTTACGTTAATGAGCTCATCCGTCCAAGTTTCCCCTTTATCTCTACTTACCGAGCACAGTTCCATAAGCGGCACATGCTTCTGTTCCTCTACAAAAGATAAAAGATCACTCACAAAAAGTCCCTCTTCATCAATGTCTTTATCATTCATCTGATAGTAATTGGCGTTAGTCATCCCGCGTTCCCTATTGGCAGCCCTTCGCTTTAGCCTGCGTGCTTTTCGGGGGTCTAATTTGTTTTGGGTCATTTGTTTCAGCTCCTTTGTAATTATTAGAATCAGAATATATTGTCCTTCCTTATCTTTAAACGTTGGTAGATACTTATCATCGTATTACAAAATCCATATAAATTTATAGCAATCAACCCATAAACCTGATACAACATTGTTGAATAAAATGATTGCATGATCTGCACGCTCTTAGAAAAATCATACCCGCCAAAACTTTCCAAAACAACTGGAGGCTCGTCTTTATACAGGAAATATAATAAAATAATAATTTTAATTATGGAGATAATTAAGAATATAACCCCTGATATTTTTCTTCTCCTCCTATTTTTCTTTAATCCAATTGTCAAAAAAGTGATTGCCATAACTAAAAATATTGTAGTAAAAAAGATTTCTGACATATAAGCTAAACTATAAGGTTCGTCATCTCTATTGCCGTTAAGAAACATGCTGTATCCTATTATTAAGAAATTGAAAGTATAAAAAATAGTTAAAACTATCAAAGAAATAGAAATCCCATACCGTTCTTTTTTAAGCATATTTTGCATCCTTCCCGGTTCATTTTGGAAATTTACTCATAAACAAATGAATAACAATGTTATTTTGTTGCGCTTACTCTTAATAGTTGCCCCTAGAATTGTGAGGTTTTTAATTATGGATATGCCGACTCATATTGTTGCCGTTTGCGGTGTTTTTGGTGAAAACTCAACATAATGATTAAGTCTGTCCGGGAGGTCGAGTAGAAGTAGGCAAAAGCCTGACCGAGGTTTTAATCAGAGAGATTAAAAAGGAAAGTGAAATAGATGTTGTGGTTTCTTATTTATCCGGGGTCTATTCTAATATAGGGGTTAAGACGAAACATCAGATAGCCGCTGGGTTGCAAAGGATACAGCGCTCGATTTGATTACTTCTCAAGCTATGTGTACCCGTTATCAAGCTTATCTAGATTACACTGGAAATCCGCTTTATATGGATTTTGTAACTACGCCAAATTTTGAGCCGAAACATTTAATTATCCTGCTTGCTATAGTCTCTCCGCTCAAGAACTGCCGCTTCGCCAAGGCAGTTCTTGAACTCTGAAATCAATTTAGGACCCTTGTAAAATAAACTTCAGCTACTCTACTCTTTCATCACAATATAAATCAAAACCAATCCTTGCATTAATTGAAGCGGCAAAAATAACAATTTCTTTCGTCAAAACAAACTCTGGCCCATAGCCAACTTCCATTTCTCAAGGTAACAATTAAAAGTCATTCCTTCACAATCTCAACATGTCCACAAATCATTTTCACATCAATATCTCCACCTTCGAAACGAACATAATAGTATTCGTTATATTTAGGTGCAGAGCTGTAAGCATAATTTAGTTTTTTAAAGCATACTGAAACCTCATCAGGGTTCTTTAACTTAATAACGCTAACATCACATATAAAACATTGAAAAGGTGATTCCTCATCGGATTCAAACTGCGTATCAATTTTTAATGAAAGAACACTTCTACAAATAAGTGAACCCAAAAACTCATTTTCGATAGTCGAAGTATAAAAATCAAATTTAAGATCGTTTCTGTTTTTCACAAAATCAATTACATCAATATTCACATTTGAAAACACAGAACTCACACATGACCCTCCCTTTATGTACTTCTCTTTCATTGCCTCTAAATTTTTAAACTCTTCTATGTAACTAGAGTCGTCTACATAACGTACTTAGTCGCTGATTACAGCAAGGTGAATGATTGTCCACTCCTTTCAAATTTATCCTTAACTAAATAAATCTACGACTTTATCAGCATATAATGAACACTCAAATGATCCAAGAACATATTTTAAATTGCTTAAAACTCACTCATTAACTTATGCTCACTACGAATAAGCCCAAACCAAAAAGCCGCCCACGGCCAAAACCGTAAGCGACTCTATACAACTCTAGCTATTTCCCCAACTTCCCCTTCCCTACCGCTCCCCCCGCTCCCGACACTCCGAAGGAGTCATCCCATAATACTTCTGAAACACCTTCGTAAAATACCGCCTTTCCGCATACCCCGACACCGTCCCTATTTCCGTAACGGTTTTATCCGTCGTTAGCAGCAGCGACTGGGCCAGCTTCATCCGCTGGCTGGTGACGTATTCGACGAATGTTTCGCCGAAGTGGTTTTTGAACAGCATGCTGAAATAGCTGCCGCTGATGCCTAGGTGGCCTGCCAACTCCTCTACTCCGAGGTCGGTGGTCAGTCGTTTGAGGATGTAGTCTTTGGCGGCGATCATCAGCATTTCGCTCGATTTTTTGCTGAATGCTTTTTCCATCGCTTCCTCCATAAGCTGGCTAATCGCTCCCATCATATCCTTCATGCTTACACTGTGCTGAAGCTTCCGCCAGACTCGATCTTCTTCCTGCGTTGAAACCATCTGCATCTCCCGCATCTCGCGGAGAAGATGAATAAGCAAATAATGCAATATTTTTTCCGAGCAAACATAGGCCTGCTCATGCTGAGACAAACAATTGCTCTTCAGCCTTGCAAGCGCTCGCTGCATCGCGTTTTGATCCATTTTTCGTAGACTTGCCACGATAGCGTCCATCGCTTGCCAAAGCGACTCTCCAGCTCCTTGGCCTCCCTCTCCTGCCTTAGGATCGGCATATAAATGGCCGTCTCCCGAAGCTTGCAGCAAACTATGCTGCAGCTTCTTATACACAGATGAAAGCTCTCGCATCCCAACTCGCTTCGGATAAGCGATAACGCTGGCCTTCATCGGCAGTAAGTCCGCTATAGCTTCTCTCAACAAAAGCAGCCGTTCCTCGGCAAGCTTGCTATTCCAATAAACGCCGCTACCAACACCGCTTCTTCTATCGTCCACAAATATCCCATGCTCGGCTTGCCCTACTGCCATCCCCTCAAGCTCCGCATCATGCTGGACGAGAATACACCATTCCCCTTCCCGCAGCTGCAGCACGGAGCAAGGCAGCCTCTCCGCCAATGAAGCCGAACGAAGCGACTTCGTCATCTCGGCGTTGCGCCCTTTCCGCTCCGCATCGCTCCACTGCGCCGACAACTGTGCATAGCTGTCGATATCGACGAGCAGCATGCAGTAGCTCATATGCGTAAGCATAAACCCTTGATCCGCAAGCAGCTCCCATTCCTGTTCCGCATCAAAGCCGAGAAGCAAATGGTACAGATGCTGCTCATACGCCATGCTCGCCATCCGGCCCCATCTCTCATCCGCGAGCTTTCGATCTTGTTTGCGCGTCCGTATTTTTTCGCTAATTTGCCTGACGGACTGCTCCAACTGCTCGTAATCGATTGGCTTCAAAATATAATCCCGAACGCCCCTTTTAAGCGCCTCGCGTGCATATTCGAATTCTTGATAGCCCGTGAGCATGACCATTTCGCAATCCGTATCCGTCTTCCGCACCTCCGCGAGAAAGGCCATCCCGTCCATCACCGGCATACGAATATCGCACAGCACGAGATCGGGACGCTCATCGTGAAAATAATCGAGCGCCTCCTTCCCGTTCCGCGCTAGCGCCGCTACCTCGATGCCCAGCTCCTCCCACGGAAGGGCTACCCTCAAATTGTTCAAAATCGGAAGCTCGTCATCAACCAGCATGGCCTTTAATTTCATGAGTATCACCCGATCCCATCTTTGGTATGATGCATTGAATCGATGTGCCGCGTCCTTGCAGGGAACAAATGAAGAGGCCGTAATTCGCGCCGTATTGAATCCGAATCCGATCCGCTACGCTGCGAATGCCAAGCCCCCTCCTCTCCGGGTTGTGCATACGTCCTCCATGTCCGAAAACAGCATCCCCTTCGTCCTTTCCAGCCCCGTCTCCCTCTCCGTTCCCCGATCCCGATCCTGATCCTGGTCCTTGTCTTTGCCCCGATCCTTGCCCTGATCCCGGCACTTGTCTTTGCCCTTGTCCTTGCCTCTGACCGGAAGCATCGCCCCCATCATCCGAAGCCATATATTGAAAGTGGGCGAGCGTCTCATTGCCCATCCCGACCCCATTATCCTCTACACTGAGCAGCAGCCTCTCCCTCTCTTCTCTAGCCCGAATGACAATATGCCCCATTCGCTCAAGGCCGTCAAAACCGTGCTGAATGCAATTTTCGACGAGCGGCTGAAGCGTCAGCTTTTGCACATAACAGTCCAACAGGCTGTCCGGAATATCAAAGGTATAGTTGAAACTGTCCGCGAACCGAAACTTCTGGATTTCCAAATAGCTTTTGACATGCTCGATCTCCTGAAAAAGCGGTATTTCCTCCTGCCCCTTAAAGCTGATCCGCAAAATATTAGCCAGCCGCAGCACCATTTGGCTAACCTTTTTCCCTTCATTTTGCCGGGCAAGGATGTTGATCGATTCCAGCGTGTTGAATATAAAATGAGGCTTAATCTGCGTTTGCAGCAATTGCATTTCCGCCCGGTTTTTCTGCTCCTGCTCCTGCTTCACCCGTCCGAGCAAATATTGAATGCGGCCAATGAGGCTGTTTAGCCCTTGAGCCAGCAGCCCCAGCTCATCCCCGTCCCGCTCTCCCATTCTTATGCTAAGCTCGCCTTCTTCAACTCTTCTCATAAGCCGAACGGCCAATACGATCGTTTTCGCAATTCGATTGACGGAGAACAGCAGGAAATACATCGCCAGCAGCACCGTTACCGCCAAAAATCCGGCCAGCCACCACGCATACTTTACGATTTCGCTGGACAGCGAATTCCACGACGTGACAGACACCAGATGCCAGCTGTCCCGGCCTATGCTAACGCTGGATACGATGCTGTCTTCGCCATAAAAAGACTGTCTGTTGCTTGCAAAGGCCGTATCCATTTGAAAGCTGCTGTCCGTGAAATCGCCAATCGCTCCCCCGTTCATTTCTTCGCTGCTGTCATACAGCACCTTGCCCGCCTTATTGACGATAAAAAATCTCGTATTGTAATGCTCCTGATTAAACCTGAAATAACGGAATACCGCATCGATATTCGTATTTTTAGTCTGAACGAGCAGCACAGCGCGGTCCTGCAGCTTCTCCAAATCTTTGACGACCCGAATTTGCGTAAACAGCGGATCATCGCCCGTCAGCTCGGGATATTCATAAGGCCCGACCCATACCGGCTGCCCGGAGCGGCGGCGCACCTCTTGATATAGCGGATGTTCCTTAAGCTGCGAGAACGGCATCGCTTCAAAATAATCTTTTGTATAAATCGGAATAGCCCGTTGCTCCTCCAGCGGATACATCAGCGCAAAGCTGACGGAGGGATGATTGATTAACAGCTCGCGAAAGCTCTTTTGAATTTCGTTCAGCTCCAGCATCCGGAGCTGGGACAGATCGTTTACGGTAGAGCCGCGCTGGTCCAGCAATTGCTGCATCGCAATGCTCGCAATGGTGCTGTCGGTTACTTTGTTCATTTCGCTGAACACAAACTCGACATTTTGCCGCAGCGCCCGAAGCGTCAGCTCCGACTGCTGCGCATAGTTCTTCTCCACCGTTTGCGATATGAAGTAATAAGCCGCTATCCCTAAAAGGAATAACGGTAGAATGATCAATATGAGAAAGGCGGCGAACAGCTTGAAACGAAGCGACATAAGCGCCCTCCTTCTATTCGGTTCACTAACCCTTTACGCTTCCGGCCGTAATGCCCTCAATAATTTTCTCCTGCAAGAAAGCGTACAGAACGAGAACGGGCAATACGCTGAACACAATGCCGGTGCAAATATAAGCGTAATTCGTTTGGTACGCGTCCCGGAATCCGACCATGCCCGTCGGCAGCGTTCTTAGCGCATCTTTGCTGATAAAGAAGTTGGACAGCAAATATTCGTTCCACACGCCAAGGAAGTTTACGATAAACACGGTGACAAGTGCGGGTACGGTTACCGGCAAAATAATGCGGGTGAACAGCCCGATCGCCCCAAGTCCGTCGACGATAGCCGCTTCCTCCAGCTCGTTCGGTATCGCTTTCATAAACGCGGCGATAAGCAGAACGCTTATAGGCAGAGATCCCGCCGTATAAGGCAAAAACAGAGACCAGTGCGTATTGAGCAGCCCAAGGTCGCTCACCAAAATGTATTGTGCGATGAACAACACGTTGCTCGGAATAAGCATCCCGATCAGTACAACCTGGTACAGCACTTTGCTTGTACGAAGCAGGCGCATCCGCGTCAGAGCAAACGCCGTCCCCGCTGCAAGAATGACTCCCGCTACCCCGGACGTTAGAGACAAGTAAGCGCTGTTAAAAAAATATTTATTAATTTTGGCCGATACCCATGCGTCCACATAATTTTGATAGACGAATTTGGTCGGAAGGCCAAACGGATTTTCCGCAATATCGATGTTGTTGTCCTTCAGGGACGAAAAGACGACAAACACAAAGGGGGCCAGAACGGCGACGACATAGATCATAAGGACGATATGCGGCAGCGTTCTTTTTACCATAGTAAGCGGCATCAGTAGGTCACCTCATCTTTCGTGCGTCCGAAGGTCAATTGGTATAAGGCGGTCAACACCAGCGCGATAACGAAGATCAGCAGCGCCAATGAAGTGCCGTAGCCGTATTCGCCGTACCGGATCGCCCGATTCACCATGTAGGAAGCCATAACTTCCGTCGAACCGACAGGACCCCCGCGTGTCATCACGAGTACAACATCGACAACCCTCATCGCTCCGGCGATCGAAAGCATGACAATTACGGAAATAATCGGTTTAATAAGCGGTACCGTAATGGAAATGGCTCTTTGGAATCCGCTCGCCCCGTCGATTTCCGCCGCTTCGTTCAATTCCTTCGGAATCGCTAGAATGGCAGCCAGCACCAAGACGATGAAGAAGCCCATCCACTGCCAAGCATTTGTAATCAAAATCGCCCATATGGCGTACTTCGTATCCGCAAGCCAATAGATTGGTTCAATTCCGAACAAGCCTAGAAACTTGTTCACGATGCCCACTTCGGGATTGTACATAAACTGCCACAAAATGCCGATGACCGCAGTGGACAAAATAGCGGGCACAAACACCGTTGTTTTGTAAAAGCCTTGAAATCTCTTGACGCTGCCGATCAAAATGGCGAAAAAGATAATGAGCGGCACCTGCACAAATACGGAGAAAAAGATGAAATACATATTGTTTAACACTGATTTTCGAAAATAAGCATCTTTAATGGCATTGACGAAATTGTCAAAACCGATAAATTTAGGATCGTTTAAGCCGTCCCAATCCGTAAAAGCGTAATATGCCGAAGAAAGCATCGGGTAGATCGTAAACAGAAAGTACAGCCCGATCGTCGGAATGACGAATAACGCGTAGGCGTAAGGGTTTTTCAGGGCGCTTCTCATCTAGGGTCGTCCTCTCCTTCCGTCAAAGCCATCGAAGAAGGCGCCGCCCCACCGTGCGGCGGGAAGCGCCTTCCCTTCATTGGCCTGTTAGTTGCCCGTTATTTGCCCGCTTCCGCGTCCAATACTTTTTGAATCGCATCGGCCGCTTGCTGAGCGTTCGCTTGACCGGCAATAATGGCTTGAATTTGTGTTTCTGTCTCTGTGTATACTTTCATCGGAACGCTGATTTCGTAGTGGGAGAAGGCGCCGGCGGAAGCAGCCGCTACGTCTAGAACTTGCTTCACAACCGGATCTTGTACGCCGCTCATGACTTCTGGAGCCAGCTTCATCGCAGGCAATACGCCGTCTTCCAGCAAGCCGCGAAGCTGCATTTCGTCGTTGTACAAGTTTTTGATAAACGCTTTGACCGCTGCCAGCTCGCTTTCGTCGAGGTCGGCGGAGAAGCCATAGCCGTTGCCGTAGTTTCCGTTCAAATACGTTTGGTCGCCTTTGCCGCCAGGTACGGCAGGGAAAGCAATGTAGCCAACGTCTTCAGGCGTAATGTTTTTCGTCAGCTCGTCGTTTTTGAAAGCGGAGGAGCGCCAGCTGCCGTCGAAAATCATGCCGGCTTTACTGTTTAGAAACTCGTTAAGCATTTGGTCATACGTCATGCCAAGCTCGCCTTTGGAGAAGTAGCCCGCTTTGGACCATTGCTCGTATTTCCCGTAAGCGGATACAATTTCAGGAGCGTTGAATTTCAAGGATCCGTCCAAAATACGATCTACCATATCTGGTCCCGCATAACGTCCGATCAGAGTGTTGACTAACATGTTAGGCACCCATGCCGCTTGCGAACCCATTGCAAATGGCGTAATGCCTGCCGCTTTCAGCTTGTCGGCTGCCGCTTCCAGCTCTTCCAGCGTCGTTGGAGCCGCAATGCCGTGTTCGGCAAACAGCTTTTTGTTATAGAAAATGCCTTCGTTGTTGCCGCCGATTGGAAGACCGTAAATTTTGCCGTCCACGACGAATTGGCCGAGATTCAGAAATTTGTCTTTAATGCCCAGCTCTTCAAGAATTGGCGTCAGCTCCAGCAAACGGCCCGCTTTTGCATATTTTTGAGCGTCGCCCATGCCGCCGAACAAGTCGAAGATGACGGGAGGATTGCCGGCAGCCATTTCGGCAGGCAGCTTCGTGTAGCGGTTAACTTGATCCTCGACGCCGTCCAGCTCAAATTTCAAACCTGGAATTTCAGCTTCCGTCTTTTTGACCACATCGTCCAAAATGGCTTTGCGAAACTTTTGCGCGTCGCCGATTTGAATGTGGCGAAGCGACACGGTAAACGGTTCCACTTTCGGTTCTTCAGATGGCGTTGCCGATTCGGTGCCTGTATTGCCTCCGTTGTCGCTTGGCTTCGGTTCCTCTTTGTTTCCACCGTTGCCGCACGCGGCAAGCACAAGCGAAATGCTAAGCATGAAAACGAGCATCAGTACTAGACTTTTTTTCATCCCTTAGACCCTCCATGAATGGATTATTGTCGTTGCTCCCTCATTATAAAAGCGCTTTCTTAGGTGGAATAGGTATAGATTTCAATAATTAGGGACAAAAACATCCACTTTTTCGGGAAAATCATAGATTTATTATGCGAGAGTTTATTCTAGTACGATGAAGAGAGCGATTTATTCGAAAAAAATGCCGCCAGACCTCATCGGGTGCTAGCGGCATTCTCACAAGATTCTATTAAAAGTTTGCTTTCAAAGGCAAATAAATATCAATAACGGCCTCGTCTTCTCCAAGCGCATCGGGATTCGCCCAATATTCAAAATCGAATGGCCGGTCGGCTGCCACTCCGGTTTCCCGGATAGAATCATACGTATCGCCGATTTCCGATTCCGGCCCTTTGTGCGTAAATTTAGCGTATTCCCCGGCAACTAACGTATGCTGCACAGCCCCCTCAGGGATTTGCGCAAATTCGCTAACTTCCACTGCCGCTATGCTGACAAACGGAGTATCCGGCGTCCATTCACAATTAGGGTACTCTTGAACCAAATATATGCCAGCGTTTTCGAGCTGATTCGCGATTTCATGCCGGGTCTCCAGCAATTTCTGCCGCAGCTCGACTACAATGCCAGCTTCCATATCTTGATTTAATGAAGCCTCGACCGAATAACCGACCAGCTTCGTTTCTTTTCTAATTTCCACATGCCCCTTATCCATTCCAACGCCCAGCTCCATTCCGTATATATTGATCCTTCTTCCAGAAGATGTTTATCTCCTCTAACTTCTACTATACTAGATAAAGGACGTCTAAACTAGAATATCAGAGCATGCAACCGAACCCAAAAGAACGGGACCGAGAGGAGAATAGATATGGCGGCATCCAAAAAAACATTAAAAACTTGCGACTACGGCCATTCCTTTTATAAAAGCAGCGATTGCCCTACTTGCCCGGAATGTGAGCGCGAACGCAAGCCGGAGAGCGGATTTCTGGCCCTCCTGTCGGCGCCTGCAAGACGAGCCCTGCAGCATAACGGAATCAATACGTTGCAATTGCTGTCCGCCTACAGCGAAAAAGAGATTTTGTCCATTCACGGCATGGGCCCCAAATCGCTGCCCACACTTAGAGCGGCTTTAGAGGAAGCAGGACTGTCGTTCAAAAGCTAGCATTATTGAAAAGCATGGAGCGTTCCATTCAAGTCGGTAATATAGATCTTATTGCCGTCAACGAACGGAGAGGAAAAGGATCTCCCAATCGGCGCGCTCCAGAGAAGCTTGCCAAATTGCGAATCAAAAGCGAGCAGCGACTCTTCTCTTTCGGAGTTGTAGGCGTAACCCGATGCGATATAAACAACGCCCCCGGCTATAGCGGGAGAGGAGAACAAATGCGTTTTGTGCTTATATTGCCAGCGCTGCTCCCCTGTGACCGAGTCGAGCGCCGAAAGCGTCAGTGCATCGGAGCTGCCGAAATAAATAGTTTTGGACTGCGCGTCGATTGCAGGCGAAGACGGCATCCAGGAGCCCTTTGGGTCCACCTTGCTCCAGACCGTTTTTCCTGTTTCCGTATTTAAAGCCATGACCGCCGCATTGCGCCCGCCTACATAAAGCATATTTTCAAAGACAAGCGGAGATATGATCATGGGGCCTCCGAGGGAGACGCTCCACTTTTTGGTGCCGTTTTTTGCGGATAAGGCGTAAACGTACCCTCTCCAGTCTCCGAAATACAACGTATCTTCATGAACCGCCGCCGTCGTGCGGATCGCGGCCCCTTCCTTATCCGTTTTGAATTCCCATCGTTTCTCTCCCGATCCGGCTTTCAGAGCGTAGAACGTCCCTCCGCCATTGCCAATATATACAGTATCGTCGTAGATGACCGGGGACGAACGGTAATAATCCCATTTATCTATGTTTCTATCGTCATACTCTAAATTAAATTGCCACTTCAAGACTCCCGTCTCAGAATGAAGAGCGTAGACTACACCGGAATCGTCGGCAAAAAAGAGCAGCTTGTTCCATAGCGCAGGCGTCGTGCGTATCCCCGCTTTCGCTTGAAATTTCCACTTCTCCGTCTCGGTGGCTCCGTCAATCGCATACATCTCTCCGTGCTCGTTGCCAAAGTAGACGATATTGTTTCTTGCAATAGGCGATCCATAGATGGCGCTCTTGGTGCGGAACGTCCAGCTTGGCACTCCTTTTAACTCCGCAATCGCCTCGAACGAGCCGGAATGTGACGCATCCGCCCGAAACATCACCGCGTTGGACTCTACACTTTGGATTTCATTGCCGTCGCTGCATCCTCCCAAAATCAAGCTTAATACGATTGCGGAGCTAATCATTAACGGAAAGGGCCTTCGTTTGCGCCGAATCATCATCTCATCCACTCCTATAGTCATCTCGTATAGCAGAGACCGCACACTCGATCTATATCAAATGTGACATTATGAACGATAGAAATCTATATAACAGGATCACACTTTTTTATACATATCTCTGATTTCCCGCAGCGCTATTTGATTTGCCGTTTGCAATTGCAAAAAAGGGCTGGATGACAGCAAAAAAGCAAGCCCGCAAGACATAGGCCTTGTCGGACTTGCTTTTTTCATTTAGCTGTAATGGTTTAGCCGATTAGCGGCGTCGTTCAGCGGCCTGCTCTTCGGAGCTTAACTGCTGTCCGCTCGCCATTATGCCGTAAGCAACCGGAACAACAATTGAGCCGCCTGCGCTCTTGTCGTTTGGAGCAGAGGGTCAAGCTTATCGCCGTTCCCTTGAATAATACCGCTTTGTACCAAAGCTTGGACGGCGTCTTGAGCGTAAGCGGCAACACTGCCGTAGTCTTTAAACTCATCCGCTTTCAAGCCGGATTTCCCTTCAGGCAGTTCGCCTAGTTTTACCAAAGCCCGATAGAGCAATGTAAACAATTGCTGACGCGAAATGGCTTCCTCTGGCCTGAATTTATTGTTGCCCGTTCCGCTTGCAATGCCCAGCTTTTTGGCTGCGGCCAAATAATCGGTATAGTACTTATCGCCAGAATCGGCGAAATTGTCCGCTCCGCTAGCAGCAGGATCAATGCCATACGCCTTCAGCAGAAGCACGATAAATTGTCCTCTAGTGAGAGGAGCTCCCGGGCTGTAAAGCTGGTCGCTCGTGCCGCTGGCGATGCCTCTTGCCGCGAGGAAAGAAACGGCGTCACTGTACCAGAAGTTTTCCGGTACATCGGAGAAGCTAACCTTGTTATACCCGATAATATATTGCGAGAAATGATTCGTTACAAACTCGACGGAGCCGGAAGCCCCATTATAACGGCCTTGTACGGTTTGCAGTTCGCCCGACTCCGTTACATAGTAAACAATAACGGCCTCCGGGTCTTCGTTTGCCCCAAGCTTATAAGGGATGCTGACTTGCGCATTGCTTCCGCCAAAAGCGGTAATCGGCTGCTCGCCTGCAAACACTTGCAGATCGTAGACTGGCCGGTCTCCAAGCACCGCTTTTCCTTCTTCCGTAAGGGAGGAGACGGAAACAATAAAGCTGATGTCGCCAGCTGCTTTATTTTCGCTAATCGCTTTTAAAGCTGCCTCGTCGAACGACAACGATCCGAATTCCGCGTCGACTTTAAGCCCCACCTTGCCGCCCTTCGCGAGCTCGTCGAATGCCGCTCTCGGTACGGTCACTTGCGTCGAATCCGTATTGTCCGCCGCATCTACCTTCAGCTCAAGCTGAACTTTGGCGCCGTTTGCAGACTCTTTTTTCACTTTGTCTACCAGGCTTGCCGCCGCTTCTTTGGAAACAACCGCGACATTTGATCCCGTAGCCGAATCCGTTTTGGCCGGAATTGTCTCTGTTATTGTAACGGGTTTGCCCGATGGGCTTGTCGGTGCTGGAGTCGAGGTAGGAGCAGGAGTTGCGGTTGGCGTTGGCACTGTCGTTCCTCCGTCACCGGGACCGGTCGTCCCTCCGCCCGTCCCTGCCGGGACGGTCACTTCAACGTGCCTGCTCGCCCCGTAGTACAGTTCGGTCGGATTGGTTGCCCCTGCGTTGTATCCCGTTTTCGCTTTGTAACGGACATGATACGTTCCCGCAGCTAAACCTTCGATTGTATTTCCGCTAACCGGCAAATACGTTTCCGAGCTTGCCGCCTTATATTCTAGAGCAGCCGACGCTCCGGTAATTTTACCGTTTGCCAGCCCAGCGGATGTCGGAGCGACTCCCGCTAGTCCCGTCGGAGAAGCTTCGGCTCTGTCCGACAACAGCTTAAGCGCCGCTTTGTACCGATCGGTACGGCTGCCGAACTCGTCATTTTGATTAATATTGTTCCAGTAATACATAAGCTCTACATGTCCCAGAACCGGTGCTGCTTTGTTCGTGGCATCGATATGATTTTTGTTGTAAAGGAACACATACGGCACTTGCAGCCTTTTGGCATAAACGCGATCTGCGCCCTCACCATACCAAATGAGCCTGCTTCCGCTCGGGTTTTGCGGCGGATTGTCCGGGTTGCCGTTCGGATCGACGCTGTTGGCCGTCGTTAAGTTTTTCAAATGGGCGTTGACCAAATCCACATACAGCTTCGCATTGGAATTGTTCACGTCCCTCACATGCAGCTCGGATGATTTAAACGTTTGGGTAATCGGATCAAATCCGTTGTCCAGTCTTGTATCCCACGTATAAATCGTTTGAATGCCCTGCTCGATACCCCAGGAATTGATCAAATCGATGATCGGCTGAGTGTTAGGGCACCAAGGCCCGCCGAACAAAATCGCATAGTTTCCATCGCTTTGCAAAAGCTTCGTCAGCTCATGATACGTCAACGACTCGAATACGATACGATTGCCCGTAAACACATGCTCGCTGGTTCGGTCGGTTGCCGCCGCATCGTAAGTCGACCTGAAATAGCTCTCATTGTTCAAAACGCTATGAGTCGCCGTTTTTCGTCCGCCCACTTCCGTAGAAATCGTATCAAAAACGGCCCGTACCTTCGCTTTGTAAGCTTCCACTTTGACAGGATCGATTTCGCTAGCGGAGCCATCCTTAAGGAAGTCTGCGCGCGTAGCTAGCTCTTGAAGATCGGCTACAATCGGGGAAGCCCCTTGCCCATTGTTCTTGTTGTAAACAAACAAGTAGGGATCGTTCAGCTTATAGGCCGATTGAGTCACACTTGCGGATGTATAGCTTACATACTCCGGGTTTTGAACGGTCAAATTGGTCAAATGACGTTTTACTAACTCGACATAACGTTTTTTGAGCGCATCCGAATTGTTGTTGCCCGCAATATTCGCCGCTTCCGTAGCGCCGTCGAGCCGAGTGTCGAACTGATAAATCGCCGAAATGCCGTATTCTTTGGCCACTTCATTGATATAACCGATTACCGCTTGCGTACGCTCGCTCCACGCCCCGCCAAACAGAAACACATAGTTCCCCTCGCTGTTCAGCAAGTTCCATAGTTGATGATAAGTGACCGCGTCGTACACATGCCCGGAATTGCCAAGCCCAGGGTACACGTCTGTAAAATAAGTATCGTAAGTGTCATATTTGGCATTTGGCTGAACGCTCCCCGCCTCGGCCGCAGCTTTGCCCGTCTGAAAGACCGGCAATGCCACAGCGATGGCTAGCAATAGCGCCCACAATCGAACGGCTGGTTTTGCCCGCATAGCTTTTCCCCTCTTCTTTTGCAAAATGATTGAATGCTGCTAGTTATGTTGCATCAATAAATGAGCGTTGAATGAATTAGCATTCCTCTTCGCTGCTGCCGCCCGTAGAAGGCGCCGGTTCTGGGCTAGGCGTTGCTGGAGCTGGCTGGGTAGAAGAGCCTCCTGAGCCGGAAGAAGGGGAGGAGCTGGACGAATTCGATGAACCCGTCGATGCAGCCTGGCTCGGCGTTTTTTCCGTATCTTGAGTTAATACAGGCTTAGTCGATGAATCGGTTGTTTTTACAAAAGAAATGGACCCCGTCGGTTTATTTTCCTTAGCAGCCGCACCTTGATCCGAACCGCCGCTGCTTGCAGAAGCAGTGCTTCCGGACTGCTTGCCGCCTGTTGCCGTTTGTTTCGACGAATTGGCGTTTGCAGACGTGCCGGATTTAGTTGAAGCCGCTTTTTCGCCATTGTTTTGCGAAGAGGAAGCACCTGCCGCTGCTGCTGGCTTCGCTGCTGCATTCTTATCACCCGCATTGCTGCCGGATGGCTCTGAAGAAGCTGAGCCTTCGCTGCCGCTGCTGGATTGCGGCTTATCCGCTGTTTTATTACCGCCTGCTTCTTTCGAGGCAAGCGTAGCTCCCGAAACCGCTCCTTTGTCTGTGACTGGGGATGAAGCTGGATTCGCGGAAGCTTCTGCGTCAGCGGAGCTGTCTTCTGAACCGTTCGAAGTTATATTTACATTCGCAGTTTGCACGACTGCGCTTTGCTGTACTGCTTTTTGCCCGGAGTCCGATTGCGCCGCTGACGCTTCTCCTTGACTCGAAACGGTTGTATTTTGCCCGCTGTTAGCCGTCTCTTGAACCGCAGCCCCTTGAGCTGGTTTTCCTTGATCGGAAGCAGCCGCATAAGCCGCCTTATCGCCTTGCCCCTGCTTTGAGGCGGCAACTCCTACGGTTAGAAGAGCAAATGCGCTAACTGCACAAACGGTAATCAACGTAAATTTAGAAATGGCGAACTTTTTCATCTGATTAATCCTCCTGTCGTTTCCATCGCTTTTTTTGGGCAAAAAAAGAAGATCCAACCTCGAGCTGCCTTCGCTCGCGTTGAATCTCTGGTCATCCAGTAGATTGTCGTCTTTTCTGCGTTGAACTTATTTTAGGGTGGACGACTACCCAATGTCAATGGTTATTTTATATTTTTCCTATAAGTTTTATCGGAATTAAAAATTTTTCCCGATTTTAGACTAAATGATCTTGCTGACGCTCAGCGACTCAACCGCCTTTTCAATACGTCTTTGGCGGGTTTCGGCCGATTTGGCTCCCTCGATTTGAAGCACGATGCGGCGCTTGTTGCTGTAGGACAGCCCTTCGAAAAAAGCTTTGGCGGCATCGTTCTGGTTAAGCCTGTCGGCAAAATCTTCGGGAACGGCCACCACGCGAGGCTCCGTATCCAGCTCAATCCGTACCGTCACTTCGTCCCCCGCGGAAACGCCAGCGGCTTCCCGGTTCTCGCTGCTAAGCGGGATCATGAACTTGCCGCCCATCACAGCAACGGTACTGCGGTAAGTATGGCCTCCGACCGTAACGTTTACAGCTGGTTTTTTACCCGTGCCCAGCCCCTTAACGATTTCTTCAGGCACTTCAAATCCAGTTGCCGTCTTGCCTTCCAATATGATGACCGAACGAAACTCCAACACCTGCAATCGCCTCCTTATTTTCCACCATTATAACATGTACAGTAACGCCATCTATTTTGCACTACGATTGCTCGAAAATGGGCCGATTTCGCGGCTTAGTTGTTCCTGAAACAACTAGACCACCCCAAGACCCCGTTTCCGCACGTTTAGTGGTTTCTGAAACAACTAGACCACCCCAAAACCGCGTTTCCTCACGTTTAGTGGTTTCTGAAACAACTAGCCCACCCCAAAACCCCGTTTCCGCACGTTTAGTAGTTTCTGAAACAACTAGACCACCCCAAAACCGCGTTTCCGCACATTTAGTGGTTTCTGAAACAACTAGCCCATCCCAAAACCCCGTTTCCGCAATTTTAGTGGTGTCTGAAACAACTAGACCACCCCAAAACCCCGTTTCCTCACGTTTAGTGGTTCCTGAAACAACTAGCCCTTCCCAAAACCCCGTTTCCGCACGTTTAGTGGTTTCTGAAACAACTAGACCACCCTAAAACCGCGTTTCCACACGTTTAGTGGTTTCTAAAACAACTAACCCATCCCAAAACCCCGTTTCCGCACGTTTAGTGGTGTCTGAAACAACTAGACCACCCCAAAACCCCGTTTCCTCAAGTTTAGTGGTTTCTGAAACAACTAACCCACCCCAAAACCGCGTTTCCGCACGTTTAGTGGTGTCTGAAACAACTAGCCCTCTCTCTGCTCAAAATTCAGCCGCTCCCTCTCAACCGTTCATCAGCTCCAGCGCTGCATCCACCACCGCTTTAGGCTGATAGATTTGAATGGAGTGCCAGCTATCCTCCACAACCGTTTGTTTGACCCTTTCCGTTAGCTGAAGAAGTTTCCGTTGATCCAGCTTCCATTCCTCCGATTGATAACCGGCGGTCAGCACTCTAACGGGCATTTCACTCGGCAATGGTTCGGCAGCCAGAAGCTCGTTGGCGCTCTCTTCAGCATTCAAAAACTCGGAATACACCGTTTCATATGCACGGCTTCTAAACCCTAGCGCGTGGATGGCCGCTTGCGCATTTGCATGCAGTCCTCTCATTCCGATATGCTTCCCAAGAAATCTTGGAATGGCGATCGGCGCCAGGCAGTAGCCCCATCTGTACAGCTTTCCATGCTTCTTCCTCTCCCTCATTCGCCGCTCGCCAAGCTGAGCGGGAATGAACCGATGTTCGGCAGTAGAGTCGACCAGCACAATGCCGAGCACATCCTTCGGATAACGAGAAGCGAACAGCCGCATCACCATCCCTCCATAGGAATGCCCTACGAGCAAGTAAGGCGGCTTAAGCCCAAGCTGGTCCAGCAGCGCCTTCAAATCGTCCACGTATCCGCTGCAAGTGAGGCGCTCTGCTTTGCCTTTGCTCCATCCCACTCCCGCCCGATCATAGGATAAAATGGTCCCGTGCTTAGCCAGCTCATGCTGTACATAGGACCAGCCCAAGGCGCAGCCCCCCATCCCTGCCTCCAAAATGACCGTTGGCCCTCCTGCTCCTGCCACACAGGCATGCAGCTTTTTCGATCCAATATCGACCAGCCTTCCGGCGGGTTTGAACTTAAGGGACTCGATGCCCGAAATAGCAAGCTGATACAAAAACAATGGAAAACCGGCAACGGACAGTGCCGTCCGCATGAACTTATCTTGAAGCGGTATTTGTGCCATGAGCGCATCCTCCCTCCTCCGTGCAAATGGTTATCTCCATCTTAAAGAGGAACCGCATCCGGAAAAAGAGTTACTTTTATCTCGGTTTTTTCATATTTTACGAAGAAGCGCACTCGCTTTAAACAGTAGCCAAACGGCGCTTGTCACCGCCATCATATCGAACACAACGTTAAATAAAAATAGATGTTTGCTTAAATCGGCGACTCCATCCCCAAGAACAGGGATCATAAAAGAAAAGACGCCCGTCAGCCCAAGCAGCGCAAACAATTCCGCCGCAGCCCGTTTCCGCTCCGCATCCGCCCTTGCCCACTCGTAAACCGCCCCGGCAAAAAATAGGACAAAAAATCCGGCCACAAACCAAAGCTCATTCGGAATAACATGCCGTTTGAACTCGCTCCATCCGCTGAACTGGAACGAGAGAGCACGCGGCGGCTTGCCTTCGCTTTTTTCATAGCTGCCTAAATAATAGGGCCGAATTTCCATACTATAGTTTGCCGCATATTCCAGCTTGTCCAGCAAGCGTCCAGGATGGGCTGCATAATAGGCCAGCACGTCGAAATGAGAAATGCGGCTATAAAAGTCGCCTTCCAAAGAAGGATCATTTTGAGGAATAGCCGTCCCTTTCTGAAAATAGTTCGTACCCGCCAGCACGCTCAAATGCGGGGGCAACCCAAGCGTCTTCAGGTCTCCCTCCACGTCCGGCGACTCGTGCAAAATGCCAAAAAACACAGTCTGATACAAATTGATCCGTTTAAAATCGCCCGGAGCCGCGACATACATGACCAAAGAGGCCAACATAGTCGTCCCGGTCAAAACGAGCGCAAGCTTCCGCCAGCTCCGATCCCGCCTCAGCCGCAAAAAGCGCAATCCAATCAGGGCGAACCCTATCCCGATGGGAGCGTTTTGCGTTTTGGAGCAGGCCAGAAAAATAGCGGCCGCAAAAAACAACGCCAACATTAAGCGCGAAGGAGCCTCGCTCCGCGAAATCATAAGTGCTAGCGCCAGTGCAAGCAGCATAAAGACAAGCGATACCGGCTCGCCGTACAACGAATTAAAATAAGCTAAATAGGCGATGTCCATAAACACAATCAGCATAAGGCCCGCAAACAAAACATTCGCAACCGCGAATTCCGATTTATTCCATTTTATGATGAGATAACCCGCAGCCAAATGCAGGAGCGTATAGAAGACTCCTACAACCCGGATATCAAAATATTCGCTATTCAGCAGCTTCCCCACAAATCTAGCCGCAACTACAAGTGCAATTTGCGATGATAAATAAAAGCCTCGAAAAAATGAATCGTAAGCGAATCGGGAATGAGAGTAGGAAAAAAACCGCTCCTCGAAGCTTTCAGCCGCATTTCCGTAATTTAATCCCGCCGTTCCCATAATCCGCAGGAAGTCTCCATTGTCCGCCACCCCTACAAACGTCTTCCCGAGCAGCAACACCGCCGCAATTGCCGCAGCCGCCAGCAAATAAACATTTTCTACGGTAAAAATCCGTTTCGCCATCTCCCGCAATTCCCGCCCTTCGACTGGTTCCGGCCTATCCAATCCCGTAGCATCAAAACGCTCTGAATTAGAAAAGCCGAATATGGCTCAGTGTATCCCTGCCCGCAGCCTTTAAACCGTCATTGGACGGAATTGCCAATTCTATCAGTCGTATGCTAGCATAATTTCGGAAAGCATCTCGCCCCGAATCGAGAAGGAGGCAGCAAGACGATGAATCATTATGTTGGAATCGAAATCTATGGCGACAAAATCGGTTTTATTGCGGAAACGCCGGACGGGCTTATGGAGTATGAAACATCAATCGAAAAGGATTGCAGTCTGGAGTTTTTGCAAAATGAGGTCGAACAATTTATGGCCAGACTTCCCATTGTGCCAAAAGGAATCGGCATGGGGATGCCGGGTCTCGTAGCCGGAACCTACAAAGTAGAGCTTAGCCACGTCGTACCGGCTTTAAGCGGCGTGACAGCGGAGCAATTCGCCACGTCTAACGGCATTCCCGTCGCTTTTATCAATGACGTAAAGGCATCTACTTTGGCCGAAGCCGCCTACCGACAAGACCGCGATACGGTTGCCGTTATTATGGTCGATACGTATATCGCCTCCGGAGTCGTCGTTAAAGGCGAATTGCTTCTAGGCGCAAAAGGCTGGAGCGGCGAGCTTGGCTACATGCTGATGTCGGTCGACGGAAAGCCGACGGCTCTCGATTTTTTAGCCAGCGGCTACGCCATTGCGAATCAAGCGGGCGTAGACATCGACACTTTACACCATAATCTTGAGCAGGGCGATGAACATTCAGTTGCAATCGTTCGTCATGCCGGAACCTTTTTGGGCTATTCTCTAGCCAATCTGCTCCATCTATACAATCCCGACGTTATCGTATTAGGCGGCAGCACGCCAACGCTACACGGATACAGAGAAGCGGCAATCGCTGCCCTGGAAGCTCACGCTTTACCGGAGCTGTTGAAATGCTGCTCGATCGAAGCTCCTAAAATAGAGCGGAAGGTTATCGCTCACGGCGCTAAGGAATGGGCTCGCAAGCTGACTCTGGCCTAATGAATATCAATAATAAAAGCAGTCCACCGGCTCGCTGAGCGGAAGGACTGCTTTTTTCTTATTGCACAATCAAGTGATTTTGCAACAAATAGTTTTCTAAAATATGAATCTCTTTGCCGAGCGTTGTAAATATTTCTCTTTCCGCTTCCTGTATTATCGACTCCGCTTCTCGATTCCGCTCGATCCCCGAGTTAATCACTTTCGACCAAATGGCTCTCGCCTGCGCATCGACCGGTGTCGCCGAATATTCCCTCATTCTATCCGTCAGCTTTTCGTTTAACGCATAAAGATTTTGTCCTCCGTAAAACGCATTGGATTTGCCGTCGCTCACTTGCTGCGCCCTCGCCGGCAAATAGGACGGCACGCCGTTTCCGCTCCCTTTCATACTCCACTCCGTTACACAAAATTCAATGAATAGATAGGCCCATTCCTTCTGATCCGCAGCGCTCGGAATCATGAAGCTGGAGCTGTTCGCCCAGCCGTACAAATTAAACGGCAGCCTCGTCTGGCGCCATAGGCCGGTTGTGCCCGGAGCCCATTGGGCAATTTGATTAGCTCCCCAGGTGCCCATATAGAGCATAGCGAACTTGCCTGTACGGATTCCTTCAATACCGGATTGCGTCCATACATCGTTTGAAGAAACTAGATTTTCGTTGTACATCGTTTTGGCTATGTTGACGCCTTTTTTCGAAGCGGCCGTGTCTCTGGCAAAGCCCATCTTGTAATCGAACAAACCTTGCGTGCTATCGAATAGCTGGATGACGTCCATCGGCCATGACGCAATGTAACTGTCCCTTTCTTTCAGCTTTCTTGCTATCGCAATCCAATTTTCCGGACTTTCCATAAATTCGGCCAACTCCTCCGGTTCGGAAGGAAAGCCGTGCTGCTCCATAATATCGGCGCGGTAATAAGTGACTAATGGAGAGCTGCCTGAAGGAAAGCCAATTAGCGATTTGCGGTCGAAGGACAGGTTGCTCGCCCACAAGCTTTCGCTGAAATCGTCACGGTATTTTTCAGCACCGAACTCAAACAAGTCTTCGAGCCCCGCTATCCCTGTAAAAGAACCAAATTCCTCGCTGTCCGCTATCATGACATCAGGCGTATCCCCTTTGGCAATCGCTCTATGATAGGGTCCGACATAGGAATCGTTAGAAAAGGTTTTAAGCCGAACGGTCACATTCGGATATTTTTTTTGAAAAGCTTCAATAATCGGCTCCCATCCGCCGTAATAAGACCAGAACTCAAGCTCGACAGGCTCCTTGGACAAATGGACGGCCTTCACGCTAGACGAATGGCTCTCGCCTCTTGGCGTATCGGAGGCCGAATTGCAGGCGGTCGTAAATACAAGCATTGCAATAAGGAGTAAACCTAACCTTCTCATGCTTCCTTCCCCCGTTTCGATTGATTGACGCGGAGCATTTCGCTTCTGATATAATGCTCAAACTGTGTGCTGCGCAGCGGTCTGCTGAAGTAATAGCCCTGAAGCTCGTCCACTCTCAGCTTTTTAAAGAAAGCAAGCTCATCCTCCGTCTCGATTCCTTCCGCAACGACCTGAAGGCCCATACTGTGCGCCAACTCGATGACCGCCCTTACAACAGACGCTTTCCGGCCGTCATGCTCGGCATCTTTTATAAATGTTCGATCCAGCTTTACGATGGAAACCGGCAATCTCTGCAACTGATTCAAGGAAGAATATCCCGTTCCAAAATCGTCGATTGAAATATGAATGCCAAGCCTTCTAAGCTCCGTTAAGATTTCAATAACGCTCTCCATTTGGCGAATAAACACCGTTTCCGTTATTTCTATATTGACATAGCGAGCGTCCAGTCCCGTTTCCCGCAAAATATGAACGATATTATCGACTAAGCTGCCTTGGTAAAAATGTTTGGCGGACAAATTAATCGAAACCGGGATAGCGGTCAGCCCTCTGTTCTGCCACAGCTTGGTTTGCCTGCAAGCTTCCCTGAATACCCACATATCGATGTCCAGTATCATGCCGGAAGATTCCGCGAGCGGAATAAAGCGTGTCGGCTGAATAAGCCCTCTTTCGGGATGATTCCATCTGACGAGAGCCTCAAATCCGATCGTCCCGCCTGTTTCCGGGCACACCTTCGGCTGGTACATAAGGAAAAACTGTCCTTTTTCCAGCGCCCTGCGCATGCCGCTTTCCAAATGCATATTTTCATGGAACGTACGCTCAAGCTCATGATCAAAGAAATGAAAGCCGCTTCTCCCTTGCTCCTTCGCCAAATACATCGCCATATCCGCTTTTTTGACAATATCGTCAATCGTCGATCCGTGATCCGGATAAAGGCTGATCCCCACACTTGTTGTCGTATAAACGATCGATTCGTACAACTCGAATGGCGCTTCGAAGCAGCCGCAAATTTTCTCCGCGAACAGCCTTGGCGACTCTGGATGAGAGAACGTAAGCACAAATACAAATTCGTCTCCTCCGAGTCTATAGACGCTGCATCCTCCATCACTGGCGATGGCCGAAAATCTTGCCGTAACTTGTTGCAGCAGCACGTCGCCTGCGGCATGTCCAAGCGAGTCGTTAATTTGCTTAAAGCGGTTCAAATCCACAAACATGACGGCAATTTTCTCATCCGCTTCCCGGGTAGACTCAATTAGACCAACGAGCGACTGCTGAAAATGATAGCGGTTCGGCAGTCCTGTCAATCCGTCAAAATAAGCCATCTGATGCAGCTTCTCCTCCGAGTCCCGCAGCTGATGGTTCATCCGCTCTGATTCCTGCAGCATCTGTGATAAATTATGAGACATATCCTTGAAATTGTGGACGAGAGAATCAACCTCAACAATTCCGCTGCGAGGCCAATCGAGCGGCACTCCTGTCTTCAGCTTGATCGGCAGGTTGGTAGTCGATCCCGCGAGCTGCTTCAAGCCGTGGCTTAGCCAGCGATTTATGCCGAACGCCAGCATGCCGGCTACGAGGACGCTGCCGAGCGTGTACAGCAAATGGTAGATGTACTCACGGAAGATTTGTTCCTTATAAGTGACGACAGGTACGCTTACTGAGATCGCTATTGGAAGTTGATCCAGCTTCATCTTGTATACATATTGCGCATGGCGCCATTGCTGTGTAGGCAACAAGGGGATCGCTTCCTGTGTCGGCATTTCGATTGTGAAATGATCCGCAATCGGCTTGACGCTTAGCACGTTTGCCTCTTCCAGCTTTTTCGCCTGGTCGGAAGTGGCGACCAGAACCTGGTCTTTATCGCTTACGATTGAAATGTCAAACAGCTTCTGGGAAGTATGTCGATTGATGATTTCTTGTAAATATCCGAGGTGTATAATGCTTTGCAGCTGTACGCCGAGCATATCGTTCTCGCCCCATTGGGCAAGCTCGTCCGATATGCTGGCAGCCGTATTGCTGGCTGTTTGCAGAGTAGAGTCCGTGGATGATTGGTAGGAGTTCCAGCCGCTGATCATCATAATGGCCAAAAAAGGCAGCGCCACTATCGTGATCGATAAATGGAACAAAGCCCGACTGAACGGGATTGGCCTTTGCTTGTCCATATCTAGCCGCAGCCAACGCCGCAGCGGCACATAATCGACCAATATTTCAGCTATTAGCGCATTGAACATGCCATTTGCTGCCGTAACGGCAAGCAGCAGTATAAATTCTGTCGTCGAGAAGGGCCCTGACAGATAGCATGCGAGCAGCGTAAGAGGCAGGCCTAGTATGCACCAGTAAACCATCCCCGGCACAAGCACGGGTCCTGGCCGTTTTTTTTGCCAAATGCCGATCCAGCACGCTTCGAACAAAAAAATAAGCATAAATATCGGGGCGTGAAAAAAAAGCAAGGCCGCACCGTAAGCGATGAACGCGGCAGTCATCCCTGTACGGAGGCCGAAGAGCATAATGAGGACAAGCAGCATAATATTAGTAAAAGCAAACGTGATGCCGTAAATGAGCTGCAATTGTTCCGAGGCGCTGAATAGCGCGAGCAGAACCATACTTCCAATAAAAAAATAACTCCGTTTGGAGCGAGGGGTGTTCATCCACTTCCTCATATTCACACGGTCCTTCCGAGTCGGCATCGGCGTCTTTTTTACGCCAACGCCTTCCATTCCTTACTTCATTTTCCCCATCATAACACGATTGTTTGCCGCTGGGGATAGGAAATGTATACGACTGGAAGGGGGATTTTTCTATTATGTCAGGGATCGACAAAAGCCGAGGAAACTTCCCAAAAAGCTCCCTCGGCTTCGTCAAATTATAGCTTTTCCAATGCGACCCAATGCCCCTTCTTCACCTCTACAAACTCGGAGCCTTCTAGTCCATACGGGTCCGCTTTGTGTCCTTCGGAATGAGCCGCATATTTCTTTTGCGATTCGATTGCCGGGTCAGGCACAGGGATGGCTGCAAGCAGAGATTTGGTATACGGGTGGATAGGGTTTTCGTACAGTTCCTCGCTTTCGGCCAGCTCTACGATTTTCCCACGGTACATGACCGCAACCCTATCGCTAATATGCTTCACCATCGACAGATCGTGGGCGATAAACAAATAAGTCAGGCCTAGACGCTGCTGAAGCTCTTCCAGAAGCTTCACGATTTGCGCTTGAATGGAGACATCCAGCGCAGACAGCGGCTCGTCGCAAATAATAAACTCCGGCTCTACGGCCAGCGTGCGCGCAATACCGATTCTTTGGCGCTGTCCTCCCGAAAATTCATGAGGATACCTTAGAGCGTGGGAGGAGTTCAGCCCCACCATGTCCAGCAGCTCCTCGATCCGCCTTTGACGCTCCTTCTTCCCGGAAGCCAGTCCATGCACATCCAGCGACTCGCCGATAATATCGGCTACCCGCAATCTGGGATTAAGCGAAGCGTACGGATCTTGAAAAATAATGCCCATATGCTTGCGCATCGTCTTCATCTCAGCCCGGTTTAGCCTTTGCAGCGGGATGCCTTTGAACAGCACTTCCCCGCCAGTCGGCTCATTCAGCCGCAAAATCGCCCGGCCGGTCGTCGATTTGCCGCTGCCCGATTCCCCGACGACGCCAAGCGTCTCCCCCGCTCTTATATCGAAGCTGACCTCGTTCACAGCTTTTACGATTTGACCTTTGCCCATATCGAAATACTGTTTTAAAGAACGCACCTGAAGCAAAGGCACATCGTCCGCCGATTGAATCGCGGTAGATACAAGCTTCGGCTTCTTCTTTTCGTCGAGGCGAGGCAGCGCATTCAACAGCTTAACGGTATAAGGATGCTGCGGATTGGCAAAAATGTCGGCGGTTGTACCCGTTTCTACAATTTCTCCATCCTTCATAACGACCACTCGGTCGCACATCCCCGCTACAACGCCCAAATCATGAGTAATCAAAATAATGGACGTGCCTAAGCTTTGCTGAAGCTCTTTCATCTGATTCAAAATTTGCGCTTGAATAGTAACGTCGAGCGAGGTCGTCGGCTCGTCCGCAATAAGTAGGGACGGACGGCAAGCAAGCGCAATGGCAATCATGACGCGCTGCCTCATCCCGCCGGAAAATTCATGAGGATACTGGGCATAGCGGGCTTCGCTATTCGTAATGCCGACCATTCGCAGCATTTCAATCGCTTCCTTGCGCGCCTCCGCCTTGCCAAGCTTTCTATGCTTGATGAGACTTTCCTCAATTTGCTTTCCGATTCTCATAGTCGGATTTAAGGAGGACATCGGGTCCTGAAAGATCATCCCGATTTCTTTACCGCGGATGCTCTCCATTTCGGAATCGGTTTTGAAGGCCAGATTTTCCCCTTGAAACAGAACCTCTCCATTTTTAACCATTGAAGGAGGGGACGGAAGCAAGCGCATAATCGTTCTTGCCGTGACGCTTTTTCCGCTGCCCGATTCTCCTACTATGCCAAGCGTCTCTCCCTTTCGCACTTCAAAGCTAACGACTTTTACCGCCTCTACTTCCTTGTCTCTCGTAAAAAAAGACACCGATAAATCATTTACTTTCAACAATGCATTCATGCTGTCACCTACATAGTTATAATTTAATAAAATGATTTATTAAGGGAATCCTTATAAAACAACTCTATTCACGCTTAATTCATTATATAATGTATAATATACCATGTGTTATTTTCCAAAAATAAGGATTTGACTTTTTATGACCCTTAAAATAAAATCTACTATATCGATCGGAATAATGCAATTAAAAAATATTGGCATACAAAGGAGCGGACTAGCTTGACAGGGAACGCTACTGCAACGGGGATCGGGAGCCGAATTTCCTCCATTTATCGCAAAATGTTATTACATAGAACTTACCGCCTGCTGCTATGGCTGACCGGAGCGCCTATCGCTCTCATCGCGCTTGGAGTTCATCTAGGCCGCAAATCGAAGCACAATTATGCCGCTCTTACGCGGGAAGCGGAGCAAAGCCTGCTGCAATCCGGCGTCAAAGCGAAGCTCCTTGCGGAAGCGCGGGACCAGCTTATTCGCAAGCATCGCTTCTTCGGTCAACCTATATCCGACGAGCAGCTCCAGCGTGAAGCCGAAAGCTGGGCAGCCGTAGCATTCGATGAAGCGGTGAAAAAAAAGCTGGCTACGCAAACGTCAGACGGAAACGGCGCTAAGCTGTCGTTCGGAGACACCTTCCAGTCGCTGATGGAAAATCAGGCCTTTTTTGTATTATCTCTTCTGCTCGCTTTTCCTATGTATTTGCTAATGGCTATATACGCAAATCCCTACATGAAATATATTGCCGAACGTCTCGTCATGACGATTTTTGTTATTTTCGGAGTCGCTATACTCGTCTTCAGCATTTTGTATATTTCTCCTATGGACCCTGCGAGGAACATTTTGGGAGAAACGGCAACCCATGAACAAATAGCCGCTTTCAATAGTCTTTATGGGCTTGACCAGCCTTTTCTTTCTCAGCTTTGGAATTCGCTTAGAGGCATCATCACCTTTGACCTCGGCAAATCATTTGCCGGCAACGAAGATGTAACGACCGCTATCGCTAACAAATTTCCAGTTACTCTTACTTTGACGGTCATTTCGACGCTGATCGCCGTTTTGATCGCACTGCCGATCGGAATCATTTCCGCGACGCGGCCCAATTCATTTCTCGACTACACGTTTATGTTCATTGCCTTGCTCGGTCTATCTATTCCAAACTTCTGGCAAGGGCTTATCTTTATTCTAAACTTTTCGATCAAGCTGCCTTGGCTTCCGGCCACCTACAATCCGGATAATTGGCTCTCCGCCATTATGCCGATTGTCGTTCTCGGAACCGGTCTTACCGCGTCCGTCGCACGGATGACCAGATCCTCCACCCTGGAAGTCATCCATGAGGATTATATGATTACCGCCAAGGCGAAAGGACTCGCCAGCAGGCATGTTCTGTGGAGACACGGTGTCGGCAATGCTTTAATTCCGATCATTACCGTTATCGGGCTGCAATTTGGCGCCATGCTTGGCGGAGCTGCGGTTACGGAAAAAGTGTTCAATATTAGCGGTATCGGCAGCTACATTGTAGACAAGCAATTTATTCCCGACATTCCGGCCATTATGGGCGGGGTCGTGTATACGGCGATTACCATTTCAATCATCAACGTTATTGTCGATTTGATGTATGCCTTCTTTGACCCAAGAATCCGTTCCAAAATGAAACAATATTAAAGCAGGTGCTGACCGTGATAAATCCTACCCTTACTAAGCAACAAATCAGGTTTCGACTGAAGTCTGCGCCGGAATACGGCCAAGCCAGCTTTGCCGGCATCGTCTCTTTCGCTTTGGCGCTTGTCCTGTTTCTTAGCGGCTATGTACCGGAAGAAGGAGCCTTCAAACCGGCTTTGTTTTATGCCGGAATGGCTTATCTCGCTTTCGCCCTGCTGCAACTCGTAGTGTGGGCGCTTATTCGCAGGGATCTTATCCGCAGCGGCGAAATTAAGCGGTCTACTCGCTCGCTTGGGTACATTCAAGTGTTGGGCTTGTTTACCGCCAACGTGTTTGTCGCTACTGCCGGATTCCAATTAATCAAAAAGAAAAAAAGCGCGTTATACACGCTTTCCGTCTACACGGTCATTACTACGGCGCTTGTATTCGCCGTATCTGCGCTTAATCTGTTTAAGCCTTATGTGGCTAACGGCTTCCTTCTAGGCATGATTCTGATGCTCGCCGCTTTGGCTATTCAAGTGGCCGGCCTCTTGCTCATCGCAGCCTTTGCCGATCGCCCGGTTATGCCGAGCTGGCTGTATGCCCTCGCCGCCATTTTTATCGCCACTTCAGCCACAGGCAATCTGTTCGCGCTTTTCCTCGGCCTGCTGATCATTGCCAAGCTTAGAGACAAAGGACACTCCTCCGGCTCCAAGCTCGGAGATGTCGTTGACCGGCTCGCCCGCAGCTCGACTTCTATGCTTGGATTGCTGTTTATCGTCTTTTTGTTCTCCTTGTCCATTATGAGCTACATGACGTTCGATTATGGACTTGCGATCGACAACAATTACGGCATGATTTTGCAGCCGCCTAGCCTTGAATATCCGCTTGGCACGGACAATTTTGGCCGGGACCTGTTTGCGCGCATCGTATTCGGCGCCCGAATCTCGCTCGTCGTCGGTCTTCTGTCCACGCTCATTCCAGTCGTCATCGGAGGCGTCCTTGGAGCCTTGTCCGGCTATTATGGAAGGCAAACGGACAATATCATTATGCGTGCGCTGGATATTTTGTACGCGATACCGGGCATACTGCTCGCAATTGCCATTATCGCCGCTTTTGGCGCCAGCACCGTCAATCTGATTATTGCGCTCAGCGTCGGCGCCATTCCTACTTACGCAAGAACGATGCGAGCGAATGTGATGCTCGTCTCCACGCTTGAGTATGTGCAGGCTGCCCGAGCTTTCGGCTCCAGCGACCGGACGATTTTGTTCAAGCATATTGTGCCGAACTCGCTTGCTCCGATGATTGTCAAATCAACGCTAACGATCGGTACCGCGGTTATCTCAACGAGCAGCCTTAGCTACCTGGGACTAGGCGTCGAGCCGCATATCCCGGAATGGGGCAATATTTTAAAGCTAGGCAGCGCCTATTTGGAAACGCACGCTTTTACAGCGATTTATCCCGGCATTGCCATTATCGCTTTGGTATTGTCGTTTAACTTCCTTGGAGACGGCTTGCGGGACGCTCTAGATCCTAAGCTCGATTAAGGACTTTTTCACCCCATAACCTCATTCATATTCCGTCGACCTCTACGTTACGAAACCAAGAATGGACGATGAATGAATGTGAGTTAACATAATGATTCACCCACATAAATCACAGGAGGGGAATACAATGAAGAACAAAGGCAAATTAGCCGCCGTATTGTTGCTTAGTCTTTCCATTATGCTCAGCGGCTGCAAGCTTACCACCAAAAACGAGGCTACGGAAAGTCCAAAGCCGACAGCGGGAGAGACGGTCGTCGATACTAAGGCGGTCGATATTGAACTGCTTGGCATGAGCAATAACGAAGCCGATCTGAATATTGTGCGTGACCAACTGGCGAAAAACGGCTTTAACGTCAAGCTGAACATTCAAGCCGATTACGGCACTTTTAAAGCGCAAGAGGATGCAGGAAACTTTGATATTTCCTTCTCCGGCTGGACGACGGTAACGGGAAATCCCGACTATGCGGTTCGTTCCCTATTTAAAACTGGCGGCGACTACAGCATTCTGTCGGATTCCGAAATCGACGCGCTGATCGAAGAAGCTTCCGCGCAAACGCCAGAGCAATTCAAAGAGACGTACAAAAAGTTTGAAGAAAAGCTCGTATTCGAAAAAGCGTATATCGCGCCTCTTTACAGCTCGCTGAAAGCGCAAGCGTTGAACCAGGATGTGCTCGACAAAGGTTCTGTACGCATCTCGAAATCCCGCTCCTTGCCTTGGGAAGATGTTGACTTTAAGGACAAGTCAAAACGTGCCAAAGACTTTTTGGTGCTGCAATCCATGATGCCAACGCTAACGTCGCTTGATCCAATCAAAGGCAACGACGGCTCCATTAACATCATCAACACCAATCAATATGTAAGACTTGTCAACTTGACGGATGACGACAAAATTACGTCGACCGGCTCCCTTTCTCTGAACCATGTTATTGCGGAGGGCAACTCCGATTACTATTTCATTCTGCGCGACGACATCAATTTCGCTCAAATCAAAAACAAGCTTGCTGTCGATTCCGGGGAACGTGTAGGCGCAGAAGACGTCATCTTCTCCATGAACCGCGCCAAGGACAAAAACTCGGTACCGGATCACCGGACGTACACGCTTCACGAGCATATTAACACAGTCGAAGTCGTGACAGACGTTGCAGCTTTGGAAAACCTTAAAGTATCCGGCGGCAGCGACACGGTAAAAGCGGCTCTTGAAAAAGGGCTGAACGGCAAAATTTCCGAGCTGGTAGCTGACAAAACAAAAGCCGATAATAAATCCGGCAAATACCAAGTCGTTAAATTGACTACAACTCAGCCGTTCCCTCAAGTTCTGAACTACTTGGCGCATCAATCGGCAGGTATCGTATCCAAAAAACAAGTGGAAGCTATTAATACGTACGACGTTGCCAACTTCGACGTCAACAAAGATATTCCTTACGGCGACCAAAACACGGTAACGGAAGGCGCGAAATACAACAACACGCTGTCTACAAGCGGACCTTACATTTTGGCTTACAAAAATGATTACGAAGCTATTTTCTACAAAAACCCGGCTTACATGAAGGGCACAGAAAACGAGCCTCTCATTGAAAAAATCAAAATCCGGTTCATTAAAGATGCCGACAGCTCTTTGGCGGCGCTTCGCAGCGGCGAAATCCATATTTACTATGGCGTAAACGAAACCAAATTCGACGTCGTAAAAGGCGACAGCAAGCTGGCGCTTCAGACGCTTCCTAGCAATGCGGTATCGTACCTGCTGTTCAATACGAAAAACCGTCCGGTAGCGGAAAGCGCCGATTTGAGAAAAGCGGTTCTGTACTCCATCAATCAAGAAGAGTTCTTAGCTTACTATAGCGGCAATAAGTTCAAGGCAATCTCTACGCTTAGCCCGCTTGTCCAAACGGGACTTGAGCTCAAAGCCGATCCTGCCAAAGCAAAAGAACATTTGAATGCTTACAAAGCAAGCAAATAATGCGACATAACAGCAAGAGACCGCTCCGTACCTAACGGGGTTGTCTCTTGCTTTCGCATATCGGACGAATGCCTAATGGCAAACCGATCTGCATCGTCGTCTACACAATGAGAAGGAGCGTGCAATATGGGGAACGATTCACAATTAAAAGCCAAGCTGTCGCAATGGGATGCGCTCATGCTGGAATCTTTAAAAGCTTACGGCTGGCCTGATGATACGCTAATCGAAAAGGTGCGCACTGGCGATTTGCCTAGTGACAACAGTAAATTCCAATTCGATTACGCGGCGCTTACCGCCTTGGCCACGGACAGTCCTGCCGTTCTGGAGCAGGCTGTGCGACATGGCTATCAAATCAAATACAATACGATTCGAGGCATTCATAGCTGGATTTTGGTAGCCTTGCAACTGGAAGCCGAGCTTCTCCTTGAACCAGGCAGCGAAGCGGTTATTGCCGCTTTGACGCCTCAAGAAGCAGAGCTTGTTGGCTCTGTGCTCTCCTTTGGCTGGAGTCTGTCCCCTGCAACGGGTGACGAGAGCGACAGACGTTCGTATAAAATTGAGCCGGCAGGAAATCTCTCCGTTTAAACGGCTGCCTTTTCAAACCGGAATATTGCTTTTTTCATAATATAAAAATCCCGCAAACTTGCAGACGCTGCTCCTCTTGCCCCTATGGGCATTTTGGAGCGGCTTGCCTGCCGTTTACGGGATTTTTTAATGATTACACAACTGGGCCATCCGCAAATCGGAACATGCAGAAGTGGCCGGCGCTTCCAACAAAGCCGCCTCCATTAGAAATCGATACGGCGTTAGGCGATAGGTTAATAATTTGAATAACGTCGCCAGCCGAATAGTTCGATACCCGAATCACTTCAATTTGCCCTGACGTGTTGGCGTTTGCGCTCGGCGAAAAGCTGATGCCGTTAACCGATACCCCAAATCTGGAATCGGCTGTTGTTCCTACGGCGAAATTAAGAGCGCAGTCTAAATAGTACAGGCCACCCTCCTCGAGGATAAAAGTGTTCGTTCCGTTAAAGGTAATTCCTGCTACAGCCGTTAAACCGAAAGTGACAACACCGCCAGCAGCAATTGTTTGAGCATCAATGTTTGCATTGGCGAAAGGCTGAAGCAACTCCTCTAGAGCTCCCGTTGCACCAGTCGCTCCTGTTGCTCCTGTGGCGCCTGTTGCTCCTGTACTGCCGGTTGCACCTGTGCTGCCGGTTGCTCCCGTGCTTCCGGTTGCACCTGTGCTGCCGGTTGCTCCCGTACTGCCAGTTGCACCTGTGCTTCCGGTTGCTCCCGTGCTTCCGGTTGCTCCCGTGCTTCCGGTTGCTCCAGTGTCTCCGGTGTCACCCGTTGCTCCTGTCGAACCAGTTGCCCCTGTACTGCCAGTTGCTCCGATGTCTCCTGTATCACCTGTTGCTCCTGTTGCACCTGTAGCCCCAGTTGCTCCCGTGCTGCCAGTTGCTCCCGTGTCTCCGGTGTCGCCCGTTGCTCCAGTTGCACCTGTAGACCCTGTCGCTCCCGTGCTTCCGGTTGCTCCGGTGTCACCAGTGTCACCCGTTGCTCCTGTAGCCCCAGTAGACCCTGTGCTTCCGGTTGCTCCAGTTGCGCCAGTAGACCCTGTTGCTCCCGTGCTTCCGGTTGCTCCGGTGTCGCCTGTATCACCTGTTGCACCAGTCGCTCCCGTCGCGCCAGTTAGACCCGGTTCGCCTGTCGCTCCCGTTGCTCCCGTCGCGCCAGTTGGTCCTACATCGCCTGTCGCTCCCGTTGCTCCCGTCGCGCCAGTTGGTCCTACATCGCCTGTCGCTCCCGTTGCTCCCGTCGCGCCAGTTGGACCTACATC
>NZ_JBHTHB010000005.1:411015-464356 GCF_042675505.1 Paenibacillus sp. GCM10027627
CAGTTGGTCCTACATCGCCTGTCGCTCCCGTTGCTCCCGTCGCGCCAGTTGGACCTACATCGCCTGTCGCTCCCGTTGCTCCCGTCGCGCCAGTTGGACCCACATCGCCTGTCGCTCCCGTTGCTCCCGTCGCGCCAGTTGGTCCTACATCGCCTGTCGCTCCCGTTGCTCCTGTCGGGCCTGTTTGGCCCGGATCGCCTGTCGCTCCTGTTGCCCCTGTCGCACCAGTTGGCCCTCTATGATGATGACAGCAGCAAAGGTACTTTTTCTTCTTTTTGCATTTGCAATGGCTATGTTTTTTGCAGCATTTTTTCTTCTTTTTTTTGCTCGAGTAGCATTCTGCACAAACTGCAATTACTTTTTTAGAATCTCCCATAGTCGTCCCCTCCCTTCTGTCGATCTAATCTATTCTATGAGTCTCTTGTTTTAAAGGTTTGTACACTTTTTGTTTTTCTATCGACTTTTGCTCACTTTCCAGCTCGAGAACCCTAATCCACACACAAAAAAGACAGCCATTAGGGCTGTCTTTTCTCAATCTCTCATCAACCTTTAGATAGAGTTAGCTTCACAGAGCAATATAAGTTTATTAACCGGGAATAGTTGAAGACGCCAACCTTACCCAACCGGCGTACTGCTCCCCATCGACGCTTTCACCTTTCTTCAACTTAACCGTTTTACGTTCCGTCGGCCCGTCAAAAGAAGGGGGCAATTCAAGCTCCGCAGCATTAAAAATCGTAAAGCTTACCGCATCCTTGGAAGTCGAAATGACCGCGGCATACTTTCCATTTTTCAAAAAATGCGGCTTTTTATACTGAATGCGCTCCTGCACGCCCGGAATGGCCTGCTGTACGATGGAGCGCAGCTGCAAGGACAGCTCTTTTTGCCAAGGCTCCTGAATAGCTTCGATAAAATCCGTTACCTCTTGATTCATGTTCGACTCTCTCCTCTGTCCAATATTGTGCAGCTTACATCTTAACGATTTGCCAGGTCACTCCAAATGCATCCATTACTTCCCCATAATAAGCGCCCCATGGCTGCAAAGCAAACGGATAACGCACCGCTCCACCCTCGGCCAAGTTTTGAAAAGCTTCCTTCGCCTCATCTTCGTTGCCGAAAGTCAGAGCCAGATGCAAGCTTGATACTCCCGTAGCCGGTTCGAAGGCATCCGATAAAAACAGGGTGTTCCCGCCCGCAACGGACAAAACCATATGCATCACTTTGTTTTGAATCAACTCAGGTGCTTCATAAGCCTCTCCGTGCGTTCTCAACATCACCGTTTCTCCACCCAATGCTTCCGTGTAAAATGCGGCTTGTTTTCTTGCATCCTCCGATTTGATATAAACGTTAAGTTGTGCTCCCATAGTTCAACTTCCTCTCGAATTTTTTATTTTTTTGGCTTTCTATAATGACGACGACTGAGCAAAAACAAAATCGACAACATTTTAAATTTTTTTCAACAGATTGATTTAACTTCATTTAAGTCTTTAGCTAAGCTCTTAAAGTTTGAGGATGAGGTCCTGTTTTTCCATTTCCATCTCTCCTTCCCGCCACTTGTTTCGGAATCTTTATCCCTGCTTCTATATACACAACGAATGGCTTACGACAGAATCGACAACTTTGCAAAAAAAAAGTAAATGAACAGTTGTTCATCTACTTTTAATGATCCATCTTGCTTTCAGATTCGCTTATTGCTTCCGCTGCACGCTTCAACAACAGCTCCCGCTCCTTCTCGTTGCGAGTTAAAGAGGCAGCCCGGTTAAACTCCTCGGCAGCTTCATCCCCTCGCTTCAACTTCAAGAGCAGGTCTCCTCGAACGCTCGGCAACAAATGATATTCCTGCAAAGAAGGCTCATCCTTGAGTGCATCAAGCAACTGCAGCCCGAATGCGGGACCAAAAGCCATAGCGATTGCAACTGCCCGGTTCAGCTCAACGACAGGCGACGGCATCACTTGAGACAGCGCTTCGTACAATGCCGCAATTCGTACCCAGTCCGTCAAAGCGGCATCATACGCCTTGGCATGGCAAGCCGCGATGGACGCCTGCAAGGAATAAGGGCCGAGCGGACGGCCAAGCTTCTGCGCTTTTTCCAGCGCTGCCAGACCGCGCCGAATGAGCAATTGATCCCATAAAGCGCGGTTTTGATCCATTAGAAGCACAGGCTCCCCTGTCGAGCTGATTCGTGCTTTTAATCTGGACGCTTGTATTTCCATTAAAGCAATCAGTCCATGCACCTCAGAAACCGACGGAGCAATTTCCGCTAACATTCTGCCGAGACGAAGCGCCTCCTGACAAAGCAGCGGCCGGAACCAATGACCTCCAGAGGATGCCGTATATCCTTCATTAAACATTAAATAAATGACTTCAAGCACCGTCGTCAGCCGTTGCTGCAACTCTTCTCCCGGAGGCACTTCAAACGAAATGCCGGCTTCTCTAAGCGTTCGCTTCGCGCGCACAATTCGCTGAGCGACAGTAGGCTCTGCGCTTAAGAAAGCTCTGGCGATTTCATCCGTCGTGAGACCTCCAAGCAAGCGGAGCGTTAGCGCAATGCGAGCCTCCCGAGTTAAAACCGGATGGCATGTCGCAAAGATCAGGCGAAGGAGATCGTCCCCGATCTCCCCGTCCAGCGCCGCGTCAACATCCTCTTCGGTGTACAGCTCGCTAGCGCGTCCCCATTCCTCGTACTTGCGGTCTCTTACCTTGTTGCGGCGCAGCAAGTCGATGGCCCGTCGCTTCGCCGCCGTCATCAGCCAAGCTCCCGGCTTGTCCGGGATGCCCGTTTTCGGCCAATGCTCAAGTGCCAGAACAAGCGCATCTTGAGCCAAGTCTTCCGCCAAGCCCACATCCCTTACGATGCGTGAGAGCGCTGCTATCAGTTTAGCCGACTCAATTCTCCAAATGGCATCAATCGTACGATGAGCAGATGAGGGGTTCACTGCCGCTGGGACCTTTCAAGCCGCTCGCGACGCTGTATTTCCTTCTCCAGCGACTCTGGGTTTTCCGTTAGCTCTGCCGGCTCAAACACTTGTCTAAGCTCGATTTCTCCTTGTCCGAATCCATGCGGATCGGGCATGCGCATCGCCCATTCAATCGCTTCTTCTCTCGACTTCACTTCAATGAGCGTATAACCGGCTATCACTTCTTTTGCTTCGGTAAACGGACCGTCCGTTACTTTTGGCTTGCCTCCCGGTTCCGGATACGAGATGCGGATACCATTTGAGCTGGAATGAAGCCCATCGGCGGCAAGCAGCACACCCGCTTTGACCAGTTCCTCGTTATAGCGCTGCATCGCCTCAAAAAGCTCTGGACTAGGCAGGACGCCCGCCTCCGAATCCTTTGTCGCTTTTACAATCATCATAAAACGCATCTGAACTCCTCCTCGTAATGAAATAAAATGAACCCCGATCATCGGATTCATATAGTAGACGAATAAACAAAACGACAATCGACATAGTTAAAACTATTATATAACAAATAGTGGATATCCTTATAGTGGACATGCTATTATTTAGGTCATTAACTAAATAGAGAGGATTGAACAAATGTTCCCTTATTCTAATCCATTCCAAAAGGTGCTCTTCTTTCTGCACATAGTTTTTATTATTGTATTTTTAAATCAAATTTTTAATATGCCGATTTTTTATGCCTCTCTAATCACTTGGGTCTACGTTATGCTTGTTCTGCTTGTCCCCTACTTATATTTATTACTTTGGGAGACGCGGATAGACAAAATCGAAAACTACTTGCTCAAACAAAAAAAGCATCGCGCTCTCTACTTCTACTATCTGTTAGCTAATGGTATGGACCAAGAGCTGCAATCCGTTTTATCCGAACTGGAAGCCAAAACGAAAAACCGACAAAAGTTAGCTCTCATCCATGCAGCCTACGGTATTTTCAAAAAGGATTCTGCCCTTGTTAAGAGCACGCTGGGCCATATTTCATCCGAAACCTACCGGAATTATTACAGTGCTTATGTACAAATTTCTGAAGGCAATTTGGCGGATGCACATATAACGATTGAATCGTTACCCAAACCATGGATGAAAATGGTCATGCTCTCTGCTATGGAACTGAATGCAGGCAACCGCAGCAAAGCAGCCGAATATGCCAAACAGGCTCTGCATACAAGCAGAGGCCTTCAAAGATATGTTAACCACAGAGCATACGAACGGGAATTGTCCGAAGCATTGGCCCTTTAATTTTAAATGAACATCGGAGCTCAAATCGACACCAATGCAAAAAAGCAAATGAACAAAAGTTCATTTGCTTTTTTTAGCACTTTACTCGATATTGCCTCGATACTCCGTTTCATAGTGCTCAATAGCCGAGCTGATTAAATAATTATTCATTTGCTTAAGCGTTTGATCGGTATAAAAGGCCAAATGCGGAGTACCTATTACATTTGGCAATTGGGTCAGACCTGTCGTTGTAATTGGTTCTTCCGGGAACACATCTAGGCCAGCTCCATACAAGTTCCCGCTAATTAATGCTTTTTCAAGTGACGTATAATCTATTAAGTTACCTCTGGACGTATTAATTAGAATAGCTCCCTTTTTTATTTCGCTTATACCGCTCTCATTCAGAAGCGGCCCATCGGAAGACTTTATGGAAGCATGGAGAGTTACAATATCCGATTCTCGCAGCAATTGACTGAGTGAGCAGTGATTTTCGACTGCCGCGCCGCTTCGAGTGTGGATAAGCACTTCCATCCCAAAAACACGTCCCATTTCTGCGACTAGCTTCCCGATCTTCCCATATCCGATAACGCCCAGCCTTTTCCCACTCAACTCAAAGTTTGGTACAAGCCCCTCCCTCCATCGGCCCTCCACCACATTGTTGTGATAAGAGAAGAGCTGTTTCGTAATGGCGAAAATAAGCGCAAACGTATGCTCCGCAACAGCTGTCGCTCCCACTTGCGGAATGCCTCGCACGAGTATCCCCTGCGCCTTAGCTAAATCAGCATTCACATAATCGGTATTATGAGCGCGTACGCCAATATATTTGCACCTTTTTAACCCTTTCAAACAAGCTGGACTAAGCTTCGAATGAACTAACGCCAAATCAAAGCGTTCCAGCCCTTCCAAAGGCAATTGAGAAAATGACACCGTCTCTATTTGGAATACCTTCTCCAGCCTCAGCCGTTCCTCGGCATTTAATGCTATAGAAGAGTCAACCGCGCATAATGGTTTGATAAGCATGACACGATTCCTTTCGTTAATTGCCCGTACTATCATATTTGACTATGCTTTTGTTAAAGGTAAAGACAGAAGCAATAAGAATAACCGGCCCTATGATGCAATTAATCCAGACGAGAACCGGGTGCACATCGTAATTCATTAAGATGGAAACCGGATAATAGGAAATAAATACATAAGGAACGATTAAAAAGACTAGCTGAATTCCCTTATTAAAAATTTCCATCGGATACCTCGACATAATTTGCAAATCCCAAACAAAAATCAAGACAAGCGCAAGCGGTTTTCTAATGTAAAAAAATAAACACAAAAAGAAGATAATGATGCCCGCATGCAGCAAAACCGCATTAAAAACAAAATACAGCAATTTTAAAACCAGCACAATATCCACTTGCGGAAGATTCATAAGCGAATAAACGATCAACCCTGCTCCAACAATGGAATGCCCAAGATAGGTATGCTGAAAATTGCTAAAAATCATGAGCACTAACGGATGAAGCGGCTTGTATAAATATAAATCAAACTTTCCCGTATTTACGCTGCTTTCCATCTCCATGAGCGGAGTGTATAGAAATAAATTCGTAATTCCCCAGCTCAACAATCCGATCCCGAACATAAGAATCATTTCTTCCACGCTCCAGATGTCCAGGGAGCCAAGCCTAAACACAATAAAAGAAATAACGGAAAAAAAGCTGATTGGGAAAATCATATTCACAAATATTTCCGTAATAAACGAAAATTTAAATTGTGTCCTCGCTTTTAAAATAAGCTGGATAAACCTCATGTACAATTTTAAATAATAAAGTGTGGATTGCATACTAGCCCCCTTGAACTATTATTCTTTTTCGGCAAATGCTCCAAAGCAGCCTCATCAGAATAAAGAGCGAAATCGTCCATGCGATTCCAATAAGCAATTGACCGACAATGTCTTTTTCCGACTGCTCGCCAATCAGAATACTAATCGGGAAAAAATAAATGTATTTAAAGGGAAGCACTGCTGCCGGAACCAGCAGCCACGACGGAAACAACCAAAGCGGCACAAAATAACCGGAAAAAATATTGCCTATGTCACGAACCAAAAACTTGAGCGGCCACACTTGAACGAATACAAAAGCCAACATCCCTATTGAATAATCGATGCAAAATGCGAGCGCCATTGCATTTAATACACTTAAAACAAAATAAAAGAAAAACGTGTAGTTTAGTTCAACCTGAGAATAGATAAAGGGATAGCATATTAATATAATGATGAATACTCTCGTTACAAATGAGCCTGTCATCGTACCTAAGTGTCGGGAGAGCAAAAAGGTCAAAAAACTGTACGGCTTGACGAAATACAGTTCAATATTGCCTGATTTTATTTCCCCCGCCACGAAGTCCGATACCTCAACGCTTGTTAAATTTCTAACTATAAGGCCCAAAATAATATAGGTTGCGATGCTGCTTAAGGTGATCGCGCCGCTGCTATCGCCATTTTTTACAATATGGTTCCACAAAGAAAATTGAAGTAAAACGAAAATAAGGGTTGAAATGATCGAAAAAAGTGTTCCTGAATTGTAGACGAATTGCATGGAAAGGCTTTTGCGAAAAACGGTTATATATTTTTTCATGCACTTTCCCCTCTATTTGGAGAAGTGTACGCCAAGGCCAGCAGTTTCTCCAATTCCACGCCCGATACATGGATATCAATAATGCTATGCTGGTTTACTACATTTTTAATGATGTCGGAAATGGGCGCGTCCTTGTTGATTTGAATCCAAACCTTGTTGCCCGCGGTTTTAGTAATCTTATCCTTAATATCAAGCCCTTCCAAATTAGGGACAGCCTCTCCCTCAAAGGTAAGAACGATTTCTTTTCTTTCCGAAAACATTTCCTCAAGCAACTCCGTAGGCCCGTCGAATATTTTTTTACCTTTATTAATAATGACAATTCGGCCGCAAACACTTTCAATGTCGGAAATATCATGCGTCGTCAAAAAGATCGTCGTTCTTTTTTCCGCATTGATTTCTATTAAAAACTGCCGTACTTTTTCTTTTACTATAATATCCAGACCAATCGTCGGCTCATCGAGAAATAGAATTTTAGGGTCATGGAGCAAGGCGGCCGCAATCTCCACCCTCATTCTTTGCCCCAGACTTAAATTTCTGATCGGCCTGTCCCAATATTCCTCCAAGGAAAGGAGCGAAACAAACATATCGATATTTTTTTTGTACTGCTTTTCACTGACATTATAAATATCTCTATACAACTCTAATGAATCCTTTGCCGGAAGATCCCACCAAAGCTGGCTTTTTTGTCCGAATACAACTCCGATCATATGGCCGTATTTTTTCTGATTCAAATATGGGCTCATTCCGTCCACCCGGATTTCTCCGCTTGTCGGATGGATAATGCCGCTTAACATTTTGAGAGTGGTCGATTTGCCAGCGCCGTTTGGGCCAAGATAGCCTATAATTTCGCCTTCCTCGACCGATAACGAAATGTGATCCACCGCGTTCACAATTTCATATTCGGGCTTAAAATATTTTTTGATCTTCCCCATTGTCCCTTCGCCTTTAACAGGGATTTTATAGTTTTTGCAAATATTATTTACTTCAATAAACCCCATATCGATGTTTGCCTCCCGTAATATGCCTAATTGGCGTTATGAGCATTCGACTTCTTGCAGGCTTTCCAAATAAGCCATCTCATGCTCAAACACTTCATTTACCTCTTTCATTAAATCGTTTAAAAATTTCGGGTTATTTTTCATTCGGACATAATACATGAGCACTTTTTTCCATCCGACCATCACTTTATTGGCTTGATCCTGATCCGCATTCACATTTCGGAAGTAGTTGTCCCTCGCAATTTCAACGGTTCTTAGGCAGCCGAAAAAAGCATCGACCGTAAACTCCGTTTCTTGTTTCTCCGCAATGGACGTCAATATGGCTCGAAGCTCCGATTCAGCTTGCTTATAACAATCGCTGGCCGATTTCCCGGCGATACAGGGGAGACGGTTTTCCGACAACTTTAACGGTTCGCCTGTTTTAAAAAACGTATAGACGGGTTCCCCTTTGCGAAACACCTTCGTAAACTCTTCTTTTGTTAAATTCTGCTCAATTTTAAAATAAGGGTCGAGCAAATCAACCGTATCGTCTGCCTTCCAATAAGCCAGCATGTTATGCCCCGAATGATGCACGTTGTAGTAACTGTTGCCGGGGATATAAAACACATCCACGTTGACGACCGCATATTGATGAACCGTTACATCCTCAATCTCAATCTCCCGAACTTCGTATCCGTAGTTTTTTTTCACATACTGGAACAAATCCGGGATCGAGATGGCGCCGGATATTTTTTTCTCTTCAAAACTGCAATGAATATCGAAATTGTATCGATAAATGTCATCAATATTGATGTTGTTTTTTACTAAAAAAAGAGAGACCGCATTCATCGTGCAATTGTAAGGTCCGTAAATTTCCATTTGTTTGTACATAGTGTTTATTCTCCTTATCCATTTCTTATCGATTTTATATTTATTTCATAACCACTTTTAAATTGGGGTCTGCTTCAATGGAACGAGGGACCTCGACTTTGCGGAGGTATTTCTTGCACCATTCCATAATCCCCGGCAAATCGCTGGAAGTCCCAGCCTCCGATAGTTTCACAATAGCGGAAGGGACGCTGCCCCAACGCGCGTCGTCCAAAGCGATAATTTTTGCTTCCTCTACCAAAGGGTGCTGGAGCAGAACATTTCGGATAATGCCTGGATACAATTTTTCGCCGCCGCATATGATAATGTTTTTTTTGCGCTCCACAAACCGCAATTGTTCAGGGAAAGCGATGGCGCGAGCGCAAATATCCCCGGTTTTTAGCCAATCGCCTACAAAATCGTCCCGGCAAAACATGTGATTGTCCAAATAGCCCAGCATCGCGGTCGGTGTATAAATAAGCAGTTCGCCTACTTCTTCCCCGTTTACCCTCTCACTATTGGCCAACGTTACTTCAACGCCGTCTAAAGGCATGCCCATATAAGGCCACAAACGATCGTCCGGCCCCAGTTTATTGGTCATCACTCTCGGCCCCGCTTCGCTCAATCCGTAAGTTAGATAGATTTCTCCCTCAAATCTCTCTCTAAGCTTGTATAAATCGTTTAAATTAGAGGAATCCCCGCCAACCGTCAATTTTTTCAATCCGCTTGGAAAAGGCTTGTCCAAAGCTACTAAGCGATGCAACAACGAAGGAGTGATGGAAGCCAAAGCGATGTTGTTTTGTTCGCAAAAATCCAACCAATTATGCGGAGAAAACGGCTGCTCCGGGAAATATATCGTTTTGCCCAGCGTCAGAGCGCCGAACAGGCCGGCAATCAGTCCATAAGAATAGAAGATCGGGAGGGTCGAAATATAGGTTCCGCCTCTCGACTCTTCAATCGATTTGGTATGAAGATATGCGTTAATGATCACATTTTCAGCTAGATGAACAACGGATTTAGGCAGGCCTGTACTACCTGTAGTCGAGAGGATCAGACAACCTTCCATTGAAGTGTCTGGTGTGACATCCTGATTGATATACAATTTCGTATTCGGAGTATAAAAAGAAAACGGCTGCTCGCTAGCGAGAAATGAGGACGGCAAAACCTCATCCAGCTTTCCAGATGACGTTAAAATCGCTGCCGGGTGAATCGTTTTGCAAATATGCGATAACGTTTCCGTTCCAAACAAGTTGGATATCGGAGCGGGGGCGGCTTTCAATCGCATAAGCGCCAAGATGTGAATAAGCAAAGTCAGGTTGCTTGGCATAGCCAGCACGACGATATGTCCGGTTTGAATCCCTTTATGTTCCCATTCTTCAGTCGTAGCTTGAACAGCCTCAATCAATTCTTTGTATGTGACATGCAAAGGCGGGTAAACGGAAGCATCCACAACTTCAGCCTGGGATTGCCCCATAATATGAAACCAATCTTCCAGTCGCCTGGATGATAATCCAGTTGTATAGGCATGACTCATAATTTAGCTCCTATAAATTTCAATATGCTGAGAGAAATGATCCTCGTATTTTAAATAAAACGGGAAAGAAACGCCGACTTCCTTGTCCGCCCATAAACATGTCGTGATGCAGTCTTCAAGAATACGGAATGAATCCGGCAATGCGGGAGAAGCCGCCTTTTCCATCTCACCCGTTTCTTGCAATGCTGCGTCTCCCCCGATCGTAAATTTCACAAACGCATCGCCGGAGTGCGGCAAGGATGCTTTTGATAAAGCGATCATCCCGCACAAGCCGGCTTGACCATCATCCGTTATTTCGACCTGGCCAACGAGCATAAGGTCTGCATCATGGCGAAGAATGTAATGACTTGCGACTGTCAAACAATCCGCCCAACTGCTTCCTGTTCCCACAAGTGCAAGCGATGGACCCGAAACTTTAGCAGCCAATGCGGCCAGACCCGCGCATATATTGAATCCCGATGTGGAGAACAACGCTGGCGAAGCAGCTCCGGAACGTATTCGATCCGCATATTCCTTAGCAATTTGATAATTGCCGTTTCGGGTGCCGATGACGATTCCTATTCTTTCGCTGTCATACTCATCTGCAACAGCCTTTTTTAGTTGCACGGCTGCGGAAGCCGTTAACCCCGTCGCACAATCAATTCTTGGCGCCGATCCCTTAAGCTCAACTGGGCGAATGACTGAGCCGTTTTTTTCCTGCGGATGGTCAAACAATCCGTCCAGTCCAAAACCTTGAAAAGTGACGATCTTAGAACCTACTATTTTCAATTGGGTCACCTGCATTCGTTTTCAATTGTGGGCCTTGAGAAAACCATACACCCGTTTGCACCGCCAAACCCGTAAGTTACGCTCAGAGCAAGCTGCGGCTCAACAAGCTGTACCGGCTTGCTTCCCAAAACGACATTTAAGCTCTCCCAGCTCTCGTGGATATTTGTGCTATTGGCTGTAGGAGGAGCTTCCTGATTCATTAAAGCAAGCACTGCAACAATCGCCTCGATTGCGCCAGTTGCACCTAAAGTGTGGCCGAACGCAGCTTTCGTAGAAGAAATAGCGGGTGATGAATGTTGAAAAAGACTAGAATAAGTGACAGACTCCATAGCATCATTGGTTGGAGTACCCGAGCCGTGAGCATTCACATAGGCCACTTGAGACCGTTCAAATCCGCTCTGCTGCAGAGCCTGCTTTATAACGCGAATAGCTCCTGTTCCATTGGGATCGGGTGCTGTAACGGAGCTTGTATCTGTCGTATTGCTTCTACCCGATACTTCCGCCAACATTCGTCCTTTGCGAAGGGCATTGCTTCGTTCACTTTCCAAAATCATGAAGCCTGCGCCTTCTCCGAGAGAGGTGCCGTCCGACATGGCATCGAACGGCTTGCAGATCGTGGGGGATAATGTGTGCAAGCTGGAATGGCCAAGCATTTTATAAATATCCAGCACATCCACGCCACCCCCGATAATCAAGTCATACTGAAGAAATTCAATAAAATCCGTTCCTTTAGCCAAGGCGTCCGTCCCTGACGAGCAGGCCGAAGATATTAACAACGAGGGAATACTTAATTTCAATTCTTCTTTCACTCTACTCATAAAGTGATCAAAATTTACAGGGCCACTCTCATTTTCGAACAAATGTCCCAGACTGGTTCCGATAATTAAAGCCGAACGCGCCGTTTGGACATACTCCAAATCTACGCCGGCATGATGCAAAGCTTTGAGGATACCCGCTGCCGCAATCGAAACCATTCGATCCAAAGAATCGGAAGGGAAACGGTTGAGCGTCTCCCCCGCACTATTTGTACGGCATCGAGAGGTATCGAATATGGTGACAGGTCTAATGCCCGTTTCGCCGCGGCAAAGCTTCTCCCAAACTTGATCCAAATCGTCTCCTAAACAAGAAACGATGCTCATTCCGCTGACAACCGTTCTACTCATGAACGACAGCTGTCTTTCGGTTCACCAACTCTACAATGGCGTCAATATTTCTAAAGTTGTCGGGAACAAACTCCTCATCCGTAATTTGAATTTGATATTTATTTTCCAAATAGGCCATCAGCTCCGTAAAACCGAGAGAATCCACGTTCAAATCATTTCCTAGCAGCATATCCGTCCCGATCTCGTCGATCGGCCTCTCAACGAGCAATTCATCGATCATAAACTGCTTCAATTCCTCAATCATGACAATATTATTCATAGCTATTTCCTCCGTTTGTCTGTTGGTTTGGTTTGGTCTTGACGATTAAGCTCCGGTTAACTCCGACACAATCGTTCTGATTTTGCTGATGGTTGAAATATTTTCGTAGGATAAATATTGGTCTGGAAATTGGATGTCAAAAGCATCTTCCAGGTCGAGAATTAAGTTGATAATTTTTAACGAGTCCAGTCCGTAGTTTTGCAAATCGAGCTGTTCGAGCTCCTCTACGTTCAATTGGGGCAATGCTGCGTATTTCCCTACACACTCCAGAACCTTTGTTTCCAAAACAGCTCCTCCTTAAGGATTGGTCAGGCACAAGTCCGCCTGTTCGGCATATAAGGCTGAGAACGTTTCGGCCACCCAGCCCTCATGATAGATCGTCGTGGCGTACCGGTCTCCTCTGTCGCAAAAAATGCCGAGCACCTTAGGGCTGCCGCTAATTTTGTTTTCTTTAAAATACTTTTTAATTGCCGCAAGCACAGAGCCCGATGAACCGCCCGCAAACAAATGCTGCGTCTTTAACAGCTCGTGGCAATGCTGCACGGAAGTGAATTCATCGACACAAACGACCTCATCGATTTTTGCGCTTTTTATAATTTCCGGAACCATGCTTGAGCCTATCCCCGGAATAAATCTTTTTTTGGCCGCCCCTCCAAACACAATGGAACCGTCCACATCAACGGCGATAATTTTGCAATTGGGTCGCTCTTCTTTTATTTTGCAAGACAGCCCCGATACGGTTCCGCCCGAGCTGACTCCTACAAACAAATAGTCGAGCTCATCAAATTGCTCCAAAATTTCATTGCCTAAAGAATGATAGTAGGCCTCGGCATTGTAGGGGTTTTTATATTGATTAATCCAGTACATATCGTTGTTTTCGCTCATCAATTGTTGAATCAGTCTGATCCGATTTAATAAATAGCCGCCGTTTTCATCTCTCTCCGTTACCTTATAAACCTTGGTGCTCAACTTGCGGATCAGCATTTCATTTATTGGAGAAATCAGAGGATCAATGACGCAATAAAACGGTTGATTGTGAAATTTGCAAAATGTAGCCAAGGATATGCCAAAATTGCCGGAAGACGACTCGATGATAATCGTAGATGGATTAATTTCTCCTGTTGCGCGCAGCTTCTGAAGCAAATGTTGCGCAGCGCGATCCTTTACGCTTCCGGTTGGATTATAGTACTCAAGCTTTGCAAAAACTTGGACATGCTCCATCCCATCCTCGTTCATATCAAGTTGAACAACAGGCGTATTCCCTAGAAAGTTCAAAATGCTAGGATGATCACATTCGGATACGCTTTTATTTGTATAGCTCACGTGCTTCCTTCCCTCCCATTACCGCTCTATCAGTGCTAGAGTACCGTTGACCAGAAGCAGCTTTTGATTATTAATCATCATGCTCGCTGACCGGATATCCCTAAAAACCCTTTCCAGCGGTACATGATCATTTTTTAAATAGCCAAACGCAAGTCCCGAAATATCGATTAACTGATTGACCGCTTCGAATAAATAATCGGATGCCACTATTTTTAAATTGTTCGTTTTCATCTTAAAAGCGGTGGAAGCAAATGCTTGCGATGATTCGTTCTGGCTGGAGAGCATTTCAGTATAATCGCGTATATAACTATTTAGATACGTTTCCACCACATCGATTTTTTGTCTAATTTTTGCGAGCTTTTCCAAAAAGGATTCCGATTGCAGCGAGAACCGTTTCCGATGATCGGGATGGCGGAATGTTTTCACCATTTTTTTGTAAACCTCTTTTACCGCCCCCAGCCAGCAGGAAGCCCAAGCGATATGACCGACTGGCGCCATGACCCGCTGGTTTATTTCCTCGAAACGCGCCGTCTCCGGGGAAATGATCTGATCCACAGGAACTTTGCCGTCAATGCTAATTGCGCAGCTTTGAGTTCCTCTCATCCCCATCGAACTCCAGCCGGAATTCAGCTGAAGAGAAATTTGTTGTTTCTCTGCGTATACAAACAGAAGATTGGAGTTTTCCCGATGCTCCTTCATCGTAATCAAGAAGCCGTCTCCATATTCAGCCCCCGTAGCCGTCGGCGCATGTCTTACAATTGAGGCATAATCCTCGATAATTTCCAAAACAGAGTTTGTATTAAACGCCTGGCTGCCCGTATTCACATCTGAAGTGACCGAGACGATATACGCCTCTCCCCCCGCTATTTGCGGGAGAAGCCTTTTCTTTAGAGAATCACTCCCGTATTCGGCCAACAACACCGACTGCTGAACATGCATGGACCATATCATCCCTGTAGACAAGCAAGCCCCGGCAATCATTCGACAAGCGTCGGAAAACTGCGATAGCGATGCCCCAAATCCTCCGTGTTGTTCTGGAATAAGGATTCCCATCAGTCCCGACTCTCTCAGCACCCCAATGGATTCGAGCGGAAAAACCCCATTTTTGTCTACGGAATCGGCATACAACTCTATTTTTTTGGCCGCCGTGTTGACTGCCGCCATTACTTCTTCTCCGTTGATTGTGATCACACTATTCATGCTTCTCCTCTCATCGTTTCCAAACTTTATTCACTTGTGGCCGCAGCTTGCTGTATCAGTTTCTTTTTGTCAATCTTCCCATTGAGCGTTAGCGGGAAGGATTCTACGGAAATCATTTCTTCCGGAATCATGTAGGAGGGCAAATAGTTTCTCAGCTCTTCCTTCACCAGATGGAAATCAAACAGCGGCTCCTCCATCAATAAGCAGGAAGAAAGAAACGCCTTCTGGTCTTTGTCCTTCTTCACAATCGTGACCGCCTTGGCAACCCCCCGGCATTTTTCCAGCATAATATCCACTTCTGAAGTTTCAATGCGGTAGCCCTTTATTTTTACCTGCTCATCGTTTCTGCCGAAATACAACAAAACGCCTTCCGGATGCCAACAGCCTATGTCTCCCGTACGATAGTACAGCTCCTCAAACTCCCATAATTTTAATGTCACGAACGAACGGCTCGTTTTTTCCGGGTCATTGAGATATCCTCTGCCAACACCAATGCCGCTAACGATAATTTCACCTTTTTTGCCCGGCGGACAAAGCTTGAAGTTCTCATCCACAACAAAGATTTTCATATTAATAATCGGCTTCCCTATCGGAACTCGCGTTTGATCCGGCAACGGCTCCGTTATAAAATGATGGGTGATATCGTCGGAAGCCTCCGTAGGTCCATAAGCATTTACTAGAGGGATATGCGCATATTGGTTAAACCATCGGTGGACCAGCTTTCCTGACAGCGCCTCGCCCGTAACGAGCAAGTATTGCAGTCCCGTCAGTTCATTTGGTCTTCGTTCCAGCCAATCCAGCATGCCGGCTAAATGAGAAGGTACAACCTCTAGAATAGTAGGTTTGTCGTGTGCAAGCTTGGAAATAAACCGGCTTACATTCCGAATAACCGACTGACTGTAAACAATCGTTTTCCCTCCAGCAAGAAGTGCGGCAAACATTTGCCAAATGGAAATATCAAAGGTGTGGGAGGCGTTTTGAATCACTTTGCTGTCCTCGTTCAACTGAAGATCCTTCACCTTCGCCATTAAGTGATTAAGCATTCCAATATGCTCGATCATCGCTCCCTTAGGCCTGCCAGTCGTGCCTGAAGTGTAGATAATATAGGCAAGATCGTCTGGCCTAGCCGTTTTCAGTGCATCATGACGGAACGTTTCGTTTTCGGTATCCAAAATGTCATTCGTGAGTCGAATACACGTCGTCTGGTCGTTTACGCAAAGCCCGTTAAGATCGTCGGTGTGAACAATTATTTTGGGTTGGGCATCTTCGAGAATGATCTCGATCCGCTCTCTCGGAAAATCAGGTTCGATAGGGATATACACCGCACCGCATTTCCATATCGCCAAAATCGACTGGAGCATGAAAGCCGATCTTTCCATCATGACCACAACTGTATCGCCGTGCCTCAACCCATTTTTTTCAAAATAAGAGGCCAGCTTCCGGTAAGATTGCTGCAATTCACGATAAGTCAAAACGCCCGATTCATCTTCAATGGCACAATGATTTGGAGTAAGCTCGGTTTGCTGTTCCAAAAGATGAATAATGGACTTATCCGCTGCCGACTCAAACCAGTGATCCGAATGATTATTCCAGTCATGCAAAAGTTTCCGCTTTTCGCTCTCGTCCGCATCCAGCATTCGCTCCAGTTTGACATCTGCCGATATCATGGCTTGCAGCGATAAAAATTGCTCCTGAGCCTGTCCGCTCGTAATTAAAAAGGAGCTGTTAGGGCCGACTTCCATAACCATATTGTTGTTTTCCAAATTCGGCATGCTAAGCACAATTGAATACTCGCCCGCAATAGAACGGCTTGCGTTTTCCCCTATAATGAAACAGGAGCGTTCAAGCTCCGTATCGCTTTCATCCAAATAAACTTCCGGCCTCAATCTCTCCTCGATCAACAAATTATAGTCGTTCCAAGACAAATTTTTGATTTCTGCCGTCCCAAAAGATATAGAGGAGCATCCGCCACCCCTATGAAACAGTTCAATTTGAATAAGCTCTCTGCTGCTGTATTTTGCTAATAGAACTCCAAGCACGGCTATATTTTTCCGAACATTACGCTCCGCACCAGAGTCCTCTAAATCCAGCAGCCTTTTCATTTCAAGCATGTGTAATCCTCCTACTCCATCTTCACGCCAACACTCTGCTGCTCGGCAGCATGATAAAAGTAATGACCCACCGCAATATCAAATATCGCCATTCCCATAGGATTGAAAATAACCGTTTCGTTTGAACCTATCTTTTCTAAAGCTTGTCCGCTAAACATTCCCTTTAAGTCAACGACATCTTCTTTATTCAAACCGTTTGATTGATGAAATCGTTCGATTGCCGTTCCTTCCCTGCATACTTCGTCCCAGTCGTCTACAACAATCCCGTTTTTAAACCAAGGATAAACCTCGCTGCCGTAATCTCGTAGCGAAACGTTCAGATGAATAGAACCCGGCTTAGGCTCCAAAGAAATGTAAGGGGCGGACGCTACTGTACATGTAATAAAAAGATCCGCGAAACGATAAGCTTCCTCCCAGCTTTCGGCTGCAGAGACAACGACCCCTCCAGTTGCCAGCGCTTGCGCTTGCTGAATTTTCAAAGGATCAATATCAAACACCATGATTTCTTTTATTCTGTCCCCATACTGATCCAGCAGAAAGGAGAGATGATTTATCCCAATTGGACCTAGTCCAACGATTCCAACCGTCATTTCTTTCATAGACCGATAGGACTCTATCGCTTTCAAAAACAAGCCAGATACGCCAACCGTTCTGATCACGCTTAATAAAGCGGTATTTATAATGGCATAAGGAATCCCGGTGTCCGAATCGTTCAAAATCACTGTGCTGTGCGCACGAGCCATTCCTTTAGACGGATTTTCGGGAAAGCTTGCAATCCATTTGATTCCAGCGGTCGAAATATCGCCCCCTACATAAGCCGGCATTGCGATAATTCGATTTCTTGGATTGTTGAATCTGAGATACGGTTTGAGCGGCTGCGAGAACTGTCCCGAACATAGCGAACGGGCCGCGCTTTCGAGCACCTCGATGATGTTGCCCCACTTATAGCCAATTCTAGTAAGATCGTTTTCGTTTAAATAAATCAAATCTATCCCTCGTCTCTTTAAATTGGATTGCCAATCGTACGGAAAGAAGACAACCCATTTTGAAGCTCATCCTCTAGCTCAGCGCAAGCTTTCATTCGATCCGCCAAGTTTTGAATGACGGGACCCTCTTCCTCTGTCTCTCTCACCCAATAATTTCTAATCAGCATTTTCTGAATAATTTCCCAATTGTTGCTCAGTTTGCCGCTAATGCCTCTTAGCCGATCTAATCGTTCATCCAGCGTCTTATCCATATTTTGCGAGCACACATGCTTTATCGCTGCGTAAAAATAATTTCTGGCGAAAAAAATCGTATCGACTTTTTGAAAAAATAAACTGGCCCAAAAATCATGCGTTTGAAGAAACTCCCGCTTCAAAGAATCGGCCCCTGCGACGGTCTGTGCCAATAAATGCAGTGCCTTCGCATTATCAGCCTCGAAATAGTGATCCGCGATCCTTCCCAGAAAGGATTGAACCTGAAATGGACTCGGCTCATCGATCTGTACAACATACACAAGCCCGTTGTTACCGTTTATAAAATGGTCGAATGGCAGCCTTTCCCTCTGTTTGCTGAATGTCGGATCGATGCAAATCAAATCGTTGCTGCCATCTTCGACACCAATAGCCAAGCAAAAGTGACGATCGTCAATTTGCTGATAAGCGTGAGGATTGCCCCACGGATTCCAAAAAGAACTGATATAAATAATGACGGGGCGACTGTTTTGCAGCTCGGATACCACTTTGGCATACGCTTCTGTGGAGCTGCCGAAGCCCATCTCCTGAATGTCGATACCTGCAAATTCGCGAAGCAGATCGAAGGAAGTATGCTTGACAGCTTCGATGTTCGGCCCAATGCATAACCCCCCGGAAGAGTTGTATTTTACATTCATCGCTTCGGCAAAAGACAATTCATACGCGCGTTCCCAGTGCGTAGAAATGGTAATAATCAGATCCTGAAAACAGTTGGAACTTATCCCTCTAACAGGCTCAATATTCAATGTGTCATTTCCTCCATTTAACCATTCCCCAATTCAATTAAAGTGAGGATGATAATTCGAAATTCCAATTATCGTTTTTAATTTACAAGCTTATACAATTATACTAATTAAAAGTATAGGATTCGACATTTTGAGTCAATATAAGCAAAGGTTAAAATTTTACATTTATTCACTACTCAACCTCTCCCGTTTATCAACAAAATCCCCTTATTGTCACTAAAGATCCAAAAGGACATCTATATTTTATTAAGTAAATAGCAGGCATTCTTTAATTAATATAAAATTGCTAATCAACCATTGTTCTCTTATAATTTTGTGGAAATGCTATTGATCTGGAAGTATAGCTTTTTCGAAAAAATATTAAATGGTATTATTAGCAAAAATTGTCGACGATTTAACAGCTTGGGATTTTGAACTGTCCACACACAGCGGATAAAGCAAACAAACCTTCAAGGAGCTAACTCTCCCTGAAGGTTTGTTTTTGGATGGGGCTTCGCGCCTCTACGTCAACTTAGCAGCACTTAAGCCTTCGTTTGCTTTTCCAACACTTTGAGCAAAAGCGTTACAGCCTCGGAACGCTCGGCTCCGGCATGAGGAGCAAAGCGATTTCCTGCTTTGCCGTGAATAATTCCCGCTTTTTTCAAAGCTGCAACAGCATCTCTCGCCCAAGCAGGAATTAGCTCTTCATCCGCAAATCCAGCCTCAGCTCCGTCTACTTTTTCCAGCTTTAAGGCGTCCGCTAAAATAGCCGCCATTTCCGCGCGAGTAATGGGACGATTCGGTTGGAACGTCCCGTCAGAGTATCCTTCTACAAAGCCCAGCTTCACAGCTTGAGCTATAGCATCCTTTGCCCAATCCTCAATCTCTTCCACATCGGCAAAGTGAAGCGCGTCACCCTTCACATCCGATTTCAACGTTTTCATAAGCATCACAATAAATTCCTGTCGCGTGACCGAACCGTTCGGCTTGAACGTGCCGTCATCATATCCGTTTACGATGCCAAGCTGCACGGCCTTCTCGATATTGGCTTTTGCCCAATGGCTTTCTATATCTGCGAACTTAGCCGGTTCCGGCAGTACGTCCACAGCAAGAACGGCAAATTTCGTAAAATGATTCACTTTCGCCGAAATAAAGTTGTCTTTTACAACGCTGCCCGTCAATTCTACCCAAATCTTCTTCACTTCATCATAGTAGAAAATGGCTGGCCTTTGACCCTTCTTCACGAGCTCAGGATCAAACTTCAACGTGATCGTAACCTCTTTGCCGAAGTTTCCGGCAATGTTTTTGAGGAGCTCATAAACTTCACTCGCAAATACGATGCCGTTAGCCTGGAGCTGAGATTTGTCCGCTACTTTCTCGATCGTCACGGTAAGCGGCTGATTGGATGCTCCTTCCGGAACAGATACGGAAACATCCGATCCTAGACTGACTTCTCCCGCCTGACCGACTGGAATATTAATTTTGCCGTTATTCGATTTCACAGGGCCTGTCGGGATATAAACTCCGCCAATGACTACGCTTGGCGAAGTTACCGTTACTTTAAAAGATAACGTCGTCGATTCCCCTTGACTGTCCGTAGCCGTATAAGAAATCGTCGATTCGCCTACCGATAGCGGAGCTACCGTAATCGTTCCATTCGCCAGGCTTGCGGTTGCCACATCCGTTCGGCTTGAGTTTACGGCATACTTTAGCGTATCACCGGCATCGGGGTCGGAGAAAGCGTTCGCCGCTGCAATGGACAGGCTTGAGCCGCCTACCGTTGCCGATTGATCGGATAGAGTGAGTTTGCCGAGGGGCGCTCTGTTTAGCGTCAATCGTTCAGACTCTCCCTCATCGTCGCCTCCGGTAATGACTAGTTTAAATTGATATTGCTTGTTCGCTTCCAGACCTTGAACCGTTGCGGTTGTGCTTGTCGGCAATACCGCCCCCGCCGTTTGGGCCGGAGACCATGACTGTCCAAGATCGCTGGACTGAAGCAGCTCGATTGTACTGGCTCCCCGTGCGGCAGGCCACTCCAATACCGCGCTATCCGCCGTGCTGGACACCTTTTTTAAACCATAAATAAAATCGATGCCTGACAACGCTTTAAAGCTGTCCGCTACCTTATATTTGTTTAAATAATCTAAAAAGGCATATTCGTTAAACCAAATAATAAATCCGTCTGTAGAATCCGTATGGGAGTGGCTAAGCGCCTGCCCTGTCAGCGTTAATTTGATTTCATTTGTTGTAGTCAAAATCGCTTGCGCCTCGATTCCTTCTGGAAGAGGTCCGGCAAAGAGCTTGCCCGTCTGAATAAAGTCTTCGCCGATTTCTCCGTAGAAAATATCACTAGCCAAGTAACGAAGGGTAATTTCCCCCTCCAGTTCGCCGTTATTCGCTGCCTTCTCCGTAAATCCGCTTCCTTCATAAGCAATCAAAGGCAACGTTTTACCAATTGTCACTGTCCATTTTACTTTCGTTCCTTGCGCTGAAACCTCGTATGTTCCTTGCCATTCGTTACCGTCAATCGTTCTGTTCTTTAATTCCACAGTTGCTCCATCCGAGGCAAAGACTTCCGGGAATAAATCAGCCAAGTTAGTATCCTCTGGAACGTTTAGAAACAAACTGTTTGAAGCTAGATCGACCCAGGCCGACACAAATTCATCCACCTGCTCCACTATAATTCCCGTTAAATCATAATATTGACCCGGTGGCAGTCCTACCTCAGTCCATGCCTCAACAACGGCATCGATAATGCGGGGGTCGTTCAGCTCGTAGTCAACATAGTCCTCTGCCGAGGAAACGAAGGCATCCCTTGCATGCTCGAAGTCTGAAACCGGCATTAACCGGTTGACCAAAACATCGTAGCTTAGATCGCCCAATATTTGTTTGCCATCCAAACCGAGGGAATCCAGCTTCGTCGCAATCAAATATGCCGCTTTATTTTGAATACCGCTATTATAATGGACGCCGCCATAGTCTCCTGAACCTGTGTTTGGCAAATATTTGTAGGTGTTCATATGGTCCGGTTGTCTATACAATGCGGGCGATGCCATATCGCGGATCACTTCGCCGGAGTCTTCTCCTAGAAGCCAGCTTACTTCGTTTTTGTACTCCATTTCGGCCAAAACCCCAAAAATATCGGAGAACGATTCGTTTAGCGCGCCGGACTGGTGACGGTATTCCAGCGCCGAGGTACTTTCCGTAACGCCGTGAGTAAATTCATGCGCGATTACGTCCAGTGCGCAGGAATAACATTGTCCGTTGCCATAAACCATTAAACCGTTAAACCAAAAAGCGTTGTTGTACGGCGTGCCTGGTTCCTCGTAATAATTGGCAACCGACTGCAAATCCATCCCAAAATCGTTAATGCTGTTGCGATTAAAGTTTGTTTTGAAATATTCATACATATAACCCGCGTAATAATGTGCGTTGACGGTATTGGAACTAATCTCGTTCACTGCCGACTCATGCACTTTGTCCGCTTGCTCCAGCAGATCCGACTTCGAGTAGTCAAAGGTGCGGACGACGCCGGAATCCGTGGCAGCATTGTACATCGACCGGCTCCGGTCTTCCAAAATATATACGTTGTCGGTAACCGTTTGATCGTCGATGTCTTCATACGTTACTTTTAAAGGCCGAACGACGACAGCATCGTTTGCCCCCTTGCCATCCGCATTAATATCCGCCGGAGTTTGGGCATGCTCGAGAATGCTGTATTTGTCGATCACTCCCCCGCTATGCGCATCAATATAGGCAACCCATTTGCCCGGCTTAGGCGTCAAATAGCTTAGCTTGACCTCATAGGCCAAGTAGCTGATTCCTTTGTACGGGTAAATGATTAAAGAGGCTTCCGGCTGAGTAGGCAATGACAGCCCGTTTATGGATTGATCTTCGGGGATCGCTGCTCCAAGCTCGCCCTCCAGCGCGGAGCGCAAAGCCTGTATAGCATCTTCAGCTGACTTGACAGGTGTAGTTGAGGTTAACAGAGGCGGCAAATTGTCCGAGCTTGATTCATTTTGAATCTCCGATATTCTCCTGTTCGGGTCCAAATGCACTCTTGCATATTTGCCGTAAACCGGGATACCGTTCTGCTCAAGCTGGTATAAATAATGAGTTCCTCCGAACGAATCTACCGATTTGTCTTGTATAAACAATTGATGACTAGATGAAGAGATTCCAAACTTGGATTGTTTGCCGTTTAAAAATTGAGTCACATCGCTGTCTGTTGCCAGCTGTCCGGACAAAATCCCTTTCTGATGACCGGGCTTTAAACCCGATGCGGCAATTGAAGATGCCGCCCCTTCTTCGTTTGCCGACGCCAGCGCAGCACCAAACAACGAGACCACCATCGCAGCGATAAGCGTGCAGCTAATCGTTTTGAGCGTCCTTCCTTTAAAACTTAGCACCTAATCGATTCCTCCTCCAACATTTAAATTTACAATATAATGAAAATTATCCAGCATATATATTCGAACATACCTTTTTTCGATAGTCAACTATCGTTTTAATAGATTCGCTCAAAAAAGCGAAAAAACTATTCCTAACCTCAACCGATCAAGCATATAGTTTAATCGCTGCACCAACACATCCATTTTGAGGAGGAATTGCTATGCGTCAAAAATGGTTCCGATCCACCGTTACATTCCTTGCGCTTGCCCTTATCACCGTCTCTCTTCTTGTACCCGTCATCAGTGCCGAATCCAGCGCCCCGCTTGCAGTTTCCGCCCAAGGAACAGCCTTTGGAATCGGTACCCCTTATGAAAAGGCAGTCATAGATTTAAGCGTAACGAACTTCTATACCGATCCATTAAGAAACAATACGATTTCCCCGTGGGTGCTGCAGTTTGACTTTTCCGGAGAGATTCAATCGGTCACGGGTGCGGTTATTACGAACAAAGAAGGCAATCGATATACGCTAAAAGGAACAACGGATACGGATGTTGCCTATGGAGAGACGCTCCAAATTAGAGTCGAGGGGACGCTCGGAGGCATTTTGCCCGCACAATTCACAAATCTCACTTTGCGTCCGGAAGTCATAGCCGTTCCTTGGAAATGGCAAGGTGTCTATCAAGTGGGCGACATCGTCGAATATAACGGCGTTTATTACAAAGCTATCCAAGCCCACACGGCGCATGCGACCAATTGGACACCGCCTCAAACGCCGGCTTTATGGAAAGCAACAAGTATTGAAACCTATTCCTACTCCGCTTCGGCCGTTGTCGATCTTGAAATTATAGAATCATGGGCGCTTGGCGCCACGTATACGGCTGGCCAGATTGTTTTTTACAACGGTCAATTTTTTGAATGCGTGCAGTCGCATACAGCTCATGCCCCGAACTGGACACCGGGACCTTATACCGCAAGCTTGTGGAAGCCGGCAGCTTCCCCCTTTTAGTCGAGAGATGAAATTTGCCGTCACCATGCGGCTTCTCCCTTAGCGGACAATTTTAGCATTCATTAAAAAAGAAACCTTTCCTGTTGGTCAGGGGCTTTAGTCCCTCATAACAACGAGAAAGGTTTCTATTTTTTACGTACGGCACCCGGGATCCGCACGCTTAGTGGTTTTTGGCACAGCTAGCCCACCTCAAACCGCCAGCTATTCTGTCCGCCAGCGCTACAAGTTCAGCTCTATCATCGACTGAGCCCGCTCCGGGTAATCGGTAATCATCCCGTCAATGCGGAATTTCAGCACTTCCTTCATGTTTTTTCTGCTGTTTACCGTCCATACCCAAACCTCGCGCCCTGCGGCATGCGCCTGCTCGACAAGCGTTTCCGTCAGCATGACCTGCTCAATGGTATAAAAGTCAACATCAAGCGCCGTCAAATCGCCTAGCGCAAAATAAAGAATTTGCCCAATTTTAATATCGGGCGCTATTTCCCGAATTTGCCTCAGCGAATCGCTGTCAAAAGACTGGATATAGACGTCCTGCTCCATGTCAAAAGCTTGAATCAGCTCCACCACTTCCCGAACGAGCTCATCTCCCGGGCCATATGGCTTTAAGTCGATCAGCACTTTAATCCGGCCTTGCGCTTCGGCGAGCGCTTCGCTTAGCATCGGGATTCGCACCGGCTCCAATTGCATGTCCTCTCCAATGACGAGCTCGCTTACTTCGTCATAAGTCAGCTCGGACACACGCTTTGAAACTCCGGCCATCCTTTTCAGATGATAATCGTGATGCAGTACCGCCACCCCGTCTTTTGTCAGCTGCACATCCAGCTCCACCGACTGAATGCCTTTTTCGATAGCGGCTGTAATAGACGGCAGCGAGTTTTCCGGCGCGACATCCGCAACACCGCGATGGGCGGAAATCAGCACAGACCATTTGGCATAAACGAGACTGTCATTCGCCTTAAAGCCCACTGTCAGAGCAAGGCCGAAGTAGACGGCGGCAATCGTCACAAACACGAGCCGCTTGCGCTTTCTCTCTTTAAAATAAAGCACAATCCGCTTCTCCATCCGGCCAAGCTTGCTCTCATAAATTTGCAGCCGATCTTGCGGCTTAACCCCTTTGTCAAAGCGAAACGCGTAGAACAACCGAGTCAGAAAAATAATATTGATCGGCATAATCAAAAGCGCGAGCATATAGGTCAATATGGTGGACAGCGTCATCGAATAGTGTTCGGTAAATGCTTTCAACACGTTAATGTTTAGCCATGCCGGCAAATACGACAGCAGTGAAATGGCAAGCAAGCCTATCCCGACCGCGAACGCATTAAACAAAAACAGCCAAAAGAAAAGCTGCAGCCGTCTCCCTCTCGTCAGCGTCAAACTGCTGCGAACCGCCTCCGTAATCGTTTTTTTCTCCAGCACGATAAAATGAAGCACAAAAATCCAGCGCAGCACCAAATAAAGCAGCAAAACAACAAGCCCAATGTATACGATCGTCATGGTAACAGAAGCGTCGAGCACCTTGTTTTGCAAAAAAATCGGGAAGTTAAACAAAGCGTAAAACGATGCGGACAACGGAGACTCGATAAAGGGAATGAGAACAAGGAGAAACACGAACAACTGAATAATACCGAAGCCAAATAACCGCGGCGTCTGACGAAGCGTCGTCATCAAAGCATCCGAAATGGCGATCTCCTTGCCGAAATAACGCTGCTGTACCAAAATAATAAGTACACAAAGCTCGATAAACAGGGCAAATGAAGCGACGAGCCCAATCATCATCAGCCCAGCTACCCCCTGATAGCTAAGTCCCAGCCGATACACTTCCGCATTGAGCAAAGAACCCGATCCGACGACCGTCAAAATTCGGTTGAAAATATAAGTAATGACGGGAATGATGACAACGCTTGTAAGCAGCATATAAAAATATTCAAAAAGAAGCAGCTTTGGATACGATGCACGAAAATCGTGAATGCTTCTTCCTAAAAGTTTAAACATAACGGTTCATCCTATCTGTCCAAATTGTGGCTTTCTTACCATTATACTATTCGAGGACCCAAGAAGCGAAAAAGAACGGCTCAAGGTTTCCCTTGGCCGTCCTTCCTCCTGCGGAGAACAAACTTTGCTGCATCAATCTCAGGAAAATCAGGACATTACCTCAATCGTAAATCCGCCCGGCGCCTTGACGTAAAAAGTCCAGGCATGCGCTCGCTGCGGCGGCTCCGCTTCGTACCCGTCTTCCGTAAGCTGCCGGTAAATCTCATTCACCTTTTCTTCCGTTTCTTGAGCAAAGCCGATATGGAACGTTTTCGGGTAAGAAACTTCCGCTCCCTTCATTAAAGTGAGCACCAAACCATTATCGTCGAATAAAGCGGCAAATCCATTTCCCCGCTCTCCTCCAAGCTTAAGCCCGAAATAATGCTGTAAAAATTCGCTTGAGGCCTTCACGTCCGTTACCGTCAAATTCAGATGGTTTAGAATCATTCCTATCCCTTCCTTCCACTTTTTTACTCATGCAAACTTATTTTAACACTTTCGTGCAAGTGCTAAGGTTTATCGGATCAAGCAAGGGAAGGCTAAAAGAAAGCCGCCACTTTCCCTTAATGTTTAGCTTTAATCTTATTCTGTTCGCTTACCATTCGAAGACTGAAATTCATTATCCAGTATGGAGAAAAAATATTGGTCGCTCCACCGCTCCTGCCACCATAATTCTTCTCTAAAAACCGCTTCTCTCGTCATGCCGATCCTCTCCATCAGCGATGCGGAGCGTCTGTTGCCGGCATTGCACATCCCGACAACCTTATGGGCATGGAGCTTTTCAAAAGCAAACTTTAGCAAAAGGGTTCCCGCTTCGCTGCCGTACCCCCGCCCGCTAAATTCGGGGAGGATGGCAAAGCCGATTTCCCAGCTTCTTCTATAGTCATTGTAACTCCATATTTGCGCCAGCCCAATCGGAGTCGAACGCTCTTTTTCTTCCAAAAAGACTACAAAATCATAAGCGCTGATCGGATCCCTTTGCTCCATCTTCTCCAAAAAGTTCAACTTGACCTCGTTTTCATCCCACTGAACATGCTCCTCGAAATACCACAAGGATGGATCACATTCCACCCGGCATATAAAATCCAAATCGGCGGCCGAAACTTTCGACAGACGAATTCCGTTTCCGTATAGATTCATCGCTATTTCTTGCTCCTTTATTCTGTAATAAACATATTTTACCATCTTTAATGGAGCGATCGACGGGCTTAAATGGCTTAAATCAAATTTGATCAACGTCAAAAAAACCGTATTCTCTGCCTAAAAACGGCAATCAGAATACGGTTATGATGAGTCCTTTCCCTCGAATGCTTATAAGATTTTATTTACAAAAAGTGAGGGATACGCACGGCCTATTGGCCGCTGTTACGCATTCAAGTCCGTTATAGCAGGCATATGAATTTCTTTCACATTGGCCGCTTTGGACAGGCTGACAACACATTTCACCAAAGAGACGACGTCTTGAACCGGAATTCGTGTACCGTCATACATAGAAATCGCTTTGTCCGCTCCCTCTTCATAAGGAATTTCAGCCGCCAATTCACCTGGATTGATACAGGTAACGGCGATTTTGTCCTTCCGCACATGCTCGCGCAAAGCGTTGGCAATTCCTCTTAGCCCAAATTTGGAAGCTACAAACGAAACTTGCGCATTATTGGTATGGTCCAGCCCTGCGGTAGAGCCGATCAATACCACTTTGCCGGCATCTGAACGGCGCAAATTCGGCAATAAGGCTTGGATGCATAGAATCGTCTGTGTGATGTTGACATGAATAATATTTGAAATTTCAGCAGGCAAATCCTTTTCGAAATCGTAATGATCCTCAAAACCTTCTTTTTCCCAAATGCCCACGTTATAAATAAGGACGTCGACCATTTCTTCCTTAAGCGCATCCGCTATCATAGCCGATGCTTGCGATTGTCCCAAATCCGCCTGAATCCAATCCCTTTGGATTCCATCCTCTATATCCAAGCTGCCGGGCCGGCTGCGCGATACGATCCACACCCGGTCTCCTTGTTCAGGGAGACCTCTGACAAACGCGTCCCCAAGTCCTTTGCTCGCTCCAAAAACAAGATATGATTTCATTCCTTTCTCCTCCTATCTTTCTGTTGTCCAACATCCAAATTATAACACTCTCATGTCGCAATGATAGGTTTGAATCCCGATTAACGTAAAAAAACCGCGATCCTATTATCAGGATCACGGCCACTGCTAAGCTATTTAAACTCCACCGTCTATAACTCCGCCACCATTATTAGGGTCACCGGTAGGTTGCCCGCTCGGTGCTGGCGGTTGTGTTGGTGGTGTTGGAACTGGCAGGCAAACTGGCGGAATGCCGCCGTTCGGACATGGTGTTGGAATTGGGGTGCAAGCTGGCGGCATGCCGCCACCTGGACATGCTGTCGGAATCGGAATATAAGGTGCTATCATAATAGCATAGTCTCGATTCGTCCCATTTTCCGCAGTAACTCGTACGATCATTCCTGTTGATACAAGACTATTTTGTGCAGCCGGATTTACGCCGCCGTATTGGTAAATAACGAAACTAGCCCCTTCCGATACCGAAATGGCCTCATGTAAAGTTGATACTAAAGTGCCCATTGTCACGTTGCTGACGTTAGTGTCAGTGACAACCACACCCGGAAGGTTAAGCGATGTAATCAAATTTGCATCGCTAGCCGGGGTAGGCGTTGGCGTTGGACTCGGATTTGGAGTCGATAGCGGGTAATTGATTGTTGGTTTCGGCGTTGATGTTGGTGTCGGCACCGGTATAAGCACACCTGTCTGAACCCCTACTTCATAAGAAGGCTGAATTAGCAAATCTCTCGTCGCGTTGCCTGTTCCTCCAAACTTGCCGTCAGTTCCGTTGCTCAGAAGCTTCATTTGCAGAGACAATGCTACATAACCTTTTGCCCAGTCCGATACGGTGCTGTCATTGACACCAGGGTTGTTCTGAGCGTCTTCCTTCTTCCCTAGCCCTTTAACCAGAAAAGCGGCCAATTGCTCTTTCGTTACTTTGCCGGCAGGGTTAAAAGTACCTGCTCCTGTACCGTCGGTAATCCCTGCTTTTTTAACCGCCTCAATATAAGGCAAGGCGTAGCCGTTAGCAGCATCGTTAGCTAGTACATCCGCAAAGCTGGACGTTTTGAGTGAGCTGTCCACGTTTAAACCAAAAATCAAAGCCGCTACTTTTGCGAATTGAGCCCGGTTCATTTCTTCCTTCAGCCCAAACGTGCCTTCTGAAACGCCATCGAAAACTCCCGCGCTGATCAAAGCGTCAAATTTGGCTTTCGTTGCTGCATCCAAATCCTTCAAATCCGTAAAGTCAGCCGATGTTTTGCCACCTTCGGCATAGGCGAACGGAATGATGGAACCTACCAATAAAAATGCGCTTAACGCAAGGGCAAACCATTTCTTCTTCAAATTGTGGACCTCCTTTTTTGATTTCACTTAAATCTAACATTTAATACCAGAATCTATATCGGCAATTTCATCCCTTTTCTATATAGCAAAACCGCCTTTTTTCTAAATTTTTTCTCGATTATTTGTAGAAGTTGCTTTCAACTGCCGTAACTCCCGTTTTTACCGCCATCGTCCAGCCAAAAGGGTCTTCGACCGCACCTGTTTGGATATCGGTCAGAGCCATATACATCCGGCCAGTAACGGTTCCCGTTGTTCCGTCCCCTACAGTAAGCCGCTCCCCTTTCCAGCACAATTCGCGGATTGGAGAAATGACAGCCGCCGTTCCCGAACCAAACGCTTCCTGTAAAGCGCCGCTTCGGCCCGCTTCAAAAATCTCCTCTATCGACAGCCGCTTTTCTTCCACCTCAATCCCCTTATGCCGGAGCAGCTCTAAACAAGAATCGCGCGTAATTCCCGGCAAAATACTGCCGCTTAAGGCTGGAGTAAACACTTTTCCATCTATGACAAAAAAGACGTTCATGCTCCCCACTTCTTCCACATATTTATGTTCGGCGCCATCGAGCCACATCACTTGCGCGTACCCCTGCTTCTGTGCCATATGCTGCGATTTAAACGTCGCTGCGTAATTGCCTGACGTCTTTGCCTCGCCAACACCTCCTGCAACAGCGCGAACAGCCTCAGGCTCCACATAAATATGAACCGGCTTCAGTCCCTCGGAATAGTACGGTCCCACAGGCGACAAGATGATGATGAACTGAAAACGCTCCGATGGCGCAATGCCAAGAGCCGGCTGTGTCGCAATAACAAATGGACGGATATAAAGCGAGTTGCCGCGCCCCTCGGGAACCCACTCGGAATCCAAAGCGATTAACCTTTTTAATGCAGTGAGAGCAAGCTCAACATCGATTTCGGGCATGCACATCCTGCTGTTCGATCTGTTCAAGCGATTGAAGTTGTCGCGGGGCCGAAAAAGCTGGATGCCGCCGCTTGGCGTCCTATACGCCTTCATTCCTTCAAAACTGGCTTGGCCGTAATGAAAAACTTTGGATGCAGGGTCAAGCAGCAGAGGTTGATGCGGAATAATGCGAGGATCATGCCAGCCTAAGTTCGAACTATAATCCATAACAAACATGTGGTCGGTAAAATGAACCCCGAACTCTAAATCATTTCCGTGCGGCTTCACTTTTTTTTCCGTCCTGCATTCGATTCCAATCCCGAAATCATGCACTTCCCATCACGTCTCCTCATTAAAATGATAGCATTTGATTGAATCCTATCACTCTATGAGGTATATATAAAATATCTAATATGTTTGTTGTTCATACCTTAAAAGTATGCAAAAGGGGAGGGCCCTATGGACGTTCGCCAGATGAAATATTTTCTCGCCATCGCCGAAGAGAAACAAATCACCCGCGCCGCCAAGCGGCTTCATATGGAGCAACCGCCTTTAAGCAGACAGTTGATGCTGATGGAGGAGGAGCTAGGCGCTCTACTATTTGAACGGAGCAAAAAGCAGTTGGTGCTAACGCCAGCAGGGGAACTGCTGAAGGAACGGGCCGAAAAGCTGCTGCTGCAGCTCGACGAAACCGTTAAAGAGGTGAAAGAAATGGAATCCGGCGTACGCGGGACACTTGCGATCGGCGCAGTCGTATCCTGTGTCTCTCTGCTGCCCAAGCCGATTAGCGCCGTACGGGCGCAATATCCGAATGTGAAATTTAAAATAGTGGAAGGCGATCATTTTATGCTGGGCCAATTGCTTGAAAAACGTTCCGTTGAACTCGTCATCTCCAGATTGCCATTTGAAGCGCAGATGGTTCCGAGCAAACTAGAGGTTCTGCCTCTGCCGTCCGACCCGTTCGTCGCTCTGCTGCCAGCGGGCTCAGCACCGATCGCAAGCGGCCACGATATCAGCCTCAGTGAGCTAGTCAGTTATCCTCTACTCACTTTAAAAACGGATAAAACGACCCGTATGCATGAACTGGTCACAAGTGAATTCAGACGGCATGGCTTCGAGCCTAACATCATTTGCGAATGCTCAAGCGTAGCCATTATTATGTCGCTGGTTGCGGCTGGCATTGGAGCTACCGTCTTTCCGAAGTCGGCGGTGTCCATCTATCCCGAAGGTTTTATTGAAATTCGAACCATCCGGGACGCAGACTTCCAATCGGATGTAGGCATCGTTTGGCTGAAAGAGCACTCATTATCCAAACGGGCACGTCACTTCCTGCAATACTTTCAGCCGCAATTGTTGGACTAGCCGGGCACGTACCGCCATGAATGACGAACGCTCCGCCAACTATCAGTATGTGCACTATACAGTAACTTGACCGTTGTTGCCCAGAGCGTTAACTGAGCCTAGTGCCTCCGCTAAGAACAAGCTCCGGGGTTCGCGGCTCATCCGCTCGCTCCGGCTTGCCAGACTCTTCGCCATCTCCGCCCATCAAAATGATTCGGTCGCAAATAGCGTCGGCGTCCTCTTTGTCATGCGTCACCAAAATCGACGTCATTCCAGCTTGGCGAAGCAAAGCCCTCAGCTCGGTCCGAATGCCGGAGCGAAGCGCCGCATCCAGATTGCTGAACGGTTCATCCATAAGCAACAGCTTCGGCTTAGGCGCAAGCGCTCGTGCAAAAGCGACTCGCTGCTGCTGTCCTCCGCTCAGTTCATGGGGGTAGCGGTCTCCGTACTGCTGGAGCTGCACGAGCTCCAGCATTTCCTTAACCCGCTTGCCTCGCGAAGCACGGTCAAGGCCATGCAAGCCAAAAGCGATGTTGCGCGCGACCGTCATATGCGGAAAGAGTGCATAGTCCTGAAAAACCATGCCGACGCCCCTTTTCTCCGGCTGAACGAAACTTCCCGCCCCCGCCATCACAACGCCGCCAATTGAAATTTCCCCGGACAATGGATTTTCCAGTCCCGCAATAAGCCGAAGCAGCGTGCTTTTCCCGCTGCCGCTTGGACCAAGCAGCCCAACCGTTTCTCCAACGGTTAACTCAAGCGAAAAACCGCTGATCAGCTTTTCTTTTGCCCGAGGATATGAATATGCAACCTGCTGCAGCCGAACATGGGTCATGCTCTCCCTCTCCCTTCCAGCCAGTGATAGAAACATACAGACACGATGCCAAGCGCTACTATCATAAGCGCGGGTATCGAAGCTTGATGAATTTGCTCATCGCTTGCGTATTGATAAGCTTTCGTCGCGAGCGTGTCGAAGTTGAACGGTCTAAGCAGCAGCGTGAGCGGCAGCTCTTTTACAACCTCCATAAACGTCAATACCATTCCGGTCAACAGAGCGCCTTTCATCAGCGGCAAGTCCACTTGAAAAAAAGTCCGAGTCATCCCTCGTCCAAGCATCCGAGAAGCTTCCGCATAACGATTTCCGATCCGGTCGAAGCCGGCATCCACCGCATTAAAGCCGACGGCGAGAAACCTGACCGTATAAGCAAAAACAAGCATAACAAGCGACATGCTAAGCACGAGTTGGTTGGCGCTGAAGCCAATCGCTTCGTAAACGCCGCTCAGCCGCTTGTCTATCGACAGGAACACGGCAAGCACGCCAATGGACAAGACGGCGCCCGGTATAGAATACCCCATAGAAAGCAGCTTGCTGACCGTCATCGTAAATCCGTTTCTAAAGGTCCGATTGACGTTGCCCGTAATAACCGCAAACCACATAATAAGCAGCACGGATATGACCGATACGAACAGCGTATTGCCCACCATGTCCAAAAAGCGGTCGTTCCACACATCGCGAAACGTCCACGTTGCCCATACTGCGAGCTGAGCGACCGGGACAAAAAAGGACAGGAGCGCTACCCCGCTGCTGAACAAAACGGCCGCCGCTGCAGCAGCTCCCTTCAGCGGCCTGCGCGCAAGCGGCGTGCTGCGATTCGCGGAAGCATGATACCTTTTGCGCTTCCGAAGCAGCCTCTCCACGAGAAAAATGCCGATAATGACGCTCATCAGCAGCCCCGCCAGACGAATAGCGGAGTCTACGTCATACATGCCGAACCAGGTTTTGAATATAGCGGCCGTAAACGTCTGAATGCCAAAATGTTTGGAAACGCCATAATCGCTCAGCACCTCAAATGCGACTAAGCTGGCACCGCCCACTATTGCGCCTTGAGACAAAGGCAGCACGACCCGAAAAAAAACGGCGAGACGGCTCTGACCCAGCAGCCTGGCATTTTCAATATAGGAAGCGCTGTGCTTCTCCAAAAACGATTTTGTAATCAAAAAGACGTAAGGAAACAAAAACAGCGTAAAAATAAAAATAGCGCCTTTCATGGACATGATGTCAAAATAGCTTTGATCCAGCGTCAAACCGAGCCGATTGCGAAAAAACAGCTGCACGCTGCCCGTATAACTGAGCATGGAGCCGTATGTGTATGCAGCAATGTAGGGCGGTATAGCGAGCGGAAGCACAAAGGCAAAAGCAAAAAAACGTCTGAACGGGAACTCGTAGGCTACAGTTAGCCAAGCAAGCGCCACGCCGATGACGATGGTAAAAAAGACGGTTCCGCTTACTAGAAGCAGTGACTCCCATGCATAGTCCAGCAGCATATATTCCTTGATGTGAGCCCAGTTTTCATTCGGTCCGCCGAACAATCCCGTAAAAATATAAAGAGACGGAAGAAGGGCCGCAAGAGCCCCTATTCCGCTTATTATCATCCATCCGTTCAGCTTCTGCCGAACGCTTCTCAGCAAGAAGTTCATCTTACTTCCAGCCAACCTTGTTCATAATTTCCGTCGCTTTTTTGTTGTGTACGCCTAGTTTGGCATAATCGATGTTTTCCGTTTTGAACTCTCCCCACTCTTTCAGCAGTTCAGGCAGAGCGGCCTCTTTGTTGACAGGGAATTCAAAACTTCCGTTGATCAGCATTTCTTGACCTTCTTTGCTCGTCATAAACTCAACAAGCTTCAGAGCGTTTTCCTTGTTTTTCGCATGGGCGGCAAGGCCAACCCCGCTGACGTTCAAATGAGCGCCTGTCGTTTCTTGGTTCGGGAAGAAAATGCCGATGTTTTGCGCAACTTTTACTTCTTCCGCATCTTTGGAATGAAGCATTTGGCCCACATAATATGTGTTCATAATCGCCACGTCGCCTACTCCTGCCACGATCGCTTTCGCTTGATCACGGTCGCCGCCATCCGGGTCGCGGGAGAAGTTATTCACTAGACCTTTTGCCCATTGCTCAGCCTTCTCTTCGCCTTGCAGTTCAATCATCGCCGCGAGCAAGGATTGGTTGTACATATTGGAGGACGAGCGCACGAGTACTTTGCCTTTCCATTGCTCTTCTGTCAAAGCTTCATAAGTGGAAAGCTGCTCTGGCTTAACGCGGTCCTTCGAGTAGGCAATAACGCGAGCTCTGGAAGCGATGGCAACCCAGTTGCTGTCTTTGTCGCGCAAGTTTTCAGGGACGTTCTGGAAGATTGCTTCCGACTCAATCGGCTGCAAAACTCCGTTTTCTTTCGCGTAGTTAAGCACGCCGCCGTCAACGGTAATGAACAAATCAGCTTCCGAGCTTTCGCCCTCGCGCTTCATCCGCTCAACAAGCTCTTCTGCCGTACCTTTAATTTCGTTCACGACGATGCCCGTTTTCTTCTCGAATTCATCGAACATAGCAAAGTCGATATCATAATGGCGAGCCGTATAGACATTGATAACTCCTTTGTCCGTTTTAACTGCGCCGCCTTCTTCTTCTTTCACCGCTGCATTGTTTTTGCCGCCACAACCTGCCAGCATTAACGATGCCGCCATGACTAACGATAGGACCCCTGCTGCATACTTTCTTTTCATCGCGTTATTCCCTCTCATTTCGCTGTATTGTTATCTTGTGATAATGAATATCATTACCACCTCATTGTATCGAACAAAAATGAGAAAACGCTGTGAAAATAAAAAAAATTATAGACGAGCTGCCTTCTCTGAAATAGATAGCCTTACAGTAGCCGTTGTTCCGCTCCCAGATTGGCTGTGGAGCCAAGTGGCGCCGCCGCAATCCTCCACAAGCGACTTGGCAATAGACAAGCCTAGCCCGTAGCCGCCGCTTTCGCTGTTTCTCGCTTTGTCCGCCCGATAGAAACGATCCCATACATGCGGAAGCTCTTCAGCCGCTATGCCTATGCCGTAATCGATTACGGACAGCTCGGCGGAATGGTCGTTAACAGCGGCCGCAATTTCTACCGTTCTGCTGTCCCCCGAATATTTTACAGCGTTATCCATTAAAATATGAACGACTTGGGCTAGTTGCAGCTCGCCAATAGTCAGCGCCAACCCTTTCAGCGCATCCAGCCGCTGAACGAAAGTAAACGACGGATGCAGCGTCTCCATCTTCGCAACCGCCGCTGCAATCACCTCGGACGGAGCGCTGCATGAGGCTGGCTCGCTGCGGGCGCTGTTTCTCTTCTCAGCCCTCGACAAAACTAGAAGTTGCTCGACCAGCTTTTTGAGCCGCTCCAATTCTTCCAAGGAACTGTTTAAGGAACGGTCCAGCACAGAAGGATCATGTTTCCCCCAGCGCGAGAGCAGCTTCAAATGCCCCTCCATAATGGCGATTGGCGTCCGCAATTCATGAGAGGCGTCTTCCACAAACTGCTTTTGCCCCTGAAAAGCCCGCTCTACCTCATCCATCATATCGTTGAACATCGTTTTTAACGCTGTAATTTCGTCCCTCGCTCCGCTTTGCGGCATTCTTTCCTGCAAACCGTTTTGCTTGACCTTGCGCATCGTCTCGTACATGCCCCTGAGCGGCCGAATCAGCATCAACGCCATCATTCTTCCTCCGACCAAGCTTAGCAAAACGGCCGCAGCTCCGCATACGACCATAAATTTGTTGAAATTGGCTACTAGCCTGTCCACCTCTTCCATGCTGCGGACCATTTCTACCGTTCCATGAAATTGAAAAATAGTAATGGGACTTTGCATCACAAGCATGCTTCCCCGGCGTTCGACGCCGCTTTTGCCTGTATGGGAAAGCTGTTGCCCGGACTCCCACGCGCTTTCCATATTGTTAGCGGCTACAACAATCGGCTCTCCCGCGTAATTCAACAGACGAATCATACCGCTGCGGACGTTGCGTTTTTCAAATTCCGTACGAATGTAAGCATAATTTTCCGGCTGAACTCCGGCTTCACGCGCAATAAGCAGATTGAGGATCTCCCTCATATCCCGCTCCATTTGCGCTTCTTCCTGTTTGATCATCCAGCTCTCGACAAGCGCATATTGCGTGACGTTGTTCACGACGAACAACATCGACAGCAAAACGGCGGATGCGATCGTCAGCTTCCACTGAAATGGGATACGGGCAATACGGTCCGCCAGCCCCTTCATTAGCGCATCACATAGCCGATACCGCGTATCGACTCTATTCGGCTCGGCTGCTCCGGCCTATCGATCTTGTTCCGCAAATAACGGACATACACGTCGACTACATTTTTATCCACGATCGCATCATATCCCCATACGGTGTCCAGCAGCGTCTCCCGCGACAATACACGATTGGGATTCTTCATAAAGGCTTCCAGCAGCGCAAATTCCCGCTTTGTCAGTTCAATTGGCTCGTTCCCCCTCGTCACGATACGAGAGGCTGGGTCCAGCTTGAGTTCGCCGCACGCCAGCACGGAATCGTGATTATCGGCAAGGCCGTCCTGTCTGCGAAACACAACGCGAATCCGTGCAAGCAGCTCCTCAATGGCAAACGGCTTCGGGATATAATCGTCGGCGCCGCTATCCAGCCCGGACACCCGGTCCGTTATGCTGTCTCTTGCTGTAATCATTATGATTGGCGTTTTTTTGGCTTTCCGTATTTCTTTGCATACTTCAATGCCATTCATGCCCGGGAGCATCAGATCAAGCAAAATCAAGTCCCATGGATGGGACAAAGCCAAATGAAGGCCAGACACCCCGTCCATCGACACCGATACGTCGAATCCTTCATGCTGAAGCTCCAGCTCCATAAACTGGGCGAAGTTTCTTTCATCTTCGATTAATAAAATTCGTTTCAACGCTACCCCACCCTTACCTATAATGCCGACGCCAAATTTCGCTATCCCCATTTTAATGATACCTATTCTCATGGTCAAATGATCTCTTTGCGGCTGAAGCGAATCCTCATCTCGTTTATAGCCATTATGCTCATGATTTCGATTCCATTTTCATCGGCAAACGGAATCGCACTGGTTATGGTGGGACTTATTGGACTTGCGGGACTTTGGGAGAACTAAAAAAAGACTCCTGATAGAATCAGGAGTCTTTTTTATTTGTTTTTTCCGAATGAAAATCCCTTGATATACAAGGGTTTGGTTGGTGGAAACTTGGAAACCCTGAAGCATCCAAGACTAGTGGTTTCTGGCACAACTAATTGCTCCATTTGACACGCTTGGACCCGGTTAGTGGTTTCTAGCACAACTAATTGCCCCGTTCGATGCGTTTGGAACCATCTAGTGGTTTCTAGAACAACTAATTGCCTCGTTCGATGCGTTTGGAACCATCTAGTGGTTTCTGGCACAACTAAATGCCCCAGTCGACGCAAAACAGCGAATCCCTGTCAGACAAACAAGGGTCACGGCCATTCTGGTTGCCGTCACTTGCTCATTAATTCTATTAAGGAACTCTAATGGAATACGGATCGACAAAACTGTATCCCTGCTCCTTAAGCTTGGTCAGCAAGTTGTCGAGCGCTTCGGCTGTCCATGGATATTCATGCATCAAAATATTGCCTCCCGGATGAAGCACATCCATGACCCTCCGAACAATCTCATCCGGATTATTGTTCTCCGGCGTCATTTCCCAATCCCTCGGATCAATCGATGCGGACATGACGACGGCTCCCGCTTTTTCGGCTTCTTGAACAACCAAATCGTTGATAGCCAAATACGGCGGGCGGATAAAAACAGGGGCCACTCCCGTAATGTTTTTTACGGCGGTTTGAACTTTATCGATTTGCAAGGCTACACTGGCTTCGCTCTCATGGGTAAGGTCTAAATGCTCCCAGGAATGGTTGCCAATCATTTGGCCTCTGTCATGAACAAGTTTGACCAGCCCCGGATTGCTCTCGACATGGACTCCATTCATAAAAAAAATAGCTTTTGCATTATGCTTATCGAGCGTACTCAACAGGCTTTCGTTTACCGCCGAATCTCTAGGGCCATCATCGAAGGTCAATAAAACAACCTTTTCGCTATGCTTTTTCGGATCGATGGGAATCAGCTTATACGTTGTCCTGTCCAGCAAATACTTTTTTCCGTCCTCTGCCACGATATCGATCCCCCCCGGCGCAGAAGAATCGGACGTATCCTTTTTGTCAGAGCAGGCACTCGCCGTTAGCAAAGAAATAAGCAAAAATAATACAAATAATTTTCTAATGTTCATAAGGAACTACACGCTCCTTTTCCGTTTTGTAAGTTCTTACTTATTATTTTATAGGCTATAATTGAACACCGCAATATTAACCATTTCAAATTTTGGATAAAAAACCACGATTGTGAAATCTTTCTTTTACTAGTATAAGTAAAATAATCATAAAAAAGATCCGTTTTCGCTAATCCCAATACCCGCCGTCGGAGTGAATCAGCTGTCCCGTAATCCATTCCGCTTCGTCGCTTGCCAGAAAGCCGATCAGTTTAGCGACATCGCTAGGCAAACCTATTCTCCCCATTGGAAACTTAGGGAGCAGCAGCCTCTTCAGCTCGTCGTCCATCCCGCCGGAATCTGTCGGACCGGGATCAACGGCGTTTACTGTGATTTTGTACGGAGCAAGCTCCGCCGACAAGGAACGTGTAAAAGCCGAGATAGCCCCTTTTGTCGCGACATACGCTAAGTTTCCTGGCATTGGTCCTTTGTCTTGGCCCGAAATCAAATTAATGATGCGACCTCCGCCTTCCGCTTCAAGCCGTTTGGCGAACTCCGCCGACAGCATACACGTCCCAACTATATTGACCGAGCAATGGGCGTTCAAAATATCGGCCGTTAGGGAACGGAAACCGACCTCTTCGCAATGGGTTGCATTGTTGACAAGAATATGAGGCCGGCCAAGTCGTCTCTCCACTTCTTTCAAAAGAAGCTGAGGAGCCTGCGCATCGCTTAAATCCAGCTCCATCGATTCGGCTCGCACTCCGCCAAGACGCAATTCCTCTCCAAAAACATCCGGCCACTCCGGCTGAGCGCCATATGGCTGATTTCCGTCATATTTGCACCAATACGTAAAAAAGATATCCGCACCTTCCGCCGCAAGCGCTCGCGCAATTGCGCTCCCGATTCCTTTGCTGCGGCTGACTCCGGTAATAATAGCGATCTTCCCTTGTAATCGATTCATCTATAATTCCTCCTGGTTTGTCGGAGGCGCTAGGTTAGAGGTTACACGAGATGCTTTTTTCCCTATAAAAAAAGCGGACACCAAAAGTGTCCGCACGGGTTCTATAACTGCTTAACCTTAGCGTCCCTCGTAATGGTAAAAGAAGGCATACCTATCCCTTTGTCCAAAGGATAGTTTTCCATTCATTCGTCACCATTACAGAGTTCCTGCCATCGATTAAGTCTCCTTCCAAGCATCTCTATCAAAAAGAATAGCAAATCGAATGTGCTCAGTCAAACTTGCCGATATGTTCCCGAAGAAAAGCATCTAAAGTGCGCGGCTCTCGCCCAAGCAAACGCTGCACATCCCCGGTTGGTCCCTCCGGCACCATACGAGCCATGGCTTGAATTTCCACCACATGTCTCGCGATCCATGGCGGCATTCCCGCTAGTTCCGTTAACTGTTGATATAACGCTAAGGAATCCAGATTTACATATTCAATATTCCGGCCCAGCAACCGGGACAATTGATCCGCTATTTGCGGATAGCTGAATGTCTCCGCACCCGTAAGTGTATAAATACCGCCTTGCACTTCCCGGTTCGTGAGCACTTCCGCTGCAACGTCTGCAATATCTCTGCCGTCTACAAAATTGCAGGCAGCCTCGCCCATCGTTCCAAAAAAGGCGTTGCGGGCTTTAATGGCGGGCACATGATGGAACAGGTTTTGCATAAAAGCATAAGGACGCAAGATTGTATAATCCATGCCGGATCGTTCCAGCGCTTTTTCGATTTCACCATGCCAGCCTGCTACCGCAACCGGAGCGCTCGCTTGAAAGACGGGACTGGATATTTTCACAATATGCTTAATCCCCGATAGTGCAGCTTCTTCTATTATGGACGTCTCCCACTCTACCTGCCTCGGACTGTTGGACAAAACTAAAAACAATTGATCGGCTCCAGCAAATGCACGCCGCAACGACTCACGGTCGCTGGCGTCGCCCATCATGATATGTGATTCCGCATCGGATGAGACATAGCTCCCAAGCTCTTGCCGCAACAGCTCCGGCTGCCTGCTAACCGCCCTGACTTTCGCTCCCTTATCGTTTAGACTCTCCAGCAAAGCTTTTCCAATCGTTCCCGATGCTCCTATGACAACAATCATTTTTGAACGCCTCCATTATAAAAAATAGTTGCTGTGGCATAGCGATGCCATCGCCATGCCATGATGGTACCCGCAATCGCACCTGACAGCGGGAAATCAAACCGCATTCGCTCGGCCAGCCAATTCCACCGACCTGCCGCATCTATCGCGCCTACTAATTCGGCTCCTGCCAACGCTCCGACAAAGCCGGTCAAAGCTCCCGCCAATGCTAAAATAAAAACGACAACGAGCCGGGGAGCACGAATAAGCCACCCCCTCTTCCTCTCCTTGCCCCGCAGCCAAAGTCCAAGCGCTAGCGCCGTGAATGCAGAGGCCCCGCCAATTGTGGTGACTGCTCCAAGCTGAAGCTCCTCATTTCCGGTCAGTAAGCCACCCGCTCCGGCCATAACCGCAGGAACCAGATAAGCCGTCACTACTTCGCTTGCCAATACAAACTTTTTTTTCATTTCTGTACCGCCTCTCTTTTGTAAATGACTCTTTGATGACCAATAATGTCTCTGATGACATATAATTAGCCACCTAACTATATAGGAGTAAAAAGAGGCTAGACAGGCTAGCCTTTATTTACTCTTATTCGCTTGCAACAACTTCATTCGAGGCGAGAAGCTTACCAATCTATTTTCGTGACCAGTCCCCATCCTCCGTAAGCGCGGACATGCCCCCCGTAATTCGACCAAGCAAATCCAAAAAAACAGTCCGCTCTTCCATGCTAAGAGAACCAACCATCGCTTCTAGTCTGGCAAAATGCTCGGGAGCCATGTCGCGGAGCTTCCCCCTTCCGGCTTCCGTCAGCATAACCGACTTTTGCCGTCCGTCCTCGGAGCTTGCCTTGCGATTAACAAGGCCATCGCGTTCTAGACCGTCAATTAATCCCGTTACGGTTGCGCGTGTGACGCCAAGATGCTCGGCGAGCTGCGAGGGTAGCTCCTCTCCGCCGTTATCCTCAAGATCGGCAAGCAGGCGGTATCTCCCCGTCGAAAGTCCAAACCGGGAAAAGTGAATTTCAGCGGCATGTCCGATTTTCGCTCCTGCAGCCATCAGCCTGGAGGCAACAAGCACGGCCTGAGCATCCGCACCTAGCTGATAGCTTTCAATCTGGCGCTTGGCTTGCTCAAGCGTAGGAATTTCATTGAGCTCATGTTTAACTTTAAATTGGTTATCCATGGATATAGTATGGCACCTAACTATATGTTTGTCAACCCGCCCCAGCAAAGAAGGCATTATTGCTCTTCATTGCTTCTTATTGCTTTTTGTGACCCATCTTTGTAAAAAGAGAACCCATTTGTAAAGTTTAATTGACACAATGTAAAGTTTAAAATACATTATGTATATAAATCTTTACTTTAATCGAAGTCTTACCGAGTAAGCGGAGCTATTTGAAAAAGTGAGTTATAGTTCAAAATTACAACAAATACAGGAGGGAAAAAAAATGAAAGCAATCATTTGTCCGAAGTATGGAAGCCCGGATGTCCTTGAACTTAAAGAAATCAACACGCCGGAGTCAAAAAGCAATGAGGTGCGGATCAAGCTGCGTGCTGCTGTCGTTGGTCCGGCCGATTGCGCCTTTCGGAGGGGCGATCCTTTTGTCGTAAGGCTCATTTACGGTTTAAAAAGGCCACGAAATCCGATGCTTGGAGTTGAATTTTCCGGAGTTGTCGATGCCGTAGGCAAAGAAGTAACCGGGTTTAAAACAGGTGACCCCGTTATTGGATTAAGCGCAAATAAGATGGGCGCTCACGCCGAATACCTTTGTTTGCCAGAGCATTCGCCGCTCATCGTCAAATCGAGCCGCTTAACTTTCGAAGAAGCAGCAGCCGTCTGCGATGGAGCTCCCACCGCTTTAATCTTTTTAAGAGACAAAGCAAAGATTCAAAGCGGACAGCGCGTTTTAATAAACGGCGCTTCAGGTGCTGTCGGCTTGTACGCCGTTCAACTGGCCAAAGCGCTGGGCGCCGAAGTTACCGGCGTATGCAGCGGCTCCAATCTTGAGCGGGTAAGCTTAGCCGGGGCCGATTTTGTAATCGATTATACAAAAGAGGATTTTACGGCTTCCGGCAAACGGTATGACGTCATTTTCGACGCGGTAGGAAAGCGGTCTTTCTCCGAGTGCAAAGGCGCATTGACGGAGGCAGGAGTATATCTATCCACCGTTCCCGGCCTATCTATTCTGTTTCATATGCTTCGCACAGCCGTCTTCGGGGGCCAAAAAGCGGTTTTTGTAACGGCCGGTTTAATGCAGTCGAAAAACAACCTGACCTATCTTCAGCAATTAGCGGAAGCCGGCAAACTTAAAGCTATGATCGATAGGAGGTATCCGCTCGAGCAAATGGCGGAAGCGCATCGGTATGTCGATACCGAACGAAAGCGGGGTAACGTAATCATCACCTACGAACCCTAGACCAAACCTCCGCTCACGAAAAAAAAGGATAGAGCGAGGACACTTCGCCCTCTTCTATCCTTAGCCTTTTTTTCCTAAAATGTTCTTTCCGACTCATTCGCTTCAGTTTTGCCCCTAGCCGTTTTCCGAAAACCCCTTAAGACCTTCTCTTAACGCCTCTATGCCCCCCAGCACTTCTTTCATATTCTCTTCTGTATTCATATGGTTGCGTGCATGCAACAGAACCGGCCTAAGCGACTGTACGGAATGGCCGAATTCATACATCCAAGAGTAACGCGGCACCATCCACAGATGAAAATGATGAGTTGTATCCTCGTTATAAAAATAATACACCTTCTCAATACCAAGGCGCTTCCGCTGCTCGCTTCGAATTTTGTAAATCAAAGACATAAACTCCGTTTGTTCTTCATCCGTCAATTCATCCATAGCGTAAAAATGCCTTTTGGCGGCCAATATAACCAGTCCTTTAATGGGATACGCCACATCCTGATGAGCATGAAACAAATCGTTTTCAAAAATGACTCCGCCCGTCGGATTCACTAGACCGCTAGTTAAAGCGCAGCTCAAGCACTCGACTTGCACGGTTCTCCCGTCGGCTAATATCAATTGTTTCGACATGTGGTCCACCCCTTGGCGTAGTTGCTGTTGTTCAGCTTGCAAGTCATCAGACATAAAAGCAGGGCCCGGGCAATTTAATCCGGCTAGCACTTAAAGAAACGGCTGCAGCGATTCCGCTTCCTCCGCCAGTTCCATCTGGATGGCGATGATTTCTTTTAGCCGCTCTGCGTCATGCCGGGCAGTCGAAAGAGCGATTCCGCTCTCTAGCTTCCAAGCCAGCTCTATATACTTAGGCACTTCCCAAATGCTGCGCATTGCGACCGCCAAGCAAAATCCGTAGCGGGCGACCCTCTCGTCGCCCCACCAGCCCGATTGTCTCAGCCCTTGTACATAAGCTTGAAATAGGGAGGCTTGAACGTCCCTGCACCTCTCAAGCGGGAACACTTCTAAGCTCATGATGACGCCAAACAGCTTAGCCAAATCTTCTCCAACACCCGAAAGACTCATAAACTGCCAATCGATTAGCGTTAATCGAGCATCTCCCTCTTCTTCCTCAAGAAACATATTCATCCAGCTTAAATCTTGATGGGCCAACACGCGAGGCAGAGAGTTCAGCCGGTTTAGCCCGCTATCCGCTTCGCTGCTAAATTTTTTAAACCACAGCCAGATACTGCGGTCGCTCTCTTGGCTTAAACGATCGGCATAGTCCTCCACATCGGGAGCATACTCCCGGCTTCCTTGAACCCATGACCAAAGCCATCTCTTGCATATCCATTCCTCTTCGGGAAGCTTGGCGCCCGTCAAATAAGCTCCGCCCAATTGGCCTATATAGCGGGCAACCCTAGCAAAGTGCCGATCCGAAACCAGCGGAACTCCTTTGGCATGCTCCATCCAAATCCAGATCGATCCATCCAGCTGCTCCTCCAGCAAATAACATTTTACAGCCCCGATATAGGAAGGAAGATTGTCCAAAATACCGGATTGAAAAACGAGCGCCTCCCGCTTCCAATAGTTGTGATGCCAAGGATCGTCTTTTTCCGGGCTGTCCCGTTTTATCGCTTTTACGATGAGAGTCCACGGCCGCTTGTCATACCCTACGATTACCTCTCCCCGCAAGCGGAAGATGCCCCCCGTCGTGAAATTATGCGTAGGCTCTCGCAAATCTTCGCAAACCACCGTTTCAATGACCGGCTCGCCATCCGGAAACATCTGCCGAAGACATAAAAGAAGCTGCTCCGTTTTGTTCTCAAAAAGCTGATTTACCGCCATATTAGTTGTCATTTGTAAAAAGCTTGACCCCCTTACACTAGTCCAATCCAGCAAAGTCAGCCGATTTCCCTTCCGTAGAATGCCATACGACGATTTCTCCCTCAGAGGTCCACTCTACAAGGGCGCCCGAGCCGATGGAAGCCGCTTTGTTCTCTTGGCGATCAATTAGCCAACTTCCATATCCGGCAACGTAGACGGCATAGTAGCGCGCATCGCTGTCGCCTAATGCCGGCAATACCCGAATGATATCCCACTCGCTGATGCCCGATATCGCCGATTTCAAAATCGCTGCGGCATCCTCCGGCAAAACGGCATTTTTTTCGCTGGCGAGCAGTCCCTCTTTATAGTGATACAACGCTTTTCCACGCTGGATAGGCTCAATTCCGATTAACGGAACAGCTATCGTCTCTGAATCGGTCCAGGCGATAGGATAGATGAAATGCCAGCCTTCGCTGTGGGAGGTATAAGCTGCTTTTTTAAACTCGGAGAGGAGACCTCCGTTTTCGTCCAAAACAACAAGATCGGCATAAGGACCCAAATTGGAGTCGGAATCAAGCAAAATCGCAATAAATTTCCCGTTCGGCGAAGCAGCCATGCCGTATATGGGGCGTTCAGCCTTATATATCTCTTTTGTGGAGCCGTCTTTTTTTACAAGATGAATCGTCTTTAGCCCTCTTGCCGCATAAAGGGTATTGCGATCCGCCGAATAAGAATAGAGGTTGCTTACTCCGCTGTCGCTGCTATATCCCTCTTCGCCGGAAGCCCATTCCTTATTGGCGATATCAGAAGCGCTTCCCGTCAATAGGTTTAACCGATAAACGGAATGCGACCTGCCATAAAGAAACAACTCTTCCGATTTAAATTCAACAGGCTGAATGAGCGTAGCTCCGTCGAACCCGTGCTCACGAACCGTTATGCCGCTCGTATCCACCCAGCGAAGCCCGCTCCATGGGAGGCCCTGCCGGATAACGATCAATCTGCTGCTATCGTCCGAATTCAGTTTGAACGGCTTGCCATCTGCCGTTTCCGTTCCATCGACCATAAATTCGGCGATTCCCCCTTCAGGCAAATCGGGGAAACGGATGATGACCCGGCGGGGGTCGGAAAAATGAAGCTTATAGTTGTCGGCTACTTTTCCATACGGCGGTTTCATAAGCAAGGAAGCCTCAATAGCCTCTTTTAACGACTGCTCGTTAATATCACGGTTCCCTACAAGCGTTACGCTATCATTCGTTTCATCGGGAGTGACTTTCAGGACAGGCATAGCCTCCCTCCCATTTGGATTCAGCAGCAGTTGAATCCAATCGGTTGGAACGCACCATGCCGCAACACGCTCCTCTCCCGGAAGCGTCGCATACAGTTTAACGCTCGCTTCAGTAGACGCCGTTCCTTCCAAATCATTAATAGAAAAAGAAACCGTTTGCTCCGAACCGGTTAGCACAAGCTCATAAAGCTTGCCCGAAAACTCCGGATCGCCGATCGATGAAGGCTTTGCCCTCCTCATCCCGTCAAGCAATTGCCCAATAATTTCGGGGTCTCTCTGCTCCATAATAATAGGTCCGTTTCGATGGTATACCGCAATAGATTGTACGTTCTCTAGTAAAGGAATGTCGGGAAGACTCCCATTCCCATCATCCGAATCTCCTTTGGCGCATCCTTGCAAGGCAGCAGCAGCTATCAATAAGAGGAATAGAGGCCATAGCTTGTCTAAAAATTGACTTGCAGCGCGGTTCGCGCCATCCATAAAATCCCTCCGTTTCTACTCCCTCCTAACGAGGCTTTGCAAGTGAAAGTTGCGATATGTAAGCCGCAAAACCGGTTTCCGGTTCGTGGGTCTCACCTCTCTAGGAAAATAGTCCAGCTTCTATTTTATACCTTATTTTACAACTCCAACATACCTAATTTAAGATATAATGGCGATATGCGGCAAAATGAGGGGAAATAGCCGGGTACCGTAAAAAATATGAAAAAAATGACGGATAAAAGAAGATTGCAACAAATGCTCGTTAACTATGTAAGCACCAGCTCCTGTGATAACGTGTGAATTGAGATTGAAAGCGTTATCATATACAGGAGGGGTTACTTTGAAAAAACAAACAAATGCAAAGTGGAAAACGTCTTTGATTTTTATGATTCTGGCTTTAGGGCTTGCGGCATGCGGCGGGAACAACTCAGCTGCTCCATCCTCTGAGCCGTCCGGAAGCGCACCGGCTGCACAGCAATCCGAAGCTCCAAAATCGTCCTATCCAGAAAAATCGATTACGATTATGGCCCCATCCGGCGCAGGCGGCGGACTCGATTTGACGGCAAGAGCTCTGTCCAAGGCCTACACGGATACAAAGCTGATCACCCAATCCATTATCGTTGAAAATAAACCGGGCGGCGGCCAAGCGGTCGGATTGTCCGAATTTGTGACTCAGGACAAAAATAATCCATACAAACTGTTCCTTCCTTCCGCCCCGCTTATCATTAACAACTTAAGAGCAGAAGGCAACAGCCCTTATTCGTTCCGCGACCTTACTCCGCTTGCGCAGCTCACAACGGATTATGGAGCCATTGTTGTCAACGCAGATTCCAAATACAATGACTTGGCTTCGCTGTTCGCCGATTTGAAAGCCGATCCCGCTAGCCTGTCTCTTGCCGGCGGTTCCGCACCAGGCTCGCAGGATCATCTCATTGCTATGCTTCCTGCCGTTAAAGCAGGAATCGATGCCACCAAAATTCGTTATGTTTCCTATGACGGCGGCGGAGAAGCGATTACCGCTCTGCTTGGAGGCCACGTCGATGTTCTATCGACAGATATTTCTGGCGTAGGCGAATATTTGAAAGCAGGAAAAGTGAAAGTGCTCGGCATTTCCGCCCCGGCTAGACTGACGAACCAGTTCTCGAACATCCCGACTTATAAAGAGCAAGGCATCGACGCCGAATTTACCATTTGGCGCGGACTGTTTGGCAACAAAGATATGCCTGCTGACGCTGTGGAGTTTTGGAATACACAGCTGAAAGCTCTTTCCGAAACGGAAGAATGGAAGAAGCAGCTCGAAGCAAACGGCTGGGAGAACGGATATAAAAACGCCGCCGACTTCCAAGCCTTTTTGGAAGTGCAAGAAACATCGATTAAAGAAGTTCTCGTTTCGCTTGGCATGGAGAAAAAGTAGAAAAGCTTAAGCAGGAGGAGGAGTTCCATCCATGAATCAGGATGAACAGCTTAAAGAGGCCGTTCGGCAGCAATTCGGGAAAAACGCCGAAAAATACGTGACCAGTGAAACTCATGCCAAAGGCGACGATTTGGCGCTCATGCTAGAGTGGCTTGAGCCGCAGCAGAGCTGGAGAGCGCTCGATATCGCCACTGGAGGTGGGCATGCCACCAAGCAGCTTGCGCCGCATGTGTCTGCGGTATTCGCCACGGATTTAACCGTCGATATGCTGAGCGCCGCGCAAAAACATTTGGCATCCATTACCGATAACGTCATGTTTGTAGTAGCCGATGCCGAGGGGCTGCCGTTTTTGCCGAATTCCTTTGAGGTCGTCACTTGCCGGATTGCCGCGCACCATTTTCCAAACCCCGGACAATTTGTTAAAGAAGCGGCCAGAGTATTAAAACCCGGCGGCAAGCTGCTGCTAATCGACAATATCGTCCCAGAAGATGCACGGATTGCGGATTTCGTTAATGGAACGGAAAAGCTTAGAGACTCCAGCCATGTTCGCTGCTATTCGGTTCAGCAATGGAGCGATTGGATGCAAGACGAGGGACTTAAGCTTCAGCATTCCCGCACGCGGAAAAAGACGTTTGACTTCCCTTCATGGGTAAGGCGCACAACCGATACGGACGATGAGGTCGAAGCCGTCCGCTCGCATTTGCTTCATGCCGATTCGGACTTGCAACAGTATTGCGGCCTTGTCGTTGAGAACGGCCAAATCTTGTCCATTCAAATTGATGAATGGATGGCCCAATTTGTTAAGGATTAGCTGGCGAAAGGGATTAGCTTGCAAACGAGAAGGACTATAAGACAATCCGCAATTATGGACTAATAAAAAGGGTCTGTCTCTCGCCGGAAAACCGGCTTTAACGAGACAGACCCTTTTTTATTCCTTCAGCGACCATTTGTACTTCCTCTCTGGCCGTCCTACTACGCCATAACTGGTATCGACTTTTACTTCACCGATAGACACCATATACTCCAAATATCTTCTTACCGTGGAGTGGCTCATTCCGGCGAGCTCCGCAAGCTCCTCTACCCCAATGGCCTCAGAAATCAATTTGACTCTATCGCGCACCAGCTTCAGCGTTAATTTATCGACACCTTTGGGCAGAACCGCTTCTTTAAGCGCCGTTCCGGCCGGCACAGCAGGATGTACGGGACGGAACAATTGGTCGACAACATGCTGGTCAACAATTTGACGATGGTTCAGCTCGGCTCGAACGCTTTTGTAACGTTCCAGCGTGGATGTAAATTTATCGATCATAATCGGTTTGATCATATAGCTGAATGCGCCGCCTCTAATCGCATCGCTCACCGTTTCGGTATCGTTCGCCGCTGTAATGAGGATAACGTCGATTTGCAATTGAGACTGGCGAATTTTCCAAAGCAAATCAATGCCTCGCATATCAGGCAAAAAGACGTCAAGCAAAACCAGATCAGGCGTAAACACTTCAAGCAGCTCCAGCGCCTGACTGCCGTCGCTGGCCGAAGCGACGATTTGGAATCCTTCTATTTTATGAGTAAATTGTTCATATATTTTGACCGCAAGACTGTCGTCCTCCACAATCATGACCTTAATCTCGTTTCCCGCCATCGCTATCCCTCCGCTTGAGCTAATTTCGGCCTTGAAGCTCTTATCGTTGCAGCCGTGCCTGCTTCTTTTTTGGGTACTGCAACGGTAAACCTGGCCCCTCCAAGAGAACTGCGGTCAATAAACAGCTCGCCGTTCAATTCTTTGAGCGCATGTTTGACGATGGTCAGCCCTATGCCGTGATTGTCGCCTTGTTTGGTCGTATATCCCTCTACAAAAATATTCTTTTCCTGCTCTTTCGCTACGCCCCGCCCATTGTCCTCTATATCAAAGACAAGATCGTTGCCGAGGTCGGTGAACGACACTTTTACTTTAGCATTCCCTTCATTCTTCGCTCTGGCCGCCTCCATCCCGTTGTCCATAATATTGGCGAGTACGGTAACGAGCAATTTAGCGTCTGCATCAGATGGCAAATACGATAAATGACTGTCCGGATCAATTTCCAGACCCACCTTCAGCTCCTTGGAGCGATTGATTTTGCCAAGCAGACATGCCGCAATAAGCGGAACCTTTACCGAGCTCATCAGAAATCCGATCATGTCCTGCCGCTCTTTTACTTCCTCCGAAATGATGTCGATCGCTTTATCGTAGTGCTTTAAGCTGATGAGTCCGTATATAATGTTTAATTTGTTTAAATACTCGTGGTTTTGGGCGCGCATATTTTCAGAGTAGGCTTTCATCTCTGAAAACTCATTTGCGAGCTGCTCGATCTCAGATTCCGGCCGGAATGTAATAACGGCGCCCTTCACCTCATCGCTTTGCATAATCGGCTCCACATGCATGGCAAAAAGCTGTGTATCCAAAAAGATTTTGCCGTTGCTGTAGCCTTGGCCCGTCGTTGTCACAGCCCGGATCACTTCGCGCAAATAGTGATGGCTAAGCCTCTCGCCTACCAGCAAGTTTTTGTGCAGCAGCTCGCGGGCCCGCTTGTTCATCGTAACGACCTTTTCTTCCATATCAACGGCTACGATAGCATCGCGAATCGATTCCAGCGTCGCTTCCCTTTCTTTATAAAGAAAAGAAATTTCACTAGGCTCCAGCCCCAAAGTTAAATTTTTGACCCGGAGAGCAATTAAGTACGCCAGTACAAAGCCTAGCAAAAAAAGCAGCAGTGTAAGCCCCATAATTCTTTTGTAATACTGAGCGATTTTGTCCTCTACCTCGTCCAGCAAAAAACCGACGGAAGACACTCCGATAATATCTCCTTGTTGATTGCGGATTGGCGTTTTCGCTTTGATCGCCGGCCCTGAAACACCGCTGCCTTCATAAACGACGGACATCTCCTCCAAAAAGACAGGCTCGTTCGATGTTCCCATCACCTTGCCAATTTGCACCGGGTCGTAATGGGAGTACCGGATATTGTCCATATTTCCGATGACGACATAGCTGGCGCCCGTTTCAATCCGAATTCTCTCCGCCACGGGCTGAATCGCTGTCGATGGATCAGGCAGTCCGAAGGCGTGAATAATTTGTTTGTCACCCGCGGCAAGCTTGGCCACCGTCATCGCCTGCTGCCCAATATGGTACTTCAATATATCGTTCAGCATAAAAGAAAACAGCATTCCGGCAAGGGACATGCCAATAAAAACAACCGCGCAAATTAAAACCACCAACTGTGTCAGCAATCGGACTTTGAATCCTTTCACCGGTTTTCTCATCGCATGACCGCCCTAGTTCATGAATTCGCTAAATGAAAGCGCTTTATAGTATTAGAATTCAACTATAATCAATTAGGCGGCATTGAGCAACCAAAATGGGGGCAGCGGCCCCCGTTAATGCTTTTCTGCGGAAGAAAGATACTGACCGCTTGCAAAAGCAAACACAGCGACAAACACAAAAATTTTCGGAGTGGAAAACCATTCCACTTCAATCGGATGGCCCTTGAACCAATCGAATGCCAGTCCGATTCCCGTATTTATGCAAGTGATCACGACGGCGGCGACGAGACCGACTGCCAATGCTTTTACAAGTGGAGTGCCTTGAAATTTCATATTCAACCCTTCCTTTTCGCTCATAATTATTATTTCTGACAATAGAATAACAAAGGGATGGAAATCGTTTTTGATCTTAATTGCTAAGTTAATCTTCTATTTATTGTCGATTCTTGTTTTTTTGCTAGGAAATAAGTGGGTTTTATTGTAGGATTAATACCAGAATAGAGAAAAGAGGGATCAATGTGTGGGATCGTAAAGAACTGAAAGCAAGAGCAAAAGATGTATTGCGAACATCGTATTGGAAAGCGTTTTTGGCCAGCTTTATATTGGCGATTGCGGCAGGGGGACTTAATCCATCCGGCTACTCAAGCACTTCCGATAGTTCCGTATCAACGGGAACCCAATTGGATTGGGTATTTCTAGGGGTCATTCTAGCCGTTATGTCATTTGGCCTCCTATTTGCGTTTGCCTTTAGAATTTTTTTAGGTTTTCCTCTCGAAGTTGGGGCGAATCGTTATTTCAAACAATCCGCCGAAGATCAAACGAGTCTGAACGACTTGGGCTACTCCTTTACAAACAAGCGTTACTGGCTAGTCGTCAAAGCGATGTTATTGAAAGGATTCCTAAACTTTTTATGGTATTTGCTGCTTATCATTCCCGGCATCGTTAAATCGATTGCTTACAGCTTGGTGCCTTTTATTCTCGCCGACAATCCGAACATCGGAGCCCGCCGTGCGGTTGAACTGAGCAACCAGATGACAAGAGGCCATAAATTCCGTATTTTTGTCCTTCATCTTAGCTTCCTAGGGTGGATTTTGCTCGGTACGCTTGCTTGCTTCGTCGGCGTCCTGTTCGTTATGCCTTACATCAACGCCACTAGAGCTGAGCTGTATTTGAAATTGCGCGAGCTCGCCCTCGCGAACGGTTTGACAACTAGCGGAGAACTGCAGCTTGCTCCACCTCCGCCGCCACCTCAACCTTACTACTAAAATTGAAAAAAGCCTGGCATTCCGAGGTCCCCCTGGAACTGACCCCATAGTGTGAGACAAATCAAAACACCTTCAAGAAAATGCCGAGACATCGTAAGATGTGGAGGACAACTTTGGAGGTGTTTTTGTT
>NZ_JBHTHB010000006.1:0-360088 GCF_042675505.1 Paenibacillus sp. GCM10027627
TTGTTGCTTGAAGACTTTCGTCTTCATTTTATTCCATTAATTCTTTTCAGAATTAACAGGGCAGTTTCGCTCGTTGTTCAGTTTTCAAAGAACAATTTGTTTCTCTCATCAACCGCATGTCTCAGCGGCGACTTAGATAATATACCATGCATGCCTAATGAATTGCAAGTGTTTTTTATAATTATTTTTTACTTTATATTTTTAACGCCCAAAACCCTTGATATTACTAGCTTTTTTCGTTTTTTAAAAGGCATTCCTTCCATTAAGGACGATCGAATTCGATGATTTATCATGTTTGCCTTCTATCTTTAATTATCCATAATACTAAGCTTGCTTCAATGAAGCAGCAACACTGACATCTCATTACTAATAAAAAAGCCTACCACCTAACCCGATTCAACGAGTACAGATGATAGGCTTACTACCGCTTAAGCGTTATTTGATTACTTCTTTAATATGAAGTTGACGCTCCACTGCCAAGTTCACAATGTTACCGTCGATAGAAACCCAAGGACGCGTTGGATGCGATCGATCCGAAAATACAATCTCCCCAACCCGCTCGTCGCTTAATCGGACAATGGTTCCGTTATGAATGCCCGTCACTTTTTCTACGAACGTGCTTACATACCCCGGATCGAGCTTGCCGAAAGCGTCGCTTTGGATTTGTTCCAAAACTAGATACGGAGATACAGCCTTGCGATAAAATCTGTTCAACGTCATCGCATGAAAAATATCCGCTATGCTGACGATCTTTGCATATGGGTGAATCTTTGTGGAATCAATGCCAAGAGGGTAGCCGGTTCCGTCGACTTTCTCATGATGCTGCAATGCCGCAAGCTTCGCTCCTTCATTAAGAGCTGCAACATTTTTGAGCAGCTGATAACCAAGAACGGTGTGGCGTTTCATTTCTTCTTTCTCGACATCGGTTAGCGGAGTAGGCTTGGACAAAATGCTCTTGTCAATTCGAACATTGCCGATATCCTTCAGCATGCCGGCAAGCGCTACTTGCATCCATTCCTTCTGCGGCAGCCCTACCCACTTCGCAATGAGGAAGGAAGTCAGCGATGAAGTCGTACTATTATGAAGCAAGTAATCCCTCTCTTGAAACAATCTTGGGGAAAACGTCAACACATTGTAGTCGTTAATATGCTGAAGCAGCCTCTCAAGCTGGACGCGGATATCCATAATCGGCATACCCTGACCCGTGACAAAAGAGTTGTAAATATTGCGCAGCACTTCAATCATTTTTTCATATTCGCGTTGCAGCGGAGTAGCCGGGGATTGACCGGACGCCTGAACGACATCATCCGGTTTCTCATCCCCCGCCTTCAATTCACTGAAACTGTTCTCCACCGCTACGTTAGACACAAGAAACGCCTGCAGCACTTCTATATCTTTAGGCGTTACAATTTTGCCCTTTTGCAACAGGACGCTCCCTAGCGGGGTGAGGACATCTTCTCCGATCTTGTCGCCTAGCTTTAATTGCGCAACCATTACAATACCCACGGAAGTCCTCTCCCCTTGTGGCCCGTTATTCATCTGCCTTATAGGCGTTCAAGCGGATTATTCCGAAGCCGAAGGCCCCTCTTCCTCGCTCTCTTCGTCCGATAAGGCCTCACTTTCTTCGCTGCGTGCAACGCGAGTTACCGTAGCGACCGTATCATCCTCACGTGTATGGATGAGCTTAACGCCTTGCGTGTTGCGTCCCATAGAGGAGATTCCCTCCATGCTTGTGCGAATAAGCGTTCCAAGCGCCGTCATAATCATAAGATCCTCATCGTTTTCGACGACCTTCAGCGAAACGATCGGTCCATTCTTATCGGTGACATTCAGCGTCTTAATGCCTTTGCCGCCGCGATTTTGAATCCGGTATTCGCTAATCGGCGTACGTTTGCCATATCCTTTGGACGTAACGATAAGCACATCTTTGTCCAGAACAACAACATCCATATCGATAACCGTATCTTCTTCGTCAAGACCAATGCCTTTGACACCCGTTGCGGAACGACCCATCGAACGGACGTCCTGCTCCGAGAATCGAATGGACATGCCCTGAGCCGTACCCATAATGATCTCCTGGTTGCCGTCTGTCAGCTTAACCCCGATCAAATCGTCATCCTCGCGCAACGAGATCGCAATGAGACCCACTTTACGGATATTCACGTAATCGTCCAGAGGGGTTTTCTTCACGACACCTTGGCGTGTAGCGAAGAATAGATAGTGATCAGAATCGAACGCCTGAACCGGGATAACCGCATTGATCGTTTCGCCTTGTTCGATTTGAATCAAGTTGATGATCGGCGTTCCGCGAGCCGTACGGCTAAGATCCGGAATTTCATAAGCTTTCAGCTTGTACACTTTGCCTTTGTTCGTAAAGAACAGCAGGAAGTGATGCGTATTGGAAACGAAAAGATGCTCGACAAAATCGTGTTCCTTCGTATCCATGCCCACTACGCCTCTGCCGCCGCGCTTCTGGCTGCGGTAAGTCGTTACCGGCAAACGTTTGATGTAGCCGGAATGGGTTACGGAGATGATTACATCTTCGCGAGGAATTAGGTCTTCATCCAAAATTTCCTCGTCGCTCGCCGTAATTTCGGTACGGCGCTCGTCCCCGAATCTTTCCTTGATTTCGTTCAGCTCTGTGCTGATAATGTCCAGAACAAGCTGCTCGTCCGCAAGGATAGCTTTGTATTCCGCGATTTTACGCATAAGCTCCGCGTATTCCGCTTCAATTTTTTCCCGCTCCAAACCGGTCAGACGCTGCAAGCGCATATCTAGAATCGCTTGGGCCTGCTCGTAGCTGAGCGAGAATCTAGAAATTAGCCCCTCACGTGCTTCATCGGCATTTTGCGAGCCGCGGATTAGAGCGATGACCTCATCCAAATGATCAAGCGCAATTCGAAGTCCTTCCAAAATGTGCGCGCGGGCCTCCGCTTTTTTCAAATCGTATTCCGTACGACGACGGATGACTTCAATTTGGTGCTGCAAATAGTGGTATAGCATATCGCGCAAATTCAATGTTTTCGGCTCGCCGTTTACAAGCGCCAGCATATTGATGCCGAAGTTGGATTGAAGCTGCGTATGCTTGTACAAATTGTTCAGCACTACGCTCGGGTTCACGTCGCGGCGAAGCTCGATAACAACCCGCATGCCGTTGCGATCCGATTCGTCGCGTAGATCGGTAATACCTTCAATCTTTTTCTCGCGGACGAGTTCCGCTATTTTCTCTACCAGGCGCGCTTTGATTACTTGATACGGAAGCTCATGCACAATAATGCGCGCTTTGCCGTTATTCTCCTCAATCGTCGCTCTAGCCCGCATCGTCACCGATCCGCGACCCGTCAAATAAGCCTGGCGGATGCCGCTGCGGCCCATAACGAAAGCAGCCGTCGGGAAATCTGGACCTTTAACATATTCCATCAGCTCAAGCGGAGTAAGATCCGGATTGCGGATCAAAGCCTGCGCTCCGTCGATGACTTCAACCAGGTTGTGAGGCGGAATGTTGGTGGCCATGCCTACGGCAATGCCCGTTACACCGTTTACAAGCAAGTTTGGAAAACGCGACGGCAAAACAACGGGCTCCTGCTCTTCCCCGTCATAGTTCGGCACAAAATCGATTGTTTCTTTGTTAATATCGCGAAGAAGCTCCATTGCCATTTTGGACAGACGGGCTTCCGTATAACGCATCGCTGCAGCCATATCTCCGTCAATGGAACCGAAGTTTCCATGTCCGTCTACCAGCATATAACGCATGGAGAAATCCTGCGCCATCCTGACCATCGACTCATAAACCGCGGAGTCGCCGTGCGGATGGTACTTGCCGATAACTTCCCCTACGATTCTCGCCGATTTTTTGTGAGGCTTGTCCGGAGACATGCCCAGCTCAGACATCGCGTACAAAATACGACGATGAACCGGTTTAAGTCCATCTCTTACATCGGGCAAAGCACGGCTTACGATGATGCTCATCGCGTAGTCCATAAAGGAATCCCGCATCTCAACGCCGATATCGCGGTCTGTCACTGACATTCGTTGTTCTTCCGTCATGATTTACCTCCCTGACGACATCTATCTGTAGTCCCATTTACTCTTAGTTATATTACTTTCACAAAAGACGGGCATATAAACCTTCTTCGTAGATTAAGGCCTGCCCAAACCTTTAACAAGGGACTCGAACGACACTGCAAAAAATAGGCTAGTCGCCATTCCCCATCTCTGAAATAGAGTCATAAAGTAAACAGACCCAACTTTTATTATACCATTCATTCCAGAGTCTGTCTTGTATCATCCCTATGGCGCTTAAGAAAATCATTACGAAAGTGAGCTGAACTACAGTTGGGCATTCAACGCGTAAGAAGCAAATGGTCGAAAACAAAAGCCCTTCTAAAATCGCCCGATTTGCGAGCCTACATTCCGCATACAAAAAAATTTAGCAGGGACGCGCTTCGTTCCATGATCGGCGAATACGGCATGGTATACGTTAAGCCAGTAAGCGGTACACACGGAGATGGAGTAATAAGGGTCGAGCATGGCGCACAGGGCTACCACTACCAGGTGCAAAAAAACGGCCGCTCCGCGTCAACGCTCGACGAGCTTTATGAAGGACTAAGCGCATACACCGGGAAAAAGAGCTACCTAATTCAAAAAGGCATCCATTTGCTCAAGCACAAAAGCAGGCGGTTCGATCTGCGTGTCTTAGTGCAAAGGAACCTTAGCCGCAATTGGGAAACGACCGCCATCATCTGCCGGCTGGCCGCGCCAAACAACGTTGTGACCAACTACCATAGCGGCGGATCAATCAAAACGTTCGATAACATGCTCTCGCACCATCTTTCATCCACTGAGCTGAGACCTTACGAAAAACGGCTTCACAAATTGGGGGTCTCTATTGCCCGCCAGCTCTCCGTTTCTTATCCGGGTTTAAAAGAAATCGGTGTCGATATCGCGATTGATACCAAGCTTCATCCCTGGATTTTGGAGGTAAATACAAAACCTCATCCCTATATTTACAAAACGTTGGCGGACAAAAGCATCTACCGGAAAGTACGGAAGTATTCGATCGCTTACGGTGGAATGAAGGCAAGGCGCTAGTCTCGTTGCCTTGCGTTTCAAAATAATAAAGGCAGCCACCCCTTGAGGAATGGCTGCCTTGCTGTTTTTAGATATCGAGATTAGTGACGTATCTCGCGTACTTTTGAATAAACTCGCGGCGCGGCTCCACGTTGTCGCCCATCAGCGTATCGAAGATCGTATCGGCTTCGATCGCATCCTGAATGGATACTTGCAGCATGGAACGGCTCTCTGGGTCCATCGTCGTCTCCCAAAGCTGAGTCGCGTTCATCTCGCCCAAACCTTTGTAACGTTGAACGTTTACTTTGACGCCTTCGCCAAACTCGCCCAAAATGACGTCGCGTTCCTTCTCAGTAAGCGCGTAGCGAACGACTTTGTTGCGCTCGACTTTGAAGAGCGGCGGCTGGGCGATGTAGATAAAGCCAGCTTCGATAATTTCCCGCATGTAGCGGTAGAAGAAGGTAAGCAGCAGCGTCCGAATATGGGCGCCGTCGACGTCGGCATCCGTCATGATGATGATTTTGTGGTAGCGCGCTTTGGCGATATCAAAATCATCGCTGATGCCTGTGCCAAGAGCCGTAATGATGGCTCTAATTTCTGCGTTGCCGAGAATGCGGTCCAGCCGCGCTTTCTCTACGTTCAAAATTTTACCCCGCAGCGGCAAAATAGCTTGGAAATGGCGGTCGCGCCCTTGCTTCGCCGAACCGCCGGCGGAATCGCCTTCGACGATGTACAGCTCGCTGATCGCAGCGTCCTTAGAGGAGCAGTCGGCCAGCTTGCCCGGCAGCGAACCCACTTCCAGCGCGCTCTTGCGGCGAGTCAGCTCGCGAGCTTTGCGAGCAGCTTCGCGAGCGCGGGCCGCTTGAAGGCCCTTCTCCACGATGCGGCGTGAAACGGAAGGGTTTTCTTCCAAAAACTCTTGAAGCTTCTCTGCAAAAAAAGATTCCACAATACCGCGGACTTCGCTGTTGCCGAGCTTCGTTTTCGTTTGGCCTTCGAATTGCGGCTCCGGAATTTTGACGGAAATAATGGCTGTAAGGCCCTCCCGCACATCGTCGCCTGAGAAATTGGAATCATTGTCCTTGATCAGATTCGTCTTTCTCGCATATTCGTTAATAATACGCGTCAGGGCGCTCTTAAAGCCGGACTCATGCGTACCGCCCTCATGCGTATTGATGTTGTTTGCGAATGAATAGATGTTCTCACTGTAGCTGTCGTTGTACTGCAAAGCCACTTCTACATGAATATGGTCTTTCGAGCCTTCCACATAGATCGGAACCTCATGCAGCGCTTCACGATTGCGATTCAAATAAAGGACAAACTCGTTAATGCCGCCCTCGTATATGAACGAGTTGCTTTGGCCTGTCCGCTCGTCTGTCAAAACGATTTCAATCCCTTTGTTCAGGAACGCCAGCTCCCGAATCCGCGATTGAAGAGTTTCGTAATCATATTCGGTCGTGTCGGTAAAAATTTCGGGATCCGGCAAGAAGGTAACTGTTGTGCCAGTGTCCTCCGATTCTCCGACAATTTTGATGTCGTACTGAGGAGTGCCTCTGCGGTATTCCTGCTGATAAAGGTTGCCTTCACGCTTTACTTGAACGATAACATATTCGGACAGCGCATTTACGACGGAAACGCCGACGCCATGCAAACCGCCGGACACTTTGTAGCCTTCGCCGCCAAACTTTCCGCCCGCGTGAAGAACAGTCATAACGACTTCAAGCGTAGACTTTTGCAACTTGGCGTTCAACCCGACTGGAATGCCGCGTCCATTATCTATAACGGTAATACTATTGTTCTCGTGAACGATAACATCGATCTTGGTGCAAAAGCCGGCTAGCGCTTCGTCGATACTATTGTCGACAACTTCCCATACAAGATGATGGAGGCCCTTGCTGCTTGTGGAGCCGATATACATTCCGGGGCGCTTGCGTACCGCCTCTAATCCTTCCAGAACCTGTATCTGACTCTCGTCATACGTATGCTGTTCCAAAGACATGCAAGTTCACTGCTCCTCTCAACTGCTGTTCCTATTCGTTATCCATTCGCCGCGAAATGATGGGCTCTTTTCTTAAGCGTCGAGGATGATATGGGCGAATAATAGATTTTTTTCTTTGTGACGACGATAGATTTCGGCTCTTCCTCGCCGATTGTTTCTACGTCTTTCCGCTTGCGCGCGCCTGCAACGAATTGCTTCGACAGCTTGGAGGACTGCTCAATGGAAATATCAAATATGGCGACCAGCTCGACAGCCCGGATAATCTTCTCCCCGCCTAAATGGATATACATGTCCGCCTCACTTCTCCAATCCGCGCGTATTTAGCTTGTCACTGTGCCTTCCCGCACATAATAGATACCGGCATCATGGAGTTTGCTCATGTTGACGCTCTCCAGGCCGGTCGTCGTAATAAAAGTCTGCACTTTGCTTTGAAAGGTTTCTATCAGCTGAGTCTGCCGGTTCTGATCAAGTTCCGACAGCACGTCATCCAAAAGAAGCAGGGGGTATTCGCCGATTTCCTCGTTAATGAGTTCAATCTCCGCGAGTTTCAGCGATAGGGCCGTCGTGCGCTGCTGCCCTTGCGAACCGAACACCTGGGCTTCCTTATCGTTGATAAAGAAGGCCAAATCGTCGCGATGCGGGCCGGCGAGCGTAACCCCTCTCCGAATCTCCTGATCTTTCACCTGTGTTAACTTTATCATAAATTGATCAAATAAAACAGATTCATCTTGCAGCGCGTTGGTGCCGAAGGAAGGCCGATAATGAATAGTCAGCTTCTCCGTACCGTTCGTAATGCCGGCATGAATCTGTTCTGCGAACGCCTGAAGTTTATGAATAAAGTGTTGCCTTTTTTTCATGATTTTAACACCGAACTCCGCAAGCTGCATATTCCATACGTCCAGCATCGCGTTGTTGACGTTACCCGGGCTCGCCGTTTTCAAGTAATTGTTCCGCTGTTGAAGCACTTTTCCGTACTGCTGGAGCGTATACAAATAACCGGGCTGCACTTGTCCGATTTCCATGTCGAGAAATCTTCTCCGTACGCCCGGCGCGCCTTTTACAATTTCCAAATCTTCGGGAGCGAACATTACGACATTGACCGAACCGATAAAATCGCTTAGCTTGCGCTGCTCGAGCCCGTTAATTTTAGCTTTTTTTCCTTGTGTCGAAAAAGCGAGATCCAGCGATATCGTACCGTAGCGCTTGATGACCTCGCCCGATATTCGGGCCGAGTCTCCCTGCCAGCCGATCAGTTCTTTATCCTTCGACGTCCGATGCGACTTGGACAGCGCAAGCGCAAAGATCGCTTCCAGCAAATTCGTCTTCCCTTGAGCGTTCGGCCCAAGGAAGACGTTTACTTGGTTTGGCGTAGACAGCTTAAGTCCGCCGTAGTTGCGGTAGTTGTGCAATTCGATGCCTTTTAGAAACACGATTCAAGCCTCCCGACTTCTACGAAACGTCACCCGCTGCAGCGACGATAAATTCACCGCAGCCTTCCACTTTGACTTTATCCCCAGCATAAAGCTTGCGACCTCGACGGTTGTCCGGCTCTCCATTGATGTGGACAACTGCCTCTTGCAGAAAAAATTTCGCTTGTCCACCTGTGGATATACAGTCCGACAGCTTTAGAAACTGTCCTAACGCGATATATTCTGTGTTGATCGTTATCTTTTTCATTGCGTACAGCTCCTTTATCAGCGCTTCTTTGGACGAATTAGCCCGTTGTGCGGTAAGGCAAAATGACGTATAGGCTGTAATTATGATCCATTGGACGAATAATGATCGGCCTCATCGCGCCAGTAAATCCGATAAAAATTTGCTCGCTGTCAATGACCTTGAGTACGTCCAGCATAAATTTGGAGTTGAAAGCGATCCGCAGCGGCTCGCCTTTCATCGATTTGGCATCGAGCTGCTCCGTTACCCGTCCAAGCTCTGTGGAGCTGGAGGAAATCTCAATCATGCCATCTTCTTGAGTCGCGAGACGAACGATATTTGTTTTTTCTTCACGGGACATCAAATAAGCCCGGTCGATGGCGTCCATTAAATTGCGAGTGTCCAGTACCAGCTCGGTTTCGAACACTTGCGGAATGATTTTGGATGTATCGGGATAGGTGCCGTCCAAAATACGCGTGTAGAACAAAATGTTATCCATTTTGAACAAAACCTGATTGTCGGCCACAACGATATCCACAAGCGTGTTTTGGTCGGGAATAAGGCGCGACAGCTCGTTCAGCGTTTTGGCTGAAATGACAATATTGCCGAAATGATACGAATTTTGCGTGTCTACTTTTGTCGTGCGGCTTGCCAGGCGATGGCGGTCGGTTGCGACAAATTTCAGCTGGCCTTCGTTCAAATTCCACAAAACGCCAGTCAAAATAGGCGTTTGCTCGCTAGTCGATGCAGCAAGAACCGTTTGTCTGATCATCGTTTTGATCAAATCGCCAGGAACCTGCAAAATTTCGTTTTGCTCAATGGACGGAAGAATCGGGAACTCTTCAGGGTCAAGGCCGACCATTTGAATTTCTGTCGAACCCGAACGAATAAGAGTCTGAAAGTTGGAGCCGACATCTATAACAACTTGATCGGATGGCAGCTTTTTCACAATCTCGACAAAAAACTTAGCTGGAAGCACAACGCTGCCCGGTTTGTCGACTTGCGCAATAATCGTATCTCCTTGTTCTACCTGGATGAAGCTTTGAATAGATATATCAGTATCGCTTGCGGTAAGGGTAACGAACTGATGGTTAACATCAATTTTGATACCGCCAAGAATAGGAATGGCTGGACGGGAAGATGCTGCTTTTGCCACTTGTTGGATCGCGTCGTTCAGTTCATTTTTGGAAATCGTTAATTTCATCTCTTCACCCGTTTCTGCGTTATTTTTGATGATATTTTTTTAAAGATTTTTAGTAGTAGTAGTAGTAGGGGCCCTGAATATGTGGATAACCCCGAAAAACAGGGATAAAGCAAGCCTATCCACATGTGCATAGCGTGTGCATAGGCTTGCTTGATTGTTCACATATGATTTTTGATTTTTTCAGTCAGGTTTTGGATGATTTTGAACAGCTCCTGATCAACCTTTAGCTGACCTGTAATTTTTTCATGGGCGTGAATGACAGTCGTATGGTCCCGGCCTCCAAAAGCTTCGCCAATCTTAGGCAAGGAATAGTCGGTCAGCTCCCTGGACAAGTACATGGCGATTTGTCTCGGGTAAGCAACGGCTTTGGTCCGTTTCCGCGCCTTAAATTCTTCCATGCGCAGCCCGTAAAATTCGCCAACCTTCGCCTGAATATCCGCAATTGTAATCATTCTGGGGCGTCCGGACGGAATAATATCCTTCAGCGCTTCCGCAGCCAAATGCGACGTGATGTCCGCATTGATCAGCGAGGAGTAGGCGACAACCCGGATAAGGGCGCCTTCCAGCTCACGGATGTTCGTATTAATTTGATTCGCGATATAATTCATCGCTTCGTTCGGAATATCGAGGTTTTCCGCTTTTGCCTTCTTGCGAAGAATGGCGATGCGGGTTTCGAGATCCGGCGGCTGAATGTCGGTAATCAGTCCCCATTCGAAGCGCGATCTGAGCCGGTCTTCCAAGGTTGGAATTTCCTTCGGCGGCCTGTCGCTGGAGATAACGATATGTTTTCTTTCCTCGTGGAGAGCATTAAACGTGTGGAAAAACTCTTCCTGCGTCTGCTCCTTGCCAGCCAAAAATTGAATATCGTCAATCAGCAGCACGTCAATGTTGCGGTATTTCGTCCGGAAGCTTTCGCCCTGATTGTCGCGAATAGCGTTAATAAATTCGTTCGTAAATTTTTCGGACGAAATGTAAAGGACGCGGGTATTCGGATTATGATCCATAATATAATGCCCAATTGCGTGCATTAAGTGAGTTTTACCTAGTCCTACGCCGCCGTACAGGAACAGAGGATTGTATACTTTTGCCGGCGCTTCGGCTACAGCGAGCGATGCCGCATGCGCGAACCGGTTATTGGCGCCAACGACGAAAGTGTCGAACGTATATTTGGGATTGAGCATATGCGAATGCGTTTCTTCTACGATAACAGGCGACTTGGCCGGCTTCGGCTGCTGCGCGAAGCTTAGTTCGGCCGCTTTCGGCTCCCCGATCGTAAATTTTACATCCACTTGTCTGCCTAAAAATTCATATAAGGTCGAACGGATGAGCTTGGTGTAGCGACCTTCCAGCCATTCTGCGGCAAAAGTTGTTGGCGCGGCTATTTCAAGTACAGAATCATCGACAAAAGAAGCTTTCGTTTCCTTGAACCAAGTATCGTAGCTTGGTTTGCTTAGCTTCGTCTGGATAATTGACAATACTTGTTGCCATAAATCGTAGGTATGGCTGTCCACAGACTGTCACTCCTTATCTTCAATCGCCCCGAAGGCGCGGTTACGCGGAAAAAATGTCGAAATGCTATCTCTATTCACGAAAACATCCACATTATGACGGATTAGCGAAGTATGAGTTATAAATAGGGGATAAGGTTGTTCACAATGTTATCCACAGCCTGTTAATAAAATGGCATATGGAAAGTACCCGTCCACAACGAAAACATATCCATCATAGCAAATGACGCCTTATATTTCAACGAATTTGAGGATATTATCCACATCGTCAAGAAGTTGTGTATAAAAGTTATCTACAACACTAGATATTGTTTATATCTTGTGAAGACTTCGACAAAGTTCGGAATTTGCCTCAAATTTTTATCCACATGTTATTAATTTTCGGCAAGTTTATCCTCAAAGCGAGATTGGTGGAGGTTATCCACAAACGATTAAAGCGAGAACATTTGCCAGCTCGTTTCGGTGGGGGTCGAACATTGACTTTTGGGTTCCAGCGTGGTTTAATAGAAAAAGCGATTTTTGCGAAGGGCGGCCTATGCCGTTTTTTCCGATTCAGGTTCACATGTATATAGGAGGTGCAGCATAATGAGACCTACATTTAAACCAAATGTAAGCAAACGTGCGAAAGTTCACGGATTCCGTAAACGCATGAGCTCGAAGAACGGTCGTAAAGTTTTGGCGGCTCGTCGCCAAAAGGGAAGAAAAGTACTGAGCGCGTAAGCTGAAGACCACGTCCGGTGGTCTTTTTTTTTGCTCAGATTTAGATAGCAGGCAAGTTGGCGATACTATAGAGAAGATGAAGAGGACGGTGGAAAGTAGTCGTGCGTAGAGCATTGCGTCTTCGGAACCGAGAGGATTTCGGCCGGATCTACAGGGGCGGGAAATCTTTTGCCAATGGGCAGTTCGTGGTGTATTGGTCGAAGCAAAAGGTCGCAGACCCGTTTCGCCTGGGCGTATCCGCCAGCAAAAAAATCGGCAACGCCGTTATGCGGAACCGCATGCGCAGAATGGTGAAGGAAATTGTCCGCGGCTTGGAGAAGCGAGTGCTCCCAAACACGGACTTCATCTTAATTGTAAGAAAACCCGCAACGACGATGTCTTATAAGGAAATGGAAAAGAGCGTCATGCATGTTTTGAAAAAAGCGGGGCTGCTTAAATAAGTCTTTCCTTGAGGGCGCTTTCTTGCTTTAGGAGGCTCCTTTTTCCATAGCTTGCAAGCGACTTCTTCGAATGCGGGAAACAACCTGCCGAGCTTGTTTCTTTGTGTTATAAATTATGGTATAGTCTATCTTGGAATAGAACTATGCAGAAGCTCTCAGAGAGGAGATTTAATGTTGTTTCGGAATTCAAAACGAAAATGGCTTCTAGTCCTCGGCCTTGTTATGCTGATGGGCGTTTTGGCGGGCTGTGCGCCGGCCGACCATACGATGGACACTCCCGACCTTTTGAAGGGGAATTTCTGGGAGAGAAACGTTGTTTATTACTTCGCAATCACACTTGACGCGTTCGCGAGCTGGACAGGCGGTTCTTATGTTCTGGCCATTCTTTTGCTCACGATTGTCGTAAGGACTTTGATCTTGCCGCTTACGCTGAAGCAATACCGCAGCTCAAAGGCGATGCAGGCTCTACAGCCGCAAATGCAAGAAATCAAAAAGAAATATAAAGACAATCCGCAAAAGCAGCAAGAAGAAACGATGAAGCTGTTCCAAACCCATCAGGTTAACCCGATGGCGGGCTGCTTGCCGCTTCTTGTGCAGATGCCGGTATTTATCGCGCTTTACAACGCGATCTATTGGAATCAGGATATCCGTACGGAACAAATCTTTGGTTTTTCGCTTGGCGAGCCGAGTCCGTGGTATTTCTTGCCTGTTTTGGCGGCTGCCACTACTTTTATCCAGTCCAAAATGATGCAAAAGCAACAAACACAGGCAATGCCAGGCATGTCGATCATTTTGACGATTTTCCCGGTATTGATTTTCGTGATGTCGATGTCGTTCCCGGCAGCTCTTCCGCTGTACTGGGTATTCAGCAACATTTACACGATTATTCAAAACTACTTCCTGTACGTACGTTCATCAGACAAGGGTAAGAAGGAGGTCCTTGCGAAATGAAGAAAATCGTTGCATCGGGCAAGACGATAGACGATGCTGTGCGTAATGGATTAACACAATGGAAGGTTACGGAAGACCGCGTCAAAATTGTTGTGCTGGAGCAGCCGTCCAAAGGGCTGTTCGGGCTGATCGGCGTCAAAGAGGCTAAGGTTGAGCTGGAGCTTATACCGGACGCTCTTGAAGAGGCCGAGCAGTTTCTTCTTGAAGTGGCAGGGACAATGGGATTGCAAGTGAGCGTTGAGCGCAAATCGACAAAGGACGGCGTATTGCTGTCCGTTTCGGGCGGGGGAGACCTCGGCATGTTGATTGGCCGCCGCGGCGGCACGCTGGACGCTTTGCAGTACTTGGTTAATATTGTGGCTAATCGTTATTCAGACAGTCATCTTCGAATCGTTCTCGATGCAGAAGATTTTCGCGAGCGTCGCCGCAAGACGTTGGAGGAGCTCTCCGACCGTCTGGCGGGACGAGTCATCCGCACAAGAAAAGAAGTGGTTCTTGAGCCGATGACACCGCATGAGCGCAAGGTCATTCATTCGCAGCTGCAAAATCACCCAAAAGTGAAAACATTCAGTAAAGGCGACGAGCCTAACCGGCGCGTCGTCATAGCGCTGAGGCAGTAACGATCGTTTAGAACTCCTTCCATACCGTTATATTATGTAATGACAGCAATGGCTTCTCCAAGGTCATTGCTGTTTTTCCATTTGAAGATAGGATTTGTTTCATTACAACTTATGTTTGGCCTAGAGTAGAGAGGTGCTGATTGATCATGGTGCATGATACGATTGCTGCCATTTCGACCGCAGTCGGCGAAGGCGGCATAGCCATCATTCGCATAAGCGGTCCGCAGGCGATTAGCGGAACGGATGCCATTTTCCAAACGAAAACAAGCCTGAAAGACGCCGACACGCATACGGTGCATTATGGGCATATAATAAATCGTTCCACAGGCGAAAAGGTGGAAGAGGTACTGGTCACGTTAATGAGAGGTCCGCGTTCCTTTACAGCGGAGGATGTTGTGGAAATCAACGCGCATGGCGGCGTCATCGCGGTCAAAAATGTGCTCGATATGATTTTGCAGCAAGAAGGAATCCGGATCGCAGAACCGGGCGAATTTACGAAGAGGGCTTTTCTGAACGGACGAATCGATTTAATGCAGGCGGAAGCGGTCATCGACTTGATCCGGTCAAAGTCGGACCGAGCTTTTTCTGTGGCGAGGAAACAGGCGGAAGGTGTTTTGTCCAAACGGATCAAAGCTCTGAGACAAACGGTCATTGAGCTGCTTGCGCATATCGAAGTCAATATCGATTACCCCGAGCATGACGTGGAGGAAATGACGAGCGCTTATATTCGGGAGCAGTGCCAGTCGGCTATCGGAGAGCTGGATAAGCTGCTGAAGACGGCCAATGAGGGCAAAATTTTGCGGGAAGGCATAATGACGGCGATTGTGGGTCGACCGAATGTCGGCAAATCGTCGCTTATGAATGTGCTGACCCAAGAGAATAAGGCAATCGTGACTGATATTCCGGGAACGACACGGGATGTCATTGAACAGTTTGTAACGCTGAATGGGATTCCGCTGCGCTTGCTTGATACAGCGGGCATTCGTGAAACGAGCGATGTGGTGGAGCGGATCGGTGTGGAGCGGTCGCGGGATGCGCTTCAGGAAGCCGATTTGATTCTTTTTGTACTGAACCATAACGAGGCGCTTGGCGCTGACGATCGCGAACTGTTGGAGCAGCTGCGCAACCGATCCGTGATCGTCATCGTGAACAAAATGGATTTGCCAGGACATTTGGAGATGGATGAAGTGCAGCGCTACGTTCCTGCTGAAGCTATCGTTCGAATGTCTGTTTTGCAGGAGAGCGGGCTGGACTCTTTGGAGAAAACGATTAGCGATATGTTTTTTGAAGGCCAGCTGGAGGCTAATGATCTTACGTATGTCAGCAATGTTCGACATATTTCGCTATTGAAACGAGCGAAGCAATCGCTGTCGGACGCCATTGACGCTACGTATTCGGGAATACCGATAGATGTGATTCAGATTGATGCAAGGCTCGCTTGGGAAGCGCTTGGGGAAATACTCGGCGACGAAGCGGGAGATTCGCTGATTGATCAAATTTTTTCACAGTTCTGTCTTGGAAAGTAGGGGTTACACGATGAGATATTTGGCAGGAGAATATGATGTTATTGTCATTGGCGCCGGTCATGCGGGCTGTGAGTCTGCGCTGGCATCGGCTAGAATGGGCTGCAATACGCTGCTGCTCACGATCAATTTGGATATGGTCGCGTTTATGCCGTGCAATCCGTCTATTGGCGGACCGGCAAAGGGCCATGTCGTGCGGGAAATCGATGCTCTAGGCGGGGAGATGGGCCGCAATATCGACAAAACGTTCATCCAAATGCGGATGCTGAACACGGGCAAAGGCCCAGCCGTTCACGCGCTTCGCGCGCAGGCGGACAAGTTCGAATACCAGCATTTGATGAAAAAAACAATCGAAGAAACGGACAATTTGACTCTTCGTCAAGGCATGGCGGAGGAGCTTATTGTCGAAGACGGCAAATGCGTAGGCATTGTGACCAAAACGGGTGCGGAATACAGGGCGAAAGCCGTTGTTATTACAACGGGAACCTATTTGCGCGGCAAAATTATTATGGGCGAGCTGATGTATGAGAGCGGACCGAATAATCAGCAGCCGTCCGTTCGATTATCGGCAAGCCTGAAGGAGCACGGCCTTGAGCTGATCCGCTTTAAAACGGGCACGCCGCCGCGCGTTCATAAGGATACAATCGACTTTTCCAAAACGGAAATTCAACCTGGCGACGATCAGCCTAAATTTTTCTCCCATGAGACGGAGTCGTCGAATAATGAGCAAATTCCGTGCTGGCTGACCTATACGTCGGAGCAGACACATCAAATTATTAACGACAACCTGCACCGGGCGCCCATGTTTTCAGGTGCTATTGAAGGAACGGGTCCTCGTTATTGCCCTTCTATTGAAGACAAAATTGTTCGTTTCGCCGATAAGCCGAAACATCAGATTTTTTTGGAGCCGGAAGGAAAAAATACTTCTGAATATTACGTTCAAGGGTTATCCACAAGCATGCCAGAGGATGTACAACTGAGCATTTTACGCTCAATCCCAGGATTGGAAAAAGTTGAGATGATGCGCAACGGTTACGCGATTGAATATGATGCGGTTATCCCCACCCAGCTCTGGCCTTCGCTAGAGACAAAAGTGGTGGACGGCTTATTCACAGCTGGACAAATCAACGGAACGTCTGGTTATGAGGAAGCGGCAGGCCAAGGCGTTATTGCGGGCATTAACGCTGCGCGCAAAGTGCAGGGGAAAGAACCGGTCGTTATCGGCCGTTCGCAAGGATATATCGGCGTTATGATCGATGATCTGGTGACAAAAGGGACTAACGATCCTTACCGTTTGTTGACGTCGCGTGCGGAATACCGTTTGTTGCTGCGTCACGACAATGCGGATTTACGGCTTACTCCGCTTGGATATGAAATTGGACTTATTACGGAAGAGAGATACGGCAAATTCCTTCGCAAAAAAGAGCTTGTCGAGATGGAAATTACCCGTTTGAGCGAAACGAGAATCAAACCGAGTGATGTTGAGGAAATGCTGGCATCGGCAGGTTCGGCTCCACTTGCGCAAGGCGGAGATATTTTGGCACTGCTTCGCCGTCCTGAAATCACATACGCCCATTTGGCTTCCGTATCTCCTTCGCCTTACGAACTGACGGAGGAAATGAAGGAGCAGGTTGAAATTGGGATTAAGTATGCTGGATATATCGAAAAGCAGCTTCTTCAAGTTGAACGGCTGAACAAAATGGAGAAAAAACGGATTCCGGACACTATTGTTTATGATGAAGTGAATAGCTTGTCTTCTGAAGCTAAGCAAAAGCTGAACCAAATTCGTCCATTGTCGATCGGGCAAGCTTCGCGTATCGCAGGTGTAACACCGGCCGATATTTCCATTCTTCTTGTTTATCTTGAACATTACAACCGCGTAACGGCGGCTAAAGGATCTTAAAACTATGGACACAACTATACAATGGTTTGCAGATGAAATGAGGGAGAGAGGAATTCCTCTCTCTTCTTTGCAGTTGGAGCAATTCGAAACGTATTTCAATATGCTGGTTGACTGGAATGAACGAATGAATCTTACAGGGATAACGGAGAGGGATGCTGTTTACGAAAAGCATTTTTTTGATTCCGTATCGCTGGCGTTTTATACCGATTTGACGAAAGTGGAAAAACTTGCGGATATCGGTTCCGGCGCGGGCTTCCCGAGCATTCCTTTAAAAATTTGTTTCCCCCATTTGAAAGTGCTGATTGTCGATAGCTTGAACAAACGAATCGGCTTCTTAACAGCGCTAACCGAACAACTCGGCCTTCAAGACGTTCAATGCGTACACGGGAGAGCGGAGGACATAGCCCGATTGGAGCAGCATCGTGACCGTTACGATTTGGTTACGGCCAGAGCGGTAGCGAGGTTAAGCGTGTTGAACGAGTTTTGCTTGCCTTTTGTGAAAAAGGGGGGGCAATTCGCCGCTATGAAAGGCGCTCGATCGGATGAAGAAGTGAAGGAAGCGGCATTTAGCTTGAGAGAACTAAGGGGCCGAATCAAAGCCGAGCACTCTTTTCAGCTTCCAAATGAAAAGTCGGAAAGGCATATTGTTTTGGTGGACAAAATGGATGCTACGCCGCGCAAATATCCTAGAAAAGCAGGAACTCCTTTAAAACAACCGCTGGTATAAAAGAATGTTTCACGTGAAACATTCTTTTCCTGCTTTTTTTATTGTTAAGAAATTAGATATTTGCTTCAGTCTGTATTACAATAGAGTAGAATCTATGTTTACTAGATTTCCAGCTCGAAATGTCGTTAAATTGGGCTAGATTGACCGGTCGTATTATGTGAGACAGTCCAAGGCGAAAAAGAGGCATCCTATTAGGAGTGACTGTTTTTGTCTAGACATTTGTTGTTGCACAAAATAGCCACAAATTAATACGTGTTTTTGTGGTTGATTTTGGCTGTCAAGCAGGAGTTCAATCGAAGATAGTCGAATTTATTTGGAATAACGGAATTCCTCTCAGCACCTGAGCGGGTTATTATTCTTATCACATGATCGGGTGGTAGTCATCGATATGAAAGAACAACTTTCTCGCTTGTTCGGCTTTGCGGACCAACGTGTGACGGGGCAAGAAGAAGTACGTCAAATCCCCATTGGAGACATCGATACAAGTCCGTTCCAGCCACGTACCGTCTTTGATGATGAACGTATCGAAGAATTATGCCAAACGATTAAGACACATGGCGTTATTCAGCCTATAGTTGTCCGCGTTCGGAATAACCGATATGAAATCATTGCAGGAGAACGCCGTTGGAGAGCGGTTACAAAGCTGGGCTATGAAACGATACCGGCTATTGTTCGCGAATTCAACGATTCCCAGACCGCTTCGATTGCTTTAATTGAAAATTTGCAGCGTGAAGGATTAACTGCGGTTGAAGAGGCGGTTGCCTATCAAAAGCTGATTGAGCTCCATCAATTGACGCAAGAGAGCTTGGCACAGCGACTCGGCAAAAGCCAGTCTACCATTGCCAATAAGCTTCGTCTGCTCCTTTTGCCGGAGACGGTTAAAACGACTTTAATGGATCGCAAGATTACAGAGCGTCATGCGAGAGCGCTATTGTCTCTGGATTCAGAGGAATGGCAGCTCAAAGTGTTGGACGAAATTATAACCAAAGACTTGAATGTGAAGCAGACGGAAGTTCGGGTCGCATTTTTGAAGGAGTCTACAAAGCTTAAAAAGTCCAAGCGGATCTCCTTTACAAAAGATGTTCGATTAGCTTTGAACACGATTAGACAATCGATCGAGATGGTTTCCGGGTCTGGTCTGCAAATCAAAACAAACGAAAAGGATCATGAGGATCATTATGAAATCGTGATCAAAATACCTAAACGTTAACATTTATAACTCTATATCATCCCTTTATTTTCCTCTAAAGCCGCCTTCTCTGAAGGCGGCGATGCCATTTGTACAAAAGTTTCACTCATGAGGTGAGTTCGAAGTGTCGAAGATTATTGCAATTGCCAACCAGAAAGGCGGTGTCGGCAAGACAACAACGTCCGTTAACTTAGCGGCCTGCCTTGCATCCTTAGGCAAAAAAGTGTTGCTTGTTGATATAGACCCGCAAGGAAATACAACTAGCGGTTTAGGCGTGAACAAAGCGGATGTAACCAATTGCATCTACGATGTGCTTATTAATGAGGTGCATCCAAACGATGCGATGGTGGAGACTAGCGTTCCAGGACTTAAAGTGATTCCGGCTACGATTCAGCTCGCCGGTGCGGAAATTGAATTGGTTCCGACGATTTCCAGAGAGCTTCGTTTAAAAAAGTCATTGCATATGGTGAAAAACCAGTTTGATTACGTTTTAATCGATTGCCCGCCGTCTTTAGGTATATTGACGATCAACTCCTTGACGGCTGCAGATTCCGTTCTTATTCCTATTCAATGCGAATACTATGCGCTTGAAGGATTGAGCCAGCTGTTGAATACAGTAAGGCTCGTTCAAAAGCATTTAAATACGACTTTGCAGATTGAAGGGGTATTGTTAACGATGCTGGATGCCCGTACGAACCTCGGCATTCAGGTTATTGAGGAAGTGAAGAAATACTTCCAGCAAAAGGTGTATCAAACGATCATACCTCGAAATGTTAGACTGAGCGAGGCGCCGTCTCATGGTCAAGCCATTATCACGTATGATCCAAGATCCAAAGGCGCCGAAGTTTATCTTGAACTTGCGAAGGAAGTGATTACGTATGAGCAAGCGGCTAGGTAGAGGACTTGATGCCTTAATTCCGTCGTTATCCGTTAACGATGACGATAAAGTCATTGAAGTGCCCATTTCGCAGCTTAGACCCAATCCGTACCAGCCACGCAAAACATTCGATGAAGATTCTATTAAAGAACTTGCAGAATCGATCAAGCAGCATGGAGTTATTCAACCGATCATTGTCCGGACCGTTCTGAAAGGCTATGAAATTATCGCGGGGGAGAGAAGGTTTAGAGCTTCTCAATATTGCGGGAATACGACTATTCCGGCTGTTGTACGATCATTTTCGGATCAGCAGGTCATGGAAATTGCATTAATCGAAAACTTGCAGCGCGAAGATTTGAATGCGCTTGAGGTTGCAATTGCTTATCAAGCTTTGATGGACAAGTTTAAGCTAACTCAGGAAGAGCTGAGCTTGAAGGTTGGAAAGTCGCGCTCGCATATCGCCAACTTTGTCAGATTGCTTTCGCTGCCCCCAGAAATTAAAGAATATGTTTCACGTGGAACAATTTCGATGGGACATGCACGAGCTTTGGCCGGTATAAAGGAAAAGTCGGTTCAGAAGGAACTGGCGGAAGTGGCGGTTCAATCGGAATGGAGCGTTCGTGAACTAGAGGATGCCATTCAGAAGTTGGACACCAAAGGGACTCCTCAACAAGCGAACAAGCAAAAGCAGAAGAAAAAGGACCCTTACATCGACCATGTAGAGGAAATGCTGCGTGAGCAGTTTAAAACAACGGTGAAAATTAAAGGGCAAAAAGATAAAGGCAGAATCGAGCTTCAATATTATAATAAGCAGGATTTGGAGAGGCTTCTGGAACTGCTTCAAAGATTGGCATAATGGTTGAAGCATAAGGTGAAGCAAATCATCGTTACAGCGATGAAACGAACTAACCTATGACGCAAAATATGCGAATATCAGCATATGAACGATCATATGGCAATAAACGGTATAACGATGGCATATCAAGTTGTAATCTTTCGGTCGAAAGATTAAACTAAGATATGCCATTGTTGTATTAATGGGAGAAAGGAGCGGGCAAATGAGCGCAACCGGAAAACCATTCATTTATTTAGACCATGCAGCAACTTCTTGGCCCAAGCCTCCAGAGGTAACGGATGCGGTCATGCGTGCGATGCTGAATGATGCAGCGAATCCCGGAAGAGGGAGCCACGCGATGGCGGTCAGGGCAAGCCGGATTTTATTTGACGCCCGCAAGCAGCTTGCAAAGCTGTTTAATATAAGGAATCCCAATGATATTGCGTTTGCATCCAATACGACGATGGCGTTGAACATGGCGATTAAAGGGTGGCTAAAGCCTGGCGATCATGTCATTACGACATCGGTGGAGCATAACTCTGTGCGAAGGCCGATTCATTTCTTGGAGCAAAACATTGGTATTGAAGCCACTTATTTAGAAGCCGATGAAACGGGAAAGATAACGATAGAAGCGGTAAAAGAAGCTATACGCCCAAACACTTCCTTGATTGTCGTCAATCACAGTTCCAATCTTTTGGGCACGATTCTGCCTCTCGGTGAAATTGGGGAAGTAGCCAAAGCAAATGGAATAAAGCTGCTGGTCGATGCGGCACAAAGCGCAGGCATCATTCCGGTAGATGTACAAGCGATGGGGATTGATATGCTTGCGTTCCCCGGGCATAAAGGATTGCTTGGTCCTCAAGGGACAGGCGGACTGTATATTGCTCCAGACTTGGAGTTGGAGCCGCTGCTTCATGGAGGCACTGGCAGCCAGTCAGAGACGCCGTATCAGCCGCTTGTCAGGCCAGACCGGTATGAAGCGGGGACGCAGAACACTCCGGGCCTAGCGGGGCTTCTAGAGGGCGTGAAGTATGTGCTGCATGAGACGGTGGAGAAGATCCACGCCAAGGAGTGGGAACTGGCTCAAAGGTTGATGGAAAACCTCTCAGCGTTGCGCAGTGTAAAGCTACTTGGACCCGCTCTCGGCGAGCCAAGAACAGGTATTGTTGCGTTTCATGTAGAGGGTGTCGATCCTTCTGAGCTTTCCTTTATTCTAGACCAGCATTATGGCATAGCGGTTAGAGCCGGATTCCATTGTACGCCGCTCGCCCATGCGAGCGCAGGCACGTCTTTAACGGGAGCGGTGAGGGCAAGCGTCGGCATTTTTACGACCAAAGAGGAAGTGGATGCACTGGCTGAAGCTATGAAAGAGATCACAGAGCAATATGGGATATAGGGGATGGGATAGAAATGGACGAGTGGTATTTGAACCCGTTTAATATTGTGGCTGCTGTTTTAATGGTACTGTTTATTGTACTGCTGATTTGGATGGCGGTGATCGGTTCAAGGCTCAAAAAGCTTAGAAAGCAGTATGTAGCAGTTATGGGTGATACAGGCGTTACAAATGTTGAAGATGTAGTTGTGGATTTGAAGAATCAACTTCAGGCGCAAAAAGAACAGACAGAATCGCTTAAGCAGCAATTGGCTGCTGTACAAGCAACTCTGCCTCATATGAAAAGTAAAATCGGCATTCATCGTTTCAATGCATTTTCCGATGGGGGAAGCGATTTAAGTTTTTCGATTGCCATTATGAACGATCATAAGGATGGAGCCGTGTTTTCGGGACTGCATAGCAGAGAGAGCACTTATGTGTATGCGAAGCCGGTGGAGAAGGGCGAGTCGCCTTATCCGCTTACCCCGGAAGAGCGCAAAGCGATTGCGGAAGCGAAATAGTGGAATATGTGTATAGGAAACTAAGGTGAATCGGAGGCGGCTGTTTGGTCGCGAACGGGTGTAGAAATGTGAATATGGTTGGCGATGGCCGTGAAGAGGCCGTTAGCGATCACTTCGGACATTTTCATAACGAGATGAAGCCTGGTATTTTGCAAAACGAAATATTCCATAAAGCCGCCTACGTTAACGATGCCGGTCACATGGATATCGCCTACAGGAGGCAAATCCTTATTTACGCCAGCACCGGGCCTAACGGGTCCTTCGCCTACTTGAATGCAGCCGACGCTGGAAACCTGGCCTAAACAAGCGTCGATGCCAATGATGTAGGGCTTATGAAACTTTCGGTTAATTTCGAGCAAAGTTTCTTCGAGGTTCATCGCATGAACGGGATCTTCGAGCGTGCCGTAAAGATGGAAGTGAGGACTGCGGTATTTGAGCAGCGAGGTGCCGATAAGAGGACCCAAGGCATCGCCGGTAGAACGGTCCGTACCGATACAGACGATGACGATAGGCCGACTGGGCGGTACATCCTGCAAGAAGCCTGTAAGCCGATTTACGAGCATACCGAGTATGTTGGAAGTGGTATAAGGAACTTTAAACGGAGAATCTTTCATAAATGGCAGTTTCATAGAATAGAATCCCTCCCAATCGCTCTAACTATGATACTAGTATATGGATGGGACAACCATTTTATACGTTCGGGACATTTGAAAAATGGGCGGGGAAACAGGAGGCGGCAACATGCTCATCGCTTTTGATTCAACTCAGCAGGCGCTTCGGGCGGAAATGCTGCTGGAATATGCGGAGATCGATATCGATATTTGTCCTACGCCAAAGGAAATAACGGCAGGCTGCGCCTTGTCGATTCATTTTCCGGAAGACGATCTGTCCACCGTAAAAAGCGTGATTGTGCAGGAGAACGTGGAGATCAGAGGCATTTTTAAACCCATTGAGGCCGGTTACGAGCAACTAGACCTATAATGCCGCCAGCAAGCTGAAAATGGAGATGATGAAAGTGAATAACTTATATCAAAAAATTATAGAAGCATTAAGCGACGAAAAGATGTGGTCCAATATTGGTATGGCCGCTATCAAAATACTATTTATTATAATGATCAGCAGGCTTGTTATTTGGCTGCTTCATAAGACGTTAGACCGGATCGTATTGGAGAGGGCGTCCAAGTTTCAGCCGAATCAGGCACGCAGAATGACCACGGTGGGCAAGCTGCTCAAAAATGTGACTTCGTATACGGTGTACTTCATAACCGGTATGCTTCTGCTTTCGGAAATCGGCATCAATCTTGGGCCGCTGCTGGCGGGCGCGGGAGTTGTCGGCATCGCTATCGGTTTTGGCGCGCAAAGCTTGGTAAAGGATATTTTGACAGGGTTCTTTATCATTTTGGAGGATCAATTTGCAGTAGGCGATGTCATCCAGACGGGAACCTTTAAAGGAACGGTAGAAGTGATAGGACTTCGCACAACTAAAATATTGAGCTGGACTGGCGAGGTGCATATCGTTCCTAACGGAATGATCAACGAGGTCACTAATTTTTCGGTAAACAACTCTTTAGCTGTAGTTGATGTATCCGTTGCTTACGAAGCGGACGTGGATAAAGCGATGGCCATTATTTCGCAGACGATGAAGGAGCTAGAGAACGAAAATCTAGTGAGTGAGCCGGAAGTGCTTGGTGTTCAATTGATGTCCGCCACTGCCGTTACGATTCGAGTGATAGCAGAGTGCAAGCCAAATACTCATCCAATCGTAGCAAGAGTGTTGAATAAAGAGATGAAGGAAGCGTTAGATCGCAACGGGATCGAAATTCCTTATCCGAAGATGGTGACGTATCAGCGCAATTTTGAGGAGGGGTAGCGGGTGGAGCGTAAGCAGTTCGAACTCGGGGATATCGTTCAAATGAAAAAACAGCATCCATGCGGTACAAACGAGATGGAAATCATCCGGATGGGGATGGACATTCGAATCAAATGCGTGGGTTGCAAGCACAGCGTCTTAATCCCAAGGATCAAGTTTGAAAAGAATATGAAAAAGGTGCTCAGGTCTAAGCCAAAAGAGGAAGATCAAAGCGCGGAGTAACATGCCGTTAGGGTTGCGCAGACGGCTATACGGTCTGCCTAAAAGCACTGGAAATATGCTGTTGGAATTATGCATACGATCATCGTTTGGATTGTAAAAAAGCATTGAAAACAGCGCTTGCAAAGGCCTAAATTATGTGATATATTATTTATTACATGCGGAGAGGTACCCAAGAGGCCCAAGGGGGCTGACTCGAAATCAGCTAGGCGTGTCAAAGCGTGCGTGGGTTCGAATCCCACCTTCTCCGCCATAATACAAACAACCAACGGTTCCTGTGAGGGACCGTTTTTTTGTGTTTTCAACAGAGGGTAACTTGAAGGTTAAAGGGTGTAAAAGAGGTGTAAACTTCGTTGTACCACATGGGTATTTATGGTACATTAGCTTAGATGCCGCAGGAAAAATATTGGAAGTATTTCGCGTGCAAACCTTAACGCTCAGGAGGAATCGCCATGTCTGAAGTGAAATTATCGATAGATTATGATCAGTATGAAGATGGAGTGAAAATCGTAGAGTTGATAGAGCAGCTGGCCGGCGGCGAAGAAGCCGCTTCAATCGAGAAATTGATTATTGGGGACTGGGGCGGTGCGTATGAAGACGACTCCAGTACAGTTGTAGAGGCGCTTGTTCGACTGAAGGATCGATTCCCTAAGCTTAATGATTTGTTTATCGGCGATATGACTTACGAAGAATGCGAAGTATCTTGGATCAACCAATCGAATCTCGCTCCTTTACTGACGGCTTTCCCAGGCCTAAAATCGTTTACCATTAAAGGTAGCACGGGGCTTGCGCTCGATCCTGCCCGGCATGACAGCCTTGAGGAGCTGACGATTATTTGCGGCGGCCTTGGCAAGGATGTGCTTGCGAGCATTAGCAATGGAAGCTTTCCAAAGCTGAAGAAGCTGGAGCTGTATTTGGGAGTGGACAATTACGGGTTTGACGGAGATTTGTCTGATGTACTTCCACTGATTGAGCCTGGCAAGTTCCCGGAGCTAAACTATTTGGGACTGAAGGACAGTGAAATTCAGGATGAAATTGCAATCGCAATTGCGGAAGCGCCTATTTTGGATCAGCTGGATACTCTCGATTTGTCTTTGGGTACCTTAACGGATAAAGGCGCTGAGGCGCTAATTAATAGCGTTAAAATTAAACAATTGAAGCTCCTCGACTTAAACTATCATTACATGTCCGACGAGATGATGAAGCGCTGGGAGCAAACGGAACTTAATGTGGATATAAGCGATCAACAAGAGTACGATGACGATGAGGATTATCGCTATCCTTCCTTGACGGAGTAGAGATGGACGGAATGATTTTGATCGGCAATGCGGGCAATCGCCGCACACAGGGGCTTCAGTCGGCGAGGCTGAAGCTCGGATTGCCGCTCGCGCTGGAACTAAACTACCTCGACCTGCTGAGAGGGACTATTTCGTTGTCCTCTTTTATAGAAGTTCATAGAGATGAGCTTCCGGAAAACCCTCTTATTCGGCTGGATGCTCCGGGTGAACATTTTGAGGTGGAGCGTGAGTTGATCGCGCTGGGAGCGCCCGATGCCGCTGGGCAGGAGGATATCGTACCGCCTCTTTACGAGCATTATTGTCAGCCGGTCTCTATGAAAAACGCATGGAAGATAGAAGAGCAGAGGGGACGGATTTATCATCCGTCTCAATGGTTTCGAGGGTTTTATCGATTGCTTAGGCGGCTCGAGACGGAAGCGGAAGAGATATGGCCGCGGCCAAGCTGGATCAATGCGCCCCGTGACATTGCCGTTATGTTCGACAAGAGGAGAACGTACACGACATTGCTGGATGCAGGTGTACCCGTTCCGAAGCGTCTCGGTTCGCCAGCTGAGATTACGAATTATGAGACGCTGCGCGAGCTGATGAAGGTGAAACGAATGCCGCGTGTTTTTGTGAAGCTGGCCTCAGGCTCGGGAGCTTGCGGCGTCATCGCTTATCAAATTAACCCGGCAACGGGAGCGGAGCTTGCGGTCACTACGATAGCGTTCGAGAGCTATACGGCTCGACCGCCCGTCTATTATAACGTGAAGCGGCTTAAGCGCTACACGGATTCGGCCACTATTCGCAACATTGTGAATTGGCTTCTTTGCCATGGAGCGCATGTGGAGGGATGGGTGGCTAAAGCCGCTATTCACAATCGCGCATTCGATATTAGACAATTGGTCGTTGACGGAGAGGCTTGCCACAGCGTCGCCAGAGTCAGCTCCACGCCAATTACGAATCTCCATTTGCAAAGTGAGAGAATGGGGCTAGACGCTGTCGGACTCTCTAACGATGCACAGCATGCAATCAAACGGTGTGCGGAAGCAGCTTTAAACGTATTCCAAGGGTCGAGAATTGCAGGGATCGATATAGCGGTCAGCGCAGGAGCCGGCCGTCCCTTTGTGCTGGACGTTAATCCTTTTGGCGATTTGCTGTATGAGACGGTTTATCGGGGCTGCACGACGTATGAGTGGGAGACGCTGCGGCTTAAAGAAGCTTCATCTGGAGACGGCAAGGAGGGGAGTCATCATCATGAGTGAACAGACGATCGATATGAATGAAATAGTTGGCAGCCACGACCTGCTCATGATTACACTGGATACGCTTCGGTACGATGCGGCGGTGCTGGAAGAAGGCAATTGTCCAAATCTGTGCGGAAGCGGATCATGGGAGAAGCGACATTCTCCAGGCAGCTTTACTTATGCGGCTCATCATGCTTTCTTCGGAGGATTTCTGCCGACGCCCGCCCATACTCAAAAATCGGAGCATGTCCGGTTGTTCCATTCCAAAAATACGGGGCTCAAAACAAACCCGAATACGTGGTTGTTCGATACGCCGGATATTGTATCCGGCCTTGCGCAGGAAGGCTATCGAACGATATGTATAGGAGGGGTTATTTTTTTTACGAAAAAAGTGCCGCTTGCCAAAGTGCTTCCGGGCTATTTTCAAGAAAGCTACTGGAGAATGACGTTTGGGGTGACGAATCCGCGGTCGACGGAGCATCAGGTCAATCATGCGATTAAGCTTCTGGATGGGGCGGACTTCAGCGAAAAGCTGTTTTTGTTTATGAACGTATCTGCGATTCATGGGCCGAATCATTATTTTGTGCCTGGCGCCAAAAAGGATTCGGTGGAGACGCAAAGAGCCGCGCTGGGATATGTGGACGGGCAGCTCGGCAGGCTTTTTCAGGAGATGAGGAAGCGGGAGAGGCCTGTTTTTTGCATGGTGTTTTCGGATCATGGGACGGCATATGGAGAGGATGGCTACGAAGGGCATCGTCTTGCGCATGAGGTCGTCTGGAATGTGCCTTACCGGCATTTTATATTGTGAAAAAAATCGGGGAGGATGAGTACGGCGATGATGATCAAAGAGGATTCCCTCTGTTCCGTTGACAACAAGGAAGATGAGGCGGCTTTGCGCGATTGGAAGGATACGCTCCTTTCGGAGCCGTACCGCTCGTATTTGTATTCTTATCCGCACAAAATGTCCTATCGAAAATTGAACGAAAGCTTGCCGCTAGCTGATTTATGGCGCGAAGAAGCGGCAGAGACGTTTTTTCTATATATGCACATTCCGTTCTGCGGCGCGCGTTGCGGGTTTTGCAACTTGTTTACGCTGCCGGATAAGCGGGCATCGGTTCATGAGCAGTATGTAGACGCGCTGGAGAGGCAGGCCGGGCAATGGGCTCCTTTTGCGGGAGGCAAGCCTGTGGCTCGATTCGCCATTGGAGGCGGAACGCCGACGCTGCTGCTGCCGGATCAATTAGACCGTTTATTTGCGATAGCGGAAGGGAAGATGGGCGTTGATCTTGAACGGACCTCCATTTCCGTGGAGGCGTCTCCTGAAACGGTTACGGCGGAAAGGCTGCATGTGCTGAAAAGCAGGTCGGTAGACCGCATCAGCATGGGCATACAAAGCTTTGTGGAGAGCGAGGCATCCGCCATCTATCGTCCGCAAAAGCCGCAGGTGGTGGAGCAGGCGCTGAGTCTATTGAAGCAGCATAAATTTCCGATTCTAAATCTGGATTTGATCTACGGATTGCCGGGCCAAACGGTGGAAACATGGCTGTATTCGCTTGAACGCGCCTTGTCTTACAGCCCGGAAGAGATTTTTATTTACCCGCTTTATACCCGCGACCATACAATTGTAAAGCCTGGCCAAATCAAAGAAAGCGGCAGCGACATTCGGATGGACATGTATGTTGCCGCGCGAGACAGGCTGACCGAGCATGGGTATGTTCAATCTTCCATGAGAAGGTTCGCAAGGCCGGAGGGGCGCTCCAACAAGCAATTGCTTCCTTACAGTTGCCAAGAGGAAGGAATGATAGGGCTTGGCTGCGGAGCACGTTCTTATACTCAAGGGGTGCATTATGCAACGCGGTACGGGGTGAGCCGAAGCGCCACGGAAAGCATAATTGAGGATTATGTGTCTGCATCGGATTATACGAAGGCGGATTACGGGTTTATTTTGGACGGGGATGAAAGTCGCCGCAGATTTATTTTAAAAGCGATTCTTCATATCGAGGGGTTGGAAATGCGTGCTTACAAGGAGCGGTTCGGCACAAATCCGCTGGAGGATTACCCAGAGCTAGAGAAGCTGGCATTAACCGGGCTTGCTGTAGCAGAAGAGGGAATATTCAGGCTGACTCCGGAAGGACTGGCCCACTCCGACGCGATCGGAGATTGGTTGATTTCGCCGCATGTGCGGAGCTTAATGGAAAGCTTTATTGTGCCATGAGAGCCAAAATCTATTATCGCGGAAGCTTGACCTCCTGCAACTACGACTGCCCTTATTGCCCCTTCAGCAAAAATAAGGACAGTTTGGAGACGCTGGCTAAGGATCGGGCGCAGTTGGAAGCTTTTGTCCTGTGGGTGAGAGAACAGGGAGCCGAAGGCACGAGGCTTTCGATCTTTTTTAACCCGTATGGGGAAGGGCTGACTCATCGCTGGTACAGAGAGGCAATGGCAGAGCTGTCCCATATGGAGCATGTCGAGAAGGTCGCGATTCAAACGAATCTGTCCGCCAAACTCGATTGGATCGACGGACTGCATGCGGGCAAAGCCGCTTTCTGGGTGACGTATCATCCCGGACAAGTGGCATGCGATAAGTTTCTTCGCCAATGCATGACGCTGTATGAGAAAGGAATCGCGTTCAGCGTAGGGTCAGTGGGCTTGAAGAGCGCCACAGATTCGTTGAAAGAGCTTCGTGGGAAGCTGCCGCAGGATGTTTATATGTGGGTGAATGCGTACAAGGATCAGCCCGATTATTATACGGAAGCGGATGCCGCCGTGCTTCAGGAAATCGATCCCCATTTTCAAATAAACGCAATGGATTATGACAGCAAAGGCAAGGCTTGCAATGCGGGGTACGACGTCTTTTATGTGCTGGGGGATGGACGGGTAAAACGATGCTATAAGGATCGGCAAGTGATTGGCAACTTGTATCGGGAAGGCTTGCATGCCATTTCCAAAAAGCGCCCATGCCGTATGGCTTGCTGCGATTGCTACATTGGCTACATTCACATGCCGGAATTAAAGCTTGAAGAGGTGTACGGCGAATCGATATTGGAGCGCATTGCAGTCAAACGGTAAGGAACGGGGAGGATGAGCGCTTGCGGCAAGGGAAAACGATATGGCTGACCGGCCTGCCGAGTTCGGGCAAAACGACAACAGCCCGCGCGCTAACGGAAGCCTTCAGAGCGAAGGGGCACGCCGTGGAATGTTTGGATGGCGATGAATTGCGCCAGGCACTGGGCAGAGAGCTAGGCTTCAGCCGGGAAGACCGAATGGAAAACGTTCGCAGAGCGGTGTACATTTGTCGGATGTTGAACCGCAATGGGATTACCGCCGTTGTGGCGATGATCTCGCCCTATGCGGAAATGCGCGAGTATGCGCGGGTTCAGCTGGATTATTTTACAGAAGTATATGTGGAGTGTCCACTTGAAGAGTGTATACGCCGCGATGTGAAAGGGCTGTATGCGAGAGCCATTGCCGGGGAGATACCGTCCTTTACGGGTGTTTCCGATCGTTATGAGCCGCCTGCACATCCGGATATTGTAGTTAGAACGGATCTGTCGAGTGTGGAGGGCAATGTGATACGGATTTTGGAGAGCGTAGCGGATTAATAAAAGGAATGAAGCGAGCACCATTGCCAGGGAAATAACGGCTCTACTGGAATCGGCCTTATATCAATAGGTGATCCGTATATCGATGAAAATTAAATTCAAATATAATATCGATTTGTGTCACTTAATGTCATGGTAGCATGATCAAGTGGAAGAAAAAAATGAAAACATGGAATAGAAAAGAAAATGGATCGAAAATATTGAAAAACTTAATATTTTTTTAAGAAATGGTATTGAAAAATTTAGAAACTTTCCTATAATTAAAACGTAGCACGCATTTCCAACATTAGGGGGAGTTTTCTTGTCTTGGTATTTAGGCGCGTTCAAGAAATATGCAACATTCAGTGGCAGAGCTAGACGGAAAGAATATTGGATGTTCTTTTTGTTCAATTTTATTTTTGCTCTCTTGCTGAGTATATTGACTCTTGTTCATTCCGCTTTTGACACTCTTTATTACATTTATTATTTGGCCATTATTATTCCATCCTTAGCTTTGACTGTACGAAGATTGCACGACATCGGTAAGAACGGTTGGTTTATTCTTTTGGGATTAATACCGGTTGTAGGCTTTATCATTTTAATTGTATTTCATTGCTTGGAAGGCGTAAGAGGTTCTAACCAGTATGGCGAAGATCCTAAACAAAGTTCTTCCACTTCCTACTAGGCTTAGAGGCTAGGAGCTAAGAACAAAGGCGATCTCTTGATGAGAGATCGTTTTTTATTTAACTTAAAAATCCACAATTGGGGGAATTATATTGTCTTGGTACTTAGGGGTTTGGAAGAAATATGCAGTATTTTCCGGAAGGGCCCGGCGTAAGGAATATTGGATGTTCTTTCTTTTCAATTTAATTGTCGCGTTCGTCGTCAGTTTAGTATCTGCTTTTTTGCATCCTGCTATTTATTTCATCTATGTATTAGCTGTTATTCTTCCATCGATAGCACTTTCGGTGAGGAGACTTCATGACATTGGCCGCAGCGGGCTGTGGGCTCTAATAGGCTTATTGCCGGTTGGAGTGATTGTGCTGCTTGTGCTTGCTTGTATCGAAGGTGAAAGAGGGAACAATACGTACGGTCCAGATCCCAAAATGATTTCTTCCGGCACATATTCGGCTTAACTACTAACTAGGAGTGGCTACCTTGTCTTGGTATTTGAAGGTTTTTAAGAAATACGCAACATTCAGCGGCAGAGCTAGACGCAAGGAATACTGGATGTTTGCTTTAGTAAACTTTCTTATTGTGATTTTGCTCGCTTTGTTAGTTCAATTTAATGAGTCGCTAATAGTCCTGTATTATATTTTTTTACTTGTTGTTGCGCTGCCTGGAATTGCAGTAGTGGTAAGGAGATTGCATGATACAAACCGTAGCGGATGGTGGTTTTTTATTTCTTTTGTGCCATTCGGCTCTATTGTTATCCTGGTGTTTATGTGTCTTAAAGGGGAAACCGGCCCTAATCGTTTCGGTGAAGACCCTACGGATTAAATTTTTGCTAAATAAGCCAAGTTTGATAAAAACGATTTCTTCTGAGGTCGTTTTTTATTTGGGCAAAAGAGAAGAGGGCTCTCGCGAGCCCTCTTTCCGACGGTGTTGTTGATGGTATTGTATCAATTCACACAACAAGCTTAACGAAACATTGGAGATCAACATTCCTCAATCGGAGTTAATCGGCAATCGCTTCTTGAATCCTCATGAGCACTTATAAAGCTGCGCGTGAACGCTCGCTCTTATAGGCTCTGAATGTGTGTTGCGGACCGTAGTCTTTAGCACAACCCCTCGCTTCTATCCTGAAGTGAATGAAAAGGAATACGTCGATTACCTTGCACCATTAGGTCCAACGGAACCACACCTCTCTTACACCGTCGAATTTAGAATGCCCGTTTACTGAAGCTTTATACAAGGTCATTCAAAATTATTTCGGCATTCTTGTCCATTTGCGCTCGTGGTTAGTGTTCTCGGGGAATCGTTCCCCTTTGTTCAGCTGTACCTTCTTAGGGTTTTGAATGCCCATGTGAAAGGAATTGACTCCCGTTTCAATATACGTTCCGTCGTTAGGAGCGCGGTCTCCTTCATTAAACATTGTAAATTCGCCCATTGCGGAGCACCTCCGGCTGAATTTTGGGACGAGCCGCAGCCCTTGCAGCATAGCCCAAGGATTAGTATAAGCACCAGGCGCTCCGGCCATGTCTGACAGATAACGGATGGCAGCCGGGTACTTGTCATGGTATGTATAATTTGATATAGTATAGAGATGCGAGCCCACGGCTCGTTCCTTGCTCCGCTTGCGGGGCCGTTAGTCCAAAAGGAGGTGAAACAATATGCGCAAATATGAAGTGATGTACATCATTCGTCCAGACGTTGAGCAAGAAAACGTTCAAGCTCTCGTTGATAAATTCAATGGCATCATCTCCAACGGTGGAGAGGTTACAAAGACAGACGTAATCGGAAAACGCCGTCTTGCGTATGAGATCAACAAGCTTCGTGATGGTTACTTTGTTCTGGTACACTTCAACGCTACAACTGAAGTTGTTAACGAACTAGACCGTATCATGAAGATTTCGGACGAAGTTATTCGTTCGTTGATCGTCAGAGACGTAGCTTAGTCGACGCAAGATTTGTTCAAGGGGAGGTCATGTTATGTTGAACCGTGTCATATTGATCGGCAGATTGACGAGGGATCCTGAGCTTCGTTATACGCCAGCCGGAGTTGCGGTAACGCAATTCACATTGGCCGTTGACCGTCCATTTAGCGGCGGTGAAGGACGCGAGCGCGAGGCGGATTTTATTCCGGTCGTGACTTGGCGCCAGCTAGCTGAAACTTGTGCCAATTACTTACGCAAAGGCCGCTTAACGGCGGTTGAAGGCCGCATTCAAGTGCGCAACTACGAGAACAACGAGGGCAAGCGTGTGTATGTAACGGAAGTTATTGCAGACAACGTCCGGTTCCTGGAGTCGAGCCGCGAAGGCGGAGCGCCGCGTGAGGACAATAGCGGAGGATTTAGCAGCGGAGGCGGAAATGCAGGCGGTTATAGCGGCGGTGGAGGAAACTCCTACAGCGGCGGGAACGGCGGCAATCGTTCGAACCAATCTCGGAACGACAATAACGATCCTTTCAAGGATGACGGACGCCCAATTGACATTTCGGAAGATGATTTACCATTTTAATTATTGACGAAAGGATGGATCCCGATGAGCTTTAAGCAAAGAGAAGGCGGCGATGAGCGTCCAGAACGCAAATTCGGCGGCCGCAAAGGCGGACGTAACAAACGTCGTAAAGTTTGTTTCTTCACTGTAAACAAAATTTCGAACATTGACTATAAAGACACTGATTTGCTGAAGAAGTTTATTAGCGAGCGCGGCAAAATTTTGCCACGTCGTGTAACTGGCACAAGCGCGAAATACCAACGCTTGCTGACAATTGCAATTAAACGTTCCCGTCAAATCGCATTGCTTCCTTACACGACTGAATAGTCTGTATAGGGCAATAACGAAGAGCCTCCTATTGGAGGCTCTTTTTTATGCATTTTAATAGGAAGGGCAAGTTTTATTTGCAGAAATTAGAACGTATGTTCTATAACTAATATGGGAATTTAACGTATGGAAATTTGGCAGGCTGACATCGGTTTGAATAGTGGACAGAGTGAAGGCAATAAGGGGTGTTGAATTGATTAAGCTATTTCAATATAACTGGATGGTAAGAAATGAATGGTTCGAGTTGTGCAAACAAATGCCTGCAGAACAATTGCTGCGTAAGCGGACTGGCAGAGCGGGAAACATTCATTATACTTTTTTTCATATAGCTGACGTTGAATATAGCTGGATTCGCGGAATACAGGGCAAACCGGATATTCCTGTTCCTTTCGAGCACTATAATACGCTAGAGCAAGTGAAGAAACTTTCCGATGCTTGGATTCGGGAAATACAAGGGTTTCTTGATACCTGGTCAAATGAGTTAGAGAATGATCCCGTATCTGTCTCGTGGTGTCACCCCAAAGTAAAAACCCTTGCAAGCTGTATAAGCTGGGCAAGGGTTTCCTCATTATCCAATAAGAATATGATCTTCCGGATATCCGATTTTGGATGTCTTTTTTGTTTGGGATAACGCGTAAGCAAGCGTCAGCGGCCCCAGACGGCCAATGAACATGGTAATGGTGATAATAATTTTGCCGGCGGTGGAGAGGTCGGCGGTCAGCCCCATGGAAAGCCCCGTAGTGCTAAAAGCTGAGGTAGCCTCGAACAGCACCTCCAAAAAGTGATCCTCCAGCATGTTCTCCGTAATGGTGAGCAAAATCGTGACCGTAAGGACGCATATTAGCGAGCTGATGACGACTGCGAGCGCCCGCATAACGGTATCTTGCGATATTTTACGTTGGAATACGTGAATTTGGCCGCCCCCGCGGAAGGTGTTGATGGTCGCGAGAATGAGCACGACGATCGTGTTCGTTTTGACCCCGCCGCCGGTACCGCCGGATGCCGCCCCGATGAACATGAGAATGATCAGAATAAACTGGGAAACGGCCAGCATATCGCCAATATTAATAGTGTTGAACCCTGCGCTCCTTGGAGACATGCTTTGAAAAATAGCGGCATGGACCTGTTCGCTCAATGTTAGCTGTCCAAAGGTAGCGCTGTTCCAGCTTTCCAAAAAGAAAAGCAAAAGGAATCCCGTTATCGTCAAAACGGAAGTGGCGAGCAAAACGATTTTGGAATGGAGCGACAGCTTCCTCCAGGACCGCTTTTTAAAAATATCCACCACTACGATATAGCCGAGTCCGCCAACCACGAACAAAAGAATAATCGTAAAGTTCACGATGGGATCGCCTACATGGGAGCTTAGCCCGTCTGACCATAAGGCAAATCCCGCGTTGTTGAAGGCCGAGATGGAGTGAAATAGCGCATAATAAGCCGCCGTACCAAACCCCATTTCATCCGACCAGCGCAGCGTTAAAATAATAGTGGCCAACGATTCGAAAATAAAGACGATCAGCACCATGTACAAAGAGAGTCGTACAAGCCCTTGCGCCGAAGTGGACTGCGTCGTCTGCTGGATGATCAGCCGCTGCTTGAGCCCGATTTTTTTGCCGAGCAATATGGCGACCATAACCCCCAAGGTCATAAATCCGATACCGCCAATTTGGATCAAAATCATAATGATGACTTGTCCCGTAGTCGAAAAAGCCGTTCCGGTATCGAGTACGACGAGCCCGTTTACACAGACGGCCGATACGGAAGTGAACAACGCGTTCAAAAGGCCGATCGGCTCCCCTGTGCTGGAAGAGAAGGGCATATTCAGTAAGATTGCGCCAATCCAAGCGAGCATAAAAAAGACGGCTGTAATGAGCTGAGGCGGGCTGGTTTTGTTTTTCAGCCGGGTGACAATTCTCTCCGGCCAGGATAAGTCGTTCCGTCTGATAGGTTTAAGGGCGTTCATAATCATTCTCCAAGTCCCGGATGTCTTCATTGCTTCCTATAATAAGAAGAATGTCCCCGGTATGGATGGCGTCCTCCGCTTTCGGCGAAACGTTGATGCTGTCGCCTGTTTTGATAGCCATAATCGTACAGCCGTATTTAGCCCGAATATTGAGATCCTTCAACGATTTGCCGTTCATCGCCGGCGGCGCCAAAATTTCCGCCAAATTGTAATCCGGCGACAGCTCGATATAATCAATCAGGTTGTCGGAGCTAAGCTGGTTGCCGAGCCGGACGCCCATATCTCTCTCTGGGTAAATGACATAGTCTGCGCCTATTTTGCCCAGCACCTTGCCGTGCATTTCGTTGCGCGCTTTTGCCGTTACTTTGGGAACCTTTAGCTCCTTCAGCAGCAGCGTCGTCAAAATGCTGGCTTGCAAATCATCGCCGATGGCGACGATCGCATGAGAGAAATTGCGCGCTCCTAGCTCGCGAAGCACAGACTCGTCCGTGCAATCGGCTTGAATAGCGTGTGTGGCGATTGAAGCCATTTCTTGCACAAGCTGTTCGTTTTTATCGATGGCGAGTACCTCATGACCGTTTCCGATCAGTGTTTTGGTTAGACTGGAGCCGAAACGTCCTAGTCCAATCACCATAAATTGTTTTTTCATAGAGTCACATCCTGACATGTTAGGGATGAATAGACGAATTGTGCCATATAGCTACTGTGTAAAATGATAGGAGACGGCATCCCGTTTGTCAAAGGTTAATAGCAATAAAACAGCCTATTTGATGGGGTTCTTCTTCTCCTGAACAATTTTGACATATTCCCTAGGCATATAAGGGATATATGGGGCTTTTTTTTGATTAAAGCCTGCGTAATCTTTTAATTGAAACAAGCGATAGCCACCCCCAGGGGATAGGCTCGGCATTGGGGGACGCTCGTGGTCCATTTGCCGATAAAAAGCCGCTCCAAATCCAACGATGAGCAGGAAAACAGCAGCGCAGAAGGCGATTTTGACGCGAAGAGCTAACATGAGAGACTCACTCCTTTGTTAAAAAGGTATCCCCTCATAAGCGCTATTTCATTCGCTATGCAAACGATTACATTGACAAAAGGCTCTTTTCAAAGATATAATAAGTTTGATTTTGCACATAATTGCATATTCGTTTTTAATGGAGGAGCCTGCCAACAGCGGGCTCTTTTTGCGTTTTTTTGGGGTTGCGGGGGAGTAGGGCGGCTGGGATTGCGCTATCTCGCGCTTGTTTGCCCGCTATTTAGGAAATACTGGATTTGAATGACGGAATCCCTTTAGGAGGTTGCACAGTTGTCTCTACTTCATGTTGTTATTTTGATTCCTTTTTTATTTGCGATTGCTATACCGCTTTTGCAAAGGCTAATGCCGCGGGTGCATACCGGGTGGCTGGCGCTGCCTGCTCCGATTGTCCTTTTTGCGGCGATGCTTAGTCTCATTCCCGAAATCGGAGAAGGAGAAGCGATCCGCGCTTCAATCGCGTGGATACCGTCGCTAGGCGTTGACTTTACGGTATATGGGGACGGACTTTCTTTACTGTTCTCCTTGCTTATTACAGGGATCGGGTCGCTTGTAATGCTGTACTCCATCTTTTATTTGGATCGCAGCAAGGAAAAGCTGGCTCATTTCTACACGTATTTGATGTTGTTTATGGGGGCCATGTTAGGGCTTGTCCTGTCCGACAACTTGATGGTTCTGTACGGCTTTTGGGAAATGACGAGCATTAGCTCCTTTTTGCTGATCGCCTTTTGGCATGAGCGGGAGAAATCACGTTATGGCGCCTTAAAATCGATGGTCATCACCGTTTTTGGCGGTCTCGCCATGTTCGCCGGTTTTATTCTTCTGTATGTGATGACAGGAACGTTCAGCATTAGAGAAATTATTGGCGGGATTTCCGCGTCTGCGCTAACAGAGCATGCTTTGTTTATTCCTGCGATGCTGCTTATTTTGCTGGGGGCTTTTACAAAATCGGCCCAATTCCCGTTTCATATTTGGCTTCCGGACGCGATGGAAGCGCCGACGCCGGTTAGCGCCTATTTGCATTCCGCCACGATGGTCAAGGCAGGCATTTATTTGGTTGCCCGTTTAAGTCCTGTGTTTGCAGGCGAAGGCTTATGGCTGTGGCTCGTATCCGGCGCCGGAATTGTCACGCTTATTTATGGAGCTTTCCGTGCATTGAAGCAAACCGATTTGAAGGCGCTGCTTGCGTTTTCAACGATTAGCCAGCTCGGATTGATTATGAGCTTATTCGGCCTCGGTTCTGCGGCGGCTTTGTATTCCGGCATGGATCAGGCGGTTTTTTACACGAAAGCGACGATGGCGGCTGTTTTCCATTTAATTAATCACGCTGTGTTTAAAGGCGCATTGTTTATGGTTGTCGGCATTGTCGACCATGAGACGGGCACTCGCGATATTCGCAAGCTTGGCGGACTAATGGCGGTTATGCCGATTACGTTTACGATTGCGGTCATTGGCTCCTTCTCAATGGCGGGCATTCCCCCGTTTGGCGGGTTTTTGAGCAAAGAAATGTTTTTTACCGCAGTATTGAACATTCGAGAGATGCAGTTGCTCAGCATGGATACATGGGGGGCGCTGTTCCCGATCATGGCTTGGATCGCGAGTATCTTTACTTTTGTATACAGCATGCTGCTCGTGTTCCGCACATTCGGAGGCAGAGCCCAGTTTGAGAAGCTGGACAAGAAGCCGCATGAAGCGCCTCTCGGCCTGCTGCTTCCTCCAGTAGCGCTTGCCGCGCTTGTTCTCGTATTCGGGTTATTTCCGAATCTGCTGTCGTATACCATTATCGAGCCGGCAATGGCGGCCGTTCATCCTCATCTGCTTGCGCCGGGAGAAACCTTTAAAGTGTCGATCGACTTGTGGCACGGATGGACGACGGAGCTATTTATGACGATGGGCGTCGTTGCGATGGGCTCCGCGCTCTTTATGCTGCATCGCAAGTGGACGATGCTTCATGCGCCTTTATTCAAGGGGATTTCTTTGAATGGCGGCTATGACGGCGGCCTGCGGCTGCTTGACCGCGGCTCCAAAGGCATAACGAACCGTTATATGACGGGGTCGCTCCGTCACTATTTGATCTATATTTTTGTGTTTCTCATCTTGTCGCTAGGCTGGACCTTGTTCCGGGAAGGCGCGTGGAAGCTGGATACGACGGGATATGCCGCGACTTCCTTTTACGAAGCGGTTATTATCGCGGCTCTAGTGCTGTCTGCGATTGCCGTTCCGTTTGCGACGTCCCGGCTGATGGCGATTATTTTGACCGGGGTATCCGGCTATATGGTGACGCTGTTTTTTGTTATTTTCCGGGCGCCGGACCTCGCGCTTACGCAAATGATTGTAGAAACGGTATCTGTTGCGCTGTTTTTGCTATGCTTCTACCATTTGCCAAAGCTGAAAAAAGAAATGGTCGCCCTGCGCTTCAAGCTAGGGAATTTTATTATTGCAGTTGGCGTAGGCGCCGTGATGACGCTTATTGCCCTCAGCGCGAGCGGCGACCGATCCTTTGAGTCCATCTCGAATTATTTCCTGGAAAATAGCTATAAGCTGGCCGGGGGAAAAAATGTCGTCAACGTCATTTTGGTAGACTTCCGCGGATTCGATACGCTGCTGGAAATTGTGGTGCTTGGCGTTGCTTCTTATGGAATTTACGCTTTGATCAAGCTGAGGCTGGACGGGGAAGAGCGAGTACTCAAGCCCCGAGAGTTCGAGTTCCATCACGATGTGCATGCTCCAAAAAGCAACGACGTTATTTTAAGAACGGTTGCCAAAATCGCTATCGTGCTTATCCTTTGCTTCTCGCTGTATTTGTTCTATATGGGACACCACAATCCGGGCGGCGGATTTATCGGCGCATTGATGGCTTCTTCGGCTTTGTTGTTGATGGCCATGTCGTTCGGCATGGAGTCGGTTCAGCGTTGGGTTCCCGTCAACTTTAGGAAATTGACGGCGATCGGCATTATGGTCGCGCTTCTGACGGGGATGGGTTCCTTTGTATTCGACGCCCCGTTTCTGAGCCATGCGTTTGACTATTTTGATATTCCGCTCATCGGCGAGTTGGAGCTGGCGACGGCGACTTTGTTTGATCTAGGCGTTTATTTAACGGTTATCGGCGTGACGATGACGATTATTTTGACAATCGGGAGGGATCAATAGATGGAGCTGTATATGTCCTTGGCGATTGGGGTTTTATTTACGGTGGGAGTCTACTTGATTCTATCGAAAAGCTTGCTTCGTATCATTTTAGGCACGTCCTTTTTGACGCATGGGGTCCATTTGCTGCTGCTCACCATGTCGCGACTTAAGACGGGAGCGGCCCCGCTGCTCGGGGAGAAGGCGGAGTCTTACGTCGATCCTTTGCCTCAGGCGCTTATTTTGACGTCGATTGTCATCAGCTTTGGCGTCACTTCGTTTTTTTTCGTTTTGGCCTATAAGGCTTATCAGAAGCTCGGCACAGACGATATGGAACAGCTAAGGGGGGACGAAAATGAATAATTTACTCGTAGTGCCCTTGCTTATTCCGCTTTGTACGGCTGTGCTGCTAGTCTTTTTGAAAGAGCGGGTAAAGGCGCAGCGCTGGATCAGCCTCGTCAGCGGACTGCTCAATGTGGCTGCAGCTTGCTGCATTTTGGTACAGGTGAAGACGGAAGGCATTCAAACTCTCTATATGAGCGGATGGGCACCTCCTTACGGCATTATTTTTGTAGCGGATATGTTGGCGGCATTGCTTGTATTAGCTACGGCCATCATCGGAGTTTTTTGCTTGGTGTATTCATTCCGCACCATTGGCGGGGAGCGGGAACGCCATTACTATTATCCGCTGTTTCAATTTTTGCTGGTGGGCGTATTGGGCTCGTTTCTGACGGGTGATATTTTCAACTTGTTCGTATGCTTTGAAGTGATGCTTATTTCCTCTTATGCGCTTATCGTGCTTGGCGGAACGAAGCCGCAGCTGAGGGAATCGATCAAATATATGCTGATCAACATTATTTCTTCCGCGCTGTTTGTGGCGGCTGTCGCTTATTTGTACGGAGTGACCGGTGCGCTTAATATGGCGGATTTGTCCGCTAGAGTGGCGGATGCGGGACAAGGCGGCATTCTAAACGTTATTGCGCTCCTGTTTATGATTGTATTTGCTCTAAAAGCAGGCTTGTTCTTATTCTTTTGGCTGCCCGGCTCTTATGGAGCGCCTCCGGCTGCTATTAGAGCAATTTTTGCGGCGCTGCTTACCAAAGTCGGCTTGTACGCGCTATTGCGTACGTTTACGCTGATCTTTTACAACGATCCGTCGGTTACGCATAGCTGGATCGGCTGGATGGCCGGGGCAACTATGGTGCTGGGGGCGATTGGAGCGCTCGCCTACAAGGATATCCCGCGTATTCTAAACTACAACGTCATTATTAGCGTAGGGTTTATTGCGTTTGGTCTGGCTGCATTTAATAAAGATTCGCTTGACGGCGCCGTCTTTTATTTGCTGCATGACATGATTGCCAAAGCGCTGCTGTTTATTCTTGGCGGCATGATCATAGCGGCGGCCGGGACGAGCAAGCTTTCGGAAATGGGCGGGCTGATCAAAAAACATCCCGTCCTCGGATGGATGTTTTTTGTAACGGCTTTGTCGGTTGCGGGCATACCGCCGTTCAGCGGCTTTGCCGGCAAACTGCTGATCATTCGAGGCGGATTCGAGGCGGAGCAATATGCGCTTGCAGCGATTTCGGTCGCTTCCAGCTTCGTCGTATTGTATTCCTTGTTCCGTTTGTTTATGGCTGCGTTTTGGGGCTCGGAGCGTTCAGCGGTCTTTTTGAAAAAGACGGCGGCTGAGGGAATGGATACAGATGAGGCAGGAGCAATTAAGGAGAGCGCAGCTAAGGAATTTGCGATTAAGAAAAGTGTATCTAAGGAAAACAAAGGTAAGCTGTCCCTGCTTGCACTTGCTCCGGGAGCCGGATTGCTGGTGCTCGTCATTGGAATCGGACTTGGAGCGGAGTGGGTGTACGCTTTGGTAACGGATGCGGGAGAAACCTTGGTTCGCCCATCCATTTATGTGGATGCGGTGTTGAAAGGGTGGGAGCGATGAAGTGGTTTAGACGGGCATGGGCGGTTGTGAAGCTTTTTGTACTGTTTAATAAAGAGCTGCTGCTCTCCAGCTACGCCGTCATGGTGCAAATCGTGAAACCAAGGTTGACGATTCGTCCCGGCATTGTAGAGATGAAAACAGATTTGAAGACGGACGCGGAAATTACGCTTTTGTCGCTTCTCATTTGTCTCACTCCTGGAACTTTGACGTTGGATGTGTCGGGCGACGGGGAGACGCTCTACATTCATGCGATGGACATCGAGGATGCCGAGCAGCTGGCCGACCAAATTAAAAGCTCATTCGAGAGAGCGATTATGGAGGTGACAAGAGCATGATGGAGGGCGTTTTGGAAGGTATGCTGCTGACGGCTCTTGTCTTATTGTCGCTATCGATTATCGGCTGTATGTATCGGCTGCTTAGAGGTCCGTCGATTTCGGACCGCATTGCAGCGCTGGACACCATCGGCATTATGCTGCTGGCGATAATTGCGGTCATCGGGATGCTGCTTGGCACGACAGCTTATTTCGATATTATTTTGCTGATCGGAATTTTGACGTTTATCGGAACGACGGCGTTTGCGAGATATATCGAGAGGGGGGTTGTGCTTGAGAGCGGAGACGATCGAACTGATCTTTGAACTAGTAGTTGGGGGAATCGTATTGCTTGGAGCGGCTATTTGCGTGCTGAGCGCCTTCGGGCTAATCCGGCTGCCGGATGTTTATTTGCGATCCCATGCGGCGACCAAAAGCGCAACGCTCGGTGTCCTCTTTATTTTGTTAGGCGGATTTTTTTACTTTTGGATCTTTAAGGATCATATCAGCATTAAGCTGCTGCTTGGCATAGTGTTTGTGTTTATGACAGGGCCTGTGGCCGGACATTTGAATGGCCGTGCGGCTTATCGATCCGGCGTGTCGCTTTGGAAGGGGAGCGTGCAGGACGACTTAAAAAAGGCGCTGAAGCAGGAAAGAGAGCTGTCGGGCAAGAAGGGGCTGTAGCTGACGGCAGTCTCCCGAATCTAGCGAAAGAATCAAAAAAAGCGGGCAAATAGTCGAAATGGCCTACTTGTCCGCTTTTTTGATAACCTTTGCAGAGTGGGGAACGATTCTTCAAATTAAAACTTTCCCGCCTGTCTTTCCGCCCAATCTCCCACGAAGGGGATTTTGAATGTTTTCCCTTGCAAAGCCAGCAGCATCAGAGCGATCCATAAAATGAACGTAAGCGGCGTCAACAAGATGGAAATAATCGTCCCAATAATGGGAATGAAGCCGAAGACCAAATTAATGGCGACTATAGCTACAAACACGGCAATGGATTGCAAAGCGTGAAACTTGACGAAGCGGCTTTGCTTTTCTAACGCCAAAAATACAAATCCAGAAATAAAGCCCAGCAGATAACAAAGCAGTCCCGCGATTTTCGGGTCAAGCCCGGTTGAAGAAGGGTCCGGATTAACCTGTACCGGTTGCATGATGAAAAGCACTTCCTCTCATAGTCTGAATAGTGACAAGCCAGCTGATTAACTAAATATACTTGTCCAAGCGACGACACATTTCGTTCTTGATCGCTCCACTTGTCGGATTAGCCCGCCGACCTCATGTTCCATGATTATATTCGATGATTATATGCGTCATGAAGCGGCATTAGACCTACTTTTTTCGATAAATTGCCAGTAATGGAATCAATCCTTTGTCACCGGTTTGTAACCCGGGGGCTGTTTCTTTCGTCTAGAATAGGTGTAAAACCAAAATAACGAGAGATAGACAATGCGATTGGAGAGAAAAAGAGGATGAAAAAATATAAGCGCGCGACCATGATTAGCGCGGCTGTTCTGCTCGTTCTGACAGCAGTTTACTTTAACCGAAGCGCGCTGGCGATGATGGGATTCGACTGGTTTCTGCAAGGCGGAGTCGAAAAGCAGATGGAGAAGACGTATAAGCCGATAGACGGCCGCGAGCCGAAGCCGGTAGGTTGGGATAAGAAAAAGGGAGAGCCTTTTTCATTGCTGCTGCTTGGGGTGGATCAGAGGAAAAATGAAATTGGCCGATCCGATACATTAATTTATTCGATTGTGCGGCCTAGCGACGGAAATATTTTGCTCCTGTCGATTCCTCGCGACTTGTATGTGGATATTGTCGGCAAAGATCGGAAGGATAAGATCAACCATTCCTATGCATTTGGCGGAGCAGGGATGACGATGGATACGATCGAAAAGCTGTTCGATGCGCCGGTTGACCATTATGCATCCATTAACTTTGAAGGGTTCAAAAGCGTAATCGACGCCATGGGCGGAATATCGCTGCCGATTAAAGAGGATATTGTAAACAAAGGCTATAACCACGACTATTTCATCATTAAAGGCGGTCAGCCTCTCTATAACGGCATCGATGCGCTCAACTTTGTCCGTTACCGTGAGGATGCGGGCGGAGATATGAGCCGGACGGAGCGACATCAGCAGTTCCTTTCTGCTATGATAGATAAGGCGACAGGAATGAAGCAGTGGGCTAAAATTCCTGAGCTCATCAATATTATGGGCGATAATTTCAGTACCGACATCCAGCCGGGCCAGCTGATCGATTTGGGACAAAATTTGTTCACGTCGAAAAATCGCAACATGTACAGCCATACTTTACTCGGTCAAGGCCATCGCCTGAAGGCGGGCGGCGCCTGGTATTATTTCGCGGATGAAGAGGACCTGAGGCAGGTCCAGACGATGATCAAGAATTGGTTGAATCCCGATACGACTGCGGCGAATCTGATCCTCCCGCCGAAATACGCGGAGCAACAGAAGAAAGAGGTTAGCTCGTTGTCTAGTTCGGTATCGGCGAACGAAACGGAGTGAAAAGGTAGATGAACATTGCTTTTTTCTTGCTTCCCAAGCAAGAAGTAGTCTGTCTTCCGCAAGACGCTACGCTTAGACAAGCGCTGGAGCGGATGGAATTTCACCGCTATACGGCGGTGCCGATCATTGGCGAGGATGGCGGCTATAAAGGAACGGTAACGGAAGGCGATTTGTTATGGTTTATGAAGAATCGTCCCGATCTGACCTTCGAGACGGCAAATAAAGTGAAGCTTGGAGAGATTCCACTTCGCCTGAACAACAAAACGGTCAATATCGATGCGAACATGGATGATCTGATCTCGCTCGCCAAGGTGCAGAACTTTGTGCCTGTCATAGATGACCGCAATCATTTTATAGGCATTGTACGCAGAAGCGAAATTATCGATTATTGCCAAAAGGGGCTATCCCAACGAATCTGAGCATTCGGGGGGAGGCCTCTTCCTTTTATGCTTGACCACAATATGGGCTGGCGGATATACGTGCGCCGTTCTTCTTTTGTGCTATAATGAGTGTTGAATGTCCAATTAGGATTTAGAACTGGCGTAAGAGGTGAACGGATTGAAAACTGGGTTTAAACCCGTATTATGGAGCGGTGCCGCGTTTCTTACGCTGCTGCTGCTTGCAGTGCCGGGACTGAATTTGGCCGCGCTTTTGCTTATGATGATTCCGTATGTGGTCTTGTATACGACGCTAAGCAGGGGAGCGTTTTTGCTGCATCTGCTTCCGGTATGGATTGTCGTGGGGATCATTATGCCTGAGGTGCTCTTGATCGGCTTGTTTTTCCTCGTTCCATCGATTGTGATGGGACATCTATACCGAAAAGGCGCATCAGCGGCTAAAGTGATACGAACGGTTTCACTTGTTTTATTGGCACAGCTAATGTTGGAGCTGTTGGTGTTTGAGCTTATTTTAGACTTGTCGCTGCTAAACGCAATGAGCGATACGGTCCGATCCACTTTTGAAACGATGCCGACTGCCACGCTAGAAGCGGCGGGCTGGACAACAGAAATGACGGAGACGCTTATTACAAGCATCATTCACATGATCCCGCTTACGTTTATTCTTATTTCCGTGACGTATGCGATTTTTTCCCATTATGTTGCCCGGAGAATGGTGATGCGGAGCGGATCGCTGGACGTCCCGGCTTTCATGAAAGCGAAGGATTGGCGTTTGCCGCGCGTGCTGGTCATTTATTATTTGATCGCCTATGTCATTAATATGTTTATGCAAAAAGGAGACGACTCGTTTCTAGCCGTGGCGCTGCTGAACTTGGTTCCGCTGCTCGGTTACGTATTTGCGGTTCAAGCGATCGGATTTTTCTTCTTTATCGCGCATGAACGGAATTGGAGCAAGGCAGTTCCCATCCTCATCGCTATTCCTGTGCTGCTTATTCCGCCACTCAGCTTAATCGGCGTGCTGGATACCGCTTTTCCGATCCGGAAGTCGTTTACTAAACCAAAATAGCAGGCGGGAGCGATTGGGAAATGCCAAAGTTTCTAATAACCAGATGGCACGGAATGCACCATATCGCCGCAATTGCGGTTATGCTCGTCATGTCGTCCGCTCTGGCATGGTTTCAGTGGCTGCTTGGCCTTGCGGGCTTCGCGCTTACCGCAGGGCTGGCGGTTTATAGCTACTTCGCGGAGCGGGCATTCCGCAAAGATTTGAAAGCCTATCTCGCCACGCTTTCCTACCGGGTCAAAAAAGGCGGCAACGACGTCATTAGCGAGCTGCCGTTCGGAATTATTTTATATAATGAAGACCGCGTGGTGGAATGGCATAACCCTTACATTTCTAAAATAATGGAGCGTGAATCGACCATTGGCATGCCGCTAACGGAGCTGTTTCCTACGCTTCAGCATGCCAAAGATCGCGAGGGAACGGTTGAAGCTGTTGTAGGCAGCCAAATGTTCCAGCTTATTTTCAGACCGAAAGAGAAAATTTTGTACGTCAAAAATATTACCGAACTATGGCAGCTCGGCCGTAAATACGAAGACGAGAAGCTGTCTCTTGGCGTCGTGATGATCGATAACTTGGAAGAAGTGACGCAAGGGCTTGACGATCATCAACGAAGCTCGCTGCTCTCCAAGGTGACGGCGGAAATTACGGAATGGGCGCAAAAGTACAAAATTTATTTAAAACGGCTTACTTCCGACCGGTTTTTACTTATTACCGATCAGAAGACGCTGCGCCAGCTGGAGCATTCCCGATTTGTCATCTTGGATGAGGTGCGGGAGATGACGGGCGAGCAAAAGATTCCCGTTACGCTCAGCATCGGCTTCTCCGCCGGAGCGGAGCATATCGTCGAGCTGGGCCAGTGGGCGCATATGAGCCTTGATATCGCACTTGGACGAGGCGGTGACCAAGCCGCGGTCAAAGTGGGAGCTAGGCAGTCCTTTTATGGCGGCAAGTCAAACGCGGTGGAGAAAAGGACGAGAGTTAGAGCCCGCGTCGTCGCTCATGCGCTGCGCGATCTGATTAAAGAAAGCCACAACGTCGTCATTATGGGCCATAAGCTGCCCGATATGGATGCGGTAGGCGCGGCGATTGGCGTGTTGAAGGCGGCTCAAATGTTTGGCAAAGAAGCTTATATCGTATTAGAGGGCATTAACCCATCTATTGAAAAAATGATGGAGCTTATCCGCGAGGACGAAAAGCTTTCCAAGCGGTTTGTATCGCCTGAACAAGCTTCCGGTCTCATGAACCCGCAGTCGCTTGCCGTTGTAGTCGATACGCATAAGGCTTCTTTGGTGAAGGAGCCGAAGCTGCTGACGCAGACCGATCGGATCGTTGTGATCGATCATCATCGGCGCGGCGAAGAGTTTATATCAAGCGCTATTTTGGTTTATTTGGAGCCGTATGCCTCATCGACTTGCGAACTGGTGACGGAACTGCTGCAATATATTCATGACCGGGTATCGCTGGATGTCCGTGAGGCGACTACTTTGCTCGCGGGCATTACAGTCGATACAAAGAGCTTCTCGCTCCGCACGGGCGCGAGAACGTTCGAAGCCGCCTCCTTCCTTAGAAGGAACGGCGCGGACACCATGATGATCCAGCGTATGCTTCAAGAGGATCTTGAGGAGTACGTGAGCAAAGCGGAAATTATTAAACATGCGCAAGTATTGCACGATCATATAGCGATCGCGGTCGTAGAGAGCGGAAGAAAAAATCCGCAGCTGCTCATCGCTCAATCCGCAGATACGCTGCTGAGTATGACGGATATTTTGGCATCGTTCGTCATAGGGGAGAGGCCGGACGGCCTCATTGGCGTCAGCGCCAGATCGCTTGGAAGCATGAACGTGCAAGTCGTCATGGAACGAATGGGCGGCGGAGGCCATTTAACGAATGCTGCGGCGCAGCTCGAAGGCACGGTCGAGGAAGTAGCCGCGAAGCTCAAGGCAGTGCTCAAACAAATTGAATCGGAAGAGGGGTTATTTGAATGAAAGTAATCTTTTTGCAAGATGTAAAGGGTCAAGGCAAAAAAGGGCAGGTTAAAGAGCTGTCCGAAGGCTATGTACGCAACTTCCTGCTGCCAAAAGGGCTGGCGAAGCTGGCTTCTGACGGCAACCTGAAGACGCTTGAGTTGCAAACGGCATCGGAAGAGAAGCGCAAGGCGAAGGAGAAGGAAGACGCGCAGGCGCTTGGCAAAAGGCTGGAGGAAATGACGGTTGTCGTGAAGGCAAAGGCCGGTGAAGGAGGCCGCCTGTTCGGGGCCGTGACAAGCAAGCAAATCGCCGATGCGCTAGCCGAAAAAGGCATTAAAATCGACAAGCGCAAAATCGAGCTGGAAGATGCGATCCGTACGCTTGGCGTTACCCAGGTTCCAGTAAAGCTTCATCCGGAAGTAAAGGCGAAGCTGAACGTTCAAACAACGGAAGAATAAGATAGATGGCGTCCAAAGAGGGATCGTTCCGGATTAGACAGGGGAGGAATGGTCCCTTTTTGCGGTCTATAAGAGGATAAATAGAGGCTATTAAGAAGGGAGAAGCGCATGATGAGCAACGAACTGACGTTTGACCGGGTTCCCCCGCAAAATGTAGAGGCGGAACAAGCGGTAATCGGAGCGATTTTGCTGCAGCCGGAAGCTCTCATTACTGCAATGGAGCGGGTCAGAAGCGAAGATTTCTACAAAAGCGACCACAGAATTATATTTGAAGCCATGATTGAGCTGGGCGAGAACAATCAACCGGTCGATCTCGTCACGCTTACGGCGCATCTTCAAAACGGAGGGCTGCTGGAGGAAGCGGGCGGAGTCAGCTATTTAGCCGGTTTGGCGAATGCGGTTCCGACAGCGGCAAACGTCGATTATTACGCCCAAATTGTAGAAGAGAAGTCGATGCTTCGCCGTCTGATTCGAACGGCTACTAATATCGTGACAGACGGGTATGCTAATGCGGAAGACGTTGGCGTGCTTTTAAGCGATGCGGAGAAAAAGATTCTCGAAATTTCCAACCGCCGTTCCAGCAGCGGATTTATTTCGATCCGGGATGTATTGATGGAAGTATTCGAAAAGGTCGAATTTCTGTATTCCAACAAGGGCGGCACAACGGGCATTCCTTCCGGCTTTGTCGACCTCGACAAAATGACGGCGGGCTTCCAGCGAAGCGATTTGATTATCGTGGCGGCGCGTCCATCCGTGGGCAAGACGGCCTTCGCTCTTAATATCGCTCAAAACGTAGGCGTGCGGGCGAAAGAGACTGTAGCGATCTTTTCACTAGAGATGTCGGCGGCTCAGCTTGTTCAGCGTATGATTTGTGCGGAGGCGAACGTCGACGCGACCCGAATGCGGACGGGCAATCTGGAGGGCGACGACTGGGAAAAGCTGACGATGGCGATCGGCGCGCTTTCCGAAGCGCAAATATTTATTGACGATACGCCGGGCATTACGGTAGCCGATATTCGTGCCAAATGCCGCCGCCTTAAAAAAGAGCGCGGACTTGGAATGATTTTGATCGATTATTTGCAGCTCATTCAAGGACGGGGCAAGGCGGGCGAAAACCGTCAGCAGGAAGTATCGGAAATTTCACGTACATTGAAGCAGATAGCAAGGGAACTGGAAGTTCCCGTAATCGCTTTGTCTCAGCTTAGCCGGGGCGTCGAGCAGCGGCAGGACAAACGGCCGATGATGTCCGACCTTAGGGAATCCGGTTCCATCGAGCAAGATGCCGATATCGTTTCTTTCCTGTACCGGGATGACTACTACGATAAAGAATCGGAGAAAAAGAATATCATCGAGATCATTATCGCCAAACAGCGTAACGGCCCGGTCGGAACGGTCGAGCTCGTTTTTCTGAAAAATTACAATAAATTCGTCAGCTTGGACAGAACGCATCAAGATCCGTCACAAGCTTCGTAATATCCGAACAATTGTATGGACCTCCATGCAATTGTTCGTTTTTCGTTTGACTTCTGTTTGTGGGACTGCTACACTGATATTGCTGTCTTAAGGCCATAGCCGCTTTGGCATTATTCCATGGCGATGCGCCGGGACGGTAATTTTCGATGTTCTCAAACATCGGACGGGGGTATGTTTATGTCTACGGTAGTTGTTGTCGGAACGCAATGGGGAGACGAAGGGAAAGGCAAAATTACAGACTTCCTGGCGGAGGGTGCAGACGTTGTCGCTCGTTACCAAGGAGGAAACAACGCCGGTCACACCATTCTCATTGACAACAAGAAATATAAACTTACAATGATTCCTTCGGGCATCTTTAACCATGATAAAACTTGCGTCATCGGCAACGGAATGGTCATTAATCCGGAGGCGCTGATCGACGAAATTAACTATATTCACGAAAATGAGTTTTCCACGTCCAACTTGAAAATTAGCGATCGCGCTCATGTCATCATGCCGTACCATTTGGTGCTGGACGCTCTTGAGGAAGACCGCAAGGGCGACAACAAGATCGGTACGACGCGCAAAGGGATCGGCCCTTGTTACATGGACAAGGCTGCCCGCAACGGCATCCGCATCTCCGATTTGATGGACGCAGCAGAGTTCGAAGCTCGCGTTCGCAGCGTCATGGTGGAGAAAAACAACTTGATCCAGCAAGTTTATGGCGGCGAGCCGCTTGATACGGATAAAATTATTGAAGACTACTTGGGTTATGCCGAAGTGCTTCGTCCGTACGTAACGGACACATCGGTCGTGCTGAACGATGCAATCGACGAAGGGAAAAAGGTGCTGTTTGAAGGCGCTCAGGGCGTAATGCTGGATATCGACCAAGGGACGTATCCGTTCGTGACCTCGTCCAATCCTTCCGCTGGCGGCGTGTGCATCGGCTCGGGCGTTGGCCCGTCCAAAATTCAGCAGGTCATCGGCGTTGCTAAAGCGTATACCACTCGTGTAGGCGACGGTCCGTTCCCGACGGAGCAGGACAACGAAATTGGCCAAATCATTCGCGACAAAGGCCATGAGTACGGTACAGTAACCGGCCGTCCTCGCCGTGTAGGCTGGTTCGACACAGTTGTCGTTCGCCACGCTCGTCGCGTAAGCGGCATTACAGGCCTGTCTCTCAACTCTTTGGATGTGTTGACTGGACTGGATACAGTGAAAATTTGCACGGGCTACAAATACCGCGGCGAAATTATTCACCACTACCCGGCAAGCCTGAAGATGCTGTCGGAATGCGAAGCGGTGTACGAAGAGCACCCGGGCTGGTCGGAGGACATTTCCGGCGCGAAGAAGCTGGAAGACTTGCCTACGAACACGCTTAACTATTTGAACCGCGTTTCCGAATTGACGGGAATTCCGATTGCGATCTTCTCGGTAGGCCGCAACCGCGAGCAAACGAATCCGGTTCGTCCTATTTACGAGTAGAATGAAACTTTAGTGGGATCCAAAAGGCTGGGCCAGCGTCGTTGTATACGACGTTAGCCCAGCCTTTTTTTCTAAGCGGGGGATGGAGTCGAAAGGTTCATCCTTCTTGCGCAGCGGGAGATTGCGGCTGTTTGCTCTTGCTGCTGCCGGATTTCCCCCAATTGCGTATTTTGGCAACGAGGAACAACAGGAACGGGATCAAAACGTAAGCGCCGAAAAAAAGAAATGACATATGGGGTGATGCGGCAAAGAGGTCGGCAATGCTCGGCGTCCCCCAGAAGCTGACGGCGATTACGAGGAGCCCGACTGGAAATACAAGGGGGCGGTAATCCGACAGACGGAGCATCTGGGCAAATCCGATGGATAGAGTGTAGAGAGTAACGATAGTGCGAATAAAGACGTTCATGACCCAAAACACCATAATGACGGCATCAAACTGCTCTAGAAAATCGAACATGGACAAGTAGCGGGCAAGCACCATAAAAGGCAGCTCGTAGGATGAAGTAGCCTCCCCCAAAATAAACAGAATAAAAAGCAAAACGGAAGTGAGAGTAATAACGGTGGCAATCAACGATTGCAAGCATCGTTTGGCCGCATTTTTTTCGTCGCTCAAAAAAGGAAGGAAGTAGCTTATATACACATACATAGGCAGCCATATTTGCAAATAAAATGATCCTCTCACCACAGGGGCGACTCCATTATGGAAGAAAGGCAGTACGCGGTCAGGGTCGACATCTTTAAAAAACGGCATAAAAAAGATCAGAACGATCAGCAGCACAAACGGCATAAACAGCAGCGCCGCCCGGCCAATCACTTCCGCTCCTAGCCTTGCGGCGAAAACGCAAACGATGACTAGGCTGCATATGACCACGGCGAGCGGAGTTTTTTTGAAAAAAAACTGGTTCATCAGCTCGCCGAACTGTCTGGCTTGATTGGAGCTTTGAAGCATGCAGGTCAACAGAAAAACGACGTTTATCGCATTGCCGAGCCATTTTCCCAAAATGTCCTGACTATATTGGATTAGCGATTTTCCAGGATAAAGGCGGTGCAAGGAGAGCAAAATGCCGATCAGCGCGAAGACGGGAAGCGAGCCGACAATGGGAGCCATCCACATATCGTTGCCCGCCTGATTATGCGCAAACGAAGGGGCGCCCATCATCGATGTGGCAATGACCGTTAAATACATGATGCTGCCTAGCTGCAGAGCTGACAGCTTACCTCGCTCAAGCATGAGTTATCGGCACCTCCCTTTTTATTCCTTCAAGTCATAAAATGCTTTGGCAAGCGGGTCCATCATATTGGATACAAGCTGCGGCAGGCCGACCAAATCGCGATTGAACATAACTACATAAGAGGCTCCGATCGCTAGGGTCATAAAAATGCCGTAAGCGATGGAGAGCCTTTTGTCCTTTAGCAAGGGGCGGTCCAGAAAAAAGGCGGCCAGCGCCAGCAAAGCTACAACGACATACGCCATTTGATCCCACCTCCTTCAAAAGCCGCCTCTTACTCCGGCGAAATTTTGTTCATAATGGAACGGTTTTGCCCGACCATTCCTACTCTCCTTATCCGCACTTCGATATGATAAATCGTCTCCACTTTCGCGAACTGCTTCTCCCAGCCGTCGTTAAGCTTCTTCCACTCGCGAGGGCAATGGCGGTAAAATTGCTCGGCGTATCCGAGCACATCCGTCCCGTTTTTTTGCGCCAACTGCACCGATGTGCCGAGCCTATCTTGAAGAAGGGAGGAGAATGCGTCCTCCATTTTTCTTAAGGCTGCCGGTTTCGAGGCGTTGAGCAGAGTGGTGTTTTCAATGAGATTGCCGGAAGCGTCGATATAGAAATGCATCATCCATTTGCCGTTACGGATTTCGGGCTTTAATTTGGTATGGGCTCGAAAAATGCCGATGGACGCTTTCCCCGGGCTTCCTTCCACGGCAGTAGACAAAGTGGATTCCTTAATTTTTCTACGCGTCCAAAGCAGTCCACGGCTTTGTTTGACCGAGTAGCGGTGGTCCAGCTTCAAGTCTTTAAAAGCGGCAGCTCCTGATATATAAGGGCTTGCTTTGTTTCCGCTTTTTTTCATGCGGATCGTTGGGATAATCGCGGATTCCGATAGATCGGCAAAGCTGACAATCGTATCAAGAAGCGTAACGTTGAATCCCGTCTGAATGAGCGCCATTTCGCGCATCACTTCTGCACTGTTGCGCTCAATGTTGGGTTTCCAGCCCAAAATTTCATCAGGAGGTCCGTCGCTTATGTACACGTTTGCCCTCTCCCGGGGATGCGGATGGCGCGTTAAAAAGTCGAGCGGGTCTTTGATGCCCGATTTGGCCAGCTTTTCACCGATTAAAAAAATATCGGCCTGCCCCCAAAACAGCTTGCGCGACAGCAGCTCTTGCAGCTTGGCAGAGGCATCTGCGGAATTGATGCCGACGGCGCTCTCCACCAAAGCTTGATTTAGGCCAATGGAAGGCCCGCTGCCTAAAGAGGCGCCGCCGCCGACCGAGCTGACCGGGGCAAACACTTGAACGGACAGCTTTATTTTGCGATCCTCCGTCAGTTCAAAGCCGGCCGCCGTCACAATAGCGAGGTCATTGACTTCCGTCCTGTCCCAGCAGCCGGTCAGCAGGGACGGCAGGAGCAGGCAGGCGAGCAGGCAAACGGATAGACGAATCTGGGGAGACGGCTTCATCATGTCATCCATCCTTTACCGCATTCATTTGGGTCTTGACGGTTTCTGCCGCAGCTTGTTCCAAAGTCCGCCCGTAAAGTGCGGGCGTTCATCGTAAGCCCAACGGGGGGCGCGGATGAGCGTATCCTCAAGCTGCGACCATTTGAGCGGGGCGACCGCCGACAAATAGGGCACTCCGAATGAACGAAGCGAGAGCATATGAATGAGAATAAGCAAAATGGCAAGCACGATGCCATACAATCCAAGAAAGCCGGCGCAGAACATAATCGGGAATCGTATTACCCTCATAGCAATACCGAGCGGGTAGCTCGGAATGAGGAAAGAGGCGACGCCCGTAATTGCGACGACCATAATCATGGGAGAGGAGACGATCCCTGCGGAAATAGCCGCTTGTCCGATGACCAAAGCACCGACAATGCTGACAGCGGAGCCTACTTGCTTAGGCAGCCGGATGCCAGCCTCCCGCAGCGCCTCGAACGTAACTTCCATCAGCAGCGCCTCGACCAAAGCGGGGAACGGAATTTGTTCTCTCGATTGCGAGATGGTCAGCAGCAGAGTAGTCGGGATCATTTCTTGATGATAGGACAGCACCGCTACATAAATAGAAGGCATAAATACGGCAATAAAGCTGAACAGCATGCGCAGCCAGCGAATGCCTGTCGACACATAAGCCCGCTGATAGTAGTCCTCGGGAGATTGCATCAGCGTGAATAAAGTCGCCGGTGCCAGCAGCGCAATAGGGGAGCCGTTGACCAGCAATCCAATTCGGCCCTCCAGCAAGGCAGCGCTGACGACATCCGGCCGCTCGGTCGATTGCAATTGGGGAAAAGGGGAGAGCGGATTGTCTTCCACCATTTCTTCAATTAAGCTGCTGTCGATGACGGAGTCGACGTCAATGCGGCTAAGCCGCTGCTCCATCTCTTGTACGAGGCTGGGATCTGCAATTCCCTCCATATAGGCGAGGACGCAAGCCGTTTTCGAATAACGCCCGAGTTTAAAATCTTTTAGCTTGAGAGCGGGAGATTGGAGCCTTCTCCTCAGCATGGAAGTATTTATTCTGAGCGTTTCGACAAAGCCTTCTCTCGGCCCGCGTATAACGGACTCCGCGTCTGGCTCCGCAATGGAGCGGGATGACCAGTAGGGAACGCTGAACACAGCTCCGCTTGACTGCCCGTCCATTAGAAGCAGAGTGCTTCCTTCCGCTACACTATCGACCGCTTCCCCGACGGCGCTAACCATTTTCGAAGGATTAAGCGTCACTTTCATCAGCAGCTCCGGCCACTCGTTAGCCGTATTCTGGTTTACCCTTTGTTTGAGCGGCTGCAAAAGCTGCAAATCGATTTCTTGAATGCTCGTCATGCCGTCAACATAAATAAGAGCCGCTCCCGAGCCGTTAGGAAGCTGAAAGGAATGGATGATAATGTCCGAGCCTTCCGAATAGAGGCTGCGCAGAACATTCAAATTGGATTCCAGTTGCTCCTCCAGCGGAAGGGCAAGCAGCTCGCGCTCTCTCTGGATCGCTTGCTCCATAGGCGACTCTGCCTCGGTTGCCAATTTAACCTCCTCCATTCCGTCCGATCGATTATCGTTAGTTTGCTTCATTCCATAAAAAAACATGTAATCATTTTCTTTCCTGCCGAAGCTTGCGAGAATGTCGTCTCTATTCCTTGACCATAATGGTAGATATGAGATAGGAGATGAGAATCTATGTTGAAAGGTTTGGCATGGGTAGGCAAGCTTGTGGCGGCGGGGCTTATTTTGAGCTTTTTGTCGATATGGACGACGGGTTATATTGTAACGAGCTATGTGGAATCGGTGCTGAAGCAGTTCGAGCTGCCGCTTGAGGTTCCGCCTATGGCGATGTCGGGAGTATGGGGGGCTTTATGGGGCAGCGATCCTTTGCTGTCCAGCGATTCCAAAGAGCTGAGCGCGGAGGAAGGGAAGCCGGGAACGGCTTTGGACAGCGATGCCGAAGCGAAGGAAACGTTTGGCGAAATCGAGCAGCCGCCGCTTACCGATGTCGGGATGGGTGCAGGAGCGGAGGCAGCGGGTATTGAAGCGGAAGCGGAGCCGGAAACTGGGATGCAAGAAGGTACGGCAGGGACTAATGGCGGTGAATCCGAGGCGCAAATTCCATCGGAAAATGGCGGTGTAGACGGAACGGAAACCGCGGTGACGGTTGACGAAATCGAGTCGGCGAAAGAAGGAATGAACGAGGAGGACAAAGCGCAATTATTCCAGCTTCTGATGACCAAATTGCCGCAAGAATCCTGGCAAAAAATATCTGAATATGTGGAAAATGGGCTTACGGAAACGGAATTGACAAGCGTTCAGCAAATTATGGCCCAGCATTTGGATCAAGCGGAATACGACAGCATGATGGAGATTCTGAAAAAATATTAATATTACGGTATGATGGCAAAGGTTGCCCCCTTTGTAAACCCTGTGTTAAAGTATTAGGCGAGTGATCCGACGGGATAATTCGTCTTTTTTCATGTTGGAACTCGCAAATCTCTCAGCAGAAGTGAGAAAAAGGAGACAATCATGACCGATTTCAGGGACATGAGTCGTATTAAGAAGATTTGGGAACGTTCAACCCGATTCATTCGTCGTACAGACTCGAAAGACTTGAGTGGTAAGACCGAGCAAGAAGCGGCAGACGTGATGGCGTCCACCCCACTTTGGCGGAAGAAGTCGACACAATTGATCGGTGGAGCAGCAGTTTTGCTTACCGTTGCCGGCATTATCGGCTACCAACAATATACGCAATACGTGGAACGTAACACATTCGAATTCTATCATGTATATATGAACGGCCAAGAAGTAGGAACAGTCAGCGAGACGGAATCGGTAGAAAAGCTGGTTGCGGCTGAGACGGCGGAAGTACGGAAAGCCAATCCGGACCTGAACATGGTATTGGAAACCGGTGATATTACATACGAAAGCGACAGCGCCTTTAAAGCGGTACCGGAAACGGATGCCACGCTCGCTAAGCTTGAGAGTAAGTTCACATCCTATGCGGTTGGCGTTGAAGTAAAGATTGACGGCAAAGTGATCGGCATCGTCAAAAATCAGGAAACGGCGGACGGCATCCTGAAGCGGGTGCAGAGCAAATACGCGCCTGAGCTAGCGGCGACTGCCAGCAAAGGTTCGCCAGAGGTAAGGACGCTATCGTACAACAAGGAAGGCGAAGTCGTGGCAAGCGAGAAGGTTGCCGACGCCGCTGCGCTGAAGGAACCGGGCACGCTTGTGACGGAAGTCGCTTTTGTGGAAGAAGTAAAGGTGAACAGCGTCAACATCGATCCGAAGAAGATTGCTGAAGGCGAAGACATTTACAAGAAAATTATCGACGGCAGCACGAAGCCTACCAAATATGTAGTACAAGCAGGGGATTGCGTCGGCTGTATCGCACAGAAGTTTGATATCTCCCCGCAGGTCATTTACGAAAACAACCCTTGGATCGAGGATGACAAAATTACGATCGGGGACGAGTTGGATTTGACGGTGCTGCAGCCGGAGCTTACGGTGCGTACGGTTGAAAACAATGTTGAAATGGAAAAGATCGCAGCTCCCGTCGAAGTTCGTAAAAACGACAAAATGAGAGTCGGAGAATCGAAACAGATTCAAGCCGGCGTGGAAGGCACACAGCGTCTCACTTATCGAATCGAGAAGGAAAACGGCTACGTGCTTGCGGAAGAGCTGATTAGCAAAGAAGTTGTCGTAGAGCCAATCCCGGAAATTGTCGAGAAGGGCACGATGGTTGTTCTTGGCGAAGGTACAGGCCAGTTTAGAATACCGCTAAGCAGCTATCGCATTACTAGCAAATACGGTCAGCGTTGGGGCCGTCTGCATTCCGGAATCGATTTTATCGGCAACAAGCGCATTTTGGCTGCCGACAATGGCATCGTTGAATTTGTAGGAACTCGTACAGGCACAGGCAAAACGATTATTATCAATCATCAAAACGGCTACAAAACGCTTTACGCTCATATGAGCTCTTACACAGTAAGCAAAGGCGACAAAGTGGAGAAGGGCGACCAAATCGGAGTGATGGGCAATACAGGCAACTCCACCGGCACGCATCTGCATTTTGAAATCCACAAAAACGGCGTACCGCAAAACCCAATGAAGTACTTATAATTTTATTCATTCCCATTGCAAAGAAGCATGGCTTGGACGTAAGGTCCGGGTTGTGCTTTTTTTTATTCAGATAGCCCGTTTCATGAAGGAAGTTTCATTGTGTAGGCCATGCCCCCTTATGTTAGAATAGAGACAAACAAGGTCAAGCGATAGGCGGTGTAACGATGCACGGAAAAATATTAGTGGTCGACGACGAACAGCCGATAGCGGATATATTGAAATTTAATTTGGAAAAGGAAGGCCATCAGGTCATTTGCGCCTTCGATGGCGGTGAAGCTGTACGTCTGGCGTTCGAGGAACAGCCGGATTTAGTTTTGCTCGACCTTATGCTTCCAGTGAAAGACGGCATGGACGTATGCCGCGAGATTCGAACGAAGCTTCATATGCCTATTATTATGCTGACAGCCAAAGATACGGAAATCGATAAGGTGCTCGGTCTTGAGCTTGGAGCCGATGATTATGTAACGAAGCCTTTCAGTACGAGAGAGCTCCTTGCGCGGGTAAAGGCGCATTTGCGCCGGCAAAACAAGCCGGGACAATCCGAAGCCGGAGCGACGAATGCTGCCGGGGAGCAGCAAAGTGAACAGCAGGGACTCAAGCTGTTTAATCTTTTTATCGATACGGACATGTATGTCGTGTACAAAAATGGCGAACCGCTCGACTTGACCCATCGGGAATTTGAGCTGGTTCATTATATGGCCCGCAACAGCGGCAAAGTGATGACAAGAGAGCATTTGCTCCAAGCGGTATGGGGCTTTGAATATTTTGGCGATGTTCGGACGGTTGATGTCACGATTCGCCGTCTTCGGGAGAAGATCGAGGATGACCCCAGCAGGCCCGATTATATTATGACAAGACGCGGCCTGGGCTACATGATGCGCAATCCGAAGTCGGGAGGCTTCGGTTACGGATGAAGGCGCGGAGCTTTTTCCGCACCATTCAGGTTAAGCTGGTCATTATTTATTTGCTGCTCATTCTCGTTGCCATGCAGCTTATCGGCGTCTACTTTATTAGTACAGTCAAAAATTCGCTAATTACCAGCTTTACGAACAACTTGAAAGAGCAGGCCGACATTTTATCCAAGTTTGCGGCTCCCAGCTTAATGCCGAACATCGAATCTGAGGGCGATTCTCCCGACAATACGACGGAAGATTTGAACCTTGTCGTTCGCAACTTATTCAGCATTAGCGGGGCGGAAGTGCAAGTGCTTGACGCCAACGGCAAAGTGGTGGCGACTTCGCTTCAAGTGCATCAATCGTACATCGGGCAAAAAAACAAGTCGCTGGCGGTCAGCCGAGCGCTGCAAAACATACCTGATAATGAAGAGGAAATGATAGACGAGGACAATACCCGGAAAAAGATGATTGCCTTGCCCGTTACCTACAATGACAAAGTGGTGGGCGCTGTTTACGTTGTGGCGTCGATGACGGAACTGTACGAAACGGTCAATCGAGTCAATCAAATCTTTTTTTCGGGTACGCTCATTGCGCTTGGGCTGACGGGGGTGCTTGGCATTTTGCTCGCCCATACGTTTACGAGTCCTATTCAAGGCTTGACGCGGCAAGTAGAGGCGGTGGCGCATGGTCGGTTCGACATGAAGGCGCCCGTGCTTGGCGACGATGAGATTGGCCGGCTCAGCATGGCTTTTAACGAAATGACGACACGCTTGAAGGAAGCTCTCTCCGCCAACGAGGAGGAAAATGAAAAGCTGGTGTCCGTCTTGTCCAATATGAGCGACGGGGTGGTTGCCGCCGACGAAAAAGGCGTAATTATCGTCTGGAATCGGCGGGCTTTGGAGCTGCTTGATGTGGAAACGTTTCAAGGAGTGGAGATGAGCGCAATGCTGGGCCTCTCTTCCGAAAAGCTGGCTGAGCTTCAACAGGGGCGTGGCAGAACGATTCTGCTTAATCGCAACGAGCAGGAGCAGGAAGCGGTGAACGGAAGCTTGCTGAAAGCGACATTTACGCCGATTCACCGTAGAGGCAAAGGGATTACGGGCACAATTGCGGTGCTTCAAGACGTAACGGAGCAAGAGAAGCTGGAGCAATCGCGCCGTCAATTCGTGGCGAATGTATCCCATGAGCTGAGAACTCCGCTTACAACGATTAAAAGCTACGCCGAAGCGCTGTCGGACGGTGCGCTGGAAGAGCGGGAGCTGTCGGAGCGTTTCGTCGGCGTCATCAGCAATGAAACGGAGCGGATGATTCGGCTCGTTACCGATCTGCTCCATTTGTCCCGTTTCGATTCCAACCAGGCTCCTCTTAGACAGAGGAAAACGGATATTCCGGAAATGCTCGATGAAGTGGCCGACCGCTTTTCCTTTATGATGCGTCAAAAGTCGATCAAAGCTTCCGTTCATGTGGATCGGGGCTTAAAGCATGCTTGGCTGGATCGAGATCAAATCGAGCAGGTGCTCGACAATCTCATTTCCAATGCGATCAAATATACATTGGACGGCGGAGCGATCGAGCTGGCGGCGCGCAAGGCAGGGAACGATCAATTTCTAGAAATTAGCGTCAAGGATACCGGAATCGGCATTCCGAAAAAGGATTTGAACCGCATTTTCGACCGTTTTTATCGAGTCGATAAGGCGAGGTCGCGCAATATGGGCGGAACGGGCCTCGGCCTTTCGATTGCCCGGGAAATCGTCAGAGCGCATGGCGGAGCCATATCGCTTTATTCAGAGCTGAACGAGGGAACAACGGTTACGTTTACGCTTCCTCTTTTGCAAGAAGGGGGCGAGTCTGAATGATAGAGAAAACAAAGACGGCAGCATTGATTGTGCTGGTCGCTTTAAGCTTGATTCAAAGCTACTTTCTGGCGTACAGCATGCCGGGTCTCGGAGCGACCGTGCGCAGCGATCAGGATTATGTCAATGCGGAGCCTCTTGGCAAGCCGTCCAGCGTAGAGAACGCTATTTTCCCCGAGGAGCTCATTATCCATATGGGCAATGACAAACATACGGTCATTTATCCGGGGACGCAGTTTTATGAAATGATTTTGAACCAGCGTATTGCCGGGAGGGAGTTTAAGGGATTCCAGCGCAGTCCTGCAACCATACTTGATTGGAATGACGTGCGCAAAAACGATATCGGCATCGAGCTCAAATTTTCGAGCGGCATTTCCGTCGATTTGTTGCAGAAGCTGCTTAAGCTTGAGGGAGATGTGCTGTTCCTTGGCGAAAAAATCGATAAAATTTGGATTATGAAAAAGACGGATACGGAAGAAATTCGCACCTTTTTCTTCAGCAGCGAAGAGGATGTCGTCTATGAATCGGTTCGGGCCGATCTGACCGTGCGCGATGTACAAGATTATGTCGGCTTTGGGCAGCATCTGCCGGGCTACAAGATGACGGCGGATGGCCTGTATATCCCTGCCGAGCCGTTTATGGCGACTGAGCTTGTATACCCGTTTGAATCGTATTCGCCGGAGCAAATGCAGCGCAGCCTGTTTTTTGATTCCAGCACAACGCGGGCATTCGAGGATCGGAGCGGGTCGCAAATTTTTACCGATGGCAAAAGCGGGCTGAAGGTTGAGCAAGGAGGCTTGTGGATTAGCTATACGAAACCAGCTGCAACTACAAGCAACGACATTCCTATTAGCGAAAACGTGTTTGCATCGGTTGATTTCATTAATCAGCACGGCGGTTGGGACGGAACTTACCGGCTCATGAACTCGACGCTCGAAGAAGACAAAAAGTATGTGACCTTCCGGAAATACATTGGCCAATACCCGGTGATTGACCAGTTCGCTTTCCGATACGGAGATATGAAGCTGACACTACAGCAAGGGGCTGTAACCGAATATTCGCGGTCGACCATCACGCTTGCTTCTCAGCCGGTTTCAAGGGACCCGCGCTGGCTTCAGGGAGGCAAGGAGCTTGAGCAATTGCTGGAGCGTTATAATCGACGGGACGAGATTGTAGCTTTGTACCCGGCGCTTAAAGCCATATACGTGGAAGAGAACCGCATGAAGTTTGTTCCTGTATGGGCTGTACGGCTGGCAGACGGCAAGGAGGAAGCGTTGCTGGAGGCTTACCCTAAAGGATACAAACCGCCGGTCGTACCGGATGAGCCGGAGAAAGAAGTATCCTCTGAGGCGGAGGATGGCAATCAGACGATGGCGTCTGAAGAGAAAGCTTTAGCGGCGGCTGGCGAGGGGAAGCCGGATGCGGAGACCGGCAGCGGGCTGGGAGCGGCGGCGCTCTCTTCGAACAACGATGGGGACGCTGCGGATGAAACGGCCAAGCAATAGGCAGCCGGATCAGGAAGGAGGTACGGGATTATGGATTGGAGCAGAGCCAAAAGCGTGCTTATTATTTCTTTTTTGCTGCTCAATATTTTGCTGGGGTACCAGCTTTGGAGAGATATTAGCGAGCAGTTGAACGCCAACGCCAATTCAGCGGAGCTGCCGCCGGACAAGCTGCAGCTTATGGAGCAGAAGCGGATTACGCTGGCGGCTAATTTGCCGCCGGATACGCCGAGGCTTAGCGATCTGACCTATCTCCTTCATTCCGACAGCCAGAAGGGGACTGAGCCTAAGACGCTGAAGGAGCCAATTGACAGCTCGCTCGCATTTTCCACTCCGGAGCTGGCCAGCGCCTTGGACGATCAAATCCCGGATATTGAGAAATATGTGTATGATTCGCACAGCAGCCCGACAGGTGTAAATGTACTTCACCGGATTGTGGATGGGCGTCCCATGTTTAATGTGAAGCTGGAGTTTTACTACAACAGCAATTTGAAAATAACGGGCTACCGGCAGGACCGCGTAGAGGAAATCGGAATGGGCGAAGCGAAGCAGGTCATTCCGGCCGTAAAAGTGGTGGCTTCCCTCATCGAAACGTATCTCGAGGAAGGCTCCGTCATTACCGATATTCAGCTTGGCTACCACGGGCAAATTTTCGATTCCGAAAAACAAGTTTCCGCCCCTTCCTGGCGAGTGATGCTGGAGGACGGAAAAGTGTATTACATTCATGCTATCAGCGGCGAAGTGGCGGCCGATGGTGAAGAGGACGACAGCGGCAAAGAAGATGGGGAATCTGCCAAATAAGGGGATGTTTTTTGGCGGGAAACCAGAAAACAACAGCGGCATTTTTGACGGAACAAGGTTACAATGGTAGGAGAACAAATGAAAGCTAGATTGTGAGGCAAGCGGGAGAGGACTGGACGTTTTGGGACTTCGATTTACGGTATTGGCAAGCGGCTCCACCGGCAACGCGACGGTTGTGCAAGGCGCTGAAAAAACGGTTATGGTGGATGCGGGCCTTAGCGCAAAGAAATTAGAAGAGCTGATGCGGGAGAGAGGAGTGGCCGGACATGAGCTGGACGCTTTGTTCGTCACGCATGAGCATTCCGATCATATTAAAGGACTAGGCGCCTTTGCGCGCAAATACGATATTCCCATCTATGCCAACGGGGCGACATGGGCGGCAATGGAGCGTCATGTCGGAGTGATCGATGCGGAGAAAAGAGTCATTATGGAAACGGGAGAGGCGCTTGATTTCGGCCCGATGCGGGTGCAGTCGTACCCGATTTCTCACGATGCGGCGGAGCCGGTCGGTTATTGCTTCGAGGAGCATGGCGAAAAGCTGAGTCTCGCGACCGATCTCGGTTATGTAAGTGAAAAGGTGAAGCGGCAAATTATCGATTCCGATGTGCTTGTGCTGGAGTCGAACCACGATACGGAGATGCTTCGAATGGGGCGTTATCCATGGAACATTAAGCGCCGCATTTTGAGCGATATCGGTCATTTATCCAACGTGGCGGCAGGCGAAGCGCTGATCGAGCTAATGACGGACCGTACGAAACGGGTCTATTTGGCCCATCTGAGCTTAGACCATAACCAAATGGATTTGGCTATGCTAACGGTCAATTCTATATTGGAGAATCACGGAATATTTTATAAGCAAGAGGAATTCCCGCTGCGCAGAACATTCCACGACAAGCCTACGGCATGGGATGAAGTGAAGCGGAAATAAGAGATTCGAGCTGTTCGTCGATAGCTAGCGATTTGGCTTCTAGTTCTTCTCTGGATAATAAGCCCTTCTCTATGAAAAGCTCTAGCATAGCGCTCAATGTAAGGACTGTGCGGTAATGCTCTTCCTTCAAATCGGCCAGCTTGGCGGCCAGCTGTACGTGCTCCCAAGCGGACGTTCGTGCGGTTTTCATATGCAATCGCTCCTTTTTTGCCCCAAAATGAATATCATGCAGCTTTTAATCTATTATTATTTTAGTCCATTCTTCCGAAAACATTCCTAGATTACTAAAATTGATCGTAATAAGGTCCCCGGAGCAAGGAGAGGAGCGATTCAAAATGAGCATATTCGACGACGATTTCTATTCGACGAAGGTATCCAGACGAACGGCCCGCGGAGGCAGGCAGGAGGATAAGCGTATTCCGTTTGGCGGAGAGAGGAAATGGTCCAATCTTCGTGTTGCGTTTATTTCCTCCTTTATAAGCGCCGTAGCGGCCGCGCTTCTATTCGGCGTCTTTTTTGGCGGCTTCGGGGACGGCGGGTCTGGCGGAGGCGCTCTGGGGGGCAGCACTGCGGGAGGCGATCCTTCTGAGCGCTCGATCATTGCAACAGCGAAGGTAAAGCCGGCCGTCGTGAGTATTATCAACGAGCAGCGAGTGGAGCTTGGTCTCGGCGGATTGCTGGAGGGCGGCGAAGAGGGCTCGGGCGAGCTGAAGGAAGCGGGCGTCGGTTCGGGCGTCATTATTGAAAAGAAGGCCGGCAAGGCGTTTATTGTTACCAACTACCATGTTGTTGACGGTGCGGAGAAAGTGAAAACCGTATTGACGACTGGCGAAGTGCGGGAAGCGAAAGTGATCGGCCTCGACCAAATTACGGATTTAGCCGTTCTCGAAATCGATGGCAAAGGAATCGATACGGTAGCGGAGATCGGCGATTCTTCGCTGCTGCGCGCTGCGGAATTTGTAATGGCGATCGGCAACCCGTTAGGAATGGGCGAATCCATTACGATGGGCATCGTCAGTGTCATCAAAGAAGTGATTCCGGTATCGCTGAACCAGAACGGCGTCATTGACTGGGAGCAGGAAGTGATTCGGGTCGATGCGGCTATCAACGAAGGCAACAGCGGCGGTCCGCTCATCGATTTGAAAGGGCGCGTTGTCGGTATAAATAGCATGAAAATCGCCGATTTTGGCGTGGAAAGCATCGGTTATGCGATTCCTATCAACAATGCGATGCCGATTATTGATATGCTGATCAGCAAAGGGTATGTTCCCCGTCCGTATCTTGGCGTATATACGATGGATTTGGAGCAGTATTGGGAGCAGCAGGACATAGGACGCATTTACGAGGAAAGCCAGACGGAGCAAGAGGGCTCACCGGATGGAAGCGTGGATGAAGAGAAGGCGGAAGACATTCAGCTTCCGGATGAGGTGTTGTCCGGCGTCATTGTGCTTGAGGCGACTGGCCCTTCGGGTGAAGCGGGGCTGAAATTCAACGACGTCATTGTGAAGCTGGACGACCGGAAAATCGGCAGCACAAAAGAGCTTCGTAAATATTTGTATACGGAAAAGAAAGCCGGGGACGACATTAAAGTGACGTTTTTCCGGGGAGGCGAAGAGAAGACGGTAACTGTAAAGCTTGCCGAAAGCAAAAAGGAATAACCACCATCGGGATTCATCCCTTATGAACGGGAAGACCGGGAGCGGCGCTATAAAGGCGAATGCTTCCGGTTTTTTTAAATTTCAGCCCGATAGGAAGGGTGCCGTCGGCGTTTTCAGGAAATAATAGTGAAAAACGGAATGAATGTATGCTTCACAGAAGCGGACAAGTTCTGCTATTCTGGAGGTAGTCGAAAAGCTTTTATACCCTCAAAGAATAGGAAGCGAATCAGTATGTATTGTGTATGTAAACCGTGTATTGAATATGCGCTTGAACGTTTCGTAGACGAATACGAGGATGCGCCGGATATTGTCGATTTGAAGGAAACGCAGTTTGCCGATTGGGACCCGCCACGGAAATGCGATTTCTGCGATGAAGCGGCGGCGTTTTTGGTTGTATAAGCTTATCATTTCGATAAAAGAAGGCCTTATTTCCCGGTTTGCCGGGGGATGAGGTCTTTTTTCGTATAAAGAAGGTGCGGTCGAACGCTGACTGAGAGGGGCTGTCCCATAAGTAGGTGTGCTTCGTTGATGAGATTGCTCGCATGTTTAAAACATAAAAGCCCGCAAGAGGGCGGTTTTTTTAAAGTGCCTATCTTGCGGGCCATAGATCAGTTTTCAGATCAACTATCCCTGCGGCACCATTTCTCCTTGTTGGCCTATAGGTATCTTCTTAGGCAGTTGGTTAGCAAGCGAAAGCCGCTGATCTCAAAGCTTACTTACGCGACCAAATATCCAAAAGGAGTCTCCGCGCGAGTTCTAGTGGTTTCTGGCACAACTAAATGTCCCAAACGGGGCTCCGCGCGAGCTCTAGTGGTTTCTGGCACAACTAAATGTCCCAAACGGGGCTCCGCGCGAGCTCTAGTGGTTTCTGGCACAACTAAATGTCCAAAAAGGGGCTCCGCGCTAGCTCCAGTGGTTTCTGGCACAACTAAATGTCCCAAACGGGGCTCCGCGAGAGTTCTAGTGGTTTCTGGCACAACTACATGCCCCAAACGGGGCTCCGCGAGAGTTCTAGTGGTTTCTGGCACAACTAAATATCCAAAAAGGGGCTCCGCGCGAGCTCCAGTGGTTTCTGGCACAACTAAATGTCCCAAACGGGCCTCCCCTTTTTTCCATGCCCATTCTCCGCCTTAGACGCTCATGACAGCCATGACAAAAACGATGACGGAATGTAACTATTTGAAAAGCTGCATTCATTTTACAATTTACTTGATCTTCCATATGGGAAATTTTCAAAAAATAAGGAGGCTATTGAAATGACAACAGGATTGGTGCTAAGCGGCGGTGGAGCGCGCGGCGATTTTCAGGTAGGAGCGGTACGTTACCTTTACGAGCGGAACATTAAACCAACGGTTATTGCGGGTACGTCTGTAGGGGCTATTAATGCGATTAAGCTGGCGGAGGGAGAAGGCGATGGGAACGACCCCACTCGGGGACTCAAGGGACTGACGGGGATTTGGCGGGAACTGCAAACAAGCGCCGATATGTGGAAGGAGGAGGACTGGCTTGTCAACGTTCAAAATTCGGAGATTGTTAAATTTCTAAAGCAGTCTGCTTTGAAGCAAATTGGAACGGTTGGAGTTGAGGTGGCGAAGCTGGGGCTCGGTCCGATCGGCTGGGCATGGGTCGCATATGACATCGCTCAGGTGGTAGACGATATTGAAGAGCTTAAACGCGAGCTTGGCAAGGTAGTTAACGCACAATCGCGTTCTATCTACAATTTAGGGCCGATTCAAGCTAAATTAAACGATCCTGCAAAGCTGGATTTGAACAAAGTGAGACAGAGCAATATTAAGCTGCGGTTAGGCGTCGTCGCTCTCGAAAGCGGCCAATTGCGGTATATGACGGAAGCGGGGAAGCTGCTGGAGAGGGGAAGTGCGAGCTTTACCCAATCTAGCCCCTCGCTAGCCCCGCAGTGCAGTTCCATTGCCGCAACGATTAAAAATCTAGAACTGTTCAGAAACAATTTGCAGGAGGAGCTGCGTCATGCGGCGACCGGCGACAAAGCGGCACTCGTCGCTCAAATTCGCGATCTGAACAAGCAAATTTCCCATCAAAAAGGACTGCTTACCAGCTGCAACATTTCTTACCCGCCTCAGACGACTCCTTTAACTGTCAGCATGGTTCAAGGCACGCTGGCATCCGCTTCCATTCCGCTTGCGTTTCCTCCAGTTAAGCTGGGGGGAGAAAATTATGTAGATGGCGGTGTGCGTGAAATTGTTCCGATTCAGGCGGCTATTGAAGCCGGTGCGACTGAAATTTTCGCTGTGCTTGCTTCCGACAGCAAAATGGACCCGGCACGCAGCGCGCTTGGCGGTCATTTGCTGCCTTCATTTGATCAAGGAGTGGCCAATGTAGGCGATGTTGTCAATCGTGCAACGAGCGATATTATGTCCAACGAAACGGTGCTGAACGAGGTGGAGCCGCATAACGGCTGGGGGGCAAATGTCAAAGTTACGATTATTCAGCCTGACAACGATATACACGACATTATGACCATTGATCCCGGACTGATCGATATTCGTATGGCCCATGGCTATATGAGAGCTGATGACACTTATCAAGCGAAACAAAGCAATCCGGCAGGCTATCGGGAGCTGGCTGAGCAATATTCGCGAGACCGGAATACGATTTTAATTTACGAGACGCGCCACGCCATTTGGAAGCTGGAATATGCGGCGAACGGCTATCAGCTGAACTATGACAGCAGCGGAAGACCGATCCATCCGGCGCCGCGAATCGAAGCGAGCCTGCAGGCTATGCGAGAAGTTCGGGCTCTAAAAAATACGTTGCGGGATCTCGTGCAAGAACGGAAGCAAAAGGGCGGTCTGGTACCATCAGAGGCGGATAGCTGGTGGTTGAGTTGGGAGAGGCATCCTTGGACTACGGATCGCAGGTTATGGCTTCCAACAGGCCCGGCGGCAGAGGGGGGCGACATGCAACCAGGCGAAATTTTGGCCTTTGAAAAAGGGATTCACTCTCCGAACGGACAATATTCTTTTGTATTCCAAGGGGACGGCAATCTCGTTTTGTACAAAATCACCAAGACGCAAGGGGCGCCTGCGGCGCAATGCCGCGCCATTTCCGATGAGATTGCGGGGCTGCAAAATAATATAGCTACGTTGCAAGCGCAGTTGAAGTTGGCGGCCCCAAGAGAAAAGGCAGAGCTGCTCGCGGAAATTCGCGAATTGAACAGTTTGGTGACGGAGCGTAAACAGGCTTTGAGCGCATGCAACATCACTTATCCGCCGCAAACGGTTACTCAAAGAAGCGCGGTTTGGGCTACGGGTACGGGGGCGCCTGCCGGAGTATGCGTGCTGCAAGGGGACGGGAACTTGGTTATTTACGACGAGGGAAGCCGGGTACGATGGTCTTCCAATACGTGGCAGCATCCCGGAAGCCGCTTGGTGTTGCAAGACGATGGAAATGTGGTCATTTATCGCCCGGATGGCAGAGCGGTCTGGTCTATAAAATAATGGCGAAATCGCCGTCTGCTGCGCGTTGCGTGGCGGGCGGCGATTTTAATAGGTGAAAGTTTAATAGAATTTGGGTTTTGTGAACAGAACCAATCTATTTTCATGAGAATATAATGGACAAACTGACAAGATGGTGGTGATTGAATTGTCGCAAGCGAACATACCCAACATTACGCCAACAGTAACGCTTAGCCGGGATGATGCTATCAATTTAATACTGGCGTCTATAGCGATCGAAGAACTGGGACTCGGACACATTATCAATTCAGAGGCCGAGAAGCTGCAATATGCGGTCGGCACTTTGCCGGGGCTCTCTACTCCCGCTTCAATTAGCGATTTGCTGAATGTAAATAAGAGTGTACAAAACGCGTTGCAGGCCGTCGTCAATAAGGAGCTTTTATTAAGCACAAAATTAAATGCGGTGCTGGCTGCTGACGAGCTGCAAGGTCCGACCGGGCCGACCGGGCCAACAGGACCTTCGGGAGGTCCGACAGGTCCGACAGGCCCCACTGGTGCAACCGGGGCCACAGGCGCAACAGGAGTTACGGGCCCGACCGGGGCGACGGGAGCCACAGGCGCTACCGGCATTACCGGAGCGACAGGGGCAACCGGGGCAACAGGCGCGACCGGAGCAACAGGCCCGACAGGTCCGACAGGTCCGACAGGAGCGACTGGAGCAGCGGGATTGGCCGGAGCGACAGGGGCAACCGGGGCCACGGGCCCGACCGGAGCAACGGGAGCCACAGGTGTAACAGGAGTCACCGGAGCGACTGGAGCGACGGGAGCGACAGGGATCGCGGGGGCGACGGGTGCAACCGGAACCACAGGGGCGACGGGAGCGACAGGTCCGACAGGCGTCACGGGAGCAACAGGGGCCACAGGCGATCCGGGAGCCACAGGGGCGACAGGGGCAACGGGAGCAACAGGTCCGACAGGTGTGACAGGAGCGACGGGAGCTACAGGAGCGACTGGCGAGACGGGGGCAACAGGTGCTACCGGGGAAACAGGAGCAACAGGAGCAACAGGTCCGACAGGTGTGACCGGAGCAACAGGAGCAACGGGAGCAACGGGAGTGACCGGCCCAACAGGTGCCACAGGCGCTACTGGGGCGACAGGAGCAACAGGTGCTACCGGGGCAACCGGCGCTACCGGTGCAACGGGAGCGACAAGTGATCTCACGACGAGCAATGCTCAGATTGTTAATGCCGGCGCAGTGACGGTCGGCAACAATTCGGCCCTTACTTTTGCAACAAATGCCTTTTTAAACGGGACTTCCATTACGCATACGCCAGGATCGGCCAATATTAATTTGGCTCCAAATTCTACGTATCTGGCCATTTATGAAACACAAATTTTAAATGCGGAGACCATCCCGTCCGCAACCATACAATTTAATTTAAACGGTACGATGATTCCGGGCACGGATGCCGTATTCACGAACCTGACGGGGACGCAAACGTTAAGCTCCCAAGCGGTGTTCAATACACCGGCGGCTCCTAATCCGAGCGTGCTGCAATTGGTGAATGTGAGCGGCAACAACGTTACGTTTAACGGCGCCAATGTGTCGATTGTCCAAATCGGCTAGGCGGCTGCAAATGGCTGGTTTATTTTCGAAAAGAAAGGTGGTGAAAGTCTTTGTCTCAAGCGAATATTCCAAATATAACGCCGCAAATTACGATTACTCGCGACGAAGCGATAAGCTTGCTGCTCGCCTCCGTCGCCATTGAAGAGCTGGGGCTCGGTCATATTATTAATACGCAAGCGGAAATGGTGCAATATACGGTTGGAACGCTGCCAGGCTTAACGACAATTGCTACAATAAGCGATTTACTCAGTGTCGACGACAGCGTTATTGCCACTATGCAAAAAGTGGTTCAGACGGAAATGGCTTTGCTCTGCAAGCTTGAAGGTATTTTGGCGGCTCCTACAATTTTGGGTCCGACTGGTCCAACAGGGCCTACTGGCCCAAGCGTGGGAGTAACGGGAGCGACGGGCCCGACTGGAAATTCCGGGGCAACGGGAGCAACGGGCGCCACCGGGGCTACAGGGGGAACCGGAGCTACCGGCGCATCTGGTCTCACCGGTCCAACCGGAACGGCAGGTACTGTAGGAGCGGTGGGAGCTGCGGGGGCTGCCGGGGCAATAGGCAGTACCGGTGCAACGGGTGCTACAGGAGCAACTGGAGTTACAGGGGCAACGGGTCCCACAGGTGTTGCTGGTGCAACAGGCAATACGGGAGCAACGGGATCCACGGGTCTGAATGGGCCAACGGGAGCCACAGGTGCTGATGGTGTTACAGGTGCTGCCGGTGCAGTAGGTTCCATTGGAGCGACTGGTGAAACGGGTGGAACGGGAGAGACAGGAGCAACGGGAGCAACAGGCCCAACTGGAGCAGCGGGAGCTGTCGGGAGCATAGGGGATACAGGAGCAACCGGAGCGACGGGAGCGACCGGGGCGGATGGGGTAACTGGAGCGACGGGAATTACAGGGGCAACGGGCATTACTGGGGCAACGGGAGAGACGGGAGCGACCGGAGTCACAGGTGCTGTAGGCGATCCCGGCGCAGTCGGAGATGCGGGTGCCGCAGGGGCGACAGGAGATACTGGAGCAACTGGAGATACGGGAGCTACAGGTGCGACGGGGACGACTGGCTTCCAAATTACTTCAAACAACGGCCAATTCTCCAACGAAGCTGCGCAGACGGTGCCTAACAATACTGCGCTCAGTCTTGCCAGCAACGATGCGCTGAACGGCACCTCCATTACGCATACGCCCGGCTCGGCCAACATTAATCTTGCTCCAAGCCAAACGTATTTAGCCTTCTACGAAACGCAAATTCAAAGTTCGGAAACTGTTACGACCCTGACTATTCAATTCACTTTAAACGGAGGACTTGTGCCGGGCACGCAAGTTTCTTTCCAGAACTTAACGGGCGTACAGACCATTAATTCGCAAGCGGTATTCAATACGCCTGCGGCGCCTAATCCCAGCGTGCTGAATGTCACAAATGTGAGCGGCCAGACCGTCACCTTCAGCGGCACAAGCGTTTCCGTTGTTCGAGTAATTTAATGGTGGAAAAAAGGATAGGGCAGCCGTTCTGCGCAAACGGCGCCCTATCCTTATTTTAAATTGGTCATTCCACTTGGGGGACAAGTGTTAGCGAATAACAGAGGAGTCAGTATTGTCGTATACAATTTTCAAAACGCCATTTACCAGAACCTGAATTTCATTGCCCGGTCTTCCGTCCATATTGGCGAAACCGCGGAAAGTCCAATAGGTACCAATCGCATGGTTGCCCGCGGTGCGGCTTGCGTCTCTTATGGTGTACACATGCTGGCCTGTATTCAGAACGACTTCTTGACCCGGTTTTCCGTCCGTATCGGAAATGCCGAGAACGTTCCAATTTGTCGTTCTTAGCGTAGAAACAGTTAAGTTAGTCGTTCTGTCGCGGATAAAAACGACAGCGTTGCCGGCGCGGTTAATAATGACCTCTTCGCCGGGCTGTCCATCTGTGTCGGCAAATCCAAGCGGTGCAATGGACTCGTTGAAAGCATAGCGTTTAACTTCTTGTCTTCTTTGGTTGATGATTTTAATTTCCTCAACGCCGAAGCTTCTTGGAATGACCTTAAGTACAATTTCTTTCCCAGGCTCGCCGTCCGTATCGGTTGTTTTGAGTACAGCCCAAGATCCGCCCGGATCATAGGACCTCACTTGTCCGGTGCGGTGCGAAATGATGTAGACGACACTGCCTCCAATCGTTCCCGGCTTCACAACGTTAAGGATAATTTCCGCTCCCGGCTCGCCGTCCAAATCTTCAACCCCAAGCAGCGCCCAGGAAGTATTGCCGATGGAATAAGTGCGAGACGTGCCTGATGGCTCCACGACAGCTATTTGAGATAGCTGATTGTATACGCTTTGCTGCTGTCCCGTTCCTTTCAAATCCCACGAGCCCAAATAATAGCCCGTAGCTGCCGAGGCGAAGGAAACGGGGATGGCCGATACGGCAAGCAAGGCCGATAGGGCCAATTTAGCGAAAATCTTTTTCTTTTTCATCAGATCACTCCTAAAAAATGTAGTATGGCGGATTTATGTGCGCATAGCCCAAGTACAGCCTGAGCGTTAAATCCTCTCTCTGTTAACGGCCAAAAAGGGAAGCCGTCTCTTTGGCCAGGGGATGACCCGAAAGAGACGGCCCTTTCATGGCGCAGTAACTCTAGTAATGCGAATCACCGAAGAAAGCTTGTACAGGTTGGTCAGTTTCTGCAACCCAATGTCGGTCTATTTTTCAATCAATGAAATTGAAATTGTACATTCGAAATTCTCCACGGTTGACCGGGGAAGAACAGATAATAGGTGCCCTGAGGCAACCCGGTATAGGTGTGGCTGAACGTTCCGCCACCCGTGTTGAGGTAGCTTGCGGCATTGTAAAGCTGAACTCCTTGACTGGTGTGGCGATACAATAGGACATCGTTGTCACCAGGGTAAGCCGCTCGGAATGATGTTCCGGTGACGGTTAAGTTTCCTCCCCCGGTAAGCGTATAGCCGTTCGGATACTGATACGCTGGGGCCGCAGAAGCAGAAACCGTAAGCACGAATGACATGACAAGCACGAGTGCCATTACCAAAGACAATACTTTTTTCATTACGGATCAACCCTCCATTGAATAGTAAAATCCTATTTTTGTTACAGCTTTTATCCCCTCCTTCGAGGTTGTATTACTGTAAGCTCAGCGCTAAACCTAACTAAATTGTAACGGTGATTTAGCAACTTCATAAGTAGTAAATTTCATAGTACCTGCGTTTTAAACAATTCAAAAACCCCGTAAATATTTAACGGTGATCCGTAAAGATCCATTTTTAAATGGTCAGCTTTACAGTCACTGCCTATTATTCACGGGGTTGCTATGTCTTTTAAAGGAAAGGTAGCCCTCTTATTGAATCCCATTGTTCCTCACTTTTAACTGAGCTTCTTTGGAGCTTCCTACACGCAGCTTCTTTAAAATTTGGGCCACCTGCTTCTTGATCGTAAAGGTCGATTTGAACAGCCGATCTCCAATTTTGTTCTGGGTGTAGCCCTGTTCTATCAGATCAAAAACTTCCCGCTCGGCGGGCGTCAGAACGGATAATTGCTCCTCCCGCTTCAATCGGGAATATTCGGGCAGAAGCACTTCAATGGGTGAGGTGTTGGTATAGGTCGCACGGATCGCTTGCGGAATTTCTTTGAACCGTTCCTTGGGAATAAAATTGACCGCTCCAGCCGTAAAGGAATCGCGAATGACATTCTCCTCGCTAATAGAGGTCAGCATAATCGTTTTGACTCGCTTGATTTGGCCAATTTCGGTAGCTAGCTTGATGCCATCCAAATTGTTGTGCGACAACTGAATATCCAGGACGATGACATCGACCGCAAGCTCGGAAATAGAGCGAATCGCCTCATCTCTTGAAGCGGCCTGCCCAACCACTGTCATATCCGGCTGCGCGCCGATCAGCTTGTCGGCAAGCTTAAGCCAATCGGGATCGTCCTCTACCAAAAAAACTCGTATGGGCTCCACTAGAAACACCTCCTAGAGCCAAAAACCTCTACCCAATCAGTTTATAGAGGTGCGGCTCTCTTCCTTATTTTTAATATGGCCGTAATTGCCTACCTTTTGCAGAGCCTCTTTGGAGTTTTTGACCTTCAGTTTTTTGAAAATGCTATTCATTTGGTTTTTTAGCGTTCTTTTGGCCTTTTGCAAAATATGAACGATTTGAGATTGAGAAAAACCTTGCTCGACTAGCTCGTAGACTTGTCTTTCCGAGGTCGTCAGCTCCTTCAACTGGTCTTCTTTTTTTAGGCGGTAATAGTCTTGAAGGAATATTTCTATTGGCGAGGTTTGATTATGGACGGATCGGATGAGATCGGGAAGCTCCTTGTAGTTTGCTTTGGATACAAAATGGATAGCGCCCGAATCGAATGATTTAAGAGCCAGCCCTTCCTCGCTCATCGCCGTAAGGACAATGATTTTGGCTTCGCATATTAATGATATCTGCTTTGCTACCTCTAATCCGTCGAGCTCGTTGGCGCTCAAATTCAGATCAAGCAGCACAATGTCGGTCCCGGCGGTTTGCAATTGCTGCAAAGCGTCGTTTTTACTGGCGGAAACCCCCGCAACAAAAAAGGCGTCTTGCTTATTCAAAAAAGAAACGAGAGCTTTGGACCAATCGAGATCGTCTTCGACTATAAATATTCGGATGTTGTCCATGGACCCGCTATTCCCTCCTTGGCTGCCGGCTTTAAGCCGGTATACGGTTGGAAAAATGAAGCCGCACCGTTGTCCCCCTATCCTGCTCGCTTGTAATATCCAGGGAACCTCCGCTTAAATTCATGACATTGTAGCAGTAAGACAAGCCTAACCCGAAATTTAAACTTTTGTTTTTTGTCGTGAAAAAAGGGTCGAATACGTAAGGAATGTTGGTTTCGGTAATGCCAGCTCCATTGTCTTTAATGGTGAGCGTAGTATGCTTTTTGCTTTTTGCCGCGAAGATTTCGATTTCTCCTCCTCCCGGCATTGCCTCTACGGCGTTTTTTATTATATTGGTGACCACTTCTTCAATATGAACGGGGTCGCACAGCACGTCCAGCCCGTCGGAGACGTAACGTTTGCGGATACGGATGGCTAGCTCCAAGTAGTGAGGCTCCACCGTATTGATTATGCCGTCGAGAAGGGCTCCGAGGTTCGTCTTTTTTTGATGAAGGACGATATGCTGCATTTGGTCTTGGATACGGCTGACCATGGCGAGTAAGTGGTCGGTGGCACTTTTAATAATGGCAAGGTTTTCGTTTGTTTCCTTATCGTTGCCGCCGCTCTGCATTTGGATATTGTCGGTGCAGATGGAAATTTTCATAATTTGGTTTTTGATCGTATGGTTCAAAATGCCGGTGCCGGACGTGATGGCTTTCATAGCGCTGTCGAGACGCTGCTTTTCAAAATTAATTTTCACCCCGAGAATGCCCGATTTGGCAACGACGATGCAAAAGAAGGCAAACACGAATGTCGTGCCGATGGCATTGAATCTCCACGCCTCTTCAATATGGAAGGCGCGCAAGAGGATGCTGGTGGAGAGTGCAATCAGCATAGGGGTTATCGTAATGATGGCGGCCAGAAGGCGGCTTCTTTTTTTCGTGGCGTCTTTTTCTTTGATATAGCTCCATATAAGCAGACCAGACGAAACGATCACATAAGGCGCAACCCAATAGCTTAAAAATACATAATCAAACCGCAATTCCGGATAGATGGGAGTCACCAAAAAAGTGACCACAAGCGGAAGAAACAAAACGGGTTTTAACCGCCGAACGGTTTTGGGTTTGAAGAAACCGCTGTAGGACAGGCCGTATATTAAGAAGCAATAGGGAATGGCAGTAGGGCCGATAAACCCCAAGGAAACGGAGGCGAAGTGAACGACCGTGTTAAATGCCGGATGGGTCAAATGATGAACGGCTAAATAGGGCTTGATCGTATCGTTGATTAAAATCGAGAGACTGGCCGCAGCAGCCGCAAAAATGACGTAGCCGATCCACCTTGTGGACTCGTTTTTCCCATCGGTCAGAACGAGAATAAATCCAATGACCGTCAGAGCTATGAAAATCGTAAACATATAGGCTAATCCCTGCCTTTTGCTTTGATTTTCTACCACATTGATCTAGTAAAGCCATATTTAGTTTGAGCTTATCAATAAATTCCATTGTTGGCTACAAGGAATTTGCTGCGGTTTTGTTGACAGGGGGCCGGCAAGCACCCAAGAGCTGCGCCCTCGACGATCCGACCGTAGAGCCAGCTTTAATTGCCCAGCTTGCCTCCGTCGCCGTAAATTTCAGCGTACAGCTATAAATTTATGCCGAAACGGAAGGTGAACGCTCAGCGGGCTGTTCCTTCCTCCATAACCATTTTTGCAGGGCGATCCCCGACAGGCCGACGACGCCGATTACAACTCCCACGTAAACAAAGGTGGACGAAGCCCCCCATAGCTTGATGAAAGCCCCGCCGGTCAGCGGCGCCACAATGAAGATAGCGCTGCATAACGAATCGAAAATGCCGCTCACCCGTCCGATCGCTTCAGGAGGAGTTTCCTTCTGCATAATGTAGTTCATCCCGGTAGAAGTCAGTCCGGTACCGATGCCTCCAATGAAAGAGGCTAGCAGAATCAACAGAACAGGAGTATGTTCTCCGACGGTTCCGAGCGCAGCGAACATGAGGCCAATAAGCGCGACGCCTCCTCCGAGCAGCCAGCCGTAAGCCGAAAGCTGTTGGTATCGGCGCAGCCAAGCGACGGCGGCCAGCCCGCCCGCCCCGATGGCGGTGACGAGCCAGCCGATCAGCTCGGGACGCCCGGGAGCGGCCTCGCGGAGCAGGATGGCGATTTGGGCGTCAATCATTTGAATGCCGGCTAGCCCAAAGAGACAAAAGCAGATGCTCATCTGCAAAGCCCGGCTATGCCAGAGCATCCGCCAGCCATCCCGCCATGCCGAGGCGAGGCCAATCGTTTCCTGCGAGCGGTCCTCTACTGTCGCTGGCCGCCCCTGCTCGGCTGGAACCGACAAGAGCAAACATGCCGATAGAACGAAACAAGCGGCATTGACCGCCATGCATATAGATGGAGACCAAGCGGCAGCGACCGATGCGCCGAGAAGCGGGCCAAGCACCTTTGACAGCTGAAACACGGCTCCGTTCAGCGACGTCGCTTGCAGCAGCTCCTCCTCCGCGACAACATTTCGCGTCATTGCCTGTTGAGCCGGATAATGGAAGACGCGAGCGGTGGAGCGAAGCGCGATCAGTCCGAGCAGAACTAGAGCATTTGGCGCGAAAATAAGTGCAACGGTCAACACTGCGCGAATGAAGTCAGTGGCAAGCATTATATTTCTTTTGTTCCATTTGTCAGCGGCAATTCCCGCCATTTGGCTGAACAAAATGCCAGGGATGGCAAAGGAGAGCGGGACGAGAGCCATCGTCATGGCGTCCGCTTTCCAAACAAAGCCAAGCAGAATGGCGATAGCCATAAAGTCGAAATAATCGCCAAAGGCGGACAGGCCGTAAGCGGCGAACATTTTGGCAAACGAACGATTTTTCCTTAACATACAAAAAACCCCCCTGCTTAGACTCGATGATTTCATCGTAGCAGGGGAATGTCAGAGAATGATCAGAGGTGAAGCTGGAGCCAGCGCTCCGTTAGGGCAGCCAGCTCAGTGAATCGGCGTTCTGTCGCCAGCATGTCCCATTGCCGCTTATATTTTTGCCGATAAGCCTCATCAGACCCGGACGTGTCCAAATAGTTAAGAATGGTATGCAAATGGGTCAGCAGATGTGGAACAAACTGTGTTTGCAGCGTCGTCTCCATTCCTTCGTCAAGGATTTGCCTCGCAGAGCGGGTTTCGCCCCTCCGGTATAGGAGAATAGCCTTGGCAACCAGATACGCCCCCCTCTCCCGCTGTATGGGATGTTCCTCAAGCAGCCTGGCGCATTCCTCAAGCTTTGCCGAAGCGGCATCCAGCTCGTCCTTCAGCAAATGCCAGTACATCTCTTTGAGCAAAAAAACGGCTGTAAAGCTGGGCGAGGCGATTCCCTCAATACCGGGCCTGATCGATTCAATCTCCTCTCCCGCCTTTGCCAGCATCCCTAGCTTCAAGTACAAAACAATAGCGCTGAGCCGCAGGTCGAGCATCCATTCCGAAGCGAGCAAATCCCCTTTGGCGAGCAGCTGCTCTATATAGCGCAATGAAGCTTTATAATCCGATTGAATGGTCGCGTAAATAAAAACGGCATAGGCCGCCTTCTGCGAAGCGCCGATCGTCTCCGCCTTCAGAAGTCCTTCCACATCGCCGCGGACAAAATGAAGATAAGCGTCGTAATAGGGATCGCCGGGTAAACCCAATATGTCACGGTTGGCGGCCAGCAGCCTCATGGCCGACCCCATTCCTAGGCTGTGGTACCGGGCATACATGTTCCGGATGTCGGCCGCAAATTGCTCATCTTCCAGGAGAGGATTTTGCTTGGGGGCAGGAGAAAGCCGAGTCAGCTTGTAGCCTTGGCCGCGGATCGTCTCAAGGCGAAGCAGATGCGCCCATCCGGCCAGCTTTTTGCGAATGCGGTAAATATGGTCGTCTACCGTCCGGTCGCTTGGCGCTTCCAGAGGCCAGACGGCATCCAGCAGCTCGTCGCGCGTGAAGGAGCGTCCCTCATGTTCGAACAGATAACGGAGCAAGGCGAACTCCTTGGGCAAAAAGACGATGCTCTCCCCGGCAAAAACGGCCTCATACGTATCCTGCTCAAAATGAATTATGGCCACCTCCATGGAATTCCCGTTTAAAATTGATCTAGTTGCTATTATGATAAGACAACTTCGTGCCAAAAAAAAGATCGGGTTAGGATGAACCATCCCTTCCCGATCCTTGCTTCATTATTTGATTTCTACAATTCTTCCTTCAACAGCAGGCTTCAGAGTGCCTTGCTTGATGATGGCTTCCTCCACAACCTCGTACATCGTAAGGCCGGTATTAAACGATTTGTTGTCCATTAGGACGGAGAAGCCGTCGCCGCCCGCTACGATAAAGTCGTTGGTTGCCAGCTTGTATGTTCTGCTAAGGTCGACAGGAGCGCCGCCTACTTTAATGTCCGACACCCGTTGTCCGGCAGGAAGGCTGCGCGAGAACTTAAAGGTCACTCCGCTTACTTGCAGGAAGCGGCCTTCCGCGTTTTCCACTCGGCTCACGCCGTTCTCCAATACTTCCTTCAGCTCAGCGCCCGTCAATTCGGTAATGACCAAAGTGTTAGGGAACGGAAGCACGTCGTACAGGCTTTTCTTCGTTACATCTCCAGCTTTCACCAAAGAGCGAATGCCGCCGCCGTTTGTTACCGCGATGTCGGCTTCGTAGCCTTTAAGCGTTTTGGATTTTGCAAGCAAGGCGTCCGAGATCAGGTTGCCCAAATTCGTTTCTTGCGTCCGAACGAAATTGCGGTCGCCTACCAGATCCACTGCGGCTGTAGCAATTTTCACGTTGAGCTGGCCGTCGATTTTGGAAATGACGTCTTTTACAAGCTTTTCTACCTCAGGATCAGGCTTGATGTTCTCGTCGTAAGGAATGAGGCCGCCGTCAAACGCAACCAAATCCTTGTTCCAGTAGTACAAGTCGGCGCGTCCCAAAGATTTGCCGTATTCCCAGTCTTGAACGATATAAGTTCCGTTTACGTTTTCAGGCTTCTCAAGCGGTGTATGGGAATGGCCGCCGATGATGAGGTCGATGCCTGGAACGGCACGCGCCATCGCTCTATCCGCCTCGATGCCGTTATGGCCGACAACGATCACTTGATCCGCTTGCTTTTTCAGCTCAGGAACGAGTTTTTTTGCAATTTCAATCGGATCTTTGAAGACGAGGCCTTTTACGTTGTCCGGATGAGTCACAATTGGCGTCTCCACTGTTGTGAATCCGACAATCGCAATCTTTTTGCCGCCGACCTGAGCGAAATGAACCGGCTGCAGCAGCTCGGTGCCGTCAATTTTGAATATATTGGCGCTGATGATCGGATGCTCCACCATACCTTCAAGCTTCAACAATTGCTCATAGCCGAAGTCGAATTCGTGGTTGCCCGCAGCTTGTGCGTCATAATCCAGCGCGTTCAAGATTGGAACAATCGACTCGCCTTTGAACAAGTTGGCAAATACGGTGCCTTGGAACGTGTCGCCAGCGTCCATCAGCAAGAAGTTCGGGTTTTCCGCGCGCATTTGCTTGATCAGGGTTGCGATTTTAGCATAGCCGAGTTCTTTCAAGTTTTTGTTTTCTTCGATATGGCCGTGAACGTCGTTTGTGTGGCCAATTGTAATATGTAAAGTAGCGGCTTGGCCGAGCGCTTGAATGACGTCTTTTCTTGTTACGGAAGAAGCCGCTGTATCTAGTTTAAGCTCGTAGCCGGCTTTTTTACCGATTTCTACAATTCTTTTTGCCGAGAGAACGGCATTTGGCGCTTTTGTTTCTTGCTTTGTAATATATCCGTTTTTCTCCCCCCACGCGAGCACTCCCGACGCCCAGCCGGCAATTGCTTTGGATGGAGGCAGTTTCGTTTCTCCTTTTAGACGGGCGACAATCGTCAAGTATTCAGCGGTGGTCACATGTTTCTCCAAAGAAACAGAGCCATGCTGATTCCCGACCACAATCGATTTCTTCTGCATCCAATCGATATGAGATACGGATGTCGGAGTATATGCATAAACCGACGCTGCCAATGCTGCAGAAATGATTGCGCTTACAGATAAGGTTGCCAAAACTTTACCTTTGAACAATTGTATCACCCCTATATGAAATTATGTAAATAATAACACTTGTTAATAGAAGGCGCAATGGCCTATTTCCGTAATTTTTATGGTTAAAATGAACAAAATAAAGATAATAGAGAGGTATTGGTGAACAAAATTTCATTATTTATTTTGACATATGTAAAGAATATTGCGAAAAGACAGTCTTTTCTGACTCAAACTTCCTAGCTTTTCCAAGAAAGATGGAGTACTATAGTAGAAATTGCAATCCGGTTACAAGATTAGAAGGCGAAGGAACTCATCTAAAGCAGCAGGTGGTGTGAATTGTTTTGGAGGATGACAAGCTCAGGAAAGTCATTGAAGTAGCCAAGCTTTATTACCAACTGGACTATAACCAAAATCAGATAGCCGAATTGCTCGGCCTGTCCCGCCCCACCGTATCGCGGCTCATTCAGCAGGCGAAGGCGCAAGGCATTGTTCAAATCAGCATTGCCGATCCTTCCGAAGATTGCGAGTCGCTGGCGGCCGAGCTTCGCGACCGATTCCATCTCAAAAAAGCGGTTGTCGCTTATGTGCCTACTTATGACGACGAGGTCGTCAAAAAATTTATCGGCGAAGCCGCCGCTCATTATTTGATGAATACCGTGAAGGACAAGGACATTATTGGAGCCTCGTGGGGAACCACCATGTTCCATGTCGCATCCAATCTTGGGCACAAACCGCTCAAGGATTCCAGAATGGTGCAGCTGAACGGCGGCGTCAGCCATGCCGAAATTACGATCTCTCCGTCGGAAATTATTTTTTTGTTCGGCAAAGCGTTTCATGTGACCCCTTATTTCTTATATCTGCCCGCAATTGTCGACCATAGTTTGGTGAAGCAGGCGCTTATGTCGGATAGGCATATTCGCAGGGTGCTTGATCTGGGCCGACTCGCGAACATCGCTATTTTTACCGTCGGACTGCCGAATGCTGATTCGGTGCTTATTCAGTCCAATTATTTTTCAGACGAGGAGCTGGGTTGGATTAAGGAGCGGGCGGTTGGCGATATTTGCTCCCGCTTTTTCGATGAGCAGGGCAACATCTGCCATACTGCGCTGGATGATCGCACCATTGGCATTGAACTGGCCGATTTGCAGCAGAAGGAGCAATCCATTCTGGTCGCAGGCGGCGCGCAAAAAGTAAAAGCCATCTACGGAGCTCTGCGCGGCAAATATGCCAACGTGCTGGTGACGGATCAGCTTACGGCCAAAGCGTTGCTGGCCAAAGATAAGGATTGACGCGACAATAGAAGCGGCAGCTCGGGAGACGGTGCACAAACTCGGGCGGCCGCTTTGCGTTTTCTTGATCATATTTTCTTCTAGTGGTTAGAATAATAGAGACGAAGAATGGCTGAGGAGGATGAGTTCTTATGACAAGTCAGAGTGGTTTTAAGGAGCCGGGCTGGCATTTCGACAACAACTATGCCCGATTGCCCGAATCTTTTTTTTCCGCGGTTTCCCCCGCTGTAGTCAGCGCTCCCGAACTTATTTTGTTTAACAGCCCTTTGGCGGAGTTTCTGGGACTTCATGGGGAAGCGCTGAACACTCGCGAAGGAGCGGATGTTTTTGCGGGAAACCGTATTCCCGAAGGGGCCGCACCTCTGGCGCAAGCGTATGCGGGACATCAGTTCGGACATTTTACGATGCTTGGCGACGGCCGGGCGCTGCTGCTCGGAGAGCAGATCACTCCTCAGGGCGAGAGATACGATATCGCGCTCAAAGGATCAGGGGCTACGCCGTATTCCCGTCGCGGCGACGGTCGGGCGGCGCTTGGGCCGATGCTGAGAGAATATATCATTAGCGAAGCGATGCACGGGCTTGGCATTGCGACGACCCGGAGCCTTGCAGTCGCGGCGACCGGAGAGCCCGTTTACCGCGAGACGGTATTGCCGGGAGCTGTTCTAACCCGCGTAGCTTCCAGTCATCTGCGTGTTGGCACGTTTCAATATGCCGCCTCAAAAGGTTTTGTGCCGGATCTTCAAGCTTTGGTCCAATATGCTTTGCAAAGACACTATCCAGAGAAGGCCGGCGGAGAGCATGAAGCTCTGACGCTTCTTCAAGAAGTGATCAAACGTCAAGCTGCGCTCATTGCAAAATGGCAGCTCGTCGGTTTTGTGCATGGCGTGATGAATACGGACAATATGGCGATCAGCGGCGAAACGATCGATTACGGGCCATGCGCGTTTATGGACGTTTACGATCCTGCAACCGTGTTCAGCTCCATTGATTCGACGGGGCGTTACGCCTATGGCAGACAGCCGTATATCGCCGCTTGGAATTTGGCAAGGCTCGCCGAATCGCTGCTTCCTTTGCTGCATGAAGAGGATGAGGAGGCTGTAAAGCTGGCGGAGGATGAGCTGGCGAAGTTTCCGGCTTATTTTCATGAACATTGGGTCGATGGCATGAGAGCGAAGCTTGGACTGTTTCATGATGAAGGAGAAGATGAGGATGAGCAACTGATTGAAGACCTTCTCCGCATCATGAAGGAAAGCGGCGCCGACTATACCAATACCTTTAAAGGGTTGACCGTTCAAGAGGCTGAAGCGTCCTTAAGGAATTCAGAAGAATATGCCGCTTGGCATAGACGATGGCAAGAGAGAATCGGAAGACAGAGGTACTCCAGCGAAGAGGTTCTTGATTTGATGCGGAGCAGCAATCCAGCCGTCATCCCGCGCAATCACAGGGTAGAAGAAGCTTTGGAGGCGGCGTCCAATCGTGGCGACTACCTTCCCCTGCAACGACTGCTGGCGGTGCTTTCCCAACCGTTCGCCTATTCCCCGGAACAAGAGGAATATGCCGCTCCGTCTGCGGAGCAGGACGCTCCCTACCGTACTTTTTGCGGTACATAAGATCAAATTTAGTCTGCCTTAAGGCGATGGCCCTAAATGCTTGATAAGCAGGTTTTTCCTCTATATTAAAAACTTGCCTTAGTTAGAAAGCGTTAAGAATCCACGAATGGGATAGATCATCATGATATACTCCGTATGCAACAAGACAAACACCAGGAGGTATATCATGAAATTCAACACTATCACCAAAACAGCCATCGCATTGGCTTGCATCTTGACTCTTCTATCCGGCCAAGCACTGGCTGGCACTCATTATATCGGGAAAGCAGAAGCGGCAACGGCTACGGATAGCGCTGCGGCTGCCGCTCCAGCAAAGTCGTTGAGCAAAGCGGACGCTGTCATCAATAACGCGCTTGCTTTGCGTGGCAAAGTGACTTATAAGTTCGGCGTCAACAACCCGAGCCGCCTCATTTTCGACTGTTCTTCCTTTACGAAGTATGTGTTTGGCAAATCCGGAGTCAATTTGAAATGGGGAACCGCTTCCCAGAAAAACCAAGGCAAGTATGTGTCGAAGAGCAATCTTCGCAAAGGCGACCTTATTTTCTTCAACAACGGCAAATCTTCGAAAATTAGCCATGTAGGCATTTATATGGGGAACGGCCAGTTTGTTCACAACACGATTGGCAGCAAAGTGAACGGTGTCATCGTAAGCAAGCTGAGCGAGTACACAAAACGTTATTCGACTGCAAGAAGAGTGCTGTAGAGAGCAGTATGCTGAGGAGCAATAACGAAGCTTAAAATCATTGCAAAAAATAGGCTGTTGGCTTCTTTCACGAAGCCTCAGCCTATTTTGCTGCCTAGAAACAGAGAGCGGCATCTCCGTTTAAGATAGGCGCCGAGTTTCTAATGCTATAGAATAAAGACAAAAGCAACGAAGGGATGGAGCCCGGCCATGCAGCCGTTTACGAAAAACGTAATTGACATAATCAAACGAATACCGGAGGGTCACGTCATGACTTACGGGCAAATTGCCGGGCTGGCGGGAAGCGCTAGAGGCGCCCGTCAAGTGGTGCGTATATTGCATGCGATGAGCGGCCGGCATCACTTGCCTTGGCACAGGGTGGTCAACGCTAAAGGGGAAGTTGCGATTCAGGAAGAGGCCGGCCGTTTTGAACAAGTTCTCTGTTTGGAAAGCGAAGGAGTTACGATTGACGAGAACGGCCGGATCGATCTGGAGCGATACCGCTACTGGCCGGATGAATAAGCTGGCCCAATAGGTTCAAGATATCGATATTTGATGGCGAAACCCGGACAGCAGCACCTCGAAGGACGTCTGGAAAGTGGGATGCAGTCGTTCCATAAGCTCTCCTTCGGTTTCGTCGGATTCGGAATAGGTGGATATAATTCCGTTAAGAGTAAACAAGTAGATGCGCGTATACATCAATACTCTTTCATCGTCCGGCGCAAGTTCCAGACAAGCCTGCAAGGCGCCGGCCAGCTTGCCGAACATTTTATTTCTAAGCCGGTTTAGCTCCATTTCCGGCATTTCTTCATCCACTCGAACGGATTTGGTTGCAAAATAGAGATGATACATTTTCCGATTGGTCAGACAGAAGGAAAGAAACGCTAGGCTGACAGATGCCAGCTTTTGCTCGGAGGTCCCCTCTCCTTCCAGATGTTCCTCAAGCTTATGCAGAAGAGATTGGAGAGGCGGCATGGACAGCTGTGTCAACAAAGCTTCTTTGTCCTTAAAATAGATGTAGATTGTCGTATGGGAACAGCCCGCCAATTGGGCGATCTCGCGCATGGTGACAGTGTCGTACCCCTTGCTGGAAAACAGCTTTTCCGAAGCCTCGATAATCCTTTTTTTCGTTTCATCCGAACGCTGCTTCTGTTTAGTGGACATCGGTCGCTTCACCCCCTGAATGTTAAGGCCATTGTAGCGACCGTCGTTCCGTGCGTCAAGCATTCGCTCAATTGCACACCTTGCGGCTGAAGAGTTTGTTTCATCCCGTTAATCCCATCAGGATGACTTGCCGCACCGTGCATCAAGCCACCCGCATACAAGCGTGAACAGCAGCATGAACAAAATAAAGCTCATCCTTAACGCCTCCTCTCGATTTTAGAAAAGTCCAAATACGTCCGTCGCAAGCGAAAAAACAAGCAGTACTCCCATAGCTCCCGATGCCAAGTAGGCGGCGCCCCGCTTGCTTCTTTCCGTTCGCTTCAGCGTGGAGTACATATACATGGTGAATCCGACGGCGAGCAGCGCAACCTCCAACAGAACAGAGATGCCTTTGAATTCCCACGCTCCGAGCCCCAGCAGAGGCAAATCGCCCAAGTTGCCTGGCAGAAGAGGCATATCCTCACGATGCATAAGAAGATCGAGCAGCCAGTGGCTGAATACGATTCCTCCTAAAGCGATACCGGCCCTGGTGCCCCAAAACTTCCGCCCGAGCCACCCCGCGAGCAGCGCGATCATGATAGCGCCAAGCAGCGAATGGGTATAGTCGGCGTGGATGATCATGCCCCCGTACCCTCCGCCATCCGTTTCTTCAATGGTTTCCACGCCAGTCAGCAGCAAAGGAACAAAAGCGACGTCCAGCAACTGAGTTCCAATCATAAGAGCCCAAAGCGGCACCTCCGGCGCTTTCGCTTTTACCGCTGCAGCCAATCCGAAATGTCCTGCAAACATAGCCTCACCTCATCCTTTTTATTTTATAACCATTGGTTACTAACCGTTGGTCATATCATATGCGAAACGAAAATTTTCGTCAAGCATATTTGGATAAAAAGGTAAAAATAGTCTATTTTTCAAGGTGCTCGGCTTTCTTTTGGATCATATTTAACTAGAAGCTGTTGCCGAGCGGACGTTTTTTTATATCGTGTCGGGGCTGATGGGAGTATAATTAAAGGTATCGCATATTGTCTTTGATGCGGAGGAATATTGAGAAGAACAATTTTTAATGGATAAGGGGTAAAATAATGCCGGTTTTCCAGGAAAATATGATTTCAATTTTGGAAAAGAAAATTAGACTGATCAAAAGCGGCGAAGAGGCTCTATACGTAGTCGGGCCTATTCAATTGCCGGTTGATTTAGATGGTCAAGTGGTGACGTTTCAATGGTATTGCTGGCTTCGCTGCAAAGAGGTAACGGAAAATTACGAAAAAATTATTGCCAAGCTGTCGGCCGCCAATTTGGCTGAGATGCAGCAATCCAGCGTACTGGCTTATGGGGATTTCGAGAATGACGAGGAAGCGCTTATTCGAATGCACTCCATTTGCCATACGGGAGATATTTTCGGCAGCCAGCGCTGCGACTGCGGTTTCCAGCTTCAGCAATCGCTCAAAATGATCGTGGAGCATGGCACCGGGGCTTTATTTTATTTGGCCAACCATGAGGGCAGAGGAATAGGGCTGTTCAGCAAAGCGATGGCTTACGTCTTGCAAGAGAACGGGTACGATACGGTGGAAGCGAATTTGAACCTTGGTTTTGTGGACGATTCCCGTGATTACGGCGACGCTATAGAAGTGCTAAAAAGCTTGCGCACAAAGCCGGTAAAGCTCATTACGAACAATCCCAAAAAACTTGACGCGCTTCAAACCGCCGGTATGGACGTAGCCGGGAGAACACCTCTGTGGGGCAATATTTCCGAGTTTAATGAAAAATATTTGCAAACGAAAATAAACCGTTCCGGTCATCTGGCAGGAGAAAGCTCCTGTCCAAACGATTAATGCGAAGCCTTCAAATAAGCGCAACCGCGCTGTTTGGAGGCTTCTCCTTGCTAAGACTATCCAAGTTGACAGAAGGCAGAATGAAGACTAGAATAATACATATAGGGGTATATGTATTATGAAATCGAATAAAAAAAGCGAACTGCGCTGGAACGCGTTCACTTATGATTGGGCACCATCGTAAACGACTGTAATCCCGAGGGAGGAGTAGCTTTCCTCTTTATAATGGCCGTGTGGGCAAACTTTTGCATAACAATCGGCTTCTTTGGTCGTTTGAAGTTTCCCGCTGCAAACGGGACATTTAGGTTGAAATATGCTTTTTAAAACAGTAAACATGATATCCACCCATTTCATATGAGTTTACTTGGATTTATTATATCGCATTTGCCGATGCGCGTATATGGCTATTTTTTACTACACGAAACAGACAGGAGACGCCATGGATCTACTTCTTTCTTTCATCATGATTTTGCTGGGATTCATCGGTTCCTTTTTTTCAGGATTGCTTGGGATAGGCGGGGCAATTATTAATTTCCCTCTGCTGCTGTATGTGCCGCCAGCATTTGGCGCGGAGGGCTTTTCGGCCCATGAGGTGTCGTCCATCAGTATGATTCAAGTGTTTTTTGCTTCGTTGGCGGGAGTGGCTGCGTTCCGTTTCAAAAATAAAAAAGGAAGCTCTCTCATTCATAAAGGGCTTGTTTTGTACATGGGGACAAGCATTTTGGCAGGAAGCTTGATCGGAGGCACCGTTTCAGGCTATTTGGATGGAGAAAGCATTAATCTTCTTTATGGCATATTGGCCGTTGTCGCCGTCGTTTTGATGCTGATCCCGAACAGAGGGAAGGCGGATAACGAGGGGGGCCCGATCGCCTTTCATAAGGGAATTGCCGCTGGATCGGCCTTTTTGGTAGGCATTTTGTCGGGAATCGTAGGAGCGGGCGGAGCCTTTATTTTGATCCCCATTATGTTGAAGGTGTTGAAAATACCGACCCGGACGACAATCGCTTCATCGCTTGCCATCGTGTTTATTTCGGCGATTGGCGGTGTCATCGGCAAGCTTTCGGGAGGAGACATCCCTTTGTGGCCGACAGTTTTTACGATCGTGGGAAGTTTACTCGGCGCGCCGCTAGGCTCCAAAGTAAGTTCCATGATAAATGTGAAGTGGCTGCAATACGGGCTCATTGTGCTCATTGCTTTGACGGCGGTGAAGGTTTGGTCGTCCATATTGAGTTAACTGATAGAAACATAAATGGAGGGGCCGCTTTTGCTGCACGGCGGTTCTTTCGGTTCGATTGTTCTTCATAAAGAATTTACACCCTCTTTTTCTCCTCAATTTTATACGGTATAATAGAGTTACTGCTATATAAAACCTCCGTCTTTTTCATTTCTCTCCGTCATTTTCTAATAAATTATGTGAAATAACAGCCATTTTAAGCGCTAACCCACTTGATCTCAAAAAAATATCCGCTTTTAAAACCGAAAACCCAATATAAAAAAGTTGTTATTTATAACGAACATTTGGTCTATCATGTTTTGACATAAATAGAAATAATTGCTATGATAACGGTGGACGTCCTATCCATACTGTTAACAAAGAGGAGTACTCCTAGTTCAAAAAAAGAAAAATTAGGAGTGAGAGAAGATGAACGTAAAAAAGAAGCTATTTGCAGTGGCATTAACCCTTGTTATGTCCTTATCTATATTTCAAGCAGCCAGCGCTACAGCGGTAGAGCAAACTTGCGAGAAGCCGGGAGCGTTCACGTTGACCGTTCAGCCGGGCAATCATCAAATGGGGCTTACTTGGACACCTTCGGCCGGAGCAGTTTCCTACGATGTGTTTTATTCTCCGCGCGCTCCTTATGCCGCAACTGATCTTCAAAGCAACAGCTTTACCGTGACGAACCTGCGCAACGGCTATATCGGTTACTCCTTCGGCATTGTCGCCAAAAACGCATGCGGAACGACATGGTCCAACACGATTAACCAAGTCGCCACTTCCGCAACGGGAGCTCCGGCTAAGCCGTCTATCTCCGTAAACGACAACAATTTGTACACAAAAGGCGAGTTTTCGGTAAGATGGGACATTTGGCACGGCAACTTTGCCACATCGGGCCGCATTTTTGAAAATGGGGTTGAAGTAGCATCGAACATTTACGAGGAAATTGGCAATACGATCGGACAAACGTCCAGCTTCTACTTTAAGCGGACAACCGGTACGTATACGTATCAAATCGAGCTGATTAACCCGTTTGGAACGGTGCTGAGCGATCCGATTACTGTGGTTGTTCCTTAACTTTCAGCAAGTATGAGCTGATTTAAACTTGAAAGCCCTCTGTTTGGCCTATTTGGCCGAACGGAGGGCTTTTATGCGCGTCGCCGCAGCGGTTCGCGGTGTTAGCTTTTTCCCGCGTCGGAACGCTGTTCCCCATAGAGCGGGAGCTGAACGGAAAAAGTCGTTTTGTCGCCCGGAACGCTTTTGACATGAATTTTCCCTTTGTGCTGCTCCACAATGGATTTGGCTATCGCCAGCCCCAGCCCATATCCGCCTAACTTGCGCGAACGAGAGGATTCCACACGATAGAATCGGTCGAAAATAAGGCCAAGATGCTCGGGAGGGATGCCTTCTCCCGTATTGGATATCGTCAGCCATGCATCGTGATGGCGTTTTTTGAGCGACAGTACGATGGAACCGTTGGCATTCGTATATTTGAGTGCGTTGTCCAGCAAAATCATGACCACTTGCTTCATTTGCTCGCTGTTGCCTCGAACGGATAGACCGGGCTCTACGTCATACTGGAGCGAAAGCTCTTTTTCAAAAAGGACGGCCTCCATCGTCAGCGTCACGCTTTCCACTGCCTCGCTTACACTGAACGGCGCATGAATCATTTTGATCCGGCCGTCGTTAATCTCGGTCAAATAAAGCAGGTCGTTAGTCAGCGTCTTCATTCTATCGGCCTCGGATTTAATGTGGTGAAGCCACTTGGACTGGCTTTGAATCGTGTCTTCGCCGCTTGCCAGAAGGACGTCGGCATTCGTGTCGATGACGGCCAGCGGCGTTTTTAACTCATGGGAAGCGTCGGCAATAAACTGCTTTTGCTTATCAAAAGCTTCTTTAACGGGAGCAATGGAGCGATTGGCGAAAAACCGGCTGGTCCCGTAGATGACAATAAGCATGACCAATCCTACTATGATAAAGGTATAGACTAGGTTAGCAATAAATTGGGTTTGCGATGTGACGTCAAGGCTAACGATAGCATACCCATCCCTGTACTCTTGAAGGGTATAGGCCCAATTTCGATCATCAAGGCTGAAGCGGCCGGTTGGCGCCGGATTTTTGACGATTTCGGCTTTTGCCCGCTTATAAAACTCATCGTTCATATCGAATAAGGAGCTTGTTCCAAGCAGCGTCCATTGTTTATCCGCGATCATGATAAAAGAAAGGGACAGCCCAGGCGGCGGGTTATCGCCGGAATGAATTTTTGAAGGCGAATTGCCGGGACGGATATGGGGAGGCCCTAGGGGCCAATCATCCTGCCTTTCCGGCTTTCCGTAAAACTTGGATACGCTGCGCAGCTCCATGTCGATCTCTTTCCGCACATTTTGATCCATAATGGTGAAGATAAACCCGAAAGCGGCAATCATAATGAGCGAAATAGTAACCATATTGACGATCAGGAATCGGTTCCTCAGCTTATCGAACATGATGTGCCGACCTCCAATGTGTATCCTACGGAGCGAATCGTCCCAATACGAACGGATGAGTGGAGAAAAGCGAGCTTTTTGCGCAGAAAGGAAATATAAACTTCCACGTTGTTATGCTCCGCTTCGGAATCAAAGCCCCACAACTTTTCGATAATTTGCTCTTTAGATGTTACGGCTTGTTTTCTCGTAATGAGCAGCTCCAGCAGCTCGCTTTCCTTCAAAATAAGCTTGAGCTCTTTGCCATGACAAGCCAGCTTGAGAGTAGAAGTGTTTAGCTCGATATCCCCGATTTTCAAAGTGTCTTCGATGACCGCTTCGCCCTTCCGCCTTAAAGCGGCTCTAATCCGAGCAAGCAGTTCCTCCATCGAAAACGGCTTGGCGACATAGTCGTCCGCCCCTCCGTCAAGTCCGGAAATTTTATCGGTAATTTCCCCTTTTGCTGTGAGCAGAATGACGGGAGTGGAAATGCCTTTGTTGCGAATGGTTCGCAGAATAGACAATCCGTCCATTTCGGGCAGCATAATATCGAGCAGCAGCAGGTCGTAAATGCCGCTTAGCGCGTTGTCGAGTCCCGATCTTCCGTCATAAACGGTATCTACGGAGTAGTTTTGCTTTTTCAAAAGATGCGTCAGCGCTTCGGCCAGTCCCATTTCGTCCTCTACCACCAATATTCTCACCGCTGCTCCCCCTTTACAGTCATCCCGGAAATTCCGGTCACAACAATATCTTATAGCTCAAACCTTTAATTAACCTTAATCATATCACCCCATTTTGCAATTAGGGAAAAAAAGGCCGCATGAATTTAAGATTGGCTAAAGGTGGCCGGGCTACTATACAAACATAAAAGTGGAAATGAAATCCACAAATGAGAGGAGTGACGAACGATGAATCGTATGCGGATGTTAAAATGGTTGGGCTTGTTCATTTTGTGCGCGGCATTGGTGGCAGTGGTCGGTTTTGAGGCAGCGAAACAATTTTCGCGATCTTCCGCAAAGGCGGTACTGGAGGACGATTCAGTATTGCAACAAACGGGATCCGCGGCTGGCAACGGGGGGACTTCAGCGGAATCGGCAACCCAAGAGGGAGAAAATGAGGCTCCCGATGCGGCAATTACATCCGGAGGGAAAGCAGCCGTTCAAGCGACATACGGGGCAGAGGACCGTGAAGCGGCGTGGAACGCAGCGCAAGCGACCTCCATTCAATTGAACGGCACTGGCGCCACTGTTGAAGGAACGGGCGCTTCAGTTAACGGCGGGGTTGTCACGATCAGCTCCCCAGGAGTCTATTCCGTCAGAGGAAAGCTTGCGAACGGTCAACTTGTCGTGGATGTTCAAGAAGAAGGCACAGTTAGACTGATTCTGAACGGTGCGGAAATCCACAATGAAAGCAGTGCTCCGATTTATATAAAGCAAGCGAAGCTAACGGTAGTTACTTTGCAGGAGGGGACAACCAATCTCGTTTCCGATGGAAAAACGTATCTTTTTCCGGATCCTTCGACGGATGAGCCGAACGCGGTTATTTTTAGCGAAGATGACTTGACGATTAACGGCTCCGGCAGCTTGACGGTGAAAGGCAATTACAATAACGGCATTGGGAGCAAAGACAAGCTGAAAATAACGGCGGGGCAAATCGAGATTGAGGCGGCTGATGACGGACTGCTTGGTCGCGATCTGGTCGCAGTTCTGAGCGGGCAGTTAAACATCAAAGCGGGCGGTGACGGGATCAAAGCGACCAACGATACGGACGCCGGTCAAGGCAACATCTCTATAGACGGCGGGGAGATTGCGATTGAGGCCAAAACGGACGGTATTCAGGCTACTTCGTCAATAGCGATTAACGGAGGAACGATCCGATTGGCTTCGGCAAAGGATGCGATTAAAGCGGATGTGGCGATTGCTTTCCGGGATGGGCAAACGGATATAGCCGAGAGTTACGAAGGAATTGAAAGCCCATCTATTACGATATCGGGCGGCGAGGTGCGAGTTGTTTCTAGCGACGATGGAGTCAACATTGCGGCGGCAGGCGGAGAAGGCGGACAGCCGGTTTCAGAGTCAGGAAATAAACTAGTTATCAGCGGCGGAGCTTTGTCCATTGTATCGGGTGGCGACGGGCTGGACTCCAACGGCTCCATTGACATGTCTGGAGGCACGGTAGTTGTTCATGGACCAACCGCAAACAACAACGGCGCCCTCGACTACGACGGCACATTCCAAATGACGGGCGGTTTGCTGGTGGCGACGGGCAGCTCCGGCATGGCTAGAGCGACGTCGGAGTCATCGACGCAGCACGGTATGTTTATGACCTACCCGCAATCGCAGCCGGCGGGCCAGTTGGTTCATTTGAAGGACGGAGAAGGCTCGGAGCTGGTTACTTTTGCTCCGGCCAAAGACTATCAAACGCTTCTAATCAGCTCGCCAAGCCTGAATAACACAGGCTCCTATACTCTGTATTCGGGAGGCAGCTCGACCGGCAGCATTTGGAACGGATTATATAGCGGCGGCGAGTATAAGGACGGGACGGAAGCTGTTGAATTCGGCATTTCAAACGTCATCACTTGGCTGAACGAGTCCGGCGTGACGACACAGCCGAGCGGAGGAAGAGGGCAGCGGCCTAGGGGCGGCTAGGCTATTTGAGGACGGAGGAGTTTACTCGAAGGAGCGCAATTGGAAGGAATTTACCCGAAGGAATTTATTCGAAAAGGATGAGAAGCGGTTTTTTTCGGTGATGTCCGGAGAAGGCCGCTTTTTTGTATGATACTGTTGTTTGGCAACTTCAAGTAAGAAATGGATTCCGCGCAGCAGGCCATTTAGTGGTTTGTGGCAAAACTAGAAGCGCCTAATGGGGCTCAACCAGCGGTTTTTTAGTGGTCTGTGGAACAACTAAATGTCCCCGAAGGTGCTCATTGAGTGGTTTAGTGGTTTGTGGAACAACTAAATGTCTCGGAAGGTGCTCACTGAGTGGTTTAGTGGTTTGTGGAACAACTAAATGTCTCGGAAGGCGCTCATTGAGTGGTTTAGTGGTTTGTGGAACAACTAAATGTCTCGGAAGGTGCTCATTGAGCGGTTAGTGGTTTGTGGAACAACTAAATGTCCCCGAAAGTGTGCATTGAGCAATTTAGTGGCGCATGGAACAACTAGAAGCACCGAATGGTGGTCATGCGGCTAACCAGTGATTTGTCGCACAAAGCCAACGATCAGAGTAACTAACTCAGTAAATGCAAAAATCGGTGCAGGGACAATCCCTGCACCGATTTAAATAGGTTTATTCAGGAGTAACAGCTTCCAAAGCTACCACGATCATGTCGTTGAAAGTCGTTTGTCTTTCTTGGGATGTGGTTTGCTCGCCAGTCAGGATGTGGTCGCTGACAGTCAGAAGCGACAAAGCTTTTACGCCGAACTTGGCAGCCAGGTAGTAAAGGGCGGAAGTTTCCATCTCGACAGCGAATACGCCGTGTTTGCCGAGGTTTTTGTACTCTTCCAAGTTGTCTCCGTAGAACGTGTCGGAGGAAAGAACATTGCCGACGCGAAGGTTAAGGCCTTTAGCTTGTCCGATTTCATAAGCGGACTTGATCAAGCCGAAGTCGCCGATTGGCGGGAAGTCGTAACCAGGGAAGTCCTTGCGGATGATAGCCGAATTCGTAGCAGCCGCTTGAGCGATAATGACATCGCGGATTTTTACATCGTCCTGAATAGCGCCGCAAGTGCCGATACGAACCAGGTTTTGAACTCCGTAATCGTTGATCAATTCATGAATATAGATAGAGGCGGACGGCATACCCATGCCAGTGCCTTGTACGGATACGCGTTTACCTTTGTAAGTACCTGTGTAGCCGAGCATACCGCGTACGTTGTTGTAGCAAACGGCATTCTCCAGAAAAGTTTCAGCGATATATTTGGCGCGCAGCGGATCTCCTGGCAGCAGAATGGATTCCGCAATTTCCCCTTTGGCCGCTTCGATATGAATACTCATCGCAATTCCCTCCAAGTGTGTAGTCAATTTCGTGTTTGTTCCAATGTTGCTGTCATTCCATACAAATCACTATCATTCCAAACAACAGGGGTTCAATTCCAAACGGTGATTAAATTCAATCGAACCCTTGCCGCTGGCTGGTACTTGATGATACGGAACGGAACTTGATCTTGCATATTACTTAGTCCTACATATTGCTTGAACCTGCCTAGTACTTATTGCATTAGGCTGGATGTTGCCTTCCATCTTGTTACTGTTAGAACGCAGAATCTTACAGTAACTTGACGGACGGCTTAAATACTCTATTTATTACGAAAACGCTTGCACGAGGTTTATCATATCATGCCCGAATACGGCCCGTCTGTGACAAGGGTAACTCCGATTTTGTGAACAAGTTAACAAAACAATCGTTAGCTTGATAACGGTTCCAAAGCGATCCTATCTGATATATTGGGTGCACGGCGGTTGCTATCGCGTGTACCATTTGCGAAGCTCCGGAAACTCTTCGGTGCCGTTGCAGATGACTTCCAATCGGGTTTTGTCGAGCAGATGAAAGTACTTGTCCCGAATATCGATCAACCCTTCGCTTTGGAAATCGCCAAGCGTTTTGGAAATCGATTCGCGAGTCACGCCAAGCATATTAGCCAGCATCGACTGATTGACTTTTAGCTCAATCTTGTAACCGTTATCATCGGGTGTCCCAAAGTTGTAGTAGAGATCCATGATTAAATTGGCCACTTTGGCGCGCACGTCATAGAAGGTCAAGTATCGCACTTGCCGGTTGAGCATTCGAATTCTCTCTACGAGAATGATGTACGCTCTGCGCATAACCGACGGGTATTGCTCGACGATATGCAGGAAGTCCTGCCGCGACAATTGCCAGACGGCGACTTGCTCAAGCGCTTCAATGGACGATATCCGGTGCTGGTCAAGCGTTAGCGCTTCGGCTTCGCCAACGATGTCGCCGGCTCTCGAAATGCTGAGAATGACTTCCCTTCCTTCGTGCATGCGATAGATTTTGACCATGCCCGAGCGAATAATGTACACGTCGTCGCTGACGTCGTTTTCAAACATGAGAATATGATTCTTTTTGAAAACGCGTTCTTTCAGCAAAGGGACAATGCTGGACAGCTCGTCCGGCGGAATGTCCGCAAAAATCGGGGCGTCAGAGAGGTTGGTAATCACAGCTCCAACTCCTTTCTATCCAAGTCGCTGCATCAATAAAAAAGATTGAAACAGCAGCTAAGATATTATTTTAGCACAAGTAAGAGGAAATATACCGCTATTCTATTGCAGCAATTTTTGAAACGAGGGATAACCAACATGACTTTTGACCGCATAACTGTAATTGTCCTCGACAGCGTCGGCATTGGCGAGCTGCCGGATGCCGCGTCGTTCGGAGATGAAGGCGCTCACACGCTCGGCCATATTTGCGAGCAGGTGCCGAACATCGCCTTGCCGAATCTGGCGGCGCTTGGACTCGGAAATATTGCTCCGCTTGCAGCGGTAGCTCCGGCGGACAATCCTGGGGCCTTTTACGGCAAGATGGCCGAAGTTTCGGTTGGCAAAGATACGATGACCGGCCACTGGGAGCTGATGGGGCTGAAGGTTGAATCGCCGTTCCAAGTGTATCCGAACGGATTCCCGGATGAGCTGATCGCAAAGTTCGAGGAGCTGACCGGACGGAAGGTGCTTGGCAACAAGCCGGCTTCCGGCACGGACATTTTGGACGAATACGGGGAAGAGCAGCTGCGAACCGGATCATGGATCATCTATACGTCGGCGGACAGCGTGATGCAAATTGCAGCTCATGAAGGGAAGATTCCGCTTGAGGAGCTGTACCGTGCTTGCGAAATCGCCAGGGAGCTGACGCTTCACGATCCGTACATGGTGGGCCGGGTAATCGCAAGGCCGTATACCGGGGAGCCGGGAGCTTTCGAACGCACGCCGAACAGGCATGATTACGCCTTGGAGCCTTTTGGCCCGACGGTGCTGAACAGCTTGAAGGAGAGCGGACATTCCGTCATTTCGGTAGGTAAAATCAACGACATTTTCACAGGACAAGGCATTACCGAATCCTATCCTACCAAAAGCAATTTGGACGGCATTCAGACCACTATTCGCCTCATGAAAGAGAAGAACGGCGGATTCATTTTTACAAACCTTGTGGATTTTGACTCTTTGTACGGGCATCGCCGCGATCCTGAAGGATACGCTTCTTGCCTGGAAGAGTTTGATCAATATGTGCCTGAGCTGATGCGGCAAACGGGCAGCAATGAGCTGCTGATCGTAACCGCAGACCACGGGAATGATCCCGTTCATCCAGGTACGGACCATACTCGCGAGTATGTGCCGATTTTGGCCTATAGTCCCCGCTTCACCGGATATCAAGCTTCTATGGGAACCAGAAGTACGTTTGCGGATTTGGCGGCGACGATTGCGGACAACTTTGGCGTGAGCAAGCCGGGTATTGGTCAAAGCTTTTTGAATCTACTGCAAGACAGCAGCACCATTTAAACATTAGGGGGAAATGAACATGAAAAGATGGCTAAAAACAACTTTGCCTTTGCTTCTCACATTTGTACTCATTTTGACTGCATGCGGCGGCGGAAAAACTGGAAACACAGCCACCCCAGAAACCGGCTCCACCAATTCCGGCAAACAAGAAGAAGCGGGAACAGAGCTTAAAAAGCTGAAAGTCGGCATGGTAACGGACCTGGGCAGCGTAAACGACAAATCGTTTAACCAAAGCGCATGGGAAGCTCTGCAATTGTTGAAAACGGCTCACGGCTTCGATGTAAAGTACTTGGAGCCTAAGACGGACGGCGACGTTGTGCCAAGCTTGAACCAATTTGTAAAAGGCGGCTACGACCTGACTTGGGCGACAGCGTTTACACTTGCAGATGCCGTAACGGAGCTGGCTAACGCGAACCCGGATGCGAAATTCGGCATCGTGGACTCCGACCTTGTTCTTCCGAACGTAGCGGCGGTTGCTTTTAAAGAGCAAGAAGGCGCTTACTTGGTTGGCGTTATCGCAGGTCTTACGACTAAAACGAACAAAATCGGTTTTGTAGGCGGCATGGACATTCCGGTTATTAAACGTTTTGAAACCGGTTTCCGCGAAGGCATCAAAGCGGTTAACCCGGATGCGAAGCTGATCGTCAACTACACAGGTTTGTTCAACCGCGTTGACATGGGCAAATCAGCAGCTTCCACGATCTACAACGACGGCGCGGACATCATTTTCCATGCAGCGGGTCTGACAGGAAACGGCGTGTTCAATGAAGCGACAGAGCGCAAGAGCAAAGGCGAGAACGTATGGGTTATCGGCGTAGACAAAGACCAATCGCTTACATTCGGCGACGAAGTGACTTTGACATCGATGATCAAAAAAGTAGACGAAGCGGTTTACCAAGTTTCCAGAAGCCTTGCGGAAGGCAACTTCCCAGCGGGTAAAGTGACGCTGATGGGTTTGAAAGAAAAGGGCGTAGACATCGCTCCGACATCGAACAAAAACGTACCGGCGGACGTGCTGGCTAAAGTGGAAGAGTACCGTACAAAAATCATCAACGGCGAAATCGTTGTTCCTGAGAAGTAAGACTTGAAGCGAAGTAATAGTTGAAGAGAGAGTAGAACGCCATTCAATCGGTTGATCACCTTAAATGGCAGCCTTAGAGAAACCGTCCCCTGTTGCTCGTTTGCAGCAGGGGACGGAAACATTGGGAGGGGTCCTTGTGACTAGTGCAGATATTGCTTTGGAGTTGAAGGGGATCACGAAGCGTTTTCCAGGAGTTGTAGCCAACGATTCCATCAGTTTTAAACTGCGTCGCGGAGAGATTCATGCTTTGCTCGGGGAAAATGGAGCGGGCAAATCGACGTTGATGAGTATTGTATTCGGCCTGTATCAGCCGGATGAAGGCGATATTTTCGTCCATGGAAACAAGGAGAAGATGGATAGCCCAAGCAAAGCTATCGATCTTGGCATCGGCATGGTGCATCAGCACTTTAAACTGGTCGACACTTTTACGGTAACGGAAAATATTATTCTCGGGATGGAGCCAAAGCGCGGAGCTAAGGTGGATTTAAAAGGGGCAGCCAAAAAGGTAAAGGAGCTGTCGGAAAAATACAAGCTGGACGTAGACCCTTCGGCTACAATCGATACGATCAGCGTCGGCATGCAGCAGCGCGTGGAAATTTTGAAAACGCTCTATCGCGGAGCGGACATCCTTATTTTTGACGAACCGACTGCGGTACTGACTCCACAGGAAATTGGCGAGCTGCTCGATATTATGAAACGTCTCGTCGCAGAAGGCAAATCGATTATTTTGATTACCCACAAGCTGAAAGAGATTATGGAAATTGCCGATACGTGCACAATTATTCGCCGCGGCAAAGTCATTGAAACGGTGGACGTATCCACGACGAATCCGCAGCAATTGGCGGAGAAGATGGTCGGGAAGGTCGTCAACCTGCATACGGACAAGACGGCGGCTTCGCCGAGGGATGTATTTTTGGAAGTGGATCAAATCGTCGTAGACGGCGACAACGGAAAACATGCGGTAGAGGGCCTGTCCTTTTCGGTACGGGCGGGTGAAATCGTCGGCATTGCAGGGGTAGACGGCAACGGCCAGACGGAACTGATTGAAGCGATTACGGGAATGAGAAAGATTCGTTCCGGCGATATCCGGCTGCAAGGCGCAAGCATAGCGAACCAATCGCCGCGAACCGTTTCGGAAATTGGAATTTCCCATATTCCGCAGGATCGCCATAAACATGGACTAGTACTGGACTTTACGGTCAGTGAAAATACAGTTTTGCAAACGTACCACCGTCCAGGCATGAACAAGCTTGGCGTCATCAATACCGAAGCCATGGAAGAAATGGCGACTAGACTCGTCAGCGAATTCGACGTCCGTACGCCGGGCATCGATACGAAGGTGCGCTCCATGTCGGGCGGCAACCAGCAAAAAATTATTATCGCCCGTGAAATCGACAAGGACCCTCTTGTGATGATTGCGGCTCAGCCGACAAGGGGACTCGATGTAGGCGCGATTGAATTTGTTCATAAGCAGCTGATCGCGCTGCGCGATCAAGGAAAGGCCGTGCTGCTCGTATCGTTTGAGCTGGAGGAAATTTTGAATGTAGCCGACCGGATTTTGGTGCTGTTCGGGGGTCAAATCGTTGGCGAGACGACGCCTGAGACTACAAACGACCAAGAGCTGGGGCTTATGATGGCAGGCAAGCGAGGAGGAGACCACTAACATGACGACGAAATTCAAAAACCTGTTTCAATATCAATCCATCGCTGTTCCGATTGTAGCCGTCATTCTTGGATTGCTAATCGGCGCTGTCATTATGCTGATCGGCGGTTACGATCCTATTTTGGCCTACAAGGCACTGCTCATTCAGCTGTTTGGAGGAAGCTACGATATCGGGGAAGCGCTTCGGACAATCGTTCCTCTTGTCATGTGCGGTCTGGCGGTTGCTATCGCTTTCCGCTGCGGGCTGTTCAACATCGGCGTTGACGGGCAGATCGTCATGGGTTCCCTTGGCGCTCTTATTGTAGGTACGCAGCTCCAGCTGCCGCCCGTTCTTCATGCCATCGTGGCCGTTATATTCGGCGCCGTGCTTGGCGGTCTATGGGGGGCGCTGGTCGGCTTCATCAAAGTGAAGCGGGGCGTCAACGAGGTTATTACATGCATTATGTTCAACTTCATCGCTCTATATTTGAGCCACTATGTGATCCGGACGTTTATGCCGCAGGAGGGTACTCAGCGCTCGGCTTTGATCCATGACTCGGCGAGCATCCAAATCGGATGGCTGTCTGAGCTGATGGACGGGGCTCGGATTCACTGGGGCTTTATCATCGCGATTATGGCCGTTATTTTCTACTACTACTATGTGGACAGAACGAAATGGGGCTATGAGCTGCGAGCGGTTGGCTACAATCAGCATGCCGCCCATTATGCAGGGATGAAGGTTCATGGCGTCGTTGTGCGGACGATGTTTATTTCCGGGATGTTCGGCGGTCTTGTCGGAACGTTTGAAGTGCTCGGCGTATTCAAATATATCGCGATCAATTCCGTAACCTCGGGCCTTGGCTTCGACGGCATCGCCGTTGCTTTGCTAGGTGGAAATACCGCTTTTGGCGTTCTGCTTTCGTCGATGCTGATCGGAGGACTATCGTACGGCTCGCAAGGCATGAGCTTTATGGCGGATGTGCCGGGAGAGATTATTCGGATGGTTATCGCCATCATTATCTTTTTCGTTGCTGCTCCGGGAATCGTTAAGCTGCTGTTCCGTCCATTCGGCCAAAAAGCGAAGAAGGAGAAATAGACTATGGAGATTTTCGGCAATCTAATAAACGGTACGCTCGTTTTTGCGACAGCTTTTATTTTTGCCGCTTTGGGCGGCCTCATCTCGGAGCGCGCGGGCGTCATCAATATCGGACTTGAAGGGTTTATGGTGTCGGGAGCTTTCTTTACGGCTATTTTCGCCCACTACGCGGAAGCGGCCGGGGTTGGCGCTTTCTCCCCTTGGATTGGTATAATTGGAGCATTCGTATGTACAGCGGTGTTTTCCGCCATTCATGCGGTGGCGACCATTAAGTTTAAAGCGAATCAGGTTGTGAGCGGGGTAGTCATCAACATTTTGGCGGCCAGCTCGACGTTTTTCTTGGTCAAAATGCTGTTCGACGGCGCAGCGGAGTCTCCGCTTCTGACGAATGTTTTTCATAAAGTGACCATTCCTTATCTTAGCGATATTCCGTTTATCGGCGACGCTTTCTTCAACGCTTACCCGACGACGTATATAGCTATCGGCCTTGTTATTGCTTTGTTTTTTATCCTGTTCAAAACGTCGGTCGGACTGCGGCTTCGCGCTGTCGGGGAAAATCCGAGCGCGGCGGCTACCGTTGGAGTAAAAGTAAACCGCACTCGTTATGTTGCTGTTATTTTGAGCGGATGTATCGCTGCTTTGGGCGGTGCAACGATTGTTCTAACGTCGAACGGCAACTTTTCGTTCAATACGATCTCTGGACAAGGCTATATCGCGCTTGCTGCCGTTATTTTCGGCAAATGGCATCCGATTGGCGCCATGCTGGCTGCGCTATTCTTCGGTCTCGCGCAAGCGGTGAAGGACCAATTGCAAATTTTTGATTTTGCGGCGAAGCTGCCGATCGAGTTTTTCTACATGCTGCCTTATGTGCTGACTTTGCTCGTTCTAATTGGAGCAGTCGGAAAGTCGAGGGCGCCGAAAGCGTTAGGCGAGCCCTACGAAGTGGGCAAACGATAGAGGGGGACATGCTCTCCCGCGAAGGGTGATACTACTTGCTTAGTCGATTGCAGAAGCGTTTCCAGATCCACGAGGCGGGCTCGACGATCCGGACGGAGATGGTGGCCGGACTGACTTCTTTTATGACGGTCGCCTATATTATTGCGGTAAACGGGGCCATCCTCAGGATGGCCGGCATGCCTTACGAAGCGGTCATTGTGGCGACGGTTATCTGCTCCCTCATCGGCTGCCTGCTTATGGCGTTTTGGGCGAATTCGCCTTTGATTCTGATTCCCGGAATGGGAGACAACGCCTTTTTTGTCTTTACGCTTGTGATGGCGCTGGGGCTCACCTGGCAGCAGTCGCTTGCGGCGGTGTTTTTGGCTGGTGTCGTGTTTATGCTGACGGCGGTGACTAAGTGGGCCGACTATTTATCGAAGGCCATACCTAGGTCGATTATGAGCGGCATGACGGCGGGCATTGGATTGTTTATCGCCTTTTTGGGGCTCAAAAACGGCGGAGTAATCGTGGCAAGCGAAGGCACTTTTGTCACGTTGGCTAAGCTCGGCGATCCTCATGCGCTCACCACTTTGTTGACGCTGGCGCTGGCTTTGATTCTGTTTTTGCGGAATGTAAAAGGAAACTTCCTAATCGTTATCCTCGCCGGAACCGGGATCGGTTGGCTGCTCGGCATCGTCGACTTTAGCTCCGTGCGTGATTTCGGATTTTCGTTTGGCGGTTACGGAGAGGTGTTTCTAGCGCTCGATTTCAGTGCAATCGGTACGTTTCCGTTCTGGATTGCCGTCTTTTCGCTGTCGATGGTCATCATCTTTCAAAACATGGGGGCGCAGCTTGGGATGCTTCCGGACAAAGCTAAATTCGGAAGGTCATTTCAGGCTAATTCCTTCTCCGTTATGAGCGCGGGTCTGCTTGGGTGCAGCCCGATGACGACGGCCGCGGAGTCGGCGACAGGCATCGCATCAGGAGGCCGCACAGGTCTGACGTCGATGACGACGGGATTGTTGTTTGTACCGGCCCTGTTTTTGATCCCTCTTTTTAAAGTGATTCCGAACAGCGCGATCGCTCCCGTTCTTATTATTGTCGGCTGCCTCATGGTCATGAGCGTGAAAGAGGTGCCGTTCGACGATTTTACGGAAGCGTTCCCGGCTTATGCGATGATGGCGATCATGCCGCTGTCGTTCAGCATCGCGAACGGGCTTGCGTTTGGTTTTATCGCATATCCGCTGTTGAAGATTGCAACGGGGCGGAGCAAGGAAGTTTCGAAGACGATGTATGTGATCGCCGCCTTTTTTCTGGTTTATTTTATTTTGCAGTAGGCGGGTTAAAAGAAAAGAGACGCCTAGGGCTTTGTGCCTTAGGCGTCTTTTTTTGCATACAACAATAATTTTTATGAAAGAAATGAAAGAACGGATAGAAGAAATGGAAAGCATCCATTACAATGTTCCAAGAGTCAAAAATTACCGGAGGGTTTATGGCGATCATAGGGATTGATTTAGGAACGACAAATAGTTTGGTTTCCTATTGGAATGGGAAAGAATCTGTCATTATACCGAATGCGTTGGGGCAAGCGCTGACTCCTTCGGTCGTTGCGATAGATACAACGGGAGAGATGGTCGTTGGACAAATCGCGCTGGAGCGTCAAATGCTTAGTCCTGAAATAAGCGTGTCCGTTTTCAAACGTTTTATGGGAACCGGCCGAAAAGTGGAGCTTGGCAGCCAGCACTTTTTGCCGGAGGAGTTATCTGCCCTTATCATTAGATCGCTAAAAGAAGATGCAGAGCATCATTTAGGAAAACCGATTCATGAAGCGGTTATTAGCGTTCCGGCCTACTTCAACGATGTACAGCGCAAAGCGACTAAAAGGGCGGGCGAGCTTGGACGGGATGAAGAATCACTGGAATATTATGATGCGGTTATTGCTTTGAACCCGGATCAAGGCGTTTTTTATAACAATAAGTCCTACACTTTAATTCAACTGGGGCAATTTGAAGAGGCGCTCTCTTTAGCGGAGCAGGCCATTGCGTACGCCCCTTTGTTCCCAAACGGCTATAAGCAGAAGGCCAATGCGCTATTTGGGCTGAGTCGGTTCGAGGAGTGTCTTGAAGCGTGCGAAGAAGCGCTCCGACTAAATCAAGACTATGTGGAAGTCCATCTTATTAAAATGAAAGCATTTACTAAAAGTGGGCAGTTTGAAGAGACGCTTGAATGGTTTGATACAGCGATTCAAAGCGATTCAAAAGAGAAAAAATATTTCAGCTTAATTTGTTCGGCCAAAGGAGAGGCGTTATTTTCTCTAGAAAGATTTGAAGAAGCGGTTCATATTTGCGAGCAGGCGTTGGAATGGGACAGTAACACATATGATGCAATTTGGTGCAAGGCGGTCAGTCATTTTGGGCTTGAGCAATATTTTGAAGCGAACAATGAGCTGGACAAGCTCATAGAAAACTATCCTTCCGCACCAGTTTATAAGTACGCCGTATACAGCTACTACAATAACTCAATGCCGGATGAAGCTATGAAATTGGCACTTGAGGGTTTAAGCCATGAATTCGGGGAAGAAGATGTTTTGTATGATGTATTAGGGCATATTTTCAGAGATAGAGGAGAATTAAGTGAGGCTGCTCAATACTACCGCAAGGCAATGGAAGTGGATTCAAGCTATGTTTCATACTACTTAAACTTGGTTGGAGTACTAGATTCTAAAAAGGAGCAGGAAGAAAGTCTGCGTCTGTTAGACGAGATTATCGTCCTTGACCCAATGGCGAAAGAGGCCTACGAGAGGAAACTGCCTTTGCTGTTTGACAAACGCGATTGGAAACAATGTGTGCAGGTTTGTGAAGAGCTAATGGAAATAGATGATGATAATGAAGAAGCTTATCTCTATCTGGCAAAATCCTATTCCAAGCTTGGAGATAAAGCCCAGGCAAAGGCAGTGCTTGAGAAAGGATTGAAAATTTATCCTAGCAATACACATCTTCTTGAAGTCAAGGCTTCATGGCTTTTCAAAAGAGGGTATTTTGATGAAGCGTTGACCATCTATAACCATATTCTCGAATTGAATCAATCCATAGTTGCAGAAATTGAACGGGAAAAATTGATGAAAAAACAACGGAAATTTTGGATATTTAAATGGTGGAAAAAATAAAAAAGAGCCCTTCTTCGTAGTCGAAGAGGGGCTTTCTGTTTCATTAAAACGTAGCTTTAGTTTCATTGACCAATAACTTCACCGTTTACCCGCTTCGATATCCGCCGAAACCGAGCGTCTGTTAGCGCGGGGGCCAATGAGTCCTAGAGTGTAGGCGGCCACCCCTGCGGCAACAACGACAAATGCGGCGCCCACCCAACTGATGGATGCTAGAGGAGCCTCGGCAGCCACAATGCCTCCAATACCCGCCCCTGCGGCCATCGCAAACTGTAAGACAGAGGTGTTTAGGCTGATTAAAATGCCGGAGGCTTCAGGCGCCAGCGTAATTAAATAATATTGTTGCGTTGGGCCGGCAGACCATGCGGAGAAAGACCATAACAGAAGAACGGCAAACACGATGGCGGGGGAGGCCGCGGTCAAAGATAATAAAATGAGTGCCAACGCATGAACGATCATGCTGCCGATCAAGGTGGGAGAAACACCCCATTTGTCTGTGCTGTAGCCCCCCAGTTTGGAGCCAATCAAGCTCGCTATGCCAAAAGCGAACAAGGCTATGCTCATCACCTTTTCACTCATTCCCGTTACGTTCAGCAGAAACGGCGAGATGTACGTATAGACAACGGAATATCCGGTAATCCAAAAGAAAGTGATCGATAAGGCAATCAAAATGCGAGACTCTTTCAGCAGGGCAAGCTGCTTGCGAATAGGAACGGGCTCTTCTCCATCCGTCTGCGGAATGGTAAACCAGATGGCTGCAATCGCGGCAATGCCAAGCAGGCCGATGCCCCAAAAAATGATTTTCCAATCGTAAGCCGCTGCGATGACTCTCCCCGCGGGTACCCCGATAATCAAGGAGGTGCTAAAGCCCATCACAACCGTAGCGATTGCACTGCCCTGCTTGCCCGGGGAAGCCAGCTTAGAGGCAACTGTCAAAGCGGTTACGATGAAAACGCCGGTGCCTATTGCCAAAACAATCCGCGATACAATTAATAAAGGGAATCCGGAAAAAGCAACGGTCATGGCATTGCCGACTGTGAATAGGATAAGAGAGTAGATCAGCAATTTGCGTCTTTCCAAACGAGACGTAGCGGCAATAATAAGCGGCGTTCCAAATGCATAAGCAAGCGAAAATACGGTAATGAGCTGTCCTGCCGCAGACACGGAAACTCCGATATCCTCCGCCACCCTATCCAAAATCCCCGCTATAATAAGCTCCGACGTGCCGACCAGGAAGCTCACGATGGCCAGCATATAAATTTTCAACTGACTGGAATTCATATAAAAGCTCCTTTCTCCTATCCATCTCTATATAATTATATATTTCTAGAATTATAGAAATATAGGCTAAAAAAACTACTGGAGCAAAAAAGGCGCATACTTTTGGGCGACTGAACGGTTTACGCTGTAGTAAATATAAGTTCCGTCCTTGCGCAAGTTCAGCAGGCCTGAATCAGTCAGCTGCTTGAGATGATGAGAAAGCGTAGAGCCGGCTACCGATTCCAGCTTGCCCATAATGGCCGAGCAGCACAAGTTTTGTTCTTCGGTTAGAAGCATCGCGATTTTCAATCGGGTCGGCTCTCCCAATGCTTTATACACCTTAACCGCTTGTTTAAGCTCCGTTTGTTCCTCCGCCATAAAAACCCCACCTGTTACTTTTATATTTCTAAATTCATTGAAATTAAAATACCATAGTTTTCCTGCGAAGTAAATCCCCTTTTTGCGAGTACTTGGCCCACTTGAGAAAAAAGGCTAAGTCCCCCGCGAAAAGGGGATTCCATTACAATCGTTTAGCGGGGCAGAATACCCGTTTCCATGAACTTCAATCGTTCTGCTTGCCCGCTATTAATAAACGCTATAACTGCCTTTATACAAATTAGCTGAGCCGTCGGTACGCGTATTTCCTTTTACTTTAGCCGAGCCTCCAACGACGTTGACGACAAAGCCGACTCCGTCTAGATGAACGCTGTTGTTTTTAAAATCGTTGTTGGTGCCGGTCGGATAGCTGGTTCCGTGCGTCCGGTTCTGGAAAGCGTCTGCGATGCTGGTATTGCCATTGCGGCTGCCCGTATTATTGTAAACTTTAGAGTTAACTCCTTTCACATCGATAAAGCTGTCCGCCGAATTGGCACCTGTAATACCTGTGCCGTTGAAGGTGCAGGATTCCACTAACGTGCCGTCCGCTCCTTCTTTAATATCGATATGTTCGGCGGTGATGCCCGGTCCAAAAACAGTGCTGCGAATTCGATTGCCGATAACGGTGTGCTCGTAAGCGGCGCCCTCATCTGATCCTACATATGCTCCTTCGCCATAACCCGGCTGATAGTTGCCAGTGTCGTGAATAAGGGAATGTTGAAGCGTGTTGTAGGAGCTTCCATCGCGGAAGTGGACGCCTTCGTCGCCGATATTGGAAACTTCGACGTTATGAAGCAAATTGTAGTTGCCGTTGTCGATCATAATCCCTTTTTGAGCGCGCGTCACTTTGATATCGCGAATTTCCCAGTAGTCCCCTGTGAGGTGTATGCCGTAGGAGCCTTCATTAACGGCGGGGCCTTGGAGAATAGGAGGATTGGCTGGGTCGCAGCCTTGCAAAATAATACGTTGGCTGGCGGTTCCGCTGGCGCCGGAATAAAAGACTCCAGCGGGCACTCCGCTTGCATCGAGGCGCGGATCGCCGCTCGTAGCGCGGACGCCGTTGTACGTTCCGGGCGCGATCTTAATGACGGTGCCGGGAACGGCCAACTGCATGGCCGTTTGAATGGCCGAAGCCGTGTTTAAAGCGGTGGAGCAACCCGCCGGTCCGCTGCCATTCGGTGTTGCCACAGCGACTGTCCCGCTCGAAGCCGATTGGTTGCCTTTGGCGTCTCTTGCTTTGACATAGTAGCTATAGGAGGTAGAGGGAAGAAGGCCGGTTGTATCGCTGGCAAAGGCGGAGGTAACGGATCCAATGAAAGTGCCATTGCGATAAAGATCGTAGGCGGTCACTCCGACATTATCCGTCGACTCCTCCCAGCTTAAGTCAATCTGGCCGCCCGAAATAGACAGCGCTTTCAAATTGAGGGGTACCGATGGGGCGGACACGTCGCCTTCGCCGGCTACATAGTCGGCGACAACGAGGAGCTGAGGTTTGTCGGTCAAGCTTTCGCTGCTTTTGATTTCGGTGTATTTGCCCGCCGTTTCAGAGAGGACAAAGGAGGCTGCTCCGTCGCCGCCCGCCTGTGCTTGAATATAGGAGGTGACGTCAATTTCGACATATTGAAAAGCGTTGCTTAAAGCCGTGCTTCCAATCAAGCCGCCCACAGCGGGCTTGGTGTTCCAAGTGATGCCCCCTTGCAGCCAAGCATCCGTTGTCTGATAAACATTTAGCGAGGAAGCGGTGGAGGATTTGGCGTAAATGCGCAGCTTGGCGCTTGATATTCCGGATAGTTGGCCTACAGGGAACTTCAAATAGGCAATCCTTTCTGCGCCGCTCCCGGCTTTAACGAACATAGAGGCGGCAGAGCCATAATTTGTTGTAGCGTTGCTTTGGTACACATAGGCGTCATCGGCAGGGGGAATGGAAGCGGCCGCCCCCCATGCGGTCCCGACTTGCAGAAGCGATGCCGCCATTACGATGCTTAGCAGCAGCTTGGCCCGAAATAAACCTTTTTTCATCGTTTCATCTCCCTTTGATCAAGTGTTGGATATCGGCGAATAAGACGCCCCTATACAGGAGCACGCGTCTCCTACTTCACAAGTAGATGATAGAACGGTTGATTACATTCGTAAAAGTCGCATGGAGGCCTCCGTTCCGTTCATGATGCCGGCAGACGCGAAAATTACAGCCTTGCGCAATTGCGATTGCGTTTCATTTCGTACATAGCATAATCCGCTATATGAATAAGCGCTTTTCCATCCCTCCCATCTTCGGGGTAATAGCTGACGCCTACGCTCATTCCGATCCTTAGATTCTCAAATTTTGCGGCAAAAATAGCGAACTGATCCTGCATCCGCGTAGTGAGAAGCTGAACTTCGGCGGGGGACGGAGAACCGCTAATATACAGAACGAACTCATCTCCTCCCATGCGGGAGGCCACTCCTCGTTCCTTCGCGATTTCCCGAAGAATGGAGGCGGCTTGTTTGAGCGCTTCGTCTCCTGCCAGATGTCCGTGTATATCGTTAAGCCGCTTAATATGGTCTAGATCGATGAGCAGCAGCGCCAGCGTCTCTTGCTTGTCGTTTGCGTGCAGCAGCGCTTCATTCAACTTTTCGTGAAAGAAACGCCGATTCGGCAACCGAGTTAAGGAGTCGTGGAAAGCAAGGAATTGAATTTCTTCGTCGTATTTTTTTTGCAATGTGATGTTGCGCAGCACCAGCAAGGTATGATACTCGTAGTCCACCCATACGTAATCGGCGCTCACGAGCAGGACGGTCCGCTCCCCGTTGAGCAGCAGCTCGGTTTCGTATTGCTTCACAGGTTCCTTTTTGTCGATGCGTGCCTTTAGTTCGGGATCGAACATGTCGAGCAGCGGCATCTCCTCCAGTCTCATCGACCGAAATAGCTGCATCGCCCCTGGATTGGCATTTTTGATCGTACCGTTGCCGTCCATTAGCAGGATGGCTTCAGGATTTAACTGGAACAGCTTCTCAAACCGCTTGTCATACCGGCCCATAAAATCGTGTTTATTCATAGTAAGCCGCAAGAAGAAACACCAAATCATGCCGGTGTACAAATAGGGGTAAGGAGGCAATGCGCCGCCGTAGTCGATATAACCCAAAAGGGTATGACAGGAAACGGAAATGAACACTCCCCACATAAGCCGCGTATAGATGAGCTTCTGCTCGGACGACTCCGTGTTTGCCTTGGCAATGACAAGCGGCACCAGATAAAGAATATTGGTCACAATGCTGGCGGTCATAGCGATGTAATATCCCGTATTGTAAACGGGAAGATTCCATATTCCGTGTCTGACAAACTCATGGGCGGAAATGAGCGTGAACCCCATAGCGGCATTAACGGCGACAAAAAGAAGCGGCAAATAAAAGATATAAGGATAAATATATCGGGGAAGCCTTTTTTCCAATTGGGACAGCTTGGCGAGAAAATGAAAGCAGAGACCCGTAATGACAATCCCGACGCTGCTCAGCCAAATGGAGGACAAGAGGGGGCTGTATTCAATCGACACCTGATTTCTGACGTATTCCTCGACAAACAACAATAAATAACATACGGAGACGACGCTTAACAAAATATGTTCGGTTCTTCTTTTATTCCGCAAGAGGACGTCGGTCGCCATATAAGTGAAAAATAGAATAGGCAATCCATGCGTAAACAATAAAATGAAAGCTTGGTTAATCATCATGTTGTTTCCTATCCTTTTCCTATAGAGTCGATTCTGAAACATTTATCCAATTATTGCCGTTTATTGGGAGTGTGGAGCTTAAGGAGGGATTAACAGCTTATATATGAATATCGGAATTTTCACGAACATTTTCAAACGGGAAAGGAGAATTTTTTTGTGATCGAGTTCAAAATGAACAAAGCAGCCGCTGCCGTGATCGGTTTGCTGCTGCTGTCAGCCGCGTTATGGCTATGGATGGCGCAGTCGGACGACGCGAAAGCGGCGAAGCGAATCGAGGTTTATACGGATAAGCAGCCCGTACCGTTTACCGTTCAGCCGCTGCTGAAGGATGGCACGACGCTAGTGCAGCTTCGTCCATTATTTGAATCGCTTGGCATTGAGATTGCCTGGAATGCGGCAACCGAAACGGTAAGCGGCAAGAAGGACGGAAAAACATTTTCCTTAAAGCTGAAAAGCAAGACGGCGAAGGTGAATGGCAACACAGTGACGCTGGCGAGTCCGGCCATTAAAGTGGGCGGGCATACGATGGTTCCGCTGCGATTCGTTGGTGAAGCGACGGGAGCGGTTGTCGGCTGGAACGGTACGCAAGGGGTCATCAGCCTATATAGCGAAGACTTCATGAAGCTGGCCGGCTTAACGAAATCTGCCGCTCAAGCTATTGTGAACAAAGGTGTTCCTACCGTCCCAAAAGGAACGCTTCAAGGCTTCTATGCCAAATGGGAGCTAGACGTAGGCGGCATTCGGATGTGTACTTCGCTTTGCTGGAGTTATTATTACTTTTTGAACGATAAGCAAGTGGTCAAGACGATTCCCGTGGAAGGACCGGACGCGATCAATTGCAGCAAAGACAAATGTTTAACTTATCAAATTAAGGACAATCAGCTTATTCTCAGCAATGGAGAAAAACATTCAATTAAAATCGTTTCCGACAAGAACCTGGAAATCGCGGGCAAAACCTATACCAAATATTCGCCGTCCGGGAGGCTGAAGCTTGAAGGCAAATATGCCTCGGACAGCTATGTTACCAATCCGCAAGGGGGAATTGCAAGCTCTGTTGAATACACGTTTTTTAAGGATGGCACGTTTAGAGATGACAAATTTGCAGGAGTAACGGCAGACGGAAGCGACTCAGACAGCGAAACCGGGACATCGGTCGCCGCAGGCTCGCAGTCGAAATCGTCGGGCACTTATACGATTGTCCACTATACTTTGCTGCTCGCTCATCACAACGGGAAGGTCGAGCGTAAATTGTTCTTTTTGCCGGAGGAGCCTGGCGTGGGCATGCTCAGAATAGGCAGCCGCGACTATTTGCTCGATAACAAGCCGGGAGGCCCCGGTACTCCTGCGAAGGAGCCTCCTTACGAGGACCTGCTGATCAAAAATAAAATCGCCAAAAAAGAGGTGCTGTTTACGTTCCAGCCGAAAAAGAGCGAAGGGCTAAACGGCATTACGGTTGAGCTAACCGGCTATCAGTGGGCAAAGTTGAATATTGAGCCCGCGTATGCCAGCTCATTCCAAGGCTATGGAGATAAAGGAATTATCGCGCTTACAGCTAAATACAAAATCAAAAACGACTCCGGCCAAACGGTAAAAGCAAACAGCATAGTTGTGACGCTGGAGCTGGATAACCCGTCAGTGGGCTTGAAATCTTCCCCCAATTTGGAACCTAAGGCGAGCGATGAGCTGAAGTCGGGAGCCAGTGTGGAGAAGATGGCGGTTATTTTGCTGCCGGCCGACTATTTTGAAAACAATAAGGATTTCCAGCTTAGCTTCGGTCCAATGACGGACAGCGGCGGCAAAGATTCCTTCCAAGGCGATTGGCTCGGATTCACTATTTGGAAGAGCTTCGTTTGAACTGAAAGCAGAGGGCAACAATGGTGGGTAGGAGGGATACCCATTGCATCATTTTGTAGAAATCATTCTTAGAACCGTCGCATCTATTTTTCTGCTGCTGCTAACAGCCAAAATAGTCGGCAAACAGACGTTGTCCAATATGACCTTTCATGATTTCGTGACTGGCATTACATTGGGAGCGATTGCGGCCAATCTGGCGTTTAATGTGACGCTTAAAGCTTCCTCTACGATGCTGTCCCTTGTATTGACGGTTGTTATCTCTTTGCTGCTCTCCAAGCTCGCTTTGAAAAATCGGCGCATCAGAAACTGGATTTCCGGTTCTCCTACCGTTCTGATGGAGGGCGGACGTATTTTAGAAGAAAATATGAGAAAAGTTCATTACACGTTGGACTCGCTCGATCAGGCGCTGCGGGAAAAGGGAATCTTTAATATCGACGAGGTGGAGTACGCTGTGCTCGAAGACAACGGGAGGGTATCCGCTTTGAAAAAAGAGGAGTACCGCAATGTTTCCAAAAAGGATCTCCATATCCCGGTCAAGCCGCAAGCTTTCCCGATTGAATTGATCATGGACGGCATCCTCATCGAAAAAAATTTAAAGGAAAACGGATTGACGCAGGAATGGCTGTTATCCGAGCTTAGGCGCAGAGGAAAAGGGGTGTCCGACGTGTTCTATGCAGTGAGAGGAACGCGGCAGCAGCTTATTCTCGATTATTACGAGGATGGGATTAACAGGCCGATTGATCGAGAATGAAGCGACATCGCTAGAAAGAGGAGAGGCTGCACCCAGTCGGAATAGTGGGTACAGCCTCTTTTTTTTGAATGTGAGGGTAAGGAGACTTCATTCGCCATGCTTGTGCAGCAGCTCACTTTTGGCAAAGAGGTGCCGCTTCCTGCGGAGATAATGATGCGGACCGAAGGAGCGGTCCTGCGGTGCCCAGCCTAGAGCGATTCACGGGAACGGCGCATGAATGTCCGCCCTGCTTACGCTGCATAGCCGTTTTCAATTAAAACGGGTTCATGCCGAGAGTGTTGACTTTTTCTCCGGTAATGCTGACGCCCATTTTGGTCGTAATGTCGCGGTAGTGGCCAACGCGGCGGCCGACGCGATAGTCGGTTTCGTCTTTGTTTCCTTCAAAGCTGCCGTTAATAATCATAATGGTAATGCCGAATCCTGAAGGCGTTAAGCCTTTTGCGATTTCTGCCGCAGATGGCGTCCAGTTGCCTGCCATAACGTCGTGAGCGGACGGTTTTGGCGGTTGAGGCGTCATCCAGAACAGGATGGCTGTCATAAATCCTAGCTTGCCGTCGTTTTCGATCAGATCGGGATTTTGGAGAAGCGTATTTTTTGTACCGTAAATAATGCCGCTAATTAAACCATAGTTATAGTTCCAGCTTAATTGAATTGGACCGCGTCCGTGGTAGGATTTGCCCGCTACCGGTGGGAAGTCCGCATGAGTTTGAACATAGCCAATCGTACTTGAATTGATATAAGCGATTTCTTCGTTCCAATACAAGCCCCAGCTGAGCTCGCCGCCAGGTGCTGTCGGCCAGCCGCCGCCCGTTTCGTGAGCGATGTTGGCAAGGAAGCCAGCCAGCTCGCGCTTGCGGTTCGTTGCCGTGCCTTCTTTAATAAACGTACCGAAGTCGACTGTTTTGGACACGATTGGAACCGAAAGATTCCAGGAAGCGTTAAAGTCAGCGTTTTCATAAATAAGCGTTTCGGTTTTTGTAGCTTTGTTTAGTCTGAATACGCGGTTGTTCCAAGTTGCGCCTTGACGGTATTCCATCTTGTACTTGATGTTGGCGACATCGGATACGGCCGCGATCAAGTTAGCATAGGAATAATAGTCGGGTTGACCTGGTTTATAGTAATCTTTTGTTGCGGCAAAAGTATGCCAAGCTGGCGTACCGATCCGCATCGGGAACAACTGCTCATATTGAGTTTGCGTAAGCGCGCTTTGTACGGCCGAGACTGCGTTAGCCGGCGAGTACTGCGGATCGATTCCGCCCCAGATGGACAAAATTTGCGGATCGGTAAGCACGCGGCTTTGACCTGCGGTAAGTTGTCCCAGCGAAGTTCTAGCTGTAATGCTTGTGCTGGAGGCGGAGTTGTTGCCTGCTGCGTCTCTAGCTTTGATGTAGTAGGTATAATTAGTGTCTTGGGTGAGGCCTGTATCGGCATAAGTCAGAACTGTTGTCCCGTATGTCGCGCCGACTTTCACATTGTTGCGGTAAATGTCGTAGCCGGCTACGCCGATGTTATCTGTGGACGCCGACCATGTCAGCGTAATCGTGGTGTCCGTTTGTCCGGATGAGGCAAGGTTCAGTGGAGTGGTAGGAGCTGTAGGGTCATTGCCGCCGGTTGCCGGTCCTAGCAACAGCCAAGGCGAGCTGGATGCGTCTCCAGTCCCAGGCGTGCTTCCTTGATTCCACCATTTGGCCCGGTACACATTTCCGCTATGGCTAACTTCGTTGCCGGTTAAATAAACTTGCGTTGAAACCCAGGGTGCTGCGGATAAAGCGTAGACGGTGTTGCTCGCGGTTCCTCTTGTAACCGCTTCCAAAGGGGAGAAAACTAGTAAAGCCGCTAACATAGCCATGCTCAATCTTATGATTTTCTTGCTGCCTATCGACTTACCTGCCAATCTCATATACATCTTCCTCCTCTTTCATGGATTAACTACAATTCCCAGTATAGTAGAGTCCAAACTTGTAATCTATAGTCAAAAAAGCTCATATTATCACATTTAACCATAATTTTTATTTATGAATACGACAACTTACGTTCTTTTTTTTGAATAGTGGCTATCTTTACACCAAGTACACACGATGAACACATTGTTTTTTTAAACTAGAAATCAGAAAGACAAAGAAAGAGGAGGAGATGTAGAGATGGGAAACATGAAAGCGAAGAGTGCCATTTTATGGAGCGCAGCTATTGCTGTAACGGTTATGGCGGGGCAAGGTTGGGGGCAAGGCGATTCCAGCGCAAGTGCCGCAAGGAGCCAAAAGGCGGTTTTGGAAGTGCAGCAGGCCGGTTATGGCGAGCGGCTTAGCTCTTTTCACAAAGAACGGGGGGTTGAAGCCAGCAACATCGAGAACGATTTTTCCGTTTATTCCAATATTGACGGGGATCATCGGTTCTCGGTGGCGGGAATTGATGATCCGGGTGCATTCAACGTTTATTTAAACGCATTACAACATGCAGTCGCAGCCAATGAGAAGGAAGCGGTGGCCGAATTGTTTTCTTACCCGTTCGCCGTCAATCAAAATGGTGGGACGGTACAAATCGAATCGAAAGAGCAGTTCATTCAAACGTATGAGGATATTATGACCGTGAGGGTGAAGGAGAAGCTGCTGTCCCAAAAGGTTGAAAGTGTATTCGTCAATTACTATGGGGTAATGATAGGCGATGGGGAAATATGGATTAGCCAGTTCGATCAAAAAATAGCGGCATACGCGATCAACCTGTAGCAAACTGCGCGTCTGCCGGCCCGATGGGGAGTGGAGAAAATGAAGCGAAATTTGCTGCTCGTTGAGGACGATATGCTGATGCGCGAGTTTATAACCGACTATTTCAAAAAAGATCAGTGGCAAGTGCATGAGGCGGACAATGGGAAGCAGGCTATCGAGCTGTTTGAGACGGTGTCAGTGGATCTCATCATTTTGGACATTATGATGCCCGAAATGGATGGCTGGTCGGTATGCAGACGCATACGGCAGAAATCTGACGTGCCGATTATTATGATTACGGCGAGAGCCGAAGACGACGATCAAATGATGGGCTTTGAGCTTGGCGCGGATGAGTATGTGACGAAGCCGTTTAGCCCGAAAGTGCTGGTCGCTCGTGCGGGCGTCTTAATGAAACGGACGGAAGGTACGCTGGGGCGGGAGGGGGATACGTCAGCTTACGGCGATCTTCTTCTGAACCGCCGATCCCATACGGTAACGGTAGGAGGCAACGCCGTAGCTCTGACGCCCAAAGAGTATGAGCTGCTTGTATTTTTTGCCAAGCATGAAGGAAAAGTAATGTCCCGCGACCACATTTTGAATGCGTTATGGGGCTTCGATTATTACGGTGATTTGCGAACGGTGGATACGCATGTCAAGAAGCTGCGTTCTAAACTGGGGAATGAAGGAAAACTTATACGAACCGTCATCCGGTCGGGTTATAAGTTCGAGCCCGAACAATGAAGCGGCGCGGCGTGGTGTTTAAGCTTTTTGTTGCGACGTCGGCTATGATCGTCCTCCTCTTTGCCCTTGTTGCGGTGGCGGAAGGGCTGTTTTTTGAACGATTTTACAAAATGTCCAAACTGAATGAATTGCAGCAAAGCGCAGAACGTTTCGAACGTGAGTACGGAGCAGGGGATCGAACAGAGAGGGAAGAGGCTAAGCTGCTAGGCGAATTTATGAATCGCGCCAATGCCAGCATCGCCATCTTGGACGACGAGTACGGTTCGTTAGACATCAATCCCTATTTTATAGATATGACTGTCGGCGCCAACACCGTTACCCTTCGTATTCCTGCGGAGGGCATGAAGGTGGGCGACATTCCCAAAGGGCTTACTGTAGGAGAAAGGTTAGTGGCGGACGGCTTTTTTATGGATGAGAAGGATACTGTCATGATGCCTGTTGTACTGTCACGGCCGAATGCCGGAGGGGATCACGCTGGTCCAGAAGAAGGCTTGAGCCGAGTTGCCGGCCCTATTTCGGAACTGCTGCTGCCCGACAGAAGAGCGTACAACCCGTATTACCAGGACGAATTATTGAAGGAAGCGTTAAAGGAAACGGTGGCTAGCCTCTATTTGGTTGAAACGGAGGTTAGCGAGGGGAAGACAACGCAGTTGGAATGGATCGACAAATGGACCGGGTTGCCGTATTCCATTTTGTTAATGCCGATTAAGGGCGACCATCACGAGGGCCGATATATATTTGCTTTGTCTTCCCTTCAGCCAGTAGGAGAAGCCGTCGACGTTCTGAAAAAATACGTCTTTTATTTAGCACCCGTCATTATTGCCGTTGCCCTTATATTATCGCTGCTTTTTTCGAAAATGGTGGCAAAGCCGCTTGTGAAGCTAAGCCGTACGGCTGAGCGGATGGCAAAGCTCGACTTTACCGCGGGCGAGTCCATCAACTCCAAGGATGAATTCGGCGCTTTGTCCCGTAATCTGAACGCGTTGTCGCATAATTTGGATTCCACTTTGCGAGATTTAACTTTTGCCAATCAAAGGCTTCAAGAAGATGTGGAAGAGAAGAAGCGGCTAGAGGAGCTGCGAAGAGAGCTGATTGCAAACATTTCCCATGAGTTGAAAACCCCGCTCGGCATCGTAAAAGGGTTCGCGGAAGGCTTGCAGGATGATGTGGCTCATGACAAACGGGAGCGTTATCTGACCTTTATTACAAGCGAAATAGACCGAATGAATCTACTCATTTTGGATATGTTGGAGCTGTCCAAATATGAAGCAAAGGCGATCCTCCTGAAACCGTCCGAGTTTTCGGTGAAGCGGCTGCTAGAGGATACGGCGCTTGCTTTTACCCGCGAGCTGGAAAATAAGTCTCTCAAGATAGCTTGGAAGGCGGACGGTGATTGGCTAGTATGGGCGGATATGTATCGGCTGGAGCAAGTTGCCGTCAACCTGCTCAGCAATGCGGTTCGTCATGCTGCTGAAGGAAGCGTCATTCATGTTGAAATTATGCGCTATAGAGAATCCAAGGTGCGGGTGCGTATCGAAAATGAAGGACCTCCTATTGCGGAAGCTGATATGGAGCGGATTTGGGATCAATTTTACCGGGCGGAGCGTTCGAGAGATCGTAAGACCGGGGGAACCGGACTCGGGCTTTCCATTGTGAAACATATTTTGAAGCTGCATGGCAGCGAGTTCGGAGCGGAAAATACCCGGAACGGAGTATCGTTTTATTTTACATTGGAGGAGAGAGGGGAAGAAGTGGATGATGAAGCGTAAAATGGGAAAGGATCAATGGCTGCTGTCGTTGGCGATATTGCTGCTGGTAGCACTGATGATGGGGGCTTGCGGCAAGGGGAACGTGCAGACAGGCGGAGAGTCGGCAGGTCAGCCCTCGGCTGAACAGCCTCCTACGGAGCAAAGCAACGAATCGGTAAAACCGGCTGAGGGAGAACCGAACCGTCAAATTTTGATTGTCATTGATCAGACTCCTCAAGAAGGTTCTGAAGGCAATAGTTTTTATTTTCAAGTGGCGCAAGCGCCAGCCGGTTATTCGCTAGCCGAAATGCGCTGGAAATCGGAACAAAGCGATATTGCTCAAACGGTAGAGGATGCGGTGAATAACGGTGCAAGCGGTGAGGATGGTTTCTATTTCAGCGGGAACGGGCAGTTTTCCGGATTTATTTACCCGGACAGCATGAAGGGCGAAAAGGGTCAAGTTTCGTTTGTTTTTCGAGACGAGAAAAACGGAGAGCTTACTTGGAAGAAGGAGCTGACTTTGAAATAGCTGTGAGAAGTATCTATGTAAAATAGCTGTGGAAAAAAGCCATAGAAAAAAGCCATAGAAAAAAGCCATAGAAAAAAGCCAAAGAAAAAGCGCTGTCCGCTCTTTATGGAGGGACGGCGCTTTTGCCGCTGTTTGGATGACGTTGTTGTTAGTTGCTTTTAGTCGATAGGAGCCAGCCTAGCTTCAATGTCAGCGCGCCGAACTTCCAGAAACGGCGGCAGGTCCAGCCCTTTCCCCAAATCCTCTATTGTGGAATCCGCCGTAAAACCTGGCCCGTCCGTAGCAATTTCGAACAGGATTCCATTGGATTCACGGAAGTACAAGCTTTGGAAATAGAAGCGGTCGATGATGCCGCTGGAGCGGAAGCCCCGGTCCCGAACGGCTTTGTCCCAATATTGAAGTTCCTCTTCATTGTTCACTCTTATGGCCAGATGATGAATGCTGCCTTTTCCCGGTTTTTCGCGAGGGCCGTCCTGCTGCTTAATCACGATTTCGCCGAAAATGAGACCCTGCTCCGCTTGATACACAGCCTCGTCCTCCGAACGGAACACTTCCGTATATCCGAATATACCCGTTAAAGTGGTTGCTAGCGAGTTCAGATCGCTTACCGTTATTTCCATTGAGCCAATGCCCAAAATGCGGTGTTCCTCCGGTACATCGGAGCCGTCCCACGCCGACCAAATATCCGGAACTTCTCTCTCGTTATGATTGATGATGACCATTCGCAGTCCTTCCCCATCTTCAAAATGAAGAGCGTCGTGGCCGGCATAAGTCGTAATCTCACCGTGTTTAACGCGGAATTGCTCGAAGCGGGCTTTCCAATAATCAAGGTTCTCGCGGGATTGCACCAACAGCCCGATCCCTGTAATGGCGTCTGTTCCGCGAACGGTGTGACCAGCCATCGGCATTTCGAAGAAGGATAATTCGGTTCCTGCGCTTCCTGTCAGATCCCCGTAAAAGAGATGGTACATGGAAGGATCGTCTTGGTTGACCGTCTTTTTCACCCGGCGCAGTCCAAGGATGTCTCTGAAGAAATGGTTGGTCGCTTTTGCGTCTTTAGTCAACATAGATACGTGGTGATGTCCGTTAATGGTATACATAGTAGTTCCTCCTTATGGATTGGTTGATTAGTCAACTGACAGCGAAATAAAAACTATTGCGGCGGGATTTCTTTTTGCAAGCTATGTTTATGAACGCGTTTCATAAGCTCGTACAGCGTTTTTTGTTCTTCATGGCTAAGGGCTTCCTCGAAAAAAGAGGATTGAAAAGCAAGCTGCTCGGGAGTTGTTTGTTCCAGTATCGATTCCGCTTTTTCGGTGAGGCGGATCGTTTTCGTTTTCCAATCCGTTTGGCGCGTAATGTAGCCTTCCTTTTCGAGGCGAGCGAGCATACGGGAAATACCGCCATGCGTCACCGTTACCTTATCGGCCAGTTCCGATTGCGTGAGCGGCTGATAGACATGAATTTGCATCATCACATCAAACTGAGCGGTTGTCAGGCCAAAGCGCTTCAAAAACTCGTTCGACATTCCATTGCTTTGATTCGCAAACCGCATTAGTCTCAACCAAATCAATGATCCGATCGTATGGTTCCGCAAGTAGTATCCCTCCTTTTGTTTTTCTTATTATCACTTTACTACTCAATTGATATATTGTCAAATGGTTCCCCAATGTGGAATTCGTCCTTTTTCATGAATGATAAAGGGATAATTGCCCACACTATACGGGATAGTTAGGATAGAAAGGGTGGAGACCTTATGAAACGCCATTTGATCACATTGTTTGTAATAGGAATGACTTTAGCGGTTGGTATGTCGAGCGTACAGGCTTCAGCGGCGGGTAGGGCTGAATTCAGGGAAGAGAAGATTTCCCATGGCAAAAAACAGCAGCAATGTTTGACGGAGTCTGCGGTACAGCTTAAGTGGAATTTAAGAAGACTGTGGATCGATCATGTCGTCTACACACGGGATTATATTGTTAGCGCAGTGGAAGGGCTGGCGGACAAAGATAAAATTTTGGCACGTTTGCTGAAAAATCAGCAGGATATCGGGGATGCCGTCAAACCTTTCTACGGAGAAGCGGCGGGAAATAAACTTGCGGAATTGCTCAGGGAGCATATTTTGATTGCGGATAAAATTGTAGAGGCTGCAAAAAGCGGCCAGCAAGCGGAAGTCGAAAAGCTGGATAAGGACTGGCATCGGAATGCTGACGATATCGCTAAATTTTTAAGCGACGCCAATCCGAATTGGACGGATAAAGAACTGAAGGATTTGCTGTACACTCATTTGCAAATGGTGACGGATGCCGTTGTCGCTCGGATTAAAAAAGATTGGGATGCCGATATCGCCGCCTTCGACAAAGGCATCAATCACATCATCGTGCTCTCCGACGCTCTAGCCGATGGGATCATTAAGCAGTTTCCTAAGGAGTTTAAATAACTTGAAGAGCCAGCCGGAGCAGAGAGGGTCCGGCTGGCTCTTTTTTAGATTTTGGGGCGCTTGGCGCAGCTCAATTGTAGATCGGACGGCCTGTCCACCCAATTGTCTAAATTGCGCTCTTTTCATATTTAGTTGTACCAAGAACCACTAAATCACTCAAAAGCGCCGAAAGTAGACGTTTAGTATTGCCAAAAACCACTAGACAAATGAGCTCAAAAAGGGATACGCCTCTCGGAGCTAATCCGATATTCATTCTCCTTCGCCCACTCGGTTAGCCCTGACCAAAACTGCTCGCAGGCGGAAAAAATATGTTCCCCGTCATCCAGCCGTCCAGACATGACCATAGCGGCGACTTGATCGAAGCCGCGCGGCCGATTTGGAAGTTCCAGCGCTTCCGGCAGCACTTTGGCACCGCTCGAAAATATTTTGCGATGATGCAAACCTAGCAGATACGCACCATATTTCGCAATCTCCATAGCCAAATATGGCAAATAGCTTGCCGGACCATGCAAATTTGCATTGCGGAGTTTGCCAGTGTATTCAAAGAGAGCGCATGCAATGACCTCGCTCACCGCTACTCTGAAATCCTCCGCGCTCAAAGACTGCGCCGCTTCCTTCAGCTTGGGGAAAAAGCCCTCTGGATCATACAGCCCTAAATGGTTGAAATAAGGGCCATGCGACAAAGGCCACTCCCATGTCATAGAGGACGCTTTCTCCAGCAGCGCTCCTTCGTTGCATACGTCAACCGCCGCTGTCCAAGCGTCTGTGGACCATTCATGGATAAGGTCTACGGACTCCTCCGATTCGCGCAGCACACAAAACATCTCAATATCGGAATACGGTCCGTCTTCGCCTCTTGCTGTTGATCCGTATAAGCCGATTGCTAAAATTTGTTCTCCATAAACGACATGTAATCTTTCTGCAATTTCATCGACGATTTTTAATCGTTCCATACGTGACATTGGAGCCGGTCCTGTCATCATCGCTCACTCTCTTCCTATTATTAAATTGGGAACAGGTCAACTAGCGGGTACAGGAAGGCAAGGCGGGGCACGTGGCTACTGACGAACTTTTCGCTGCATGAGAGCTTCTCCTCCACATCTGCTTTTGTAAAAATTTTACCTAAACCGCATTTATTCCGCAAGGAACCGAAATTCGATTTAAAAATGGCCATGCAGCCGCACAGTAAACGGGGTATTCAGACATAAACCATTTTTCCATACTTTCAAATGTAATTTTCTGAAAATTTCACATGTCCGTGCACATTATGAACATAAGTTTTAATACCGTTTCCATCTATTGTAATCGCTTTCTTGATGTACTATATTAAAATTGATATTTTACTAAATATTTAAATATAAGGAGTTTCTATGAGACTAACGATCAGCAGGAAATTGATTGCCGGATTTATGGCCGTATTGCTCGTATTGATTTCCACTATTGCGATCTTCTACTTCCAGTTTACTTTGATGGAGAGGCATTACCTCGACTTGGTAGAGGACAAGGCGAATAAGCTGATTCAAATCCAACAGTTGAACGTCATTGTCAAAAAGCAGCAGTCGGCGGTAAGGGGTCACTTGCTGCTGAGCGACGACGAAACGCTGCAAGCTTTTAACGACGCCCATAACGAATATACAGAAAAGAGCAACAGCCTCAGCGAGCTTATCGTGCATCCCGAAGGGAAAATGCTGCTTATGCAGCTCAACCAGTTCGAAAGTGAATACTTCCATATTTCCACCAATTCCATCGACCTTAAAAAGCAGAACAAAGCAAACGAAGCGATCAATCTGGCCGCGACCAGAGGCAAAGACATTATGGACCGTTTCGACGAAAAAGCCGAGCAACTGGCCGTCTTCCAGCAGAAGCTGATGGATGATCAGAAGAGCATTACTGCAACCGAGGTAGCTTCGATCAAGCAGCTGGTCATTGCCCTAGCGGTTGCCGCTGTTCTGATTAGTTTGGTCATTGCTTGGTTGATTGGTAGATTGATTTCACGGCCGGTCGTCAAAATTGCGGCCGCTGCGCGCCAAATTGCAACAGGCGATCTGACCTGTGACGAAATAACGGTCAAAAACAGGGATGAAGTCGGGGAGCTGGCGCAGTCCTTCAACCAAATGTCGCAGCAATTGCGTCAGCTTATCCATCAAGTCAACTCTAATACGATGCAAGTGGCGGCTTCCTCGCAGCAACTGACCGCAACGAGCGAGCAAGCTTCTCACGCCTCTCAGCAAATTGCGTCCACGATGCAAAATGTCGCGGCGGATGTGAAGCGGCAATTCCACCATTTGGAGGAAGCGTCGACGACCATAAATGAAATGTCGATGAGCGTCCAGCATATTGCAGACCATGCGGAGAGCGTGTCCGACACGGCTAACGAGGCTTATTTGCGCGCTTCGGAAGGAGATAAAACGGTTCGCCTAGCCGTTGCTCAAATGAGCTCTATCCATGAAACGGTGTCTAGCCTATCCGAACGGATTAACGGGCTAAACGAACGTTCTTATCAAATTGGAAAAATATTAAACGCCATTGCGGATATTTCAAAGCAGACCAATATATTGTCTCTGAATGCGGGCATTGAAGCTGCCCGCGCGGGGGAGCATGGCCGTGGTTTTGCGGTAGTGGCAAGCGAAATTCGCAAGCTAGCGGAGCAAACTTCGTCGTCAGCCGCACAAATCGGCGAGCTGATCGGAATGATTCAGGAGGAGACGAAGCTTGCTGTGGGCACAATGGGCGCAGCAACGGAAGAAGTGGCTTCCGGCATTGAAGCCGTTCATTCGGCAGGCAAAGCTTTTGTCCATATTCAAGGCTCCGTCAATTCGGTCAACGATCAAATTCACGAGGTTACATCCTCTATTCAGCAGATGGCCGTTGGGACGGAGCAGATCGTACATTCTATGTCGTTTATAACGGGTATTTCGTCGTCGACCGGCAGTATGGCGCAGGAGGTATCCGGCGAAACGGACAAGCAGCTCTCTTCGATGGAAGAGGTGTCCGATTCCGCGCGATCCTTGTCCCATATGGCGTCTCAATTGCAGCTTACGATTGAAAAGTTTAAAGTGTAATGAACAAAAGAAGAAGAGGGGGCCGATGAATGTTCGGCTCCCTCTTTTGTTAACTATAGCGCTGTATCGTCCACGCTGTCGAGCCAGCTCTCGATCGTTCCGATGACGGAGGTGACGCAGCCGTCTTCAAATGGCGAGATCAGTCCAGCCTCGCGAACGAGCTCTGTAAAGGAAAGGCTTCCGCCTAAGCGGCAGAGGTGCAAATAGTCCGACCAAGCGGCGCCGCGGTCCTCATGCATCTTTTTCCAAAATTGAAAGGCGCAAATTTCCGCCAGCGTGTAGTCGATATAATAGAACGGCGCGTTGAAAATATGGCCTTGCTTATGCCAGAAGCCGCCTTGCGACAAATAAGCGTTGTCCGCATAATTGCGGTGCGGCAAATATTTGCCCTCGATGCGGCGCCATGCTTGTTTGCGCTCAGCCGGGGTCGCATCCGGATTTTCATAGATAAAGTGCTGGAATTCATCCACCGTAACGCCGTACGGGATAAACAGAAGCGCGCCGGACAAATGATCGAACTTATATTTTTCCGTATCTTCTTTAAAGAACAGCTCCATCCACGGCCATGTAAAAAACTCCATGCTCATCGAATGGATTTCACAAGCCTCGTAAGTAGGGAAGCTGTATTCAGGAACAGAATATCCTCTGCTTTCGAACACTTGGAAGGCGTGGCCGGCTTCGTGAGTCAGCACGTCGATATCGCCGGAGGTGCCATTAAAATTGGAGAAAATGTAAGGCGCTTGATGCTCGCTAATGTACGTGCAATAGCCGCCGCTTTGTTTCCCCTTCTTAGCGACAAGGTCCATCAGCTCGTTCCGCTGCATGAACTGGAAAAACTCATCCGTTTCGGGAGAAAGCTCCGCATACATTTTGGCGCCGCCAGCGGTAATCCATTCAGCATTCCCTTTAGGAGTCGCATTGCCGGAGAGGAACGAAAGACTTTCATCGTAGTAAAGCAGCTGCTCTACGCCGATACGGCGCTGCTGGCGCTCTCTTAGCTTAGTTGCGACGGGTACGATATGCTGAAGCACCTGCTCGCGGAAGCGGGACACCATCTCCGCATTATAATCGGTACGGCTCATCCGGGCGTAGCCCAGCTCTACAAAGCTAGCGAATCCCAGTTTTTTTGCAATGCCGGCTCTCGTTTTGACTAGCTCGTCATAAATCCGGTCGAAATCGGCTTCATTGGCTCCCATAAAACCAGAGACAGCTTCCGCCGCACGTTTGCGCATATCGCGGTCGGTCGATTGCTGGAAGGGCTGCATTTGCGCAAGCGTGCGCTCTTCACCTTCAAAATCGATTTTGGCCGAAGCGATCAGCTTTGTATATTCCGTCACCAGTTTGTTTTCTTGCTGAAGGTCGCCAATAATGTCGGGACTGAACGTTTTGAGCGACAGCTCGGCAAGCTGGAACAATTGGCGTCCCCACTTATCTTCCAGTTCTGTTTTGTATGTAGCTTTTATAAGCGCTTTATAGAAGTCTGTAATGTACTCTTGTACGACGGGACCGTTCTCGTCAAAGAAATCCTGCTCCGCCTTGTAAAACTCGTCATTTGTATCGATAGAGTGGCGAATGGAGGCAATTTGCTGCATGGAATCAAATTCGCTTCTGAGCTTGTTGATTTCCGTCATGGCCGCATCTTGCTCGTCATAGCTGCCCGCCGCCTCGAATTGGCCGATCAGCTGTTGGAATTTTTGTTGGAATGCGGCTACGTCGGGTCTAGAATAAGGATATTCGCTAAATTTCATGAATAGGCACCGCCTTCTGTTATGTTGTACGCATCCATTATACGCCAAATAGGCTTGGACAAAAAAGCTAAAATGGCCTCGCAAGCCGTTAGTGGATGTCTAACAGCCGAGATACCGTAATCAGGCCGCTGGCCTCGCGCTTATCCGATGGCAACGGGGGCAAGCCACGCGTAACCGGGCATATTGCGCATGATACCGTACAATACGGCAAGAGCGATCATGATGGAAAAAACGGCTTTGCTTGTTTTATGCAGCTGTTTTTTGCGGGCGAGCACATAGAGAACATACAGGGGAAGGAGAACTAACCATAGAGCATTGTAACGAAGCCCCTGATAAAGCTCTCCTTCGAGCAGCGACTGGGCGGCTCTTGTAATCCCGCAGCCGGGGCAGTAAAAGCCCGTTAGCTCGCGGATCGCGCAAGGGACCCCGACGCCGGTAAGCGGCAGCCACACTTTTATATACAACAGCCCTCCAACAGCTGCTATAGAGACCCAAGCTATGGTGGGGTGCTTGTTGATCTGTTCTTTCATTTTGGCACGGATGGCTATCATAGTATCCACCCTCCTCACCATTTAATCGTTCGTAGGTCACAGCTCGCTTTCTGATTCTATAAAGTAGTATATGATGATATCCATTCCGATAAAAGAAAAAAGGATGCAGGAAAGGTTCATAATGCCGTGGATTGGATTCAAGGAAACTTTCCGCTATACTTATAAAAAAGAATGGAGCTGGAACGATGTCGACTTTGCCCAATTGCCCGAAGTGCAATTCAGAATATACATATGAAGACGGGAACCTCTACGTATGCCCGGAATGCGCGCATGAGTGGGGGATGGAGCCGAGCGGATCGCAGGCTGATGACCAGAAAGTCATAAAGGATGCCAACGGCAACGCGCTTAGCGATGGAGATACGGTGAGCGTCATTAAAGATTTGAAAGTGAAAGGCAGCTCCTCCGTTATTAAAATCGGCACCAAAGTGAAAAATATCCGGTTGATTGAAGGAGATCACGATATCGACTGCAAGATCGACGGATTTGGAGCTATGCAATTGAAATCGGAGTTTGTGAAAAAGATCGATAAGTAAGTTACAATTGAGCGAAGATAAGAAATGGAGTGGAAGCAAGTGTCGAATGAAGAATTGATTTTGACGCCGGATGGACTGGCGAAAATTGAGGCCGAGCTGGATGAACTGAAAACGGTCAAGCGCAAGGAGCTGTCGGAGCGGCTGAAAGTGGCCATCAGCTACGGGGACTTGAAGGAGAACAGTGAATATCATTCCGCCAAAGACGATCAAGCTTTTATGGAAACCCGTATTTTGCAATTGGAGCGGATGTTGAAAATCGCCCGCGTCGTCGATGCAAGCAGCATAAGCCTCAGTCAAGTAGGCGTAGGCAATGTTGTTGTTTTGAACGATGTTGAGTTTAGTGAAAAAATCGAATACCAAATTGTGGGCCCGGCTGAAGCCGATGTGGCAAACGATAAAATTTCGTATGAAAGCCCGCTTGGCAAAGAGCTAATGGGCAAAAAGGTCGGCGACAAAATTCATGTGAGCGCACCGGCAGGCGTAATCCAATACGAGTTGCTTGAGATCAAAGCTGCTCTCTAAATGAAATTGTAAAGTCGTGGCCAGATTTGAATAAAAGGCGTTGTCGTACCCGTGAACCAGGGGCGGCGGCGCCTTTTTTTTGTTTTACGGGGAGGGTGTTTTTCAAGCGGATTAGGGCTGGGTGTCGTTGTAAAGAATGTTGCCGGTATAAGCTTGTTCCGGGGTATTGGAATGGAGCTGTGGAGGCAAGCTAGTGGTGGCATTGATTACCTATATAGTCGCGATTCGGCTCCCGGTCTAAAGTGCGGATTATGGCGCGGTGTTGCTTTAATACGATCCATTGCCCAGCTGTGAGCGCTTCTGCTATAATCGGCTTGGTTAACGAGTACGCATGATGAACGACTTTATAGTAATCAAGCGAAGGCCTTGTGGTGTTCGTTTTTTTGTTATGGATTTCGTAATCGGGAAGGATACGGGAAAAATGACGATGAAAAAGAGGATTATCGATATTTTGACGATTATGTTTGGCGCCTTTGTGTTTGCGGTGGCCATTAATGTATTCGTCATTCCAAACGACTTGGGGGAAGGCGGCGTCACGGGCGTCACGATCATTCTTTATTATTTGTTCGAATGGTCGCCTGGCCTCGTCAATTTGATTATTAATGCTTTCCTGCTCATAGTCGGATATAGGTTTTTGGATCGAACAACGACGATATACACCATTATTGCGGTATTGTTCAATTCCTTGTTCCTTATCCTTACGGAGAACTGGACGATTGCTACAGACGATTTGATGATTAACACCATTTTCGGCGGGGTGCTGACGGGCGTAGGTCTCGGCCTTATTATTCGGGTTGGCGGCACGACGGCGGGAACGACGATTTTGGCCAGAATTATGAACAAATATTTGGATTGGAACATTAGCTACGCGCTGCTGTTCTTTGATTTGATTGTTGTTTTCTCGTCTTATTTTATTATCAAAATTCAGGGTATGCTGTTTACGATCATTATGCTCTATGTCGGCACTAAAGTGATGGACTTCATTATCGAAGGCCTTAACTCGCAAAAAGCGGTAATGATCGTATCGAACGAACAAGCCGTCATTGCCGAGCGGGTCAACCGGGAAATGGATCGCGGCGTTACAATTTTCCACGGCAAAGGCAATTACACAAATACGCCGAAGGATATTTTGTACATCGTTATTACGAAGCCTGAGGTCAGCACACTGAAAAAGATCGTTAAAGCGGTGGACAAAAACGCCTTTATTACGATCCACGACGTAAGAAACGTATTCGGCGAAGGATTTGTCGATATTTCCAAATAAGATGGCTCATCTGGCCAGCGTATAATAGGTAGTTGGCAAAAGGGGAGGCACAAATCATTTTTTGATTTTTGTGCCTCCCCTGTTATGAAGAAGCCTTCAAACCCACTGTAGCGGCAGTGGATTTGAAGGCTTTTTGGCTTTAAGTGTGGGAAAGAGGGACTGACTCATTCGTCTTTCCCTGTTTTGGGCATGCTTTTTCGGGAGGAGAACGCACAATTGTGACTGAGGAGCGACCGCAGTTGGCCGTCGAACTGCTGGAGAACAACGGGCCGAGCTTCCTTTTGGCGATTTAGTTGTTTGAGAAACCACTAGAGGTGAGGCGAGGCCCGGATTTGGGCATTTAGTTGTGTGAGAAACCACTAGAGGTGAGTCGAGGTCTGGTTTTGGGCATTTAGTTGTGTGAGAAACCACTACAGGTCAGCCGAGGTCTGGTTTTGGGCATTTAGTTGTGTGAGAAACCACTAGAGGTCAGCCGAGGCCCGGATTTGGGCATTTAGTTGTGTGAGAAACCACTAGAGGATAGCCGAGCTTCCTTTTGGCGATTTAGTTGTTTGAGAAACCACTAGAGGTGAGGCGAGGCCCGGATTTGGGCATTTAGTTGTGTGAGAAACCACTAGAGGTGAGTCGAGGCCCGGATTTGGGCATTTAGTTGTTTGAGAAACCACTAGAGGTGAGCCGAGGTCTGGTTTTGGGCATTTAGTTGTGTGAGAAACCACTAGAGGTCAGCCGTAGCCGATCTTCCGGACAATGGGGTGGCCTTCGCTCGCCAACAATCTGTTCAAGAAGACAACTATAGAACAAAAAAGAGGAATAGCGAAGGTCAAGTCATGAATCTCCCCAACCAACGCCATTCCTTGTTTTTTAAAATCAAACGAGCGATCTCATCAAGCAAGCGAGACTCCTATGGGTCATGCTTTTTTTTTTGCACGTTGGCTTAAAATTTAAGCGTTGCCTTCCCTTTTTGCCAGCTCTTTGCGCACAATTGGCGCTACCTTTGTGCCGAGCAGCTCGATGGAGCGCAGCACCTCGCGATGCGGCATAGAGCCGACGTCGATATGGTGGAAGAAGCGGGTAATGCCTAAGTTTTGATGCAGCAGTAAAATTTTTTCGGCGACAAATTCGGGATCTCCGACATACAGCGCGCCGCGCAGGTTGCGGGCGGAGTCGAACGCTTCGCGGTCGTAATGCGGCCAGCCGCGTTCCATTCCGATTTTATTCATCTGAGCTTGAGTGTACGGGAAAAAGGTATCCGCTGCCGCTTGCGTTGTGTCCGCTACAAAACCGTGCGAATGAGTGCCGATTTGCAGCTTGCTCAGGTCGTGCCCGGCTTTGACCGCAGCTTGTCTATACAAGTTAACGAGCGGTGCGAACCTTTCCGGCATGCCTCCGATAATGGCGAAGACGACGGGCAAGCCCATCATACCGGCGCGGACCGCCGATTCCGGGCTGCCGCCCGTCGCTATCCAAACCGGAAGCGGGGCTTGAACGGAACGAGGGTAGACGCCCCGATTGTTAATGGCTGGACGATGACCTCCGCGCCAAGTCACATTTTCCGATTCCCTTACCGCAAGCAGCAGCTCCAAGTTTTGTTCAAACAGTTCGTCGTAATGGTCAAGGCTTTGCCCAAATAACGGGAAAGACTCAATGAATGACCCGCGCCCGGCCATAATTTCTGCCCGGCCATTCGATATCGCATCCACAGTCGAAAAAGCCTGATAGACCCGAACGGGATCGTCCGACGAAAGCACGGTCACGGCGCTGGTCAACCGAATGCGCTCCGTTCTGGCCGCAGCTGCTGCAAGCAGAACGGCCGGGGCGCTGGCTGCATAATCCTCTCTGTGATGCTCGCCTATTCCATAAACATCAAGGCCGACTTGATCGGCAAGGACAATTTCTTCTATTCCATTGCGAATGCGTTCCGCATGGCTGACAGCTTTGCCTACGGAGGACTTTGGCGAAGCTTCAAAAAACGTGCTGATTCCAATTTCCATATAGTTGGCACCCCCTGGTTGTTTTATTTATTTTACTATACTTTTTAATGTAAATCAACTTTAGTAAGTTATTGAATGAAACGAAAGCAGAACCGATTTAGCGATTCTGCTTTCGTTAAGGGGTATAAATTAGGCTTTTTGCGGTTTTCGATCGCCCGACTTGGCGGCAGATCCGGCCGTATCTCCAAATTGAAGCCAATAAATGGCGGCGGAGGCGGCAATGAGAATGGCGAGTACAAAAAAGATGTTGCTGTACATATATACGGATGGGTTGGTTACAAACGGGTTCAGATGAAAAGCGGATTCTCCTTGGTCAAGCAGCTTGCCGATTAAACCCATGGAAACCGCGCCTGCAATAAAGTTTGTCATGGAGAACATCCCCATGCCCACTCCCGTCTGTTCTTTCGTTAGCGTCCGCGAAATCGTATTCGACATGGCTACCGACATAAACGTTTGTCCCACGCTGGCGAGGACAAGAAGGAGCGCTATGACCATAGGCTGAACGCCTGCAAAGGTGGAGAGCAGGGCAAAAGCTAGAAGCATAAGCGCCGAGGCGATGCGAACGAGAGAAAAGTTGCCCTTCAGATCGGCCAGCTTGCCGCCGCTTCTACCGAGCAAGGCGGCAGCAATGGCCGCCGGGAACAATACAAAGCCGATGCTCCCCGGAGAAAGTCCGTTTAATTGGTTCAAAAATTGCGGTGTCATATACATGGTGCCGAAATTCATAGCTGTTGTCGCAAATGCGATCAGGAGGCCAATGGTAAAGCCTCTATTGCTAAACAAGGCAGGATCGATAAACGGATGGGCAGCTTTTCGTATTCGGACGATAAACAGAACCAATAGAACCGCGCCGATGGCAAACAGCAGCGGCCGGGTCAGAGTAATGCCGAGCAGCAGCAGGGCAACGACCGAAGCGAGCAGCGCTCCGCCAATATAATCGATTTTGCCGGCTTGTCCTTTGGAATCGTCCAAATAGCGGCGGAAAAAGGGCAGTGTCAGCAAAGGAAGCAATGAAATAAGGAACAGCAGCCTCCAGCTGCCGAAGGAGGTCACCGCTCCGGCAACGACCGGACCTAAAGCGCCGCCCAAAGCAAGGCCGATAGCAGAGGTGCCGAGTGCGCGTCCCCGTCTCTCAGGCGGGAAGTAACGGATTGGAATAATCATGGCGGTCGCTGGCAGCACGGAAGCTCCGGCCGCTTGAAGGACCCGGCCCAAAATCACCATCCAATATTCAGCTGACCATAGACCAATAGCGGAACCTAAAGCGAACACAAGAAGGCCGTACGTGAGCAGATCCTTTAATTTGTATTTGTCCGCTAGCTTTCCGAAAAAGACCGAGCCTATCGCATATACAACCATGTAACTGGTCATGATCCAGCTCACTTCCGAGGGGACAAGCTGAAACTCCTTCCCGATTTCGGGAAGAACGACGTTAAACATCGTTCCGTTCATGACGGAGAAAATTAAAGTAATGGCAAGGACAATCAGCAGCTTTTGGCTGTTTTGTGAAGCGGGTGTACTCATTGCTGCGCCTCCTAATCATGTATAATAAAATTACTGAGGAACCTCTCTATATCTTGAAGGATACAATTTGTTTCTGAAATTGTCAAAGCCTGTACAATTAACTTTCCCAGTATGCCCCACTATTTTTCGAAAAGAGGGCTTGCGTTTATTTGCCGGGAATCGAGGCGACTGTGTACAATGGAGTAAACAAAAAAACGATTACATGAAAGTATAGTTAAGTGAGGAGAGATAGCATGAACGAACCGGGGGATCGTTTGGAAGCGATAGATGTTCTTCGTGTGCTGGTGAGGACGACCCATTTTATTCAACGGGAATTTGAGGCGCAGCTCTCTTCTCTTCAGCTTCCGTTCCCGATCTCTGCACCGCGTCTGCGGGTGCTTTCCGCCGTGTCGGATGCGAAGCAAATCCGGATGAGCGAGCTGGCGGCCAAACTGGGCATCAAAGCGCGCACCGTAACCGATTTTGTGGATGCGCTGGAGCAGGACGGGCTGCTCGTTCGGACGCAGGACCCGACAGACAAGCGGGCAACGCTCATTGAGCTGACGGAGCTGGCTGAAAAACATTTGAGCGGAGTGCTTGCTTTCCAGTCCGGCGTTTCGGAGAACATGCTGGCGGGCTTGTCCAAAGAGCAGCAAAAAACGCTCACCGGCTTGCTGCTTTTATTGGCAGAAAATAAAGAGGCGTCCGGCTCCTGCGCGGATGAACCGGAGTAGGCCTGGATGAAAACAATAGCCGTTGTAGATGATGAGCCTAAAATTCGAGACGTGATCGTTTCCTATTTGAAGCAAGCGGGGTTCCAATGTGTCGAAGCAGGGACGGGACTAGATGCGCTTCATCTTGTGGAGACCGAGGCCGTCGATTTGGTCATTTTGGATTTAATGCTGCCGGATATGGAAGGAGAGAGGGTATGCGAAGCCATCCGCCGTATTCATTCCGTTCCCATTCTAATGCTGACGGCCAAAGTGTCGGAAAACAACCGGATCAAAGGGCTGTCCCTTGGAGCCGATGATTATTTGACCAAGCCGTTCGATCCGCGTGAGGTGGTCGCGCGGGTGCGCGCTATTTTGCGGAGGAGCGACGATGCAAGTCTGCTTGCCGATCGGTTGACCTTTAACGAGGGGCATCTGGTCATCGATTCATTGAAGCATGACGTTTACTCCGGCGGCCGACCGGCGAATCTGACTCCAAACGAATACAAGCTGCTGCTGGCGCTTGCCAAGTATCCGCAGCGTCATTTTACGAGGGAGGAACTGGTCGAGAAGGTGCTCGGCTACGATTTTGAAGGCGATAGCCGCACAATCGATCAGCATGTCAAAAATATTCGTTCCAAAATCGAAGCCGATCCGAAGGCGCCGCGCTATATTACGACCGTATACGGGACGGGCTATCGGTTTGCGGGGGGAGAGCTATGAAGGAGCGGCTGCCACTCCGCCTTGCCTTTGTCATTATTGCAGTCGCTGCCGGCATTGTGCTTATTGCGACAGTCAGCATTATTTTGGAAACCCACTACCACATTTCGATGTACGAAGAACAGACCTCCGATAGGAGCAACGACCACCAGTCGCTGACGTTTCATTTGGAACAGGCGATGATTCAGACGATTTTGTGGACCTGCTTCGGCTCCATTACACTTGCCGTCATTGTCGGCTATTATGTAGCGAAACGGATTTCAAGACCGCTGCTGGACGTCAAAAGAGTGGCGGAGAGGATGAAGGACGGGGATTGGGACGCGAGAGCGGAAGCGAAGGGAGACGACGAGCTGGCGCAGCTCGGAGCGTCGCTCAATAAGCTGGCCGAGCAGCTTCAACGGCAGGAAAAGCTGAGAGTAGCGATGACCGAGGACATCGCGCATGAGCTGCGGACGCCGCTTGCAACACTGAAAAGTCACATGAGGGCGCTGGAGGACGGAGTTTGGGACCCAACGCCGGAGCGTATCCATACTTGCTATGAGGAAATAGAAAGGCTGACGGATTTGGTGGCGGAGCTGGAGGATTTGACTTACGTGGAATCGCCCGGCTTTCAGCTTGACCTTCGGAACGGTCTTCTGGAGGATGTGGTACAGAGGGCGGAGGAGTTGGTATCGTCGGCGTTCCGTGAGAAAAGGGTGGAACTGCGGCTCCGGCTGCAGCCCGGTGTTCGGCTGGAGATGGATCAACATCGGATGATGCAAATTTTGGTCAATTTGCTTAGCAACGCTTTGAAATTTACTCCTTCAGGAGGAGACGTTTGGATTGAAGCGAGGGAAGAGGGCCGATATGTCCTCCTCACGGTGAGAGATTCCGGCGCCGGCATTCCGGCTGAAGATTTGCCAAACATTTTTGAACGGTTCTATCGGGCGGAAAAATCGCGCAATCGCGAGACGGGCGGCAGCGGTCTTGGACTTACAATCGTCAAGCAGCTCGTCACGGCGCATGGCGGCACGATTCGGGCGGACAGCGGGAGCGGCGGAACCGCTTTTTATATTCGATTTCCGGGGAAGCTTTAACTTTTGTGCCTAATGCAGCTTTGTTCGCGCAATAACGGCTTCTTCATAAGATCTTCAAAAGTGCGGGTTACACTGACATTATCTATCCACCGTCTGAAACGGCGGGCAGGGTAGAGATGCAGCAGTTGTACAGTTGTTCGCACATAGAAGATCTTTTTTTATTTTAGGAGGAGTAGTCGATGAAAAAAGCAATGAAAGTTGGTCTGGTTTCGGCCGCTGTCATGTTGACGCTTACGGGATGTCTCAGCTCCAATAATGATTCATCTACCAAGGACGGAGGAATAGCGGGAACTCAGTCCGCCCCGTGGATCGCTTCTAAAAATACGACCCGAATCAATGCAAGCGAACCGGTGGAAGCCGCCGCACTTGTCTCGCGCACGTTATGGATGGCTACGACGGATAGCAACCGCCCTGGCGGCGTTATTTTGGCCGACCCCGAGCAGTGGCAGACCGCGCTTGTGAGCGCCAATATGATCCATCATCCGAATGACGGTCCTCTTTTGTTCGTGGGCAAGGACGGGGTGCCGGACGCTACGCTGGACGAGCTGAAAAGGCTGCGTCCAAAAGGCGTAGAGAGCAACGAAGGCGTTCAAGTGCTGCTGGCAGGCGATATAAGCGAAAAAGTGGAGGCTGAGATTAAAGGGCTCGGGTACAAAGCGGACCGAATACAGGCGGCAAACCCGGCTGCTTTTGCGGGAGCAATCGATTCGTATTATTCGGAGTTGACGAATGATCTTCAGATGTCCGTCATCGTAGGATCAATGGAAAGCAAGGAATACACCATGCCGGCAGTCAACTGGATTTCTCATATGCCGGAGCCGCTGTTATATGTGAAGGAAAACGAGATTCCTCAAGAAACGGCTGACGCTTTGAAGAAGCGGGGAGGCAAAGCTACCGTTTATATTTTAGGTCCGGAAGCCGCTGTATCGGCTAAAGTAGCTGAGCAGCTCGGACAATACGGTCGGGTCGTTCGAATCGCAGGGGATAACCCTTATGACAACGCCATCGCTTTTGCCAAGTTTAAGGACCCGGAAACCGGCTTTGGGTGGGGCATCACGACACCGGGGCACAACTTCTCATTTGTATCGCTGAAGTCGCCGGATCTGGCTTTGGCGGCAGCGCCATTTTCCCATTTGGGCAAGCATGCTCCGCTCCTTTGGACGGATGAAGGGGCAATGCCGGATTCGGTCATGTCCTACGTTATGTCGATTCAGCCAAAATATAAGGATTCGCCCGTTGAAGGGCCTTACAACCATGCGTGGCTGACGGGCACGGAGAGCCAGCTTTCCGAAGGGGCACAGGGCGAGATCGACGCCATGCTGGAGATTGCGTCGGCATCCGGCGCCGGGCATGGTGCGCATGGCGGCACATCGGCCGGGTCGGGCTCCTCCGGCGGCACTGATGCTAGCGCTGGCGGCAACACTGGCGGTGCCACTACGGAAGGGTCGGCCGGGGCAGAGACCCAGCCGGAAACGCAACCAGAACAAACAGATTCGGGCATGGCGCATCACTGATTAGTATTCTTTTGGACAGCCACTAGTGGTTTCTGGCACAACTAAAGGGTCGGAGTGACTAGTGTTGCAGCTATTAGCTAGCAGTTTCTGGTGCCGCTTTCCGACAGCAGCCTGACGGGAAGTACAAAAAAGGACCTCATCCACGCACTCAAAGCGTGATTGGAGGTCCTTTGACTTTTGAGCAGCTGCGTAAGTGGTATTTGTCCAGTACCTACTTTGCTCCATGACCCATATTTAGTTTGAAAAGGATGCTCCTTAGTATATTTAAGCCGAGGGTTAAGAATTCCGAAGAATGGCTTCCGCAAAAGACGGGAACAGGCGGTTAATCATCTTTAGCAGCTTTACTTTGCCGATAGCCGCTTCTTCGCGATTTCGGAGAAAGCAGCGGAAAAACTCATCTGCAAGCTGTTCCGGCGTAATTTTCCCCCGGCCTCGGCCTCGCGTCATGTCCGTATCGACCACGGGCGGAATGATCTCAAAGACGCGAATCTGCGTTCCTTGCAGTTGGTCGCGCAGCGCTTTCGAGTAAATGTGCAGAGCGGCTTTTGTCCCGCAGTAGACGGGGGCCGATTTTTTCGGGACTAGCCCGAGGCCGGACGAGACGTTGACAATTGCGGCTTGCTCTTGACGCGACAGCAAAGGAAGGAGCTTCGAGGTCAGCAGGACAGGCGCTGTAAAGTTGATGCGAATCTCATTATCAATAAGATGCGGTTCGACGCCGTTCATAAAGGAGTAGTTGTGCTGAATGCCTGCATTGTTGATTAAAATGTTCAGCTCAGGATGGTGATCGAACAGCGTTTGCACTAGCTTGTTGACAGCGGTGTCGTCCCCCAAATTGCAAGTATAAACAGATACTCCGGTGAAACGATTTTTGAGCTGCTTCAGTTTATTTTCGTTTTGCCCAACTGCAATGACACGGTTTCCTTCCGCCAGAAACTTTTCGGATAATGCAAGCCCAATGCCGGACGCTCCTCCAGTAATGAGCACAGTATGGCCTTTGGCCTTCATAACAATCGCCCCTCTCTGGTTTTACTATAAACCGGAAGGGGAAACGATTCCTTAACCTAGGTTAAGGCGCCGCCGAATTCGGCTGAGTGCGACAGGCGTAATGCCAAGGTACGAAGCAATGTGGTACTGAGGAATGTTCGATGCGGCTTTGCCGAACTGCTCCTGGAAAAGCCGATAACGCTCCTCAGCGGACAAAAATAGCAATTCTCGTTCCCGCAATTCTTTTTTGAGAAACAATTGTTCTGCGATGAGGCGTCCAAAGCGGTTCCAGCCGGGATGGCGGTCGTACAGCGACACAAAATCGGCATAACGGATGGCTAAAATCTCGCTGTCCATCAAGGCCTGAATCGACAGGCAAGCCGCCGTTCCTTGAAGCAGCGCGCTGTATGGGGCGACAAAGTCATGCTGTGAGCAAAAGCTTTTGTTAAACTCGCTGCCGTCTGGCGTTGTGTAGTAGAGGCGGAACAACCCTTTTGAGCATAAGCCGATGGAATCGACGGGGTCGCCCGACCTTACCCACAGCTGTCCCTTTGCGATGCTCCTTCGGGAGGCCAGACGGCCCAGCCCAGTCCATTCCTCAAGCGGCACGCAAACGGCTGCGGGTATGATCGAGTACAGTTTTGTCCATAGCTGCTCATCCATGAAAGTCACTCCTCCGGCTCAATCCTCTTTTTACCATTATGAGTCGCGTCACCAGTGGATGTCTATGCCAGAGCAGCTTGATTGTTGGAAAAGAGAGCGCAGCCGCTTGGCTAACTACCTTTAGTTGGCAATGGCAGCTTTTGCAGCAGGCAGAATGCTTAAAATGGCGTTTCTGACGCCAGTTGGATCGCCGATCATCGGGAGATGCCCCGTATTCAGCTCCACGACGCGCTGGGCGGACAGCCTCGCAATCATACGGTCCTGCATAACAAGAGTGAATTCCTTATCGTTTGTAAGCTTTATATAGAGTTTCGGGATATGAGGGATTGCGGCGCCTGTTTTCTCCGTATAGAGCAGACGCGATTCCGGCTGGAATCCGCTCGCAATGACATCGGCCTGCTTGTCAGTCAAATCGTTGCACAGCCCAGACCGCAATGCCGCTTCCGGCGGCTTGGTGCCGACCAATCGCAGAATGACGGAGTAAATGGCCCGCTGCGGGAAAGGAAGCGAAGATAAGAAGGAACCGCCATTTTCCGGAATGGCTGCCCCTACAGCAACAAGGCCTGCTACGCGGCCTTTAAACTCTTCCGCTAGTTTCAGTGCCAGCACGCCGCCAATAGAGTGTGCGACCAGAACAAACCTTTGTACGCCCCAATCTTCGATTTGACGCTTGATGCTGGAGATATAGTCGGCGATGCCCGCTTCATTGCGCTTCTTTGAACGGACGTTTGCACTTGCCCGAGGAAATTCAACCGCCAGACAAGGGGCGTCCAGCCCTCGTATTACCTCACTCCAAATGCCGCCGTTTAATCCCGCCCCATGGATAAAAACAAATCCTGTTTGTTTAGTTGCTTGCTCTTCCCGATTCATAGATTTCATATTCAATCAGCCTCCGATAAGGTTTGGTGTTGGTTTGATGTCCTCATCTTAAACCTAAAACAAGACAAATCATGTCTTATTTATATGCTATGATGAGAAAAAATGGAGATGGGGTAACCAGCACATGCAAAAATCGCAGCGACTCATTCAAATGATTATGATGATCAACGCTCGAAGGTCGTTTACGGTAAGGGAGCTGGCCGATGAATTTGGATTGTCGACCCGCACGATCACACGCGATCTGCTGGAGCTTAGCGAGCTTGGCATTCCCGTCTATTCCATTCAAGGCAGGGGAGGCGGGTACAGGCTGCTGAAAGAAAGGCTTCTGCCGCCGATCAGCTTTACGGAAGGCGAAGCGGTGGCGATGTTTTTTGCCTGCCATTCGCTGCAATATTTAGGCTCGCTTCCGTTCGAGGAAGGGGCGGGCTCCGCCCTGCACAAGTTTTTTCATTATTTGCCCGAGGATATGAAAGATAAAATTGAAGCGATGAAAGAAAAGGTTATGATTTGGAGCCCTTACCGGCCGATGTCTGCCGGTGTGCTGCAAACCCTTCTGCAAGGCGCGCTGGAGAAATGCACGGTCACGATCCGATATCGTTCGAGCGGAGGAGAATCGGTTCGCGACATTCAGCCAATCGGCCTTTATGCCAGCTCCGGCTACTGGTATTGCCCCGCCTATTGCATGACGAAGGGGGAGGTTAGACAATTTCGCGGGGATCGCATCGTATCGGCGGTGCTTCAGCCCGACATCCCTTTCAAAGAGGAGATAGGGAAGCTGACCATACACAATAAGCCGGAGCGGGACGGTGAGGAGCGGACAGAGTTCAGGGTCTCTCTTACCCGGAAAGGAGTTTGGCTGTTGGAATCGAGCGATAGATTTGCTCCTTTTATCGAGCGGGGGAGCGATGGCAGCGGGGTGGCAGCAATTCCGATTGCGATGGAGCAAATTTCTTTTTATAGCGATGCGATATGGGCGGTAGGGGCCGAGGCCAAAGTAGAAGCACCAGAAGAAGCAGTCTTTTATATCCAAAACAAATTAAAGATTATGGCGGCTCAATATGGCTAAAGCAGAAGGAAAATGAATCCAGAACTTCGAATAAGTTTGGTAACAACAAGAATTGAAGGGGCGCCGAAGCCATGCGGAGGACTTACGACGAATATAAGAGGCTGTTTGCCGGAATACCTATGCCGTTTGCATTTTTGGATTTGGATATGCTGGATCAGAACGCCGTGGATATGGCGGCGGTAGCCGGAGGGAAGCGGATTCGAATTGCGACCAAGTCGATCCGGTCCGTGGAGGTGCTTCGCAGGCTGCTGACTGTAAGTCCCGTCTATAAGGGGCTTATGTGCTTCACGGCGGAGGAAGCCGATTTTTTGGCGGCGCAAGGATTTGACGATCTGCTGCTTGGTTATCCTCAAGGCCAGCCAGCCGCCGTCGGTCGTTTGCTGGAGCGAGTAGCCGAAGGTCAAACCATAACGTTTATGGTAGATAGCCTGGAGCAGGCGGAGCGGCTGGCAAACATGGGGCGGGAGAAGGGGACCGTCGTCCCGATTTGTTTGGACCTTGATCTTTCCGTTTCATATCCCGGCCTGAGATTCGGGGTTTGGCGCTCGCCGCTGTCATCGTGGCTGAATTTGAAGCCCGTAGCCGAAGGGATTGCCGGGAACAAGTGGCTGCGGCTGGACGGCTTGATGGGGTACGAAGCGCAGGTGGCGGGGGTGGCGGATCGGGTGCCTGGACAAGGGCTGCGGAGCGGGTTCATTCGCCTTTTGAAAAAAAGGGCTGTGCAGGAATCGGCCAGACGAAGGAGGGAGGCTGTACAAGGCCTTCGGGAAATGGGAGTGGAGCTGCGGTTCGTCAACGCTGGAGGGACAGGCAGCTTGGACAGCTCCAGCAAGGAGCCTTGGGTGACAGAGGTGACAGCCGGCTCCGGCTTGGCCTTGTTCGATCATTACTCCTCGTTCCGCTACCAGCCTGCCGCCGGGTTTGCGGTTGAAGTGGTGAGGCAGCCGAGAGCGGATATCGTCACTTGTCTTGGAGGCGGCTATAGCGCGTCCGGTTCCGCAGGGAGCGACCGGCTTCCAACGCCTTATTTGCCGGAAGGCTTATCGTTGTTTCCGTTAGAGGGAGCGGGCGAGGTGCAAACTCCGCTGCGCTGCAAGGACGACGTGAAGCTGGTCCAGGGCGATCCCGTCTTTTTCAGGCATGCCAAGGCCGGAGAGTTATGCGAGCGCTTTCCTATTCTATATACCGTGTCACAAGGCTCTATGACAGGAACGTATTTTACTTATCGGGGAATGGGAGAGTGCTTTCTGTGAAAATGAAGCATACAGGCTGGTCCAATTGGTCGGGGTCGGTGACAGCCAAGCCGCAAGAGATGCTTACCCCTTCTTCCATTCAGGAAGTCGCGGACGCGATTCGCTTATGCAAGCGGGAAGGAAGGCGGCTGCGCGTCGTAGGTTCGGGACATTCTTTTACGCCGCTTGCGGCAACGGATGATGTTCTGCTTTCGCTCGATTTGCTCCAAGGTATAGTGAACGTGAATGTGGAGGAAGGTACGGCGACCGTCTGGGCGGGAACGAAGCTGAAGCGGCTTGGCGAAGAGCTGTTCGGCTATGGGCTGGCGCAGCATAATTTAGGCGATATCGATGTGCAGTCGATAGCGGGAGCGATCAGCACGGGCACCCATGGGACGGGCCTGCGCCTCGGAAATATTTCGACGCAGCTGACGGCCGTTACAATTGTGACCGGGCAGGGCGAGATCGTTGAGTGCACGCCGGAGTCGCGACCGGATTGGTTTAAAGCGCTGCAAGTTTCATTAGGCTCGCTCGGCGTTATGGTACAGGTGACGCTGAGGCTGCGCCGCGCATACCGTCTTGAATATGAAAGCCGAAAAATACCGCTGCGGCAATGTTTGCAGGAGGCCCCGGCTTTGGCCGAAGGGAACCGTCACTTTGAGTTCTTTTGGTTTCCGTATGCGGAGCCTTGCCAGATCAAGCTGATGAATGAAACGGATAAACCGGCCAGCGGCAGCAAAATGAAGGATTATGTGGCGGACGTCCTTTTAGAAAATACGGCGTTTGGTCTGCTGTCTGGCATATGCCGGACCTTTCCCAAAACAAGCCCGGCGATTAGCCGCTTGTCGGCATCGCAAGTTCCGGCTATGCGCAAGGTTGATTACAGCCACAGGCTGTTTGCCACGCAGCGCCTTGTCCGGTTTAACGAGATGGAATACAACGTACCGGCGGAATCGATGGTACCCGTCATTGAAGAAATGCGGGAGCTGATGGCGCGGCGAAACTATCATGTTCATTTTCCGGTGGAGTGCCGCTATGCGCAAGGCGACGATATTTGGCTCAGTCCCTCATACGGCCGCGATTCCGCTTATATTGCTATTCACATGTACAAAGGCATGCCGCATCAGGCTTATTTTGAAGAGATGGAAGAGCTGTTTGTCCGGTTTGGCGGGAGGCCCCATTGGGGCAAAATGCATCATTTGACCGGAGCGCGGCTAAAGGAGCTTTATCCGATGTGGGATGAGTTTTTGCGGGTGCGTGATGAGGCCGATCCGGATCGTATCCTGGTCAATCCTTACGTTGAAAAATTGTTTCAGTAAATAAGTTTTACATGGAAGTAAATAACAAAATAAATAATTATAGGTTCATAAGGAAGGGGAAAGGAAATTTTCGTCGAAAAAATTGAGGAGGGGATAAGAGATAGAGAGACGGTATCGCAGGATAAGAGAGAGGGTAAAGAGTTGATTAATAGAGGTTTAAAATTTCAAGCATTCAGCATCATCGGCCTTGTCGCCGCCCTGCTTGCGCTTAGCGGCTGCGTTCAACAATTTGCAGACGGGTTCGATGAAGGAGTGGCCGACGACTCGACAGGGATAAGAAAGCAAATTAAACAATTTAATCAATCCGGCTACGATTTGATGGAGCAAGGCAAGTTCGAAGAAGCGATTGCTCCGCTTAAGCAAGCCGTCGAATCGATTTATGAGCTGCATCCCGGTATTGAGACGCTGGAGGAGGAAGCCAATTCCTCGGAGCTGATGGACTCGCCCTTCAACAACTTGAGCTGGGCATACAACGAGCTTGGCCGATACGAAGAAAGCTTGTTTTGGATTGAAAAGTCCATGCTGCTGTTGCCGAACGATTATGTGGAGTACGTTAACCGAGGAAATGCGCTGTATGGCCTCGACCGGCACACAGAGGCGCTGACTTGGTACGACGAGGCGATTGCTTTGGACGGAAGCGGTTCAAACGCATATTACGGCAGAGGCATGGTCCATTACGAGCTGGAAAAGTATAAGGAAGCTTTGGACGATTTCGAAAAGGTGCTTTCACTTGACGTATCGGATGAGGATGCGGCCGAAATGAAGGTTTATTCGCTCATCGCTATGAAGGAGGAAGACAAAGCGCTTGATTTTGCCGGAGAGAGGGTAGCGGCTTCACCAGACAACTATGCTCCCTACAAGCTAAAGTCTATTGTGCTTCAATATACAGAAGACTATGGCAAGACGGAAGCCTTTTACCGTCAAGCGGCCGAGCGTTTCCCGGACAATCCGGAAGTACAGGAGCAGCTAGTGAGGCTGTTTCTCGAAAACGGCCGCTACGATCAGGCGATATCCTATTTTCAAACCAAGCTGGAACTGCATCCTAAGCAGCCTTTTATCGCGATTGCGCTAATGAATGGGTATGCGGCGAAAAAAAACTTTAACAGCGCCTACGAAGTGTACAAAAAAGCGGTGAAGGAAAGTGAATCCAGCGTAGAGCTGCACGCGGCCATGGGAGAAATTTATGCAAATGGAACCTACTATGCGGAAGCTGTGAGCTACTACGACCTTGCGCTTAAGGCGGTACCTCAGAGCACCGAATATGCCGCCGCCAAGCTAAGGGCGCTATATTACGGCAATCGGCTTTTGGGCTGCGTCGATTATAGCCATACCGTGGAGGAATGGCCGGCGGTCACCTCTGAGATGGAGTGGTATGGGGGCGTCTGCCGTATGGAACAGGGCGACTATAAGGGAGCGGTCGAATCGTTTGGACATGCGCTAGACGAGAATCCGCAGGATTACAGCTCTTATTCTCATATGGCGTACAGCTATCTGATGCTGGGAGACGACGAAAAGGCTGCGGAATATGCGGGCATCGCTCTCGATATTTCGGGGGAAGACGCGATGGCCATGCTGGTGGAACAGAAGCTGAAGGAGAAGAAGAAGCCGCTTGGCGTAAGGGCGGAGCAGTTTTTCCGGGACCATTATTTGTATCTGGAAACTTCCGAGGAATGGGATACTGCCTTTGCCCCGTTAAAAAAGGCTGGAGCCGGTCCGGCGGATATAGCCAAAGCGGTGGAGGCTGCAAAAAAGAAGGATGATGAATTCACCTTTGTCCTATATGGGGACGACTACGAACGTTTGTCTTCCGATGTAGACGGCTTCGTCTCCAAGGTGGACAAGGAAATGGTATATGTCCGTATCGAATCGTTCAACGAAAAGACGGATGACCGGTTTATCGAAGCGTTGGATGCCGTGAAAAATACGGAGCGGAAAAAGCTCGTCCTCGATTTGCGAGGCAATACAGGAGGGCAGACGGTCAGCGCTAACGGAATATTGGACGTTCTGCTGCCGGACTATGTGACAAGTACTGTTATTTATAGGGACGGCGAAACGGAGGGTTATTATTCCGACGCTTCGCAATTGAAATTTGACTGCATTTATGTGCTTGTGGACGAAAATTCGGCTAGTGCGGCGGAGCTGCTGGCGCTGGGACTCAAAACGTATTTGCCGAATACGACCCTTGTCGGAAGAGATACGTTTGGCAAAGGAATCGGACAAGCGGTTTTCGAAGATAAGGAAGCTAAATTGTTGATGCTGGTCGTGAACTTCTATTGGAATGTAAAACAAACCAATATTGCTGGGACCAAATTGAAACCGGATGTTCAGGTGAAGGGCGACGATCTGGAAAGCTTTATGAAGCTTGTCCGTTAGAGCGGGTGGAGCTTATAGGGGGACCTGTCCAAGCGAAAGCAATGCCGCCGGAATAAGATGGTGATGAGGTTGACCATTTTTGAAGGGGTGGTGCAGCATATGAGCAAATCGGATTTGGGACGTTTGGAGAATCAGGTTTATTCCAATCGGGTTGCGCGGTCGGAGTTTGACAGTCACTGGAGGACAAGCATTAGCAAGACGGGGTATGTGGTATACACCGCAACGGCAAACCGCGCCCAAATCAACATTTTGTTAACGAACGGCGAGAGCAGGCTCATTACGTTTAACAAAGGCGGCAAAGTGCTCGTCGGTTCGGGCGGCGTGAGTCATTACAGCAAGCCGCATTACGTGAAAGAGATTTAAGCGGGAAAAAAAGATGCAGGAAGCGGCTCTATTAGCAGCCGTTTGCGAGAGCAAAAAACGGCCTTCACCCTCTGTTTTGGAGGAGTAAGGCCGTTTTGTTGTTTTGGCTGACGCATAGGGCTAAAACACTCTTTTTTTAATGGTTTCAAGCGCATGCTCAAGCTCTGCGAGCTCTTCCGGCGACGCATCCCGGAGCCGCTCCATAAAGCGCTCCTCAACGCGGCGGAAAGCCTCCTCCATGAGCATCTGGCCGCTTGCGGTGAGACGGATTAATTGTTTGCGCCGATCATCCGTACTGTCTTCCTTGCAGCAGAGCCCCTTTTCACTAAGCTTGCGAATTTCCCGGCTAGTATTGGGCATGGACATATGCGCGCATTCGCTAATGGCGCTTAAGGTAGCCGGCTGGCTGACCATTAAATATTCCAAAATGCTATATTGGGCAGGGGTGATGGACTCGGGCCGAACATCTTTGGTCATGTCTTGCACGGTTTGATGGAAACCCGTTAGAAAAAAGACAAATTTGCTGAAAATCGTATTTTCCCCGTTAATGGACGTCACCTCTATTCTTTCAGAAGCAAAACTGTGCGATAAACTCATTATCCCAAAATCGCAATCTAGTTACAATTGCGTTTTATACTTATCATTTGACAACTAATTGTCCGTATGCTACGATTTTGTTATCAAATGATAAGTAAAGAGGTGCTCTATGAAAACGTTGATTATTTACACCCATCCCAATCACCAGAGTTTGAATTATGCGTTTTTGGAGCGAGTGTTGCAGGGCAGCGGCGAGAACCCGCATATTTCAGAAACGCAGGTTCTCGATTTGTACGAAGAAGGCTTCGACCCGTCGCTTGTGTTTAATCAGGAAAAACGAAGAAGAGATATGGCTACTGATCCCAGCCTGAAAAAATATAGAGAACAATTGTTATGGGCGGATAAAATCGTATTCGTATACCCCATTTGGTGGGGTCGGCCGCCCGCTATGCTGTTTGGTTACATCGACCGAATGTTTGCGTCGGGCTTTGCATACCGCGACACCGGCGGTCTGCTGCCGGAGGGACTGCTTAAAGGGAAGTCGGTCGTCTGCATATCAACGATGCAAGGGCCGACGCTGTACCCGCTGCTTTGGCTAAACAATGCGCATAAGGTGCTGATGAAAAAGGCTTTATTTTCGTATGTGGGGATCAAAAAGGTTAAGTTTTTTGAGTTCGGCAATATGGAAAGTCCAAAGGGCAAACATGAGCAAAAGCTGGATAGAGTGTACCGCTATTTCAAAACGGTGGCCCATTAAAAAAGCTTTTGAAAGAGGACTGCAAATGCCCCTTCCCGTTGTGTATACTGGGTAATAGACAATGACGGGACGCCCGCCGTATGTGCGGATGACAAGGGGGACATTCATCATGAACAGAAAAATAGGGATTGGATTAATCATTGCGACGGGCCTGATCCATTTGGCTACATTATCGGTGGACAGCGAGCCGCTCCATTGGGTGTTCAAGCTGTTGCCGATGGTGCTTATTATAACGCTCGCCGTGCAATCGGCGCCTGCAGAATCCAAGAGGCCGGGGGCTTATAAGGGGCTTATTGTGACAGGGCTGTTGTTCAGCATTGCGGGAGACGCCTTTTTGCTGCTGCCGGATGAGCAGTGGTTTACGTTTGGGCTGGGTGCTTTTTTGATCGGCCATCTCTTTTACATTGCGGCTATGGCGACTAGGCTGCGCGGTACTATGGCGGGCTGGATATCTGTTTTGCCGATAGGGGTTTATTCCTTTGTGCTGGGGTCCAAGTTTTACGACAGCCTTCATGCCGAAGGCGGGGAAAGCGGCTTGTGGATTCCGGTGCTGGTTTACATATTAGCGATTGCTATCATGTGCTGGACCGCCGTGCTAAGCGGGAACCGTTATGCCGCAATCGGCGCTATATTGTTTGTCGCGTCGGATTCCATTTTGGCATGGAATAAGTTTGTGAGTGACGTTCCGGCATCGGGCATTTTGATTATGTCGACGTATTTTGCCGCTCAGCTCTTTATAGCGGGGAGCATTTCCGAAAAATTCTTTCCGACTGCAAAGTCATCGGGGAGAGGGTTTGGAGTGGGGCAGTAATGCGCTCTTTGGCGATTTAGTGGTTTTTGGCACAACTAAATGCTCCGAAAGGTGCCCATGAGCACTTTAGTGGTTTTTGGCACAACTAAATGCTCCGAATCGTGCTCCATGAGTGCGTTAGTGGTTTTTGGCACAACTAAATGCTCCGAAAGGTGCCCCATGAGCGATTTAGTGGTTTTTGGCACAACTAAATGCGCCGAAAAGTGCTCCATGAGCGATTTAGTGGTTTTTGACACAACTAAATGCTCCGAAAGGTGCCCCATGAGCACTTTAGTGGTTTTTAGCACAACTAAATGCTCCGAAAAGTTCCCCATGAGCGCTTTATTGGTTTTTGGCACAACTAAATGCTCTGAAAAGTGCCCCATGAGCACGTTAGTGGTTTTTGGCACAACTAAATGCTCCGAATCGTGCCCCATGAGCGCTTTAATGGTTTTTGGCGAAACTAATATTACCAACAGCATCGGCCGCCTTAAACTGAACTGCATCCCACTTGTTAGACACACTTTAACATTAGGGGCGCGGTTCAAAACGAGGCGGTTTTTTTATTGAGCCTAAACGTATAAACTGGAATCCGAGCAGGCAATATCTAAACAGAAATCTGTTGTGACGGAGGCAGAGGCAACCTATGCTGACCCATACTAAGCTAACGATCGGCGAAATGGCCAAAATACATCGTATCCCGGAATCCACGCTTCGTTATTACGACGAAAAGGGAATTTTTCATCCGGCATTCACGGACCCGCAAAATCAGTATCGTTACTATACCGTCGATCAATTTTCGATGCTGGACACGATTAAATTTTTGCGGCACTTAGGCATCCCGCTGAAAGGGATCAAGCACTATCTCGACGAGCGAAACCCGGCCAATACAGCCGATTTATTGCTTCAGCAAAAAGAGCTGATGGAGCAAAAGCAAAAAGAAATGGCCCTTATGATTCAAAAGATGGAGCATACGCTCGGCATCATTCGGCAGGCGTCGGAAAGCGCTAAAGGCCAGGTGGTATTTAAGGACCTTCCGCCAAAAATTGTCCGATCCGCCGCAATGGTTCCTAATGCAACCGACGAAATGATCGAATATTATATTCAGTCTCTGCAAAGCCATTTTCATCTGCATGATGCAAACGTTTTGGTCGGCACGATTGGGGTTACCGTGTCTAAAGAAGCTTATTTAAGCGGTCATTATGGAGCCTATAAAAGCATTTTTATTCAAATCAACGATTTGTCTAAGCCGGTTGAGCATAATAGGGTCATCGAGGAAGGACGATACGCCTGCATGTACCATCACGGTCCTTACGACCAAACGGCGGAAGCATACCGGCTCCTTCTACAAGAAATTGAAGCGAATCATTACGAGCCTGCCGGAGATTCCGTCGAAATGGGGCTGATCGATTTGTCCATAACGGGCAACCCGGAGGAGTTCATAACCGAAATTCAAATTCCCGTCCAAAAACGGGGCTCTTGACCTTCAAGCAACTTGAAGGTTTACAATGGCCTAAATCGAAGTAATCAAAGGAGATTTAGAGCTATGTCAGCGGCAGCACAGCAAGTGCATCAAGATTTAAGAACCAAAAGCATTAACAAATTGTTTTTTCAATATTTGATTCCGACCGTTCTCGGCATGGTGCTGATGTCGGTTAATATTATAATCGATGGCATCATGGTCAGCCGGGGTGTAGGGGCGGACGCTCTTGCGGGAGTCAACATCGCCATACCGGCGTTTTCGATCATCTTTTCAATCTCATTATGGATCGGTATGGGCGGAGCGACGTTGTACTCCATTGCCCTCGGTGAAAATAAACCGGATAGAGCAAGGTCTGTTTTTGCCCAATCGATGGTACTGGCTGTCATCATCATTGGAATTCTTATGTCGGTCTGTTTGTGGAAGCTTGAGGAAATGGCTTATTTATTCGGAGCCAACGATAAGATCGTGCCTTACACGACCGACTATTTGAAAATATTGCTGACGTTTGGCGTCATTTATGTTCTGGAGAATGTGCTGAGCATCTTTATCCGCAACGACGGCAATCCGAAGCTCGCGACCCTCGGCCTCGTCACGACGGCTGTGCTCAACATTATTTTCAACTATTTCTTTATTTTCAAGTTTGGTTGGGGCGTAGAAGGCTCGGCGCTCGCTACCATTATTTCCGCGGCCATTGGGTTTTTGGTTTTGCTTACTCATTTTTTCCGTAAAAAAAGCATTTTGAAATGGGTTATGCCCAAATTTGAATGGAGTACCGTCAAAGATATTTTAATGATCGGGTTTCCAAGCTTTATGACGGAAATGTCAGTTGCTATTATTACAATCGGCTTTAACGTTGTGTTTATGGCTTATGCGGGGGAGACGGGAGTAGCCGCTTACGCGATCGTCAACAGCATTCATTCTATGGCGCTGCTCGTGTTCCTTGGCGTTGGAGCCGCGCTTCAGCCGCTCGCCAGCTTCCACTTTGGGGCGCAGCTGTACGGCAGACTTAAGGCCGCTTTACGAATTGCGGTAGTGACGGCACTTCTGATTGGTGTTTTGAGTATCGGAGTAGGGCTGTTTTTCGGGGAGTATATCGTGATGTTGTTTGATATCGGCGAAGGAAGCTTGCTAACGCTCACCATTACGGGGATCAGCTTGTTTTTCCTGCATTATCTGTTCCTTGGGTTTAATATGGTTTATGCCGAATATTATCAGTCCATCAGGCAGACGGGGAAAGCGACTGGCATTATTTTGAGCAGGGGACTGGTGCTTGTGCTTCCGCTATTGTGGATTATGCCTTTGTGGTTTGGGGTAAAAGGCATTTGGCTCGTTCCATTGGCAGCTGAAATGCTGACTGCTCTTGCGGTTATCGTAATCAATCGGCGCTCTGGCTCGGGGCTAAGAAAGCTGACGGAGACAAGTTCTCTGGATGCCCGTAAAATTTAACAAAAAAAGGCCATTTCGAACTTCATGTTCGAAATGGCCTTTTCATTATTCTAAATCTCCATGTAATACAGCATTCAAATGGTGCTTGGCGAACACATCCAGCATTGCCGCTTTGGCTTCCGCCTCGTCTGGACCGTGGATGTAAAGCCGGTACGTTTGATCGCGATACAGGGTCATGCTTAGTCCGAGTATGCTCTTGGCATCGATAAAGTGATCCGGGCTAACGACAAGAACGATACTGGATGAGAACTCATTTGCCTTCATATTAATATCTACGATGGCTCGAATGCTGCTGCCCATAACAATCCCCCATTTCTTAAAAACAACGAATTGATGAATCGTTAGCGGTATTCCCGCGGAATTCTTCTGGCTACTCCTGTTTGGATAGCCGCACGAATAACGAGATCGCGAATGCCTTTGACGACTTGCTGATTGAAGACGCTAGGGATAATGTAATGGCGGCCCCGCTCTTCATCGGTGATGACCGAAGCGATCGCTTCTGCGGCCGCCAGTTTCATCTCTTCATTAATGACGGTAGCTCTACAGTCGAGAGCGCCGCGGAAGATGCCAGGGAAGCACAATACATTGTTGATTTGGTTCGGGTAATCCGAACGGCCCGTAGCGACAACGCCGGCAATGTCTTCAATCTCATCAGGCAAAATTTCCGGATTCGGATTCGCCATCGCAAATACAATAGGATCTTTCGCCATTGTGAGAACGTCATCGCGCTTCAGCAAGCCGCCAGAGGATAGACCGATGAAGATGTCTGCGTCTTTGACGGCGTCTTTCAGCGAACCTTGAAGACGGTCAGGGTTGGAATTTTGTGCATACCAGTTCCAAATTGGGTTGTCATAGGTTTGATCGGCCGTCAAAATGCCGTGGCGGTCAACTCCGATCAAATTGGTGACTCCCGCCGACAACAAAATTTTACTGCATGCAACGCCTGCGGCACCGATGCCGCATACGACCACTTTTACGTCGTTAATGGACTTTTCGACCACTTTTAGAGCGTTGATCAGTGCGGCATACAGAACAACCGCTGTGCCATGCTGATCGTCGTGAAAGACGGGAATATCAAGCTCATCGCGCAGCCGCTGCTCGATTTCAAAGCAGCGCGGAGAAGAGATATCCTCCAGATTGATGCCACCGAAAGCTGGCGCAATCGCTTTGATCGTGGCGATAATGCTTTCGGTGTCTTGCGTGTCGAGACAGATCGGGAAGGAGTCTACGTCCGCGAGCTGCTTAAAGAGCATAGACTTGCCTTCCATTACCGGCATTGCCGCGTAAGGCCCGATATTGCCGAGGCCAAGTACGGCGCTTCCATCGGAGATAACCGCTACTGTATTGCGCTTCACCGTGAGCGTAAACGCTTTGCGCGGCTCCTCGTGGATAGCCATGCAAACGCGGGCGACATCCGGCGTATAGACGCGGGACAAGTCGTCGCGGTTCTGGATCGGAGCCTTCAGCTTCGTCTCGATTTTGCCGCCGAGGTGGAGCAGGAACGTCCGATCGGACAGGTTGACGAGACGAACGCCCTGCATGCTTCTGATTCTTTCGGTAATAATATCGATGTCAACCGAGTCGATGACCGTAATCGTAATGTCCCGGACGGTGGAATGTTTGCTCGTCTGAATGACGTCGATGGCTATAATGTCTCCGCCAGCTTCGAATATCGCGGAAGCGACTTGACCGAAGTTGGCTTCGTTTGTATTCATTTCGATTCGGGCAATAATGCTTTTGCCGCCGCGTTTAGTAGAATTCATAGCTGCCTCCTATTAGCCTTCTTCGTTTACAACAACTTCTTTGCCTCTCTTTTTCAAGAGAATCGGAACTGTAATCCACAGCACCGCAATAATCAAGAAGACAAGAGACATCGGCTTTTGCAAGAAAATCATGAAGTCGCCGTTGGAAGTCGTTAGCGCTCTGCGCATGTTGTTTTCAATCATTGGTCCAAGAACAAGACCCAGCACGAGCGGTGCAAGCGGGAAGTCGTTACGCGCTAGCAGGAAGCCTACAACGCCGCAGCCCAGTAGAAGCATAAGGTCGAAAATTTGCGCTTGTACAGCGTAAACGCCGAAGATCGAGATCGCAACAATGATCGGAATCAAATATTTCGCTGGAGTTTGGATAACTTTAGCGAACACTTTTACAAGCGGCATGTTCAGCACGAGCAGGAGCAGGTTGCCGATCAGCATACTTGCGATCAAACCCCAAGCTACGTCCGGATGCTCTTCGAACAGCAATGGACCCGGCTGAATGTTATACATGATAAGTGCGCCCATCAAAATAGCGGTTGTGCCGGAGCCTGGAATACCAAGCGTCAGCAACGGAATCATTGCGCCGCCGGAAGCTGCGTTGTTGGCCGATTCTGGAGCGGCAACGCCTGCAATATTGCCTTTGCCGAACGTTTCCGGATTTTTGCTCAGTTTTTTCTCAAAAATGTAGCTGAAGAAGGAAGCCAACGTTGCGCCTGCACCCGGCAAAATACCGATGAAGAAGCCAAGCACGGAACCCCGTGCAATTGGAGCTGCGCTGTCCTTCAAGTCTTTTTTAGTTGGCAGGATACGGCCGATTTTGGATATAGCGCCGCTTCCATAATCTTTTTCAAGAATCGTTTTGAATACTTCTCCAAGTGCAAACAAACCTACGGCGATTGTCAAGAACTCCAGACCGGAGTAAAGGATCGGAACGTCAAACGTAAACCGCGCCACGCCGGATACTGTATCCATACCGATTGTAGCCAGTAGTAAACCGAATACGGTCATAATAAGCGCTTTTGTAACCGACTTGCCAGCAAGTCCGCTGACGGCGCAAAGGCCAAGCAGCATCAAAGAGAAATAATCGGCTGGTCCGAATCTGATGGCAACTGTAGATAGCGGTTTCGCTAGAGCGATAAGGGCGACAAGGGCAAACAAGCCTGCCGCGAAGGAACCGATTGCGGCGATGGACAATGCTGCGCCGGCTCTTCCTTGTTTCGCCATTTGATAGCCGTCGAGCGTCGTCACGACAGATGACGATTCACCCGGTGTATTGAGCAATATTGAAGTGGTGGAGCCACCGTACATCGCTCCGTAATAAACGCCTGCAAGCAAGATAATGGAGCTTGTTGCTGCCGCTTCCGGCGGCAGGCCGCCCGTGAGTGAAGCGGTTACAGGAATGAGAAGCGCTACGCCGCTCATAGGGCCAATGCCCGGCAACACGCCTACGGAAGTTCCGATAATAACTCCAACGAGCGCGAACAGCAGGTTATGCCATTGCAAGGCGGTGGCAAAGCCGTCAATTAGATAGTCTATGGTGCTCATTATTTATACCTCCCATGCTCATTGTAGAAAGAACGGCAAGCCCGGCATGGAGCCTTCCAGCAAAACGACGAAAATGAAGTAAACGCCTCCTGAGAAAAGAGAGGAAACAAGAAGGGACTGAATCCATTTCCCTTTTTCGATGGTTTGAAAGCTTACGAGCAGGAATAGGAACGTTCCGACCAGATAGCCGATTTCCTCAAGGAAAAACGCATAGATGAAAGCCGCTCCGAAAATAATAAAAAACCGTTTGTAATCCAGTTTTTCCTTCTCGCCTTCTCTAGGCTTTGCCTTTAAAGCCTCATAGAAAAGACGAATGCTGAGCAGTACAAGCACAAGCCCAAGGCCAAACGGGAAAATGTTCGGACCAACCTTGCTTCCATACGCCGATGCGGTAATGGTTGTGCTTTGCCACATAAAACCGATGCCAAGCAGAAGGAAGAAAATACTGGCGTAGCGGTCAAATGTTTTGTTCATAGGTGACGCCTCCTTCTAGAATCAAAAGGGGAGAGAATGGCTCCCTCCCCCGAGCTAATTCTGTTATTTTTGCATGCCGAGCGCTGTCAGAAGCTCTTGAACGCTTTTTTCTTGCTCTTCAAGGAACTTAGCGAAGTCAGCGGAATTTCTGTATTCGCTTTCCCAAGCATTCGCCGTCAGCTCTGCTTTCCAAGTGTCGTTTTCATTTAGAGCTTTCAGTTTCTCGTCCCAGAAAGCGACTTGTTCTTTTGTCATTTCTTTCGGTCCGAATACACCGCGCCAGATCGTGAATTCCGTATCAATGCCGAGCTCTTTCAGCGTTGGGATGTCAGCAAAGTCGCCGCCAAGACGCTCAGAGGAAGTCACAGCCAAAATTTTGATGTTGCCCGCTTTCAGGTAGCTGCCAAGGGAAGAAACGTCAGTGCCGATAGCGTCAGCGTTTTTGCCAAGCAATGCTGCGATTGCCTCGCCGCCGCCGTCATAGGACATGTACTTCACGACTTTAGGGTCGATGCCGTATTTAAATGCAGGAAGAACGGTAATCAAGTGGTCCATGGAACCAGGAGCCGATCCGCCAGCCAAAGTGATTTTGCTAGGGTCAGCTTTGATTGCGTCAAGCAACGATTTAATGTCTTGGTATGGAGAATCCGCTGCAACTGCGATTGCCCCGAAGTCTTTCGTCATTTGCGCAAGTGGAGTTACATCTTTATAGCCATACGGGCTGTTGCCTTCTTTTTTCAAGTTGTTGATTAGAATCGGAGGGGAGCTTACGAACAGCTTGTACGGATCTTTGCTGTCCTTTGCCACGTACTCAGCCAAGAACACTGTGCCGCCGCCGCCCGGTTTGTTTTCTACCGTCATCGTTTGCTCGATTAGTTTCGTTTCGCCAAGCACTTTTGTCAGGGATCTTGCTGTTTTGTCCCAACCGCCGCCTGCACCTGATGGTGCTGTTACGACGAATGGCTTGTTCGGGTAATCTCCGCCCGATCCGCTGCCGCTGCTGCATGCTGTCAAACTTACCGCTAGTACGAGTGCCGCCGCTATGGTTGTCAGGCCTTTCCGTTTCAACATAGGTAAGTACCTCCTTTTATATCCCATCGCGCTTTTCTGTAAGCGCTTTCTGAGTGGGTGCCTTTATACTATCATTGACAATCGCCGCTTGAATACAATTGCGTTATAAGTTGAAAAAGATGCATTTACGCAATTTTGTTCATAAAAATTACACACAATTGTTGTCGATTTGCTTTGTTCCGGGAAGTATGTAGAATACAATTAGGAAATCGGAAGAAGCTATTTTTGCCTGGAGGTGATTGTATGCGGTTACAAACGAGGTTAATCTTGTTGATAGGCGGATTGCTCTTCTTGATCATCCTTGCTCTGACCTTCAGCTTTGAACGGCTTCTTGTAAACACGTTAGAAAAAAATATAGGGGCTTCCGCACTCAAGCTGGCGAAGACGGTCGCTTTAATGGACGTCATCCGCGACGCTTTCGACGATGAGAATCCAACCGTTGTCATACAGCCCATAGTTGAAAAGATTCGGCTAGAAACAGATGCGGAATATATAGTGATCGGCAATCGGGACGGCATCCGGTATGCGCATCCCATGCCCGATCGGATCGGCAAGGAAATGGTGGGAGGAGACAACGGGCCGGTATTGAACGGCATGTCCATCATTTCGAAGGCGATTGGTTCCATGGGCCCTTCTTTAAGGGGGAAAACGCCGATTTACAACGATAATAACGAAGTCATCGGCATTGTGTCGGTCGGCATCCTTATTGAAGATATCGAGGCATCGGCGCAGGCGTACCGAAACCGGATGATCTTTTTTGCGACGCTTGCTTTAATCGTTGGCTGCATCGGCGCGATTTGGATTTCCTCCAGCCTAAAAAAATCGATCCACGGGCTCGAACCGAAGGAAATTGGCTTGCTGTACCAAGAGAAGCGGGCTATATTAGAAACGATACATGAAGGAATTATCGCCGTTAACCGGGAAGGTATAGTAACTCTTGCCAACCATACGGCATCTATACTGATTGACCCGACGGAAAAGCTGCCGATTACAGGCCAGCATATCCGGGATGTGATCCCGGACTCCAGATTGCTTGACGTTATTCAGTCTGGGGAAGCCGAAACCGATCAGGAGATGGTCATCAGCGAAAGCCTCGTCGTCGTCAACCGGCTGCCGATTTACGATCGCCAGCATCGCGTAGTCGGCGCGGTATCGAGCTTCCGGAACAAGTCGGAGTTGCTTCGCCTGACGGAGGAGCTTACTCAGGTTAAGCGGTATACAGAGGCTTTGCGCGCTCAGACGCATGAATACTCGAATAAGTTGTATACGATTTATGGTCTTATTCAGCTCGAGTCCTACCAAGAGGCAATGGACTTGATCACGCATGAGACGAATATCCATCAAAATTTGATTCACTTCTTAATGTCCGAAATTCCCGATCCGATTATCGGCGGGATTTTGATTGGCAAGTTCAATCGAGCCAACGAGCTAAAGGTGCGTCTCGATATCGATGCGGGCAGCTCGTTTAAGGATATTCCGGATCATATAAGCAGAAATCAGCTCGTCACCGTCATCGGCAATTTAATTGATAATGCGATGGATGCGGCGCTGGCTGTAGAGCATGGGGACAAATGGGTAAGAACGCTGTTTCTCGACAAGGGAGAGGAGCTGATTATCGAAGTGTCCGACAGCGGCAACGGTATATCTGAAGAAGCCAGAGGGCGTCTGTTCGACATTGGCTACTCCACGAAAAAAGGAAGCAATAGAGGTTTTGGACTGTCGATTGTGAGCGGGGCCGTTCAGCAGCTGAGAGGCAAAATGTCGGTGCGGAACGCTTCGCATGGGGGGGCCGTCTTCACGGTCGCCATTCCAAAGGCTAGGGGGGACTACCATGATTCGAGTCGTCATCATTGAGGATGATGTTAGAATTGCAAACATTAACCAAAGATTCGTAGAGAAAATGGAAGGTTTTGAGGTAGTTGGCATTGCGACTGACAAGGCGCAGGCTCTGGAGCAGCTCGATATTCTGGTGCCGGACTTGGTTTTGCTTGATCTCTATTTCCCGGATATGTCGGGCATTGACATGCTTAGGCAAATTCAACGGGACTACCCCCGTACGGACGTGATGATTATTACGGCTGCGAAGGAGTTTGATACTGTGCGGGAGGCGATCAGGGGCGGCGTCTACGATTTCATGATCAAGCCGGTCGTTTTTGATAGATTTCAGGACAAGCTGAAAACTTATCAGAAATATCACGAGCAGATGAAGATGCTTGGCGAAGCGAACAGGCAGGTCGATCAGCAGGGGATCGATCAATTGCTGTGGGGCGCAGGGGATCGCGGGGATCGCGAGGCTTATTTTCCGAAAGGAATCGATAAAATCACGAGCGAAAAAGTGCTTGCGTATATCGAGAGCTCAAACGACGTATGGACGGCGGACGAGCTGGGCAAAAAAGGCGGGTTCAGCCGCACGACGGCACGGAGATATCTCGAATATTTCGTGGAAAAAGGGCTTCTGGTCGCCGATATTTCATACGGCACCGTAGGCCGCCCGGAACGGGTGTACCGCAGGGCGGGCTTGTAGTCTGCGCTTGACGGCAGAAATGATCAGCTATTTTTCGTTTTATAATTAAAAGCAAGCCGTAGACCGGTTCGTGGTCTGCGGCTTTGCTGTTTTTGTTGAGGGTGTTTTTCTAGTTTGTGAGAAATAGTGGTTTTTGGCGCAACTGGAGGAGCAAATCAGCGTCTTATGAATTAGTGGTTTTTAGGATGGATAAAAGAGCTGCTCCGAGAAGGCAAACAGAGGAGGATGTTGTTTTGAAGAAACCTAACTTAAAAATCAGCATTGCGGCAGTCGTGGCCATCGCTCTTCTGGCCGTATACATTGCAAGTTTGTTTACCTCTTTTCATGAGGTGGTTGGAGCCGAGCTGGAGAAAAAAGAAATAAGCCACATATCGGCGTTAAGGGTAGAAGATTTAAAAGATTTGGACATAGAGGACCCTCAGAAAATAGCTCGAGTCATGGAGTCATTGGCAGGACTGGAGTTAATAAAAGATGTAAGATGGGATGATCTTAGCAAAATCGATGAAAAGTACAGTTTGACTTTATTTGTGGGTGCAGATGCACAATACGGAATGGAGGTATTTGGCGACAAGTACATCCAAATCTATAATGGCAATTTAAAGGGAGACCGGCTAAAACAATATAAAGTGAGAAGCGAGCTTGACTTAACCGCCATCCGCGATCTGTTTAAATAGACTAAATTGGCGATAAAAAAACCGCGATGCAGCCGGCTAGGAAAGCCGGGATCACGGTTTTTTGCGCATTTGCCGTTAGTTGGGATTTTGCATTTAAACGTACAGCTAAGCTTTCTCCTCATACAGACGAACGATTTCCACAATCGTTTTGACTGCGAGTTCCATATGATCGACGGATACATATTCGTAGCGTCCGTGATAATTCATGCCGCCGGTGAAAATGTTCGGAGTAGGCAATCCCATAAAGGAAAGCTGCGATCCGTCCGTACCGCCGCGAATCGGCTCTACAATCGGCTTAATGCCGAGGTTCACCATAGCCTCATAAGCGATGTCGACCACTTCTTTTACAGGCTCGATTTTCTCTCCCATGTTGAAATAGCGGTCTTTGAGCTCAAGCACGACGCGGCCTTTGCCGTATTTGGCCTCAAGCTGCGCCACGATGCCCGACATCAGCTCTTTGCGACCGTTAAACAATTCGCGGCTATGATCGCGGATCAAGTAGTGCATTTCCGCTTTCTCCACGTCGCCTTCCATCGAATTCAAGTGGAAGAAGCCTTCGTAGCCTTCCGTATGCTCCGGCGCTTCGCCTGCTGGAAGCATCGCGTTTAGCTCCATAGCGATCTTCAGGGCATTCACCATTTTCCCTTTGGCTGTGCCGGGGTGAACATTTTTCCCGTGGATGACAATATTGGCGCTGGAAGCATTAAAGCTTTCATATTGAAGCTCGCCGAGCGGGCCTCCGTCCATCGTATAAGCGTAAGCCGCTCCGAACGCTTCCACATTGAAGCGGTGAGCGCCGCGGCCGATTTCCTCATCGGGAGTAAAGGCTACACGGATTGGACCATGCTTAATTTCCGGATGAGCGATTAAATAAGCCATGGCCGTCATAATTTCCGTCATGCCCGCTTTGTCGTCGGCTCCAAGCAGCGTTGTGCCGTCCGTCGTAATGAGCGTATGGCCTTTGTAGCCAGGCAGCTCATGAAATTCGGACGGTGACAGAAGGATGTTCTGTTCTGCGTTCAGCACAATATCCCCGCCGTCGTAGTTTTCGACGATTTGCGGATTGACGTTTGCGCCAGTCATATCGGTAGCGGTATCGAGATGGGCCATAAAGCCGATCGTTTTTACGTTTTTATCGGTATTGGGGGGCAACGTAGCCATAACGTAACCGTTTTCGTCCACCGTAATATCGCTCATTCCAATCTCTTTCAGCTCTTCCGCCAGCATGCGGCCAAGCGTGAGCTGGCCCGGTGTCGAAGGGCAGTTCTCGTTGCTTTCATCGGATTGGGTATCTACTTTTACGTATGTAAATAACCGGGATATTAGCTCTTCTTTCATTGACATGGATAGTCAGCTCCTATTATGTTCTTCATGAAAAGTATAATACAAAATGCGCGGGAACAGAAATCCCGAGTTACATCGGGTTGAGCAAAGTTAAGGGGAGTACTGATGAATACAAGGGAATGGCAGCAATGGGGGCAGGTTGCGAAAAAAATAAACGATAAGCTGAAGCTCCATCGCTTCTGGAATTTAACGGGCGGAATATCTGCGCAAGTAACGGCACTGGAGCTGTTGGAAGAGAACGGCACAATGGAGAGAGTGGTTGCGCGCCTTCACGGCGAGGCGGACCGGCTCCGCAATCCGCATATTGCGCGGCATGAATTCCAGTTGCTTCGTATGCTGCATGAACACGGCCTTCCTGTCCCCGCACCTGTGCTTTTGGATGAGACCGGCCATCTCTTTCCTCAGCCGTATTTAGTAACGGCTTTTTCAGAAGGACGCGTGGAGCTGTCGCCTTCCGATTCCCTAAACTTCGCTAAAAGAATGGCGGCTGGATTGGCAGCGGTTCATCGGATTCCGTATCCGAATGAAGAGATAAACTTTTTGCCTAGCAAGGGGACGGAAATAGCGAATAAGCTTGCCGGTCCGCCCGAAAAGATCGATGAATCTCTAAATGAAGACCTTATACGGCAGGCGCTCGGAACGTCCGATTGGCTGCTTTTGTCACCCAATTCCGTGGGGCTGCTTCATGGCGATTATTGGCCGGGCAACTTGCTTTGGGAAAACGGGGAGCTATCCGCGATATTGGACTGGGAGGACGCGGCTGTTGGCGACCCCGTTTCCGATGTTGGAAACGCACGGCTTGAGGTGCTGTGGGCATACGGGGAAGAAGCGATGGACGCTTTTACACAGGAATATGCTCGGCAGATGCCATCGGTCAGTCTTGATCAGCTTCCTTATTGGGATCTATGCGCCGCGCTCCGTCCGGCATCCCAGCTTTCGAACTGGGGATTGGCACCCGAAATCGAAGCAAGGATGCGTGGTTTGCACCGCCGGTTCGTTGAGAGGGCTTTGGGCTAATGTGCCCTTAGTCCCTTTCTTTCGTAGATCATGCCGATCGTTTTCTCCAGCTCTGGCTCTTTGAGGCGAAGATCGAGAATGGCCCGATCTCTCGTTGCCAGATGGATGGCATCGCTTACGGGAATGTCCGCCCTTTGAAATAAGTAGGAGACCGTTCTGCCGCTGATCGCCGCTATTTTCAGTCCGCCGCCCTCCACAGCCGCCGCCCATTCCGCCCCGGTCCGGCCTGGGAGCTCCTCAACATAATCCACCTCCAGCACCGTGCCCCCACTGTATTGCTCTTTAAACTGCGACAATTTCCCGTCAAAAATAATGCTGCCCCCGTCGATCATCATCAGTCTGCCGCAAACCTCTTCTATATCGTCCATATCATGCGTGGTTAAAATAACGGTCGTTTGTTTTTCCGCATTCAGTTCGCGCAGAAACTTTCGAATACTGGCTTTGGCGACAACATCGAGACCAATCGTAGGCTCGTCGAGATACAAAAGGCTAGGATCGTGAAGCATGGCGGTCGCCAAATTAGCTCGCATCTTCTGGCCAAGGCTGAGCTGCCGGACCGGGGTTCGGAAAAAACCTTGCATCTGAAGCAGCTCTACAAAAAAGTCGACATTTCTGCGGAAAACCTGCGGCTCAATCCGGTACATTCTTTGGTAAAGCTGAAACGTATCCTCCATCGGCAAGTCCCAGTAGAGCTGAGAGCGCTGCCCGAATACGACGCCAATACGCATGGCGGTTTCTTTACGGTTGCGGCCGGGCTCCAGTCCATCTACAAGGATGGAGCCTTCAGTAGGCGTAAGAATGCCGGACAGCATTTTGACCGTGGTCGATTTCCCGGCGCCGTTCGGTCCGATAAAGCCGACAAGCTCGCCCTTTCCGACTTCAAAGCTTAAATGCGATACTGCTCTTTTCAGCTCATACGGGCGGGAGAACAACGATTTGACGGAATCGAGCCACCCGTTGTTGCTCCGGTAAATTTTATAACATTTCGAAACGTCCTTTACTTGAATCATGGACATGGAATGGCCTCCTTTATGATCCCGTGCTGTGATAATGTTTGATACCCCAATGCCACAATGCGCATGCCCCTGCGAACAAGACGGCTCCTACTGCAATGCCGAGGTATTGGAAGGAGGGGTGGAACATAAGAAAATCCCCTTTCTCCAAAAAATATTGCGCCGGATAAAAATTAATAAACGCATACGGGACGATCAGCGTCAAAAAGATTTGGATTGAGGCCGGATAAATGGATATCGGATAGCGGATAAAGCTTTTGAAATCGTTCAAAAACAGGTTGGCCAAGCTCGTATTCCGTACCATCCAAAACGATGGAATCGCTGTGTACATAAATGCAGCCGCTTGGATGAGCGTTCCCCCGATGAGCGTCAGCAGCAGGAAAAGGAGATCGGAGAAACCGAGCGCAAGCCCCAGATTATGAATGCAGATGGCTATAAACAGCAGCCCAAAGGCGACATTGGAAAAATAAGAGGCGGTGAACTCTCTGCTCATTAAATAAAGAAGTGGGTTCAGCGGCTTGGTCAGCAGCTCGTCAAACTCTCCGGATTGAATTTTCGCAGGCAGCTTTGTAAAGGGGTGAAAGCAGAAAAAGGCGGCGAGCGAATAAGAGGTCAGATTGAGGGCGTAGAGAAACATGACCTCGTATTGGCCCCACCCTGCAATGGATTGAAACTGGTGAAGCAGCACCCAAATTAAAGCGAACTCCGTGCTCCACAGGACGCCTCTGGAAAAAAAGGTCATCAGGAAGGCGGCCCGGTATTCCGTTTTGGCTTTAATGTTGATGCGGATAAACGTCCAGTAGAGAGACAGGCGATCCATGACTAACCTCCCTGAATAAATACTTTGTTTTGCGCCATTTTCCACACTCGGTTTTCGATTAGCAGCAAAATCGCAATCCACAAACCTTGAAGCAGCAAAATGCCGACCGCACCCCGAATATCCGTTCTTCCGGCCAAAATCGCTATCGGTTCAAAGGTGACGAGGCGAAACGGCAAATAGTGTCCAATGCTTAAAAGCCACTGCGGATAAAACCATAGGGGAACAAATGTGCCAGCAAACAGCTCGAAAAAAGCTCTCATAAACCATTCGACGTAATAGGCGTTTCCTGTCCAGAAGCTGGTCAGTCCAAGCAAGTAGTGGATGTGATAGATAATGGCGATGCCCCCGGCCGCGCTAATGAAAAAGAGCAAAATACGCAAAGGATCGGCGGCCACGCTTGGCACGCTCATAAAAGCAAAATAAACGACGCAGGCCGGTATGGCGCTGAACAGTAGACGGAACAGATTTTCCCCCCATTGATCGGCCAAAATGTACGTTTTGAAGCTAACGGGGCGGATCAGATCGGTGCTGATCGAGCCTGTCATCACCTTGTCTCCAATCGTAGCCGCGATGCGGGAATGCGTCAGCGTCCCGACCAGCATATTGACTAGCACAAATAAGATCATGTCGTCGTAGGTCACGCCTCGAATGCTCTCTTGCCCGGCAAATAGACCCCTCCACACGCTTATTAGCACAAAAAGCTGCAAAAAAGAGCCGAGCGCCAAAATGACCGTATTGGACCGGTATACAAAATGCTGCCGAAATGACTTCATCATAAACATAGTCATAATGGATAGTTGCAACATGTTTCTAAGCGTCCCTCCCTTTCACTAGTCTCACAAAAACTTCTTTGTCTATCATAGGCTAGCTGTATGGTATAGTAATAATTGTTAATTCGTATAGCTGCTATAAGAGGAGAATATATCGATGATCAACTTAGAGCTGTACCGCGTCTTTTTCTTTGCCGCACAAGAAGGGAGCATTTCCAAAGCGGCTCAGCGGTTGCATATAACGCAGCCAAGCGCAAGCCTCGCCGTCAAACAGCTGGAGGAGTCGCTTCAAACGACGTTGTTCCATCGGTCGACGCGCGGCGTTTCGCTGACGAATGAGGGTCAAACGCTTTTTACCTATATTGAGCAAGCCTACGAACTAATTATGTCGGCAGAGAGCAAGATGGACGAGGTGGCCAGCTTGAATGGCGGCGAGGTCCGAATCGCGGCGAGCATTTCCGTCATCGAGCATATTTTGCTGCCGCATATGAAAGCTTTTCACCGATTGTATCCCGATATAAAAATTAAAATTGAACATCATTCGACGCATGGATGCCTAAAGCTGCTAAGAGAAGGGAAAATCGATTTTTGCGTCGTCAGATTGCCCGTTCGAGATGAAGCGTTTGAGGAAACAAAACTTTTGTCGATTCAGGATTGTTTTGTAACGGGGGAGAAGTACAAGCATCTAGCCGAAGAAGCCGTGTCTTTGAAGGAGCTGGCACAATATCCGCTTATCGTATTCCCGGCCCATATGACTTCCCGAAAGGCAATGGACCGGTTTTTGGCTTCCCACGGCATTGCGTTGGCACCGAGTCTAGAGATCGGCAGCTTGCAGCTGCTGGTCGGATTTGCACAGGCAAACCTGGGCATTTCCTATGTTATTGGTGAGTTTGTAGCGAAGGAACTGGCGGCGGGAAGTCTATACAAAGTAAAAGTGGAAGAACCGATTCCGAAGGTAGATTTAGGCATTGTGCGGATGAAATCGTTTGCCATGTCGGCGGCGGCTCAACGTTTCCTCGACTTGATGAACAACACCGACGAGAAGGAAATAATCCGATGAGCAAAATGAAACTAGCGGCCATACTGGCCATCTTCCTTGCAGCCTTAATTTCGATAAGATTTCTATGGTTTCAATTCCAGACGTCTCCTCCCGAAACCTCTGTCTCTGGAGCCGTTTTGGATCTCCGTCAGTGGGATTGGAACAAAGAGCCCGAAATGATTTTGAACGGGCAGTGGGGATTCTATCCTTCGAATTTATTCGTTCCTGAACGCGGGAAAGAAAGCCCGAACGAAGGGACGATCGTCGAGTTGCCCTCTGATTGGAAGGAGGAGCTAGGTAAGGATGAGGATGGTGCGTTCGGCTATGCAACGTACCGTCTGCTCCTTTTTGTAAACCCCGACGAAGCGTCCCTGTTCAGCATGAGAATTCCGGCTATCCCGGCATCGGCTGCATTATATGTAAATGGGCAGAGGGTTGGCGGGTCGGGGGTACCCGCTTCCAGCGCAGAGGAGTACAAGCCTGGAAGCGTTCCGTTTACGGCTAATTTTAAGGCGAATAACGAAACCGGAATGCTGGACATCGTTATTCATGTTGCCAATTTTGACGACCGGATCATGAGCGGCATTATGCAGCCGATCCTCTTCGGCACCGAAGAAGCGATTCGCAAATCGCAGCAATTTTCCGAAGGGACCCAGATGGCTGTATGCATTCTGCTGTTCATGCATATTTTGTACGCCGCTGCGCTTTATTTTATCGGAGTGCGGCAGAGGGCGCTTATTTATTTTTCCTTGCTTATTTTAAGCGCTACAATGACGATCCTGATTGACGACGATCGTTTGCTGATGAGCTGGACTTCCATTGGCTACGAGTGGAACATGAAGCTTTATTACTTGTCGTTCCTAGGGGCGGCCGTATCCATCCTGTATTATGCGAAGCATCTTCTGCAACGCTTCAGCATCATGCGCTTTAGCGGCTGGTTCGCCGCAGCTTGCGGGCTGTATGCCCTGTTCGTGCTGCTGATGCCCGCCCGGCTGCTCAGCTACGGAGACTTGGTGCATACAGCGCTTATTTTGATCCCGTATATTGTGATTCCGACGTTAACCGTCAAGGCGATTTTTAAAGGCGAAGAGGATTTGATCTTTATTTTGCTCGGAGCCGCTGCGGTGTCTAATAATCTCGTATGGGGCATTATCAAAAATACAGGCCTTTTCGGCAGCGGTTTTTACCCATGGGACACGGTATTCGCCTTTATGATGCTTGCTCTGTATTGGTTCAAGAGCTATTTCCGGACGGCGAACCAAACGGCAAAGCTGGCGGAGCGGCTGCAAGCGGTGGATAAGCAGAAGGACGACTTTCTGGCCAGCACCTCTCATGAGCTGAGAAATCCTCTGCACGGCATGCTGAATATGGCGGAGTCCGTTTTGCAGGACGGGCGGTACGGTACGGAGGAGACTGAAACCCGGCTGCGGCTGCTCGTTTCAGTCGGCAAGCGAATGTCCTATATGCTGGAGGATTTGACGGAGCTTACGAGATTCAAGGAAAACGGCGTACGTTTGCAAAAGGGACCGTTGCATCTGCAAGCCGTTGCGGGGGGAGTGCTCGATATGCTCCGTTATATGACGGAAGGCAAGCCGGTTGTCCTTATTAATGAGGTGCCCAGCTCGCTTCCTCTTGTAAAGGCGGATGAAAATCGGATCGTTCAAGTGTTGTACAACTTGGTTCACAACGCGATTAAATTTACGGAGCGGGGAGAAATCGTCGTTCACGCCGAAGCGAAAAACGGCAGCGTCCACATCGTTATCCGGGATACGGGAGCAGGGATGGACGAAGCGACGGCAGCCCGTATTTTTCAGCCGTATCAGCAAGGAGAAGGGGCCGTGACTGGCCTTGGGCTTGGCCTTGCGATTAGCCGGGAGCTGGTGCATCTGCACGGAGGGGAGCTGACGGTGAAGTCCAAGCTAGGCGAGGGCTCCCGCTTTGCCTTTGCTTTGCCTCTCTATTTGGGGGCGGCAGCGGCACAGACTTCGGTCGTTCAAGCCGGTCCTCAGAACTCCGGCGTTATTTTATCGACCGCGGCAGCGGAGTGGACTAACGCTGAAGGGGATGGGACTTTCGGAGCTCGCGCCATTGTCGGGCAAGAGGAGAGCGACGATGCCAGACAGAAAGGCGCGGGCAAGGTCAAAAGCGAGGATGCTCAAAGCCTGGTGCATGATCATGGGAGGCCGAGGGTGCTGGCCGTCGACGACGACCCCGTCAATTTGAAGGTGCTCAGCAGCGTTCTAAGCGAGGAGCGCTACGACATTACAACGACAACGAGCGGCAACGAGGCTTTGCCTTTATTGGAAACGGGAAAATGGGATCTGGTGATCGCGGATGTGATGATGCCGGGAATATCCGGCTATGAATTGACCGAGGCTGTACGCGAAAGATTTTCCCGCTCGGAGCTGCCTGTTCTGCTTCTGACGGCACGCGGTCGGTCAGAGGATATTGCGGCTGGATTCCGCTCTGGCGCAAGCGATTATATTCAAAAACCGGTGGATGCGGACGAGCTGAGAGCAAGGGTCGAGGCTTTAACCGAGATGACGAAAGCGGCCAAGGAGCAAGCGAAGATGGAGGCTGCATGGCTGCAAGCGCAAATTGAGCCGCATTTTCTGTTCAATACGCTTAGTTCGGTCGCCGCGCTTAGCGAAATCGATCAAGGGCGGATGAAGCAGCTGCTGACCGCTTTTAGCCAATACTTGCGGGCAAGCTTTAATAACCATAATGCGGAAGGGCTCGTCCCTTTGAAAAAAGAGCTGGAGCTGGTGCAGGCCTATCTCTATATTGAAAAAGAGCGGTTCGGCGATCGAATCAACGTCGTTTGGGAAGCCGACGAAAACTTGGCTTTGCTGCTGCCTCCGCTGACCATTCAACCGTTGGTTGAAAACGCGCTTAAACATGGCATTTTGAGCCGTTCAAGCGGCGGGACGATCCGCATTCGAACTGTGGACGGACCGCAAGAGGCGGAAGTTTCGGTTAGCGACGATGGCGCAGGAATAAGCGAGGCTGAGCTTGGCGGGCTGCTGGCAAGAGGACGTGCCGAAGAAGGCAAGCGCCGCGGCATAGGGCTGGCCAATACGCATTATCGGCTGAAGCTCCATAACGGCTCCGGCCTCTGCATAGAAAGCACGCCGAAGGTTGGAACGACCGTCTCGTTTAAGGTTGTGAAATAATCCCTCCGTTGGGAGAGCAATCATCTCTCGAATCCATTGTGACGGGCGTACTTTTGTTATATGATAGGGTAGTCATTTTGGGGCTTTCCCCGCATATTACGATTATATGTTTTGATATGGAGGACACGATGAATCCTAGAGAACTGAATTATACAATGCCCGCCGAGTGGGCCAAGCATGAGAGAACTTTTATTTCCTGGCCTGTGCTGGACTCAATGGTGCACCCGGACAATTATGAAGAAGTAACGGCTGGATATGCCGATATTATAACCGCAATTTCCGAATTTGAGCCGATCACCGTCGTCGTTAATCCGGATGATGCGAAGCGGGTCGCGGCACGTTTTGCCGGCAACGCGGGCGTTGAGCTGCTGGAAATCGAGCACAATGACGCATGGCTGAGAGACAACGGGCCAACCTTCCTGCTTAGCGAAGAAGGCGAGCTCGCGGGCGTGAACTGGGGCTTCAACGCATGGGGCGGCAAATATTCGCCTTGGGATTTGGACGACGCGGTAGCTCCGCAGGTGCTGAAGCATGTTGGCGTTCGTCAGTTCGACGCTCCTCTTGTGATGGAGGGCGGCTCCATTCATTCGGATGGAGAAGGAACTCTGCTTACAACGGAAGAGTGCTTGCTGAACGGTAACCGCAATCCGGAGCTTTCACGCGAGGAGATTGAAGAGCAAGTCAAACGTTTCGTGAACGTCGAATCCATCATTTGGCTGAAACGCGGTCTGAGCGGCGACGAGACGGACGGCCATGTGGACAACATTGCTTGTTTCGCGGCGCCGGGCAAAGTCATTCTTCAAGTATGCGACGACCCGTCTGATGAAAACTACGCCATTACGCAAGAGAATCGTAAAATTCTTCGGGATGCGGTAGACGCCAAGGGACGGAAGCTTGAAATTATCGAAATTCCGCAGCCTCCAATGGCTGAATATGATGGTCAGCGCTTAACGCTGAGCTATTTGAATTTTTATTTTGTCAACGACGGCATTATTTTGCCTGTGTTCGGCGGAGCTGCGGCAGAAACGGACCGTCAGGCCGAAAATATTTTGGCGGAGGCGTTCCCGGACCGTAAAATTCGCAAAGTAAACGGCATGGCCATTATTGCCGAAGGCGGCAACGTGCATTGTACGACACAGCAAATGCCGGCAGGACGCACATCTTAAGACCGAGGGCATAGGAGGTATGTATAAAATGACCAAACGAATCGTAAAAGTGGCAGCGACACAAATGAGCTGCTCTACGGACCGTGACGATAATATTAGCAAAGCGGACAAGCTTGTACGCGAAGCGGCGAGCCAAGGCGCGCAAATTATTTTGCTGCAGGAGCTGTTTGAAACTCCATACTTCTGCCAGAAGGAGAAGGCGGATTATTACGTCTACGCTACTGAGCTGGAAGAAAACGCGGCAATCAACCATTTCCGCAAAGTGGCGAAGGAGCTGCAAGTGGTTCTTCCAATCAGCTTTTATGAGAAAAAGAACAATGCGCGCTACAACTCTATCGCTATTATCGATGCGGACGGGGAAGTGTTGGGCAAGTACCGCAAGAGCCATATTCCCGACGGACCGGGCTACGAGGAAAAGTTTTATTTCAACCCGGGGGATACCGGCTTTAAAGTTTGGAATACACGCTATGGCAAAATCGGTGTCGGCATTTGTTGGGATCAATGGTACCCTGAAGCGGCGCGCTGCATGGCGCTGATGGGGGCGGAAATTTTGTTCTACCCGACCGCAATCGGTACCGAGCCGCAAGACGGTTCTATCGATTCCAAAGACCATTGGCAAATGTGCATGCTTGGCCATGCCGCATCCAACCTCGTTCCCGTTGTCGCCTCCAACCGTGTTGGCCTCGAAACGGACGAAGAATCCAGCATTACGTTCTACGGTTCCTCCTTTATCGCGGGGCCGCAAGGGAACAAAATCGCTGAAGCCGACCGCACGGAAGAGACGGTTCTTGTCGCTGAGTTTGATCTGGGCCAGCTTGAAACGCAGCGCATCGAATGGGGCATTTTCCGCGACCGTCGCCCCGATCTGTATGGCGTAATCGCTACCTACGACGGAGAACTAAAATTGAAATAACTAAAACAAACAGCCTCCTTATGAGCGGTATCGTCCGCGCGAAGGAGGCTGTTTCATTTGCCGGACGGGGTGCCCGGTTAAGCTTGTTTTTTCAAAATGGGAATCCAAATTTCGCAGCGGTAATCGTCTACACTTGTGTCGCCGGGATAATAAACTTCCAATTCAGAACCGCCCGCATGCTCATAGCCGGTAGCCGGGAACCATTCTTGAAAGACGCGTGTAAACGTCTGCTGAATGGTGTGAGGGAGCGGTCCGACGGACGTAAATACCGCCCAAGTGGCAGCCGGGATTTCTCGGACCTGGTAGTTGTTTTCTTTAGCCGCGTCGAGGGAACTGTTAACCCCGATCAAATAAGAAAATTGTCCCGTTGCTTGGTTTAAGTTGTAGCAAGCTCCAAAGGACTTCTCTTCTTGAGCAATGGTCAGCAGGTCCGAAAACGTCCCGTCAGACAATACATCCTGCCAAAATTGGGTAATCTGGTTGTGGTTTTCCCCATTTTGAGTCGTCGTATTAATCGATTTGCCTACCAACGTAAATGCCTCTTTGTTTTCAATACGATAATCCATGTCTTTGTCTCCCTTCAAAATGAGCTGGAAGGATATGCGGGGGAACGCCTTCAGCTTGGCTCCTTCCGTGCGCGCCTCGGACGGGGATAGGCCGTGAATGCGCCGGAACGCCTTGGAGAATGACTCCGGAGTGTCGTAGCCGTATTTGAGCGCTACATCGACGACTTTAGCGGTTGAGGAGGCAAGCTCCTGCGCCGCTAAAGTCAGCTTCCGCTTCCGCACATATTCGGCAACCGTAACACCGGTTACGACATGGAACAGGCGCTGGAAGTGGAAAGCGGACATGCAGGCCGCCTTGGCGACTTCCTCTATATCCAGCCGATTCTCCATTTGCGTTTCCATATAGTCCAATGCATGTTTAAGATCGATTAGCGCATCCACCCGTATTCACTTCCTTTCGAGAGATATCGTATCATTCGCGGGAAAGCCAATCCTGTCTTTCCGTGCTTTCTTTTGACCGATTTATTATTGTTAGAGCTACATGCTATACTGGGGGCATGACGACAACATCCACTACCGACAACCGGCCTTCGCCGGAGATGAAGCCATGCACCGCTTGCGGAGTCATGAAGCCGCTTGGCGAGTTTCTTCGCAGAACCGGGCGGCGCAAAGGCAAGCATGGGCGCAGAGGCACATGCCGAGCCTGCAGGAGCACGGGCAGCAGTCAAGTCTCGGGCAGCGAGGCTGGCACTGCCGAAGCGGCAACCATAAAGGAACGGACGAATGCCGGAGCCGCTACTGTCCGCAAAAGGAATCGAGGCGCCCGCAAGCGGAAAGGCGGTACGGCACCCCCGCCTCAGGCGCAGCCCCTGTCAAAAGAAAAGGAACGGCCGCTCGAAGCCTCTTCCCTCAGGCCAACCGCCCAAGGCTTTATTCGCATGCGCGGAAAAACGGATAACGGCCGGCGCTGGTATCAAGAGATCGAGCCGGAACTTGCCTCCATTTTGGTAAACGAAGGAGCGGCAGTTGTCGTAAACCGCCAAACGATTAAACGACTGTACAGCAATAAGGAGTTCCGGCAGTTTATTTTGACCAGAGACAACTATACATGCCGGTTTTGCGGGCAATATGGCGATACCATCGACCATGTGCTCCCGCGTGCGAAAGGCGGTCATACGACGCCGGTCAACTGCGTGTGCGCCTGCTACGAGTGCAATCAGTTGAAAGCGGGCCGCGATGTGGATGAATTTATAAAGGCGCTGGAATAATAAGCGAGTCGAGGATACGAATGCATCGGCCTATTTTAGTATAAACCAATGATTGGCCCAAACATATATGATAACGCTTACAAATTGATCGAACTTTGCTAATAGTCAAAAACAAACGAACCTTTGGTTGCCGCAAAGGGGCTGTGATAAAATAAAAATATGGAAATGCGCGGCCAAGCCGACAGCATGGGATGGGGAAGAAGCTACCGATGAACAATTGGCTAGGAGGCTCGCTTAAGAAAAAGCTGTCCTTATGGATTATAGTATCCGTACTTGTTCCCGTGCTGTCGCTTGGGATTTTTTCATATTTCATTGCGGAAGGGCTGACGGAGGAAAAAGCAAAAAGCTCCGGAATGAACACCTTAACGCTTATGGGCACTTATCTTGAAAATATGGTGAGCGACGCGGAGTCGCTCTCTTTGTATATTCTTGGCCACGACGATGTGCAGGAGCATTTGCGCTCAGGTCAAATGGACGCGCTGATGGGAACCAAAATGGCGAGCATGCTAATGACATTGTCCATTTCCAAGCCCTATATCGCCAATATAGTGGTGGAATCCAAGGGAGGCCAGCCTCCAATCTCTTATAAATCGGTTATTGAGTCCGATTGGCATGACATAACGGAAGTTCAGCCCAACTATTATTCCGATCATTCGAAATGGTGGTCTTCCGTCCACAAGCAAACGACGTCGCTCGACGGACGGCGGGAAGTGATCACGATGTCGCGTCCCATTCGAAACACAAAAAAGTATGATGAAATCGGCATGTTAAAAATAAGCCTGCTGCAAAGCGTTATCTCCGAACATCTTAGGCAAGGGGAGCTGGAGGGCGGCGGGTTCGTCTTGCTGCTGGATGGCGACAATCGAATTATGGCGGGCCCGGCCGCATTTGAAAAAAATGTGGCGCTGTCCAGTTATTTTCCGGATATCGCCCGTTTCAGGGGAGCTTCTTCGGGATGGTTCGAATATGGCGAAGGCGCCGAGCGAAAAACGGTGCTTTATTACGGTCTTGCGAACGTCGATTGGAAGCTGGTCGGCATTATTCCGACGCAAGTTTACAAGTCGCAAAATCAATACTTTTTAGCTTTGACAGCCGTGGCGGTCAGCCTTGCCGCTTTGTTTGTCATTGCTTTTGTTTTGTTTCTCATTCAAAGGGTGACGAGGCCGCTGACGGCGCTGACGAAGCTGCTTAAGCATTCCAGTCCGGAAGAGCCGCTTCCCGCTTTGCAAGTTACATCGATAGACGAGGTCGGACAGCTTATTATTAGCTACAATCGAATGAGCTCCCGAATTGAAAAGTTGACCGACGAGGTGAAAAAAAACGAGGCGCTCAAAAAGGAAGCGGACATGATTGCGCTTCAAGCGCAAATCAATCCTCATTTTCTATATAACACGCTGTCTTCTATTCACTGGATGGCGCTTATGAAAGGCGAAGCGAAAATCGCCGATATGGTCGGCTCCTTAAGCGACTTTTTGAGGTTCAGCCTCAACAAGGGTCAAGAGTATTGCACGGTGAACCAAGAGATGCTGCATATCGACAACTACGTCAATATTCAGTCGATCCGCTATCCGGACAAGTTCCGGTACGAGGCGGACATTCCGGGAGAGCTGCTGGAACAGAGAATGCTTAAGCTATTGCTGCAGCCGCTGATTGAAAATGCGATGATCCACGGCATATTGAAGCGGGAAGGCGCGGGCACTATAAAGGTGCGTGCGGCAGCGGAGGGCGAGGCGATCGCCTTTGTTGTGGAGGATGACGGCATCGGGATGAGCGAAGAGAAGCTGGAGGAACTGCGGAGCCGGATGGCGGATAAGCCGGATCGGGCTAAGCCGCCTGGTATGTCCGGCGGAAGCTATGGGCTGCGCAACGTTCATAACCGGCTGCTGCTTCATTATGGCCCGGAAGCGGGGCTGCTGCTGGAGAGTAAGGCGGGTGTGGGAACTCAAATCAAGTTTTCCGTTTTTCCCGATAGCTTGGACGCAGAGCAGGAACGGAAGCCAAAGGAGACAAGCGAAGGCGCTGGCCGGGGTGAATAAGGAGGAGAAGCTGATGAAGCTGCTTATTATAGATGACGAAACGATTATTCGCGAAGGGCTCAGCACCGTCATTAAGTGGGAAGAGAACGGATTTACGCTGCTGAAGCCTGCCGCCTCTGCGGAAGAGGCTTTAATGCGTATTCCCTTGGAGCAGCCGGACATCATTTTGACCGATATTCGAATGACGGGCAAGACGGGGCTGGAGATGGCGCGCGAGGTAAAACGCGACTTTCCGGGCACGGAAATTGTCATTCTGTCCGGGTATGAAGAGTTTGCGTATGCCCAGCAAGCGATGAGGGAAGGCATTAGCGACTATTTGCTAAAAACGAGCCGGCCGGGCGACATTATGGCCGCTGCGGTGCGAGCGCAGGGACGGATTATGGAGAAGCGAGCAGCCAAAAGAGAGGGCGAAGCCCATCAAACGGCGTTTCGCTCGAAGCGGCTGGAGCGGTTGCTGCGCGGCGATCAGCCTGCCAGCGAAGGGGAAGCGGAAGAGCTTCTTTATTATTACCCCGAGCTTCGGACGGCATCCGACTTAGAGTCGCTGGAGCTTTGGCTTATTACGTCTGAGGCCCAGCTTCCGTCGGTTGCCGAGGCTGGAGCCGAGCTTGAAGAGACAGGCCGTATGCTGCGAGAGAGGCTGAACTCCGCCATTTTGGACTGGGAAGGCGGATGGCTCGTTCTGTTCCGCGCTGGGCAGCAAGGTGCATCGAGATTGGTTCGTACCGCCGTCGATGGCGCGGAGCGTGCGACAGGAGCCAAGCTGTTCGCCGCATCAGGCTTGCCTGCGCGCAATGTGCTGGGGCTTCGAGAATCGCTCCGAACGGCGGGACTAGCTTCCGCTTATCGGTTCCTAGCCGGAGATTCCGGCTTGATTCGCTATGAAGACATATCGCATCGACAAGGGATGAGAACCGTGTGCTCCCAAGAGGAGGAGGAGGCGCTCACTTCCGTTCTTCGAAGCGGCAGCGCGGAGCGGCTTCACGATTGGATGCAAAGGACGCTGGCCGCGATCAAAAGCAACCCGGAAGCGACGCCCGGCTCCATGAAATCTTATTTGCACTCTTATATGATCGCCAGTTACCGCTGGCTGGAGCGTGCGGCCGCATCGGTCGGCCAATCCGCGCAAAAGCTGAGACAGCTCGAGGAACTGGACACCGCCTTTCTTATTATAAAACCTGAAGAAGTAATGGAAGGGATACTGTCTGCAATTATTCGCCAATACGAGCGGCTGTCGGGAGGCCGAAATTCAGCGATCGAACAGACCATCGCGTATATCCGGGAACATCTGGACCAAAGCTTGACGCTAGCGCAAGTGGCGGCAAACGTCCATATGAACCCTAATTATTTCAGCGAGTTATTTAAAAAAGAAACAGGGAAAAACTATATCGAGTTTGTTACGGAAGCGCGTATCGAGTGGGCGATCAGGCTGCTTAGGGAAACGCCGGCCAAAGTGAGCGAGGTCGCTAAGCGGGTGGGGTACGAGGACATCAAACATTTCAACCGCTTGTTCAAACGATATACGGGCGAGACGCCGTCTTATTTCCGCGAGCGCGGCCACTAGGTGAAATTTCACCCCCATGAACCTGAATTATCCCCCCTACGACAACCTCCGTGCCTTTACTATACTAAAACTATATTATCGAGAGGGGATCAACTCAATGAAGAAGAGACTTACATTGGTAGTAACGCTTATTACTCTCGTTTCCCTGCTTGTCGCTGCTTGTGGAAGCGGCACCAATAACAAACCGAGTGCAGAAAAGCCAGCCGAAAGCGGCAAAGAAGAAAAAGTAAAATTGACGATCTGGCATAACTTTGCCGGCGACGACCTTCGCGCTAAAGCGGTCAGAGGTTTGATCGACAAGTACAAAGCAGATCATCCGAATGTAGAGCTTGACGCTCAAGCGATTCCGGTAGACGGATACCGTCAGCGTCTAAGCACAGTAGCAGCAGGCAACGAAATGCCAGACGTGTTCTTCGTTTACGCAGGCAGCCAGTCGCAAGAATTTTTTGACGCTGGATTGTTGCAACCGATTACACCTCTAGCTGAGAAATACCCAGATTGGAAAGGCAACTTCATGGATGGCGCATTCGACCGTTTCACGTTCGAGCCTAACCAAATCTATTCCGCTCCAATCGGCTTGTCCGCAACATCTTTCCTTTACTACAACAAAGACCTGTTTGAGAAAAACGGCGTAAAAGTGCCAACAACTTGGACAGAAATGATGGATGCTGTTAAAGCGTTCAACGGAAAAGGCATCACGCCAATCGCGCTTGGCAATAAAGCTCCTTGGGTTGCTCAATCGACTATCCTTGGTTCGCTTGCAGACCGCGTAACAGGCACAGACTGGTTCTTGAAAGCTGTTAAAGGCGAAGCTTCCTTCACAGACCAAACTTTCGTAGACGCTCTTGGCAAATTCAAAGAGCTGGTAGACAACAAAGCGTTCCAAGAAGGCGCTAACAGCATCGACAACACTCAAGCTGAGCAATACTTCGTTCAAGGCAACGCAGCTATGATGATCAGCGGCGCTTGGACACTGACTAACCTTGCTGCATCCGCAACGGCTGAGCAAGTGGCGCCAATCGAAGTAACAACTCTTCCTACGATCGAAGGCGGCAAAGGTACAGCTGGCACATTGTCCGGCGGCGCAGGCGGCGGTTTCGCACTGAGCAAGAAGACATCCGGCGCTTCCAAAGACGCGGCACTTGAATTGATTTACGCAATTGCTGGTCCAGACGGCCAAAAATCGATCGCAGAGAGCAACTCCATGGTTATGTACAAAATGGACCTTGCTAACTCCAACGTTAGCCCGCTTTACCTGAAAGCTTTCAACGTAGCGATGAACGCTGGCATCACTCCAGTATATGACGCTTACTTGTCCGCTGAAGCTGGCGAAACAATTAACAACGGTTTGCAAGAAATTATGATGGGCGGCAAGCCTGAGGATGTAGCGAAAAAGCTGCAGGACGCTCAAGCTAGATCGACTAAAAAATAAGTAACGTAACACACACTCGCGCCGTCTGACGTTTACGAAAGACGGCGCGGGTTATGAATTCGAGGAGGGCTGTCGCCATGCTATCATCATTGCGTTCACGAAGCTTCGTCGCCCTGGCGCTGCTTCCTGCATTGCTTATTTTCGTAGTTTTTGCCATCGTTCCGATTATTTGGTCGGCTTACTACGGTTTCTTCGATTGGAGCGGCCTGGGCTCGCTGAAATTTATCGGCTTGGACAACTATGAGATGATGCTGCAGGATCCTATTTTCTGGAGAGCGCTCAAAAACAACTTGATCCTTGTTGCTTCGGCGATTATTGGCCAAGTGCCAATCGCGCTTTTGCTGGCGCTGCTGCTTCTTAAAAACAACATGTTCAACCGGATTATCCGTTCCGCCGTATTTATGCCGATGGTATTGTCCACTGTCGTTGTCGGCTTGATCTGGGGCTACATTTACCAGCCTCAATTCGGTTTGGTCAACACGCTGCTGGAAATGGTCGGTTTGGATTCTTGGACGCGCGCTTGGCTGTCCGATCCGAAAGTAAATATGTTCGCGGTCTCTATCCCGATTAACTGGGCCAACATCGGTCCTTACTTGATCATCTTTATCGCCGCTTTGCAAAACATCTCCTCCGAGGTGAACGATGCGGCCAAAATCGACGGTGCCGTTGGCCACCGCAAATTGTTTTTCGTAACGCTTCCTATCATGTGGGAAACGATTGTTGTCACGATCGTGCTTTGTATCTCGGGCAGCCTTAAGGCGTTCGACCATGTCATTGTTATGACGGGCGGCGGTCCTGCTCAATCGACGGAACTTCTCGCGACGTATATGTACAACAACAGCTTTACCGTTTACCGTTATGGTTACGGCTCTGCCGTATCGACCATGATCATTCTGATCAGCGCCTTGCTCATAGGTCTGAACTACATCATCACCAAAAGAAAAAGCTGAGCACGGTTTTAAGGCAAGGCCGATGAAGGAGTGAATCTTATGCAAGCATCGACGAAAATTCAAGCAGACTTGAAACAGCCGTTTTGGAAGAAGCCGCTTGGTTTCGGCCTCAAAGCTCTGTTGTTCCTGTACGCGTTAGGCACGCTTTATCCGCTATACTGGCTATTTATAAGTGCATTTAAATCGAATCAGGAATTTTTCAACCGTCCCTACGCTTGGCCGCTGCAATGGCAGCTTGAAAATATAACCCGCGCTTGGGAGCTTGGGGATATGGGCAGAGCGATGCTCAACTCCACCATAGTAACGGTGACATCGGTTGTTCTTACGGTTCTGCTCGGCACGCTGGCCGCTTATGCGCTGTCTCGGTTCTCCTTCAAGTTCAGCGGCGTAATTAAAGGGCTGTTCCTACTGGGAATGCTCATTCCGATTCACAGTACGCTCGTACCGTTGTTTATTTTCATGAACAAAATCAACATTTTGGACACGTATTGGTCGCTTATTTTGCCTTATACGGCGTTTGAGCTGTCGATTGCGATTTTCCTCAGCATTGCCTACATGCAGTCTATCCCTCGCGAGGTGGAAGAAGCTGCAATGATCGACGGCAACGGCTGGTGGGGAGTGTTCGGACGCATTATTTTCCCATTGTGCTTGCCTGTCATTGCGACGGTCACGATTCTGGCGTTCCTTCGTTTCTGGAACGACTTCTCGTTCGCCCTCGTCTTTATCAACTCGCAAGCGCTGAAGACGCTGCCGCTTAGCTTGTCGCTGTTCTCCGACGGCTTCGGTACGGACTACGCCTTGACGATGGGTGCAATGTTTATTGCCGTTATTCCGACCATTGTCATCTATCTGATCTTCCAAGAGCAGATTATGAAAGGTATGGTTGCGGGCTCGGTTAAAGGGTAATCCCTTTTTCCGGGTCTTTTCTTTTTTGACTATCGTGTTTACAAATATTTTCTGTTGAAACTGCTCCCCGGAGTGTGTACCATTACGAGTACACGAATCATGACAAAAGAATAGGTCTCATATAATTTTGGGGATATGGCCCATAAGTTTCTACCGGATGACCGTGAATTCATCCGACTATGAGTGAAAGCGAAGACGGGAGCGGCTAGAAACGTTCCGGCGTTTGAAGCAACGATTTGGCAGGGCCGTTTTCGGCTCCTTCTAATTTACGCTTCAAATAGGCCACCCGATCTTCGACGCGCATGTGCCGCAAGGATATCATTCCAACAGGACAGGCTTCACTTGAGAGAAATAAACTCAAGGAGAAGGCTGTCTTTTTTGTTTTGGAATTGGCAACAGACAAGGGATAGAGACGAAAACAGGGAGAGATGACTGAGATGGAAGAGCTGAAAAACCGCATTCGGCAAGAAGGAGCTATTTTGTCCGATCGGGTGCTGAAGGTGGATTCGTTTTTGAATCATCAGGTGGATACGGAGCTGGCGCTTGCAACGGGACGGGAATTTGCGGGAGCTTTCGCCGATGAGAACATTACAAAGGTGCTTACGATAGAGGCAAGCGGCATTCAGTTTGCGATGGCGGCGGGGATCGCGCTTGGCGTTCCTTTTGTCTATGCAAAGAAGAAAAAGGCGATCACTCAGTCGGACAGCGTCTATACCGCTGAGGTTCATTCCTTTACGCGCGGGGAGACTTACCAGATCAGCGTCGATCAGCGTTATTTGAGTCCGCAGGACAACGTGTTGATCGTGGACGACTTTTTGGCGACGGGAGCCGCGCTCGTTGGATTGGTCGACATCGTCCGTGCGTCCGGGGCAAGGCTTGTCGGCGTAGGGGCCGTCATCGAAAAGAGCTTCCAAGAGGGAAGAGGGCTGCTGGAGGAAAAGGACGTGCGCATTCATTCCTTGGCGCGGATTATTTCTATGAAGCCGGGAGAAGTCCATTTTGCGGAAGAAGATCGTCGGGCTGGCGAGCTTGCGAAGGAGAGGTCATAAAAGCATGTTAAGCAAACAAAGAGTAATCACGCTCGGCTTTCAGCATGTGCTGGCTATGTACGCGGGTGCCGTTATCGTTCCGCTGATCGTAGGAGCGGCGCTGAAGCTGAATGAGACGCAAATGGCGTATTTAATCGCGGCCGATCTGTTCACCTGCGGCATTGCTACTATTCTTCAAGTATGGGGCGGCAAATATTTCGGCAGCAGACTGCCTGTCGTGCTTGGCTGTACCTTTACTGCGGTAGGTCCTATTATTGCGATCGGTCTCTCTTCCAATTTGGCTACCGTTTACGGCGCTATTATTATATCGGGGTTGTTTGTTATAGTAGCGGCCCCGCTGTACGGCAAAATATTGCGTTTCTTCCCGACCATCGTGACGGGCTCCGTCGTAACCATTATCGGTCTTTCGCTCATCCCCGTAGCCATGAACAATGCGGCGGGCGGACAGGGGATGCCCGATTTCGGCGCTCCGCGCAACCTGCTGCTGGCATTTGGCACGCTGATCGTCATTTTGCTCGTCAATCGTTTGGCCAAAGGATTTCTGCGTGCCATTTCGGTTCTAATCGGCCTTATTGCAGGTACGATTGCGGGTTACTTTATGGGAATCGTCGATTTTTCCGGAGTGGCCAAAGCGTCTTATTTCAGCATAGCGGAGCCGTTTTATTTTGGAACGCCGCAAATTAGTCTGACAGCCGTCATTACGATGATTCTCGTCAACATCGTCAGCATGGTGGAGTCGACGGGCGTTTATTTTGCAGTCGGCAAAGCGACGGACCAGAAGGTGGAGCAGCGGCAGATCGTGAACGGACTCCGTTCCGAAGGCGTCGCCATTACGCTCGGCGGCATTTTCAACGCCTTTCCTTATACGGCATTTTCGCAAAATGTCGGCTTGCTCACTTTGACGAAGGTGAAGTCGCGCGACGTTATCTTTGCCGCTGGCGGCATCATGGTTGTGCTAGGGCTTCTGCCCAAGCTCGCCGCTGTGACGACGGTCATTCCAAGCGCTGTGCTTGGCGGAGCGATGATTGTTATGTTCGGCTCCGTCGCCGTGTCGGGCATCAATATTTTGGCCGAAGTCGATTTGCGGAAAGAACGCAATTTGCTTATCGCCGCTTGCAGCATCGCGGTTGGCCTTGGCTCCGCTACAGTGCCGCAATTGTTCGACCAGCTTCCCGATTTTGCGAAAATGATGCTGCAAAACGGCATTGTCACCGGCTCGCTTACAGCTATTCTGCTGAACCTGCTCCTCTCGGAGAAGGGGAGCGGGGCAGACGTCTCACCGGGCCATAACCACGCCGCGTAACGTTCAGGAGTAGCTTTCTAAGCGATTGCCCAGGCCAAGTTGCGTCATTGCAGTACACGACATTTCAACTTTTTTCACATTCGAAAAAAATGCTGGATTAACACTGACACACAGTTGTCAGAGTTGGTGGGCTACACTGTGATCAATCCAGTAAAAACGAATGAGAGGAAGATTGAAATGAACGGAGCAAAAAGCAAATCGGGCTTGGTCATTGCAGGCCTGCTGCTTGCTATTCTGATGGCTTCCATGGACAACACAATCGTCGCTACAGCGATGGGTACAATTGTTGGCGAGCTTGGAGGGCTAAACCATTTTGTATGGGTCACGGCAGCTTATATGGTGGCTGAGATGGCGGGTATGCCGATTTTCGGCAAGCTGTCTGATATGTATGGACGGAAGCGGTTTTTTGTATTCGGAATTATATTGTTTATGATCGGATCGGTGTTGTGCGGTATGGCGGGCAGTATCGTGGAGCTAAGCATTTACCGTGCAATTCAGGGTATCGGCGCGGGCGCTCTCGTTCCGATTACGTTTACGATTATTTTCGACGCTGTGTCTCCTGAAAACCGAGGCAAGCTGATGGGACTGTTTGGAGCGGTATTCGGCTTATCCAGTGTATTCGGCCCTTTGCTCGGTGCATTTATTACAGACTATATAAGCTGGCAGTGGATCTTCTATATCAACCTGCCGCTAGGCATTCTTTCATTGACGCTTGTTTTCAAAGGCTACAATGAGTCGCTTATCCTGTCCAAACAAAAAATTGACTGGCTGGGCGCAGTTACGTTGGTCGGTTCGGTTGTTTGTCTCATGTTTGCTTTGGAGTTTGGCGGCAAGCTGTTTGCGTGGGATTCTTGGCAATTGGTAAGCTTGCTGGCAGGTTTTGTTGTGTTAGGCTGTTTGTTTGTCGCTGCAGAGAAAAAAGCGGCGGAGCCGATCATCTCGTTCGACATGTTTAAAGTGAGGCTGTTCGCGTCGAGCACAGTTATTGCGATCCTCAGCGGAGCGGCGTTTATCGGAGCTTCCGTCTATCTGCCGATCTTCATTCAAGGCGTATTGGGCGGTTCCGCGACCAACTCCGGTCTCATGCTGCTGCCCATGATGGTGGGAACGGTCATTACGGCTACGCTTGGCGGTTTTGCGATGGCTAAGCTAACGTACCGCACCATCATGATTTCCACTTTGGTGTTGCTTGTAGCCGGTCTCGGACTGCTGACGACGATTTCGATGGATACTTCCCGGTTCCTCATTACGATGTATATGATTATTGTTGGGCTTGGAATCGGCGCATCGTTTTCCGTGCTGTCCAATGCGGCAATTCAATGCGTGTCTCCTGCGCAGCGCGGAGCGGCCACCTCTACATTGAACTTCCTCCGATCTTTTGGAATGATGCTTGGCATTACCGTTTTCGGCATTTTGCAAAGCAGCTCGATGACTCGCAAGCTGGAGGAATCGTTCCAAGGCGGAGAGGGGTCGATTCCGCAAGGGCTTGATTTGAAAGACCCTTATGTGTTGATGGATTCAACGGTACGCTCTTCTATTCCGGACGGTGTGTTGTCGGGCTTGCTGAAAGGCGTCTCGTCGTCGATCACAGATGTGTTTCTATGGGGACTTATCCCGGCAGTGCTGGCCGTCGGAGCCGCTTGTTTCATGGGCCGTGAGAAGCATGATCCGAAGGCGGAAATGGAAGCGTACGGCCATTAATTTTTTGAACGTTAGCGGTAAGAGACTGCATGACATGGTTCATTCCGTGTCTTGCAGTTTTTTTGCTTGAAAAATCGAGATATTCTTCATAAAATACCAACTATTTCATTATACTGATGTATAATCGTTAGGAATATGATACTATTAGGACAATCTATTAGAAGAGGTGATTTTTGCGTGTTTGGACGCAGCGGTAATCCAACTTTGAAAGACAACACTTTCCAGAATTACGGTCAGTTATCCTCAGGCGATAGAATGACTATTAACGGCACGGTAAACAAATCGTTTATTATGCTGGCGATCCTGCTTGGCGGAGCATTCGTTAGTTGGTCGATGTACATGAAAGGCGATGCGAACATAATGGGCTATATGATCGGCGGAGCCATTGCCGGACTGATTCTTGCGCTCATTATTAGCTTTGTTCCTAAAACTTCCCCTTTCCTGGTACCGCTTTATGCGGCATGCGAAGGATTGTTCCTGGGCGCCTTGTCGGCCAGATATGAATCGTTGTACAACGGCATTACGATGCAAGCGGCTTTGCTGACGATGTGCGTATTTATCGCACTGTTGGTCGCTTATCGCTTTAGAATCATTCAAGCGACAAAAAACTTTAGATTAGGCGTGTTCGCGGCTACTGCGGGTATCGCTCTCATGTATCTGGCAAGCTTTGTTCTTGGATTTTTTGGCATTACGGTTCCATATCTGCACGACAACAATTTGATCGGCATCGGTATTTCGCTTGTGATTGTTGTGGTTGCAGCGCTTAACCTTGTACTTGATTTCGATTTCATTGAATCCGGCGCAGAGCATGGCGCACCGAAATATATGGAGTGGTACGGCGCATTTGGCCTTATGGTCACTTTGGTATGGCTGTACATCGAGATGCTTCGCCTGCTTTCGAAGCTGGCAAGCCGCGATTAATCAAAATAAGCGAACGAAGAGGCGTGGGAATTCCCGCGCTTCTTTTTTTGTCCGAGAAAAATGGAATAAATTTCTCTGTTGATAATAATAATCAATATCTATATAATGATAATCGTTATCAACTATTCCAGGAGGTCAAACAACATGAAAGCAACTAGTCTTAAACTGGGCATTATCGCACTTATTCTTGCAATTACCGCAGCATGCGGAAGCAATACAGGTGGAAACGCGGCATCCGAGCCAAGCGTGAAGCCGTCCGAGGAAGCTGTACAAGAGCAGCCAAAAGAAACAGAGAAACCGGCACAAAGCTCCGTGGATGAAACGAAAGTGGCGGAGCTGCTGAAAGAGTTCGAGAACCAGTCGCCTTCCAAAGCCGTTACGATGTCCGTAGCGATTACAGAATTGTTTGATGTGCTGGGCGTTGCGCCTGTCGGCGTGCCGACTTCCAGCAGTGCGCTTCCTGCGGCATTCGATGCCGTTCCTCGCGTAGGCTCTTCGCATCAGCCTGATTTGGAGGCAATTGCAGGCTTGCAGCCGGATGTCATCGTTGGACCGGCGTCCATTAAGGATAACTTGGAGAAACAATTTGAAGCTGCAAAGCTGCCGACGGCCTATTTGCCTGCGGATTCCTTGGATGAGCTGAAGTTGTCTTTGGTTACTCTTGGCCGTTTGTTTAAAAAAGAAACGGAAGCTAACTCCTACATTGAAAAGTTCAACGCCGAGGAAAAAGCGGCCGTTGCCTCTGTGGAGGGCAAAACTGCGCCTAAAGTGCTCATTTTGTTCGGTTCGGCTGAGTCCTTGATGTTTATGAATGAAAATACGTATGTTGGCAGCCTGGTGAAAAACTTGGGTGGCGTCAATGTGGTATCCGATGTGCTGAAGCTGAAAGATACGTACATTCCGCTTGATATGGAAAGCATTGTTGAAGCTAATCCGGACATTATTTTGCTTGTAGCCCATGGCGATCCTGCTGCGGTCGCGAAAAAGTTTGAAGAAGACGTGAAGGCGGGCGGAGCTTGGGATAAGCTGAACGCATTCAAAAACGGCAAGCTGCAAGCGCTGGATTACGGACTGTTCGGAATCGCATCCCTGCCGAAAGCGGCTTCCGCTTACAAAGAGCTTTCCGGCATCCTGTATGAATAATGAGCGGGGCGATTGATTCAATCGCGGGGAAAAAGGAGAAGAGCAAGCGCAAAGTAGTAATCGCCATTATAGTGGGGCTGCTGCTCGCGCTTGCCGCCTTGACCGCTGTCGGCATCGGCAGCGTCCGTTTTTTTCCGGCGGAAACGTTTATGACCATCATCGGGCAAGGGGATGATCGGGCGACGACGATCCTTTGGGATATTCGAATTCCGCGTGTGCTGCTCGCTCTAATTATTGGCGCCAATTTGGCGGCCTCCGGCGCGCTGCTGCAAGCGGTCATGATGAACCCGCTTGCCGATCCCGGCCTAACGGGAGTTTCAAGCGGCGCGGCGGTTGCCGCATTGTTCATTATGCTGGTCGTGCCAGGCTACTCCTCCTTCATCCCTTTGGCCGCTATAGTGGGCGGAGGTTTCGCAGCGGCGATGGTGTTCGCTATGGCTTGGAAAAAGGGCGGCGGGTTTACACCGATCCGAATCATTTTATCGGGGGTAGCGATCAATGCCGTATTTGGCGGCATTATCGGCTTGCTGTCCATTCTTTACAGCGACCGGCTTCCGGCTGCCCTTCAATGGATGAACGGCAGCTTGAACGGGAAAGGCATGGAAGACGTGCTTGTCATTTTGCCGTACTCCGTCGTGGGATGGATTGCCGCGTTGTTATGCGTAAGGAAAGCGAATATTTTAAGGCTGGGCGAACAAACGGCGCATAATCTAGGTCAAAATTTGAGTCAGGTGCGCTTCGTCCTTTCTTTGGTAGCCGTCTATTTGGCGGCGATTTCCGTATCGACCGTCGGCCTTGTCGGCTTTGTCGGCCTTGTGGTGCCGCATATCGCCAGACTTCTGATCGGAAGCGACTACCGATACAGCATGCCGCTTGGCATTATGCTTGGAGCTCTTATTTTGCTAGTGGCGGATACGGCTGGACGAACGTTGTTTAGTCCGCTTCAAATTCCGTCCGGCATTGTGATGGCGATGGTAGGAGGACCTTATTTCCTGTATTTGATGCGGAAGGGGGGAGCTTGATATGCTGAATGTGCAGTCCCTGCAAATCGGTTATGCGGATCGGACGATCGTGAGCGACTTTTCGCTGGATGTTCGTGAAGGAGAGGTTGTATCGATTATCGGGCCGAACGGCTCGGGCAAGTCGACGGTTCTAAAAGCGATGACCCGGCTTATTCCTTGCCAAAGGGGCAAAGTTTGTATAGCGGATCAAGAGCTGGGCACGCTTAGTGCCAAGCAGCTTTCCCGCTTGATGTGCATGCTTTGCCAGTCCAACAGCAGTCCCGCCGATATGACGGTGGAGGAGCTGGTCGGCTACGGACGGATGCCGCATAAGAAATGGTATGAGCGGCTGACGGCCGAAGACCGGGATATTATGGAATGGGCTTTGCGGCAAACGAATATGACGGATTATCGGGACCGGCTGGTCGTCTCGCTCTCCGGCGGAGAAGCGCAAAGAGCCTGGCTGGCTATGGCGCTGGCACAGCGTCCCAAAGTGCTTCTGCTTGACGAGCCGACTACTTTTTTGGACATTGGGCATCAGCTCGAAGTGCTGGAACTGGTTCGCAAGCTGAACCGGGAGCTGAACTTGACTGTCGTGATGGTGCTGCATGACTTGAATCATGCCAGTCTTTACAGCGACAAGGTATGCGTCATTAAAGACGGAAACATTCACGTTAGCGGTACGCCAAGGGATGTTCTTACTGCGGATCTGATCCGAAACGTCTACGGGGTTGAAAGCGACATTCAGTATGATGGCGCAAGCGGAGCGCCCCGCATTCATATTTTGAGAAAATATAAGGAAGAAAGAAGGGATTCAGTTGAAAGCACTCGATATGGACACTCTGAAAGAGAACTATTTGGCGTTCACGGCTAGCTTGAAGTCTGTTATGCTCAGCACGATTGGCGAGGACGGCAAGCCGTTTGTTTCCAACGCGCCTTTTGTAGAGCATGAAGGCAAGCTATATGTGTACATTAGCCGTATTGCCAATCATTATCGCTACTTGGAGGAGCGTCCGGAAGTGGACGTGATGCTGATTGAAGACGAAGCAAACTCCAAAAACCTGTTTGCGCGTCAGCGGGCGCGTTTTGTAGGAAATGCGAGCAATCTAGGCAATGAAGGCTACGAGGACATTTTTGAAAAGTTCGAGCAGCGGTTCGGAAAAAACATGATTGGCATGCTGCGCGGACTAGACTTTTCCCTGTTCGAGTTAACGGTATCCGAAGGACGTTATGTAGCGGGTTTTGGCCTTGCTTTCGATATCGATCTCGCGGGCGAGCGGTTCCAGCATGTAGCGCGGGACGGCCATACGGCCGGGAAAAATTAAGTCAAGGAACGAAACGGAGTGGAGAACATGACGTGGTCAACGGTTAAGCCAATGTGGGAAGCGATTCAAGGGCGGTTTCACAAGATGGCAAAGGCGCTGCCGGAGGAGGATCTCAGCCTGCAAATCGGTTCGGCATCCATCGGATATATGCTTCGCCATAACGCGGAAGTGGAATATATGTTTGCGGAGTGGTTTTTCGGCAAGCCGATGCCCGAGGGGTTGGAAGTCGTAACGAGCCGGGGGCCCGCAGGGAAGAAGGACGAGGCCGGCTTTACCAAGTTGGCGGAGCTTGTAGAGCTGTTGGAAGCATCGAACGCTAGCTTAATTCAGGCGATGAGCGAGCTGCCGGAGGAAAAGTGGCTTCAGCCTGCGGAATCGCCGATGGGCCCTTCCACGCCGCTGGAAGCGGTTAGCCGTCTCATGTATCATACCGGAATTCATGCCGGACAAATTTCGCTTATTCAAAAAAATGCGAAGAAAGCTTAAGCCAGTTTAAAGGTGGAAATTGCCATACGCTGGATTATGGTGTACAAAGAAGAGTAGGAGCCGGTTGCGCCGGATTCTGCTCTTTTTTATTTTTGGACAAGCGGATAGGAGGAAGGAAAGCGGATGCGCACAAAGGAACAATGGGTAAAATATTGTTTGGAGCATAAAGGGGCCAAGGAAGAATTTCCGTTCGGGCCGGAGCCGATTGTCATGAAAGTAAGCGGCAAAATGTTTGCGTTGATCGGAGAAAACGACGGGGTTGCCAATCTATCGCTGAAATGCGAGCCTCATATGGCGGAGCTGCTCCGTATGGAGTATGCGGCGGTTAAGGGCGGCTACCATTTGAACAAAAAGCATTGGAACACGGTTACGATAGACGGAACGGTGCCGGATGCCGAAATCGAGTCCATGATCGACCATTCTTATGATTTGGTAGCCAAAAGTTTGACCAAGGCGCAGAAAGCGGCGCTACAGCAAGGCGATATGTGGTGAAAGCCGGCTATAACGAAATTACGAAAATCGGATGCCGCATCGATTTATGTTTTTTTCAAAATCGGTCTGCTTCGTTTCAAAAAGATTGCGCAAACAACAGATTGATTTTTTACAAAGTTGTCCGTTTTTGAGATTGCCCGGCCTTATGGCTGTAGGCGATCTTTTTTTTCGCCTAGGAGTGAACCTTTTTTGGGATATGCAGCCAATACATACCGACCAGAAGGAGAGCCAACTAAAGAAAAGGGGAGAACGAGATGCTGAATGACATGCAAAATATGACGGGGAAACGGAGCAAAATGAGAAACAGGCTGAGAGGCAAACTGGCAATATGGATGGTGACAATCGGATTGCTGCTGAGCGGCTGTGCGGGTGGACAAGCGCCCGAAGCTATATGGATGGAGCCTTATAAAGGGATAACAAGTACCGATTTAAGCTCGGAGAAAGGCGAATTATCCGCTTGGGGCATGACGAAAGAGCAAGTAAAGACGGAGCAGGGGAAACCGGATTTTGAAGGCAGCACGGACGTTGGCGGGACTGTATTGGAATATAAAGGCTACCAATATCTATTTCGAGGGGGCAAGCTGGAAGGCATCGCGTTTAAGGAGGGCGGCAACACCGCGAGGCAGGTAGGCGTCGGGGACGGGGAAGGCGCGATCGCGGAAAGCTATGGTCCGAACTTTTTGGAAAGAGAGCAGCAAGGGTTTCAAATTATTGGCTATATCGATCAAGAGAATAAGAGGATATTGGAGTTTTCGTTGAAGGATGGAAAAGTAGAGTTTGCTACTGTGTTTCAAGTAAAGGAGTACTAGACGATGGAGCGCCGAATTGAGGCTGCGGTTAAGAAGGCATCGGCAGAGGCCGGAAGGGGCAGCGAGCACCGAAGCGGAGGTACGCTCCAAAGTAGTCGAACGGACTATATGACGATCCTGTTTGGCGCTTGGCTGCTGCTTGGTATTTTCATTGATGGATACGCTCACCGCCATGAAGTGGTGGAGACGTTTTTTACGCCATGGCATGCCGTTTTGTATGGGGGATTTTTGACCTCGGCCGCTTGGATGACAGGGCTTGTTGTCTGGAACCGCAGGAAATATAAGCTGCCTTGGATAGACAGCGTTCCTCGCGGCTATGGAATGGGGCTATGGGGAGTTGGCGTCTTTTTATGCGGCGGGTTGTTCGATATGGCATGGCATACTCTGTTTGGGATTGAAAAGGATACGGCAGCGCTGCTCAGTCCTGCCCATCTCATGCTGCTCGTCGGGGCGTTGCTTCTGCTGTCGAGTCCTTATCGATCGGCCTTTGCGAGAGAGGACGGAATGCAAACGGGGTGGAGAAGCTTTTTCCCGCCGTTTCTGTCGGTTGCGCTGGCCGCTGCTGCAGCGGGCTTTTTCCTCATTTATGCATGGATGTTTCATTTTAATTTGCCCTCGCGGACCAGCATTGAATGGATGCAGAACGAATATGGCCTTCATTTAATCGCCGTTAATAATGAATATCGAGGGCTAAGTTATATTTTAATAAATACGATGTTGTTTATGATTCCGCTCTTTCTACTGATGAAGCGCTGGATTTTGCCGGTTGGCGCGATGACTCTCTATTTTGGCATCATTACGGGGCTCAACAGCTGGTTGGACGGCTTCCGCCATTTTCCGGTTATCGTCATTGCGTTAGCGGCTGGGGCGGTGGGCGATGTGTTGTACAGGGCGTTGCGCCCATGGGAAGGAAGGGCGTGGGCTTATCGGATCGTAGCGGCGGCAGTGCCTATTGTACTGTGGAGCTTATATTTTGCATGGATGCATCAGTCGGTCGGTATCGGTTGGGAGACTGAGCTTTGGACCGGCTCCATTGTGCAATCTGCACTTGCATCGATAGCGGTCAGCCTGCTTGCCGTACCGCCCGGCAGGAGCGATTTGGCATATGAAAAATAGCAGATGGATAGTGGTACTGTCGATAGGGATGGCATGCCTGCTGATGGCGGCCTGTTCTTTGCCCCAAATGTACAACAGAGACTATCAGCCTCCCGAGAGAGGTCTGATCCCATATTTGCAGAATGAAGGCATGGTTGTTCCTTCCGATTTGGGATATCGAGTGCTTATGGAAGAGCAGTCTGAGACTCGTTATGGAGAAAAGTTCCGAAGGGTGTTGCTGCTTCGTGTGTTGAATGCTGCGGGAGAGCCCGTTCTCCACTTTTCGGAGGATATGACCAAGCTGATGCATTTAATTGCGGTAAGCAAGGATTTGCAATCCTTTTCTCATGTCCATCCCGTTTATAAAGGGAAAGGCGTGTTCGAGGTGGAGATGGAGCTTCAGCATGGAGGGGATTTCCTGTTTGTCGCCGAATTTAATCCCGATCGGAAGGGCGTTACGGTATATAAACAGTGGGTTTCTTTTGAAAGCGGCGCTCTAAGTGAAGAAAGGCGGGCGACAGTACCGGCGCTTCAGAGGGATGAAACGTATACGAAGACGGTTGGCGGATTGGCGTTTACATTAACGGCAGTACCGGGCTTAAACGAATTGCGGGCAGGCCAAATGACGATGCTGACGGTTGCCTTCGAAGATGCGGCAACGGGAGAAAGTGTGGGACTAGAGCCTTATTTGGGAGCGGGCGGCCACTGCGTCATATTGGATGAGGATGCGGAGGATTATGTGCATGTTCACGCGGTTGAAGGGATGAGCGCGGCCGGAAGCGTGATGTTTCATACGGAATTTCCGGCGGCTGGACGATACAAGCTGTGGACGCAGTTTCAATATAAAGGTGAAGTGCTTACCGTTCCGTATGTCGTTGAGGTGCGGTAGCTTGCGGATGGGGGGATTGGCATCATGAAGGACGAAAGGCTGCGGGGATGGGCGGCTCTAATGATCAAAGGGGACGAAGAGGCGTTTCAGCTCTTTTTTGAAGAAACCAAGTCTCATGCATACAGCATGATTTATTATTTGATCGGCCATGAGAGAGATGTCGACGACATTATGAGCGAAGTTTATATCGCGCTGCTCCGTTCACTGGGGAGTTACGATCAAGGGCGCCCAATCATTCCTTGGTTTAATGGGCTCATTATCCGGCAAGTACGGAGCTGGCGGAGAGGGATTTGGAGAAGCTTCCGAGTGCTGAATCGGGCGAAAAAGGTATACGGACGTGAAAAAGGCGGCGCCGTAGACGCTGCGATTGAAGCGGTAGGCAACCGGGAAGAGGTGCTGCCGTTTGTTAATCGGCTCTCCCACAAGCTTCGGGAGGTCATCGTCCTAAAATATTATCAGGACTGCTCTCTGGAATCGATTGCTGACGTGTTGAATATTCCGGTTGGCACGGTGAAGTCAAGGCATAGCCTTGCGCTTAAGCAGCTTAGGTCTTTTATGGAAACATCGGAAAGGGAGGGGGTGTCTACTTATGTCCATTGAAGAAAAACTGAAGTGCGAATATAAGAGGTTGGCCCAAAACTTATCCGCTCCTGCGGCAATGAGATCGGAAGTGATGGAGGAGTTTAGGAACGAATTCGGTTCGAGGGCTGTTGGAAAAGGAGGAAGGAGACCGCCCTTGAAGCGGATAGCTATTTATGCTGCGGTTATACTCCTTTTGTCTGGCTTCGCTTATGGCGGCGGCAAAGTGTTGTTTCAGGAACGTGAAGGGCTTTGGGGCATCCAAATTCGCTCGGCGGAGGAAGCCGCTCCTCTTGGGACTGAAGCGGTGGCGGAAATTCGCCGGTCACTGAGAGAGGTGAGGGAGCAGCTTCAGCCCGGAGAGTCGGCCGTCGTTTATTTGGCCGCTTTGGCAGATTCGCCGGTTGCCTTCTATCGTCATAATCCGATGATGGGGGTAAAGCAGCCTTTGCTTATCGCGCAAAAGGAGCGGATCGATGGGATGATGAACGAAGATGGTTTCGACGATCTGCTGCCGGAATCGCTCTCTGGAGGATATCATTTTCAAAGCGGCTACAAGGGTGAACCGTCTATCAGAGCGACGATCGGAGTTGAAGGGATGGAAGCCAAGGACACCCTCAGCAAGGAAGTCCGCACATCTGGGGAAAAGTATTCATGGAAGAAAGTAAGGAGTCATGAGCAGCTCATCCTGGGCTATACATACCTATATCAAAACGAGTCAGGCAAACAATTGCTCGTTATGGTCGAGGCTTTGACAGAGGAGATTACTCTCCAAACCGTGGCAGCCCCAGGCTCTAAGCCGCTTGAGCGACTAGACATTGGAGGAGCGAGCGGAGTGTATGCCGAGCAAAACGATTCGCCGTTTGTTGAATCCGGCTATTATCAAGAATTAACTTGGACCCAGTTGAAAGAAGCTGGAGAAAGCAAACAATATGTGTACCGAGTAGGTTCAGAACAATCCTCCGTTACGAAAGAAGAATTGCTGGCTGCGGCGGAAGGGCTTGCGCGGCCATAAGCAGGGTTTAGCAAGCGGGCCAGTCCTCTGCGTGATATGATAGGTCTAAAGGGCGGAAAGTGCGTAAAATGTGCAAAGTGCGTAAAGTGCGTAAAGTGCGTAAAATGTGCAAAGTGCGTAAAGTGCGTAAAGTGCGTAACTGCGTAAATTGCGTAACTGCGTAAATTGCGTAACTGCGTAAATTGCGTAATGTGCGTAAAGTATGCAAGGTGCCCAATATGCGCAATATGCGTGGAAAAGCGGCATTTTCACTTTTTTGGACTATGGGGGATCGGGCTTATGGGTAACTGGCAACTGGGGACGCTTGTGCTAAATACAGAGCTGCTTGTTTATTTGGCGGCTGGTCTGGCAGGTGTGCTGGCCATCCGGTTTTGTAACAAGAGCAAGGAGGGACGGCAACAGGATGTGGCCATCGCGTGGAGCGCGGCGCTGCTTTGGATAGCGGTGTGGAAGGGCAGCCTGCTGCTTATCGATCCCATTGGAGTATTTAAGCAGCCGATGTCGCTTGTTTTTTTCAGCGGCGGGACGGTCGGATTTTGGCTGGCTGCCATAGCGGCGTTAGCCTATGCGGGATATCGCTTGTTTCGTTTGTACGGCTTGCAAGGAGCGGCAAGGCGGCTGGGGATCATGATTTCGGCTTGGTCAATTGTCTATTTGTTTTCGATTATCGCGTTTTCAGGTCATGCAGGCCTCCTTCATAGCATGGGACTCTTTGGTGCCATGGCGGGATGGGCAGCCTTTCATCGTCCGGAAACTTTTGGATTGACGAATCAAGAGGGCTGGAGTCCGAGAGGTTTTATTCTCAGGATAATGAGGCAAGTGGCGGTTATCCTTCTTGTTGTCGGGTTGCTTGGTACCACGTTATACGGCCAGTTGACAGAGGAAGCTACGTACAATGAGAATTATGGTGATAGTGGCGAAGATGCAACAGGTGCGTCTAAAGGGGACAATGCCCCTCCCATTGAATTAACGGATAATAGAGGCGAGAGAGTGGCCTTGGATGATTATTTGGGACGTGAAGTGGTCATCAGCTTTTGGACGACATGGTGCGGGGTGTGCAAGACGGAAATGCCGCATATGCAGAGGCTGTACGATGAATATCGGAGCGAGGATGACGGGGCGGTGCTCTTGTCAGTGAATGTGACGAGTCAGGATGCGGGAGAGGCTGCGGTGCACGATTATATGGAGAAGTACGGCTATACTTTCCCGGTTGCGCTTGATAAGGAAGGTGAGATTTTTGAGGCCTATCAGGTAAAGGCGTATCCGACCACTTACATTATTGATCGCAACGGCGTCATTAGGGAACGGTTCGTTGGAGCAATCAGCTATGAAGATATGAAGGAGCGGGTGGGGCGCGTTCGGACCTTAAGCGGAGTTTGAAAGGAAAGGCAACGATTGGACGTACGGGATGCTTCATGCTCATTGCCTCTCGCCCCTTGTGTTCGGGAGCTATTTTTGGGACAATAGGAAGCAGGCTGCGGACCCAGCGAAAGAGCGGAGAAGCGTTGGAATATAGAGGCTTGAAAAGAGGATACTTCATGAATATACCATCCATTTATGGATTAACTTTAGAGCAATTGTCGGCTTGGCTTCTGGAGCGAGGACACCGGAAATTTCGGGCTACCCAAGTGTGGGAATGGCTGTACAGAAAACGGGTGACTTCGTTTGAGGAGATGACCGATGTCCATGAGAGCTGCTTGGCTTTGCTTCGGGAGCATTTTGCCATTAGCACGATGTCAGAGCATGTAAAGCAGGAGTCGAAGGACGGCACAATTAAGTTTCTGTTTAAGCTGTACGATGGGAATTTGATCGAAACGGTATTGATGCGCCATAAGTTTGGCCTGTCCGTCTGCGTGACGACTCAAGTCGGCTGCAATATCGGATGCAGCTTTTGCGCATCAGGCCTTATTGCCAAAAGCCGCGATCTGTCCAGCGGTGAAATTGTGGAACAAATTATGAAGGTTCAATTGCACCTTGATGCCGTAGGCGAAGGAGAGCGAGTCAGCCATATCGTAGTGATGGGGATTGGCGAACCTTTTGACAACTTCGTTCATATGTCCGATTTTATCCGCGTCGTAAAGGATCATAAAGGGTTGGCTATCGGAGCCCGCCATATTACTGTGTCGACCAGCGGGTTGGCCGGCAAAATCAGAGAGTTCGCCGACAGTGATTTGAACGTCAACTTGGCGGTGTCACTGCATGCTCCGAACAATGAGCTTCGTACTCGCATTATGAAAATTAATAAGGCGATTCCAATCGAAAAGCTGATGGACGCGATCGATTATTATTTGGAGACGACCAGACGCCGGATGACGATGGAATATATTTTGCTGCGGGATGTAAACGATGGGGTGGAGCAGGCTATGGAGCTTGCCGAGCTGATGCGCAGCCGCAGCAAGCTGGTAAACGTCAATCTCATTCCGTACAACCCGGTTGACGAACACAGCCAGTATCAGCGCAGCGAACAGGAATCAATCCGCGCTTTCTATGATGTGATGAAGAAGCAAGGCATCAGCGTAAGCGTAAGGCTGGAGCACGGAGCGGATATCGATGCGGCATGCGGTCAATTGCGGAGTAAGCAGATGCGTGCGGCTGGCAACGAATGAACTCTTTAGAGTAAGGCAAACAAAACACCTTCAAGAGAATGGAGCCATTTTGTAAGAGATGGTCATTATCTTGGGGTGTTTTTTTGTATAGCAAAGATGGTCTTTTTCGAAATGGAAATTGAGACTAAGTAAAAGTTGATTAATTTTAGAAGAGCATATGGTATCCCGAATTCTGAAATCAGAGATACAATTCAGCAACTTAGAGAATATAGAGAAATGTCGGAGAAATAGAAGGTGGTGAAACGAATGTTTTCAATAAATGTAGAATTTTCGATGTTTGTGGGGAGCGCCAATGTAGTTGTGATTACTGGCAAATATTCAGGCGTACTTACAGGGAATTTATTAGTAGATTCAAATGATGCTTCAAGGGAATTTTTGATTAATAATGTAGTGCATATGGGTTATAAAAATCCACAAATAAATAAAGATACTATTTCCTTAAGTCTTAAACCAAACGGGTACGAGGCAGAAGAATTAGTAGGTAAATGCTTAATAAGTCCAGATTGACTTTCCAAGAACCTTGATTGGTTTCGTGACTTTCAAGGTTTCTTTTTTAAGTGGGCTATCCAATGCCGAATGAACCCATCATTCATCCAATTACACATCTAACCCGCGTAATACCTGTATGAGGAGCTTGTCATTTGTTTGTACGCACATAAACGCTTGAATTTTATATCTTAAATAACACAATACCGTTACGATGAACAGGTCGATTATGTTAGATATATCCATAATCGACCTGTTTGTTGATTGTTCTATTATAAATCCAGATCAGCTTCTAAGGAAAACAGCGCAGTTAGTATTGCCAGCAACTACTGAAGCCGCAGGAAATGAGTTTCCCCGGGCCAGTAGTGGCGCCACCTTCTTAACTGGGGCTTTTTCTGTTGTCCACTAAAAGGGGTCTTGACCGCGAAACATAGCGTACACTTCTCACCACAAATCAACCGGCCTTCTTAAATAAGAGTTGCTGCGCTTAATTGAAAATATAATATGCCCGAGCAGAAGCAAGTTAAATAGGTTGACGTTATACTTCATGGACTGGAAGCAATAGCGGAGCGCTTTCCGTTTCTCGAAGCGATACAGGTAACTCAGCGTATAATACTGCCGGGCCAAATTTAATTTGGACAAGAACAGCAGCCGATTGCGGTCTTTCCAGTCCAAACCTGCAATTTTTTGGTGCATATGAAACTTGAATGCGAGCGCCTGCAGCCCCGCTTTTTCCAGCTTCGCCTGCAATTCTTTATTTTCATGAATGTTATCGGGATCGACTTTCCGCCGGTCCACAAAAAAATAAACGCTGTCCGGCGACAAGTTGTAGATGGAATGGGGCTTGAGTTGCATGACAATTCGGGAATGGTCAAAAAAGTTAATCATAAACGCCGTATCTTCGCCGATATGAAACTCCTCCAAAAACAGCCCGCTTTGCTTCAACTTCTCCCTTTTAAAAACCATTGTATTAATATGAAAAATGCAAAGCGTATCTTTTAAATAACGCTCGAACAAGCCTTCCCCCATCACAAAAACCTCTTCCTTGTGCATAGGGAACGACCGCCGGATGGCGGCCAGCCTTGCGGCGCTGGCAGGTTCATCGAATACGCTGGATATCGTCTCCCCTTGGCGCTCCACCCAAAGGGCGAAACCTGCGTCCGATCCGGTCTCCTCGATCATGCGGAGCGACTCCTCCAAATGAAACGGCAGCCATTGATCGTCGGAGTCGAGAAAAGCAATAAAATCGCCCTTTGCCGCAAGCATCCCGGTATTTCGAGCTCCGCCAACGCCTTTGGTTCTTTCGTTCCGAATGCAGCGAATACGGCTGTCGCTCTCCCCCAGCTTCTCCGCCACCCTGGTTGTCCCGTCCGCACTGCCATCATCTACAATAATCAGCTCCCAATCGGCAAAACCCTGTTCCAAAATGGAGCCGACAGAGATGGGCAACGTTTTTTCCCGGTTAAAGGCAGGCATGATAATGCTCACTAGCGGCTTTGCGTTTTCCAATGAAAACTCCTCCTGATCGTTAATAAAGGGCTAGTCCTCTTCCATTCCGCTAATACAAATTAACGGGCCGTTTCAAAAACTCGCTGCCCTTCTCTCCTGAAAACAAAATATAAGGAACCAGCAATAGATTAAAGGCGTTGACGCTATGCTTCATAGATTGAAAGCAATATTTGAGCGCCTTCCGCTTGTCCCATTTGTTGATATAGCTCAGCGTATAATATTGACGAGCAAGCGTATATCTGGCTATGAGTTGCATTCTTTTGTGATTGGGCAAGTGGCTCGACTTATTGACGAGGGCTTGTACATGCAAGCGGAATTGGATGTTTTGGAGGCATACCGCTTCGATCCGTGCAAAAATCTCTTTTTGCCGATAGAGCGTGTCGGGGTTCAGATTCCGTCTGTCGATAAATTGATAAACGCTGTCTGGAGATTGGTTATATACAAAATGGGATTTCGTAATAAGCGCAATCCGGCACCGGTCGAAAAATTGAATAATGAAGGAAGTATCTTCGCCAATTCGGAACTGTTCGTTGAATAACCCAAAGGTATGAAGGAGGTCCTTGCGAAAAACCATGGTGTTAATACAGTAGAAATGTTTGGTTTCCCCAAGAAAACGTTCCAACAGACCTTGTTCAAATACGATTCCGCTGCCGTTCGTTTCAAAGCCGGCTCTCATTTCGGAAAGCAGCTTTTGCTCGGTATCGTTATCAAAATTGCGGTACAAAGTCGATCCGTGTTTTTCTTCCCATAAAGCGAAGCTAATGTCCGCTCTTGAATCTTGAATCATTTGAAGGCTGTCTTGCAGGTGAAACGGAAACCACTCATCGTCTGAATCGAGAAAGGAAACGTAGCTCCCCTTCGCGCTCAGCATTCCGCTGTTTCGCGCCCCGCCGACTCCTTTGCTCCGTGAATTGGTCAAATAGCGAATACGGCTGTCCTGCGAGCTAAAAGATTGGACAAGGGCCTCCGTATGGTCCTCGCAGCCGTCACTGACAATGATAAGCTCCCAGTTAGAGTAAGTTTGATCGATAACCGATTGTATGGCGGAAGGAAGCACTTCTACACGGTTATAAGTTGGAATGATGACGCTGACCAGTGGTTTGTAACGCATAAGTCCCATCCTCTCCTGTTTCTATATCTATCGCAAGTCCGTTCAACAGGAAGTCATCGCTAGTGTAATTTGAAAAATATTTCTAGTCAAGGTACTAAAAGGGCATTTAGTAGTAGTTAATTAGTTGGATATGGTTGGCAAAAGATTATAAAAATTCAAAGTATATTTTAAGAATTTCTTTAAGAGAGCTTATATTTCGGCTGTTATAGTAGGAAATATAGAAGCAGAACAACGCTAGAGAGGTGGGACAAAGATGATTGAGCTGGATGGAATCAGCCATCAATTTATAATTGGCAAAAAGGGAAAGGAACGAATCGTACCTGTCTTAAACGACATTCATTTAAAGGTGGCCAAAGGGGAGATCGTAGCAATCGTAGGGCGCAGCGGCTCGGGCAAATCGACTCTGTTGAATCTGATGTCGGGCTACATCAGGCCGACTAGAGGCGAAATCCGAGTGGCGGGCCAAACGGTCACGAAGCTGGACGAAGGACAGTGGGCCGACTTTCGGCTAGCTCATTACGGCTTTATTTTTCAAAGCTTTCAGCTGATCGGCAGTATGACGGCATATGAAAATGTAGAGCTTCCGCTTGTGCTAAAGGGAGTTGGAGCGGACGAGAGGCGCAGAAAAGTGCTTCACCTGCTTGAGGGGATGGATATGGCTTCATTCGCCAGCCATTATCCAAGCGAGCTGTCCGGAGGGCAGCAGCAGAGAATATCGGTAGCGAGGTCACTCGTGCTTGAACCGCCTATTGTGCTTGCGGACGAGCCGTCGGGAAGTCTGGACAGCGAAAACGAGAAGTCGCTGCTGACGATGATCCGGCAATTAAACCATGAGCTGGGCATCACTTTTGTCATCATTACTCATGACGATCAAGTGGCTTCCATTGCCCATCGGGCCATCCGGCTGCAAGATGGGCGAATCGTTGCCCAGTCGACGCCGCAAGGATCGGACGCATTTGCAGAGGCGGCTTCTGCCCATTCCATAACAAGGGGGACGCTGCTGTGAAATTTGGGGATCAACTCCGGTTTGTCCGGCAAAACATGAAAAAGAACAAAACGAGATTGTTTATGACAGTGCTGGCTACTGCGATGGGCTGCGCATTTTTGATCGTGCTTGCCTCCGTCGGTTTTGGCCTGCAGCAAAGCATTGTGAACAATATCGTAGGCGACCGGCTCGTCACCGGCATCGATGTAAATGGCAAACATCCCGACAAGTTTAAGGAGCCGGACATTTTCGGTGAGGATATCGCAACGTTTCGCGAGATGCCGAACGTCAAGGCGGTAACGTATCGCAACTACATTCAGCAGCGGCTGGGAGCAACAATCGGTGTGGCCGATGTCAACAACGACAGTACGCTCGCAGTGGATTTCGAAGCGGAGGGCCGCGCCGGTTTTTCATTAAGCGCAGGAAGGCTCCCGGAGTCGGAGAACGAAGTGGTGCTCGGCTATCAAATTCGGCAAAGCGTCGACGAGCATGGCATTCCAGGCGAGTGGCGCGATGCATCGGAATGGTTGAATCAAACGATGACGCTGAACGTCGCCTATTACAAGGCAGGTAAAAAGGAAACGAAGCTGATTGAAGTGAAGGTGGTCGGCATTACGGAAAAGCCGGCAAAAGAATGGGAGTTGGACCGAACTCTTTATATCGGCGAAGGTTTTTTGGGAACGATTGAAGGTGTGACGGGGACGCAAAACGGAGATTTACCCCAGTTTGAGGTGGACCCAACTGTAGAGCAAGTCGAAGCGGCCATGAAGCAGATGCCGAAGCCAGGCGGGAAAAGAAGCTACAAGCAGGTTCAGGTCATTGCGGATCATGCTTCCAACGTCAAAGGCATCGGTGAAGCTTTGCGCGAAAAGGGCTACTACAACTACTCCATTGCCGACGAGCTTAAGCAGGTGAACCTGATGTTTGCCATTATGAAAATCGGATTGATCTTTGTCGGTACGATAGCGGTTTTGATTGCCTCGATCGGCATATTCAATACGATGACGATGGCGGTGACGGAGCGGGCGCAAGATATCGGCATTATGAAGGCGATTGGTGCGCATCCGTCCGTTATTCGCAAAATTTTTCTGCTGGAAAGCGCCATTATTGGCGTACTCGGCGCCTTTGTGGGAACTGCCGCCGCTTACGCGATTTCAATGGCCGTCAATGCGGGGCTGCCTCTGCTGCTTGAAAAAACAATGGGCGAAGAGGTCCCGGCCGGCTTTCTCTTCTCTGTTATTCCGCTGTATTTGGCGGCGCTATCCTGCGCCATTGCACTTGGTGTGGCCGTGCTGTCCGGCTATCGGCCGGCCAAACGGGCAACGCGAATTGACGTACTCAGTGCGCTGAGAAGGGATTTGTAAAAAAAGGAAAACTTCTATTGACCAGTGTGGTCAATGAGGAATACAATAGCATTGACCACACTGGTCAATGCTATTTCCGTTTTGCCGTGTACGGCCGTGCAGGCAAGGCGGCGTTCTATTCGCGAATAGGAGGAATGAAGGTTGTATTCGAAATTTTTGAGCATAGACGAGGAGAAGAGGGGGCGCATTATCAATGCGGCGCTTAAGGAATTTGCGCTGAAAGGGTATGCGGCTGCTTCGACGAATGAAATCGCAAAGGAGGCAGGCATATCGAAGGGTCTGCTGTTCCATTATTTTACGAGTAAAAAGGATTTGTATGTCTATTTGTACGATCATACCATTCGGATTACAAGCGAAGCCGTTGCAAACAAGATCGATCTGTTGGAAAAGGATTTGTTCGTAAGAATGCGGCAGTTGTCTATCGTAAAGCTGGGTATTTTCGGCGTTTATCCAAACTTTTTTGAATTTTTAAAGTCAGTGTATTTCGAGGAGGCTGCCGATGTGAGCCATGAGCTGCAGGACAAAAGAAAGGAAATTGCCGCATCCGAATATTTTAAATTGTTCGCGGATATCGACCGGACCAAGTTCAAAGATGGCGTCGATCCGAACAAGGCGCTGCAAATCATTCTTTGGTCATTGGAAGGATTGGGAGAACAGGAGAGAGAGAAATACAGAAAGCTTGGGCAGAAAGTCGATATCGATGCTCTTCTGGAGCAAACCGATCAATATTTAGACTTGTTCAAGCTCAGTTTCTATAAGTAAGTGAAAAGCCGTACAGGCGCAGAATGGGGAACATGACGAGGAGGATTCCTTTATGCATGTGATTGAATTGGATCGATTGACCAAAACGTATGGCGGGGCCAGAGGAATAACCGACCTCAGCTTTACGGTGGAGCAGGGCGAAATTTTCGGCTTTATCGGCCCTAACGGGGCGGGCAAGTCCACAACGATTCGCACGCTGCTGGGACTCATTTACCCGACGAGCGGCAGTGCCCGCATTTTTGGCAAGGACTGTTTGCGCTTCGGACCGGAAATTAAGCGGGAAATCGGCTATTTGCCTTCCGAGGTGTTCTATTATGACAACATGAAAGTAAAAGATTTGCTGAACTACTCCGCCAGCTTTTACAAAAAGGATTGCCGCAAACGGATCGCGGAGCTGACCGATCGGATGGAACTGGATGTCACGAAGCGGATCGATGATCTATCGCTTGGCAATAAGAAGAAGGTCGGCATCGTGCAAGGGCTGCTGCATGAGCCGAAGCTGATTATTTTGGATGAGCCGACGAGCGGGCTTGATCCGCTTATGCAGCAGCGATTTTTTGAGCTGTTGGAGGAGGAGAACCGAAAAGGGGCGACCATTCTGTTTTCCTCCCATATTTTAAGCGAAGTGCAGCGGCTGTGCGATCGGGTGGCGATTATTAAAGAAGGGCGGCTGATCGCACTTGAGCGCATGAGCGATTTGAAAAACAACACGTACAAAAAGTTCAAGCTGCAAGCGGCATCGACCGTAGATGCGTCCTCGTTCGCCATTCCCGGCGTGACGGAGTGGAAGGAGAAAAACGGCGAGATCAGCTTCCTGTTCAAAGGAGATATTAACGAAATATTGCGCCGGATTGCAGTGCTGGAGCTGTCCAACCTATGGGTCGAGGAGCCGGATTTGGAGGAAATTTTCATGCATTATTACGTGGCGCGGGAGGGAAAACCTCATGAACATGTACTGGCATGAATTAAGAATGTACCGGGGAACGATGATTGGATGGACGGTCGCCCTAGCCGGCATGGCGGTTATGTTTATGTCCATGTACCCCGCATTTGCGGAAGATGCTGAGCAAGTGCAAGACATGATGAAGTCGCTGCCGGAGGCCGTTATTCAGGCCGTAGGGCTGCAAATTGACGGAGTTGCCACTTTGCTCGGCTTTTATTCTTACATTTTCCTGAATATTGCGTTATGCGGGGCTATCCAAGCGATGCAGCTTGGAACCTCGATCGTGTCTAAGGAAACCCGGGAGAAAACGGCCGATTTCCTTCTGACCAAGCCGGTGACAAGAGGGGCGGTACTGACGTCGAAAGGGCTGGCGGCGCTGACGGTACTTGCAGTGACCAACGTATTTTATTTTGGCGTATCCGCATTAATGGCTTATTCGGTACAGAGGGAGTCATTCAGCTTTGATACATTTGCCTTAATTAATGGCTCACTATTTGGGCTTCAGCTTATGTTTCTCGCTATCGGCTTTGCGGCGGCGTTGTTGTTTCCCAGGCTTAAGACGGTGCTTCCTTTGTCTCTCGGCAGTGTATTCGGATTTTTTATGCTGTCGGCCGTCAGCGAATGGACGGGGGACGGTCCGCTCCGTTATGTTACGCCGTTTCAATATTTTGAGCGTTCTTATATTGTCGAGCATGGTGCTTACGAGCCGGCCTTTTTGATTGCCGGAGCCGTCATGGTTGCCGGCTGCATAGGCTTCAGCTTCGTCCGGTATTTGAAGCGCGATGTGCATGTCGGCTAGAAGGGAGCGGTAGGCCATGAATGTGTTTAGCAGAGAGATGAAGGCAAGTGTAAAATCGCTGCTTATTTGGACAGTGGGCATTCTGCTCATGGTTTGGAGCGGTATGGCCAAGTACAGTACGCTGTCGGAGTCGAGCGATGCTGTAGGAGAGCTGATGGCCGATTTGCCAAAGGCGATGCAGGCGATTTTGGGTATTGGAAGCTTGGATCTGTCAACAGCAATGGGGTACTTTGGGATGTTGTATCTTTATTTGCTCGTAATGGCGGCGATTCATTCCTCCATGCTGGGAGCGAATATGATGGCCAAGGAAGAGCGGGACAAAACGGCGGAATTTTTGCTCGTCAAACCGATTTCGAGAGCCCGGCTTTTGGCGGTTAAGCTGACTGCGGCTATCGTTCTGGTTCTCCTTTTTAATGCGGCGATGACCGCTAGTTCCTTCTTGTTTGTTGTGCCTTATACGGATGGGGGAGCTTCCGCCATAGCAAGCGATATGTTTAGGCTCATGTTAGGCATGCTGCTTGCTCAGCTTTTGTTCCTGAGCATCGGTATGGCAATTGCGTCGGCAGGACGGCGGCCCAAGCGGGCGGTAGCGATTTCCGCAGCTGTTATGATGGCGACTTTCCTTTTGTCCATCGGAATGGACCTTGGGGATGGATTGGACGCTCTCGGCTACTTCACGCCTTTTAAATATTTTGAGGCGAGCATGCTGCTCACGGACGGTTTCGATCCCGTCTATGTGGCGCTGTCGGCGGCCGTTTCCGCGATTTCGCTCGCGATTGCTTTTGCAGGATATACAAGGCGGGATATGCAGCTTTAGGCTATGAAAAATAAAGAAGCTGTCCGATTAAGAGATATCGGCGGCATGAGGGACAAAGACGGTGACTGGGTGACAGTTATCGTCTTTTTTGCTCGTTAATGATGATGGATTCAATCATTCGTTTTGATGTAAAATACATAGATATGAATAATTCAATCACTCTTAGGAGGAAGCTGGCATGAACTTGAAGTTTCAAGGAAACACGGAAGAGCTGCGGCAAGGGATATCGCTGCTGCTTCACGATCTCGGCGTTGCCGAATCGGAAGGCGGCATTGCCGTAACGGTCGAGCCTTCGCAAGGCGGGCTAGAGGTTGGTTTGAATGGTCAAGAAGCGTATATCCGCTATGAGGCAAAACATCAATTTTTCCGGGGCCTCGGCTTGCTGGTGCAGAAGGCGCAAGGCGGTGAAGCTTTTCATATAAAAGAGAAGCAGCAATTCGATACAATCGGCCCTATGTTCGATTTGTCGCGCAATGGCGTGCTGACGGTAGACGCCTTCAAGTTTTTGCTGCGCAAAATGGCTTTGATGGGCCTAAATACAGTAATGCTATATCTAGAGGATACGTATGAAATTGAAGGCGAGCCTTATTTCGGCTATATGCGGGGGCGCTACTCCGCGGCCGAGCTGAAGGAAATCGACGATTATGCGGATCAATTCGGCATTGAAGCTTTCCCAAGCATTCAAACGTTGGCTCATTTGGAAGAGTTTCTGAAATGGGAGCCTGTGAAAGAATATAAAGATACAAAAGGCGCGTTGCTTGTAGGCAGCGAGAAAACCGATCGTCTGGTCGAAAATATGATTCGCAGCGTAACGGCTCCGTTCCGCAGCAAAAAGCTTCATATCGGCATGGACGAGGCGGAAGAGCTCGGCCGCGGCAAGTTTTTGGACCATAACGGTCATGTAAGCCGTTTTGAAATTATGACAGGCCATTTGGACAAGGTGCTGAAAGTGACGCGCGGTCTCGGCCTGAAAGCGATGATGTGGAGCGACATGTTCCTGAAGCTGGCCTCGTCGAACGGCGAAGACTACTACGGTCATGAAACGCAAATTCCGGAGGAGATGGCTAGCCGCATTCCGAAGGATGTCGATATGGTTTATTGGGACTACAACCATGTGGAGGCGGCAGATTATGAAACGCTTATCGCGAAGCACCGCCCGCTAGGCAACAATCTCGTATTTGCGGGAGCCGTATGGGTGTTCAATACATTTGGGGTTAACTATGGCCTATCCTTGCCTGCGACAGAAACGGCGCTGACCGTTTGTAAAAAAGAAGGCATCAAAGAAGTGTACGCGACTATGTGGGGCGACGACGGAATGGAGAGCAACCCTTATATCGCGTTCCTCGGACTTCAGCTTTATGCGGAGCACGCCTACACGGAAGGATCGCCGGACATGGCGGTTGTCGAGGAGCGGGTGAAATTCTGCACGGGCATTGATGCGGACCTGTATTTGCAAATGAAGTATTTGGACGAGACGCCGGGTGCGGAGCCGGACAACCAGAAACAAAGCAATCCGTGTAAATTCCTTCTGTACCAGGACGTTCTGCTCGGCCTGTTCGACAAGCAGATCGACGGGCTTGAAATGAACGCTCATTACGCCAAGCTGGAAGGCGATATCGCTTCCCGCCGGAACCCTGCCGCTGAATTGGACTATCTGTTTGAGGTGCCGCAGAAGCTGGCGGGCGTACTGAAGCTGAAAAGCGAAGTCGGCCTTGAGCTTAAACGGGCTTATGATGCAGGGGACAAAGCGGAGCTTAAACGAATTGCGACGGAGGTTCTTCCGGCTATCTCCCGCGCTGTCTCGGAGCTGCGTTCGGCTCACCGCTCGCAGTGGCTGACGATGTTTAGGCCGTTCGGCTGGGAAGTCATCGATATTCGTTACGGAGGCGTCATCAGCCGTTTGGATACGGCGGGCATGCGCTTGCTGGACTACGTGGACGGCCGCATTGCGAACATCGAGGAGCTGGAGCAAGAGCGTCTCGTATACAGCACGACAAACCGCTTCAACAACAAAGGCGCAGGCTGGTGCAGCTTCTACTACCGCATGGCTACGCCTAACGTATTCTATCATGTATTGAACCCGTTTTGATGGAAATGAAAAAACGGCTGCTGCACCCGCTTAGGACGGGGCAACAGCCGTTTTTTTCGTTAGTTGTTTCGTTAGTTGGCGTGTTGGAGCACATTTTGGATCACTTGAGCCGCCTCGGCTCTTGTCGTTACTCCTTGCGGAGCAAATCGATTTGCCCCGCGTCCTTGAACGAGCCCAAGCTCGGCAGCCGCGTAAACGTCATCGAGCGCCCATTTGGAAATGGAGGACTCATCGCTGAAAGGGGTAGCCGCAGGCTGAGCGGCTTGCTCTTCCCCGAATGTTCGGAATGCCCGCATCGCCATTGCGACCATTTCTTCCCGCGTAATGTTTCCTTCCGGATCAAAGGAAACGGCGCTTTTGCCGCTGATGATACCCGCTTTAAACGCTGCGGCTACCGATTCGGCATACCATGCGTCAGCTGCAACGTCTTCGAAAGGAAGCTCCGCTGCATCCTTTAAGTTCAAAGTTCTAACAAGCAAAGCTGCAAACTCCGCACGCGTAACGGAGCGGCCCGGACGGAATTCCGTTTCGCTCACGCCCTGCACGATTCCTTTGGCGGTCAGGCTTTGAATGGAGCGGAATGCCCAATGCGCCGCCGGAACGTCTGCAAACGTTTTTTCGAGGCTGAGTACGGCATATTGGCTAAAATGGCTTACTTCAGCGGACATATAGCCGCCTTCCAGCTTGCCTCCCGCATACTCCAGCTTCCCGTCTTCAGCGATATAGAAAATGCCCGCCACGTCGGGATTTACTCCTGCCGCTGTTTTCAGCTTAATTTGAACTGGTTTTTCAAAAGAGCGAATCGCCGTTGTATTCCCGTTTCCGGCTACGAAAGTGAAGGAGAAATCGTAAATGTCTCCAGTAAGCGATATTCCCGCCTGACCCTTCGGCCCGTTCATTTTTTCCAAAAGCTCGTTTTTCTTGCTTTCGGACAGAGGAGCGATATCCAGCACCAGCTTGCCGTTTGGAGCGCCGGAAGAAGCAAGCAGCGCTTGGCGAATGACTTCGGCTGGAATGACCATTTGCAGATTGTCCGATTTCACTGCTAGACCTTTCTGATTCAGCTTGGAAGCAAGGTCCGTCGGAACGACAAGCTGCTTCGTATCCGCTGTTACCCGGATCTCGACCGTGTCTTTGCCGGCAGATTGGTTAATATCGTCCATATCGACCGTATGAACGCCCGGCTGCTCGGGCTGAGGTTCATTGCCGCCCCCGTTATTTCCTCCATTATTGCCGCCTTCGTTTCCACCGCCATTATTGCCGCCGCCGGAGTTCGTTTGACCGCTAATGCTGATGAGAACGGAGCCTTGTACGGTACGGTCTTGCTTCCAAGTTGCAGTTGCTTTTACTTTCCCGTCTTTCGCTGCGGTCAGCAAGCCGGAGGCGCTAATCGACGCTTTGTCGGTAGCTGTGTCGTCTTCGTTTGTGACGGACCAGTCGAACTCTGCTGCGGCATTCGGAGCCAAGCGGGCATTAAGCTGCAAGTGGCCGTCTTTGGCCGTGATCGCTGCTGCGCCGCCTTCTCCGGTTACTTCAACCGTGTAAGTCGGTTCCTCTTCCTCTGCTACGGTGAACGTCACCCGACCCAGCTCAATGTTGTCGTTTGCCGTTGTATAGTCCGCTTCCCCTACATACACCGCATCATAGCGGCCTGGAGCGAGGTTCAGCCCTTCGAAAGTCAGTGAGCCGTCAGGCTGTACGGAGCTGTTTGTATTTCTTTTTGCCAGAGCGGCAGTTGTGTTGCTCAGCTTCGTTCCTTCCCGGAAAATGCCGATCCAGTCTTTGGCGACGGAGCCCCTGTAGTCCACTTTTACGGCTTCTCCCGGAGCCAGCGTCAAATCCGCCATCGCCAGCTCAGGGCCGCCCAGGTCCAGATCGGGATCGGCCTCAGGATCGACCGAAGGAATGGAAGCCGGAAGGCTCACTTCAAATTGGGCATTTGCGATCCATTTGTCGTTCATGAAATCGCGCCCTTTGACCAGCACCTTGTCGTCGTACACTTCAACGAAATAGCCTTGGTTCCCCACTTTGCTGGCATTGCCGTCCGTCCAGAGGTAGGAGGTTGCCGCCGTATTAAACATAGTGGCATATTTGGAATTGTACATCGTATCCATAGAGCCGAGTTCCCAGTGGGTGTGGCCGCTGAACATAATGGCTTGCGGATATTTGCTCAAAATCGTTTTTAGTTCCCGGTCTTGTCTAACGCCATACCAGTAGAAGGACGGATTTTTGGAAACCTGGGTGCCTGCTACCGTGTTTTTTAAAGGCTGATGGTGGAAAACAAACACGGGTTTGTTCGCCGCTGCGTCTTCGGCCAGCTTCTGCTCCAGCCATTGCAATTGCTCATCCGACAAATAGGAGTAGTCTTTGAGTCCTTTTTCCGTGCCCAAAAAGATAAAATGATAACCTTTAACCCATACGTCGTAGTATTTCGAAGTCATATTTGTGTACTTCTCGAACAGGTCCGAACGGATATCCCAATCACCCCAGCGGACGTCGTGATTGCCCTCTACGAAGTAGCTCTCCGGGAGCTGTTCTTTGTATTTGTCAAAAATTCTCGCCAGTTCTTTGTACTGCTCCTCATACCCATTTTCCGTGTTGTCGCCCACGGTCATAATGCCGTCGCTGTCCGGGGCCAACTCGGCGATGTCCTTCAGCGTATCGTCCAAATGTTTGTTGTGAATATGGTTTGGATCGCCCATCACATGCATATCCGATAGAACTTGAAACTGTGCTTCCGGCGTTTCTCTTACGATGCCTGGAAGGGCGGCTTCCGCGCTGGAATCTGTTTCTCCCGCCGCGGAGTCGGAATAAGCGAGCAGCTTGGTCGCTCCAGCCGGGATAGGCGTGTTGTCCGGGAAGGTGTAAACGGCGTACGACCCGCCGCCCAAATCCGGCGACAGAACCGCGATAGGAGCAAGACCGGCTAGCTTGCCGACATCGTCTCCCCAATAGAGGTTGTATGCCGTTACGTTTGCTGCGATTGCAGGCGGAGCGATGCGAACCTCGCCGCCAACTTCGCCGCCATCCCCGTCCGTATCGTGAAATGTTACCCCGGAAGGAGGCGACAACGAAATAATAGAAAACGGCACACGCTGAAAAATGTTATAGCCGTCGTTTTCCATATACAAAACTTCGTATTCGCCCGGCGCGAGCGTTTTGACGAAGCTCATTTTGCCGTTCGGGTTACTTTTGGTGTAGCCCCAAGTCAGGGATGGATTGCTGCCTTTCGGTTCGGCCCCTTTCGGGTAAAGCCCGATCCAGTCGTTGAGCGTCCCCCCTGTAAAAGAGAGGGTAATCGGCTTGCCTTGAATATACGCAGGCTTGTCCATCGTGACGGTTTGAGCGGCGGCGTCCGCTTTGGGGACAGCAACGGCTTGAAGCGCCGTTAAGCAGACGATAACAAAACATAATGCGAGCGAAATTTTCTTTTGAACGGATGTGGACATAAACATCGATGTTTGCACCTCTATTCGAATGTGTTTGCGAGCGGTTTAGTGGCTGGAAGAGCTGCTCCACTTTAGCCCCACAATGCCAATGACGATCAAGACGATCCAGCACATTTGCTTAAGCGATACCGTTTCGTTAAACAGGGTGGTGCCAATAGCCGTAATAAGGACAATTCCGACGCCCGACCAGATCGCGTAGGCTACGCCGACGGAAATATAGTTAAGCGCATAGTTCAGCAGCGTAAAGCTGCAACCATACAGAAGAAACATAAGGATGGAGGGCCACAGCTTAGTGAAGCCTCCGGATAATTTCATGGCCGTTGTGCCGGACAGCTCAAACAGGATGGCGAGAATGAGCAGCATCCAGCCGAGGCCGCTATCCGCCCGCATCAGGCGAAGCCTCCAGTCGAAGCTGAGAGTAGGCGGAGACGACGGCGCCAGCATCCGGGAGCCCGCAAGCCTGCTCCCCCGCCAGTCCGACCGTGACCGCTGCGCCTGCCGAGTTGCCCATTTGCATGTCGCCGTTGGTATCGCCAATGACGGCTACTTCAGACGGCAGCAAGCCAAGCTGGCGGCAGGCCAGCTCCACCATGTCGGGGAACGGCTTGCCTCGCTTTACGCTGTCGTGACCGACAACCGTTTTGAAATGGGAGCGGATGCCGAGCCAGCTCAAGTGGCTGTCCGCTTCCCGTGTATCGTCCGCCGTTACGACGCCAAGAGCGAGGCCGTGCGCAGCGCACAGCCGGAGGAACGGCAACATGCCGGGGATAGGCTGTGCGGGCCGAGTCGACTCCATCTCCGCACGGGCCTCGTCCATGCATTGTTTCACCAGCCGCATCGCTTCGCCCCACGGCATCCCAAGCCGGTAGCCCTGCCAAGCCATAATGGCTTCCAAATCACCGTTTGATCCCATGGCAAGCGGCCCTTCAATGCTGTAATCCGTGACGCGCCCGCCATCGCTGTCTACTGTGCCCCAAAGCTGGGACAGCGGCGGGATCGGAGCTGGCATACGGCACGAGAAGCGCCGATATACCGATTCGCTCCACGGACCCCATAAGCCGATGAAGTCGAGCAGCGTCCCGTCTTTATCAAACAAAATTCCTTTGATTGGATAACGATGTTCGTTCACAAGTAACTCGGGCATATCCATCTCTCCTGCCAGTGACTATAGAGGGTTAGTCTTCTTTTTTGGCCAAATAGGCCTCCGCTTTTTTGCGCTGTCTGCGGGTGACCCACATGACGGCTGAACGAAGCAGCAAATTCGTTGCAATGATTAAAGTAGACATGGCGGCAGCCGGCGCAATTTCGCCGGAATCCTCCATATTGACGATCGCAACGGCAGCAGGCTTCAAGTCCGGCGCGTACAAAAAGATAATCGCCGATACGGTTACCATACTGTTGATGAAGTAGTAGACAAACACTTCTAGCAGCGCCGGGAACGAAAGCGGCAGCGTGACCTTCAGCAACGTTCGGTACCAAGGGACGTTCATCGACTCGGATGCCGCTTCGAATTCGTTGTCCAGCTTTTTGAGCGCCGATGTCATCGTTAGAAAGGAAACAGAATAAAAGTGGACGATATTGCATAGGAACAAAATCCAAATCGTACCGTACAGCCCATGGAGGGGCCCGTTCGGATTATTAAAATAAAAGACGTAGATGAGGCCTAGCACCAGACCCGGCAGCGCCATCGGCAGCATGGACAGGAAGTAGCCCGCTTGGCGCAGCAGTGCGTAACCGCGAGATTTTTCGATCAGGTAAGCGAAAACAAACGTGAGCGCCGTCCCGATCACCGCCGATCCAAGCGCAATGACGAGGCTATTGGCAAAAGGACCGCCCTTCTCCAAGAAGCCTTCGTAATGGGCAAGCGAGATCGAGAAGTTGTAAGGCCAAACTTGAACCAAAGAGCCGTAGATCGCAACGAGAATAATGCCAAGGATGACCGCTGCAACCGTGGAGCAAAGCAGAAACAGCAAGGTGTCCCGCAGCTTGCGGTTTGCAATGCGGTAAGGGGTCGACTTGGAGCTGATCCATCCGCTTTGTTTTTTCTGGAATATTCGGTCCGCCGCGAAGGAAAGGACAGCCGGTATAAGCAGAAGCACCCCTACGGCCGACCCAAGCCCCATATTTTGCTGACCAATAACTTGCTTGTACAAATCGGTAGCCAGGACGTTAAACTGTCCGCCTACTACTTTTGGAGCGCCGAAGTCGGTGAACGTGAGCACAAAACAGACCAAAATGGCACTGATGAGCGCGAATTTGACGCTCGGCACCGTGACGGTCCAGAACGTGCGCCACTTGGAAGCGCCAAGCGTATCCGCAGCCTCGTACAAGCGAAAGTCCGCTCCGGCAAGGGCGATGGACATCATTAGAAAAGCTTGAGGGAACGTATAAAGCACTTCCGCCATAACGATGCCCGTCGGCCCGTACAGATCGATTCGAAATTCGGGCAGCACTCCAAAAAAGCCGGTCGAGATCAGCCCCTGGTTGCCGAACAAGTAAATGAGCGACAAGCCGTGCAGCATGGAGGGGGCGAACAGCGGAAGCAGCATGACAGCGCGGAAGAACCATTTGCCGCGTATGCCGCTTCTCTCCAGCGCAAAGGCGACGCCAAAACCGAAAGTAACGGAGATGACGGTTGTGATCGCGGATACGTAGATGGAATTCCATAGCGATGCAACAAGCGCAGGCGTCGAGAAGTAGCGGATAAAATGTTGGAGTCCGATAAAATGGCCCTCTTGGTCCGTAACGGCCTTCCCGACCAGTTCCCCAAGGGGGAGGAGAATAGAAACCGCCAGCGCCATCGTCATGACAAGAATCATGGCGTTTTGGCTCCAGCCGCCTCCCTCAGGCTTAAGCCGTTTCAACAAGTCGACCATCATGTTTTCTCTCCTTAACCGACCGCGGATTCGGCGATGCGGTCAAATGTAATCATATGCTCGTCCGGCAGGATGAACCGGACAATTCCGTTCAGCCGGACTTGAAATGCGCCCATATCTGCCGCCGGGACATCGATGGTAATCGATTGGCCCAGTCTGCCCGCAATGTCCGCCGTCAGGCGGTAATGCGTTCCGCGATATTCCAGCTCCCGCACGAAGCCTTGCAGGCTGCCTCTCGTTTCCTCGCGCACCAGCTTCACATGCTCGGGGCGAATGGCTGTTATGCCGTCACGGGCATGGCGCTGATGATTTTGAATAAAGCTGACGGCGCCAATGAAGTCGGCTACAAAAGGGGTGGCTGGACGGTCGTAAACGTCGATCGGCGATCCTACCTGCACCATGCGGGAGTGGTTCATTACCGCAATCCGGTCGGCCATCGTCAGAGCTTCCTCTTGATCATGCGTCACCATAATCGTCGTCATGCCGAATTGCTCATGCAGGCGGCGGATTTCATTGCGCAGCTTCACGCGTACTTTGGCATCAAGAGCCGACAACGGCTCGTCCAGCAGCAGGCAATCGGGAGAGATGGCAAGAGCTCTCGCCAGCGCAACCCGCTGCTGCTGCCCGCCGGACAACTGAGAGGGCACTTTGTTTCGCTGCTCGCTGAGCTCAACCAGATCCAGCATTTCATCCACGCGGTCGAGCATCTGGCCCTTCGTCATCCGGTTTTTGAGGCCGTATGCGATGTTTTCGCTAATCGTCAAATTCGGAAACAGAGCATACGATTGGAACATCATGCCGAAGTTTCGCTTCCCGGCTGGCAGGGACGTAATATCCCTGCCTCCGATGGAAAGCGTGCCTTGATCCGTTTTTTCGAGACCCGCGATGATGCGCAGCAGCGTCGTTTTGCCGCAGCCGCTCGGTCCCAATAGACAAATGAATTCATGTTTATAAATATCCAGCTCAATATCCTGAAGCGCGGTTTGTTTGCCGAACCGCTTGGACAGCTGGCGCAGCGACAGATATCCTTTGTTCAATCCGATTCTCCTCCCGGCTGATCCTTATTGTTTCGGCTCCGTTTTGGCACCGTATTTCGTTTCCCACTCCGCCAGTACGGACTCGCGGTCTCTTGCCGCTTGATACAAATCGATTTTGGCAAGCTGAGATACCGGGTCCTTAGCGTATCCTTCAGGGATAGTAGCGCCTTCTTGCTTAATGCTCAAAATCGCGTAGTTTTTGTTATATTCCTTCATAGGCTCGTCGCTGATCGCCCAGTCCAGAAACAGCTTGGCCGCCGGCTTGATTTCGCCTTTTTTGACAAGTGCGTTCGCCTCCAGTTCCCAACCGGAACCTTCCTTCGGGAAAATCACTTCTACCGGAGCGCCTTTTTGTTTCTGCTGAATACCGCTGAAGCCGTAGGAAATGCCGATTGGAACTTCGCCGGATGCGGCCATCTTGGCCGGCTTCGAGCCGGAATGCGTGTAGACCATCATATTGTCGTGAAGCTTGTCCATGTAGGACCAAGCTCCATCCTTGTAAAGCTGGAGCAGCGCATTGACCGTCAAGTAACCCGTGCCGGAAGAGGCGGGATGAGGCATAGCGATCAGTCCTTTATACTCCGGCTTTGCAAGATCCTCAAAAGACTGCGGGATAGGCAGGTTGCGTTTTTCCAGCTCAACTTTATTGGCGATAATCGCCGTTTCCCAAATGTCGATGCCGACCCACTTAGGCGGGTTCGCACTGTCTTTGAACTCAGGGAGTACACGATCTACACCGGCTGGGGAGTAGCCTTCAAGCATGTTCATGTCATCCATCACGAGCAAGCTTGTAGCGGCAAGGCCCCAGACGACGTCGGCTTGCGGATTGTCCTTTTCGGCAATGAGCTTGGCCGTCATAATGCCGGTTGCATCACGCACGATGTTGACTTTGACATCCGGGTATTTGGCGTGGAACGATTCCAGATACAATTTGACATGCTCTTCTTCAATAGAGGTGTAGACGTTAATTTCTCCGGAAGCTTGCTCCGCTGGGGGCGGAGAGCCCGCAGTTCCGCTTGCCGGGTCCGATTTGTTCGCCGTTTTGCCGCCGCAGCCCGTTATCATAACCGCTATTGCAGCAAGAATCAGCGTTGTTTTCCAAGCCCACTTCTTTTTCATGGATGTAGTCTCCTATTCTAAAATGGTTTTATTTTGGTCATCAATTCAAAAATCATTTAATTTACAAGTTATTACCTCCTTTTTTCTTGCTTTGGCTTGTCTGTTCAAAAATAATTGTACATTCAATTTTGTGATGAAGTGTCAAGCGACGGTAATCTCCACGTTAAGTTATTGTGAAAGGGATTTTCTTTGCTAATTTTGCTAATTTCCCCTTCACGCAGATTTTCTTTGATATAATAGAGATACTCATTCAAAAATATTTGAACAAATAGGACGGAATATAAGACAAGCGAGGGGAAAACGGGCATGATGCAGCCATCAAGCCGGGACACGGCGGAGGAGACACGCGAGGCCATTCGGAATAAAATGATCGAAGCGATAGCGGACACCATGGATTTGTATGGGGTGACACGCTCTTCCGGGCAGCTGTACGGCGTTATGTTTTTTGAAAACGAGCCGATGACGCTCGACGAAATGAAAACAAAAATGAACATGAGCAAAAGCAACATGAGCTATGCGGTTCGATCGCTTGTGGAATCCCAAATGGTACATAAGCTTGGGGAGAAGCAGGACCGGAAGGAGAGGTATGCTGCGGAAGGAGACTTTTTTCAAGCTTTTCAAAAGTTTTTTTCCCATAAGCTGCAGAGGGAAATCGACGTCATGACGGAAGCGATTGAGGAATCGTGCCCGGAGCTGGCGGAGCTTGTTCTTAGCGAAGGGACTGGAGAAGAGGAGCGGAGGCTGGCGCTGCAAGATTTGCATAAGCTGCGTCATGCCAAAAAATATTACGAATGGCTCCAGCGTTTTGTAGACGGCTTGCGCCGGGGAGATTTTTTTGAGGAAGAGGGCGAGTCTCGCTAACGATAGGCTTCTTTTGCCGGAATGACCGACGGGTCATCCTTGGGCGGAAGAAGCTTTTTTTATGGAAAAGTCCAAATGGTCAAGCGGCGGTTGTCCCTCAGCGCCTGTCCCTCAGCGCCTGTCCGCACCCAAACCGCCCGCCCTTCAGCAAATCTCCACTCCTATCCCTATCCATGCTTTTCTAGCACACATATAAATAATAGAACTTCATAATATTGGCTACACATGAGTGGAGGTTGCTTATTTGGAACAATATCAAATTGTCCCTTGGGATAACATGCTGGAGGAAGAGGAGTCTGGTTTAAATTTAGAGCAATACGTTCCGCCAGAGCTGGAACAGCTTGCTCATCAAGTGTGCAAGTCCTATGACATGAGCGTGAGCGGAATGACGCTTATTACTTCAAAGCCGGATAAAGGCGGGGCCATTTGGCGCATCGAAACGAACAAAGGCCCCCGCAGCCTGAAAGTGCTGCACCGGACGCCGCAGCGGAGCTTGTTTAGTGTGGGAGCGCAGCAATATGTCGTCGAGAATGGCGCTCGCGTGCCCGGAATTATCCCTACTCATGACGGCCGCAATTCCGTTGTGGCAGGCGGCAAGCTGTGGATTGTAACGGACTGGATCGATACGCTCACTCCGGTAGCCAAAATCGATCTCGATGGAGCGATGACGCTATGCCACGGTCTTGGGGAGTTTCACAAATGGTCGAAAGGCTATGTGCCTCCGCTGGATGCGGGGAAATCGACCCGGATTTTTAAATGGGAGGGCCAGTATCAAAAAATAATGGCCAAAATCGGTTGGTTCCGGCATATTGCCTCCGTCTACCCGGAAACGGCCGCCAGCCCTCAGTTATTGTCCGTTCTCGATATGTTCGAGACTCAGGCGAAAGACATTTTTACCCGATTTCAAGCGTCCGCTTATTCGAAAATGATCCGTAAGGGAGAGGCGCACTGGGGGCTCGCCCACCAGGATTACGGCTGGTCTAACGGCCAGATGGGGCCGGGCGGCATTTGGGTCATCGATCTGGACGGCGTCGCATTTGATATTCCGATTCGAGATTTGAGGAAAATCATTACAAGCACCATGGACGACATGGGAGCATGGGATTTGGCCTGGATCCGCGGCGTTATTGACGCTTACCACCGGGCGAATCCGCTCGATCAAGAGACGTTCGAGCTGTTGTGGATCGATATGGCATTTCCGAACGAATTTTATAAGCATGTAAAAGAAGTGGTATTTCATCCCGTAGAATTTATGAATACGGAGCTTGGCGCCATATTGGACCGGGTCGTTGCGACGGAGGCGAACAAGTGGGAAGTGTTGAAGGAGCTTGAAAAGGACAAAGCCAACTATCCAGCCGGAGACTATCCGGAAGCGGAAGAAGTTGTACGGGGGCCATACTCTTACCGCGATTACGCGAAGAGAGGGCAGGCCGTTCCGGGCACCGGCCGATCGGATACCGGCGAGCAAGATACGGTCAGAAAAGGCAAAAAGGTTATTCGTCTCGTCGTCAATCCCGACGGCAAAGCCGTTATTATTCCAGGACCGGGCGTCGAATACGAGTCCAAGAAGAACACAGAGAAACTCAAGAAAGAAAAGAAAAAAGTGCAAAAAGTGCCTGTGGAGCGTAAGAAAGCCCGTCCCGCTTTGCTTCTGCCTATAGAAAACAGGAGGATGGGCGCCGTTAAGCCGAAATTGGGCAAGAAAAAGAAAGCGGCGAAGGCGGAGGAAGCCAAAAAGCTGAGAGCGATCAAGCCAAAAGATTCTCGGAAGTTGAGCAAGGAAAAGGAACGGAGACTGAAGGAATACAGAAAAGAAAAAGAGGCAAAGCAAAAGGATGCCAAAAAAAGGGCAAGGCAGCAGGAATCCAAAAAATCGGCAGCGGTGAAGCCGCCGGGCGAAAGCGGATCAAAAGCGGCAAGGCAGCAGCTTAAGTTGCCAGCGCTGGAGGCTGTTCATAAGTGGAAGGCAAAGCCGCCTCAAAAGGACGCAAAAAAATTAGTTTCTCCAGTAAAAGGCGCGCCTAAGAGCAGATTTGTCCCGCTTAAGCCACATGAACGCCTCGGCAAAGGGAGGCTCGCCTCCTCGGGAACAAAGCCGGGCAGCGGCAATGCTTTTATTTCTGCCTATCGAAACAGGGCAACGGCAAGGGAGAATAGCCTATGAATATATTAATGATATGTACGGAAAAGCTTCCGGTGCCCAATATTCGCGGAGGCGCGATCCAAACCTATATCGGCGGCGTATCGGGTCTGCTGAGGGAGCGCCATAAAATAACGATAATCGGGCGATCCGATCCCGAGCTGAGCAACGACGAAACGGTAAACGGCATTCGATATTTGCGGTTTGAATCGAGCGGCGTGCTTGATATTTATATGGGCAACGTCATTCCTTATCTGGAATCGAACGGCGAGCAGTACGATCTCATTCACATCTTTAATCGGCCAAGAATGGTGCTTCCCGTCGCTGCGGTGAAGCCGGATGCCCGAATCGTGCTCAGCATGCACAACGACATGTTTAATCCTCTTAAGCTCAGCAGAGAAGAGGGAGACGCCGTTGTGGAGCGAGTGGATACGATCGTCACCATCAGCAACTATATCGGAGCGGCCATCTGCAAGGACTATCCGCAGGCGGAGTCGAAAATCCGAACGATATATTCCGGTGTCGACCTCGCTAAGTTCGCTCCATGGAAGCAATCGCAGGCAGCCCTAAGAGACCGCGAAAGCATCCGATCCCAGCATGGCCTCGGCAATAAAAAGATTATTTTGTTTGTGGGGCGGCTTTCCCGCAACAAAGGCCCCCATGTGCTGGTGCGCGCCATGTCGCAAGTGAAGCATTCCGATGCCGTACTTGTTGTAGTGGGCGCGGCCTGGTACAGCGACGACCGGGTGAGCGACTATATCGCTTATTTGCGGGCGCTTGCGGAAAAGTCGCCGATACAGGTCGTGACGACGGGTTATGTCCAAGCGAGCGAAGTGCATAAATGGTTTTGCGCGGCGGATGTGTTCGTCTGCACTTCGATTTGGGAAGAGCCGCTGGCGAGGGTGCATTACGAGGCGATGGCCGCAGGGCTTCCTCTCATTACGACGGCACGCGGGGGCAACCCCGAAGTCATTCGCAACAACAACGGAGTTGTCATTCAAAATCCGGAGGACCCTGCGGAGTATGCCTCCCACTTAAACAGCATGCTTGCCAATGTCGGCAATGCCCGTGAAATGGGCTTGCACGGACGGCAGTTGGTGGAGCAAAACTTTACTTGGAACCATGTCGCCGGACAAATTTTGGAGGTATGGGGGCAATAAACGTTAAGGAAGGCCCATTCTTTTATTTGGAAAGCAAAAATCCTGCCCTTGGGCAGGATTTTTGCTTTTTTTCGTCTGGCTTTTGGGATAGGCTTTCGTTTGCAAAAGCGGTTTAATTTCGGCCTCAATAGAGGCTCGTCTCATAATAGGTCGTCTTAAATCATACGATTACACTGCTGCAAAGACGGTCGGCCCTTGCAGCAGCTCATTGGCGTTCCAATCGTTCATGAAACAGCCTAAAACGCAAAAAGGCGCATTTGGGCAAAAGCAAGCTCCGCAAGTGAGGTTGCCCTGCAACGTTCCTTTTTTAAGAATAATTAATTGTCGTCGTCCTCATCGACTTCGAAATCGTCGTCTTCGTCCTCATCGTCCTCGAATTCCTCATCTTCCTCATCATCGTCCTCGAAGTCGCCAGCGTCCTCTATATTTTCGTCCGCTATATCCTCCTCATCGTCGTCCTCATCATCGGCAAGAACAAATTGGACTTCAGCTACATCCTTCCAGTCGATGGATTTAATTAGACTTTTAATGACCGACTTTTCGCTTTTTTTCCCGTCCAGCAAATATTGTTTAGAGCTTCCATTTTCGTATTCGACAATGAACTGGGATACTTCTTTCGATTTCAAGACGTCTTTGACTTGCTTTTGAATGGACAAGAGTAAATCCCTCCGTTAGAATCGTATTTTCAAGCTAGTATATTGTATATGCGGGTTGAAGGATTGGCTTGGGTGGATGGAGAGGGGCGGACGCATTTTTTGCTAGATTCCGCTTTTGAAAAATTAGACGATAATAAGGATTGACTCTCACGTTGCGTGATACTTTAAAGTTATGGATATAGGGAGGCGAAAGCTCGATGAAAGTAAAAGAGGTTGCGGATTTGGTGGGGATCAGCGTGCGCACGCTGCATCATTACGATGAAATAGGATTGCTCATTCCCGATCAGACGACAGACTCCGGTTACCGGCTGTATTCGGACAAAAACTTGGAGCTGCTGCAGCAAATTTTATTTTTCCGCGAGCTCGGGTTTCCCTTGAAGCAAATAAAACAAATCGTGACGAGCCCGGAATTCGACCGGCTGGAGGCGCTTTACCTTCATGAGCAAATGCTGCGGGAAAAACGAATTCAATTGGATAAGCTGCTTCTGACGGTGGAGAAAACGATTCGAAACGCAAAAGGAGAGGTAGAGATGAGCAGTCAGGAAAAATTTCAAGGATTCGACTTCAGTACAAATCCTTACGAGAAAGAAGCGCGCGAGCGCTGGGGCGACAAGCTGATCGATCAATCGAATGCCAAGCTGGATGAGGTCAAACAGAACGGGGGTATGGGTGAACTGCAAGATGAGATGAACCAAATCTACCGCAAGCTAGCGAGCTTGATTCAAGTGGATCCGGCTTCGGATGAGGCGCAGGAGGCTATCGGCGAATGGTTCACCTTTTTGAACCGGATGGGGACCTATTCGCCCGAGGCGTTCAAAGGCCTTGGACAAATGTATGTGGACGATGAGCGTTTTACAAAAAATATCGATAAATTCGGCGACGGCCTAGCTGCGTTTATGCGCGATGCGATGGCGGTATATGCCGATAGACGTGGGGAATAAACAGCACTTAGATAGGGCCAGAGGGGCCGTCTTGAGGACATCTTATACGTCCCCGGACGGCTTTTTCTTTTCCGCATAAGAGGATTTGGACCTTTACTTTTGGTTTAGGGGGCTCTACGATTTAGGTGGACGCGTCATATGCGTTTCATTAAAAATCGGTTTGCCTGGCCGGAGGTTCGTATGCGGATAACGAAAAAAGTGGCGGATTTAATCGTCAAAAAAACAAAAGAACTAACCCAGTTGAATATGAACGTGATGGATAAGCATGGCATCATTATTAGCTCCAGCGACCCGCTTAGAATCGGCATGCTGCATGAAGGAGCGGCCGAAGTGGTGCGGCGCGGCGAAGAAATCATGATTTCGGAGGAGGGCGCGGTGAGTTTCGCCGGGAGCAAACCCGGCATCAACATGCCGATTTATTTTCATAACGAAATTGCGGGGGTCATCGGCATAACGGGCCGTGAGGCGGAAGTGGTGCCCTTTGGCCGCGCTGTACGAATGATGACGGAGCTGCTGCTCCAGCAATCTTATTTGTCCGAGCAGGTGGAGCTCAAAGAGCGCTCCAAAATGTATTTGGTTCAAGAGTTAATATCGAGCTCAGCTATGGATCGCGCGGCTAAGGAAGGGCTGTATAACCGGGGAGAGCTGCTTGGCCTCGATTTGCGGTTGCCCCGAGTTATTCTGTTGTTGCAGATGAGCGCGCTGGATGAGGCGAAGGAGTATGAGCTTAAGTTCAAAGAAGTTTCGGCCTTGTTTCCGAACCCAAAGGAGACGTTGATCGCTCAGCTTGGTCGCGGGAGATGGATGATTTTAGCCGACTCTTCAACCTATAAAACTAACCGCCATGCCAAAAAAGCGCTGCTCGCAGCGGCCGAGAGCCTCAGGCAGCTCCTGCGGGAAAGGTTCCAAGCCGATTCGCATATAGCGGTTGGGCGTCCCTGCCGCGATATCGGCGATATTAGGGAGTCGTATGATGAAACGGTCAAGCTGCTCGAAATTGCCCGCAAGGAGTATATCGCCGGAACGGCTCTTCATATTGAAGATTCCGCGCTGGAGCTTATTTTGTCCGAGGTAACGGAAGGGACGGCAAGGCAGCTTATTTCGCAGGTGCTTGGGGAACTGGTGGATCATGCTCATATGCTGGATACGCTGCAAACCTTTTACGACCATAATATGAACGCTAATTCAGCGGCAGGCGCGATGGGCATTCATCGCAACACTCTGTTATATCGATTGGAGCGCGTGGCCGATTATTGCGGCGAAGATCCGCGGGAATTTCGCCAAGCTCTCCGCATTCAATTGGGCTTAATGTTGTATCGGCTGCGTGAATCTAAGGAATAAAAAAGGGATGTCATTGTTTATTTTGCACAAGAAAGCGCTTTATATTAAGCGTTTTCTTGTGCTTTTTATATATAGTTTAAGACGTGTACGCTCTTCTATAATGAGAATTATCACAACGGAAGGAAGCATCAGCTTATACGGTTGAAGAAACGAAAGGTTGTTGCCTTTAGGAGGATAAAACGATGAACATTGTCATTGCGCCGGATTCTTTTAAAGGGAGCTTGACCGCGCAGGAAGCGGGAAGAGCAATTGAAAGAGGCATTAAGCGGGCGTTTCCTGAAATCGAAACGAAAGTCATTCCTATGGCAGACGGCGGGGAAGGAACGATGGATTGCCTTATTAGCGCGACAGGGGGCAAATTTGTTCGTCATTCGGTACTTGGCCCTTTGGGGAAAAAGACGGAATCGGGCTTCGGCATTTTGGGAAACGGCACAACCTGCATTATCGAAATGGCGATGTCATCCGGACTTTATTTAATCGAGAGCGATGAGCGCAATCCGCTTCATACGACGACTTATGGTTTTGGCGAGCTTATTCGAGCGGCGCTGGACCAAGGGTGCAGGCAGTTTATTCTCGCTTTGGGCGGAAGCGCAACCAACGATGGCGGAGCGGGTATGCTTCAGGCGTTAGGAGTCCAGCTTTTGAATCGGGCTGGCGGCGAAATCGGTTTTGGCGGAGGACAGCTGCATGAGCTTGAAACGATCCGGATCGATCGCCTGGATGCTCGCATTTTGGAAAGCGAATTTATGATCGCATGTGATGTGGACAATCCCTTTGTCGGGGAGAAGGGAGCTTCTGCCGTCTTTGGCCCTCAGAAAGGGGCCACTCCTGAAATGGTGGAGCAACTGGATCAAGGCTTGACCCATTTTGCAAATGTCATTGAAAGAACGCTGGGCGTGGCGATTCATGACGTTCCCGGCACGGGGGCGGCGGGGGGCTTGGCTGGCGGCATATTGGCCTTTTTGCAAGGAAAGCTGGAGTCGGGAGTTTCAATCGTTGCTCGGTTTGCGGGGCTTGCGGAAGCGATCCGCAGCGCGGATTTGGTTATTAGCGGCGAAGGTCGCGTCGATGCTCAGACCATCCGGGGCAAAACTCCGTTTGGCGTGGCCAAAACGGCAAAAGACTACGGGGTCCCCGTTATTCTGCTGGCGGGCTCGATAGGGGAAGGCATTGAACAGCTTTACGAGCATGGGGTGACAGGCGTATTCAGTATCGTCAACCGCCCTATGGCGCTGGAAGAAGCGATGGAGCGGACGGGAGAGCTGCTTGAACAATCGGCCGAACAAGTGATACGCATCATGAACCTATAGGGGGATCTGTATGGGAACGGAAATGAGCCAAGAAGTTATTGGGTTAGGCCCTGTCATTTTAGCATTATTGCTTGCTTGTATTCTGTTTATTGTATACGCGACGGCGAAGTGGAAGCTCCACCCGTTTTTGTCCATTGTATCGGCAACCTATATTTTGGCGCTTGGGACGAATTTGGTCGGCGAGCTGTCCGGTCAAGAAATACCCATTATCAAAGATATAGGGGCAACGATTGCGTCGGGCTTTGGCGGTATTATAACAAGCATAGGACTTGTGATCATTTTTGGTACCATTATCGGAAAAGTGCTGGAGAAGACCGGCGCTGCGATCAAAATGGCGGAAGTGGTTCTCCGGCTGCTCGGCGATCGTCATCCCGCCATTGCGATGTCTATTATCGGATGGATTGTATCGATTCCCGTCTTTTGCGATTCCGGCTATGTCATCTTGTCGTCGCTCAAAAAATCGTTGGCCAAACGTTCAGGCGTCAGCGTCGTCACTTTGTCGGTCGCTTTGTCCACGGGCCTATATGCGACGCATACGCTAGTCCCTCCAACACCGGGACCTATCGCGGCTGCCACCAATGTGGGAATTGGTCCTTCCGGTTTGTTCTGGGTCATCGTAATCGGAATGATCGTCTCGATTCCCGTCGCTCTTGCGGGACATATTTGGGCTCGCGTAGCGGCCAGCAAGCTTCCTTCTACACTGGATGAAGCGACGGAAACGTTTGAAGAATACAAAAAGAAATTCGGAAAGCTGCCATCCGCTTGGGCTGCGTTCGGGCCGATATTTGTGCCGCTGCTGCTGCTTGCCCTGGGATCGATTGCAAGCTTCCCTATAGGAGTAGACGCCGAAGGAAATAAAGAAATGTTGATGAGCGGTTTTGCCTATACGCTATTCACTTTCCTTGGCGCTCCTGTCAACGCGCTGTTTGTCGGCGTATTGCTCGCTATTTTTACACTGCTGCCTAAACGAGACGAAGAGCATTTAACAAAGCTGATGGGCGAAGGTCTGTTGGATGCAGCCGTAATTATAATGATAACTGGGGCGGGCGGTGCTCTTGGCGCCGTCATTAAAGCTACCCCTATTGCGGATTACGTGAAGTCGCTTGTGGAAGGGAACACGGCTTTGGTCGGCGTGGGAGCGCTTGTGCTGGCGTTTGTAATTGCGGCTGTGCTAAAGACGGCTCAGGGCAGCTCGACCGCCGCGCTTATTATTACATCTACGATTATGATGCCGCTTATGCCTTCGCTCGGATTAATGGAGACGATGGGTACGGTGCCGATCGGCCAAATTTTGACCGTAATGGCGATTGGTTCAGGGGCGATGGCAGTTAGCCATGTCAACGATTCTTACTTCTGGGTCGTCTCGCAATTTTCAGGCATGAATTTAAAAACGGCCTACCGGGCGCAGACGATGGCTACGCTTGTGCAAGGCTTAACGGGAATTGTCGTGGTCGCTATTTTGGGAGCTATTTTCTTATAGTGGATGAACAGAAAAACCAGCCACTGCTTGTTGAGCAGCGGCTGGTTTTTTGCTGTTCGTCCGTAGGGCAACTGGATGCCTCGGAAGGTGCTCATTGATCGATTTAGTGTTTTTTGGCACAACTAATGTCCCACAAGGTGCCTATTGATCGATTTAGTGGTTTTTGGCACAACTAAATGCCCTGAAAGGTGCCTATTGAGCGATTTAGTGGTTTTTGGAGCAACTAAATGCCTCGAAAGGTGCTTATTGATCGATTTAGTGGTTTTTGGCACAACTAAATGCCTCGGAAGGTGCACATTGATCGATTTAGTGGTTTTTGGCACAACTAAATGTCCCAAAAGGTGCACATTGATCGATTTAGTGGTTTTTAGCACAACTAAATGCCTCGGAAGGTGCCCATTGATCGATTTAGTGGTTTTTGGCACAACTAAATTTCTCGGAAGGTGCCCATTGAGCGATTTAGTGGTTTTTGGCGCAACTAAATGCCCTAAAAGGTGCCTATTGAGCGATTTAGTGGTTTTTGGCACAACTAAATGTCTCGGAAGGTGCCCATTGATCGATTTAGTGGTTTTTGGCGTAACTAAATGTCTCGAAAGGTGCCCATTGATCGATTTAGTGGTTTTTGGCACAACTAAATGTCTCGGAAGGTGCCCATTGATCGATTTAGTAGTTTTTGACGCAACTAAATGCCTCGGAAGGTGCCCATTGATCGATTTAGTGGTTTTTGGCACAACTAATGTCCCACAAGGTGCCTATTGATCGATTTAGTGGTTTTTGGCACAACTAAATGTCTCGGAAGGTGCCCATTGATCGATTTAGTGGTTTTTGGTGTTACCTTCTGGCGAATGCATGCCGGAAAAAAGCTTCAGCTGCAGCGGGTGACGAGCGTAAGCTCCGACACGGAAGCCCCTGCCCCTTTCAGGGCCAGCAGAACCGCTCCTGCAACGGGGTCAAGTCCCGGCGGCAGTACGCGGTAACGTTTGTTTTTGCCATCGGCTAACCGCGCGGCAAGTTCCCTAGAAACATACCGGCCGGAGAGGACGCTCCCGATAAAAGCAACATCCACTTCCTCGCTTTCAAATGCGGAGGCGATGATTTCAATACCTGTTGCAAGCCCGTCCACCGCCCGGCTGCAGACGAGCTTAGCGATCGAACTGCCCCGTTCCGCAGCGATCGTAACGGCTGGCGCAAACCGGCCGAAATGCCGGTCGCGATCCTGCTTGTTCTCGCCGAAGCCGCGGCGGGCCTGTTCGGCGAGATCCAATACGCTCTCCGCATCAAAGTGGGAGAGCGCCGACTGAGCAAGCTCGCGATCCGATTCGTCTCCATGCCCGGCGAGCAGCTCGTAAACCGCTTCATAGGCAATAGATCTGGCGGCGCTTAGAGCGTAATGATGGAAATCGTAGTTGCGAATTTGCCTTCCCGACTCTGTCACCCCGACGATAATTGAGCCTGTCCCGGAAATAGCGATAATGCCGGGCTTACCGAGTAATGCTCCCGCATGAGCGGCTATGGCATCGTTCACTAAAGTTTGAGGACAAGAAAGTCCGGGAATACTCGTCAGCTCCGCTACCCAGCTTAAGTCTTCGGGGGTATCGTACCCCGCAATTCCGGCGGCCAAATGACGAACGTCCTCCACTCCGCGTCCTGCGATTTGCAAGGCATTTACAATGGCTCGCCTTACATTTTGCACAGCGTTTCGGTCTTTATATAAAGAGGCGGCTTCTTTGCTATCTAAGCGGGCAAGCTCCTGGCCTTTCAAATCGCAAACCATGACTCGCGTATGCGTACCGCCCCCATCGATGCCTATTACAACGGATGAATTCATGCCGATTTGCTCCTCTACGATCAAATTGAGATAATAATAATCAAGAATAACATTTTTTGGAGACATCCCAATAGACGGAGGAGAAATTATGGTTGTTGCGGTCACAGTCATTTTAGCTATCGTTCTGCTTGCCCTTGTCTTTTTTCTTGTTCAAAAGCTCGTCCCGTCTTTCGGCGGGAGGGTGCCGGTCAGCCAGCGCAAGGAGTTTTTGAAGCTGCCTCATTATACGGGAACCCGATTTCAATATCCCGTCCCGACTCGGATGACAACAAACCTAAAGGATATGTTCCCGGTCGCATGGGAGTTTATAAAAGGAAGTCCGAGCCGCAAGCCGTCCGCCCCGCTGCCGTCGGCAACGCTTCATGCCGATTCCTTTCAAGCGCCGTCTAATCCAAGGCTGATTTGGTTCGGACATTCGGCGGCCATGCTGCAAATGGAGGGGCTTACGCTGTTGATCGACCCCATGTTCGGCATAGCGCCGTCGCCGTTTCCGTTTGTAGGCGGCAAGCGGTTCGGGCGGAAGCTGCCAATGGAATTGGAAGCATTGCCTACGATTGATTATGTGCTTATTTCTCACGACCATTACGACCATTTGGACTACGGCACCATTAGAGCGCTGAAACCTAAAGTCGGCCGGTTTATTGCTCCGCTAGGCGTCGGAAATCATCTTATCAGATGGGGCGTAGAGAAGGAGCGCATTACGGAGCTGGACTGGTGGGGAGAAATGAAGCTCGGAGAAATCAAGCTGGCTTGCACTCCCGCTAGACATTTTTCGGGCAGAGGCACTTCATCGAGAGACAGCACATTATGGTGCTCATGGGTCATCCACGGGCGGGAAGCCAAAGTGTTTTTTAGCGGGGACAGCGGCTACGGCCCTCACTTTAAACAAATTGGCGAAAGGTACGGCCCGTTTGATTTGACGATGATGGAATGCGGACAATACGACGAGAAATGGGCCGCTATTCATATGCTCCCGGAGGAGACGGTACTGGCGCATGAGGATGTGCGAGGCGATGTGTTGATGCCGATTCATTGGGGCAGCTTTACGCTTGCGCTGCATGATTGGGACGATCCAGCCGAACGGGTGTCGAAAGAAGCCGAGCGCAGAGGCGTTCGGCTCGCGATGCCGTTAATCGGCCAGAGCATGGCTATTGGGGCAGGAGCATACCCTACCCGAAAATGGTGGAGAAGCGGCAAAGCTTAAGCAACCGATACGGCATCATGCCATCCTCATAGACGGTAAAAAACTACGGCTCCCGAACGCAACCATTTAATTCCATGACGCGTCTACTTGGAAAAGGGGTTGGTAGAGACGAATATGCCGGAATCCAAAAAGTCCAAAAAGCTGCTGCTGTTCAAAACATCGACGGCGGCAGCGATCATAGTCGTTGTAGCTTTATTGTCTGGATGCCAAGTCGGAGCAGGCAAGGCAACGGAGCAAGCTGGAAGTGAGGCTGCAACGATAAGCGGCTCGGCTGAGTCTGGGAGCTTGACCGCTTATTCAACGGCTAAACCGGGCTCAATGTCAGCGACTGCCGCTCCGTCACCGCACTTGTCGACGACCGAACCATCTCCGCAGGCTGTGAGTCAGGAAATGCCTAGCTGGCTGAAAGAAGCGAAATTTGAAAACCAATACGCGCAAATTTTGCATCAGCTAGAGTCCAATACGTTAATGGCTTTAATAGCGGCCGTATATGAAAAAGTGGAGGACAGTCCCGACCCTGCCTACATGCCAACATTTGAGGATATAAAGCCGGCATTGCTGGCCTATAACACAAAAAATAATATAGCGAGCTGGCAAACGGTCATAGAAAACGATCCGGGCTGGCTGCTGGAGCCGCGAGATTTGCTGTTTGCAATTAATATGTACGAGCCGAGCTTGAAAGTCGTCAAGGAGAGCGAAAGCGGAGCCGTCATTGCTTTTAAAACATACGGCGGGGTACTTCACCCACAGGTCAGTTCCCATGGAGTGACAGTGGAGCTGCTGCTAAAGGACGGCGATTGGTTAATCGACAAGATGATAGCCGAACCGCAGTCATTTGCATTTTCAAAAGAGGAAGTCGACGACATCATGTCGTATAATGTGACAGGAGCACAATATAACAGTCATGACGAGGAGTACTTCTATTACGAGGATGGAAAGGGGAGATTATTCCGTTTTGACAAAAAGAAAGGCAGTATTTTGTACCCTAAATAGGTTTTGCCTCAAAAAAAACAGGGAATCAGCCGCAATCCGCAATACGATTTATGGATGATCCCCGCCTCTACGATTCAAGCTTCAGTAAGTCAACAAACCCATTGCACTTTTAGCCGCATTTAACGTCTTGTTAGCGGTCTCGGCTGCTTTCAAAGCTCCTTCTTTCAGAATGCGGTCCAGTTCTTCGGAATTTATCAATTCCTCATACCGCTCCTGCAGAGGTACCAACTTCGCGATAACGACCTCAGCGAGTTCTTTCTTAAACGTACCGTAGCCTTGACCCTCATAACGTCTTTCGACGTCAGCGATCGATTCGTCTGCAAAAACGGAGTAGATTTCAATCAGATTGCTGACCGCAGGTTTTGCCTCCCAATCGTAACGGACGCTCATATCGGAATCCGTAACAGCGCGGGAAAACTTTTTGCGAATATCGGCCGGAGTATCCATCAACAGCACGTAGCTGCTTTTGTTCGGGTTGCTTTTGCTCATTTTGCTGGAAGGATCGTCAAGTCCCATGACGCGCGCTCCCACTTCTTGAATAACGGGCTCTGGGATGGTAAATGTTTTGCCAAAACGGCTGTTGAAGCGATTGCCCAAGTCGCGGGTCAGCTCCAAATGCTGCTTTTGATCTTCGCCAACAGGCACATGCGTAGCTTGGTAAAGCAAAATATCGGCCGCCATCAATGCGGGATACGTAAACAAGGCCGAGCTTACGGCATCTTTGCCGTCGGATTTTTCCTTAAACTGCGTCATGCGACTCATCTCGCCGAAGTGCGCCTGCGTTTCCATAATCCAGCCCATTTCCGCGTGAGCGGATACTTGCGATTGCACAAAAATCGTGTTCTTTTTGGGATCGACTCCTGCCGCGATATAGAGGGCGGCGATTTGGCGCGAGCGTTCTCTCAGCTCCTTAGGGTCTTGCGGTACGGTAATGGCGTGCAAATCGGGTACGAAAAAAAAGCCTTCAAACTCCTCTTGAAGTTTGACGAATTGGCGCAGCGCGCCAACGTAGCCGCCGATGTTAAGCTCGCCGCTTGGCTTGATACCTGACAAAATTCGTTTGCTCATCGTATAGACCTCTTTCTTTATTTAATTAGGGCGCTTCTAATTGGAGGCAACAAAAAAACGCCTCATCCCTATTGCTTGCAAGGGACGAAGCGCTGCTCCGCGATACCACCCGAATTCGGCCAATCGGCCGCTCTCATTTCTCCCATGATAACGGGGGAGTGCCGTCAAAGCCTACTGCTCGTTATGCGCCGCAACGGCCGAGGTTCGGTTTGAAGCGATGGGACCCATTCATCGGGGGCTGTATGCGCCGGACCTTTCACCAGTCGCCGGCTCGCTAACGGCATTCGCCCTGCCCGAGTACTCTTTCCCATCATGGCTGTGTCATGATTGATTGGATTGTCATTTAGCATAGCGGGAATCAAGGCGCCAGTCAAGCCGTCCTCTGCAAAAAGATGGGAATAGCGGAACGGCCGCCGTTTTACAATACCTTCATAATCCCCTTAACATGCGGAAAACATTTTGTTTCTACACTTGGTTTATGAAATCGGACAAGGGAGAGGATTTGTTTTGAAAAAGAAAATAGGGAAAAAAGCATGGAGCACCGTTATCGCTTCACAATTAGCACTAGGTTCGATCCTTGGCGGAGGAGCTGTTATGGCAGAGGGTGGAATAGCCGAAGGCGCTTTCGCTGATTCTTATAAGCTTAATAAGATTGGTTATTATTCCGTCGGGACGCATAACGAGAATGGCGGAGTTGCAGAAATTATTAAATACAATAAAGAAAACGGCAAGTTTTATTTGGTCAACGGCTCAAGCAACCCGCCAAGCCTTGATATTGTAGGGCTGAACGGGGGCAAGGGCGAGCTTAAAAAAGAAGCGACGGTGCTCGTTCAGAAGCTCGCGGAAACGAACGGTTTTGTGTTTGGCGATTTGACAAGCGTAGCCATCAGCACAAAAAACGACCGTGTTTACTTAGCGGTGCAGGAAAAAGGCGTAAACAAAGCGGGCAAAATTTTGGCGCTGGATTACGAGGGCAAGCTGGTGGCGGAATATGCGGCCGGCATTCAACCGGATATGATTACGGTAACGGAGGACGGACGATACGTCCTGACGGCGGATGAAGCGGAGCCGCGCACAGGCGTGCCGGGCGAAGACGGAAAAGGCAGCGTGACGATTGTAGACACGGCGAGCGGGAAGTCGTCGCAGCTTTATTTTGACCAACCTTCCGTTATCGACGACGATGTTCATATTCGCGGGGCGTCGGATAAAGACGGAATCATTACGGGCAAAGGGACTAAAGCGGATGCGCTTTACGATTTGGAGCCGGAATATATTACGATCGCGCCTGGCGGCAAAACGGCGTATGTAGCGCTGCAAGAGAACAACGCGATGGCGACAGTCGATATTGAAAAAGGACAAGTTTTATCCGTTAAGTCGCTTGGTCTCAAGGATTACAGCGACCCGCGCAATGCGCTCGATCTTCGCAAGGACGGCAAAATCAAGTTTGAGAATGTGCCATTCTATGGCGCGTACATGCCGGATGGCATCGCTTCATACGAGGTGGACGGCAAAACGTATTTGCTGACGGCGAACGAAGGCGATGCGACGGAGTGGCCGAACCGGGTCAATGCGAGCAAAGTGAAGGATATGAAAGGCAAGCTGAATCCATCGTCGAAAGCGTACGCTTTATTGCAAGGGACAACCGATTTTGACGATGTGGAAGTGGTATCGGACCGGGGCAATGACGGAATCTATTTGTATGGGGGCCGTTCCTTCTCCATTTATGAAGCGTCGTCGATGAAACAGGTCTATGACAGCGGCAGCGACTTTGAAAAAATAACGGCGGAGAGATTGCCGGACTATTTCAATACAAGCAACAGCAAAATTAAACTGGACGACCGCAGCGCCAAAAAAGGTCCGGAGCCGGAAGATGTCAAAACGGGTGTAATCGATGGCAAAACATTCGCTTTTGTAGGCTTGGAGCGCATTGGCGGCATTATGATGTACGATGTGACGAATCCGGTGAAGCCGGCTTTTGCAAGCTATGTGAATACTCGTCAGTTTAAGGATGCAAAAGGCGAACCGAACCTCGATACGGATACGGCGCCAGAAGGCCTCGAATTTATTTCCGCTGCGGACAGCCCGACAGGAAATCCGCTTTTGCTAGCGGCATTTGAAGTAGGCGGAAAAGTAGCGGTCTATGAAATTAAGAGCGGGTCCGACCATTCTGAGGTTGTTTTCTCGGATGTAGCGGGCAGCTACGCGGAGAACGAAATTAAAGCTCTGGCGGAAGCGGGAGTGATGAACGGCATCGGCGACGGAAAGTTCGGGTTGAAGCTGGAATTAAGCAGAGGCGACTTTACGTTGCTGCTGTCACGCATCGCGAAAGCTGATCTCAAAGAAGCCGGAGGATCTCGTTTTGCCGATGTAATGGACGGTCAATACTATGCAAAAGCGATAGAGTGGGCTGCGAAGCTGGGTATTGCGGAGGGAGACGGCAGCGGCCATTTCCGTCCGGAAAATAAAGTGACAAGAGAGCAGATGGCCGTCATGCTTGCCCGTTTCGTGAAGGCGTTAGAATTGGAGCTGCCAAGCGGCGAAGCTCCTGCGCCATTCGTTGATGCGGCGCTTATTAGCGGCTATGCGAAAGAGGCGGCGGCGCTTATGCAGCAAGCGGGCGTGCTGGTTGGAAAAAGCGGAGCAAACGGTTTAAGCTTTGCGCCTAAAGATACGGTAACGCGCGAACAAGCGGCCAAAGCGACTGCGTTCATTTGGGAGCTGGCAGCTTCGCAGAAATAAGGTTTGGATGGAGACACCGTCTCAGAGCCGATCCCGGCTTTGGGGCGGTGTTTCATTTTGAAACGGGTGAGCAAAATCACATGCATTTTCGCCAATTATTGCAAATGCGCGAACATGTGTTTTGTGCTACGATACGATAACATGCTCACACTAGGGGCAATAGACAAAAAACGAAGGTGATAGGGTTGGGAGACAAGACAGAAGCCAAAGATTTAAAGCTGTTTTATTTGACATGGCCCATTTTTCTAGAAATATCGCTGTTTATGATGATGGGTATTGCGGATACGTTTATGCTGAGCGCCATTTCCGACAATGCCGTATCGGGCGTAGGAGCGGCGAATCAATATTTGCACATCGCGATTTTGCTGCTTGAGGTGATCGGCAACGGGGCCGCCATCGTTGTGGCCCAATATATCGGCTCGCGCAAATTTTTGGAGACGGCCAAAATATCGGCGCTCGCCGTCACGCTCAATTTGCTCGTCGGTATCGTGCTGAGCGTAGGTTTTGTCCTATTCAACAGTTACTTGCTGCGCACGCTAAATCTTCAAGGGGAAGTATACGAGTTCGCTCAAAGCTATTTGGCGATTGTCGGAGGTGCGATCTTCCTACAGGCGATTATTAACTCGCTTGCCGCTATTATTCGCGTTCATGGCTTTACGAAAGAAGCGATGTTTGTGTCGCTTGGGATGAACGTGGTGCATATTATCGGCAACTATGCGCTTATTTTCGGCAACTTCGGAATGCCGGCTATGGGTGTGGAAGGCGCAGCGATTTCGACCATCGCGAGTCGATTGCTTGCTGTAGTGGTCTTTTTCTGGCTGCTGTACCGGGTAATGGAGGTTCGAATCAAGTTAAGCTACTATGTAAATCTGTCCAAAGAGTATATTCGCCAAATATTAAAAATCGGCATTCCGTCCGCTTTGGAGCAGGTCATGTATCAATTTTGCCAAATCGTCTTTTTGTTCTACACGACCTATTTGGGAGAGGCGGCACTCGCCGCAAAGCAATACGCGTCCAACATTTCTATGTTTATTTATTTGTTCGCGCTTGCCGTCGGGATCGGTACTTCCATTTTGGTTGGCCGCTTCGTTGGAGCGGGAAGAGCGGAAGAAGCCTACAAACGGGTATGGAAAAGCGTTCAGTCGGCCAGCATCAGCACGCTCGTTGTCGTGGCTGTCGTCATTTTGTTCCGCGAGCAATTGGTCGGCATGTTTACGGATGATGCGGATGTGTTGAGAATTGGAGCGCAGGTGCTGCTGTTCAGCTTGCTGCTGGAGACGGGCAGAACGATCAATCTGGTGCTGGTCAACGCGTTGCGCGCTTCCGGCGATGCGAAGTATCCGCTCTGGGTCGGCATGTTTTCCATGGTGGTCATGAGCTTGTCGCTCGGTTATTTGTTTGTGTTCCATTTGGAGCTAGGGCTGATTGGCATTTGGCTTGCGATTGCGGCGGACGAATGGCTGAGAGCGGTCATCTTCTTCTTCCGCTGGCGAAGCCGGGCGTGGGAGAAGCACGCTTTAGTGAAGCCGGACTCGTCGCCGGACGGGGGAGCGACTTTGACCGGATAGTTTGGGGCAGCGCGTTCAGAGAGTTTTACGTTCTCTGAACGCGTTTTTTAATAGGCGGGCATTTGCTACTTCGGAAAAATTTTCGGAAAATGTAGCGGTCATCTTGTTGACAGGACATAAAAATTCTGATATCTTAAATTTAAGATAACGCAATTCAAAATAAAAGGATGTGGGACGATGACAAAAGAAGAGTCCTCCAATGAAGCATTGGATTTGTATATCGCTTTGTCCCGGGCTGCGCAATGGATCAACGCACATGCCGACCGCGACATCCGCAAGCAAGGACTTAACCGCACGGAATTTGGCGTATTGGAGCTGCTTTACCATAAGGGAGCGCAGCCTCTGCAGCAAATTGGCGGCAAAGTGCTGATGAGCAGCGGGAACATTACTTATGTCGTGGATAAGCTGGAGAAAAAGGGGCTGGTCGTCAGACGAACTTCCACGGAAGACCGCCGTCTCATTTACGCAGAAGTGACGGAAGCGGGCCGCAAGTTTATAGAAGACGTTTTCCCGGTGCATACTACCGTTATTGAACAAGCGTCGGAAGGATTAACGGCTGAAGAAAAGCGGGCGGCCAGCCACCTGCTGAAAAAGCTCGGGAAATACGCTCAGCAGTCCTTTAAGTAGAGAGTTTCTTCTTCTCTTCAGACAGATAGTGAACAGGGAAGGAAGTATCGTAAGCGGGACTGCTTTTGCAGGTCATATATCTTAAATTAAAGATAATATAGAGGAGAGATGAACATGACAACGAAAACGGCAGGCATTCACCACGTTACTGCATTTGTAAGAGATCCGCAGCAAACTTCAGATTTTTACGCAGGCATTCTGGGGCTGCGTCTTGTGAAAAAAACGATTAACTTTGATGCTCCGGAAGTGTACCATCTTTATTTCGGCGATCAAGCGGGAAGTCCGGGTACGATCATCACTTTTTTCCCGTGGAAGGATTCGCGCAAAGGAAAAATCGGCGGAGGTCAAGTCGGCATTACTACTTATGTTGTTCCAGCTGGCGCTTACTCGTTCTGGCAGGAGCGTCTGGCTAAATTAGGGGTCGAAGTGCAGGAAACGGAGCGTTTTGGCGAACAGTATTTGCAGTTTGCCGACCCGGACGGCTTGCGTGCGGAAATCGTAGCTCGCGAGGAAGGGCCGCTTAGCGAGTGGAGCTTTGGCGGAATTCCCACAGATAAAGCGATTAAAGGCTTTGGCGGAGCGGTATTGTTTAGTACGGCGCCGGAATCGACAGGAAAGCTGCTCGAAAATGTAATGGGCCTCACGAAAGTGGGAGAGGATGTTGGTTTTGTCCGCTACCGGTCGTTTGGCGATATCGGCAACGTCATTGAAGTGAACGCTACGGCAATGGCTCCCGGCCATGGCGGCGCAGGCACTGTGCATCATATTGCATGGAGAGCCAAAGACGATGAGGAGCATGCACTGTGGAGAGGTCTTGTAGCCAGCAACGGTTATCAGCCGACTCCGATTGTGGACCGTCAATATTTTAATGCCCTCTACTTCCGCGAGGAAGGCGGCATCTTGTTTGAAATTGCGACCGATCCACCTGGATTTGCACGCGACGAAGAGCCGGAGCATTTGGGCGAGAAGCTCATGCTGCCGGAATGGTACGAGAAGCATCGCGAGGAAATTGAGCGTTTGCTGACCCCGTTTACCGTAAGAGAATTGGAGGAGATGTAAGGATGAAGCATATTTTTCAAAAGGGTACAGACGATAAAGCGCCAGTGCTGCTGCTGCTCCATGGCACAGGGGGAACGGAGCGGGATTTGCTCCCGCTCGCGAATTTAATCTCTCCGTCCTCCTCCGTCCTCAGCGTTCGAGGCAACGTGCTGGAGAACGGAATGCCGAGATTTTTCCGCCGACTGGCGGCTGGCGTATTCGATTTAGAAGATTTGGTATTCCGTACGGGGGAGCTGAACGAATTTTTGAACAGCGCTTCGGCCGAATACGGCTTTGACCGCCGCAATGTGGTCGCTGTAGGTTATTCCAATGGGGCCAATATCGCGGCCAGCCTGTTGTTTCACGAGAAGGATTCGCTTCGCGGCGCTGTTTTGCATCACCCTATGGTTCCTATTCGCGGACTAGAGCTGCCGGATATGACGGGGCTGCCTGTATTTATCGGGGCTGGCGAAAATGACTCTATGTGCACGCCAGGCGAAACAAACGATTTGGAGGGACTGCTTTCCGGCGCCGGAGCATCTGTGGCAGTTCATTGGGAGAGGTTCGGTCATCAGTTGACCTCGACGGAAGCGGATGCTGCGGCACAATGGTTTGCCCGGACGTTTGGGGGAGAGTCGGAATGATTGCCATCGACCCGGCCAGCCAAAGTACGCAGGATAACTATAAGCTTCTGATCGGAAGCGTTATTCCACGGCCCATTGCTCTTGTGACGACGATGTCGGAGGAAGGGGTGCTTAATGCGGCTCCGTTCAGCTTCTTCAACATTGTGTCCGCCAATCCGCCTCTGCTGTCCGTATCCGTTCAGCGCAAAAGCGGTGTAAAAAAGGATACGGCGGCTCATGCGGAGAGCCGGGAAGAGTTCGTCGTGCATATTGCCGACGAAACGTATATTAAGGCAATCAATGCAACGGCGGCTCCCGTTCCGCCGGAAGTTAGCGAAGTGGAGCTTGCGGGTCTAACCGCTGTGGCGAGCGATGTCATCTCGGTGCCGGGCATAGCTGAGGCGCGAATTCGAATGGAATGTGTGCTGGAGCGGTCGATTCCGCTGGGCGGCACGGACGATGCGCCTTCCTGCGACTTGCTGATTGGCAGAGTAGTGAGGTTTCATCTTGACGAAGCGCTGTATGATAGAGGGAAAATCAATCCGGAGCTGCTAAGTCCGGTCAGCCGCTTGGCCGGCCACGATTATGCGAAGCTGGGCGAGCGGTTTACTTTGGAGCGGCCGCTGTAAGCGGATGTTAAGTATTTAGATGATTAAATGATGCAGCGATCCGACCGGGTATTTCAACGGTACTGGTCGCTGATTTTTTTTATGAAGCTGTAATATGAGCGCATGACATAATAAAAAGCTCTATTTAAACTATGATTTTATGGCAACTGCGGTTTTGAGGGACTTCGGCAATATCCATATCGATTATGCAATCTCGTCACGCCGTCAAATTAGTTCTCGTATGAACAGGACGAGTAGCCGATTGGCAGAATTGGAGAGAAAGATAAGAGCGGTACAGGCATTCGCAAATCAGTCGATGGAGAGGTACAACAATACTGAAGCGGGAATTGTTAAGCTCGTTCCCGAGCTTGGAAGCAGCACTATAGATTACGTAAGTGTCACAAGTTATATTGGAAACCCTACTAATTTACAAAACCAGAATGCAGGCATAACTATGGTCGGATATCCAATGCTTACCCCGCAGGCGATACTGGATAAGCTAAGGGAAAAGGGTGGTTATCCGCCGAAAACGGCTTACTTAGCGGAGTATCCCAACACATGTGGTCCAAATTATACGGATAAAAGCACCCCATACGAGGAGAAGAAAAAAGGTGCAGGATGGCTAGCCAAAGGTTTCTCATTTGGATTGGATTTTGTGCCAATCGTGGGCAATATTAAATCGGCTGCTGAAGCTATTATGGGCAGTGATGTTATTACAGGCGAAAAGTTGTCCACGGGTGAGAGATGGCTTGCAGCAGCTGGAACATTCGTTCCTTGGGTACGGAAGGCGGACACTGTCGTTGATGTTGTAAAGCGTGCCGATGACGTGATAGATGGTATTGGTAGCGCAAGGAAAGCCGATGCGGCAAGTGATCTTGGCTTACGTGAACTTGGGAGTCGTGGTGTCCGTAATACAGAAACATTAACAGATGCTCAAAGAGCACAAATCGAAAAGCATGTTAAGGAATTAGGGCTTAATCCAGATGATTTTCTTATTAGCTCTCATATGTCGTCATATTCTGATATGTTGGATAAAGTATTCATTGGACCAAATGCATTTAAGGCTAATGCTAGAACGAGTAGTTCTGTATTCGAATCTATGACACCTAGGGCGGTAGTTGCGCATGAAGCTGGTCATATGATAACCACTAGAAATGGTACTGCGTTCGAAGCAGGTTCGTTATATGATGAAGTAGCAGCCAGCTTAACCGGCAGAAATCTTCCGGGACTAAACAATGTTGAGCGGTATCAATTACTGCGTGATGCTGTTGAGCGAGCCAGAATTGAAGGCAAGGATTTAAGAAAAGTTCTTTCTGAAATGGAGGCTAGATAAAGTGGATAAAGCAATCCTGCAAAAAATTGAGAAATTGGAATCGGCTTTGGGGGAGTTCAAAGTAAAACAAAAGGTAGAATTTACTCATTGTGAGCAGTGTAATGAGCTAATCGAAATAGTAAGGATAAGCGATTCCGTACTCTCAGTCAACTGTAAATGCGGCAACTATAAGGATACGTTAAGGGGATTGTAACGGGGGTAGTCAACCCAATCCAATTGTAAAATAAAATGATGCGACGACCGCGATCCGGGTGTTGACCGGGGAACGGTCGTCGTTTTTTTAAAGCACGGCATAATTAAAATCGAGAGGCTGGCAGGTAGCCCCATTCCGCAATGCTGTTTAGTTTCAAGCATGATGGAGTTCTTTTGGCGATATATATAAAGGGGTAACTAGTGGGATTTCATTATGCTGGGGCAGTCCCGGAAGGTGGAAGCGGAATGAAAGTGGATTGCGCGATCGTCGGGGGCGGCCCGGCGGGGCTAAATGCGGCATTATTGCTTGGAAGAGCGAGGAGAAGCGTCATTGTGTTTGATGACAGCAAGCCAAGAAACGCAGTGACGAAACATACGCACGGCTTTATTACAAGAGACGGGGTTACTCCAGAGCAGTTTAGAAAGCTGGCATGGCAGGATATTAAAAGTTATCCGTCCGTTGTGCTGAAACGGGATAAGGTCGAAGAGATTACTGCGGAAGAAGGAGGCTTCCGTTTGGCGACAAGCGGAGGCTTTTCGGTGCAGGCTCGCAAGCTTCTTTTGGCCGGGGGGCTCAAGGAGACGCTGCCCCGAGTTCCGAACCTTGGAGCCTTCTATGGCACCAGCCTATTTAGTTGCCCGTACTGCGACGGCTGGGAAATGCATGACAGGCCCTTAATTATTATTGCGGACGGGGCAGGTGCTTTCCCGCTGACTCGTCTAGCTTATCAATGGAGCCAAGACTTGATGCTTTGCACGAACGGAGCCGAGCCTTTGACGATGAGCGAGCTGAAGCTGCTTTGGAAAAAAGGGATCGTCGTCACCAAGAAAAAAATTACGGATATGCTCGGCGAAGAAGGGCAGCTTCGCGCCGTGCGCTTCGCCGGTGGTGAAGAGGTCGTGCGTAGAGGAGGGTTCGTGTCGCCTTCGTGGAGGCAAGCCTCACCGTTCGGCAATGAGCTGGGCTGCGTATTGAATGAGCAAGGCGGCATTGCGACGGATCGGCTTGGGCGCTCCAGCGTTGTTGGCGTTTATGCCGCAGGAGATGCGTCGATGATTGCGCCCGCGCAAGCCGTCATTGCCGCAGGCGAAGGCAGCCGGGCGGCGATTGGCATCAATGCGGACTTAATTCAAGAGGATTTTAGATAGAGTGGACCGATGCTCCTCTTTAAGCGCTTCGAACTGTTTTTTGCGATGGCCGTTCGCCCCGGAGGGATGAGGAAACCCGAACAGGCAGCGTTGTTGGAGGGCGCCGTCTTGAAACCGTTCGTCTTCCAACGCGATGGCCCCAAGCACCTCCGCTACAGATTTGCCAAGCGGGATAACGACGGCGTCGCTTACAGCGGCAAGCTCATTCGCAAAGCCGGTCATCGCATATTTACGAATGAGAGCGGATGAGAGCATTTTGGGCTGATGGCCCGTATAGTTGTCTCCCTTGCGAAATAAAGGGTAGCGGATGACGGAAGTCGTATGAATGAGCTCGCGGTAGGGTCCAAAAAGGTCACTGCTGTCCCTTAGGCCAAGCATAGAGGGCAGGCCCAGCTCATTCAGCATGGCAATCAGATGAACTCGCATAGAGCCGGCGAAGCTGGCTTCGATTTTGGCTCTGCGGTCGATGTCAGACAAGGGGGAAGCGGAGGCGAGGTCTTGCTTGGCCGTTTGAATCGATAGCGACATTTGGGTAAAGCCTGGCGTAATGCCGACGATCATCACTTTGGCGGCCGGATTGACATAGTCGTATGGAGCGTAATAAAGCTCCAAATCCTTTTCTCTCTCCAATAAAAGCTCTGGAATGAGCAAATCCTCTCTTTTCCAAGGCGTGCCGGGCAAGTTTTCGATCACTTTTTTAAAATCGCCTATACGTGAATCGGCCATGACAGAGCCTCCTTCTGCAATGCTGCATAATAGGCTATTGTAAATAAAAGTATGGGCAGAGACAACCTGAGACAGACATTACTTGAAGTCGGGGCTGCTTTTTAAAAAAATGAAAGCCCTCCCGTCTCCATAGTGGATACGAAAGGGCTTTTCGTTAACGAACTGCTTCAATGACTTTGCGGCGAAGGCCGGAACCTGCGATACCGCTATGCGCCAGCTCCAGCGCCCATAGAACGGCGCCTGCCGCTGGAGGCTCTTGAAGAAGAATGAAGCGGCACTCTCGTCCGGTCAGTTCCGTGACAAGCGCTTTGAATCGTTCGCGCATGACAGGAGACTTCGCTTTTACCCAAACGGACCCCGCCATCACAATGTCGACCGGCTCATCGTCAAAGTCGAGATGACTTAAACAGCCTACGGTCGAATAAGCCAACTGTCTGGCGGTATGGTCGACGATAGACCAAGCGACGGCATCGCCTTCTTCGGCAGCCTCAAGCAAAATCGTTACGATTTCGGTATAGGGAAGAGTGCGGGCAAGAATGCTTTCCAGGGCATGCTCCATAAACGATTCTTTGTTCTGAACGCCAATCAGCCCCATGACGGAATCCGTCATGTTGGTCTCAGGCGCCAGACGGTAGAAGCTGTCGTAAATCGCCCGGATGACGCGCCTCGCCAAATAGTAGCCGCCGCCCTCGTCGCCGGACAGCTCGCTGCCGACCCCGCCGACTTGCAGTCTTCTTCCGCTCGGAGAGATGCCCCCCGTTACGACGCCGGAACCGTTGATGGAACAGATTCCGCAGCCCTTACTGCTCCCGGCCTTAATGCCGAGGAAGGAATCGTTGTCGAGCGCATAGTGAGTAAAGCCGATTCTCTCCACCACTTCGTTCAACCGTTTCTTTTGCGAAGGAATATCCGCCCCCGCCAGTCCGAAAGCCGCCGCCGCTATATGCTCCGTGCCAAGCCCGTTTCGCGATAAAATAAGCGTAATGTTTTCGTTCATTTCGCGGTAGGCGCCCTCATACCCGTCCTTAAATTGCTCGTGGCTGCAAGTGCCGGAGCGAATATGGTCCTTCTTTTCTCCGTTTAAATCAAACAGAAAATAGTCCGTTTTGCTGTTGCCGCCGTCGACTCCGATAACATATTGACCTCTCATAGCCGTTTAAGCTCCTTATTTGAATTGGGGAAGATAGCTTTTGTGCGCTTCTTTCATCTCTTGGAAGCAAGCATACGCCGTATGATAATCTCCGACAAGAGGATTCATCATTAGAGCGCGCATAGCTGCCGCTTCGCTTCCGTCGACCGCTGCGGCCACCGTCTCGCGCTCGTACGCTTTTACCATTCGCATATAGTCGATGATATGGCGGTTGTCGAAGCCGGGGACGGAAACCGGAACAGCGCCGTTCTTCCCGATGATGGCCGTTACCTCAACGGCGTCGCTATCCTCCATAAACGGCAGAGCGCCATGGTTAAGCAGATTGATGACGTGCTTCTCCTGCTTGTCGTTATAGATGGCGTCGACGAGGCTGATGGCGACCTCGGAGTAGTTGGCTCCGCCGCGCGAGGCGAGCAGCTCCGGTTTCGTATGCAGCTCCGCATCGGAGTAGATGCCCAGCAGCTCTTCTTCGATTTGCATACATTTTTCGCCGCGTGACAGCTCCGATTCTTTTAAAATGCTCAACTTTTTATGTTTAAAATAGTAATATTCCAAATAAGAGGATGGGATCGCTCCGACAAGCTGGACGAGCTCTTTGCTGAAGCCGCTGGACGGGATGTTTTTCATCGTTTCGCTGTTCAAGCCCCTATCGAGCGCCGTCTTCAAGTGGTCTTTCCCATCCTGTTCGATAGCAGTAATCCAGCTTAGATGGTTGAGCCCGACATAAGTAAGCTCGGCGTCTGGAAGCTCCATCGACTCTTTAATGCTTTTGGACATGTTGTAGGGAACGTTGCACAGGCCGAGCATTTTCACATGGGTATGATTCAAAATCGCTTCCGTAATTATTCCGGCAGGGTTGGAGAAGTTGATGAGCCACGCATCGGGACAAAGCTTTTCCATTCGCTTCGCGATGTCCAGCATGACGGGAATAGTGCGCATCGCTTTGAAAAAGCCGCCGATTCCGCAAGTTTCTTGCCCGATCAGACCGTACTTGAGCGGGATTTGCTCATCGAGCACCCGTGCGGGAAGCTTGCCGACCCTTATTTGGCCCAGTACAAAATCAGCTCCGGCTAAAGCTTTGTCAAGCTGATCGGTTTTAACGACTTTGGTGCTCATGCCTGCCGCTTCGATCATTCGCTCGCATAGGCCGCCGACGATATCCAGCTTCCTCTCGTCTATATCCATTAGCGCCAGCTCGCTGAGCGGGAGTGCGTCTTTGCGTTTGATAATGCCTTCCATCAACTCAGGCGTGTACGTGCTGCCCGCTCCGATAATCGCGATTTTCAACGTTTTGTCCATGTCACTCATCCTTTGCCGCGTTAGTCGTTTGTGATGCAAGTATAGCATGGGAGGATTATTTCCAACAATAAAAATTGCAGTATATTAATCATTATGATAAAAATATTTTGAAATAAATTTTCAAACGAGTAAAATAAGGCAATGGAACATATCGGAATACTACTTGTAATTTGTTCCTAATACGTATACTATTTAGTTGCAAAAATATGAAACGGACAGGGAGCGGCACATGGCGATAAACGATAACGTTTTGATCAAAATCCGGGACCGCAAGGACAGTCTGACGCCCGTTGAGCGGCTGGTCGCGGAGTACATTTTGGCCAATAAGGAAGAGATCCCGCATCTATCTATCAAAAGTCTGGCACAAGCTAGCAAAACGAGCGACGCCTCCGTCTTGCGCTTTTGCAAAACGATGGGCTACAACGGCTATCGCAGCTTCATCGTCAGCATTTCCGCTTCGCTCGGTTCCATGGACGAAGAGTCGGCGGACCAGTATACGGACATTCAGCCCGGCGACGAGCTCCAAACGATCATTTCCAACATTAGCCGCAACAACATGAGATCGATTGAAGATACGCTGAGCGTGCTGGATCGGTCGGCTGTCGAGCGTGCTGTACAGGCGCTTCGGACGAGCAAGCGCATTATGTTTTTCGGCATTGGCGCGTCGGGACTCGTAGCGCAGGATGCGGAGCAAAAGTTTACGCGAATCAATAAGATTTGTCATGCGTTTGTGGACGGGCATAGCCAGCTTACGGCTGCGACTCTGCTTACGAAAGAGGATGTCGCTATCTTTGTCAGCAATTCCGGCGACACGGTTGAAATTTTGGACTCGCTTGATATGGCGAAAAAGAGCGGAGCGCATATCGTGGCGATTACCAAGTATAGCAAAAGCGAGCTATCGGACCGGGCGGACACGCTGCTCAGCATCTCGACGCCGGAAATTTCGATCCGCAGCGGCGCCATGGGCTCGCGCATCGCTATGCTTACGATTATCGACATGCTGTTTGCAGGCGTAGCCAGCGCCGATTACCAGCAAGTGAAAAAGTACTTGTCCAAGAGCCACACGATTATTGCGAACAAAAGAAGAAGATAGATATAGAAAAGGTCAAACGATGGGGCTAGCTCATATGCTAGTTGGCTTAATAGACTTACGAGAAAAAAGGCTTAGCCGGCATTACTTCCGGTTAAGCCTTTTTTTATGAAAAAGCTGCTCTGTCGGCAGTTTGTCCAAGCCGTTTTGTAACCTTTTGCATCTCCTGTAATTGTACAACCCTTATCTTTTACAAGGAGGCGGATGGTTATGGCAACTGTTAACGTGATTAGCATTTTTACCAGAGGGGCAAGATCAAGTGATACACCGGAGCTGCGACTCGCCCGAGTAACGGCGGATATTACAAGAGCGACTCAGGTGTGGAGCACAGGATTTTTTCCCGGAGTAAGCTGCAACATTAACTTTGTTTCCCAGCAAATCATTTTTCGGGACGACGTTACTTTGGTAGCTAGTACGGTACCGAGCAGCTCCGATCCAAGGGTGGTGAATTTGATCTCACAAACAAAAGCGGCAACAAACAATGCGATCGCGATTTATGTGGTCTATGTGAGCGGGCCGACACTCAGCTCCGGCGCAGTTGGCAATGCGGGTCCTTATATTGACAATTTCGTCAACACGAACAATTTCCGCCTTGTCGGACATTGCGTCCTAAGCGACGATGCGATCGATTCGTATTTGCTTGCTCATGAAGCTGGGCATGTTCTGTTTGGCCGCTTTTTGAACAACGATTCGAACAGCTTTACGATCAACGATCCTTCGAATCCAGGAGATGGCCATAACAACAATCCACAAAACATTATGTTTCCGTTTGTCCCTGCAAGCAACCCGTTTATCAATGCTGCGCAGTGTGGCGTCGCGAGTCAAAGCAGGGTCATCATCGAAAACAATCCTGTTGCTCCGGTATTGGCCCAGGCAGGAGCAGGCGCTTTAGCGTTATCCGGACGTAACGGAGCGGCTTCTTCCTCTTCGAAAAAACATTCCTGTTGCTCATGTTGTGAAATCGACGACCCTTGTGATGGCGGATATATTTGCGTCCCCATTCCGAAGCGAGTAAGAAAACTAAATGCGCGCATCGCTAAGGAAGTCAAAAAGTACGGGCCGGATAAAATCAATACAAAGTTCAAGTATATTTGCAAAGACAAAGAGATCGTTATTCCTTAAACGCAGCTAAACGATTCGATCGACCGAAGGTCAAAGCCGACATACAGCCACGTAAAGCCGTTCCACCTAAACCCGGCGATCGAGTGCGGTCCCAAAAAGATAGGAAAGTACCAGAACTGGCTGCCGTTATGAAGCCATATATACGTGAAGCGGAACATGCAGCGGCGAATGCCGCCCGAATCGACGGTCAGCAGTGAGGCAGATTGGTGCTGAGGGACAAACGATGGCGGCGGCGAGGTTGGCGCCATTTGCTGATGGCCGCCTGGAGGGCCGGGCGTAGGGCCTGGACCTGGTCCTGGTCCGAATGGAGGTCCTCCCGGAGGCCCGAATGGAGGTCCTCCCGACGGCGGTCCGAATGGGGGCAAAAAGGACATGTTTATAGTCACTCCTGTTTCGTGTTATTTTTGGTTGTAGATAACTGGCGTAATCAGCATCGTGTGGTGCTGATTTTTTTTTGTATTCTATGCTGCTGCCCCCCAATGGGTGAGCATTCAGCCAAGCGGATAACTCCGGCTTTTCGTAGTGAAAACGGATGATGCCCGAGAACAAATAGTGGTGCCAGAAACAACTAGAGGTGCAAAAATGGGTATTCGAAAGTAAATAGTGGTGGGCAGAAACAACTAGAGGTGCGAAAACGGGTATTCGAAAGTAGATAGTGGTGCCAGAAACAACTAGAGGTGCGAAAACGGGTATTCGAAAGTAAATAGTGGTGCCAGAAACAACTAGAGGTGCGAAAACGGGTATTCGAAAGTAAATAGTGGTGCCAGAAACAACTAGAGGTGCGGAAACGGGTGTTTGAGAGTAAATAGTGGTGTCAGAAACAACTAGAGGTGCGAAAACAGGTGTTTGAGAGTAAATAGTGATGCCAGAAACAACTAGAGGTGCGGAAACAGTTGTTCTAGAGTAAATTGCGGCGCCAGAAACCAATAAAGGTACACCATCAAAGCAAACCCTCTCCAGCCTTCTCCCCCCTTCAAAGCGAATCCCCTCCTTCACTCCTTGATATAAAATGCCAATTATAATTTTCAATATAAATTTTTATTTCAAAATGTATTGACGCGTCTGAAATAAAAAGTTTAATATAAAGCTAAGCTACACAACAGAATCAATCGATCAAACGGGCGGAGTGGAGAAAAGCGAGCCCGATCCATGATCACGTTAGGGGAATCACTATGAATGACTATCTTGCAAGCTTAACGACGGAGGGGATTAATGCCAGTACGGACATGATTGATGAGCTGACCACGGAGCAAATGCTGGCGCTGATCAATCAGGAGGATGCGACGGTCCCGGCGGCGGTTGCAGCGGAGCTGGCCCAAATCGCCGCAGCTGTGGAAGCGCTTCATCGTGTATTGTCCGGCGGTGGTAAAATGTTTTACATCGGCGCGGGAACCTCAGGCAGGCTTGGTGTGCTGGATGCCTCGGAATGCCCGCCAACCTTCGGAACGGACCCAAAGCTCATTCAGGGACATATTGCCGGTGGCGATATTGCGCTGAGAGTTGCCGTGGAAGGCTGCGAGGACGATGGAGTGGAAGGCCGGGCGCTTATCGACCGGATTGGCGTCACAGACAAGGATGCCGTCATTGGCATTTCTGCAAGTGGAAGCGCTGCCTTTGTGATTGAAGGGCTGCGCAGAGCCGGGGAAATCGGCGCTCAGACGATTTGTGTGGTGAACAACAAAGAGACGAGGCTGAGCGAGGTAAGCGGCATTACGATTGCTCCGGTTGTCGGGCCGGAGGTCATCGCGGGTTCCACTCGTATGAAGGCAGGCACGGCGCAAAAGCTCGTGCTCAACATGCTGACAACGGGCACAATGGTGAAGCTGGGCAAGACGTACAACAATTTGATGGTCGATATGAGAGCCAGCAATAAAAAGCTGTACGAAAGAGCCGTTAGAATGATTACGACCTCGACGGGAGCAGATTTGGCGGCTGCGGAGGAAGTGCTGAGTCAGGCCGGGATGGATTGCAAGCTGGCCATCATGATGATCAAGTCAGGACTCGGCTCGGAGGAAGCGCGGAAAGTGCTTTTGGAATGCGGTGGCAGCCTGAAAAAGGCTATACGCGTCTGTACCAAAGTCATGTAGTATTGCTTGGCCAGATGAGAGTATATAGAATTTAACTTAAGGGAGGATCTCAGCAATGAAAAGAAAAACAAGATTTGCTGCAACTGTTTTGGCACTAATGCTGTCCGTAGGCGCATTGTCCGCATGCGGGTCCGGCAACAACAATGCGGGACCGAGCAGCTCGCCTGGCACTAGCCCGTCCGCTTCAGCCGGAACCGATTCCGGGGCGAAAGACACGATCACGGCTTTGCTGCCGCCGGTTTCCCCTAAGTACCAGGAAAATTTCAAGCAGATGGAAGCAGACTTCAACAAACTATATCCAAACCTGACTTTAAAAATTGAACCCGCCAGCTGGGAAGATATGACTCAGAAGCTGGATACGCAAGTGAATGCGGGCAGCCCGCCGGACTTGGCCTTTATTAACTCCGAAGGTATTTCCAAGTATGCTCAAATGGGCATGGTGATGGATATGAAGGATGTGCTCACACCGGAAATGCTAGCTGATTTTGACGAAGCGCCATTGTCTTACATGCAGAAGGACGGCGGCCAATACGGTCTTCCAGCGTACATGGAAGTTCACGCGATCGGCGGCAACAAGCAGTTCCTTGAGGAAGCGGGCATCGATTGGAAAAAAGTGCAGCAAGAAGGCTGGACCTACGACGAGTTCCGCGCGGCGATCAAAAAAGGCGTCGTGCAAGAAAACGGAACGACTTCCCGTTACGGCTTCGTTTTCGCAACAGCGGGCGTAGCATCCAGAGACTACCTCGGCATTTTGGTGAAAAATGCGGGCTTGCCGTCTCCTTTTACAATGGATAATAAGTATGCATACACAAGTAAAAACTTCCTTGAAGTTTTGAAAGCGGTTAGAACAATGATCGACGACGGCTCCATGCCGAAAGAGCTCGGCTCCGTAGACGCAGGCAAGCGCTGGAATATGTTCCTGACCGGCCAAACGATGATTACGGGCAAAGGTCTTGCCGTATTTGAAAACTCCGCTAACAACAATAACAAAAAAATCGACGCCAACGACGGCAGCGCGGTAGCGGGCAGCATCAAAGTCGATTACATCGTATTGCCGCTCCCATCCTTCGCAGGCCATGAAGCGGTATCCCATGCAGTAGTTGACGGCTACGTCGCTTTCCGCGGCAAAAAAGAGCCTACTGCCGAGCATAAAGCAAACGTTGCAAAAGCGGCTTACTTCCTAGCAAGCGGTCAAGTGGCGGCGCAAACGAACGCCGATCTGTTCGCAGCTCATATTTCAGACAGCGCGCGCAAAATCGCTGAAACGATGGAGTCCACTCGCAATCCGGACAACGTAGCGGCTGTTGACAGAATGCTTGAGCATGCGGCTCCGGCTCGTCCAGACATCCCTGTTGACCTTGGCGCAAAAGCGATTAAAGTAGAGACAGAAGTGATTATTCCTAAGCTGCAAGCTTTGCTTGCAAACGAAATTACGCCTGAAGAAATGTACGAGGCCGTGAAAAAGGCTGCTGTAGAAGCCTTCGGTGCGGACGGAGTTGTCCAAGAGTAATGTAGCGCGTCCCGGTTCGGATAGCCGCCCCTTGAACGGGGGGCTATCCGATCTACGTTTTAGCTGAAGTTTCGGTAGTGGAAAGGAGTCTTGCAGGATGGCTCGAACAACATCTGGCATTAAGAATCGCTTGAATAAAGGTGACGGAGCATGGGGGTACGCATTTATTGCGGTTGCGCTTCTTGTGTACGCTCTGTTCACCGCTTATCCCGTCATTAGCGCTCTTCTCATCAGTTTTCAAGAGTATCGGCCTCTAGGTTCCACCTATATTGGACTCGACAATTACGCGAGCATTTTCAAAAGCGAGCTGTTTGGCAAAGCGGTCTGGAACACGGCGCTGTATACGATACTTACCGTTCCGGTAGCACTGCTTCTTTCCTTCGGCGTAGCCATTATGATTATGCCGCTTAAAAAATGGGCGCAGACGACCTTCAAAGCGATTTATTATTTGCCTGCTGTAGCGTCTGGCGTCGCACTATCCGTCGTATGGCTTTGGATTTTCGATCCGATGCCGGGCGGCGTACTCAATCAACTGGTCGGGATGCTCGGCATCGACAATCAGAACTGGCTCGGCTCTAGCTCCACTTCGATGTTTTCGCTTGTTTTGATGTCTTGGCTATCGAGCCACGGCACAAGCATTATCATTTATGTAGCCGCGCTTCTTGGCATCGACGAAAGCTACTACGAGGCGGCGGAAATTGACGGGGCAACGTTTTGGCAAAAGATGTGGCATATCGTGATCCCGTGCTTGAAGCCAACGACCTTGTTCCTGCTGGTGACCGGCGTAATCGGCTCGTTCCAAGTATTCCAGAACGCTTACCTGATGACGGGCGGCGGCCCGGATCATTCCACAACGATGGTTGGCCTGCTTATTTTCGATACGGCGTTCAAATATTTCGAGTTCGGCAAGGCGGCCGCTCAATCGCTTGTGCTGGCGTTTATCATCGGCTTGATCGCATTTATCCAGTTTAAATTTTTGGGCAAGGACGTTGAATACTAGCAGAAGGAGGGACCCGATTTGGCCCTGTTTAACAATCATTTAGGCAACCGAACAGCCAGATATGTACGGAACACGATTATAGTTGTCCTCCTTCTGCTGTTTGCGCTTGCGACGCTGTTTCCGATTTATTTCATGATCATGTCATCCTTTGGAGATCCCGTCGAAGCCGGTGCCATTAGCTACAGCATCTGGCCGGGCAAGTTTTCTCTGGAATCGTACAAGTTTTTCTTTCAATTCAGCGAGCATACGTGGCGCTGGCTTGTGAACTCTCTCATAGTCGCGTCGGTTGTTATGGTATCCAATGTACTGTTCGCTACGATGGCGGGTTATGCTTTTGCCAAAATCCAGTTTAAAGGGCGCAACGTGCTGTTTGCCGTGCTGCTTGCGGCTATGATGATTCCGTATCAGGTGACGCAAGTTCCGCTTTATATTTTGATCGTCAACATTTTCGAAATCCAAAACACGTATGAGGCGCTTATTTTGCCGTCTCTCGTAACCGTATACAATATCTTTTTGGCAAAACAATTTATGGGCTCCATTCCGAAAGAAATTTTGGAGAGCGCTAAGGTGGAAGGCGCCAGCCAGTTCAAAATTTTCACCAAAATCATTATGCCGCTGTCCAAAACCGTCATGGCCGTTATGGCTATTCTGACGTTTATGGAATCGTGGAACACGTTTTTCTGGCCGTTCCTCGTGACGAACACGATGGATATGCAGACGATTCAGGTCGGCCTCAAAAACTTCCGGTTTGCCAACACGACGTATTTTGCGCCGATGATGGCCGGAGCGACGATTTCAGCGGTGCCGATGTTTATTCTGTTTTTCAGCTTGCAGCGTTATTTCCTCGAAGGGGTAACGGTTGGGGCGGTCAAAGGATAGTCGGCGCATATCGATAACGGGCGGGGATTAGCTGACGCCAGTAAAGGCTGCGGCTCTCCCCGCAGCCTTTTTCGTGTGGTTTCCATGGTAGCGGCTTGGCAAGTCGAAGGAGGGAGCGGGGGATAGGCATGATTGTGCAATGGGATGATCGGTATAAAATGGGGACTATCGAGCTTTGGAATACAGTGGCGGTGAAGGACGGCTATAAAGAAATGACGGAGGAAAGCTTTGACCGCATCATCGCTGGTAATCCGCATTTCGATCCCGCTTGCACGTTTATATGGATGGAAGAGGGAGCTGTCACCGGCTTCGCGTGCGGCTGTACGGGAGATGAATTACCGCTTGGCGAGAGGGCGGGATATATAACGGCGATTATTCTAAAAGAAGATGCCGGGACTGTCCGCGACATCCGTTTCGGCCTTTTGCTGGACGCTTTGGAGTCCCGGTTCAGAGAGCTGGGGAAAACGCAATCGGATGTTTTGTTTTTTAACCCAATGCAGCTGCCTTGGTACATTCCGGGAACGGACCGTCACGAACACAACAATGCCCCTGGGGTTCCGGCGGGAAGCGCGCTGCATCATTTTTTGCTGGGCCGGGGGTACGCGGAGCGGGCCGTTCAATGCGCGATGTATTTGCCGCTTGGGGATTTTAAAGTGCCGGAGAGCGTTGTGGAAAAAGAACGAGTGGGCGCGGAGCAAGGATATACGGTTGGTTTGCTAGGCTCGGCGGAGCCGGCAGTCGTTAGGAAAAGTGCGGGTGCCGAAGAGCAGGCGGAGCTTGAGCTGGACGCTTTGCTAGAAGCGCTCGACAACCCGCTTTGGAAACGAGAAGTTTCGGCGGCGGCCGAAGCTGGCGTGCCCGTCGTCATTGCCGCATTTCGCGGAAAGTCGGTTGGCTTCGCGGGTCCCGTTATTCGCCAGCTAAGCGGCAGAGGCTATTTTGCCGGAATCGGCGTACATCCTGCCCATGAAGGGCATGGCCTTGGTTCAAGCTTGTTTTTCCGGCTTTGCGAAGCGTTTCAATCGATCGGAACGGACTATATGTCTCTTTATACAGGAAGCGAAAATCCCGCCAAGCGCATTTATGAAAAAGCCGGCTTTCGCACAGTCAAAACATTCGCTACGATGAGAAGGGAGCTTTCCAGTCATGAGTGAAAGAGAACCGATCACGATTTTGGGGATAGGCGCGCATGTAGGAGATGTGGAGCTGGTAGCCGGAGGCGTGCTCGCCAGCCATTATTTGAAAGGCGACAAAATTGCGACGCTCGCCCTAACTGCCGGGGAGAGAGGCGTGCCGGAAGGACAAGACGTTCACGAATACCGGGAGCAAAAAATTCGCGAGGCGCATACGTTTGCGGGAATGCTTGGAGGGGAAGCCCGCGTATTCGAAATCCCGGACGGCGAAGTTCCAGACGATCAGGCCATCCGGCTGCGCGTTTGCGACGTCATTCGTGAACTAAAGCCCACTATCATTATTACGCATCATCGGAACAGCATGCACAAAGACCACGCGACGACTCATCGCATCGTCAATGACGCCCGTTTTTTCGCAGGCTTGCGGGCCATGGAGCGGGAGCATCAGCCTCATTTTGCCCCAAAGCTTTATTACGGAGAAAATTGGGAGGACGCGGTCGACTACGTGCCTTATGTGTACGTCGATTTTAATCAGGAAGCATTCGATTTGTGGATTAAGGCTCTGTCGACGCATTGGTTTGTGACCGGCAGCAAATCGTTTAATTATATGGATTATTATAAGTCGTTGGCGAGAGTGCGCGGACTTGAGGCGAGGAAGGAATATGCGGAGACGTTTATGATTCCGGCGGAAACGATGCGTCTGCGCCAGTCTGAGCTGTAACAGGGACAGGAGGCAAAGAGTGCGATGATTTTAAACGGAATTGACCGGATATCGGAATACGAGCCGTTGTTCCGGGGGAAGCGGATTGGCCTTATTACGTCCCCGACAGGGCTGTCGGCTGAGTTTCGGTCTACGATTGATATTTTGCACGAGCGCTTTGGGCTGTCGGCTCTGTTCTCGCCCGAGCATGGAGTGAGAGGAGATATGGCGGCGGGGGCTTTGGTGGATACGTATGAAGATCCGGCTACCGGGGTCCCGGTGTACAGCCTTTACCGCAAAGATTCCAAACGGCTTTCCAAACAAATGCTGGATGCCGTCGATATCGTCGTTTACGATATTCAAGACGTCGGAACTCGTTATTATACGTTTATATACACGATGCTTTTTGCTCTGGAGGATTGCGCCGGGGCGGGCAAACCTTTTGTTGTGCTGGATCGGTACAATCCGCTGGACGGAAACACGGTCGAAGGCAATGTGCTGAAGGAGAAATACTCTTCTTTTGTCGGCAACTATCCTCTGGCTGTGCGGTATGGTCTTACCGGGGGAGAAGTGGCTGTGATGGCAAACGAAGAGCGAGGCTGGAACGCGGAGCTGCATGTCATCAAATGCGAGGGCTGGAGTAGGGAGATGACTTTCTCCGATACGGGCAAGGTGTGGATTCCGCCTTCGATGGGCATTCCGCGTTTCCATATCGCGTTGCTGTATCCCGGCACCTGTTTGTTCGAAGGAACAAACTTGTCGGAGGGGCGAGGTACGACAGCGCCGTTTGAAATGATCGGGGCTCCGTTTGTGGATTCCGAGCTGCTGGCCCGCGAAATGAACGGGCAGAAGCTGCCGGGCGTACATTTCCGGCCTGTCTTTTTTAAGCCAACCTTCTCCAAACATGAGGGAGAGCTGTGCGGAGGCGTCTATGTCCATGTGCTGGATGAAAAAGCTGTTCGGCCTGTGGAGCTGGGGGTCCGGCTTTTGTTTACCGTCCAAAGGCTGTTCGAGCCATTTGCCTTTCTCCCCCCGGTGAAGGAAAACGGCAGGCCGTTTATTGATTTGCTTGGAGGAGACAACGTTTATCGCGACGAATCGGTGAACGTTTCGGAGCTGCTGGAGCAGTTCCGCGAAGAAAGCCGGCTATTTGCGGTTCGGAAAAAACGGTTTCACCTTTATTAACAACAAAAGTCGGAGTGATGGATATGAGATACGTAGCAGGGCTGGACGGCGGCGGGACAAAAACGGCGGTAACCGTAGCTGACGAAAATGGCGGAGTCCTTCATACCTTCACGGTGGGTCCCTTAAATTACAACGGACAGGATGAAACTAGCGTGCGTGCCGCCCTTTCGGAGGCTTGCGCCGTTATCGATGGGGCACTTGCGGGAGGGCTTGCCGCTTGCGCGGCCATTTGTGTCGGAGCGGCGGGTATTAGCAATCCCGTTGTAGGCGGATTGTTGACGGACGGTATGCGAAGCGGCGGCTTTGGCGGCGAGCTTGTCCTTGGTGGAGATCACGAAACGGCACTGTGCGGAGCGCATTCCGGGCTATACGGAGCTATTTTGATCGCGGGAACCGGTTCGATTGCTTATGGGCGCCATTCATCGGGCATGACCAAACGTGTAGGCGGCTATGGCCATCTCATCGACGATGAAGGCAGCGGCTACAGCATCGGTAGGGATTTGCTGGCGGCGGTTGTGCGTGCGGCGGACGGTCGCGAACCGAACACGGCTATTACAGAGCTTGTATATGATCGCTTAGGTTTGACGAGCGTGCCCGAACTTATAGGTTATGTGTATGACAAGGCGAGAAGCAAAAAGGAAATCGCCGCTTTGGCTCCACTGCTATCCGAGGCATGCGAAGCTGGCGATAGAGTCGCACAGCGCATTGTACGGAAAAATGCGGATGCGCTTGCGGAGATGGCATCGTCGCTAGTCGAGCAATTGGATATGCGGGATGGGGAAATCGCTTTGCTGGGGAGCGTGCTTACTGAAAACAGGCAAATGCGCTCCACTTTCATAGAGCGTGTGGCATGGAGACAGCCTTTACTTCGCTGTATCGAGCCGAAGCGGGACGCTTCTTATGGAGCGGTGCTGCTCGCCTTGGAGAAGCTTCGCGGCTAACGTCTGGCACGATTCGTTGCACGCTTAAACTAGGCATTCAACTACATGGGTGGGGGTGATGGCGCATGCTCGCTTGGTCAACAGGAAAGTCGGCCGTCATTGGCATTGGATTGATGTCGGGAACTTCGCTTGACGGGGTCGATGCCGCTGTCGTTGAAATCGAAGGGAACGGCCGGGAATCCAAAGTGCGGCTGCTTCACTATTACACAAGGCCATACGGCGATGAGCTTCGCAACAAAATAAAGGAGCTTTGCGATCCGGCGGCCTCCGGCGTCTCTGCCATTTGCGGCATGAACGCTTATTTGGGAGAAGTATTTGCAGAAGCGGCTATAGAAGGCGCGCGCGAAGCCGGATTGCCGATGGAGCAAATTGATTTTGTAAGCTCCCATGGCCAGACGATCTGGCATATGCCCAACGCTTCATCGGCCGATCCGTTTGAGCCGAGTTCAACTTTGCAAATAGGGGACTTGTCCGTCATCGCCAAACGGACGGGATGTTTAACCGTAGGCGATTTCCGGCCTGCGGATATGGCTGTAGGCGGTCAAGGAGCCCCGCTTGTCCCCTATGGAGATTTGATTTTATTTGGCGATTCCGCAAAAGGAAGACTGCTGCAAAATATCGGCGGAATCGGCAATTGTACTGCTATCCCTGCCGGAGCCGGAGTGAGCGATATTTTTGCTTTTGATACGGGGCCTGGCAATATGATCATAGATCAAGTGGTGTTCACCTTAACGGATGGCCGGATGAGCTATGACGCGGAAGGGGCTTGGGCCGCGCTTGGGGAACCGGATGAGGAATGGCTGGACGAGCTGATGGAACATCCTTATTTCCGGATGCCGCCGCCTAAGTCGACGGGCAGAGAGCTGTTTGGGGCGGAGTATACAAGGGGATTTCTTGTTCGGGCTGCGGAGCGCGGGCTTGAAGCCGCGGATATAATCGCAACGGCGACGGCGTTTACCGCCTATTCGATTGCACAAGCATGCAGGGAGCTGGTTATGCCGCGAAGCCGGATAGATGAGCTGATCGTTAGTGGCGGCGGGGCGCATAACCGTACATTGATGGCGATGCTTCAGCGTCAGCTGCCAGAGCTGCAGCTGACGACCTCCGGATCGCTTGGACTTGCGGACGATGCCAAAGAGGCGGTTATCTTTGCGCTGCTCGGCCATGACTGCTTAAGGGGCATTTCGAATAACGTACCGTCAGCGACGGGGGCTTCAAGACCAACGGTAATGGGCAAACTGGCTTTTCCGTAAGCAAGGATACAAAAATTTGTGGACGTGAAAATAATAAGGATGTTTTAAAAACGATCGCCAATCTAACTGCCGGACAAGAAGTGGAAGTCACGTGAATGTTTCCGAGTGATCATTTGACGAAAGCTGTTCAAGTGATCACATAGGATAAGAAAGCCGGCAATGGAGCTGCCGGCTTTTTTTGTACGGGATTTTTTTAATGCATAGTTATTAAATAGAGTTTAATCCACATGGGATTTATATCTCATGAAGTTTCTTAATTCGTGGAAGACGCCTGCTCATAAGGAGGGGTGATGCCTCCGCTGTCTTTAGAAAGCATGCTGTGCCGATCTACGATATACGTGTACCACCGCTCGCCGCTTTCGTTTTCCTTGCTCCATTCCTCGGTAAAAGTCACTTCGTATTTTTCCTCCCCTACCGGTTGGACGGCGGTTTCTTTGGTCACCCAATATCCTTGAATGTCCGCTGTCTCCATTCCGACATGCTTAGGGAAAGAATCAATGACCGTGTCTTTGCTTGAGGTGGCGAATTTAACCGCTGCCGCTTGGTCAAAAGCAGGGAGGGGCGCTGCATTCGACTGCCAAAACAGTCCCGAAACCGTAATGACGGCAATCGGAAGTAAAAAAGCTCCGGTTACGACCGCATTTCGCAGCTTCAGCTTCAGTAGCGACACCAGAAGTCTATCGATCAAAAAGTAAACGAGAGCGCTTGCCCCGCAAAGCAGTACGAATCCCCATATGCGGAAGGGCAATGCAAATAGCATTCCGAAGATCATATGCCCCGCGGCCATCAACAGCCAATTTAGAGTCCGATTAGAGACCCAGCGCTTTGCTGCCAGCTCGACTCCAATAGAGACCAGCGATCCGTATACAAATACAACGGGAAAAACATATAGGCTCAAAAACGATAAAGATTGAAATAGATCCTCGAAAGTTGTAGAAAGCGATTGTCCATCAAACAACGTAAAGTGCAGGACGTAATAAATGACAGTGGCAAAAGACGCGAGGTAACCGGCAATCGATTTTCTCAGCAGCATAGTTCCTAGACCTCCTCTTCGTTTGTCGGAGTTAGATGTCATTAGTCATTAAAGCTATCTTTGAGTAGAGCAGTTTTCAAAAAAGTTATGTTTCCAATAGTATACCTACTCCGAGAAGGAATGGAGCGAGAAAGTTTGACAAAAAAAGAACACCGCTCCAGCCCAGTTCAAATGGGATGAGACGGCGCAGTTCATGGTAGATAAACACTATTGCGGGAAAGAGATAATTCTATTCCTCCCGGTAATCCTCCACGATCACTTCAAGCTCTCCAGTAACGGGATCGATAACGAAGCCGTGAACAGGGATCGCTTTTGGGAAAAGGGGATGGTTGCGAATCATACGCACGCTGTGCATAACCCCTTCTTCGGAGCTGCTGAAGCTTTTTAGAAACTTCTCCATCTTAATGCCCGCGTGTTCAAGCGTCTCTACGGCGAGCGGGTCGATGCCATGAGCGGGAAATTTGTCGATCATCGATTTGGCGTCAAGGTTGGTCATGCCGCAGCCGTGATGGCCGATCACGAGCACCTCGCGCGCTCCAAGCTCGTATACGGCGATAAGAATGCTGCGCATGGCGCTCCCAAAAGGCTGAGTCAAAATAGCTCCTGCATTTTTAATAAACTTGGCATCGCCGTTTCGCAAATTTAAAGCTTTGGGCAGCAATTCCACGAGCCTTGTATCCATACAAGTAAGAATGGCGATCTTTTTTTCCGGAAACTTGTCCGTTAAATAAGCCTCGTATTGTTTTTCTTGAACAAATTTTTTATTAAACGAGACCAATTGAGGAACGATAGACATGGGAAAACCTCCTTATAAATATGCGCTTGTCCAGCGCGGATCCACTTTTTTTATCTATTATTCCCGTAAAACGCGTTTGCGTCAAATGAAGGTATTGTTGACACGAAACCTTAAGGTGTCATATAATCCTGAATATGAAACCAAATGGTTTCGTAATTTCGGATGGACATACAATCTACTATTCAGTTTTTGCTTGCAAATTTAACCTAAACGGAGGACAAATACGATGACAAACTCTAATGAACAACAAAGTGGACCATTGGAGGACGTGGTCAAAAAGGTAACGATCAAAGCGCCGATCGCTAAAGTGTGGGATGCCGTTGCAACGGCAGAAGGAATCGCGGCATGGTTTATGCCAAACGATTTTCAGCCGGTATTGGGACATGAGTTTCATTTGAATGCAGGACCTTTCGGACAGTCTCCATGCAAGGTGCTGGAGCTTGTTCCGCCTCATCGCTTGTCCTTTTCTTGGGACAAGGATTGGACGGTTTCATTTGTCCTTGAGGAGACGGACGGCGGGACGCTCTTTACTCTGACCCACGCGGGCTGGAACGCCGATACGGCGACGGCTTTTAGCGAGAAGCATTCAGTTGTACGGGAGCGCATGGCTGGCGGCTGGGTAGGTATTTTGAACAAATTAGTACAGGTTGTAGAGGACTAGAATGGGCGAGCTGCAAAAGCATGATGTATTTCAAGCGATTGCCGATCCGACCCGGAGGAAGCTGCTTCATTTGCTCAGCGACAGCGGTGAGCTGCCCGTAACGGCCATTAGCGGGCAATTTCCGATTAGCCGAACTGCGGTGTCCAAGCATTTGCGCATTTTGGCGGAAGCGGGGCTTGTGAAGGACAGGAAGGTCGGACGCGAGACGCGCTACCGGCTTGATGCCGAACCGCTGAGGGAGCTGGAGAAATGGCTCTCCTATTACGAGAGGTACTGGGAGAACAAGCTTTCCGCTTTGCAGCGTTATGTGGAAGACAACAGTTAAACGAAGAGGTCAAAAAAAAAAAAATCCCGGTTGGCGCCGGGGCTGCCCGCCAGTCATTAGGCGGGGGCTCCGAGGGCCGAACGGGATTTTTCGTATAGATTAGCCCCTCAACAAGCTAAGGTCGAATGCGGGAACGAGTCCTAATGAGGCAGCCCGGCCAAGCAGCGATTCAACCGCGCCGTACCCGTCGTTGCCGAGGTCGCGGCTGAAGTCGTTTACGTACAGTCCAATGTGCGATTTCGCCACTTCAGGAGACATTTCTTGTGCAAAAGCCATTACGTAAGAGGCCGATGCTTCCGGCTGATTCCAAGCGTAATCAAGCGAAGAGCGAATCCATGCGCTAATGGAATCGGCGTCAAGCGACCGACGGGCAATAATGGCGCCAAGCGGAATTGGCAGGCCAGTGTCCTCTTCCCACCAGCTTCCCAAATCGGCGAGCAGCTTCAGTCCATAGTCCGGGTAAGTGAATCGAGCCTCATGGATGACTAATCCGGCATCGATGCGGCCTTCTTGAACAGCGGGCATAATTTCATGGAAAGGCATGACAACGATTTCGCCTACTCCGCCCGGCACTTGCTGTTCGGCCCATAACCGAAATAGCAAATAAGCGGTTGACCGGTCGCTTGGCACTGCAACCCGCTTGCCGGACAATGAAGCGCCGTTCGCCTCAGTCCCGCCGCCGTTGCCAGTCAGAACAAGCGGGCCGCAGCCTCTGCCGAGCGCGCCGCCGCATGGAAGCAGCCGATAATCGGACAGCACCCAAGGCAAGGCGGCATAGGAAATTTTCATGACCTCGGGGCCTTCGAGCCCAGCAGCCCAATAATTCGTTTTGTCGATATCGGCATAAGTGACGTTTAATTTAGGGGCGCCTGGCACAAGTCCATGCGCCCACGCATGGAAAATAAAAGTATCGTTGGGGCAAGGGGAATAGGCGATGTTCAGATTGTTGGTTATTTCCGTCATGGTTCGTCTGCCTCCTCCAGTTGAAATTCAATAGATCGTCGTTAGAAGCAATTGTTGGGGCGTCCTGGTTCTATTTTAAGCCAAGGGCAAGCGCCCGACTAGCGGCTTCCAAAGCCTTCAGCGCGTCTCCAATCCGCCAAGCGGCCCGGTCACGCGGGCCAACCGGGTTGGAAATCGCGCGAAGTTCAGTAGCGGGGACTCCCATACGAGCTGCCGCTGCTGCAACGCCATGGCCTTCCATTCCTTCCGCCGCCGCACCGGGTACCACTTTCTCTCTTAAGGCCGCGGTATGAGCCGTTCCGGTCGCGGTGGTGACGGTTATAATCGGGGCGTGGACGGCGCTTATTCCGCTTGCGGTTAACGCTCTCCCTATTTGAACATTCCATACGTCGCTAACGGGAGCAGCCGCAGTGCCGAATCCCAATTCATCGAGGGAAATAAAACCGTCAGGAGATTCCGCGCCAAGATCAGCCGCTACAATGGAAGTAGCAAGGACAAGTCCGCCTACTTGGACACGCTCGGCAAAACCTCCCCCGATTCCCGCACTAATGACCGCAGCATAGGGGATGGATGCGAGCGCAAGCGCCGCCGCCGTCCCAGCAGCCGCGGCAGCGGGACCGACTCCCACTGCAATGGCATCTATTCCTTTATTAGCAGCACCGGCTTGTTCCAGCCCTCTTCGTACGGCATCACGTTCCGCTTCGACCGCCGTAACAATCAAAATACGTTTATTTTCATCTGATATTGAGCCAGACATAAAATGACCCCTTTAAATTTGGTTGCCGCCGTTTCTCGAACCGCTATTCCAGCTCTTCGTCTGAGTCGGTTTCGAGGGGCAGACGAATTTCGACGCATGTTCCTATGCCGATCTCGCTGCTGTAGGTCATGCTTCCTTTATGATTGACTATAATTTGTTGGCATACCATAATGCCAAGCCCGTTGCCACCGTCTTTTTTCGTAAAAAATGGCTCGCCTAGCCTCTTTAAATCGTCCTCTGTAATTCCGTAGCCCGTATCTATGAACCGAATGGCGATTTCGTTTTCGCCTAACCTATCCAGCTCAATGACAAGCTGCCCTCCATCGGGCATAGCTTCCATCCCGTTTTTGACGATGTTGACAAATACTTGCTTGAGCTGATTGGCTACGCCGTCCATCTCTGGAATATCGGCCAATTTGGAAACGGACAGGGCGACATGGCTCATTCTGGCTACAGGGTCCATCAGCATCACAATGTCGGAGATTAGCTCGTCGACGCGAAGCGCGCTTTTGCATATGGCTTGAGGCTTTGCCAAAACGAGAAACTCGCTCACAATCATATTGATTTGATCGAGCTCGGAGAGCATGATGTCCAGATACGTCTCGGACAAGCGCCCCGTCTGCTTATGCAGCTGTACAAATCCCCGCAAAGTGGTCAGCGGATTTCTCACCTCATGCGCAACTCCGGCGGCTAACTGGCCTACAACGGCAAGCTTTTCCGAACGCCGGATCATCTCTTCGGCTTGTTTCCGGGACGTAATATTGCGGGAAATCGCGGCAATGGCTACAATGCTGCCCTGTTCATCCCTAATGGCGGAAATGGTGATGCTGACATCAATGATATCCCCGTTTTTCGTATAGCGAGTCGTCTCATAATCCGTAACGGAGCCGCCGCGCAATACGGTTTGGATTAATCGGTCATATGCCGCCCGGTGCTGAGGAGGAAGATTCGGCAAGTGCCGACCGACCAGCTCAGCTTCCTTCCAGCCATAAATCGATTCAAATGCATTGTTGACTTGCATGATTCGCCCTTCCAAATCAATGACATGGATCGCATTGGAAGTATGTCTGAAAAACGACTCCAAGTATTGCTGGGTGCTCTGCAGCTCGCGAGCCGTATCTTTAAGCTGGGTCGTATAGTTGAGTAGGTTGACACCCATCGTGTTTACCCGGGCGGCGAGCAGGCCAAGCTCATCCTTATTGCGTATGGAAATCGTCGCGGAAAAGTCGCCTTCCGCAATGGAGTTGACCTTGTGAAAAATTTGGTTGAGCGAACGCAACATGTAACCGGCGATAAAATAACTGGCTACCATGGTGAGCAGGACAAGCGCTAGCGAAATGACGGAATGGGTAATCAATTCATGATACAGCGGCTTCTGGAGCGCCTTCATATCAAAGGCGACCCCGATTACGTAAGGTTTGTCCGTATGTATGGGAACAAAGCTTCGCATAACCCGCTCGCTCCCGGTCTCAAACGTTTCCGTTATCGTTTCTCCGGTTTCGAGAGCTTGCTTTATACTGGCTAAGTCCGACTCGACATTGCGGTATGTATAAGCCCCGAATGGAACGTCTCTAACGTCAAGATTGTAGACAGGTACACCCTTTTTCATTTTAATGATCGGTGCCGTGCCAAAATATTGCGGGTCAAAGCCCGAAATTTCCAGCAGCGAAGACTGCTGGGCAAGCAGCTTGTGAATTAAATCATTTGTTCCGTTTACCAAATCGTATTGAAAGTTTTTATCCGTATTTATAATCGTATTGATCATATAGTTGGTGCTGCCGTCGTAATAATAGCCCCACTTATTGATCAGCGTCGGATCGGAAGAGGCATAGTTGATTGGCCCCGTCCAATAATGTTTCATCGCCTTTCCTTGCGATACCGTTACGGGCTCCAGATCCAGCAGTTGGTGGAAGGCTTTGTCCCAATAATCCCATGTCTTGGAGCTTAACCCGATTTCCTCGGGATTCGACGATTGGACGGAGACGACTTCGCCGTCTATGCGCTGCCACAACGTAATATCGTCCAGCCCAAGATCGTTGCTCAGCTCTCTTAGCTGCTCATTGCTCACAAAGCGGATGTCGGGATTCAGCCTTTCTTCAGCTAAAATGGCCGCCAGCCGCAGCTTTTTCCCGAGCTCCAAGTCCATGGACCGCCGGGTGTTCTCCAGCGTCTCTAATGTCAGGACGAGCTGCCGGGCAATCGTTTCCGTCTGCTGCTCCTGTGCGACCTCTTGAGCCATTTGGGAAGATATATAGGAAGATGTAACGTTCAAAATTAGGATGATAGCCACGATGATGGAAATGGAGAAAGATAACTTGGCTTTTATGGACAAAAATTTCCCCCCGATCTCTAAGTTGTTTTCTAACAATTAGACAACGGGGGGGTAAATTCCTGTCTATTCGCGTCGAAAACCCTCGTCAGCCATATATTGCACAGCTTCGCTATGGGTTTCAAACGCCATTTCCAATTCTTTGCCTGCATACACGTACCACAAATCATCCTCGAAAAGCAGCGTAAGCCTCGCGCCGCCGGGTCCGCGCCAGAACTCGGCTTGCGACGGGCGATACTGCCCCTCGTCATCCGGGGACTCGTTGTCGTCGGAAGCTGCGCCGGCTTGTCCAGGGGACAAGGATTCGATGGAGCGCGCAATAAGCGACTTCAGCCCTTCTTCGCTGAACTCTCGAATGTTTGCCATTCCTTTGGCATCGGTTTCGACATCGTTCAGCAATCCGGCGAATACAAAGCCATTGCCGTTGGGATGCAAATGATAAACAACGGTTTTTTTCTCATGAGCGCTTTCTTCATAATGAAAATTTACGCGCCCAAGCGAAACGTCCTTCCGCTGTAGTTCAGGAAAGGACGCGATAATGGAAAGTTTTTGGTCAAAGGTCAACATAGATTGGGTGAACCCTCCTTGGCATATGGGGCGGAGCATCTCCGCACGTTCCGTGCCTCAGTCGGTTTTCTTCCGCCAAGTCAGCAGTGCGGCTCCGCCTAAAATCAGAATGATGGCGAAGTAAGGCTGCTTCGATAGTGCGGTATTGAAGAAAGTGCCGAACGAGAAGACGGCGAAAAAGAGTAAAGAAAGAACGGTGAGAATATTGATGGGAATAAGCAGCCACTTGTTCCGTCCGCCGAACCAATAAAACTCAAGCAAGCCGACAGCCGGCGCGAGAATAAACCCTGGCCACATATACTCCCAGTTGCCCACCAGCATAGCGATCTGGCAAACAATGCCGGATACGATCAGGATGCCGCCTGGAATGAGCAGTCCTGCGCCTTTGCCTCCCGTCATGCCGAAATAAAGCCAGTGCAGCAGCAAACCGAGCGGAAGTACGAATAGCGAAGGCCAGAAGTAAGCGAAAATTTTTCCCGGACCGAACGTTTCCCCTTGTCCTTGGTTAAGCAAGAGGATGATGCCGAGCAGCAGCAGCAGCGCGCCGCCAATCGTTTTTAGTTTCATACCGATTAGCACTCCATTCTTATATAGTATAAAGGATGATGAGGCAGGTTCCAAATAGCGTTATTCCATCTGGAGTCGAAAGCTGCCGGAATGTTTGGCAAGCAGGGCAATTTCGTATACTTCTCCAGGAGCAACGTCCAGCGTATCTAACCACTCCGCTCGGCCATCCGCTATTTCTCCGTTGCGGGAAAGCACAAGCAAGTAACAATCCTTCAATTGCATAGGCAAATTAACGGTATCGCGATTCATAACGGTTGTTTTTACCAAATCGCCACTCTGCATCGTGTAGGCGGATGATTCCGGGAACACCTTTCCATTAATTGTATCATAGAGAGAAGGGGTTCCGTTATAAAAAGAAAGCTTGTTGTCCAAAATCATAATCATTTCCCCATTGTATGGACGTGCTTCCAAAGCAAGCTGGGTATCAGCGAAAGGCAAGGAAGCGGGTGAGGCTGTCTCAGCCCCATCTAGACCATAAATGGGCGTTTCCATTGCGGCGCTTGAGCGATCGGATACAAAGCCGCTGTTAAGAATAGCCCATAACGGAAGGGCGGCCACGGACACCATTACAGCGACCGGGCGGAACCGGCTGCGTCTTAGCGAAGGAGGAGAGCCTATCCAGCTCGCAATCCCGTCTTTATGGTACCTTGTCATTTGATTCCGCCAAATGACCAGCCCCGCTATGAGAAGGACGGCAAGTGGGGCGCCGACTTCAAAGGGGCGGAATGGGACGGGCGGTACGATAATAAAGTAAAGGCAGCCCAGCGATAAAAGAGCCGACAGTCTAAAGGGCGCTCTGAGCGCGGTATCTGCGGCAAAGCGGATTCTTGCGGCATCAGGCATTTTGTCCGACATTGCTCTTGTTCTTCTAATAAGGAGATTCAGTCTAGGTACGGCAAGAAACCAGAGAAGAGATGCCGCTAGAAGAAGAAGGGGGACGTGAAGCGCCAGCCGGTCCATCCAGAAAACCGGATGCGCAATTGCGGATATGGTTATATCGGCAGCGATGGCTATGACGCCAATTATACCCAATACGGCAATTCGATGCTTAAGCATGCGTGCGTTCAGATGCATTTCTTTTTCGGAGCTTGCAACAATAAGCTTGGAAGCCTGACTCGAGGCGGCCAGGCTTAGAGCCAGCAGCAATAGGATGGCGCCTTGCTCGATATAGGCCAATATACTGTACATGTGTTGGATATCCTCCCGTTCCAGCGATTCGTCTTAATCTTAAACTTATCTACCACAACTGGATACCTCCGTCAGTCGCATCATGAACCTAGACCTCAGTCGGGGGATTTGATCCGGCTATGGAATGGCCGAAAGCTGCCGGCAACCAAAGTGCGAAAAGTTCCTACAATGCGACATTTTACACCTCTTGCGAGAGTCTATGAAAGCGCTACAATTAAGATAATCGCAGGAAGGGAGGTGGGAAAAATGAGCCATGAACACGAAGAGGTTCAAGAAGGCGCTGAACAAATTGAAGCAGTCGAATTGATCTCGGACGATGATTCATCCGCAGAGGAAGAGGCGGATGCATCGGGAGAAACGGTAGAGGCCGACGCTGTTGATACAGTGGAGGCTGAATTGGAGGAAGAACTGGAAGAAGCGGCTGCGTCGGCGGAGGAAGCCGGTGTGGACGCGGAGGAAGTATCCGAAGAAGCTGCAGAATAACCTTATTCTTTCTAAATAGAAGTAGAGCCGTCTCCAGAGCCCGCATCCCGGCCGTGGCGACGGCTTTTTTTGCTGCGGAAATGTGATTTGAAAAAAAGGTTGACAGCACAATATCTTTGTTTTAAGATAAGTACATAACAAAAAGTTAGTAAATAACAAAATATAATTTAATTAAGAAAGCGGAGGTTTTTAATCATGACAAAAGCAATTTGGACAGTAGACGCATCGCATAGTGAAATCGGGTTTTCGGTCAAACATATGATGATCGCGAAAGTAAAAGGATTGTTCCATTCATTCGAGGCGACAATAGACGCGGACGTTAGCGACCTGACGAATGCCCATATTACGTTCAGCATTGATCTTGGCAGCGTAGATACGCGCAACGGAGATCGCGACGCTCATCTCAAATCGGCAGATTTCTTCAATGTAGAGCAATTTCCGGTTTTGGGCTTCCAGGCTACATCTATTGCAAAGACAGGCAAAAACGAATATGCGGTAACGGGAGATGTCACTTTGCATGGCGTAACTCGCACCGAAACATTTGATGTGACGTTTGAAGGTTCGGGCAAGGACCCGTGGGGAGCAACAAAAGCGGGCTTCAGCGCATTGGGTTCGATCAAACGGAGCAACTATGGTCTGACTTACAACGCTGCGCTTGAAACAGGCGGTGTTCTAATCGGCGATGAAGTGAAAATCTCGCTTGAAATTGAAGCTTTGCAACAAGCGTAAGGTTCAGCTTAGCCAAGAGGGGATTCCGAGGAAAATCTCGGCAGTCCCCTTTTTTTGTTTTCTGCTATAATATGGTGAAAATAGCGGAGAAAGCGAGAGGGTTCAGATGTCATCGGGCAAATATCGAAAGGTATTTTTCATCACTATTGCCGCTTTCTGGATCGCGGTGCTTTGTCTGTTCCTTGTTGAGAAAATGAATTCTAAAAAATATGCGATAAAGATCCTCCCGTCATCATCTTCGCAAGTTTCCCCGTCGCCTGCAACGAGCGCCCCGCCAAGCACGGAACCAGTCAAAAAGAAAACGTTCGATGAGCTTGTAGCGGAGTATAAAGACATTCCTGTGATCGATGCTCATAATCATAATTCGGCTAATGAAAAGCATTTAACGATGAAGGAATCATGGGATAACTACGGCATCGACCGGGTCGTCTTGTTTGGCCAAGTGTCCACGCCGGGTGCCGTCGAAACGGATAACAGAGCGTGGAAAGCCTACTTGGACGATCCGGAAAGGTTTATTCCGTTCACAACAGGCGTCAACTTAGTGGAGGAGTCTGGAATTGAGCAATTGAAGGTCAACTTGGAAAAAGGGTTTTTTGGACTGGGAGAAATTGCGGCGGCATCCCAGTTCTCTCCGCTTCTTGCCACAGCCGCCTGGAAAACGGAGCATCCAATGGACGGGGTATTGCCGCAAATTTACGAGCTTCTGGCCGAATACAAAGCGCCCGTTTTGCTGCATATCGATCCTATAGCAGGGGTTCCGTTAGCCAAGTTAAAAGAGGCGCTTGATGCATATCCGGATACTACTTTTATATTGGCTCATGCCAATGCCCACAACTCTCCGTTTCAATTGGAGAAGTTGCTGGAGAACCACCCTAATTTGTACGCTGATTTTTTTGCTGGATTTACGGAGTATAATGCCGAAAGCGAAAATGAGTTGATTGATTTTGTGCCGATTATCCAAAAGTATTCTGACCGTTTTCTGGTCAGCACGGACTCTGGATTTGGGATTGGCAATGAGGTGGAGGCCATCGATGCGATTTACCGTTTGTTTGATGCGCTCGGAGACCGCGGACTCGCTCAAAAAATCGGATACGACAACATAGAACGTCTTATTAAGCAGCAGCCGGCAACCCAAACTCAGCTTGAGGCGATTAAAAAGCTGGGCGGCGAAACGGTTGCAAGGACTGATTTGGGCACGCTTACGAAGTTGGAAGCTGGCCGTATTTTGAACCAGGCGTCTTGATCCCCGCTTGCGGTACAGAGCTGCTTGAGCTATAATACTTAAAAATTCGATACGGACATTATGCCTGAGATGAGCATCCAACTCGGAGGCGTTTTCGCCAAGGGATGGCCTTTAGCGCCTTCGCCCTAAGTTTGCCGGGTTCCGCCCGTTACAGCGGAGCAAAGAGGATCGGACTTTGGTTAATAGTCCGGTTAATTTGGGTGGCACCGCGAGATAAGCGCTCCTCGTCCCATTGGGATGAGGGCGCTTTTTGTATTTTTATCAAAAAGGAGCGCGGTGTCATGTTGGATGCAAAATGGATCAGGGAAAACGCAGAGCAGGTTAAGTTGACGGCTGTAAGAAAGGGAATCGACGTTTCGGTCGACGAGTGGCTAGAGCTGGATACGGAGCGGCGCAGATTAAAAAGCGAGACGGATCTCCTTCGGGAGCGGCGGAACCGATTGTCGGCAGAGATGGGCCGGCTTATGCAAAGCAAGCGCAAAGCTGAGGGAGTGCAGCCAGATACAGGAGCGGAGGCCGCTGGTGATCGAGCGGAACTGAATGCGGGAGACGAAACCGCCGGTGAACGAGAGCAGTCGAAGCAACACGAAACCGAAGCCGAGAGCATTCGGGAACAAATGCAGTTCGTCAACGGGCGGCTTGGCCAGCTTGAGGAGGAACTGATAGGGGCGGAGCAGCGGTTCGCCGCCATTCACGAAAAAATGCCGAACCCTGCATCGCCCGATACGCCAATCGGCAGGTCGGATGAGGGCAATGTGGAGCTTACGCGTGTTGGAACCCCTCCGGCATTCGGCTTTAAAGCGAGGGACCATATGGAGCTTGGCGACATTCACGGCTTGATCGATGTGCCACGGGGCGTCAAAACGGCCGGAAGCCGGCACTATTATTTAAAAGGAGCGGGTGTTTTGCTTCATCGCGCCGTACAGCAGCTAGCCATGGATATGCTGCTTGCGCAAGGCTTCACGCCGCTCGAGGTTCCGCTTATGGTGAAGGAAGAGGCGATGAGCCATACCGCTTTTTTTCCGATGGGCAGAGACCAGGCGTTTCATCTTCCGGAAGAAGACCGTTATTTGGTCGGCACATCGGAAGTTCCGCTGATGATGTATTACTCGGGAGAAATCGTCGATGTGGAGGAGCCGATCAAGCTGGCTGCGGCGTCGGTTTGTTTTCGTAGCGAGGTAGGCTCGGCAGGCCGGGACGTGCGGGGGCTTTATCGGGTCCATCAATTTGCAAAGGTGGAGCAGGTAGTCATTTGCCGAGCGGTTCCCGAGGAATCGGAAGCGATGCTACAGGCCATAACGGGGAACGCAGAGAGGCTGCTTATGGAGCTAGAGCTTCCGTACCGGAAGGTGGCGGTATGTACGGGCGATATGTCGCAAAAAACCTACAAGCAATACGATTTGGAGACTTGGATGCCAAGCCGGGACGCTTACGGAGAGACGCATTCGTCGTCGAACCTTCACGACTTTCAGGCGAGGCGGGCGAATATCCGCTACAAGGATGAAAACGGCGTGCTGCGCTATTGCCATACGCTGAACAATACGGCAGTGGCGAGCCCGCGCATCCTCATCCCTCTATTGGAAAACCATCAGCGGGAGGACGGCTCGATTTATATCCCTCCAGCGCTTAGGCCTTATATGAACGGTCTAGCCGAACTCCGCGCCGCTGGCAAAAAGGAACCGGATGGCTACGACACGCCGTTGCCTGGAAACATGGATTGATAAATGCTTTTTAAATAAGCGGAGACGCGGCGGTCTTCATCGCGGTTGTAGACATATCCCAGCCGCTCCGCCGTTTCTTCCGCTGCTTCCCGGAATAGGTCGCACATCATAAAGAGAGCCTTCCATATCTTTTCGGGATCGCTATCCGCAAAAGTCAGCTTGAACTTGCTCCACATGTCCGGCGGCAGAAGCTGCTCATAATATTTACCCAGCTTGCCGGGATTGGCCTTAAAGTTCGAACCAGCGGCTATGTACCAGTTAAGCATGTAGATAAGCATGTCGCGCACAGGGCGTTCGATATGGAATTTGGCATAATAGAGCTCGCCTCTAGCCAGACCTTTGGCAATATATGTGCCGACCCACCAAAACTCGTTGCAGCATTCGGCAAAATGACTTTGGCTAGGATGCTCGGTCATGTAATCATTAAGGTTTGGCGGAGGCAGCTGACCGATTAAGCCGTCTTTGTCCAAAAGAACGAGCGTTAAGCTGTCGTGTTTCCACTCGGGAAGCTCCCTTGCAGGGGAGAAGGTCAAGTCGATCCGGTTGCCATCGGCAAACAGCATTAAATAGGCAAAGCTTTCTCTAGGCTCGTCCGCAAGGAGCGTACCTTCGTCGGGCAGTTGCATGATCAAAATGTCTCCGAATCGACCGATCCAGCTGCGGTCTTCCACCCAGTGGCGGACCTCATTCACAAAAAAGACGATATCGTAGTCTTGGAACCGGTCTTTGGCAGCATGCGGGTTCACCCTTGAGCCGTTCAGAACGGCGGCGCGCACCGCAGGCTCCTCTTCGGCAAAACGCATAATGGAATCCATCATTTCCTTTTCCGAACGCACAGCACGATTCCTCCCAAAAGCTTTATTTAAGATTACTTTACAAAAATGCTCATCTAGAAAATCTTATAAAAAAGTTTTTGTAAAATGTTCTTCTAAAAAAGTTCCTTTAAAAGCTTCTTTAAAAAATCCTTTGAAAGCTCCTTTGAAAGCTCCTCTACCTAAAATAGTAGCTTACAGGAGAAAAAGTTGCGAATGCGGAAAAGTTATAACCAAATCCAATAAATCCATATTAAACATAATAAAGCCTTGACTGGAACCACTCCGGTCAAGGCTTTTAAAAGAATAGTGTTCTCGACTCCAACATGTACTACAGAGCACTCCGCCGCCCTTCTAGAGCACTTGCTCCAGAAATCGAACAGCCCGCTCGCTTTGGGGCTTGGCAAAAAATTGAGCGGGAGGCGTCCGCTCGACCAGCTTGCCGTTGTCCATAAAATAAATCGTATCGGCTGCGCCCTGAGCGAATTTCATTTCGTGGGTGACGATCAGCATCGTCATGCCTAAGCTTGCGAGACTCTGAATAACGGCCAGCACCTCCTTGACCATTTCGGGGTCCAGCGCGGAAGTGGGCTCGTCAAACAGCATGATGTCCGGCTCCATGGCAAGGCTTCTTGCAATGGCTACCCGCTGCTTCTGACCGCCGGAAAGCCGTGAAGGATAGCTGCCGGCCTTCTCCGCAAGGCCAACGCGCTCCAGCAGAGCCATCGCTTTTTCCTCGGCTGCGGCTGCCGGAATTTTCTTTACGCGCCTTGGGGCGAACGTAATGTTTTCGAGCACCGTCATATGGGGGAAGAGATGGAAATGTTGAAAAACCATGCCGATGCGCTGCCGGACGGCAGCTATGTCCGTATGCTTGCTCGTCAGCTCAATATCGTTAACGGTAATGATGCCGGAGGTGGGAGTCTCAAGCAAATTGAGGCAGCGAAGGAAGGTTGACTTGCCCGACCCGGAAGGCCCGATCAGCGCAACGACCTCTCCTTGCTGCACGGAGGTCGTGATCCCTTTTAAAACTTGATGTTTGCCATACGATTTGGTCAGCTCGGTTACGTTAATCACTTCGGCGAAGCCTCCTCTCCAGCAGATGGGCAAGCGATGTCAGCACAAGGACAAGCACGTAGTAGATGAGGCCTGCGAACAGCAGCGCCTCCAGCGCGCGGAATTCCGTCGCCTGTACGACATTCGCCCGGCGCATAATATCTTGCACCCCGATGACGGACACGAGGGAGGACTCCTTAAGCAGCGCAACGCATTCATTGACAAGCGCAGGCAAAATCGTTCGAACCGCCTGGGGCAAAATGATGCTGAACATCATCGTCCAATACGGGATGCCAAGCGACATGGCCGCTTCCCGCTGGCCCTTGTCTACGGCCATGATGCCGCCGCGAATCGTTTCCGACAAATAAGCGGCGGAGTTAAGGCCGAAAGCTAAGCCTGCCGCCATGAGCGGCGAAATATCGTATTGGAACAGCTGCGGCGTTGCGTAATAAATGAGAAACAGTTGCAGCAGCAGAGGCGTTCCGCGCAATACGGAAGTATAAGCAGTCGCAAACCATTCCAGCGGCTTAATGCCGGATAATTTCATCAGGGACAGGATGGTGCCCCACACAAAGCCGAATGCCGCCGACACCAAAGTAAACAGAAGCGTCACATAAACGCCTTTTAAAATATAAGGGACATACCCTTTCAAAATGCCGAAATTCAGATTCAGCAAAGAGGCTTTTTGATCGGTTTTTTCGGTTGCAAACCATTTGTCGACGATGGACCCCAGCTTCCCGTTAGCCTTCATTTCATCGAGAACGCCGTTAAACGGCTCCACAAGCGAAGAGCCCTTTGGAAAGGCGATGGCGTACCCGTCCTCTGCGCTGCCGGGCGGCAGGAAGTTCATGACCAGATCGGGATTGGCGGCGGTCATTTCTACGGCCACGGCATCTTCAACAATAACCGCGTGAATGCGTCCCGTCTTTAATTCCTGGATCAAGTCCGGGATGCGGTTCAGCTTCTTAAGCTGAATGTCCTGCAACGTTCCGGCATACAAATCTTGCGTGGAGCCTAGCTGCGTGCCTACTATTTTGCCGGTGAGATCGTTTGGCTCTTGAAGCGGCTCGCTTTTTTTAGAAACGATTGTATTGCGGGCTACATAATAGGAATTGGAAAAATCGACGTTTTCTTTCCTCTCCTCCGTGACGGACATGGCGGACATGACAAAGTCGACGCGACCCGTTTGCAGAGCGGCAATGAGCCCGTTAAAATCCATGGAAGCAATTTCTAGCTTGTAGCCAAGCTGTTCGGCAATAAATTTGGCGATGTCGATATCCATGCCGACGATTTCGCCGTTATGTTTGGCATCGACGTTTTCGTAAGGCGGATAATCGGGAGATGTTCCCATAACAAGAGTGCCTTTTGCCCCGGCAGCGAGGGGTGTTTGGGGAGAAGTGACGGTCGACACGGCGGGTGAGCCGCTTGTTTCCTTCGTCTCGCTAAACACTAAGCCCGGCAAAGAAATGGCCGCGACAAAGGCAAGGAGAAGAAAATAAATCAAATTTAGTTTCGTCTTTCTTCGCATGGCGCCCACTTCCTGTAGAAATCTTTAGTCTTTTGGATTATTGTTACTATATCCAGATTAATGGCGTATTACTAAGCGGAGAAGGGAGGGGATAAAATGATACTCGAACTGGAGCTGCACGAATGGCTGCCGTATTTGTTCTCCATCGGATGGATATGCGCGCTTGCCGGAATATATACGTTGGGCTTATATACGGAAGGCTCTATGAATTTCGGGAGCCGGCATAAGGATGACCGGCTTGTCCCGATTGTGCCGCAAGAGACGCTGCCTGCTGCCATTGTTCAGAAGCGGCTTGTCCGTCACGTAAAGCGTAAGGAATCGCCTGACGAAGACGAATCGGAGTGCCGCGCCTCGTTGATTATGCGCAAACCCAATCAACGAGGAGGCTATATATGTTTAATAGATCATTTATCCCTTTCCGCAAGAACGGAAAACGCACGGTTCTCATTTTCTTTGCTCTTTTAACGATCATGATTTTGCCTGGCTGCGGCTCGGCATCCGGAACGATTAACGAAGATACGCCCGGCATTTTTAATCACTACGTCATTTATCCGTTGTCTGAGCTCATTAGCTGGCTGGCGGGTATTTTTCAAGACAATTACGGGTTCGCCATTATGGCTATTACACTCATCATTAGGCTGGCTCTATTCCCGCTTATGCAGAAGCAGTACAAGTCGCAGCGAAGCATGAGGCAGAAGATGGCCGCCGCGCAGCCCGAGCTGAAGAAGCTGGAGGAGAAGTTCAAAGGCAAAAAGGATGCCGACAGCCTTGCGAAAAAACAACAGGAGCAAATGGCCCTTTATCAAAAGCATGAAATTAACCCGCTGGCGATTGGCTGTTTGCCGATGCTCATTCAAATACCCATTTTAACGGGACTGTATTCCGCTATCAAAATGACTCCGGAGATGTCCACCCATGCATTCTTATGGTTTAAGCTCGGTCAACCGGATTTGTGGCTGCCTTTGATCGCGGCGTTTGTTTACTTCTTGCAGTTTAAAGTGTCGCAAAGAGGGATGGATACTTCGGGTCCGCAACAGCAGCAGCTTGCTTTTCTCGGCTATTTGTCGCCAATTATGATGGGTCTGTTCGCCCTTTGGGCGCCGGCTGCCATTTCTCTGTACTGGGTAACCGGGGGATTATTTATGATTGGGCAGTCATTTCTGCTGATGAAGCTGTATCCTAAAACGGAAGCGGTTAGCGAAAAAGGAAAACAAGAGTCTGTTCTGACAACAGCGGGTAAATAAAAATAAAGAGGAGCGGGTCTCATGATTCGAAAGCTTTCCGCATCGGATAAACATACGACGGATTTGGGCTGGCTTCGCAGCCATCCTTATTATTCGTTTGGCGATTATCAGGATGAAGCTCGGATGGGATTTGGCGTTATGCGGGTGTTCAACGACGATTATTTGGCGCCGGGGAAAGGGTTCGGGGCTCATCCGCACAGCGATATGGAAATTGTGTCTATCGTGCTGAGCGGGAAGATTAGACATGAGGACAATCTAGGCAATCGTGTCGTGACCGGATTCGGTGAAGTGCAGCGCATGTCGGCGGGAAGCGGCATCATTCATACGGAGTTTAATGCCTCAGAGGAAGAAGAGCTGCGCTTGCTCCAGCTTTGGTTTATGCCAAAGGAAAGAGGAGTTCGCCCGAGCTATGAGGCGGTGAAGTTTCAGTCCGAAAAGCTTGAGGGTGCTCTGCTTCCTGTCGTTTCGAATCAAGGGCCAGAGGATGGAACGGCATCGATTGGGCAAGAGATGACGATTTATTTGAGCAAGCTGACGGCAGGGCAAACCGTTAGCCACAATACCGTGAGCAGCAGGAAGCTATTTTTGTTTACAATCGAAGGGGAGCTGTCGCTGATTGGGGAGCGGCTTTCCAGCGGCGATGCGGCGGAAATCGAAGACGTCGGCTCCCTTACGCTTGAAGCGGAAAAGGATTGTTTCTTTATGCTTATAGATATACCATAACGTCGGGCGGAGGGAGGCAACCATGATGCAAACATTGCTGATCAAACACGCGGTAAGCGGCCGGACTTTTTTCGATTCGAGGCGGGAGGACGTTTCCTATTTGGTGGAGGAGAGCGGGGACGGCTGGCTTTTTCGGATTGAACATGTTCAGGGAGATACAGCGGAGGCCGTCAATCGGTTCAAAGCTGAGCTGAACGTGTTCATTTTTAAAGAGTTCGAGGATGAACCGGTATTAAAAACGTGGTATTACGTTCAGGATGGGCCCGTACACTACGACGAGGAACAAAGGGAGCTTTGCATTTATGCAGGCTCAAAAATCGAATATTATCCGCATCATTACTCTCAATAAGCGCAGGGAATCCGTGATCGAACCGGCTTTTGTTCCCTAAAATGACGCAAGGATATTTCGATCCATTTGCCTTATTTAGTAAGACGTGGTACAATGACGTAAATTTGAAAACATAACCCTGCGTCGTGCGTTGCAATGACAGAGCCTATAGACGAAAACTGCCCTATGACCTTGTGTTTGAGGCAGTTTTTACGTTTGCAGCCATTAGGGCAGGGGCAGGTCCGCAATACCGGCAGGGCGGATTCACATTTATTAGCTAGGCGGGCATAGCTGTCCTTTTGGATTTATGCTGACGCTGGCGCCAAGGAGGCTGGCCATGTACAATCGTAAAAAACCGCTAGAAGAAATTCCACAAGAGAACACGAAGGTATGGACATGCGCAACCGAGGGCTGCAACAGTTGGATGAGAGACAACTTTTCGTTCCAAAACGTGCCCAACTGCATTATGTGCAATTCTCCAATGATCAGCGGAGAGAAAGTTCTGCCCGTACTTTACAACAGCACGGCTGAATTAAAGGGCTGAATAAGCAAAGCAACAAGACCCCCGCAAGAGAGGCGATGGCCTCCTCTTGTGGGGGTGTTTTTTTACCCGTTGTTTCCGTAATGGTGCTTCCGATAATCGTTGGGAGTGCAGCCGATCCATTTTTTGAACACCTTGCTGAAATATTTTTCGTCGTGGAAGCCGACCTGCTCCGCGATCTGAGAAATTTTAAGTCCTTTGTTCGCCAGCAGCTCCTTAGCCCTGTTCATCCGAATACCGGCAATATAGTCCGAAATATTTTCGTTCATCTCCTGTTTGAATTTCCGCGAAATGTATTCCCGGCTCAAATAGAAATGACTCGCGACGTCTTGCAGCGTAATATCTCTTCCAGCGTTCTGCTCGATATATTTGGCGATTTCATGGATGACGCCTTTGTCTTTGCTCTGAGCAAGTATCCGCTGGGAAAGAGCGCAGACATCCGCAAACACAGCTTCTTTCCAAGCCTCAAAGCGAAAGTTTCCATCCCCGTCCATCGGAATGTCCGAGATGCTCCGCGTCCCGCCTTCTCTTCGTTCCTGCCGCCGCTCATTCCGTTCTTCAGACCTCTCTGAAGCGCCATGCTCCTCTTCTTGATCGGGAAGTTCCCAAATCGCCTTCGTTAGTTCAAAATGCTGATGCCAATGAATAAGCGCTTCAAACGAAACATAACCGCTTTTCTCTATGAAGGAAAACCAATCGTTTAAAGCGCGCCGAATTCGCTCTGCGCCCCCGCTCTGTACCGCAAAGCGGATCTGCTCCTCAAACTCGTGGAAAGCAAGCAAAGTATGGCCGCGCTTGGTCTGTGCATCGTGTTCTAACACTTCACCGGAGCGACTATCAAGCACGTTTCGGCGGAGCAGGGCGGTTTTCGCCCCTTCGTAAGAGAATGCGGCGCCAGAGGGGAAGGAGGAGGGCGCGCCCAGTCCAAAGACGAAGCGGATTTTGAGCGCCTCTTCAATTGCTCCGTTAATAGCTGCGAGCTGCTCCCGCGCTTGCTCGGCTCCCTCCCAGAATATAAGGACAAGCTCCTGCTCCGTTCCCCAATATCGGAAAGCGCATCCGGCTCCTTCCGCCATCAATATCTCGTTGCATATATTAGTCAGGGCAAAAAACATGAGGTCAGGTCCCGACGTTGCAAATTTTTTTCGAATGGAGGGCGCTGAAAGCTCCAAGCTGGCAACGGCAATTCGCACTCTCCGGATCGGCGCCTCAAGCTGCAGCTCCCGCATGATCGCTTCCGGCATCTCCTGCTGTGCGGACGGTTCGTTCAGAATGGAGCAGAAATAATGCTCCAAAAACATAGGTTTAAGCTGGTTAAGCTCGATCGCTTGCAAGCGGCTGCGGCTGCGGTCCCGTTCCTCGCGGTTCCAGCATTCTACGGCTCTAGAAAGAGCGGCATCCAGTTGTTCCGGATCGATCGGCTTCAAAATATAGTCGAGCCCGCCGTATTTGAGCGTGTGGCGGACAAGACTGAAATCGTCGTGACCGCTCACGACGATCAGCTTGCTGGCGGGAGAGTGCCGCGCAGCCCATTCGATCAGCTCCGAGCCGTTCATCTCCGGCATCATCATATCGGTAAAAATAATTTCGGGCCGATGAATTTGAATCATTTGGGTGGCCTCTTCGCCGTCCTTGGCCTCATATAGCGAAGAGATGCCGTATCGGTTCCAGTCGATGAGGAGTCTAATAGCGTCCCGTACATGTTTTTCGTCATCAATGATTAATGCCTTCATCTTTGCTCATCCTCCCCCGCTAGCGGTATTTCAATGACAACGGAAAATGCTGTTCCGTCTGTTCCGTTCAGCTTCATAGCCGCATCGGGATGGCAATGCAGCTTAAGCCGCGATAGGACGTTGCGCAGCCCGATGCCGCTTCCCTCATCCGTCAGCTCGGCGTGGAGCGAACCAAACGGAGCATCCAATTGCTTCTGCAATTCCGCAAGCCGAGTCTCCGTGACTCCTTTTCCGCTGTCTTCGACTTGGATAAGCAGCTTGGAGGGCCGTGCTAGGATCCGGCAGGTGACGGCAAGTTTTGTCGGCTCTTCGGTTTGAGCGAATCCGTGTTTAAAAAAGTTTTCAAGCAGCGGCTGCAAAATCATTTTGGGGACAAGAACGCTTCGGCTGCTTTCTTCAATATTCCATTCGACGGCCAGAGCCGTATCGAATCGCTGCTTCTGCAAGTCGAGATAAGCGGCTGCATAGTCCAGCTCCCGGTTCAACTCGACCGAACCGTCTATGGCATTCATCTGATAACGCATCAGTTTTCCTAACGAGGCGATAAGCGAATACGCTTTATGATCGCCATGCTGTAGCGAAACGGTGCCGATCGACTGAAGGGCGTTGTACAAAAAATGAGGATTTACTTGCGCTTGCAGCGCCTTCAGCTCATTTGTTTTGTTGGCGATTTCCAGTCGGTATTCCGTCATAATGAGATGATTGATTTTGCCCATCATGGAACGGAACCGTTTGGCAAGCAGCCCGATTTCATCGTTGCTGTCGATATCGATTTCGACGTTGAGCTTGCCGGTCTCAATTTTGTTGACATAACCGATTAAACGCATGAGAGGTTTCGTGAACCGAATAGAAATTAAAAGCGTTCCGATCACCACAATGGCTAATGAAGCGACCCCAACGGCGATGTGAATGCGGGCCAGCCGGTCGGCCGAGCTGTATAAGTGCTTGTAAGGAGTCTGTTTGATCAAATACCAGTCCATATAGGGAGTGGTAACTCGTTCGTAAAATACAATGCCGTCAAACCCTTCGTGCTGCCAATCCAAATGCCCGTTGTTTTGGCCAGATTCGAAAATTTGCGCCATTAAAGCTGAGCCGGGCTCGTTCCCGCCGCTTTCGCCTGGGGAGGAGAGAATCAATTTTCCGTTGGCATCGGCAATATAAAAGTTTTCGTATTCACCGTCATACAGCTGCCGATTCAGCTCGCCCAGCACATCCAGCCGCACATCGATGGACAGCTCCGCTAGAAGCTCGTCGCTCGGCGCGCGAAAGATGGGACGGTGCAGCGTGAACACCGTATCGTCGGGTGCATCTGCGAGGAAATCAAGGCCGTAATTGTGGCTGGGATGCGCCGGCTCGATGTAGGCTTTGTCAGCGGCTTCGCGGACGGGCTCCCCCGTATGCTGTCCTACTTTCAAATCGTCTTTCCAAAGCAGGTAAGTCGCATTTTGTTTGACGACATAGAGGCGTACCTTATGAAACTCGCTGACGCTTTGATAAATATTGTAGAGATGATCCTTAAGCAAATTACGGTTGCGGATCACATCGGTAATATCGTTTGGGAACACTTCATCTTCCATCCCGTGATCTAAAATATAGTACAGGGAGCGGGGAACGTTCATCGCGTTGTAGACGGCCAAAGATTTTTGATTGATATTGTTCATATAGTTGGCTAAATTTGTTTTGCCTAGCGATAGAAGGCGGGTGTTTTCCGCTATGGCATCATCCGTAAGAGAGCGGGTCGTGGCCTCGTAAGAGATGGCCATAGAAATGGCAAAAGGCAGGATGGTAGCGGCTAATAGAAGCAGCATCAGCTTTTTTCGAATCGTATGAAAGGGCTTTCTTTTGTTCATGTGCGGGTCCCCCTTGACTAGCGTTTCTAACGATCCTTCCTCTTCGCCACAGTAACCGATAAGCGTCGTAGAGGTCAATATATTCCACCTAGCTGTTCATCATCCTCCGTCGCTGGCGAGCGGGCAGCCGCTTTATACTGAATGGACAGAAGAATGAGAGGATGATGACAATGGCAAAGGCAGTGCGGCGTTCCAAGGGCCGAGGCGAATGGCTCCAGCAGACGGTGTTTGTAGGGCCGGGGTTGCTTGCTTTTATCATAATTGTGCTGGCTCCGTTTGCGATGGGTTTTTATTATACATTTACGGAATGGAACGGTCTAGATTTAAATGGCGCGAAATGGATTGGGATGAAGAATATCGAGCGTATCTTTACCGATGACCCGCGCTTTTGGCAGGCGTTTTGGTTTACGGCAAAATTTACACTGGCGGCCGTTCTGATCACAAATGCGGCGGCTTTCCTGCTGGCGCTGCTGCTGACGCAAAAGGTAAAAACACGTAATGTTTTGCGAACGGTCTTTTTCCTTCCAAACGTTATCGGCGGGCTCTTGCTCGGCTACATCTGGTATTTTATTTTTGTACGCGGCTTTCCTGCTGTGGGCGAGGCGATGGGTATCGGATTTTTTAAGCTGCAATGGCTCGGAACGCCGGATACCGCCTTTTGGGGCATCGTCATCGTTTTTGTTTGGCAGACGGCGGGGTATATGATGATTATCTATATCGCCGCGCTAATCGGCGTGCCGAAAGACTTGCTGGAGGCAGCACGTATTGACGGTGCTGGCAGGTTTCAACTGCTTCGATCCGTTCTGGTGCCCCTCATTATGCCGGCGATTACGATTTGCCTCTTTTTGACCACTTCAAACGCGTTCAAAATGTTCGACCTCAACCTGTCGTTGACCGGGGGCGGCCCGGGCCATTCCTCGGAATCGATTGCGCTAAACGTGTATCGCGAGGCGCTGGTGAATAACCGTTACGGCCTCGGAACGGCGAAAGCGATGATTTTCTTTGCCGCCGTGGCGCTCATTACCATCACCCAAGTGTGGTTTACGAAAAAACGGGAGGTGGAGGCGTAATGAAAACGAAACGTTCTTATACGGCGCTGCTTGGAGTTTACGAGCTAATCGGCATTTTGACCGCGATAGTTTTTCTGGTGCCGTTTTACTTTCTGTTTGTCAATTCGTTCAAAAAGCTGAAAGACATTTTGCTGAATGCCGCCTCGTTGCCGGAAACGCTGGGACTGGACAATTTTCGCAAGGCGTGGGTGGCGATCGATTTTCCAAAGGTGTTTCTAAATTCGTTTCTCATCACGTCCGTGAGCGTGCTGCTCCTTGTGGTCATTAGCTCGATGATGGCTTATCGTTTGGTGCGGCGTCCGACTTTTTTTAACAAGCTGCTGCTTACGGTGCTGGTAGCCGCAATGATTATTCCTTTCCAATCGGTTATGCTGCCGCTTATGCGGGTGACGTCGCTGCTGGAGCTGCGGGGCGAGTTTTACGGAATCGTCATTTGTTATATGGGCTTCGGCATCTCGCTTTCTATGTTTCTTTATCACGGTTTTATTAAATCGGTGCCGGTGGAAATTGAAGAAGCCGGGGTGGTGGACGGCTGCTCGCCGTACGGCGTGTTTTGGAAAATCGTATTTCCTTTGCTGAAGCCAATTGGGGTGACGGTGGCGATTTTGAATGTGCTGTGGATTTGGAACGACTATTTGCTGCCGGTGCTGGTCATTAACGATACGATGACGACCATACCGCTTGCGGTGCAAAAGTTTTTCGGTCAATATTTACGGAAGTGGGATCTCGCCATGGCGGCTTTGACGCTGAGTACGATTCCGATTGTTGTCTTTTTCCTCATGCTGCAAAAACATATTATTGAAGGCATTACGGCGGGGTCGGTCAAAGGGTAAGGCGTCAAAAAGCGATCAACATTTTACACCTAACCGTTCAATATCGTCGGTGTTGTGCCTCGTAGTTGCACAATTATAATGGCGTTGTAAGCGCTGTAATAGGAAGAGAACAAACAATAGCCAGGGAGGTCATAACATGAAAAAAATGATGATGCTGCTCGTATCCGCCATGCTGCTGATTGGCGTGGCAAGCGGTTGCGCAAATGGCAATGCAAATAAGGGATCGGGCTCGGCAGGTACGGATGCGTCCGCACAGCCTTCCGAAGCGCCCAAAAAAGACGTGACGATTAAGGTATTCCAGTTCAAGGTTGAAATTGCGGCGGCGCTGGAGCAACTGGCTAAGGAATACGAAAAGGAAACCGGCGTTAAGGTCGAAATCGAAACTCATGGCGGCGGTGAAGATTACAGCGCCTTGCTCAAAGCTGAGCTCGCAGCGGGCGAAGAGCCTGAAATTTTCAATTCCAGCGGCTGGGCTGGCTTCGATCCTTATGTAGACCGTGCGGCAGACTTGTCCGCCGAGCCTTGGGCTAAAGATTTGGTTGAAGCGTCGAAGGCGCAAATTACTCGCGACGGCAAACTTCTCGGCATGCCGATGAACCTTGAAGCGTACGGATTTACGTACAATAAAGATTTGTTCGCGCAAGCGGGCATTACCGAGCTGCCGAAGTCGCTCGATGAGCTGTCGGCGGTTGCTGAGAAGCTTAAAGCGGCTGGCATTACGCCGTTTGCTCTTACTTCCGAGTGGTGGTCGATGGGTATCCATACGCTTAATATCGCACTCGCTAACCAAGCCGATCCTGCGGCATTTATCGAAGATGTGAAAGCGGGCAAAGCGACGCTGAAAGACGATGCGGTCATGAAGCAGTGGCTGAAGCTGGTCGACATTATGTTTGCTAACGGCCAAGAAAATGCGCTGACGACGGACTACAATACGCAAGTGGCGGAATTCGCCGCTGGCAAATATGCTATGATTCAGCATGGCAACTGGATTCAAGGCATGGTGGACGAAGTTGATCCTGAGCTGAACCTCGGCATGATGCCGGTGCCGCTTTTGGATGCAACGCCAAACGTATTTACCGGTGTGCCGAACAACTGGATTGTCAACAGCAAGTCCGATCAAGTGGAGGAAGCAAAAGCGTTCCTGAATTGGATGGTAACTTCAGAGACGGGCAAGCGCTACATCTCGACAGACTTCAAGTTTGTGCCGGCGCTGACTTCCATTGAGGCTAACCCTGAAGCGGTCGGCGATATCGCCGGTGACTTCGCTGTATTTTCCGGGGCGAATCCTGCCCAGGTGAAAAGCTGGAACTGGGATCGTCTGCCCGACGGCATCACTCAGCAATGGGGCGCGGCGATGCAGGAATACCTCGGCAAACAAATTACGGGCGAGCAATTGCTGGAGAAGCTCGATAAAGCGGTCCAGGACATTGTGAAGAAATAAAATGCCGCTAGAGTAGTTAATAGTTGAAAGGCTGCTCGCAAGCTATGGCTTGCCGAGCAGCCTTTCTGTTGTCAGAGGCGCGTTTAATGCTGTCGAAAACAACGCGGAATGCATGAAAACGGAATACGACCGCGCCGTATACTACAAACCGGATTGCTTTGAACACGTACATTTATTTTCATAGGAAGTATGGCGAACAATGGCCCGCACGACTTCATCCCAATCTCCAAAAGGCAATTCGTGCCCGGTTCCCTCCAAAGGGAGGATAGTCGAATTGGGAATCGCGGCAGCCAATGCCGCTCCGTGTGCGTAAGGGACGAGAGGGTCCTCTGAACCGTGGATAATCAGTGCGGGAACCGCAATTTCCGACGTTCTGGTTAAATAGCCCTCGCCACCGGCAACAAGCGCATGATTGCTCATGGAGGCCAAATTTTTGCCGCGCCGCATTTCCTGCAAGGAGAGCAGGGCTACTCTTTCTTCGTCAATGGGATACTTCCACCCGCTTAATACTTTAGCTTTGGCTACCGCCAGCTCGACAACGGCTTTTTCGTCTGCCCAGTCAACTTCACCGATTGTTAAGAAAAACTCCATCACTTTATCGCTCACTGGCGGAAGGTCCGGAGCAAAGTTCGAAGCCGAAATGAGAGTGACGCTGTCGACCCGTTCCGGATGACGAAGCGCAATCATTTGCGTAAGCATTCCACCCATGGACATGCCGACAAAATGTGCCCGTTGTATGCCATAAGCATTCAAGATTTCGATAGCGTCGTCCGCCATATGTTCAAACGTATAATCAGGCTTGCCAGGCTCGTAAAAGGTGGACCGTCCAACGTCCCGGTTGTCGTAGCGAATAACGAAACGACCTTCATCGGCTAAATAGTTGCAGAAGGCCTCTTCCCACCAAACTAGCGAAGCCTGCGCTCCCATAATGAGCAAAATGGCCGGGTTAGAAGGATTTCCAAAATGTTCCGTATATAGTTCGATTCCGTTTGTATGAATAATTTTCTGTTGCATAAATGATCACTCTCCTCAAGAGAAAAATAAAAAACACAGGCCGGCTGCCTGTGCTTAAAGTAATCATGGGAGATAGGATGTAAATAGATCATGAAACGCCGAATTGAAGGCTGCGCTAAACCCATAACATTCAAGGGCTAGAACGCTAAAACTTCAATTTCTTCAAAGAGGGGCATTTCCTTCGCCATTCCATACCAAAAATTAGTTTTGCATCTGCGAATTTTAATTTCATTTCCGAACGGATCTAAGCCTGAGCTGCATTTACGCTCAAAATATGACCAAGCTCAATCATGGTCAGACTATCCGTTCCAGCAGATGCTAAAATATAGGGTCCCGCAATGGGAAACCATTCTCCGATTACTATGCACAATTAGCCTATAAAATGATTGTCCAACCTTGTGCCAGTGCCGCATCGAAAAATTAGTTTACCACACGTAACCCTCCGTTCTTGTGAATTGTTTCCAATCCTACCATAGCATTTTTGGGGTTGTCAACCCGCTTTCAAAAAAGAAATGTACGCACGGTCCGATTGGACGGCTTCGCCAACTATGTTACAATCGAGAGAACAAATGTTCTTAAGAAGCGAACTCTACGGAACGAAAAAGCGAAGAATGGATCGAAAAAGGAGAAGCAATGGCTGAGACATTTACGGTAGCCTTGTCGGTCAGACATCTGGTCGAATATGTGTTTAGTAGCGGCAGTATTGATGTCCGGCTGCAATCGCCAGATGCCATGCTGGAGGGGACTAAGGCGCATCAGCGGGTGCAGGGAACCTATGGCGACGGGGATCAGAAGGAAGTTTATTTAAAAGCGGGCATCCCATGCGATGAGCTGCTGTTTGAGGTGGACGGCAGATGCGATGGATTGCTGGCAACGGACCCGCTGCCGACCATAGATGAAATCAAGTCATCCAAAGGCGACCTCTCCAAAGTACGCGAAGCTGGGGGCTACGACGTTCACTGGGCGCAAGCATGGTTTTATGCCTACATGTACGCCAAAGAAGCCGGTGTCCCAGCTATGCGCGTTCAGCTTACCTACATCAATACGTTGACGGATGAGACGGTACGGTTCCAACGCGAGGCAAGCATGGAGGAGCTGGAACGCGATATTTTGGATATGGTGCGCCGATTTGCGCCATATGCCAGGCTGCGCAAGCAGCACGAGCGGCGGCGCGACGACAGCATTGCGGCTTTGCCTTTCCCGTTCGAGAGCTACAGGGACGGCCAGAGAAAGCTTGCGGGCGCGGTTTATAAATCAATCGATGAAGGGGTTAGCTTGTTCGCCCGTGCGCCTACGGGAATTGGCAAAACGATCTCCACCATTTTTCCCGCCGTCAAAGCGATCGGAACCGCTCTGTTGCAGCGGATTTATTATGTGACGGCGAGGACGACGACGAGGGCCGCGGCGGAAGATGCGCTTGTGCTGATGGAGTCAAAAGGGCTTCGGCTCCATGCCGTTACGATAACGGCAAAAGATAAAATTTGCTTCCAAGAGGAGACCCGCTGCGAGAAGGAGCATTGCCCTTATGCGGACGGTTATTACGACCGGATCAATGAGGCCGTGATGGACATATTGGAGCAAGAAACGTTGATGACTCGTTCGGTTATCGAAAGTTATGCGCGCAAGCATCGGGTTTGCCCGTTCGAATATTCGTTGGACGTGGCCTATGCTTCCGATATGGCGATCTGCGATTACAACTACGTGTTTGATCCAAGAATTTCGTTCAAACGGCAGTATGGCGAGGCAAAGCGAAAAACGGCCGTTTTGGTGGACGAGGCTCATAATTTGCCCGATCGGGCACGAGAAATGTATTCCGGCGAGCTGACCAAAGCGCCGTTTCTGTCCGTGCAAAGGGCGTTTAAGGGAAGGAATGCGGAAATTAGCGCAGCGGCCAAAGTTGTAAACGATTATTTTATAGCCAAAAGAAAAGAGATGCTGGACGGAAAACCCGCCATTGCGGAAAAAGAAAGGCCGTCGGAGCTAATCCAGAGGACGGAGCGATTTTCGGAAACCGTTCAATCTGTTCTCGACGAAGCGGATGGAGAGCTGCTGGATTTGTATTTTCAAACGCAGCAGTTTTTGCGGGCTGCGAAGCTATATGACGAGCGCTACACCGTGATGACGGAAGTAGGGAGGAACGATGTAAGGGTGAAGCTATTTTGCCTTGACCCTTCGGAGCTGGTGAAGGAGACGGTCAAAGGCTATCGCTCCGCCATCTATTTTTCCGCAACGCTGTCGCCTCAAGGCTACTACATGGACATGCTTGGCGGGGGAGAGCAGGATTATACGCTGTCGCTGCCTTCTCCATTTTCCAGCAGCCAGCTTTCCGTCGCCATTCATCCCGTATCGACCCGCTATCAGGACAGGGCTGATTCTTATAGACCGATTGCCGAGCTGATTGATAAAGCCGTGGATGCCAAAAGAGGCAATTATTTCGTCTTTTTCCCCTCCTACGCTTACATGAACGCCGTTTATGAAGCATATATAGAGCTAATGGGCTTGGATGAAAGCGATGCGGGACCGACTGTCATGCTGCAACGGGGCGACATGGATGAGGGGGAGCGGGAGCAGTTTTTAGCCGCTTTTCAGGCGGGAAGGGAAACTTCGCTGGTCGGTTTTGCCGTGATGGGGGGCGTATTTTCGGAAGGGGTCGACCTGCCGGGCGATAGGCTTATCGGCGTCCTTGTCATAGGCGTAGGATTGCCTCAGATTGGGCTCGAACGGGACACGCTGAAAGCCTACTATCAGGGGCGGGGAAAAAGCGGTTTTCATTACGCCTATGTCATTCCGGGCATGAACAAGGTGCTTCAGGCTGGAGGACGCCTGATCCGTTCAGAGAAGGACTCCGGGACGCTTGCCCTCATAGATGACCGCTATTTAGAATCCGGCTATCGGCAGCTGCTTCCGGAAGAGTGGCAGGAGGCGGTAAAGAATACCTATAACCGTATTATGGATTGACAGTCGTTTAATAGCGATGATAAAGTGACAATTAGATTTCAAAAAATTTCTAAGGGGGATTACGTTCATGCCAACAAACCACAATCACAACATCAAGAATAAGCAATTGAACAACGGCATGATCAATCTAATCCGCCCGCGCATTTCCTGAATAGAAATTTTCTAAAAATTTCGAAGCTTGAGGCGCAGGGTTACGTTGTCGTAATCATGCGCCTTTTCTGAGTCCTCCGAAAGAGAGCCGTTGCCACTGCAATGGATTTTCTTTCTAGGCGGGAGAAAGCGTGTCGTTGCGACGGCATGCTTTTTTTGTTGCTCTTTTTTCATGCGCGACAGGTGAATAAGAGTTAAGGGTTAAGAGCAAGACCGGCACTGCCGAAAAATAGACATGAGGCTGGATCACGGAAGGTGTGGTAAAAAACAATGTTTGGCGTACTGAAAAAGTTAGGATGGTTTTTCAGAAAAGAATGGAAACGGTACACCGTAGCGGTCACGCTGCTTGTACTGACGGGAGTTATCGATATTATTCCTCCATGGCTGCTGGGCTACCTGGTAGACGGCATTAGCCAAAATACGATCGGCACAGCGCAGTTCAACAACATCATGTACCTTTGGATAGGGCTGACGGTCGTCGGGTATTTAATTACTTATGTTTGGCATTATCAATTGTTTGGCGGAGCGTTTGTTCTGGAAAGGCTGCTTCGGTCGAGCATGATGGGTCATTTTCTCCGTATGACACCGACGTTTTATGAGCGCAACCGGACGGGCGACTTGATGGCGCGTTCGACGAACGACCTTGGAGCGGTGTCGACTACGGCGGGATTCGGCATTTTGACGCTGGTTGATTCAACTTTGTTTATGATTACCATTTTGATCGTTATGGCGGCGACCATTAGTCTCAAGCTAACGATTGCGGCGCTTCTGCCGCTCCCGATTATGGCGCTGGCTATGCAATATTACGGGAAGAAAATACACGAGCGCTTTATGGATGCGCAAGACGCTTTCGGCGAGATGAACGATCAGGTGCTGGAATCCGTTGCAGGGGTTCGGGTGACTCGGGCTTTTGTTCAGGAGGAGGCGAGCGAGGCGAGATTTCAAGCGAAGACGGAAGAAGTCCTTGGCAAAAATATCGCCGTTGCCCGCATCGATGCATTGTTTGAGCCTACGATGAAAATTTTGGTTGGACTTAGCTATTTGATAGGCCTTTGCTACGGCGGTTATCTCGTTTTTCATAATGAAATTACGCTTGGCGAGCTCGTTTCTTTCAATATTTTTCTCGGCATGCTCATCTGGCCGATGTTCGCCATTGGCGAGCTAATCAATATTATGCAGCGTGGCAACGCTTCGCTTGATCGGGTGAACGAAACGCTGGGCTACAAGCCCGATGTGAAGGAGTCCTCGTCCCCGGCAGTCGTTGCCGAGCCGAAGATGGTTGAGTTTGACCGGTCAACGTTTAGATATCCTTCTTCGCAAAGCGATAATTTGCAAAACATTACGCTGGATCTGAAGCAAGGCGGGACGCTTGGTATTGTAGGACGCACGGGCAGCGGCAAGACGACTTTGCTTAAGCAGTTGCTGCGCGAATATCCGCTAGGGCAAGGGAACATTCGCATTTCCGGAGAGCCTCTCGGCAATTTGAAAATTGATCAGGTGCTAGGCTGGATCGGTTATGTGCCTCAGCAGCCGATTTTATTTTCGAAGACGATTCGGGAAAACATCCTGTTCGGAAAAGCGGATGCATCGGCCGCCGATTTGCAAAATGCGCTGGAGAGAGCGTCTTTTGCGAAAGATATCGCCTTTTTGCCGGATGGCCTGGAAACGATGGTTGGGGAAAAAGGCGTCGCCTTGTCCGGCGGCCAGAAGCAGAGGGTCAGCATCGCGCGGGCGCTTATCGCCGATCCCGAAATGTTGATGCTGGACGACGCATTGTCCGCCGTTGACGCGAAGACGGAAGCTGAAATTATAGAGGGCATTCGCACCGAACGCGCCGGCAAAACAACGCTTATTACAACACACCGGCTGTCGGCAGTTCAACATGCCGATTGGATTATCGTCCTGGATGAAGGACGTATTGTGGAAGAAGGAACTCATGAGAAACTGCTGACTGGCGATGGCTGGTACAAGGAGCAATACGATCGTCAACAGCTGGAAGCCAAAATAGAGAATGAATAGATAGGAGGCGTAGAAACAAGATGGGCACAACGGGCAAGAGATTGTTTAAATACGCCATGCTGTACAAAAAACCGATTCTAATCGCTATGGTACTGCTCGTTTTGGCGGTGTGCGCGGAGCTTATGGGCCCCCTCATTGCCAAGCGGATGATTGACCAGAACATTTTGGGAATCGAAAAGAAATGGCATGAAGTGAAAGGCGAGCAGCCGTTTGCTGTTCGTTATGGAGAGAAGTGGTACAAACGGGAAGACCGCTTCAAGACCGAGGAAGTCGGGGAAAAAGGAGCCGAGGTTCGCGTTCTTCAAGTCGGGCGCAGCTATTACTTTTTGAACGGGGCGCTTGGTTTGGAGAGTGGAGGACGGGTTGTCCGGGACGGGCAATTAACAGTTACGGATGAGAAAACGGGACAAAGCGCAACTCATCCCGTTGTAAAGCTGACGACGCAGGAGCTTTACAGCTTTTACAAGCCGGAGGTTCCAGGACTGCTTAAGCTGGCCGCTCTTTATTTCGGCTTGCTTATTCTGGTGGCGATTTTCGCATACGGACAGAAGCTTATGCTGCAAACATCGGCGAACAAAATCGTCGCAAAGATGCGGAACGACGTATATGCGCATACGCAGCGTTTGCCGGTCAACTACTATGACAATTTGGCCGCAGGTCAGGTTGTCTCCCGCATTACAAACGATACGGAAGCGATTCGCGAGCTGTATGTGGGCGTGTTGGCGAACTTTTTTACAGGTGCGATTTACATGGGAGCCATCTACGGAGCTTTGTTCCTTTTGGACCCGAAACTTGCGCTTATTACGCTGCCGTTGATTCCGATTTTGATCGTATGGATTATTGTATACCGCAAATTTGCGGCGAAATATAATCGGGTCATTCGAACGAAGCTTAGCGAAATTAACGCTATGATCAATGAGTCGATTCAAGGGATGACGATTATTCAGGCGTTTCGGCGTCAGAAGGAAACGACAAAAGAGTTCGCCGAAATGAACGATCACTATTTTAAATATCAAAATAAATTGCTCAGCCTAAACTCCATTACGTCGCATAATCTGGTCAACGTCGTAAGGAATGTGTTGTTCCTCATCGTCATTTGGATGTTCTGGGGCGGATCGCTTGGCTCGTTCGTAACGGTTGGCGTATTGTACGCTTATATAGACTATATGAACCGGATGTTTGCGCCGATTGTCGGTATCGTAAACCAACTGTCGAACCTAGAGACGGCTCGTGTTTCCGCTGAGCGGGTGTTCAAGCTGATGGATGAAGAAGGCATCGACGTGGCGAAAGGCCGCATGGAGCGTTACAAGGGCAATGTATCGTTTGAAAATGTTACGTTCGCCTACAAAAAGGATGAAAAGGTGCTGAAAAATATTACATTCGAGGCGCGACAAGGTGAAACGGTCGCTCTGGTCGGTCATACCGGATCGGGCAAAAGCTCGATTCTGAACCTTCTATTCCGATTCTATGACATTCAAGAGGGCTCGGGCCGAATCATCGTTGACGGGATGGACGTGCGGGATATTCCGAAGCAAATGCTTCGCCAGCATATGGGTATCGTCTTGCAGGACCCGTTCCTGTTCACGGGAACGATCGCATCGAACGTAAGCCTTGACGATCCGTCGATTACGCGCGAAAAAGTGGTGCAGGCGCTTAAAGATGTCGGCGCATACGACATGTTCAGCCAATTGCCGGGCGGCATTGATGCCCCGGTCATTGAGAAGGGCAGCACGCTGTCCGCTGGTCAGCGTCAGCTGATTTCTTTTGCGCGGGCGCTTGCCTTCGACCCAGCCGTCCTCATTTTGGATGAAGCGACGGCCAGTATCGACACTGAGACGGAAGCCATTATTCAAGAGGCGCTGAACGTGCTGAAAAAAGGGCGCACAACCTTTGTTATTGCGCACCGATTGTCGACTATTCGTCAAGCGGATCAAATTTTAGTGCTGGATCGCGGCGTAATCGTTGAGCGCGGCAACCACGACGCGCTGATGGAGCATCACGGGAAATATTATGCGATGTATGAGCTGCAGCAAGGTTCGGTTCAGCCGGCTTAATAGTGGGGAAGCTGTCCTGAGGCGTCCAAGTTAGAGGTAGAAGTAGAGGTAGAGGTAGAGTTGGTCTGCGGAGGCAATTTGTAGGCAGCCTGCCAAGGGTAGTGCGTTAGGGCAGTGCGAAAGGGCAGTGTGCAAGGACAATCTGCACAGTAAAAGGCAATCTACAAGAGGAAGAACAAGAACAAGAACAAGAACGCTCTCACGGAGCAAGCTATATTGCTTGTTCCGTGGGGAGCGTTTTTTTGTTGGGTGGAGCTTTTTGCATGAGCTAGTGGTTTTTGATACAACTAAATGTCCGAAACAGCGCCGACTGAGAGGTCTAGTGGTTTTTGACACAACTAAATGTCTGAAACGGCGCGGACTGAGAGGTCTAGTGGTTTTTGACACAACTAAATGTCTGAAACGGCACCGACTGAGAGGTCTAGTGGTTTCTGGCACAACTAAATGTCTGAAACAGCGCCGACAGAGCGTTCTAGTGGTTTCTGGCACAACTAAATGTCCGATACGGTGCCGACAGAGCGTTCTAGTGGTTTCTGGCACAACTAAATGTCCGAAACAGCGCCGACAGAGCGTTCTAGTGGTTTCTGACACAACTAAATGTCTGAAACAGCGCCGACAGAGCGTTCTAGTGGTTTCTGGCACAACTAAATGTCCGATACGGTGCCAACTGAGCGGTCTAGTGGTTTTTGACACAACTAAATGTCTGAAACGGCGCCGACAGAGCGGTCTAGTGGTTTCTGACACAACTAAATGTCCGATACGGTGCCGAAAGAGCGGTCTAGTGTTTTCTGACACAAATAAATGTCCGATACGGTGCCAACTGACCGGTCTAGTGTTTTCTGGCACAACTAAATGTCTGAAACGGCGCCGACAGAGCGGTCTAGTGGTTTCTGGCACAACTAAATGTCCGATACGGTGCCAACTGAGCGGTCTAGTGTTTTCTTGCACAACTAAATGTCCGAAACGGCAGCCCCCGAGCACTCTAATGGTTTCTGACACCGCCGCAAGCTAAGCCTAGTCCAAAAAAGCCCCTAAAGCAGTCACATAAACGTGACCGCTTTAGGGGCTTTATTACATCTGCCAATTGCCAATTTAACATTGGACAAAGCAAAGCTTAAGTCTTAAAATATCCAACCGCGTTGTTCAGGTCGCTGGCTAAATTGCGAAGCTGCTCGGAGCTGCTGGCGACCTCCTGCATGGAAGCCAGTTGCTGTTCCGATGCGGCGGCGACGCGCTGGGCATTGCCTGCTGAAGTTTGAGCGATGCCTTCGAGCTCATCAAGCGAAGCAGCGATCTCTTCGCTGCCTGCGGACATTTGCTGGGAGGCCGCAGACACCTCTTGCACTTGGATAGACACTTGTTTAATGGAGTCTACAATTGCACGGAAAGATTCGCCCGCCTGACTAGCAACGCTGGAACAAACTCTTGCTGCGGCGAAAGAATGCTCCATGGAGCCCGCCGCTTCTTTGGATCTGTCGCCGATCGAGTGGAGAATTTGCCCGATTTGAGCGGACGATTCCTTGGATCTTTCGGCCAGCTTGCGGATTTCAACGGCAACTACAGCAAAACCTTTCCCGTGTTCACCCGCACGGGCCGCCTCAATCGATGCGTTAAGTGCCAGTAGATTCGTTTGGTCGGCTACCTCGCCGATCAGACCAAGAATATCTCCGATCCGGTCGCTATGCTCTCTTAATTCGCGCAAAGCTTCAGTCGTTTTTTCAATATTGGCTTCGACTTGCCGCATGGAAAGCTGGGTTTGCTCGATGACGGATTCGCCATCCACGGCAAGAGTAGCCGCGTCCGTGGCAAGCTCGGATACGGATGATGCAGATTCGGCGATCCGCCCGATTCCGATAGCCATTTCGCCCATAGCACGCTGGCATTCTTGGAAACTAAGCAACTGAGCGTCAGAGCCTGATGCAACCTCCTGAATCGCCTCCGTTACTTCTTCCGTAGCTTTCGACGTTTGCTCGGCGCTTTCTTGCATGTTTGACGCGGATTCCGCTACTTCTATCGTACTGCTGCGAATTTCTTGCGTCAGTTTGCGAAGGCTGGCAATCATCGTATTAAACGATTGAGAAACTAAAGCAATTTCGTTTGTTCCTTTAGCGGGAACAGCAATCGTCAAATCGCCCGCTGCGGCCAGCTCGGACATTTCAGCAAGGCGGCGAAGCGGTTTTACAGCTGCTCTTACCAAAATGACAACGATAAGAATGGCGGCAGCCGACAACGCAGCTGCGATAATTAAGTTCTCCAACAATACTTTGTTGAGCTCTGAAGATACTTTTCCATAGTCGAAATCAAGACAGAATAGACCGACGATGTTACCCGTAGAATCGGTGATTGGTTTGACATAACTGATCCATTGCCCGTACGAGTCTGAATATATGCTGGTCCATACTTCTTTTTTCTCAAGAGCGGATTGAATCGCTTTATCGAATGTCGCATTCATGGCGTAGGTTCCGCCCGGCCCGAGATCCGTGTCAACTAATTCTTGATTGCTTTGAAGCATGGTAATAATACGTTTCCCGTCTTCTTCTTTAACTTCCGGCATGTAGATGTAAGCGTTCGTAACCAGCGCATTTCGCACCATGCCGTCAAATTTTTGTTTTAGTACGCCAAACGGAGTTGAGAGGCTCGTTCCACTCACGATCATTTCTTCATGTGCTGCCGATACCAGATCGTCCTCGTATTCAAGCTGATAGCCCAAGGTTTCACCGATATGGTTGATTTCGTCCATCAGGGCTTTCTTCTGCGAATGATAGGACATGAATTGGTTCGCCGCGATCATAACGATCAACAAAACCGTCAGCACGAGGGAACTTGTTACGACTAAGCTTCGATTTTTCCATTTGAACATGAAGGTCGCACCTCTCTAGAGTGTATGTAAAATAAGGGGAGACCCGATTGCCAACCGTATGCTTCCGCGGTTTGATTAACGGCTTGGATCTGCCATATTATCACCATAGCACTTAATTATTAGAGAAGTTCCGTTGCTGTTGTTAGAAAAGTGTGAAGTTATAAAAGTTTATTAAAATATTGCCCGCTAGCCAGCTGACTTCTCCAGCATCGTCTCCAGTTCATCCGCTGGCAGAGGACGGCTGAATAAGTAACCTTGAAGCTCATCGCATTTTAACTGTTTGCAAAACTCCGATTCATCGGCCGTCTCGACTCCTTCGGCTACAACCTTCATATTCATGCTATGAACCAGCTCGATGATGGCTCTGACGATAGACGATTTTTTGTTGTCGCTTGTTATGCCTTTAATAAAAGAACGGTCCAGCTTGACATCGGAAATAGGCAGTCTTTGCAATTGGTTGAGCGAAGAGTATCCCGTGCCGAAATCATCAATGGAAATTTGGATGCCGAGCGTGCGCAAGTAGAGAATGGTTTCAATCACTTGCTCGATATTGCGCATAAACACGCCTTCCGTAATTTCCAAGCTGACGTACTGCGGATCAAGTCCTGTATCATGCAGCCCGGCCATAATCATATCCGTCAGGTTGCCCTGATAAAAATGTTTTGCGGAAATGTTAACGGATACGCTAATCGGCTTCAGTCCCGCTTCCTGCCACGCTTTGTTCTGGCGGCAAGCTTCACGGAATACCCAACGGTCTATTTCCAAAATAAATCCAGATTCCTCCGCAAGCGGAATAAATTTATCCGGCGGCACCAGCCCAAATTCCGGATGAGTCCAGCGAATCAATGCCTCAATCCCGCATAAGTCACCGGAAACGGCATTTATTTTGGGCTGATAATAAAGGGAAAACTGGTTTTCCAGGAGCGCTTTGTACAGCCCGTTCTCCAGCTTCATTTTTTCCTCCAGGAGAGGCAGCAGTGAAGGTTTGTAAAAACGGTAGTTTCCATCGGCCTCTTCTTTGGCGTTATACATGGCGATATCGGCGTTCCGAATGACGGTATCCGCATCGTCCCCATCATCGGGGTAAACGCTTATGCCAATGCTGAGAGTCAAATAAATCGGCATGCCGTCTAATAGGAACGAATCGGCAAAGCTGCTCCGAACCGAATCGGCAAAGCGAGCCAGCTCCGTTTCCGTTTGATGCCTCACCATAAATACAAATTCATCGCCGCCCAGGCGGAATACGTCGCTTTCCTTAGATGTGAGCGCCTGAAAACGTTTGGCGACATATTGCAGAAGTCGGTCTCCGGCGGCATGGCCAAGCGTATCGTTGATTTGCTTGAATCGGTTGATATCGACAAAAATAACCGCGATGGATAAGTTCCCCGTTTTTTCGCTGACGGTGACAAGCTCATGGAAAAAGCGGGAAAATTGCAGTCGGTTGGGCAAGCCCGTCAACGTATCGTAATACGCCAAGCGATGAAGCCTTTCCTCGGATTGCTGCAAAAGCTGGGCCTGAGCCTGCAGCCGTTCATTGTTGCGCTGAGATTCATGGAATAGGTACACTAGACTGCTGGCCATATGTTTGACATTCATAATTAAAGAATGGATTTCGACTACGCTGCTAGTCGGCAAATGCAGAGCGTTGTTTTGTTTAAGTTTAAGCGGCAAATTTCGGGTGGAGACGGCGAGCCGCTGAATGCCTTTTGCAAAGGTGCGGTTAATGAGCAAAGAGATGAAGGCTGCGACAAGCCCAAATCCGATCATATATAGAAAGTGAGTTATGTATTTATTAAATAAAAAGTTTTCATACGACTTCATCGGAAATGAAATGACAATTTGACCTTTGCTGGTGGGCATTTTCTCCTGAAACAGGAATCGTTCGTTATGCCATGTATACGGAGTGATCTGGAAGCGTTCCCGCTTAATTTTGGTGAAATACAGCTTTGTGCTCAGCCGTTTAAAGGTATGGTTGTCCCAAGGGTTCAATTGTTTTCCGACTAGTTCATGCTGGTTGGAGGCAATGACTCGATAGTTGCGGTCCGTAAAGCTGAAGCTGATGCTGTCCAGCGTATAGCGGTCAATAATGTATTGCAGCCTGCGGCTTTGCATTTCGTCTTGAGGGGAAGACAGAGGATCTCTAGCCGCCTCCCATTCTTTCTTTACCATCATAGTGGTCGTTTCAGCTTGCCGCTCGACATATAATGAAACTTCCTTAAAGGAATTCATCCCGTTTACCGCCATATTCAAAAAGAAAGACAGCATGACAATGCCTAAAGAAAGATGCAGCAGCAATTGGCTGATCGTGACGGGCAGCCGCTTGATGCCAGACCATCCGCTCCAGCGGCTCAGCGGCAAATATTGATAGGCCATCTCTGCGAACAAAGCATTAAACAGCCCGTTCAGGGCGAGAATGCAGGCAATCGGTTTAATGTCGATAACGGCGCCTTGCAGGTCGTAACGGTAAGCAAAGTAGGTAGCCGGTATGCCGATCAACAGCCAGAACAAAACGTCGCTCCCGAATAGCCGCCCGTTATAACGGCGAAGAAGCAGCCCTACAAATAAAGCTTCCAAAATAAAAATGCCGTGCAGCAGAGGGCTGTTCATAAAAAAGACGCCGGCACAGAAGGCGACTGCCGATGTCCAAAAGCCCCCCCAAACACCGAATAGGCGGACAGCAAGCAAAACGAACAGACTTGTCAGCGTAAAACTCATCCCATATACAAAGTGAAACTGGCTCCATTCTCCCGCAACAGCCAGCGTTACGCAGGCGGTAAATGAAGCTGCGGCCATCCATTTGTTTCGTTGAGATTGTTGCAAAATGCTCACGTGCGTCCTCCCGGTGTTGTAACATGCTGTTGATTCTTTTTACAGTTTATGGGTTGAAAGCATAGTTGAAGCAGTGAGATGTAGCAGTTCGATCGATTAAGATGGAATCTTATGTATAATTTTGCGTTAAAACGGGTTATTTCCCTACTATTCGACAAATTTTTCTATTATCCTTCTCGATTGCTCGAATATGGTTATGCAAAGTTGCACAAGATACTTCTCTTCTGATATAGTTCTATTATCGAATAGTTCAACAGTAGAATTAATTATAGGGGAGGAATGATTGTGGAGCTGGATCAGAACCTGCTGAGGGATTGGATCCTTCGGTATGAGCTGGCGAGCTTTATTGTAGAGCGAAGAATGCATGCCAAGGTGCGCGATCTGATGAGCGAAGATTTGACGGTCGAGCAATTTAAAACGCTGCGTTTTCTGAAGCATAAACAAACGAGCACCGCATCGGAGCTGTCCGAAATATTTTGTGTGGGCAAAAGCTCCATTACGGCTATTATTACAAGATTGTCAGATAAGGGGCTCATCCAGAGAGTTCCGGAGGAGAAGGACCGCAGAGTGATTAACCTGATGCTGACGGAAGAAGGAAACCGGATTTGCGAAGAGCTGGAGGAGCGCGTTCAAGCCATTCTGGAAGAGGTCATTCAACACTTCGATACAAAAGAGGCTACCGCATTTATTGAAACATACGAGAAGCTGGCCGATTCCTTTGTGAAGTCGTGAGCGAGTACTTAAACAGAGAGCAATTTAGGTCTAGAGGAGAGGGAGAGGAAATATGAAAGTCGTATTGAAGCTGAAATGGCTTGTTCTTGTGTTATGGGTGCTTGGCGCCGTAGCACTTATGGTGAGCGCTCCAGCCATGGAGGAGCTGGTCCGGACAAAAGGGCAGATTACGGTACCGGATGGATATTCCTCTACCATCGCCAGCGATTTAGAGAAGGAAATCGGCGAGCTGGCAGGAACGGCCAAGGAAGAAGGGAACGGGCAGGATAACCTTTCGACCGTTCTTGTGTTTCATAAAGAAGGCGGCTTAAAAGACGCTGATGTTGCCGAAGTGAAAAAAAGCATTGAAAAGCTGGAAAGCGCCGATGACTCCTTAGGAGTCAAGGCAGTGATGACCCATTTTAATATCCCCGAGCTGAAAGAGCAGATGGTATCAAAGGACGGCAGCACGATACTGTCGCTTCTGTACGTAGATGCGGGGGAGCGCGAGCTGAAAGAGCTGAAGGACGAACTGTACCAAGCTTTGGAAGGCGTGCCGGTCGACCACTATTACACTGGCAATTGGATCATTAACGAGGATGTTGTTCAGAGCTCTCAAGACGGGCTGAAGAAAACGGAATTTATTACGGTAGGCTTTATACTAATTATCCTGTTTATTGTATTCCGTTCCGCCGCAGCGCCGCTTGTGCCGCTTCTTTCGGTCGGATTCGCTTATTTGGTTTCCCAGTCGATCGTAGCGTTTCTGGTGGAATACTTAGACTTCCCGCTTTCCAATTTCACGCAAATCTTTATGGTTGCCGTCCTTTTTGGTATCGGGACCGACTACTGTATTTTAATTATTAGCCGGTACAAAGAGGAGCTAGCCCATCGAGGCGACAAGACGGAAGCCATTGTCCATACTTATCGCACTGCGGGAAGAACGGTGTTTTTCTCCGGGCTTGCGGTGCTGGTCGGATTCGCCTCCATTGGCCTGTCGACCTTTGTCCTCTATCGTTCCGCAGTAGCGGTGGCGGTAGGAGTTCTCGTCTTGCTTCTGGCGTTGTTTACGCTTGTCCCTGTATTTTTGTCCGTGCTGGGCAAAGCGTTGTTCTGGCCGTCCAAAGGTTCTCTGGAGCATAAGCCGAGCAAGCTATGGGGAGCCGTTGGCAGCTTTTCGCTGAAACGGCCAGTGTGGGCGCTTGTTATTTTGGCTGTCATCATTGTTCCTTTTTTGACGGCTTACAAAGGGACCATTTCCTTTAACTCGCTCGATGAAATCGGTGAAAAATATGACTCCGTCAAAGCCTTTAACTTGATCGCGGACGGATTTGGCCCGGGCGAGACGCTGCCGACGGGCGTCATAGTTAAATCGAAGGAGCCGCTCGATACGTCAGAGGGATTGGCGGCTTTGGAGCAGGTGAGCCGTGAGCTTGCCAAAGTCGAGGGCGTTAAGACGGTGCGCAGCGCAACGCGGCCTACAGGCGAAGTACTCAAAGATTTTCTCGTTGCAGATCAGGTGCTGACGCTGGATGACGGGCTTGGCAAAAGCGGCGATGGGCTTGTCGAAATCAGCAGCGGCCTTTCCGAAGCGAGCAGCGCGCTGAGCGGCAATGCGCCAAAGCTGGCGGAAGCAGCCGATGGAGCGGAGCAGTTGGTGAGTGGTACCAAAGAGCTGCAAACGGGTGTAGATGCGCTTGCGTCGGGACTTCGCGCTTTAGAGAAAGGGCTGAATGAAGGTTCGGTTGGCGCAGACCAGTTGGTGAAAGGACTTCAGGAAGCGCAAAGCAGCGCAGCCAAGCTAGCCGAAGGCAGCAAGAAGCTGCTGGAGGGCTACGAAGGAGTCGGCGGCGGGCTGAACCAACTGACGAAAGGGTATAGCGCTGTCGCGGCAGAACAAGCGAAGTTGGCTTCAGGGCTTGACGGGATTACGAAAAGCTTGAGCGGTTTGCAGGAAACCTATCCCGAATTAAAAAGCGACGCCACTTTCCAACAGGCGATTGGGGCACTTGCCGGCATGCAAAAGGGCGCTGCCGCGCTTGGAACGCAGCTGACTGAAATGAACAAAAGCCTGAGTGGCGTTGCTTCGGGCGTAGAGGAAGCCAATAAAGGGTTCTCTCAAGCTGTGAATGGCCAATCCGCTCTGGAGACCGGACTTGGCAAGCTGTCGAAAGGTCTTTCCGATTTGCAAAGCGGCATCGAAAAAGCGGCGAGTGGCCAAGGTCAAATTATCGATAAGCTGCCGGGAGTCACACAAGGTCTGGGCCAACTTGCGAAGGGGCAAGAGGAGCTGAAAAACGGCTTTGCGTCGCTGAACGATCAGCTTGGTCAATTGACCAGCGGCCTTGACCAAAGCGTAAACGGCCTTACTCAAGTGACAGAAGGCCTCTCCTCGGCAGGAGGATATTTACAAGGGCTAGCGGATGCCCCGGACAAAAATATGACGGGCTGGCATATTCCGCAAGAGGCTATCGCAAATGAGCAATTCCAATCTTCGCTTAATGTTTATATGTCGAAAGACCGCAATACGGCGAAGTTTGATGTTATATTTGCAAGCAATCCTTACTCCCAGGATACAATGGCGGAGGTCGGAGCCTTAGAAGAAGCCGTAAAACGCGCTTTCCAGGGCACGCCATACAGCGAAGCAACGGTCGCGATCGGCGGGGTTACAAGCATGAACCACGACCTGAATACGATCTCGAACGAGGATTATTCCAAAACGGTAATGCTGATGCTGATCGGCATCTCGCTTATTCTTATCTTATTGTTCCGTTCCATTGTCATTCCGCTTTACGTAGTCATTTCGCTACTGGTGACGTTCTATACGTCTCTGGCGATTACGGAAGTGATTTTTGTCAGAATGCTGGGAATATCCGGCATAAGCTGGGCGGTTCCGTTCTTCGGCTTTGTCTTGCTCATTGCACTAGGCGTGGACTACAGCATTTTCTTGATGGACCGTTTCAAAGAATATCGCCACTTAGGGGCAAAAGCGGCCATCCTGGAAGCGATGAAAAACATGGGCGCGGTCATCATGTCCGCAGCCGTCATTTTGGGCGGAACGTTTGCGGCGATGCTGCCATCCGGCGTCATGTCTCTTCTGCAAATTGCCACAGTCGTATTAAGCGGGCTGTTCTTGTACGCTCTTGTCATTTTGCCTTTGTTTATCCCGGTCATGGTGCGCACCTTTGGCGAGGCCAACTGGTGGCCGTTTATGGGCCGCGGGGAGCGGAAAGATAAATCGGCATCATTATAAAATTCATAAGACTCACTCTTAAGACTCATTTGACGAAAATATAGCTCAAAGATATGGCTCAAATAAAGAAAGGCGGTTAGGAACGATGTGTTCCTAACCGCCTTTCTGTCGTTCGGCAGAAAGCTGTTTGCTGTATTCTATTTTTTTCACATGAGGAGTACGCAACAGATGACCCTCATTAAAGTGGCTACCGTGCGCTTCGAGATAACGAAGGAACAGCATCTTCGCCTTCTAATAATGGCCGAAAAACAAACGGAGTAAGACCTATCATGGAGAAGCGCAGCGCTCGCCATTATAACCGGATTCCCCCCCTGCTATCATGTTCAGGGAATCTGGTTATAACAGCGATCGGAGGGATATGTCTTACGCAGTTATCCTTTTCGGCTATGCGAATCATTGAGTCGTTTTTAGACAATCCTTTATGTTGGTAGTAAGATGATGATAGTAATAATAAGATTGCCTTGAAGCTTACCAAAAAGATGAAATTTAAAAGGAGGACTTGCGATGAAGCGAATTTTGGTTGTTTTTACAGGGGGTACGATTGGCAGCAAAGCGCAAGGCCTTGCTATAAATGTTGACGATTCCGGCTCCTATACGCTGCTAGAGGAATACCGCAATATGTCTTCGAGCCGCAGCGAAGTGGAGCTTGTTACGCTGCAGCCGCTTAATTTGCTCAGCGAAAATATAACTCCTCAAGATTGGATCACGCTCGCCGCATCGATCCGCGAAGCCGATCCCGCCAGCTATGACGGCGTAATCATTACGCACGGCTCCGACACACTTGCTTATACAGCAGCGATGATGGGCTACTTGTTTGCCGACATTTCGTTTCCGCTAGTGCTGACGGCAAGCAATTACCCTATTGCCGATGAGCGCAGCAACGGATTGCGCAACCTCTCCAGCTCGATCGATTTTATTGTCGATGCTCAATTGCCGGGCGTTTTTGTCGTCTACGAAAACGATAAGGGACAATCGCTTGTTTATTTGGGAACGCGAGTATTTCAAAATGAATCGTTTACGGATCAGTTCCGCAGCCCCTATGAGCTGGAATATGGGGAAATGGCGGGAGATCGAACGTTCAAATGGAGGGAAGACGGCCGCAACCCGGCGCCTGCCATGCTGAAGGAACGAGCTGGCCAAAACCCGCTCCAATGGGAAAGTTCGTCGCTCCGGTTGGAGGACGCTATCATTTACATAAAGCCTTATCCCGGCTTGAATTATGACTATTACCATTTCGAAGGGGCAAAGCCGAAAGTCATTTTGCATGATTTGCATCATTCCGGAACGGCCAACGCCTTGGAGAGTGGCTCGTATTCTTTGCTGCGTTTTCTTGAACGTTGCCAGGAGCACGGAATCGCTTGTTACTTATGTCCAATTAAAGATGCATCGGATGCGCTTTACGAATCTTCTCACAAGCTTATCGGTGCGGGAGCCCGGTTTATCGAAAATATGTCCATGGAAGCGGCGCTGACCAAGCTGATGCTCTCTTACGGAATGTTGAAGGACGATGAAGCACGAGACCTTTTTATTCGGGAACAAGTTGTTTATTACGAAAAGCTGGAGGCGCAAAAGTCATGATTATGGAATCTATTGAAATGTGGACCCGCTCGCCGCTGGATAAGCTCGTTTCCTTTTACCGGGATGTAATGGAGTTTCCGATATTGTCATCGGATGAGCGGCAGATTACCGTAAAAGTCGGATACAGCGACATGACGTTTAAAAAAGTAACGGATGAGGCAGGCATTGAGGAACATCTAGATCCCTTTTATCATTTTGCCATTAATATTCCGGAAAACAAATTGGGCGAGGCAAAGAGCTGGATCGAATCGAAGCTAGAGCTTTGCACGGAGGCGGGCTCCGATATATCGCGCAGCGAGTTGTGGGACTCGCACGCCGTTTATTTTATGGACAGCGGCGGCAATATATTGGAGATCATTGCAAGACACACTATGGACAACGCGATAGACAGGCCCTTTAATCCCAAAAGCGATCTGCTAGGCATCAGCGAAATGGGATTGCCGACCAGGGATGTGCCGCGCGCCGTAAAAGAACTTGAGGAGCTTGGCATTCACACGTACAAAAAAGGTTCTCCGGATTTTAATCCCGCAGGCGATGAAGAGGGGATGTTTATCGTCGCCATAGAGGGGCGCAGATGGCATTTCACCCCGCTTTCCGCGGAGCTGTTTCCTTTTTCCGTACGAATAAAAGGGGTTGGCGTAGTTCACCTCGAAGAACATAGAACAGGTCAAGTACTGGCTGTTGCTCGGCCGTAATGAATTGGACTTTATAACTGACATTATAGAAGCGGCCGTTTAAACGATTTCATGGTTTATATGATGGACACTTTGAGGAGGAATGGCAATGAGCGCTGCAACTGTAGGCAACAAAGTACCGAATTTTACGCTGCTGGCTTCAAATGGATCGAAGGTTTCGCTTGATGATTTTAAGGGGAAGAAGCTCGTTATTTACTTTTATCCTAAGGATATGACACCGGGCTGTACGGCGGAGTCTTGCGATTTCCGCGACTTTAACGGGCAGTTTGCGGAGTATGGCGCAGAAGTTGTAGGGATTAGCCCGGATGATCTGGCTTCGCATGAGCAATTTGTAGGGGAGTACAAGCTGCCGTTTTTGCTGCTTTCGGATACAGATCAAGAGGCTGCGCAGTTGTTTGGCGTATGGAAAGAGCTTAGCTGGGGCGGCAAAACGTTCCTGGGAGTGGAACGCTCCACCTTTTTGCTGGATGAAGAGGGAGTGCTTGTGCGCGAGTGGCGCAGCGTAAGCGTGGAAGGACATGCAGCGGAAGTGCTGGAAGCTGTAAAAGGCTAAGCGGCAATCGCCGGCTCAAGAATGATGCTGGCGTATGTGTAACATTCATTCAGAGGAATGGGTATGCGCTTTGTTAAAATATAAAAAGAGGGCCGCCGTTTTCGAGAAACGGGGCCCTCTTTTGCATAAGGCTATTCTTTCTTCCAGCTTGGAAGATGGTTGACATAGCTATCGGACAAGTTAAGCAATTCCAAAGCGCGGTCAAAATCGTTTTGCGTAACGGCTTGCTCGCTGTGACCGTCGCCTGCAATCGGATAATGGCGTCCGTCCTCAAAGCCGCTGCCTGACATAAACAGCTCTTGGCTGCTTAAGAAGGAACCGCTAGGCAAATAATAACGTTGAGGCAAAATGTTGTACGACTCGTTGTTAAACAAATCTTGCCCGAAATGGACTTGGTTGTCGAGCGTGAGTCCAAGCAGATTGGCGATTGTCGGCAGTACGTCGACTTGCCCGCCAAGCTGATCGTAGGTTGCTGGCTTGGCATCGCTGCCCGGATTAATGACGACGAGCGGAATGTTGATCATATCCGTGTACGTGTACTCTCTTGAATAAATCTCCGCCATCAAATCCTTCTCATGACGGTCTAGAGAGTAAATCGGCAAGCCAAGATGATCACCGTACAGGACGATCAGACTGTCGTCCCAAATGCCGCGAGCCTTCAAATCCTCGATAAAGAGGCCAAGCTCGTGATCCGCATAGTTTTGAGCGATGAGGTAATCGCCGACAAGCGTATTTTGATAACGCTCCGGTACTGTAATGAGCTGCTTCTCCGCAGGCATTGTATAAGGATGATGAGCCGTCATGGAGATGATGTGAGCATAAAACGGATTTTCCTTCGCGTCTAGACTGGAAAGCTCGTCGGCCGTTTTCTTATAAAGCGTATTATCGGAAGCGCCGAAGAAAACAGTGTCTTCGGTGCCAAAGAAATCGGCGTCGTAATAGCGGTCGAACCCAAGCGCTTTGTACAGCTCGCCGCGGTTCCAGAACTCCACAACGTTGGTATGGTATGTCGATGTGTCATATCCTTGGGCTTTCAAAAGCTTCGGCAAGCTCGGAAGCTCCTTGCCTGCGTACATTTGCGTAGCCGCGCCGCGAGGCGGGATATACAGCGACGTATTCACGACGAATTCCGCATCGGACGTATTGCCTTGTCCAACTTGCTGATAGAAATGTTTAAAGTAGCTGTTTTCTTTGACCAGCTTGTTCATATTCGGCGTTATTTCTTGACCTTCTACGTTAAGCCCGATCAAGAAGTTTTGCATCGATTCCATTTGGATGATGATCAAGTTTTTCCCCTTCGCTGTTCCTTCAAGCAATGGGGCGGAAGGCTTGACGCTCTTTTTGACGGTGTCGATTTTTTCTTGCGTAATGACGTTAGGATCGACATAATCAATGTCTTTGTTGGAGAAGATGGTATAGGCCTCATAATTGAGAATGCCCATTTGCTCCGCCTTGACGATTTCGTTCATGCTGGCCCGATTCGGCAGCACATTGAACAAACAAATCGCAAGCGACAAGGACAGCATGGCGACGACCACTCGTTTGTTCTCTTTCTCGGCAAACGATTTTTTCCATCCTACCGCTTTCTTTTTAAGAAATAGTAGAGCAATCATGATGACAACATCAGTGTAAATAAACAGGAAGTAAGGGTCCATTAAGGAGAACACGCTGTTTTTGACGGCGGTCACCTGATTGACCTGAGCTAGTGCGAAATAAGTGACAATAACTCCGTAATACTTGTAATACATAATGACGGCAAATAAAATAGAAGTCATGAGCAGGTTTGCGATGGTGTAATAGAGAAGCTTTCTTTTGCTGGCAAACCATTCAATTAAACAATAGACGATCAGAACAAACGGAACTTCCTTCAGGATGGTTGTCCAAGATGGACCTCCCTCGAAAATAACCATCCACGCCAAGTAGCTTTTAATGAGCATAATGAAAGAGAAAAATAAAATAGGACGAGTGCTCAAAAGCCGTTTTGTCTTTGTATTTGACACTAGGACCCTACCTTTCACAGCAAAAACAGGCCTTCTCTCCGAGTTAGCCGTTGTGCTTTTTTCTATAGTATAAATAGATATTGTAAATCTATTATTATTATGCTCTTTTTTTCAGTCGGTTGTCAAAAGGCAAAACGGCCCTTAACAATTATGTCGGTTTTTAACAGGTGAATAGGCGCATCATCCCGGCTTCTCATTGCGTCAATAGGTTATGGTATGCCAACATTCGAGCAGGGGGAACGGAAAAAATGAAAAGAAAACGGTTGGCGATTGTATTAGTCGCAGGTATGGTTGCAATAGGAGGCTACATGGCTCTAAATAAGGATGGAGATGCGACTCAGTCTGCCAAGCTGGAGCAGCCTAAGTTGTCGGAAGGGACAAGCACCGGGGAAGGCAAAGGCGGCCAGTTGACAGGCGGATCGGCCGAGCAGCCGGGAGAAAGCGGAGGCGTAACGTCCGGGGAGCAAGGCGGACAAGCTGGGGCGGAGGAGCCCGCGGCAAAGCCGAGCGAAAAGCCGGAACAGCCAACAGCAAAGCCAAGCAGCGAGCCGCAGAGCGGGGGAACCGGCATTTCTAAAGGAGAAGACGGTGCAATTGCGGTCATTGCAGTGCCGGACAGCGTAGAGGCGCTCGTCAATCCATTCAATAAGCTGCCTGAAGACTATTCTCCGGACGATTTAGTATATCCCGATGTGCGGTTCACTTTCTCTGAAAAAATCGAGAAGCGCATGTTGCGTAAAGAGGCGTCTGGCGCGCTTGAGGACATGTTTGCCGGTGCGGAATCGGACGGCGTCTACTTGGCGGGAGTGTCGGCTTACCGCTCCCACGAAACGCAAAAGGCGCTGTTCGACCGTTATGTAAAGCGGGACGGCTACAAAAAGGCAAGAACGTACAGCGCTTTGCCGGGGACAAGCGAGCATGAAACGGGTCTGGCAATTGATATATCCGGAAGCGATGGGAAATGTGCCGCACAGGACTGCTTTGGCGAGACAAAAGAGGCGGACTGGCTTGCCAAATATGCGGCGGAATACGGTTTTATTATTCGATACCCGAAAGGGAAGCAAGATATTACGGGTTACCAATACGAGCCATGGCATTTGCGTTATGTCGGCAAGGAAATAGCGAAGGAGATTTCGGATAACGGCTCCACGCTAGAGGAGTATTACGATGCGGTTCCTGTAAAGGGGTAACGGCGGCGATAGCATGCCGGTATGAAGGGTTGGAGTAGGTAGCACACTACAATTAGTCGACGGCGCGGAAGACGGCATAAGCCGCATGTTCAAGAAACATGAAGGACGGTTTCAGGCTCCGCGCCGCAGAAGGTGAGGCCTTTCTTTTATACCTTTGCTTCAAAAGTTTTGCAGTCTGTCTCTCCGGAGCTGCTTGCCTGCTTGCCGCGGTTGCTTACGACATAAATGGATGATGCTCCGCAATGATTGCCGGCAGCCCAAAATTTGCAGGAATTAACTTCGCACAATACGTCTTTTGCCATGATTCATCACCTCCTTGGTACTAGGATAGACCACGAGGCGAACCTTTTATACTCGAATCGCAACTTGCGATTGTTGCCACTTACGGAGGTGCCGGCGTGCATTCTAACATGCTGCAAAATGTTTATTTTATTATATCGCTGCTCAATATTTTTCTTGCTGTTACGGTTATTTTTTTGGAGCGGCGAAATGCCAGTTCAACTTGGGCTTGGCTGATGGTTTTATTTTTTATCCCGGTGCTCGGCTTCGTGTTGTATTTGATTTTGGGTCAAAAGATGAAGAAGCGAAAGCTTTCCAAGCTAGTCGGAGTCAATCAGCGCATTATCGAGGAAACGATGCAAAACCAGCAGCATCGCCTGGAAGAGCGAAGTTTGCTGCCGCAAGGACATGAGCTGTCGGATTATCAAGACATGATGTACATGAATTTGACGACAGGCTACGCGCTGTATACGAGCAATAATTCAATTGAAATTTATACGGATGGCAATCACAAGTTTGATTCGCTTATACGGGATATCGAAGCGGCGGAACATCATATCCATATGGTCTACTACATTGTTCGGGACGATGTTCTTGGGCGCCGGCTTGTAAGCGCGCTAGCCAAAAAAGCTGCGCAAGGCGTGGAGGTCCGTTTCTTGTATGACCATATTGGGAGCTCGAAGCTGCCAAGCCGCTATTTCAAGGAGCTGCGAGAAGCGGGCGGAATGGAGGCGGCCTTTTTCCCGTCGCGCATTCCTTATTTGAACTTGAAGATCAATTACCGGAATCACCGCAAGCTTGTTATTGTGGATGGCAAAATCGGCTATATTGGCGGTTTTAATATTGGCGATGAATATTTGGGGCTCAACAAACATTTTGGAGAGTGGCGGGATACGCACTTGAAAGTGAAGGGCGGGGCCGTGCTGCAAATGCAGGCGCAGTTTTTGATGGACTGGAATATGGCTTCGGCGGGTAGAATGGAGCTGAGCGAAACGTACTTCCCTGCCGGGGAGCAGAACGTCGGCTCTATCGGCATGCAGCTGGTAGCCAGCGGACCGGATACCGAGTATCAGGAAATCAAAAACGCGTATATCAAAATGATTTATTCAGCCAAAGAGTCGATCGCCCTGCAAACGCCGTATTTTGTCCCGGACGAAAGCTTGATGACGGCGCTGCGCATTGCTGCGCTTTCTGGCGTGAAGGTATGTATTATGCTTCCGAGCAAGCCGGATCACTTTTTTGTTTATTGGGCTACGCACTCCTATCTAGGGGAGCTGTTGTCGAGCGGGGTTCGAGTGTATTTGTACGAAAAGGGCTTTCTGCATGCCAAAACGCTCGTTGTGGACGGCAGAGTCGCCTCGGTGGGAACGGCCAATTTGGACATCCGCAGCTTCAAGCTGAATTTCGAGATCAACGCTTTTATTTATGACACTGCAACGGCGAGGCGCTTGATGGATATTTTCTTGGAAGATGTGGATAACGCAAGAGAGTTAACGATGGAGATTTATGGCGAGAGACCTCTATTCAATCGACTCAGGGAGTCGGTCTCCAGACTTCTCAGTCCGCTGCTTTAATATTAAACGACACATAAAAAGGGATTTCGCTTATCGATGATAACCGAAATCCCTTTACCTTTCTATGAACCAACTATTCAATTGTTTCAAACGCTCCAATCCTCAGCTTGCTCTTGCATAGCTTTTTTAATAGTCCTTTTTATGATGGCTTTGCGACTAGTTGCGACGGTTCCCCGCATGTCCGATGTGAGCGTCCTGCTCCTTTCTCAAGTAATAAGACATGCTTCGCTAACTTGCTTCAATGGACTATCCCCTCTCCTTTAGCTACCCTCATTATAGCCCATTGTTTTAATTTTGTAAATATTCAGATAATTAAACTCTGTTCTTTTTCTAGGTAGGTTGATAGGACAAAAACGGCCCCTGCTCATTGGCGACGGATGCAGGTTGACGGTCGTTTGGAATGAATTTATACTTAGTCTAAATCATATTATAGGTAAAGGCGGCATGAGATAGAGATGAACAAAATAAACTTAACTATACAGAGGAAAGCGGTGTACGAGATCGTACAGGGAACGCATGACCACCCTACAGCAGCGGAAGTCATTGAGAGATTGCGGGTTCAGGGCCATAACTTTGCTTATGGAACGGTGTACAACTCTCTTCGTTACTTGACGGATGTCGGATTAATCCGTGAGCTGAAGCTAGGCGAGGCGGTTAGCCGCTATGATGCCAGAACGGAAGATCACCAGCATATTGTATGTACCAAATGCGGACGGGTAGACGAAGTCCTCGCCGAAGTTCCTTCCGATTGGATGGAGAAAGTGGCCGGGCAAACGGGTTATCGGATTGAGCATGCGCAAGTTGTTTTGGAAGGAGTGTGCGGCACATGTCGGGCGACGAACTCCTGACCGGGCAGACGGAAGGCGTCTTGTGCGGCCTGACAAAACGGGTTATGGTCATCAGTCCTATGCCTGAGAGGGTGCGGGGGCTGCTTGCCGCGCTCGCCGCGGATTGTTTCGACATATTTTCGCTGCACGAGTTTGATAAGAACATGCTTCCAGCCTTGCAGCCTGAGCTGCTTGTTTATGATGCCTTGCCGATTCAATTGCCTTCCGCCCAGCATACGCTTGAGGGCGGCGCAGGGCTGCTGAAAGCGGCGTCAGAGCATCATGTCCCTGTGTTGGTGCTGCTCGATCTCCCGTCTTACGAGGAGCGCGGGGATGCGGAGCTTTCCGGGGCAGAGCTTCTCCTCTGGCCTGCCGAGCCGGGTGAAGCAGTAGAACGCATTAATCTGATGTTGGAGAATCGTCCTGCGCCTTCGCAACCCTTCGCAGGCGTTGACGACATCAAACTGTTTAAAGATATTCGAATTGACTTAAAAAAGATGAAGGTGGAACGAAACGGGCAGCGCATCGAACTAACCAAAACGGAATATGATCTGCTTGTTTTTTTCGTTTCTTCCGACGGCTCGGTGTTGACAAGGGAACATTTGCTGGACGCGGTGTGGGGTCTAAACTTCTACGGGGGCAGCAACGTTGTAGATGTTCATATCAAAAGCTTGCGCAAAAAGCTGAAAGACAGCGCGGTGACGCCCAAATATATCGTGACCGTTCGCGGAGCGGGGTACCGGCTGGCGGACGACATCAGCCATTAGTAGTATGGCTAACTGAAGAGCATGTTTGCTATGATCGTATGTTCGCTATGGCCGCCTGTTGTCTATGTCCACTCCTTTCTTGCGTTTAGCACTTGATGACTCGGACTTCGTCTTCTTTCGTTCATCCAATGTTCATCTACCGTTCATCGTGATTTCATGATAGTCGGGCACCGGATAGGTACAATTAGTATAGAGATTTAGATCAAGTCTAAATATATAAACTAATGAGGTGTACATTATGGACAATCGTTTAACTACAAATCAAGGCGCTCCGGTTGGCAACAATCAAAGCTCTCGTACGGCGGGACAGCGGGGACCGACTCTGCTAGAGGATTACCATTTGCTTGAGAAGCTGGCCCACTTCGACCGGGAGCGTATTCCTGAGCGGGTCGTTCATGCCCGGGGAGCGGGAGCGCACGGCGTATTCCGGCTTGAGAACAGCATGACGGAACATACAAAAGCTCATTTTCTTGGTGAAGCCGGAACGGAAACTCCGGTACTTGTCCGTTTCTCTACCGTTATTCATGGCACGGGCTCACCGGAGACGGCGCGCGATCCTCGCGGGTTCGCAGTCAAGTTTTATACGCAAGAGGGCAATTACGATTTAGTCGGCAATCATCTTCCCGTCTTCTTTATTCGCGATGCGCTCAAGTTCCCGGATATGGTTCATTCACTCAAGCCCGCACCGCATACGAATATCCAGGAGCCTTCCCGGTATTGGGATTTTATGACGCTAACGCCGGAGTCGACGCATATGCTCACTTGGCTGTTTTCGGATGATGGAACTCCGGCCACTTATAGGGAAATGGACGGCTTCGGTGTCCATGCATTCAAGTGGATCAACGAGGCGGGGAAGACCATTTACGTCAAATACACTTGGAAGTCGCTGCAAGGAGTGCGGAACTTTACGGCTCAGGAAGCGGCTGAGATGCAGGCCAAAGATTTTAACCATGCGACAAGGGATCTCTACGATGCGATTGAACTCGGCAACTTTCCGGAATGGGAGCTGCATGTCCAGCTTATGCCGAGAGAGCATGTGGACCGCTACACCTTCGACCCGCTTGATCCGACGAAGGTATGGCCGGAAGATATGTATCCGCTCCGCAAAGTGGGCACGATGACTTTGAATCGCAATCCCGTCAACTATTTCGCCGAGGTGGAACAATCGGCCTTTTCTCCAAGCTCCCTCGTACCCGGCATTGAGCCGTCTGAGGATAAGCTGCTGCAAGGAAGACTGTTTTCGTATCCCGATACGCAGCGCTACCGGCTTGGGGCGAATTATTTAAACATTCCCGTCAATTGCCCTTATGCTCCGGTGCGTAACCATCAAAGGGATGGCGCTATGACGATAAAAGCCGATCCGTCTCCCGTCAATTATGAGCCGAACAGCGATTCCGAAAGCCCGAAGGAAGATCCGGCATACGCCGATTATCATGCGCCTTTCCACGGGGCGGCGGGCAGAGAAAAAATCGAAAAGACGGATGATTTTACGCAAGCGGGCGAGCGGTTCCGTTCTTTGCCGGAAGATCAACAGGCCAATCTGATTGCCAATTTGACGGGCGATCTGAGGGCGACGAACGACGATATCCGTCTGCGGGCGATCTGCAACTTTTTCCGTGCCGACCGAACGCTCGGGATGAAGCTCTCGGAAGAGCTTGGCGTAGATATTCGGCAGTATGTTCCACAGGGATAAAATAACACTTTATAGACGGCCCCATGCTAGTTGGCATGAGGGCCGTTTTTTCTATGCGCGATGTTTGCGCGGCATCGTTTTGAAAGGTAAACTATGGAGAGGCAGAGCTTAGTGAATCGGATAATAGACGGAGGTTCGTTATTATGTGGTCCAACCCCATCCTGCAAGCCGGAGCGGTCGCTTTTTCGGTTTTGGCGGGACTTACGCTTATCTTTATCCGCTTGCGGGCCGGCAAAAGGCCGACGACGCTGAAGAAGATTGTTATGCCGCCGCTTGGCATGGCGACCGGCTTTATTATGTTTGCGGTGCCCGATACGCATATTTCTTGGTTGTGGGGCTTGTCCGCTTTTGGAACGGGACTGCTGTTGTTCGCGTTTCCGCTCATCGTGACGACTCGGATGGAGAAGGTGGATTCCGATATATTTGTTCGCCGCTCGAAAGCTTTTATCGCGATTATGATTGTGCTGTTTCTGCTTCGCCTAATGCTGCATGGGGTGGTCGAGCACTATATGACGATTCCTCAGACCGGAGCGATTTTTTATTTGCTTGCTTTCGGCATGATTGTGCCGTGGAGACTGGCGATGGTTAGCGATTATTTGCGGCTGAGCCGGGGCGCGGAAAGCAGTCATGTTTGACCATATCCAACCAACAGGAGGACTTTTCATGAGCATCTACAATTTTGAATTGGAAAAGATTAATGGGGCGCATACATCAATGAATTCGTATGAAGGAAAAGTGCTTGTTGTCGTCAATACGGCAAGTAAATGCGGATTTACTCCGCAATATACCGATTTGCAAAAGCTATACGACACCTACCGCGATCGCGGCTTTGAAATTCTCGGCTTCCCAAGCAATCAATTCGGGGAGCAAGAGCCTGGCGCCAACTCCGATGTGCAGTCCTTTTGCCAAATGAATTATGGCGTGTCGTTCCCGCTATTTGCGAAAACCGATGTGCGTGGCGACACGGCTCACCCACTGTTCCGTCATTTGACGGAAGAAGCGCCGTTTCACGGTCTGAATACAGACGAGCCAAGCGGCCGGATGCTGAATGCGTTCCTGCAAGAGAAGCTGCCTCATTTCTTGGAGGGGGATTCGATCAAATGGAATTTCACCAAATTTCTGATCGACCGTGAAGGCCGTGTGGTCAAGCGTTTTGAATCGACGGATGAGCCGCTCTCTATGGCTGGCGATATCGAAGCGCTGCTGTAGCCGATAATTTTATACAATTGGTCATACTACCCATTAGTGTCGATTACACGGATGGGTGGTATTTTTTTATGAGCGAACATAGACGGAACGACCGGTTTTCGTCCTTCGGGTTTATTATGTCGGCTATCGGCAGCGCTGTTGGCCTCGGGAACATGTGGAAGTTTCCCTATGTGACGGGGACGTATGGGGGAGCGGCCTTTTTTCTGCTGTTTATGGTTTGCCTCCTTCTCGTCGGATTGCCCGTTCTTCTCGCAGAGCTGGCGGTGGGACGCGGCGGGAGAGGCAACGCCGCCTCCTCCTTGACCAAAATCAGCGGCAATAAGGGGTGGGGAGCGCTTGGCTTTCTGTCGGTGGCGGGTTCATTTTTTATTATGTCGTTCTATGGAGTTGTGGCAGGGTGGACGCTCCATTACGCCTTGCTTTCGTTTACGGGGAAGTTGTTCCGAACGAGCGATTATACGGGGTTGTTCAGCAACTTTATGAACAGCCTTACTCCGATTGGGTGGCAGCTGGTTGTGATGCTGGTGACGGCATTGGTGCTTATACGCGGAGTATCGGAAGGAATTGAACGGTTTAACAAATTTATTATTCCCGCACTGGTAGTGCTTCTGCTTCTGCTGGCTTTTCATGCACTGTCGTTGGAGGGCGCGATGGAAGGGGTATCGTTTTTCCTGAAACCGGACTTTAGCAAGCTGACGGCGGAATCGGCTTTAGTGGCGCTTGGGCAGGCGTTTTTTTCGATGTCGCTTGGCATGGGGACTATGGTTACTTACGGCGCTTATGTGCAGAAAAGCCAGTCGCTTGGCGCTGCTACCCTCTCGGTAGGGGTTGGCAACGCTTTGTATGCCTTATTAGCCGGGCTTATTATTTTTCCAACGATTTTCGTTTTCGGCATCGCTCCGACAGAGGGACCGGGGCTCATTTTTGTGGCGCTGCCCGCCGCTTTTTCCGCTATGCCTTGGGGAGCGTTTTTTGGCGGCTTGTTTTTTGTGCTGCTGGCCTTTGCCGCCATTACATCTGCTGTCTCGATTTTGGAAGTACCCGTTGCTTATGCGAGCGAAAGATTCGGTTGGAATCGGCCGACCACTGTTGTGACGGTCAGTTTGCTTTGTTTTATAGCCGGGGTGCCGTCGGCGCTGTCGCTGGGGATCGGTTCAAGCGTACTGGAGCTAGGCGGGAAGTCGTTGTTTGACTGGATTGATTTTGTATGCTCCAACATCGTGCTTCCGGTCAGCGGGCTCGTCATCACTCTGTTTGCGGGTTATGCATGGAAAGGAGCGGCGGCGGAGGCCGGTTTAACGGCATTTTGGATCAAAATATGGCTGTTTATGCTCCGGTTTGTCGCTCCGCTGCTCGTACTGTTGGTTCTGCTGTATTATGCGGGAGTCATTCGAATTTAGAAGATGGACTGAAAAAAGCTGTCCCCATAGCCTTGCGGCACAAGAGACAGCCTTTTTACGCTTCTGTTTTGTTGAGGCAGTTGAACTGAGCCGCCAGGGTCCATACCCGAAGAAGAGTTTGGATAAGCGGATAGGCTTGGTGAACGATGACGGCGAACAACCCGGCCCAGGCGAGAGACATGCTTGTAACGGCGATGCCAAGCAGGGCGGCGATGCCCCACATGATTAATGAAATAGCGCCATATGAAAAGAAACGTTTGAGAGAGCTCCAAAGCGAGTTTAGAATGCCTTCCCCAGTGACGGCGCCAAATTGCATCGATAAAAACAGCAGATAAACGAGCGCTGACCAAATGATCCAACCGGCCGCTCCGGGAAGTGTCTCGGAAAATAGGACGGGCGAGACGCCATTATGCCGCAGCGAGCTAATCCAATCCGGAACGAGCCACCATGCCGGGGCCAGCATAAGGACGGAGCCGCCCCAGTACAGCAGCATAACGGATTTCCAGTTGGAGCGTATCCCTTCCAGCAGCCGGGTTCCGCCGGCACGGTCTTCATTCTGGCGATGGATGGAATAAAACAGTCCGGCGTTAAACAGCGGCGTCACGAGCATCCGCACAAGAAACAATCCTCCGAGCATCCAAAGATACGGCTGGATAAGGTCCGTCTTGAACAGTTGGAATTGCGCCTCCGTCAAAAACGACTGAACGGCCTGCTCGTTTGAACTGTGGGCGGGGAAACGCCGCAGCAGCGGCGTAATCGTATCATCGATGACGCGGTACAACAGAAATCCCCAAAGCAGCTGGTACAGAAACAACAACACGATCAAATTCATATGTTTAAACGTCAGCCGCCAGCCTTGCAGCATATCGTGTTTCATCGCCAACCCTCCTCAAAAGCGTATACTTGCGCCGAAGCAATTGTAGAAGCAATTGTAGAAGCGAGTGCAGAAGCCAGTTCCGAAGCAGTTGCAAAAGCAAGTTCAACAGCAAGTGCCACAGCAAGTGCAAAAGCAAGTGCAAAAGCAAGTGCAAAGCGACTGCAGAAGCCAACCGTCTGAGCAATTGAACCGGCTACCACCCGAAAGCGCCTAACAATCCTTGCAGAAAGCGGGAAACTCCTACATTCCAGCGTGTACGGGTATCGCCGGGCAGTTGTGCCAGCATGTAGTTGTTGATGAGTTTATTGTCCAGCACGTTGGTATGGTCGGGATCGACGGATACCCATTTCAGAGGTGAGGACGATACTTCGGTATATTCGATATGCGCTTCGTCTCCCGCCCATACTTTCGAGAGGGATGTGCCGTCCTCGAACCGGAACAGGATCGGAATCGGACCGTTCGTCCCGCCGTTTTTGCGAATAAGGACGGTCGATTCATATTGAGGCGTCTCGTTCCCGCCTACTGCTTTTACTTGAATGGCATCCACTGAAAAGTCGGCCATTCGGCTGCCGTAAACAAATTGATTAAAATATTCGGTCCAATCCGCTTTCGTCACACTTTCCACAACCCGTTGAAAATCGGCTGTAGAGGGGTGCTTGAACTTATATTTTTGGAAATACGTGCGCATGATTTTGCTCATAACTCGCGGGCCAACCTTGTTTTCGATATCGACCAGCACCAGCTTGGCACGCATGTACACGTTTTCTGCGTATTGGTTGCGGTTGTGATAAACCCAGGACGGCTGCTTGAGCGGAGCCGGATCGGTCATATAGCTCGCTTCCGTTCTTAGATTTGAGCTTACGCCATAAGCGGCTTCCATCACTTTGTCCTCGGCGTAAGAGGTGAAGCCTTCATCAAGCCAAGCTTCCTCAAATTCGTTGGACGCGACCATGCCGTACCAATACTGGTGGCCAATCTCATGCACGACTGTGCGTTCCAACTCGTAGCCGGGATTGTCGTTCTCTGCGGAGAATGCGGTGACGAGCGTCGGATATTCCATGCCGCCGGCCCCCCCGGCTCCTTTTGGCGGGACGACTACGGACAAGGTCGTGTACGGATAAGCTCCGTACCATTTCGCATAATTGGACAAAGCGGATTTGGCGGCGTGCATGTAGCGTTCTTTTAACTCCGCATGGGCAGGGTCCAAATATAGTTTAATACGAACGCCGGGAATGCCCTTGTCGGAGAAAGCGACTTCCTCATAAATAAAATTCGGAGAGGCGGCCCATGCAAAATCGTGGACATCCTCGGCGTAAAATTGAAAAATGTTTTTCCCGTCCTGACGGACAACGGGTTTCGTTTGAAAGCCGGTCGCGGCCACCGTATACGATTCGGGAACGGCAATACGCACGCTGTAGATACCGAAATCGCTGTAAAATTCTGAGTTTCCGTGGTATTGGTGCACGTTCCAGCCCTCGGAGGAACGGCCTCTCATGCCGTCTGTTTCATATACGGCAAGCTTGGGAAACCATTGGCCCGCCATAATGAAATCACCGGAATAGCCCATTCGAGCAAAAACTTCCGGCAGCTTCACCTCGAAGCCCATCCGCAGCGTAACCGATTTGCCCGGAGCGACCGGCTCCGGCAGCCTAAGCCTAGCCAGCGTGTAATCACTCGGGTTGCCGTCATCCGGCTGCGTATATTGCAGGCGAGGCAGCAAGCTTTCTCCTTCCAGCGTTTGAAGCGTCAGAAGCTTTAGATGGCTTTTGCTGTTCGGCGTAGCTTTGTCCTTCCGCAGCATCCCCCCGGATTCGCTCATAAATGTGGTTTTGGGCGATTGAAAGGCATTGGGGTACAAGTGGAAATACAGCTCGGACACCGTTTTTTTGCCGGGATTGGTCCAAGTGACATCCTGTGTGCCGTCCAAGTGTTGTCCGTCATCGCGCAATGCGACGTTAATGTGGTATTCCACTACCCATTTGCTTAGCGGCTGCGGCTTTGGCGGCATGGCGGCATCCGGCTGCTGGAAGGTTTGCGGCTTGGCCGAAATGGGCGCAGCCGAAACAGATTTCATCGCGCTGCCAGCGGGGGCGAATGCATACGTATACTGGGATTGCCAAGCGTTGCCGAAGCCATACCTGACCGAAAGAGCGATGAGGACGACGGCGAGCGTGCCGAATACTATTCGTTTGACATAGCGTGGAGACATTGAATATTCCCTCCCGTTGACAAGCATCTAAAGCATGTATATGTTTGCAATTCCAAGATTATTAGCTAAAATGGAATTATTGCATGGGAAGGTGGGATAAGCTTGACAGATCAAGGAAATACGCCGGATCAGCCGGAAGTGAAAGAGAAGAAATCCTTGTCGCTCAACGTAGTGAGCAGCAAGAAACATAAAGGGTTTGGCGCGGGCTCCATCGACCTTAGCGATGTAGCATGCGTAATGATTGATGAAGGAGTCGCTTATATCGACGTTGGGGCGATGCATGCAAAGAGCAAAGTCGAACGCGGCATCAAGTTTACGCCGAATAAGGAAGATACTCCGAACGGACGCGAGTGCTGGATCGTTTGGGTAGCGGTTGAGCGTGGCGAGGAAGGCTCCTATTACGCCGGAGCGACGGCATGCGAAATGCTGGTCGATTCCGAAGCGAAGCGGGGCTGGAAAATTCTTGCCGATCACGTCAATCGTTTAGACTACGCGATTAAACGCCGCTATATGCTGGACAATTTGGGCGAAACGGAAAAGGCTGCGCTTCGCAAGCTGCTTGTCGAGCATAATAGCGAGTGGTGGGACCGTTCGCCAGCCGAACTGAAAGAAGTGTTGGGCGGGTAAGCGATAGAGCGTTTCACTTGTTTGATAAGGAAAAAAAGAGCTGTCCCTCCGGAGCGATAAGTTCCGGGGGGACGGCTCTTTTTTATGCGGCCGATTGAGTCTGCTGGCTTACAATTATCGCCTATTAACAAAACCGCTGTAGCGCTGTATAGTGAAGAAGGTTTACAACTTAGACGGAGGTTACATGATGAACGAGAGTATTAGGAATAAAATTTCGTCTCTGCTCGTCGTTGCGCTATTGGCAGGTTTGTTGCAATCGGCGTCAGGCGTAGGATTAGACAAAGCTTATGCGGCGGGAGACGCGCTTGAAGGGCTTCATTGGATGGCGAAACCATCGAAGTCTACCGATTCTACAGATAGTTTTCGAACGGCGGTTTATGGAAACGGAAAGGTGATTGCCGCTGGAACGCCGCCTATGCCTTGGAAAGGTTCGAATGCCGGAGACATGCATAGCGGCAGTCTTTACCGAAGCTCGACTGACGGGGCGGAGTGGTCCGTGCTGGACACAGGACGGAATCATGAGCTTAGAGGCCTAACCTATGGTACGGACGGTTTTATCGGTGTAGGCTATGCGCAGAGAGTCATGTACGGCCAGCAAAGCTACCATGGCGCCATAATGCAGTCCAATGATGGCGTAAGCTGGCGGCATATTGCGCCGCCGAACGATACGGGGACGCAGCTTTTTGGCGTAACGGGCGGCTCGGCAGGCTATGTTGCGGTCGGGGCGCTAAGCGATATTAATTTCGCGCAAAGCCCGGTTATTTTATATTCAAGCAATGGAGTAAACTGGTCATCGCATAACCCTGCGGGAAATGTAGCGCTTAATGCGGTGGCTTTTGGAGAAGGTACATATGTTGCTGTAGGTGGCGGCGGACTCATTATGACTTCTTCGGATGGACGTAACTGGACTCCGCAAACATCCGGCATTTCCTCCACTTTGCGCGGTATTGTGTATGGCAATGGCAAATTTATTGCGGTAGGCAGCGGCTCCGCGATTCTCATTTCGGAGGACGGAATAGCTTGGACAGCGGTGACACCGCCTGTGAACGGTACATTCCAAAGCGCTGCGTATGGCAACGGAACCTACGTTATTGTTGGAAACGGCGGGAATATTCTCAGCTCGTCCGATGGAGTCAATTGGACTTCCAGAGTATCGGGAACTACCGCAGTGTTGTACGGAGCAGCTTATGTAAACGGCGGGTTTATGGCGCTTGGCGCTAACGGCACAATTCTAATGGCACAGCACAAGCTGGAATATGTCGCCGGAGCAAACGGAGCGATTAGCGGCGAGGCGGCTCAAGGCGTTGCACCGGGAGGCAGCGGCAAAGCGGTCACGGCTGTTCCAAACGTAGGTTATCATTTTACGGCTTGGAGCGACGGAAATACGAACCCGACTCGAACCGATGCCGGGATAACGGGAGACTTATCCGTTACGGCGCAGTTCGAAATCAATATGTACGACCTGATTTATTCGGCTGGCCCGAACGGAAGCGTAACGGGCAATCTCGCTCAGTCCGTAGCTCATGGAGATTCGGGTACGGAAGTGACGGCGGTGCCGGATGCAGATTATCATTTTGCGGGCTGGAGCGACGGTTATGCGGGGGCGGTGCGAACCGATCTCGTCGTGACGGGACCGATTGCGGCACAGGCGATTTTTGCCATCGACACTTACAATTTGGTTTATGCGGCGTCTGCGGGCGGCACGATTAGCGGACTGGCTTCTCAAACCGTCAATGCGGGACAAGACGGTCAGCAAGTAACGGCAGTGCCGAATACGGGCTATCATTTTGTTCAATGGAGCGACGGAGTTGTGTCCCCCTCGAGAACAGAAAGGGCGGTAAGAGCGTCGTTCCAAGCAACGGCCCAATTTGCCATCAACCAATACGGTTTGACTTATCGGGCGGGTTCCGGCGGAACCGTTGACGGTTCAGCTTCGCAAACGGTCGACCATGGGGCTGACGGGACTGCCGTTACCGCAGTGCCGAATGATGGATACCAATTTACCGGCTGGAGCGATGGTATAACGTCGCTTTCCCGCACTGATTTGGACGTAACTGGCGCGATCGACGTCACTGCACTATTTTCTATTTATGAATATACGTTAACGTATGCGGCTGGATCGGGCGGGACGATAGACGGCGATGCTGCTCAGCTTGTCGATCATGGTTCGGACGGAGTACGAGTTACGGCAGTGCCGGATGAAGGGTATCATTTCGTGAGCTGGAGCGACGGAGTGATTGTGCCTTCGCGCCTTGATGCGGACGTGAGGGGCAATATCAATGTAACGGCTCAATTTGCTATCAATCAATATACGGTGGATTATTTGGCGGGGGCAAACGGCACCATTACGGGCAACGTCTCCCAAACGGTGGAGCACGGCTCGGATGGTACGGCCGTGACGGCCGTACCGGATTTTCACTATCATTTTGTAAAGTGGAGCGACGGGGTAACAACCGCTGGTCGGACCGATTCCAACATAAAAGGAGTGGTTAGCGTCACGGCACAATTCGCTATCGACACCTTTACGCTGACTTACTCCGGCGGAACGGGCGGCAGAATAGCGGGAACGGCCTCCCAAACGATCGAATACGGCAAAGACGGGGCTGAAGTGACGGCTGTGCCGGAAGCAGGCTACCATTTCAAAAACTGGAGCGACGGCGTAACGACCGCAAGCCGGACGGAGGGGGCAGTCACTGCCGACGTTCAGGTGACGGCTGTTTTTGAACGCAACCAGTATACACTTAGCTATCAAGCCGATGCGAACGGAACGTTGAACGGAAATGCCAGCCAAACGGTATTCCACGGCGAGGACGGTACGGAAGTAAAAGCCGTGCCGGGTAGCGGCTACCAGTTTGTCCGCTGGAGCGACGGTGTGACGAGCGAGGCCCGTACAGATAAAGCCGTTAGCCGCAATTTGAATGTGACAGCGATATTTGCGCCTATCTATACAGGCGGCGGTGGCGGCGGCACATCACCCGATCCTGACTTTACGGTCATTATTGACGGAAAACCGCTTGCTTTGGGCAAGGCAAATGTAGTGTCGCGCGGCGGTCAGTCGCTTTTGAAAGTGACGCTGGATTATGAGAAGCTGAAAGCCGCCATCACTGGTGGCGAAGAGGCGACCATCGTCATTCCTTCCATAAAAGGTACAGATGCAACCGTTGCGGAATTGTCAGGGGACATTATGAGATTGATGATTCAAAATAAAGCTGTCATCCAAATCGAACGCGAAAACGCTATATACCCTGTATCAGCTAACGCCATTGATTTGCAAAAGTATGCCGCTTTATTCGGCAAGGACATTGAAGCCGGTTCCTTGACCTTTGCAGTAGAAGCGGGCGATGCAGCAGCGGATGAAGCGGCTCGTGCCGAGCAATCGGCAAATCAGCGTAACATTCAGCTGATAGCCAAACCGATCTCGTTTGTCATTACGGCTACCCATGGCGGCCGCACGATTGAACTGCCGGGCTTCAGTTCGTATGTGGAGCGCTGGCTGCTTCTTCCGGATGGCAGCGAAGGGGAGATGACGACGGTTGTTGTCTTTGAAAAGGATGGTTCCATCCGTCATGTCCCGACTCGTGTAGAGAGCAAAAACGGTAAGGCTTACGCTGTAGCAAGCAGCATAACGAACAGCCTTTATGGAGCGGTTAGCCGCTCGGCCGTATTTTCGGATATGAAGGGACATTGGGCCGAGGAGCCGGTTGGCCGCATGGCGTCGCGCCTTGTTTTGGAAGGCGGGGCTAACGGGTCATTTTCGCCTAATAAGGCCATTAGCCGTGCTCAATTCGCAGCGATTATCGTTCGTGCGCTCGGACTAAAGCTTGAAAGCGGATCGGCCGGATTTAGCGATGTCGACAAATCGGCATGGTATGCGGACGTTGTATATACCGCATCTAAAAGCGGCTTGATTACCGGATACGAGGATGGAAGCTTTAGACCAGAAGCTAGCATTACGAGGGAGCAGGCTATGGTTATTGTTGCGAAAGCAATGGACAGACTGAGCATAAACACGGAAATGACCCCAGAGGAAATAGATTCTATTGTTAAGCCTTATCGCGATGGGGCGAGCGTATCTAAATGGGCGAAAACAGCGGTTGCGGCAAACTTGAAGGCCGGAATGGTGAATGGCCGCTCTGCAGAAGCGCTTGATCCTAAAGCATTCGTATCCCGCGCCGAGGTAGCGGTTATTGCGGAGCGACTGTTAGGGAAAGCGGGACTTATCTCCATAAAGGGATAGGGAATGCCCTTTGCGTAAGCAGGCATAAGCCTTTTTTTAAAAAGACACCTTATTCACCGCATGCAGTGGCTGCGCGGTGAAGAGGTGTCTTTCTTATATTTACTTACGGTTTGAAATGTTGTACAACCGTTCCTTTACCGCCTTCCGACTCGATAACGGCGTATGCTCCGTTCACGAAGGTGATTTGAGGAGGCATATGGCCGCAATCGATATCGTGGATGAGCGGTACTCCTACTTCTTCGGCAAGCTCCCGGTAGACGTCTTCCACCGTGTAGTCTTCAACGGGACCGCCCGCTGGGCTGCGTCCGAACAGCAGGCCGGAGCAATGCCGGAACCACCCGGCCAGCTTCATCTGAACGAGCGAGCGGCGGAGATCGGTTGTTTTCATCTCGCAATTTTCGAAATACCACACAATCGGCTCACCTCGAAGCTTTTCGCGCTGAAACGTAGACACGTCGCCATATGGAGTTCCGATCAAATGCCGGATGAGATCGATGCAGCCGCCAAGGAGGCGGCCTTCTATCCGAACCGGCTCATCCGACAACGTATTCCAATAGGTCGGCTCGGTTAGATGGAATACGGAAGGAGAGGGCTCCTCGAAGTTCCATTCCTCTTGATAAAAGGGCGATGAATGCTGGACGATTGTACCACCGTTTTCCGTACGCAATACGGAGAGCCATTTGGCCGTTGTTTCGTCACTTTTTTCCCCGCGCAAATCAATTAAGTTTGTTCCATGGGCGGTTGCGATGCCCGTCTTTAAAGTGGTGGCGAGCAGCAATACGCTAGTATCGGAGTAACCGAGCAGCCATTTGTTTGGAAACCGGTCAAAAGCGAGATGCTCCAGCGTCTCAATGAGCAATTCTCCACCCCAAGGCGGAATGATGAGGTCAATCTCAACGTTTGCCATCATCTCGTTCAACTCGCTTGCACGGTCGATGGCCGGTGCAGACTTTGCTTTATGTTGGTTCCAAGTGGTTTTTCCAGTTTGCGTGCCGAAGCCTCTTTCATTTAACCGCCCGATAGCTTTTTTCAGTAGAGGATGCAACGGATCGTCTACGCCGGACGAAGGGGCGGTTATACCGATGACGGGCGTTTCTTTTAGCGATGGGTATAAGATCATGTACGTTCCTCCTTCATAGGCTGAGTTGATGTTTTAAAGGATTATAAAGAGCATAGAGGCATTTGTCTAGAGCTGGTGAATTGCAATATTTTCAACGGAGCGGGCTGCAGGCGGTTTGCCGTCTTTAGGGCATAGGGGTAGAATGAATCCGTGAGCTGGAACCCTTTAAATGCGCGATGCAAAAAAAATTTAATATAGTGCAGGGGTTGGACAAGGTTGCAACGTCTATTTATAGCGGAAGGGAGGGGAGCGTTATTCAAGAAGAAGCATGGCTGCTGGCCGCGCGCGACGGAGGGCCCGAGCATTATCGACCGTTTGTGCAAGCCTATGGCGCTTATATTTATAAAACCGTATACGCCGTGTTGCATTCACCGCATGATGCGGAGGATGTGACGCAGGATGTGCTCCTGCAAATCTATCGCTCTCTCCCGAACTGCCGAATGGATGGGCTGAAGACATGGATTACACGAATTGCGGTCAATCGGGCTATCGATTTTAAACGAAGCAAAGCAAGAAGACCGGAGCAGCTTATCGAACTGGAGACAGTCGATCGTCACGAGACATCGTTCCGGGGCGAAGGGATGCTGGATGCCGCCCCCGTGCCGGCGGCTGAGACCGTCGCATTGCGCGAAGAGGAGCTAAAGCACATTCAAGCCAAGGTGAGCGAGCTGCCGGACAATTACCGAGAAGTCGTAACCGCGTTTTATATAGAAGAGAAAAGCTACGAGCAAATTGCTTCCGAGACGGGGCTGGAGCTGAAAAGCGTGGAATCCAGGTTATACCGGGCAAGGGGCTGGATGAAGCGACATTGGCGGAAGGAGGATTTCGAATGAGCGAAACAAAGAAGGGCCATTTGACAACGGAACAGCTCTATCTCTACATCCGTGGAGAGATGTCTCCGCAAGAGCGGGAGCGCGTTGATGAAGAACTGTTGGTTTGCGAAGGCTGTTTGTGGCAGTTTATGGCCGCTATGGAGGAGGCCGAGCGCGGCGGCGGGCCGTCTCCTCTCCATATAGTTGTGCCTGATATGGACCGAATAGAAGAGCAAATTATGGCGGAGCTGATGCATGGCTCAAATCATACTATTGCGGAACGTCCGCTGCATCATGTGTCGTTCCCGGCAGAGAAGCCGGAATACTCTTCAAGTGAAGCAAATGTCGACAATCCCGCCGCCGCCAAGCTTGAAGCGGAGAGGGCTCAGAACGATATCCCGCACGGAGACAACTATGAGCAAAAGCTGGTTCCAAAGGAGCTTCAAAAGGAGCAGCCGATTGAAAGGGATCAACGGTCGAAAAAGAAAAAGTACGATTCGTGGCTGCAACACCCGGCTACTCATTACACGATTGCAGCATCCATCACCATCTTGCTGCTGGCTACAGGTGCATTGGCAAGCTTCTCCGAAGGATTGCAGCGGCTGGATAAAGTGGAGCAACAGGAACCTCCTTATTCTATCGGTTCGGAATGGGTGAATCAGCCTACCTGGTCGGATCGGCTGGTCGATCAAGCAGGATCATGGCTAGACGGAGTTCAAAAGTGGCGCTTTAAATAAATTTTAGTGAGGAGAGGAAGATCAATATGACGATAAATAAAAGCCCGTTAGTGGCATTTCTGCTATCGTTTATACCTGGGTTAGGCCATGCCTATTTGGGCAGGCCGATCCGGTGCATTTTGTACGGAGGCGGATTTTTTGGCGCTATTTTGCTCAGCATATTCGTTGCTTTTATATCCAATGGAAGCGAAGAGCCAATCATGTTGTTGTTATTTGTTGCCGCTATATTCGGTTTTGCCAACATGCTGGACATGATTTTAACGCTTGTTTCCGGCGGGTATAAGCATACTTCACGAGGAGCAGCGCCTCCTCAAAGTTATTCGGCTCAAGGGATGAACGGAAACGGCCCGCACCCGGGGCAATTCAGCTACGAAGGAGAGGCTTCAACCTCTCAAGGTGCTGCGTATTCCTATAACGGCGGAGCGGGGTTCCGACAAGACGCTTACGAACAGCAGCAGGAGAAAACGAGAACGATTCTAATGTCGATTATTCCGGGGCTTGGCCATATGAATCTTGGCCTTATGCAGCGCGGCATTACATTTCTCGTGGCGTTTGTTGGGCTGTTTGCGATCATTCTGTTTCTGAGTGTGATTACAAGCAGCGCTTCGCTGCTCGTCTTTTTGCTCGCTTTGCCGATCATTTGGATTTATGCCATGTTCGATGCGGTCAGTTTGGTGCAAAGCAAGCATCGCGGAGAAACGCTTGAGGACAAGTCGTTATTTGAAGGAATTGAGGCTCATATTGCCTCCGGCCAGAAAAACAAGGTGTTGACGATTGCACTGGCTATCTTTCCGGGCGCGGGCCATCTTTATCTCGGTCTTCAAAAAAGAGGGCTGCAATTAATGGCCGGCTTCCTGCTCGCGATTTATATTATGGATACGTTGCGGTTGTCGCTCTTCTTATTCTTGCTGCCGCTGTTTTGGTGCTTTGCTTTTTTTGATGCGCTGGCTCAGCTTTCCCGGCACAACCGTCAAATGCTTTCGGACGATCCCATTATTCCGATGTTTGTTCCTTACCAGCGCTGGTTAGGAGTCGGGCTGCTCGGCTTTGGGGTATATTTCCTGCTTGACCGGATTATTATGAACGTGTTGTCGCGGTATTCGGTGCTGATTCAGGAGCATTATTATCAATACAAATATATGCTGCCTACCGCCATCATCGCGTTTGTTATGATCGCTTTTGGACTCAGGCTGGCTTTCGGCAGCCGCAGCCTGCTGGGCGGCAAAGAGCGCGGACATGAACATCAACCGCGTCCGCATTCTGGCGAAAGAGGGGATCGGCGATGAGCGCATTGGACAATACAGTTCCCCCAGCAGCGGTAGGCAATCAGCCGGCTGAACGTGAGAAGGGCCGTTCCTGGCGTGTAGGGACGTTGTCTATGGGCTTTACGCTCATGCTGATCGGCACCGCATTTGCCGTTTCGTTATGGCAGGAAATCGATGCTTACGATATGCTTCTGTGGGTGGCGCCGCTTGTCTTTATATTGCTTGGTCTTGAGCTGCTCATTTATTTGTTTGTGTCTGGCAAGCGGGACACGGTTATTCGATACGATTGGATCAGCGTATTTTTTGTCGGACTGGTCGGGTTTGCGAGTGTAGTGATGGCGTTGCTGATGTCGACCGGATTATTTGACGAGTTGGAGCGCCAAATGAAAACGACGGAACGTACCGTCTATGTAGAATCGGAAAAAGCGGCTGTTCCAGATAAGATCATAAAAATCGTGCTCCAGTCGCCAGTTGAAATCGCGATAGACAAAACAAGCGGGCAAGAGCTTCAACTGCTGGGACAAATCCGGTATTGGTCGGATGAGGCTTTGAGCCGCGAGACGGCAAGCAAAAACATTATGACTACCAAAACGATAGGCGACGTCATGTATGTATTCGTCAACCCTCCCGACGCTGTTGCGGGATCATGGTTTTCCGTATCGGCCGACCCAGGCTTGACGCTGGCAATACCGGATGGGGTAGCGCTGGATCGTCGTTATCCGTAATCAAATAAAGCGGCAAGGAAGAGCGTGTTAGCCCTTCTTGCCGCTTTTGTTATTTCGTTTCCGTTTGGAGCCAAAGAAACCCTAGCCTTACCATATCTTTTAACTTCGTCAAACCGACCACTAAACAAATCATGCTGATCGCCCACAAGATGCCCATTCCGGCAAAGGCCAAGGAATTGTACTCCGAGCTTGCTGCCGCCCTTGTATCCAGCAATTGTACCCCGGAAAACGCGCATATCGCCAATAAGAGCAGATGAACCGTGACCCAGCCGAAACCGCTTTGTTTATACTTCATTGTCAAATATGCGGATAAACAACCTGCAGGAATAAGAAACAGCAGCAATCCAAGTCTCAAAAGTCCAGGCACTTCTTCCTCTAGCATCATGACGAAACCAACGCCTCCCGGTTTAAAATGATCTTGCTTGAATAAGTAACGGAAGGACATGGACAAAAGTTGCATGTCTTATTATCGTGAACCCGGTAAGAAGTATGGCGCTTTTTTTGGAGCGAAAATGAAAAGCGGCCCGCTGAGAAGGCCATTTTTTTCAAAATGACCATCCAGCGGGCCGCCTTATTGCACTAGGCTGCTTTCTCTCTATTGAATAAGCTTCTTAGGTAGCGACTGCATTGTAAGTCATAATCCAGATCGAGCCCGCTACGATCGTCAGCATAATGACGAGACCGAAAATAAGCGAGATCATGTTGTAGCGAGGTTTTTCTTCTTCTCTAATGTGCATGAAGAATAGAAGCTGAACCGCAAATTGTAGAATCGCCATCACGAGAATAATGATCGTGTTCACTTGTTTGCTGAACATATCGTTCATCACGACAACAAGCGGAATAATCGTAAGCACGATCGACAGGAGAAAACCGATGACATAGGACTTCATGGAGCCATGCCCTTTGTGGCCTTCATGTTCTCCGTGGCCGGAATGCGCGTTATGGTTCCCCATTCTACATCACCCCCATCAGGTACACGATTGTGAAGACGAAAATCCAAACGACGTCAAGGAAATGCCAGTACAAGCTGATAATGTTTACTTTGCGCTTTGTTACTGGTGTAATGCCGCGTTTGCGAATCTGAAGGATAAGCGCCGTCATCCAGACGAGACCGACCGTAACGTGCAGGCCGTGCGTGCCGACCAAAGTAAAGAAAGCGGACCAGTATGCGCTTGTTCCGATATTGGCGCCCTCATGAACGAGGTGGATAAACTCCGATACTTCCAAGTAGATGAAGGAAGCGCCAAGCAAAGCGGTAATGACGAGCCAAGTAATGAGCCCTTTTTTGTTGCCCCGGTTCATCTCCAGCAGCGCAATGCCGCTGGTGAAGCTGCTCGTCAGCAAGATGAAGGTGGAGAGGATGATGCCCGGCATCTGGATCAATTCCTCGCCCGTCGGGCCGCCTGCTGTATTGAGGCGAAGCACGACGAACGTTGCGAATAGAGTGCCGAACAAAATAACGTCAGTGATAAGGAAGAGCCAGAAGCCAAACGTCTTCATCTCTTCTTGGTCATGATGATCGTGGCCGTGATGGCCGTCGTCATGGCCGCCATGCCCGGAGTGCTCATGCGCTCCGGCTTTATGATCAATTGCGTGTGCCATTTAGTGAGCCCCCCTGGCTGCGGCTTCCGTCCGTTCAACCTCGGCGACAGAAACGTAGTAATCGGTATTATAGGTGAAAGATCTTGCCAGCATACATGCGACAACGCCGGCGAGTCCAAGGACAATCATCCATTTCCAATCCCAGACGAAGCCGAAGCCGGCTACGAACCAGGCGAGAGACATAATAAACGGGATGCCGGAGTTGCGCGGCATATGAATCGGCTCAAGCGGAGCCTGCTCTGCGCGGGCGACTTCCGGAATTTCCGCTTCGCCTCTTAGGCGGCGCTGCTTTTTCTCCCACCAATCGTCTTGACTTGTAACGATTGGAGTGCGGGCGAAGTTGTAGAACGGAGCCGGAGATGGAATCGACCATTCCAGCGTACGGCCATCCCAGCTGTCGCCAGTTGTTTCTTTTTTGTAGAACTTGATGCTGTGCGCAATTTGCCATACTTGGAAAATAAACGCGATACCCATCAAGAAAGCGCCGACCGTCGAAATGACGTTAAGCGGCTGCCAGCCCATATCGAAGTTGTATTCGTTCACGCGGCGCGTCATGCCCATTAGGCCAAGCGCATATTGCGGCATGAAGCAAACATAGAAACCGATATTCCAGAACCAGAACGCCCATTTGCCAAGCCCTTCGTGCAGCTTGAAGCCGAACATTTTTGGCCACCAGTAGTAAAGACCCGCGAAGTAACCGAACACAACGCCGCCGATCAACACTTGGTGGAAGTGAGCGATCAGGAAGTAGCTGTTGTGGAACTGGAAGTCGGCAGGCGCTACGGACAGCAGCACCCCGGTCATTCCCCCGATGACAAAACAAGGGATAAAGGCGACCGACCACATCATTGGCGTAGGGAAAGACAACCTTCCTCGGTACATCGTAAAGAGCCAGTTAAATACTTTGACGCCCGTCGGTATGGCGATAATCATTGTAGTGATGGCGAAAAACGCATTGACGTTTGCGCCGGTGCCCATCGTAAAGAAGTGATGCGCCCATGTAAAGAACGAGAAGAAGCTGATCGACATAAGAGCGAATACCATCGATTTGTAACCAAACAGCTTTTTCTTCGAAAATGCTGCAACCACTTCGGAGAAAATACCGAAGGCTGGCAATACAACGATATAAACTTCGGGATGTCCCCACATCCAGATGAGGTTGATATACATCATCGGATTGCCGCCGCCGTCGAGCGTAAAGAAATGCGCGCCGAGATAACGGTCAAGGAACAGCAGGAACAAAGTAACGGTCAAAATAGGGAAAGCGAACATGATCGTTACGCAGGACGAAAGCACGGACCAGCTGAACATTGGCATTTGCATCAGTTTCATGCCTGGAGCGCGCATTTTCAAAATCGTTACGACAAAGTTGATGCCTGTTGCAAGCGAGCCGATACCGGATATTTGTATACCCCATATATAGAAATCCTGGCCGACGCCCGGACTGCCTGACAGCTCTGATAAAGGCGGGTAAGCGAGCCAGCCCGCATCCGGCGAACCGCCGATAATAAATGATAGATTGAACAACATGGCGCCGAAGAAGAACATCCAGAAGCTCAAGGAGTTCAGGAACGGGAATGCAACGTCGCGCGCGCCGATTTGGAGCGGAACGACGATATTAAACAAACCGAACATTAGCGGCATGGCCATAAACAAAATCATAATGACGCCATGCGTCGTAAAGATTTGATTATAGTGTTCCGCGTTTAGAAATTCGAGTTCTGGTGCGGCAAGCTGTACCCGCATCAAGAGGGCGTCTACGCCGCCGCGGAACAACATCATAATGGCTGCGATAATGTACATGATGCCGATTTTTTTGTGATCGACGGTGGTTAGCCATTCCGTCCAAAGCCAGCGCCATTTTTTGAAATACGTAAGTGTGAATACAATCGCTACAAGGGTTAACGCAATGGATACTTGCGCGCCTAGAATGAGGGGGTCGCCCGTAACGAAAAACTCGGATGAAAAGTCTTTGATCTTATCCCACATGAGTAATACTCCTTTCGTTGACGGTACCTTTAGTGCCCCGCATGCTCGTTGTTTTGATCGGAAGCCGGTTTATCCGCTTCCTTGTTTCCGGCATCGCCTTGACCGGAATGGTCGCTTTCGCCGGACGATTGCGCTTTTGCTGAATCGTCGCTTTTCGCTTCGCCGGAGTCTGCGCCGTGGCCTGCATGAGCGCCTTTACTTCCTTTTTCTACATATTGCGTAACGATTTGATTGAACAAACCTTCCGGGAAGCTGGAGAACAGCATAACATTAGAACTTCCTGGCTTCTGAAGCTCTTTATAGCCTTCTTGTGTCAAAGCTGGCGCATCGCCTTTTACTTCCTGTATCCAAGCGTCATATTCCTCTTGTGAAACGGCGTCCGCTTTAAACGTCATTTGGGCGAAATGTTCGCCGTTGAAGTTGGCGCCTGAGCCAAAGTAGCTGCCTTTTTCGTCGGCTTGCAAATACAAGGTCATCGCCATGCCCGACATGGAGTAGAGCTGGCCGCCGAGCTGCGGAATCCAGAAGGAGTTCATCGCCGTATCCGAAGTCAGTTGGAAACGAACCGGAACATCTTCAGGGAATTTCACATAGTTGACGGTAGCGATGTTTTCGCCAGGGTATTTAAACAGCCATTTCCAGTCCATAGAGGTGACTTGTATCGTAATGGGTTCTTTTTCGGATACAAGAGGTTTGGATGGCTCTAGTTTGAATGTGTAAATGCCGGTAATGATCGCAAGAATAAGGATGATGACGATTGGAATGGTCCACCAAGTCACTTCCAGCTTCGTGCTATGCTCCCAGTTAGGCGCATATGCGGCTTTTCTTCCGGGGCGATCCCGGTAACGCCAGACGATAATCCCTGTCAAAATCAGGACGGGAACAATAATGATGGCGCACAGAAGCGTTGATATAATAATCAAATCCTTCTGATCCTGCGCAATCGGTCCCTTCGGGTCAAGCACGATATATTGCTCCCCGCAGCCTGAGAGCAGGAAAACCATCGCCATGAAGAGCCCTGCTGTCAGCATTCGATATTTACGTCTCATCTCGGTTCCAACTCCTTAACATGTTTATGAAGCAAACTTTTTTGGGGAGCAAGCTTGCTTCGTTAGGGCGTCCGCTTTTGGTAGTTAGCTCGATCCGCAGCAGAGGGACGCTTCCTTCGAAAATACGATTGCTCTCAACGTTTAAGTTTGCTTCAAAAAAATACGCTCATTAAAATAGCTTACGACTAACATAGCAGATTTGAACCTCCGTGACTGCGGGGTTAACAATTACGTAAATAATTCGACTTTTTTCCGACATATATTAGTCACGAGTTAGACATAGGTAATTTTTAGAAGGAGGGGATTTGAGAGTGTCGAACGATTTTAAAATAACCACTTTAAACGATAGGAACAGCAAAAAAGGAGGACGAAAGGGGCTAGGTGCAATCGAGAGAAAGGCCGACTTATTTCATTGTATGTTCTCTGACAAAATGGACGGTTCATAAAAAACGGCCCCCCGAATATCCGGGAAGCCGTGGAGCTATTTTATAGTGGAATGAGTCTCCATTTCTGCGCCCCGGAGCCATTATCCTCCCACAAGTGAACAGGAGTCAAATTAGTGGTTCCGGAATTTTTGACATCCAACACTTTGCCGCTTAGCTTGTTGATGAATTTATAGTTGCCATCGCTAAGTTTGACGGGCTTCCACAATTGAGAATCGGTATTGTACGGTGTCCATATATGGATAACAGCCCCATTCGCAGTAGACACCCCATAAACATCGATGGCCTTGTTGCTGTTTGAATCGATCAGTTTATAGTAGCCATTGTGGTCTACATATTGGAGCCGCCATCTTTGATTGTTAGTATTGAAGAAGTCAAAGATGATTAATCTTGTTCCGTCTGCTGTCCCAGATCCTTGAACGTCTAGCGCTCTGCCGCTTTGCGGATTGTAGAGCGCAGCTAAAGCGGGCAGAACGTTAATCTCCGCTTGTATATATCTGATACTGTAGTTAGCAAACATAGGTGTAAGTACACCTGCCGTTTCCCCGTCTTGCTTCCATTCCCCGGGTCCTCCAGGTGCAGTCGCGACCCTGTAACGGATCTGGATATGAGGAGCGTTGACCAACCTCATTTCGATGGCTGATATTACGTTCGCCTGACTAATTGCGAACAATCGTTGTCCGCCTCCTGTCCACGGATACCACCCTTCCCTCTGGACATAAACGCGAAACTCCAAACGGGCACCAGGAGGCAAGACGCCCGGTGCGGTTGAAACGGTTAGTCCATCCAAGAAACCATCATGTTCTACGGTAGTATCACCGTCATAACTAGTCAAAACCGTACTGTCTGTCCATTCGGTAATATACTTTAGCTTGTAGGTTTGCGCAGCAGCTCTTTCGGCTAACGCAGGCGGGAGCAAACTAAGGAGTAAAGCGACCATTACTAGTAATTTCAACGACCGAAAACCTATTAAATTGGACATCAAGATACCCTCCTTTAATTTGGAAAGCGCTCTCATAACCGCCCGCGGTGCGATTTCGATTTCGCTTTATCCATTGTAAGTATAGAAAAAGTTTAAGCAGTTCGTATCCCTCTTCCTACTCATTTTTATCATTAATTCAAAATAATTCCTGATAAATAACCGTGAATAGCGGGTGGGGAAGCATCCCGTAAGTTTGATGGAACAGCACTCATATGCCAGGTAGTGAAAAAACAGTTTAAAAAAGCGGCCACCGGAAAAAGAGGGAAGCCGCGTTCATTTCAAAACATGTTAAACCGGAATGAGCCTCCACTTTTGCGCGCCCGAGCCATTGTCCTCCCACAGATGTACAGGCGTTAAATTAGCGGTGCCCCCGTTTTTGACGTCCAGCGCTTTGCCGCTTAACTTGTTGATGAATTTATAGGTGCCATCATTAAGGTTAACAGGCTTCCATAGCTGAGAGTCTGTATTGTAAGGTGTCCATATATGGATAATAGCTCCATTGGCAGTAGACACCCCATAAACATCGATAGCCTTATTGCTGTTTGAATCGATCAGCTTATAGTAACCATTGTGGTCTACATATTGGAGCCGCCATCTTTGGTTGCTGAAATTGAAGAAATCCCAGATTATCAATCTCGCGCCGTCTGCCGTTCCAGCTCCTTGGACATCGAGCGCTTTGCCGCTTTGCGGATTGAAGAGTGCGGCTACTGTGGGTAGAACGTTAATATCCGCAATAAACACTTCAATACTATATCCATCATAGCCAGTTGATGGTATTCTGCCGGCAGTTTCCCCATCCTGTTTATATCCCGATCCCCATTCAATATCAGTCAAGTAACGGACCTGTATGTTAGGAGCATTGATCAGTCTCATTTCAATGGCTGTTATCGCATGCATGGGCACAACGGAGTGCGCTCGTTGTCCCCCCGCTACCCACGGATACCATCCTTCTCTTTGGGCATATATGCGATACTCCAAGTAGGCTCCGGGAGGCAACGAGATCCCGGGGCCGAGGGAGATCGTAATTGCCTTCAAGGTGCCACCCGAATTGTCAGGATATTCCCTGTCGTAATTAGTCACAATCTCGCCGTTAGTCCATTCTGTCACGTACTTTATCTTATAGCTTTGAGCGGCAGCTTTCTTGGCGAGCGCGGGTGGGAATAAACTAAGGAGTAAAGCTGCCATTACCAATATAAATAACATTTTGTTGCCTATTCTATTGGACATCATGATACCCTCCTTTAATTAGGAAAGCGCTCTCATAACCGCCCGCGATGCGGTTGGGATTTCGCTTTGGTTAGACCTTTTAAGTATAGAAAATATCTCGACCGTTCATATCCCTCTTCCTGATCATTTTTATTATTATTTCAAAATAATTCCTTGAAGAAAATCATGAAGGGCTAAAGCAACTCCATCCTTATATTGACACAAACCATATAACAATTGACGATATACGACACGTGTTGCAATTCATAGATGGTTACATCAGGCCTAAAGTACTCAAAAATAATGAGGGGGCAGTGGGAGTAGAGAAAGGGATCGAAAGTTTGATGGACAAAGGGCGGTAGTTTGGACGATTGAAGAGGGAAGGAGGTTCTCAGTTGCTTTTTGGAGGAGATCGTACCTTTCGATGTGCTGCCTTATTTGAACGGAATTCTGGCACACTTGTATTGGATAATCGCAACAAACAAAGCCCTCCGGGTTCCTTTCGGAACCCGGAGGGCTTTTAGATTAATAATTGGTAGGGTATCGCAAATTATTCTTGTCCGCTTGAATCGGAAGAGGACGAAGAATTGTTATTCAATCTTGCATGAACAAGACCGATGGCTGTGCCGATCACGTAGATATGGACGCTGCCGATAAGGAAACCGATTCCGACCATGAGGCCGATGTTTTTGTCGCTGAAGTGGCTAAGGTTGACAAGGCAGAGAACAAAGCCGATGGCGAGTACTCCCCAAGCGATGATGGTCATTACGTTTACAAGACGCTTTACGTCGGATTTAGTTGGCCCTAAATGGCTTATCGTTACTGATTTTGTAGTCATATTGAACACTCCCAATCGAAATGTAAGTGCTTTCTTAACCATACTATACCACATATTATGTCGTTTGTTCAAAGAAAATTCACTTTTTGAACATAAAATAGACAAAAAATTATTTTTGGGCATCCGTTTGGACTCATTGAGTCTACTGAGCGGGAACGAATGCAAATAAGGAAAACCTGCTTAGATTCTCATCTTGGCAGGTCTTCCTTAAAAAACTAAAGCTAATCGGTCCACCAACGCTTCAAATCTTGCCACCAAGAGCGTTGCTTGTCGGTTTTGCTGTTGTTGTCCGTGCCTGTGCCGCCGCCGCTTGAAGCTCCGTCCGCGTCGCGTGCAGAGCCGCATACCTCTGTAGGCTCCGATCCGACGAGGAACGACTCCAGCCGCCTGCCGGGGCAAGTGGCGGCCGCCAGCCTGCCGGAGGCCGGATCGATATAGACATTCACAACGCCATCCGGCACCGCGAAATATTTGGGCGGCACCGCCGAAAGCGTTTCTTCCACAAAAGCGGCGAAGATCGGCGCCGCGCGGCGCGCTTCCGCAACGGTAAGCATACGGTTTTTGTCGTAGCCGACCCACACGGCAGCTGCCAACTCCGGCGTATACCCGACCAGCCATGCATCCGTAGAAGTCGTCCCTGTTTTGCCGGCGACGGGCCGTTTCAACATAGCGGCAACCCGGTGCGCGGTGCCGCCTTCATCAAATACGCTTTCGAGCAGGCTCGTCATGACATAAGCTTCTGCTGAAGTGATGACTTGTTCCGCTTGCTCCTTAGCCTCGTACAACACATTTCCTCTGCGATCCTCGATCCGTAGAATGGCAACGGGCTCCACTCGAATTCCTCTATTGGCGAAAGCTCCATAAGCGGAGGCCATTTCGAAGGGGCTGACGGGAAACGTTCCAAGCGCAAGCGAAGGCATAGGCTTCATAGAACTGCGGATGCCCATTTTGCGCGCCGTTTCAATGACCTTATCCGCTCCGACCGTCATAATCGTGTTGACGGCATAAATGTTGTCCGATCCGCTGATCGCCGTCCGCATGTCGATATAATCGTTTGCATACTTGTCGCCGTAATTATGCGGTTCATACGTTTTGCGCCCTTCGTCGTAGTTGAATACGGTCGGCTCGCTTTTGAACCGGGAAACGGGCGACATAAAGCCGCTTTGCAGCGCCGTCAAATAAAGAAAAGGCTTAAAGGATGAGCCCGGCTGACGGGTACTGGCAAACACGCGGTTATATTGGTTGTCCTTATAATTCCTTCCGCCGACCATCGCTTTAATATGCCCGCTTCGGGGGTCAATGGCGATTAGCGCGGCCTGCTCCTCCGAAGTTTCCGGGATCGCCTTGCGGATGGCTTCCTCTGCGGCAGCTTGCGCTTTCTGATCCAGCGTCGTATAAATCGTAATGCCGCCTTTGTTCAGCAGCGCTTCATCGATGCCAAGCTTCTCCACAGCTACATGCCGGATATAGTCGCGGAAATACGGGGCGAAGCCCTCTTGCTGGCCCGAGCCGGCAGGTTGAAATTGCAGCAACTCCGCATAGGCGGCAGCCGCTTGCTCCTCCGTTATGGACCCGCCCTCTTTCATTGCCTCCAAAATGAGATATTGCCTGTCTTTAGCATTTTTCATATTTAAATAAGGGGAATAATATTTGGGTCCCTTCGGGATGCCCGCAAGCATGCTGCTTTCCGCAAGCGACAGGCCGGATGCGTGTTTGCCGAAATACATCATCGCCGCCGCTTCGATTCCATATGAGCCGTGTCCATAATAAATTTGGTTCAAATACATGCCCAAAATGTCTTCTTTTGAATACTTCATCTCCAGCTGTGCCGTATACATGGCTTCTTTAAATTTGCGCTGCCACGTCCGCTCATGAGTGAGATACAAGTTGCGCGCAAGCTGCTGTGTCAGCGTGCTGGCTCCTTGCTTGGCGGACATGCTCTGCACATTGACGACGACCGCGCGCGCCATCCCTTTTAGATCAAAGCCGCCATGATCGTAAAAGCGGCGGTCTTCTATCGCAAGCGTAGCGTCGATAACGTAATGGGACATTTCCTCCAGCGCCACCGAACGGCGGTTTTCTCCCGCATGGAATGTGTCGATGACGTTGCCGTCCATATCAACCATTTGAGAAGTTTGGCTTATCGTGGAGAACGGCAGCGACTGTGCCCGCAAATAGATGTAAAGCCCGGCTATCGCAACGAGCGCGACTATGCCCGCCAAGGCGAGACGCCGCAGCCATTTTTTCATCTTCAATAGAAAAGGAAGCAGCCTCTCCGACAGCAGAGGAAACCGAAAACGGAGAGAGGGCTTGCCCTGCCGTGAGGAGTTTGATTTCAAAAACCGTTTCATGCTGCTGGCTCCTTCCGCATAAAAACATTGCTTTTCCTTAGTATGGAAAAAAGAAGGATGCACTATTCATGCGCTTGTCGTACAACACGTATTTCCTAATTAATTATAAACTTTAAACGCTTTAATCTATTGATCTTTGAAATTGTTTATGGGACGATGATTAAAGCAATTATTCGACAGAAAAAGACATGATGGAGTGGTGGAGATGGGGACTTTATCAGCATCAATGAAACAGCACGTGAAAACAGCGATGAGCATTCAAGGGTTTCCGATCATTATGCTCGTCAACATTTTTTTGGGCATTTCCTTTGCGTTTGTAATGCCCTTCAATTCCTTGTTCGGCATCGACGAAGTGGGGATGAGCAATACGACATTTGGCCTTTTTATGATGGTGTCGTCGCTTGCGGGCATCGTACTTAGCACATGGATAGCTAAACTGTCCGACAAAGTGCATGACCGCAAATTTATTTTGATTTTATGTGCGCTTGCAGGAGTGGTCGGCTATATCGGATTCGCGTATTCCCGCAACTATTATGTACTGCTTGCGTTTTCATCCATCTTTTTAGGCATTGCCTCGTCTACCTTTTCGCAAGTGTTCGCCATTGGCAGGGAAATTTTGACCCGTTCGGATTTGCCGCCAAAGCAGCTTCCTTTATATATGAACATATTGCGTACCATCTTTGCTTTGTCGTGGACGGTCGGTCCGGCGATTGCAGCCTATGTGCTGCTTTACATGGGGTTTACGGGGCTGTTTATCGTAGCGGCTACTTGCAACGCCATAGTGGCGATTATTGCTCTCTTGTTTCTTCACCGCAAGCTGGAGGCTGCGGGACCTAAGTCTCCTCAAGCTAATTTGCCGCTGCGTCAAATTGTGTTCCAGCCCTATATTTTTATAAATCTCGTTGCTTTTACTTTTATTTCAACCGCCAATACACTTAACTCCATGAATATGGCGCAATATGTCACCAAAGTTCTTGGGGGTAGCAAAGAGGATATCGGCCTTATTTTCAGCATTCCGCCTATTTTTGAAGTGCCGTTTATGCTGGGCTTCGGTTACTTGGCTACCCGGATCAAAAGCGACAAGCTCATCCGGCTTGGCGTTCTTATCTCCTTTGTGTACTTCTCAACGCTTTATTTTGCCGGCGAGCCGTGGCATATCTTTGTGGTGCAAATTTTGAGCGCCGCTTATATTTCCATTACATCGGGCATCGCCATTACGTATTTTCAAGACTTTTTGCCGGACATGCCGGGTACGGCGACCAACCTGTACTCCAATTCAAACAAAGTGGGGTCCATGCTTGGATTCGTGCTGTTTGGAGTGATCGCGGACGCGTTTGGCTACCGGAATGTATATATGGCTTGCGCTGCCTTTACGCTGGTAGCGGTCGTCCTTCTTTTTGGTCTGGCAAGATCCAAAAAGACGCCTTTCCAGGCGTCAGCGAGCGCTTAATAAGCGCGATTCGTCAGGTGCCGAAAGCATCTGTGCAATATTTTAGGCCGAATGTTCCGCAAAAGGTTGCATTTTTGTCTTGAAATACTATAATACAGGTTGAACCACTGAGGGAAAGAAGGGATATATCGACATGGAATTATGGTACACGGAGAAACAAACCGAAAGCTTCGGCATTACGGCGAAGATTACGAAAAGCTACGTTCACGAACAAACGGAATTTCAACAGCTGGATATGATCGAGACGGAAGAATTCGGCACAATGCTGGTTCTGGACGGCATGGTTATGACGACTGTGAAGGACGAGTTCGTTTATCATGAAATGGTTGCTCACCCTGTTCTGTTTACCCACCCGAATCCGGAAAACGTGCTTGTAGTCGGCGGCGGCGACGGCGGCGTTATTCGCGAAGTCATGAAGCACCCAAAAGTTAAAAAAGCGGTGCTCGTCGATATCGACGGCAAAGTTATCGAATACTCCAAAAAGTATTTGCCGACCATTGCGGGCGAGCTTGACAATCCACGCGTTGAAGTGTTGGTCAACGACGGCTTCATGCATATCCATGATCACAAAAATACGTACGACGTCATTATGGTCGACTCCACCGAGCCTGTAGGTCCTGCGGCAAACCTGTTTACGCGCGGCTTCTACCAAGGCATCTACGAGGCGCTTAAGGAAGACGGCATTTTTGTTGCCCAAACGGACAACCCTTGGTTCAAAGCCGATCTGATTCAAAGCGTTAACCGCGACGTAAAAGAAGTGTTCCCAATCGTTCGCGTGTACGGTGCGAATATTCCAACGTACCCGTCCGGTCTTTGGACGTTTACAATGGGCAGTAAGAAGCATGATCCGCTTCAAGTGGACGAGTCGTCCATCACTGAACTGGATACGAAATATTATTCTCCTCGCCTGCACAAAGCGGCGTTTATTCTTCCGAAGTTTGTGGAAGACCTTGTGAAATAACATATGCGGAGCGGTATTCGCTCCCGTTTTAAAGAGTCAGGTACGGCCATCGGCCGACCGGGCTCTTTTTTTGTGTCTAAAAAAGCAAAATTGGTTCGTTGAGCGGAGGAAACAAGGCCATTTCAATATCATGATATGGAAAAATGTTCTATAGTGAGGGTATCGAAACAACAATGGAGGGGAATGGAATGACTGCAACAACTAATAAACGCAGCTTTTATTTCACACTCGTCGTTTGTGCGGTCATCGGTGCAGTCGATGCTGCGCTGATCCGCTCCGCGCTGTTTGAGGGCAACGAAAAACCTCTCGTTTTCGGTGTTGCTTTTGACCTGATGATCGTAGTGCCGCTCCTTGTATATTTGTTTATTGTCCGTAAAGGGAACAAGTCGGTTATGATATTGCCGCCGCTGCTTCTGCTCGGATTTGCGGTGTTGACGTTTCTTGTACCGCAATCGGGCGAGGAGACGCTCGCTTGGATCAAATACGTTCTCATCCCGGTAGAACTGTCGTTTATTACGTACGGAATCATCAAACTGACTATGGCTGTACGCGAAAGCAAAAGGCAGCATTCCGCAGGAAGCTCTGCTTTGGAGTGGCTGAGCGGAGGGCTGACTGGGGTTTTTGGGAGAGGCATCGGCTCGTCGCTCCTTTTGCATGAGTTGTCCATCTATTATTATGCGCTGTTTTCTTGGAGGAAGAAGCCATACGAGCCTTCAGGTTATAGTGCTTTTTATATGCATGAACAATCAGGGCGCTTGATCGTCGTTCTTCTTTTTGCCAAGCTGCTTATTATTGAGGGTGCAATCTTTCATATTTTGCTTATGCAATGGTCGCATTTGGCGGCATGGATTTTGACGGCGGGCAACGCTTACGCCATCTTTATGATGGTGGCCGACTACAGGGCGATGCGCCTTAACCCTGTTCTTGTAGGAGAGGATGGCTTGCGGGCGCAATTTGGTCTTCAACTGTCCGCTTGGATTTGTTGGGATGAAATCGAAAGCGTTGAACGGGTGAATGGAGAAGGAGTGAAACTAACGAAAGAGGAGAGAGGGCGTTCCTTTATTTCCTTTTCGCCTGACCCGAATGTGTTAATCCGCTTGCGCGGCGAGCGTGAGGTCGCTCCCGTTTACGGCAGGAGACGGGCTGTGACGAGAATATATATTTATGTGGATCAGCCGGAACCGTTTTTATCGGCTTGCCGGGATCGGGAAGTGGCGGATTAGCAGTACAAAAAAGGCTCTCGACCGCGAGAGCTTTTTTCAGTTCTCTTGTATTTTCGCCAGGAAGCCACTGGCATGATAGACGCAATAGGGGACATAATGGAAATAGAAAGGGGGCGGCCTATATGTCGCGTATTTATTCGTTTCCACCCGTCGTTGACGAGCGTGCGCGTGTGCTGATCGCGGGTACGGCGCCAAGCGTCAAATCGCTGGAGCACGGCCAGTTTTACGGCCATCCGCAAAACTATTTTTGGCGGGTCATCTACGGACTTTTTCAAGAACGCGGAAGCGACCGGGAGCAATATGCTGCGCCCGACCCCGTGTATGACAATCGGATCGCTTTTATAAAGCGCAATCGGCTTGCCCTTTGGGACGTTATCGCTTCATGCGAGCGAGAGGGCAGCTTAGATGCCAAAATCAAAGAAGAAGTGCCTAACGATATCCCATCTTTATTGGAGCGTCACCCCGGTATACGCTGTATTGCGTTTAATGGAAGCAAAGCGTACGATACGTTTCGAAAAGCTTTTGGCGGGCATCCGGCGCTCCAGACGGTAACGCTTCTTAAGCTTCCCTCCACCAGTCCCATTCCGACAAAACAGATGCGTTCTTTAGAGGACCGAATTCGCGCTTGGAGCGTCATCGTCCCTTTTACGGAATAAAAAGCGGGCCTCCCCAGGCAATCCTGTGAATCCCGGCGTTGAAATTGAGAGGCTTCCTGTATATAGTAGTAACATATGAAATGAAACATAAGCGGGAGCGAATTATGGTAAGCAACGGCAAGGCAATTATCATTTTGGAAAGCAAGCAGAACGGTGAAAAAGCAACGCATAAGTACAAGGGAGAATGGTTCCGCAAGGAGAAGTCGGTCTATATCCGTTATGAAGAAGAAGGCGGGACGAAAGCGCTCGTTCGCTATACGCCGGGAGAGCTTTTTATCAAACGCAGCGGAGCCGTTCAGTCGGAACAGACGTTTACGGCGGGCCAGAGCAGAAGGGGCGTCTATCGCAACGATGTCGCTTTGTTTGATTTGGAAACGCGGACATCGTCGCTAGTATTGAACGCAAAGGCAAGCGGCGACCGAGGAGAGATGCTGCCTACCGCTCCGCCTTTTACGCTGGAGTGGAGATACGATTTATACGTGAGTGAGCAAATGTCGGGGCGGTTCCACATCCGTCTCCATATACAGGAGGATCATGAATAATGAGCAACAATGGAAATGTGTTGGACCATTTATACGAGCAAGTGAAAGGCGCTATCGCGGATGCCGCTGTTGCGGCGGGATTGGCGTCGAGAGAGGAACTTCCGGTGTTTGTGCTGGAGGTGCCAAAGGATAAGTCGCATGGCGACCTCGCCACCAACGCGGCTATGCAGCTGACCAAGCTGGCCAAAAAAAATCCGCGCCAAATTGCGGAAGCGATTATTGAGCATCTCGATCAAAAAGGAGCCTCCATTCAATCGGCCGAAATCGCGGGTCCGGGCTTTATCAATTTCCGTATGGACAAAAGCTATCTTTATCCTGTTATTTCGCAGGTGCTTGAGGCGGGCGACAAATATGGCCGCATTTCCGCAGGAAGCGGAGAGCGCGTTCAGGTGGAGTTCGTAAGCGCCAACCCGACGGGCAGCCTTCATCTAGGACATGCAAGAGGAGCGGCCGTTGGCGATGCGCTCTGCAACTTGCTGGACTTCGCGGGATACGAAGTGACGCGCGAGTATTACATTAACGATGCCGGCAAACAAGTGGAAAACCTCGCTTTGTCGCTTGAAGCCCGATATCGTCAGGCTTTGGGTCAAGAGGCCGTAATGCCGGAGGACGGTTATTACGGGGAAGACATTATCGGCTTCGGCAAAGGACTTGCGGAAGCGGAAGGCGACAAGCTGCTTGGCTTGCCCGATCAAGAGCGGTCTGCCTTTTTCCGCAGCTTCGGCCTCGAGAAGGAGCTCGATAAAATTAAGCGGGATCTTGGCCGTTTCCGTGTCGGCTTTGATGTGTGGTACAGCGAAACCGCGCTTTATGAAAGCGGCCAAGTGGAGCAAGGGCTGGATGCGCTTAAAGCGTCCGGGCATGTTTATGAGGAAGAAGGCGCGACCTGGCTGGCCACGGTTCCTTTTGGCGACGACAAAAACCGTGTGCTTGTGAAAAATGACGGCTCCTACACTTATTTAACGCCGGACATTGCCTACCACCGCGATAAATACAGCAGAGGTTTCGACCGTATGATCAACATTTGGGGAGCGGACCATCACGGGTATATCCCTCGTGTCAAAGCGGCAATGGCTGCGCTTGGCAACGATCCAGGCAAGCTGACGGTTCTCATTGCGCAAATGGTCAGCCTGTTCCAAAACGGCGAAAAGATGAAAATGTCCAAGCGGACGGGCAAAGCGGTCACAATGGAAGACTTGATGGATGAAGTGGGAGTGGATGCGATCCGCTATTTCTTCACAATGAGAAGCATGGATTCCCATCTGGACTTTGATATGGATCTTGCCATTTCGACGTCCAATGAAAATCCGGTCTTTTATGTTCAATATGCCCACGCCCGTATTTGCAGCATTTTTAGACAAGCGGAAGAGCAAGGTATAGCGACTGCCGATTTCAGCGGAGTACAGCTTCAGAAGCTGAATACGGAAGCGGAATACGATTTGCTTCGCAAAATTGGGGAGCTGCCGAAGGAAATCGAGGAAGCGGCGGCGCAGTTTGCTCCGCATCGCCTAATTCGCTACGTGTACGAGCTGGCGTCTGAATTCCACAGCTACTATCGCGCAGAGCGGGTCATTACCGAAGACGCCGACCAAACTCAGGCGAGGCTGGCGCTGCTTGCCGCTCTCCGTCTGACGATTGCCAATGTGCTGCGCCTCGTTGGCGTCTCTGCACCGGAGAAAATGTAATTTGCGACAATAAAGGCCGTTGCCCCTTGGGGAAACGGCCTTTCCTTTTTTTATAGCTCCGCATCGGTTCGTTATGTCGAATTTAACGTTTAGAATTTCTCTGCGGCCTGCAGCATGCGGACAATGTCGAGCTCGCCGGCGCTGCGTTTGGATTTGCTGTAACGGAGCGGTTGCATGGACCGCTTTAAAATAGCTTTAATATCGCTTGGGGTCAGTCCGGGACGAAGGGACAACAGGAGAGCGATGGCGCCGCTGACATGGGAAGTGGCCATAGAGGTGCCGCTCATTTCGTTATAATTGCCCCTAAGCCAAGCGGAGGTGATCTTGTCGCCTGGAGCGTAAATGTCGATATAAGCTCCGCGGTTGCTGAACGGGGCGACCTTGCGCAATTTGTTGGTTGCGCCGACGGAGATCGTTTGAGGATAGCGGGCCGGGTAATCGACAGAACGGAGCCGGCCGTCGTTGCCGGATGAAGCCACGATAATAACCCCGGCGTTAAAAGCGTTGGTGACGGCGCCAAGAAGAGCTTTGCTTCGGGTTTTCATTCCGAAGCTCATGTTGATGATGTCCATTCTGTTGCGTACGCACCATTCGATGCCGAGAATAATATCGGAGACGAACGCGCTTCCGTTGTGGTCGAAAGCTTTAACCGGAGCGATAATGGCCCGCGGGGCGACTCCGATCATGCCCTGCATTTGATTGGCTGCCGCTATGGTGCCCGCGATATGAGTGCCGTGACCGTTGTCGTCAAAGGGCATTTTGCTGCGGTTCAAAAGGTTGATGCCTCTTAAAAGAGAATGGTGAAGATCGGGATGGCCGAAGTCGACTCCCGTATCGATGACCCCGATTTTGACGCGGTGTCCGGTGGTGAAGCTCCAAGCGTAAGGCGCTTTTATTTGCTGCACGCCCCATGGAATGCCATTCTCCAGCGATTGCGTTTTTAGTTTGGAGGGATTGACGCTTATTTTGCAATCTTTTTCCATCCAAATCTTTTTCAAAAACGGCTCAGAGATGGTCGTATCGTCGGGCAGCCTACAGGAAATACCTCGGATAATGGGCAAAGGCTTTATCGATTTAAGTTTCGATTCCGGCGTGGCGAGCTCCGACAATTTGCGCAGAAAGCTCCGATATTGGGAACCGCTTTGGAATCGGATAATTCTTTTGGCTGTATCAGAATCGGATTTTTCCAATGCATGCTGTAGCCAGCGTACTAATGCTGCGGTATCCACTTTGTGCTCCCCCTCCCGAAGGACGATGCTGCACTATTGTATGAACCCGCTCGTCGCGCCGCATGAGCAACTTGCCTTTTTTGCGAGAAATAGGCCGAATACCGTGTCAAAATTTGCTGAAGGACATAGGATAAATGAAGAGCCGTTGCGCTCTTGCATCTCCGGAATAGCCGCCTGCGGCTTTATCGGATGGATACAGTCAAAGCGAAGGGAGCTTCCCTTCGCTTTTTTGCTTCCGCTTCGGCCTGCTTGCTTTTTTCAATAAAATAGGTTTTACTATACTGTGACTAGCGTGTAATTAACTAATGAATGAGTACATAATTAATTGGCAAGAGAGGATGTGTCCATATGAGCGGCAGCAATTTCACACTTAAGCTGGATCCTGAACGCGTAAAGGAAATGCCTATGGTCGATTTGGCGTTCGAGGTGCTGAAAGCGGCTAATACGCCTTATTATTATCGCGATCTAATGCTTGAGATCGCTAAGATACGCGGTCTTTCCGCAGACGGCATTAATCAGTTTATTGCACAGGTTTATACAGAGATCAACATCGACGGGCGTTTTGCCTGCGTCGGAAGCAATATGTGGGGACTTAAGCGCTGGTACCCGGTAGAGCGTTCTGAAGATCCGGTAGGCAATGCGAAGCGTACTCGTATTATTAACGACGACGACGATTTGGACGACGAAGACCTGTACACGGAAGAGGAAGATGACAGCTACGCGGCGGAAGAAGAGGACTTCGACTCCTACGACGAAGACCACGAAGACTTCGAGGAATCGGAAGAAGAAGGCGAAGTGGACGAGGAAGTCGACATCGAGGATGAAGACCTTGAAGACGAGGACGAAGAGCTGGAAGAGGAAGACGGAGAAGAGGCTTTCAGCGACGAAGAAGACGAAGAGGAAAAGTAGTCCCTTCTGGAAGCTAGTTTCGCTTGACATGTCCTATAAGGGCGGAGTAAACTATTGCATGGGCTTTAAGATTGGGTTAACAAATAACGCATATGATATGCAGAAAAGAAAAGTGCCCCCGTTGCTACGGGTGTCACTTTTTTTGTTTGAAGGGACAAGTTTTCAGGTTTATCACCTTAGGGAGCTATTTAAAAAAATCGCTATTTTAAGTGTTGCGGGCTTTTTAAACCGCCTTCCAAAGGGGCAAACTAAAATATTAAACATAGGAGCATGGAGGGTATCATCACAGTGACCAAATATATATTCGTAACCGGCGGCGTAGTATCATCTTTGGGCAAGGGCATTACAGCGGCTTCTCTCGGCAGATTGCTAAAAAACAGGGGTCTTAAAGTAACGATTCAAAAGTTCGATCCGTACATCAACGTCGATCCAGGAACGATGAGCCCTTATCAGCATGGCGAAGTATTCGTAACTGACGACGGCGCAGAAACGGATCTCGACCTTGGCCATTATGAGCGTTTCATCGATATCAACTTGTCTAAAAACAACAACGTAACGACAGGAAAAATTTATTCCAACGTCATTACAAAAGAGCGCCGCGGCGATTATTTGGGCGGAACGGTTCAAGTTATCCCTCATATCACGAACGAAATTAAAGAGCGCGTTTTCCGTGCGGGCAGAGAAGCAGGGTCCGACGTTGTCATTACGGAAATCGGCGGCACGGTTGGCGATATCGAAAGCTTGCCTTTCCTTGAAGCTATTCGCCAAATCAAAAGCGACATCGGCCGCGACAACGTGATGTATATTCACGTTACTCTCATTCCTTATATTAAAGCTGCCGGCGAAGTAAAAACGAAGCCGACTCAGCACAGCGTCAAAGAGCTTCGCAGCATCGGCATCCAGCCAAATGTGATCGTTTGCCGTACGGAGTATCCGCTTGCTGAGGATTTGAAACGGAAAATCGGCTTATTCTGCGACATCGATGCAAATGCTGTCGTAGAATGCATCGACGCATCGACCTTGTACGAAGTGCCTCTCATGTTAAGAGAGCAAGGGCTTGACGAAATCGTAGTGAACCATTTGAAGCTGACGACAAATCAACCGGACATGGCGGAATGGGAAAGCCTTGTGGCCCGCGTCAAATCGTTGAAGAAAACGACGGAAATCGCCATTGTCGGCAAATATGTCGCTCTTCACGACGCTTATCTCAGTATCGTGGAATCGCTTGGTCATGCAGGCATCTCCGCAGACTCGGAAGTGAAAATCCGCTGGGTGGACGCTGAGGCGCTGACACAGGAAAACGTAGGAGAAAAGCTGCAAGGCATTCACGGCATTTTGGTGCCAGGGGGCTTTGGAGATCGCGGGATTGAAGGCAAAATTAATGCAATTCGTTATGCGCGCGAGCAAAAGATTCCGTTCTTCGGCATTTGCCTCGGCATGCAGGTAGCGGTTATCGAGTTTGCCCGCAACGTAACGGGACTTGCTGGCGCCAACAGTTCCGAAATCAATTCTTCGACTCCTTACCCGGTTATCGATTTGCTTCCGGATCAGAAGGATATCGAAGATTTGGGCGGAACGATGCGTCTTGGCCTATACCCTTGCAAAATCGTAGAAGATACACTCGCTGCACGCGAATATGGAGACGAGCTCGTATACGAGCGTCATCGCCACCGTTATGAATTTAACAATGAATATAGAGAGACCATTGAGTCCGCTGGCCTTCGCATCTCGGGAACTTCGCCCGACGGACGCCTTGTTGAAATGGTCGAGCTGCCGGATCATCCATGGTTCTTGGCGGTGCAATTCCATCCGGAGTTCACATCCAGACCGAACCGTCCGCAACCGTTGTTTAAAGGATTTGTTCAAGCGTCGCTTGCCTACTCCCAGCGTTAATTTTCTTCTTCATTTGAAATTTAATGTTAAATTTCCTAGCATTCCAGTAAGTTTTTGTATGGATTAGAAGGAAAATCCCTAGACCTAACGAATATATATAAAAAATGCCGGAAAGTTGTCCATCGTTTTTTATTCGAAGTTTAGTCTTTGGGGGGTAGATGTAGGTTGGAGAAGAAGAAGGTATTAATTGTTGACGATCAGAATGGAATCCGAGTGCTGCTCCTGGAAGTGTTCAGCAGCGAGGGCTATAATACGTTCCAAGCCGCTAACGGCAAAATCGCCCTTGAGATCGTGAAGCACGAAGCTCCGGACCTGGTCTTACTCGATATGAAGATTCCGGGCATGGACGGACTTGAAATATTGAAGCACATTAAAGCGATCGACTCCTCAATTAAGGTGATCATGATGACGGCTTACGGCGAGCTGGATATGATCAAAGAGGCGACGGATTTAGGTGCGCTTATGCATTTTACGAAACCTTTCGACATCGACGAAATGCGGATCGAAGTGAATCGCCAGCTGCAAAGCGGAGGTTCTTCCGAACGTCTCGCAGTCAGCTCATAATGAAAAGAAGAGGCGGCATCGTTGCTGATAATCAGTGGCGGTGCCCTTTTGTATGAGGATTTGAAAAGGGTGTTTCGACCGTTTTTTGTTCCTTTCCCTTCATTTTGAAATGTGGACGTGCGGGTTAAGGAATGAAAATGGAAGGAACTGTTTGCACCAAGGTTAAAACAAGCTTTACTATTTGTCCGCGCAATATGGTATAATAGCTCAGAATGACAAGTCGGAACGGGCTTGAGACAGAAAGCTAACTTTAGGAGGAACAGAACTATGCCACTCGTGTCTATGAATGAGTTTTTGCCAAAAGCAAAAGCAAACAAATTCGCAGTAGGTCAATTCAACATGAACAACCTTGAGTTCGCGCAAGCGACTGTAGAGGCTGCTATGGAGGAAAATTCGCCATTTATTTATGGAGTCAGCGAAGGCGCTCTAAAATATATGGGTATCGAGTTTACAGTTGCAATGGCTGAAGCCGCAGCTAAGAAGTCCGGTCTTCCGATCGCTCTTCACCTCGACCACGGAAGCAGCTTTGAAGTAGCTATGAAATGTATCCGCGCGGGCTTCTCGTCCGTTATGTTCGACGGTTCCCACTACGGTCTGGAAGAGAACATCGCCCTGACTAAAGAAGTGGTAAAAGCAGCTCGTGCTATGGGCGTTTCCGTAGAGGGCGAACTGGGTACAATCGGCGGCGTAGAGGATGACCTGAGTGTTGATGAAGCTGACGCGAAACTTGCTAATGCTGAGGAAGCTATCCGTTTCTACGAAGAGACGGGCGTAGACTGCTTGGCTATTGCTGTAGGTACAGCTCACGGTATGTACAAGGGCGAGCCTAAAATCCATTACGATATTATTCAAAAAGTAGCTGACGCGATTCCAGTGCCAGTCGTTCTTCACGGCGGTTCCGGTGTGCCTGACGAAGCAATTCGTCTGTCGATCCAAGCGGGCGTTGGCAAAATCAATGTAAATACGGAGAACCAAGTTGCATTCACAGCAACAATCCGTGAAGTTTTGGGTTCGAACGCTGAAGTATTCGATCCGCGTAAATATTTGACGCCAGCTCGCTCCGCGATGAAGGCTGTAATTCAAGAAAAAATTCGCTTGTTCGGAAGCAATAACCAAGCGTAAGTAAAAGGATCAAGGGAGACAAACCGCCTGATCAGGGCAGCGGGCTGAAGCCGTGTGGCCGAAGCCTGCCGCTCCGGCGGTTTTTCCTTTGTTTTCTTTTGGGCTAACGGGAGGACTAATCATTTCATGGAGAAATTAATGATTCGCGGCGGAAGGCCGCTTCGCGGGACGGTACAGATCAGCGGTGCAAAAAACAGCGCGGTCGCTCTAGTTCCTGCTGCAATATTGGCGGAATCCGAAGTTATTCTTGATAATTTGCCGCTCATTAGCGATGTAGCGGTTTATAGTGAAATTTTGCAGGATCTTGGCGCGGAAGTTTCTCGCAGTGGCGATACGATGCGCATCGATCCCTCCAATCTAATAGCAAAACCAATGCCTAACGGCAAAGTAAAGCTTTTGAGAGCTTCTTATTATTTGATGGGCGCCATGCTCGGCCGCTTCGGTGAAGCGACGATTGGATTGCCCGGCGGCTGCAACTTTGAGCCCCGTCCTATCGACCAGCACATTAAAGGGTTTGAGGCGTTAGGCGCAACTGTAACCAATGACCACGGCTCCATCCACATCTCCGCAAAGGAACTGCGTGGCGCCAAAATTTATTTGGACGTCGCAAGCGTTGGGGCAACAATTAACATTATGCTGGCGGCCTCGCGGGCCAAAGGCTCTACCATTATCGAAAACGCGGCAAAAGAGCCTGAAATTATAGATGTAGCTACTCTCCTTAACGCGATGGGCGCAACCATCAAAGGCGCAGGTACCGAAACGATCCGCATCGAAGGGGTCGACAAGCTTCACGGCTGCCGCCATTCCATTATCCCTGATCGAATTCAAGCAGGCACTTATATGATTATGGCTGCGGCTACCCGTGGCGATGTACTTATCGACAACGTTATTCCCAAACATTTGGAAGCTATGACTGCCAAACTGGAAGAGATGGGCGTTGGCGTCGAGGAGATGGACGAGTCGATTCGAATTGTCGGCGCTCCGGAATACTCCGCCATTGATGTAAAAGCACTTGTTTATCCTGGCTTTCCCACCGATTTGCAATCGCCGATGACGACCCTTTTGACTCAAGCGAAAGGTGTCAGCATTTTATCCGACTATGTATATGGCACACGTTTCAAGCATGTACCCGAACTGGCTCGCATGGGCGCAAATATCCGGGTAGAGGGACGCTCCGCCGTTATCGAAGGAAACAAGCTGAAAGCGGCTAAAGTGACAGCGGCCGATCTACGAGCAGGCGCGGCGCTTGTTGTAGCTGCTCTTACGGTAGAGAATGAAGTAACGGAAATTACCGGCGTAGAATATATCGATCGAGGATACGACCATCTAGTTGAGAACTTAACGAGGCTCGGAGCGGAAATTTGGAGAGAGACGGAGTCCTAAGCGGCTCTTCCTCTCGCCTCTCGAATAGATCCGGGAATTATTGGACAGGCTGATTAATCAGTCTATATTTTTTTATATTTTGAGTAGAGTGGTGAGATTATGTCGGATCTTCAAATCGCAGATTTGGAAGAAATGAAGCTGACGGAGCTTTACAAGCTTGCGAAGCAATACCAGATCGCGTATTACGGGCAGCTAAAAAAGAAGGAGCTCATCTTTGCTATCCTTCGCGCGCAAGCAGAAAAGAGCGGCCTTATGTTTATGGAAGGCGTTCTTGATATTTTACAAGAAGGTTTTGGCTTCCTACGTCCTATCAACTATTTGCCGAGCAAAGAGGATATTTACATTTCCGCATCGCAAATTCGCAGGTTTGACCTAAGAAACGGCGATCTCGTATCGGGCAAATGCCGTCCTCCCAAAGAAAACGAACGTTATTTCGGCTTGCTGCAAGTAAACGCAGTCAATGGTGAAAATCCGGAAACGGCTTCGGAACGACTTCATTTTCCTGCCCTTACTCCTCTATATCCCGAGAAGAAGCTAGTGCTAGAAACCTCGCAGTCGAAGTTATCCACACGTATGATGGACTTGCTTGCACCCGTTGGCCTTGGTCAAAGGGGGCTGATCGTCGCTCCTCCCAAAGCGGGCAAAACTCTTTTGCTGAAAGAAATCGCCAACAGCATATCGGAAAACCGGCCGGATATTGAATTGTTTGTGCTGTTGATCGACGAGCGTCCGGAGGAAGTTACGGATATGCAGCGTTCGGTCAAAGGGGAAGTTGTAGCGTCCACTTTTGACGAGCTGCCGGAAAATCATATCAAAGTGGCTGAACTTGTGCTGGAAAGAGCGCTTAGACTTGTCGAGCACAAAAAAGACGTTGTCATTTTGCTCGACAGTATTACTCGTTTGGCAAGAGCATACAACTTAGTCATTCCTCCGTCTGGACGGACGCTTAGCGGCGGTATCGATCCTGCGGCGTTTCACCGTCCGAAACGGTTTTTCGGATCGGCGCGCAACGTGGAAGAGGGCGGCAGCCTGACGATTTTGGCGACGGCGCTGATCGAAACGGGATCACGTATGGATGATATCATTTATGAAGAATTTAAAGGGACGGGCAACATGGAGCTTCACCTTGACCGGAAGCTGGCGGAACGCCGTATTTTCCCTGCGCTCGATATGCGCAGATCGGGAACCCGTCGCGAAGAAATGCTGCTTTCAAAAGAAGAACTGGATAAAGTTTGGGCCATTCGCCGCAGCATGACCGATACCCCGGATTTTGTAGACAACTTCCTAAAGAAGCTGAAAGAATCGGAAAACAACGAGCAGTTTTTAATGTCGCTGGACACTTCTCAAGATGGCGTCAAGACGGAGCGTCCTATGGTAAAAAGCGGGTCGTCCCCTTCTAGCGGACGGAGACCGGTAACCCGCTCTACACACAGCTCGTAGTCCCGCCTGAAAGGAGTACATCATGAATCTCGTATATGCGGACGAACATGGCAACGTGTTCGACCACCCCGACTACATCGGACTCGGCCGCAGCGGCGATATGATTGTAGATATAATGGAAGATGAGCTTATTCCTCTGCCTGCCGGAGCAACGCTCGTCAGTCTTCCTTTTACCCGTCCGATCGGACTTGATCCGAAAACGGGCGAAATGCAGGCGCTTCAAAACGGCGCACAAGCAGTAGGCGCTCTTTTGCCGCAAGGCTATACTCGTTTATGTTTGCCCGGCTACGTAAAATCCGACAAAAACGAAAAGCTGCCTTTGTTTGGCTATACAGCCGTGGTTTGGAAGGACGGCGGTTTTTACGTGACAGCGGAGCAATGCGACGATCCCGAGCGTTGGGACCCGCTTAATTGCGATCGCGGCGAATTAAATGTTCAAGTGGAAAGATTGCTGAACAAATATCCGGAAAACCGACTGTACAAACATTTGTCGAATTGCGCTTTGGGTTATGAATGCCTAACGGCTTCCAATACTTTTCTAAGTAGATGGGAAGGAGCCGTTCCGGTATCGTACTCCTGCAATGCGGGCTGTTTTGGCTGTATTTCCGAGCAGCCGGAGGAAAGCGGCTTCGTCGCACCTCAAACCCGTATGAACTTTAAGCCGACGGTAGACGAGGTAGTCGACATAATGCTGGAGCAGCTTAAGACGCCGGAGTCCATCATTAGCTTTGGCCAAGGCTGTGAAGGGGAGCCCTCTACACAAGTGAAAATTATTGTAGAGGCGATCAACCGGGTAAGAGCGCAAACGTCGCTTGGCTACATCAACATTAACACCAATGCCGGCTTGACGGACTTTATGCGCGCAATCGTCGATTCAGGTCTCGATTTGATGAGGGTCAGCACGATCAGCGCGATCGATGAGCATTACAACGCTTATTACAAGCCACGCGGCTATACGCTGCAAAATGTGGAACGATCCTTGAAGTACGCAACGGACAAAGGGGTTTATACCTCTATCAACTATTTGATATTCCCTGGGGTTACAGACCGCGAGGAAGAAATCGAAGCGATGATCGGCTTTGCCAAACGAACGGGCCTCAAACTTATTCAAATGAGAAATTTGAATATCGATCCTGAGAGCTATTTGTCGCTAATTCCGAAAGCGCAGGGCGAAATTTACGGCATGAAGCAAATGTTGGAAATATTCCGCGAAGAGCTTCCTGATGTTGTCATCGGATCTTATACCCATGTTCCTCCGGCTTCCATTAAGCGATAACCGCAGAAGGATGCTGCAACCTTCATGTCCGCATTTTTGGACAGGGACATTGCACAGCATAGGGTAATCGTGCTATAATCACGTTATGTGCATTTTAACTCTGGACCCGCATGAGGTTCAGGGCAGAAAGAGGTGAACGAGATGAAACAAGGTATTCATCCGACATACCACGTCGTTACAGCAACTTGCGCTTGCGGCAACCAATTCGAAACAGGTTCGATCAAGTCGACCCTTAAAGTAGAGATTTGTTCCGCATGTCACCCGTTCTTTACGGGCAAGCAGAAGTTCCTGGATGCCGGCGGCCGCGTCGACCGTTTCAAGAAGAAATACGGCATTTAATTTTATATGTACATTCGGCCTTTATTTGGCAGAATACAAGAACCTCCCTCAGCCATCCTATGGTTATAAGGGAGGTTTTTTTATGGCTTATTTTAAAGGAATCCGAAAAGGGAAAAGGTTTTGGCGACTGCTTTGGGTTGGCGCATCCGTTTCGGCGCTTCTGCTTGGCGGCTGCGCGAGCGGATCCGACCATAAGATGCAGTCGTACAAAAATGATGGATATATGGGGTATTCCAACAGCAATCCCAATTTGCTCGGCCGCAGCGGAACGTTGTACGCCAAGGATATGGAATTGATTCAGCAAGTGCTGAAGCCGATCAAAGGGGTTAAAAAAGCAAGCGTCGGCTTTCATGGCAACGAGGTGACCGTTACTTTGAAGCTGGACCCGGGCATCACCGCCGTTCAAGCGAATCAGCTCCGGACGGATGTGCAGAATGCCGTGCAGGCTAACCTCCCCAGCTATCAGGTTCGTGTAAAAGCGAACAGGTAGCTCGCTTGGCTCGTTGGCTCACCCGCGGCTTGAATCAGGCTGAGATGATATGGGAAAGAACATTATGGGGATGTATGCTCCGATATGCGAAAACACCAAGACGATTTTCCGCAATCCCCGATGTGCGAAAAACATCTTAGGTTGCGCTTTGCTTAGTAATGTACTATACTTGTCTATGCCGTGCTAGATGGGGAGGTAGCGGTGCCCTGTAACTCGCAATCCGCTGTAGCGAGGTTGAATTCCTATCTGAGGTTATGCCGATGTGAGGTTTGGCGCTTGCAAGCAGTGTTGACAGCTGGGTCCTCCGCAATGGACGCTTGTGAACCCGGTCAGGTCCGGAAGGAAGCAGCCGTAAGTAAGTTAGTTCATGTGCCGGGGGAGTGCCTGGCTCGAGCTGTGTAGCAAGAGTGCCGCTTGGGTCGCATGTATCAGGGATAGGTGCACGGTTCTAAGTAAAAGAGCAATGGGCGATGATGGCCCGTACAACAAAAGTCCTGCAATAACAGCCCGTTCAAGCCAACAAGTTTGAACGAAGGCGGTTGTGCGGGGCTTTTTTGCTTGTCTCTTTTTAAAACATTTTGCTTGTCCCGTCATTGTAGTATAATAGTGAAATGAGAAATGGCTGTTAGACAATTAAACAATGCAAGCTGAAAGGGAATGGTCGCATGTCACATATAGCCTTGTATCGTGCCTGGCGTCCACAGACGTTTCAGGATATGGTCGGTCAACAGCATATTATCCAAACGCTTCAGAACGCCATTCGCGAAAGCAGAGTTTCCCATGCTTATTTATTCAACGGTCCAAGAGGCACGGGGAAGACGACGACGGCCAAAGTACTCGCCAAGGCGGTCAACTGCGAGCGCGGTCCCTCTATAGAACCGTGCAACGAATGCGCCGCTTGCGAAGGGATAACGGCCGGACATATTATGGACGTGATTGAAATAGACGCGGCGTCCAACCGCGGCATTGACGAGATTAGGGACATTCGCGACAAAGTAAGATATGCGCCTTCTGAAGTACGCTTCAAAGTGTACATTATTGATGAAGTGCACATGCTCACGACCGAAGCGTTCAATGCTTTGCTCAAGACGCTTGAAGAGCCGCCGGGTCATGTTATTTTTATTTTGGCGACGACCGAACCGCACAAGCTTCCCGCAACGATCGTGTCCAGATGTCAACGTTTCGATTTTCGCCAAGTGTCCTTGGAGGAGCAAACGGCTAGGCTGAGACAGATTTGTTCGGAAGAGGGCATTAGCGCCGATGAAGACGCCCTTGCTTATATAGCCCGTTTGTCGGAAGGCGGGATGCGGGATGCCATTAGCCTGCTTGAACAAGTTTCCGCTTTCGGAGATAATCGAATTACGCTTGATGCGGCGGTAGACGTTACGGGCGGAATGGCTTCGGAACAGTTTTATCAGCTGGCGGAAGCGGTGCAGGCTCGTGATGTCTCGGCTTTGATGCCTCTTGTTGAAGGGCTGATGCTAGCAGGCAAAAGCGCGGATAAATGCTTGGAAAATCTTATTTATTATTTCCGCGATTTGCTTGTGCTTAAACTTGCTCCCTCTGGTGCGGTAACGGAGAGAATGGTGGATCGCGATCGTTTTCAAACTATGGCGGAATCCTACACCCCAGGCCGTTTATTTGCAATGATCGATATATTAAATCGATACCAGGTGGAGCTGAAGCATGCTTCCCAGCCCCAAACCTTGTTCGAGGTCGCGCTGATGAAGCTTTGCACTTCGGGAGAGGAAACGGGGCAAACGTCGGCTAGCGATTCTGCCGGCGCCTCATCTTCGCAAGAAGTCTCTAGACTGAGAGGTCAAGTAGAGGCATTGGAAAGGAAGCTTGAGCAGCTTCTGAAAAATGGAGTGGCAGCTTCCTTGCCGGGAGAAGCGCAAAGCGGAAATTCGCGCAATGCGGGAGCCGCTCCGCGTGGAGCGGTAAGAAATTCGTTCGGCGGCGGGGGAGGCCTTGCCCGGACAAAGGTTAAGCTGGATGCTTATATAGCTTCCGTTATTTCGCAGGAGACGGCCAAGGCTCGCAACAAATGGGCCGAAGTGCTTCAGCGGGTGAAGGATGCCAAAGTAACTCTCCATGCTTGGCTGAAGGACGGGGAGCTTGTTTCCGTAGATGGCGACCGGCTGCTGCTCGCCTTCAAAAATGAAATTCACCGGGAAACAACCGAAAAGCCTAATCATCGGGAGATCATCGAACGTGTGATTCAGGATGTGCTGGGCTCTCCTCATCAGCTCGTTACGGTTATGCTGAAAGACTGGCAGACTGCCGTCGATGGAGCCGGTGACAAACCTGGCGAGACGCTTGAGCTGGAGCTGCAAGGCGAGGAGTCATCCGCGGGGGCCGCTCGTCCCGTTTGGGTGGAGGAAGCGGTGAAGCTTTTTGGTGAAGAACTTGTAGTCGTTAAAGAGAATAGCTAATAAACCAATACCATTGATGAGGTGAATGAACATGAACAATATGAACCAAATGATGAAGCAAGTGAAGAAGATGCAGGAACAAATGCTGAAAGCGCAGGAAGAGCTTGAGACCAAAACGGTTGATGGCACTGCGGGCGGCGGAGTCGTTAACGTTACCATTAACGGGCACAAAAAGCTTCTAAACATTACGATCAAACCTGAAGCAGTAGATCCGGATGACATCGAAATGCTTCAAGATCTGGTTATGACTGCGGTCAATGATGCACTTACAAAAGCAGACGATCTGGCCAATCAGGATATGGGCAAATTTACAGGCGGCATGAAAATCCCGGGTCTATTTTAAGAGGCGGACCAAAGCTGCTTATGCAGTTTGAAAGGAGCTGTACCTTTTTTGCATTACCCGGAACCGATAGCCAAGCTGATAGATGCGTTTACCCGCCTTCCCGGCATTGGGCCTAAGACGGCTGCGAGGCTGGCTTTCCATGTGCTGCGGATGAAAGAAGACGATGTGATCGATTTTGCCAAAGCGCTGGTCAGTGTAAAGCGGAATTTATTTTATTGCTCCGTATGCTGCAATATTACGGATACCGACCCTTGCCGGATTTGTCAGGACAAAACGCGGGACGGTTCCATCATTTGCGTCGTGCAGGAATCAAGAGACTTGGTGGCGATGGAGCGTACGAGGGAATTCGACGGATACTATCATGTTCTTCAAGGCGCTATCTCTCCTATGGAGGGAATTGGTCCTGAAGAAATCCGAATCGCTGAGCTTTTGAAAAGACTAAGCGACGAACGAGTGCAGGAACTTATTCTTGCAACAAACCCTAATATTGAAGGCGAAGCGACTGCTATGTATTTGTCCCGTCTAGTTAAGCCTTTCGGCTTGAAAGTGACGCGGATTGCCCACGGCTTGCCAGTAGGCGGCGATTTGGAATATGCCGACGAGGTCACTCTTTCCAAAGCTTTGGAGGGAAGACGAGAGCTTAGCTAAAACAAAAAACCGTTACGAAATCATTCAATTGGTTTCGTGGCGGTTTTTTTGCTATGCCATTATACGTTTTTGAAACGCTGTAGTCCGTTTTCTTTTTGCGGGTTCTAATCTGTGGTACAGGCCTATACACATAAAAAGAAACCGATACGAATGGAATACGGGGTGAGGGCATGATTCAAAGATTACTATTGGATGAGGAAGACATCATGCGTAAGCGGAAGCTGCGGGATGAAATCAAAGAAGCGTTGAGGGAATGGGAAAGCGCCAGAAGGTACTTTGAGTATGCTCTGGGACACGAGCAAGTGGATTATGCGATTCATGCCATTATAACGGCGGAGAAAAGATATGCCATGTTATTGATGAAAGCCAAAAAAATAAGCGGTCCTTGGCCGCAATGGGTGGAAGAGGTGGCTCCATGAAAATGGTATGGCTGTGCATGTTGATTGGATCGTCGTTATTGCTGGCATGGGTGTTGTTGAAAAATAGAATCTCATGGGGGTGGCTGCGGGGCTTTGCTCTCCATCTTATTCTTGCGGCAGGACTATTATATATCGTAAATGAAATGGAGCTTGTGCCAGGCATGCATATTCCACTTAGTCCGTTTACGATCGGTGCAACAGTTGTATTAGGCGTTCCTGGTGTAATGATGCTGGCCGGGCTGCAATGGGTGGCTGGATAGCAGGGGCTATTGTTAGTCATATCTTCAGAATTATGCGAATATGGGGATGGAGGTTGACGAGCTTGTGGTGAATATGCTACATTAATGTTCGCCCCAAGCGCGAGGAAAACGGCTTGAAAAAAGAAATAAAAAAGATTTTAAAAAAGTACTTGCATTAACTTGGGTGGCTGTGATATATTATAAAAGTCGCCGCTGAGACAAGCGGTTGACACGAAAGACTTTCACACTTGAGCAAATGAAGTGCGGAAGCCTAAAGAAAGAAAAGATTGTTCTTTGAAAACTGAACAACGAGCGAAACTGCCCTGTTAATTCTGAAAAGAATTAATGGAATAAAATGAAGACGAAAGTCTTCAAGCAACAAC
>NZ_JBHTHB010000007.1:0-224890 GCF_042675505.1 Paenibacillus sp. GCM10027627
ACACCGTTTGGTGGCGATGGCGGAGGGGAACCACGCGTTCCCATACCGAACACGACCGTTAAGCCCTCCAGCGCCGATGGTACTTGGACCGCAGGGTCCTGGGAGAGTAGGACGTCGCCAAGCACAGATGACCTACCGTAGATGATACGGTAGGTTTTTTGTTGTGCGTGGGATCGTCCCTCTCACTGCTGGGAGTGTGTCTGGACCCTTTTGATCCGGAGTAGTTCGGTGAGGTGAGTCCGGCTCTAGAGGTGGGGTCAGACGCCGACCGTGATGTAAGCTCGAAGAAGTGAATCATCCGGTGCGGAATGGGCGTCATCAAGCAACTATCATCTCACAGAACATTGTAGAATGCTGCGTTTTTTTAATAAAATAATACCAGATATTGTGGTTGGTATAGCTGCCATTCCTTTAAATATAACCCTTATAAAGAAAACATAAAGCCAAACAATAAGAGCCTAAAGATCACAACAGTTTGCGCCAGAGGCAGTTTTGGTTGTGGGATGATGTCTGTCATGTTAAGGTACAACTATAAGTTAGATAAACAAATGGAATTTTTCATGGATATAAAGAAGAGCATGAAGAAGGAGTAGGATGGATATGGAGAAAATCAGCATTGTCGCTTTGAAAGAAGAGCAGTATGATTCCAGTATCGATTTGTTCCAGTTTGCTTTTCAACGAGTGAAGTCTCCTGAAGAAATTGAAAAAATAAAAGATAGCTTCCGACAAGTTTCAGCTGATCGCTGGGCTGCTATGGTTGACGATAAAATGGCTGCTCAAGCTTGTGTTTTTGACTTGCAAACTTATGTTGGCGGAAAACTGTTTGAGATGGGCGGAGTAGCAGGGGTGTCAACATGGCCCGAGTACAGAAGGCAAGGACTGGTGGAAAAACTTCTCGTTCACTCTTTAATTGAAATGAAGAAAAAAGGGCAAACGTTATCGTTTCTTGCCCCTTTCTCCTTTAGTTTTTATCGTAAATATGGCTGGAGCACTTTTGTAGAAGAGAAATCTTATACTTTGGATGTGAAGCAACTCCCTCCGAGAATGCCGATGCCAGGTAAAGTGGAGAGATTGGACGGGCCAGAACGGTTGTATCCGATTTACGAGCAATTTGCCAGCCGGTATAACGGTTCTTTGAAACGTCTCCCTTTGTGGTGGGAGCAAAGAATCAGCACGAAGGCGCCGAAGCGAATCAACGTATATTCCGATCAAAATGGGACGGATCAAGGTTATTTCATTTACGAAGTGTCAAACCGTGAATTGATAGTGGAGGATTGGGCATTCTTGAACGAAGAGGCTCGCGCCGCTATTTGGACCTTTATTGCCCAACATGATTCCATGATTGAGCGAGTGAAGCTGTCTGTGCCCGTTGATGATATTTTGCCGGACTTATTGCCTGACCCTAGAATTAAGCAGGAAATTGTTCCTTACTTTATGGCTCGGATTGTGGATCTGGAAATGTTTTTGTCCCAATATCCATTCCAGCCGGGGAAAGCTGAACGGTTTAAACTGAACGTAAGCGATGAACATGCCGTTTGGAATTCGGGGCAATGGGAATTGATCATCAACGAACAGGGCGAGGCTAAATTGCACAAACAAACAAGCAATTTTGCAACTGAAGAAAAAGAGGAAAGTTTAAAAGCGGATATCGGCGATTGGACTTCGCTGCTGATGAGCTACCGAACGGGTGAACAATTATCGTCTTTGAACCGTATTCACGGTCCGCTTGAGACGATAAATCGCTTACAATCGCGCATACCCGAACGAACGACTTACCTTCCGGATTTTTTCTGAAGATTGGCAATTTTCAGGCTTGTTTAGAGTAGGAAAACGCGGTATTTAAAGGCATTGGACGAGCCTTGACAGCCCCTACCCCCTCTGCTAATATTGCAATAATATACGCCAGAGGGCATTGAAAATAAGGGAGGAACAAACTCGTGTGGGAAACGAAATTCGCTAAAGAAGGACTAACGTTCGACGACGTTCTGCTAGTTCCGCGCAAATCAGAAGTGCTGCCAAGAGAGGTCAATATCTCCACTAGGTTGAGCAACAACATCAAGCTGAACATCCCGCTTATTAGCGCAGGCATGGACACTGTCACGGAATCTGCTTTGGCGATCGCGATTGCTCGAGAGGGCGGTATCGGTATTATCCATAAGAACATGACTATTGCGCAACAAGCGGAAGAGGTCGATCGCGTAAAGCGTTCGGAGAGCGGAGTTATTACAAACCCATTCTCGCTGATGCCGAACCATCATGTTTACGACGCGGAAGAGCTTATGGGCAAATATCGGATTTCCGGTGTGCCTATCGTCGACGACGAGAAAAAGCTGGTCGGCATTTTGACCAATCGGGATCTTCGTTTCGTTCACGACTACTCCATTAAAATTAGCGAAGTCATGACTCGCGAGAGTCTGGTAACAGCTCCAGTCGGCACGACGCTACAAGAGGCGGAAGTGATTCTTCAACAACATAAGATCGAGAAGCTTCCACTTGTTGATGAAGAAAATACGCTGAAAGGCCTTATTACGATTAAAGATATCGAGAAGGCGATTCAATTCCCTAACGCAGCTAAAGATTCCCAAGGAAGATTGCTTTGCGGTGCTGCTATAGGCATTTCCAAAGATACGCATGACCGCGCGGAAGCGCTCGTGAACGCAGGGATTGACGTGCTTGTCGTTGACTCGGCGCACGGACATCACATCAACATTCTTGATGCGGTTCGCAAGCTTCGTGAAGCTTACCCGGATCTTACAATTATCGCGGGCAATGTAGCGACAGGCGATGCGACAAGAGACTTGATCGAAGCAGGGGCATCGGTAATCAAAGTAGGTATTGGACCGGGCTCGATCTGTACGACTCGCGTTATCGCGGGTATCGGCGTTCCGCAAATTACAGCCATTTACGATTGCGCTTCTGTCGCAAGAGAATATAACGTTCCGGTTATTGCGGACGGTGGGATTAAATATTCCGGTGATATTACAAAAGCGATTGCCGCTGGCGCCAGCGCCATTATGATCGGCAGCTTGTTCGCAGGCACATCGGAAAGCCCGGGCGAGACGGAAATTTTCCAAGGCCGTAGCTTTAAAGTATACCGCGGCATGGGCTCGCTAGGCGCTATGAAAGAAGGCAGTAAAGACCGTTACTTCCAAGAGAACGAGAACAAGCTTGTTCCGGAAGGAATCGAAGGCCGCGTTCCTTACAAAGGGCCTCTTGCAGATACGGTTCATCAATTGCTTGGCGGCTTGCGTTCCGGCATGGGCTATTGCGGCACTTCATCCCTTGATGAACTGAAGAACGATACTTCTTTCGTACGGATCACAGGTTCCGGTCTGCGCGAAAGCCATCCGCATGATGTTCAAATTACGAAAGAAGCGCCAAACTACTCTCTATAATAAGCCCGGAAGCGGGATATCGGCCAGACAGCCAAAAGCCTTTGAGGCCAATGCTGTCTGGTTTTTTGCATAGAAAAAGGGTCTAGGCTGGATGAGGGAACTCTCATTCTCTGGGAGAAGGGGAGAGGTTTAATTGTAGTGTTCTCCTATGTTACAATTAAGTTCGGATAATTCAATGGAAAAGGGGAAAAGGACAGTGAAAGTAATGGGAAGGCCGGTTCGATTGTTGTCGGTCATAGCTGCCAGTTTGGCGTTGTGGGTGGCTGTGTTGTCGCTGAGCGCAACAAGCGCTTTGGCAGTGGGGTTTGACAATAGGCCCAGTACGGTAAATGATCTGGGTTTGCAAGTGAAATCAGCCGTTCTTATGGAAGCGGAATCGGGACAAGTGGTGTATGAAGTCAATCCGGACGAGCCGTTGCCGATTGCGAGCATGACGAAGCTAATGACAGAGTATATCGTTTTAAGAGAAATCAAAAATGAACGAATGAAATGGGAAGATGTCGTAACCGTACATCCGGTAGCTGCAGATACCGATCGGTCGGAATCGCAAATTTATTTGGCGGCTGGGGATCAGCACACGGTTAAAGATTTATATATAGCAATGGCGGTTGGATCGGCCAACGATGCGACCAAAGCGCTTGCCATTCAAGTGGCGGGCAGCATTGAAGCATTTGTCGAGAAGATGAATGCAACGGCCGATGAATTGGGACTGAAAACGGCTGTATTTACAAGCGTTACAGGGTTTGAGAATACGACGGTGATGTCGGCGGGAGATATGGCGAGGCTTGCTCGTCACATTTTGGTGGAGCATCCCGAGTTTCTGGAGTATTCGAGCATTCAGGACTATAAGTTCCGCGAGCGCGATACGGCGCCTATGATCAACTTTAACTACATGCTAGGATCGAACGTAAACAAGATTTCCCTTAAGCATTTGGCTTATGAAGGCGTAGACGGCATGAAGACAGGTTTCATCAACGCAGCGGGATACAATTTCACGGGCACCGTGAAAAAAGGCGATATGCGCTATATCAGCGTTGTTATGGATACAAGCACGAAAGATGCCCGTTTTTACGAAACGGCCAAGCTTTACAATTATGCATACGCCACTTTTGAGAAAAAGACCGTTCTTCCGCCTAAATCGGTTGTCGACACGGTGAAAACAGTCAAAATTAAAAAAGGCGTCAAAAAGTCGGTTCCAGTCGTGACTGATAAAGATATCACTTTTATGGTGAAAAAAGGCGTGGAGCCGAAAATTTCCATGAAAGGGATGGAGCTGCTGACGGAAAAAGAGCTTGTAGCTCCTATTGCCGCAGGAACGAAGGTTGGTACGGTCACTTATACGTATGCCGATGAGTCGACAGGCAAAAATTTAGATTACACAGTAAATCTGGTGACGACGGTAGAGGCGGAAAAAGCGGGCTGGTTTAAGCTGTTTTTCCGAGGAATCGGCGATTTCTTCTCCAACTTGTTTAACAGCATACTTGATTTGTTCTAAATCCGAGCAATCCGCATGGAATCAAGGGTTGTCGATTACCCGCAGTTCCTGTAAAATCTATGGTTAGAACAACTGCGGTATAATCATCATTCCAATGGATGAATAATAGGAGGAAATGACAGATGGAAACAGGTACTTCGCGTGTAAAACGCGGCATGGCAGAAATGCAAAAAGGCGGCGTCATCATGGACGTTATGAACGCCGAGCAAGCGAAAGTGGCGGAAGCGGCAGGCGCTACTGCAGTTATGGCTCTTGAGCGCGTTCCTTCCGATATCCGCGCGGCAGGCGGCGTAGCCCGCATGGCCGATCCGACAATCGTTGAAGAAGTAATGAAAGTCGTTTCCATTCCAGTAATGGCCAAAGCTCGTATCGGCCACTACGTTGAAGCTAAAGTGCTGGAATCGATGGGCGTAGATTACATCGACGAAAGCGAAGTACTGACTCCAGCTGACGAAGTTTTCCACATCAGTAAACACGAATTTACGATTCCGTTTGTTTGCGGAGCCAAAGACCTTGGCGAAGCGCTTCGCCGTATTCAAGAAGGCGCGGCAATGCTGCGTACAAAAGGCGAGCCAGGAACGGGCAATATCGTAGAAGCTGTTCGTCACCTTCGTTTGATCAACGGTCAAATCCGTAAAATCCAAGGTTTGTCGAAAGATGAGCTTTATCACGAAGCGAAGCTTCTGGGCGTACCATACGACCTTCTTCTCGGCGTTCACGAGAGCGGCAAGCTGCCAGTCGTTAACTTCGCAGCAGGCGGCGTAGCGACTCCTTCCGATGCGGCACTTATGATGCACCTAGGTGCTGACGGCGTATTCGTAGGCTCCGGCATTTTCAAATCGGACAGCCCTGAGAAGTTCGCGCGTGCAATCGTAGAAGCGACAACTCACTACCAAGATTACAAGCTGATCGCGGAAGTATCGAAAAACTTGGGTACGCCAATGAAAGGCATTGAAATTTCCAAGCTGAACGCTTCTGAGCGTATGCAAGACCGCGGTATCTAATATAAGCACTCATGCTGAGCCGGTCATGCCTTCGGGCTGGCCGGCCTTTTAAAGGATGGCGAGCATAACGATGAAGATTGGTGTACTCGCGCTTCAAGGCGCTGTAGCGGAACATATTCGAAGCTTGGAAGCGGCGGGCGCGGAAGCGGTCGCCGTTAAACGAATCGAGCAGCTCGATGAACTGAACGGGCTTGTCATCCCGGGCGGCGAAAGCACAACGATTGGCAAACTCATGCGCAAATATGGTTTTATGGAAGCTATTCGCGATTTCTCAGCGAAAGGCAAACCTCTATTTGGCACATGCGCCGGCTTGATCGTGCTGGCTGATCGTATCGAGGGGCAAGAAGACGCCCATTTAAAGCTGATGGACATGACGGTAGCGCGCAATGCTTTCGGACGCCAGAGAGAAAGCTTTGAAACGGATTTACCCGTAAAAGGGATAAATGAAACAGTGCGGGCCGTTTTTATACGTGCGCCTCTTATCAAGTCGGTCGGAGCGGGCGTTGAAGTGTTGTCCACTTATAACGATGAGATTGTAACGGCCAGACAAGGCACGCTGCTAGCGGCTTCTTATCACCCGGAACTTACGGATGACTACCGTCTTCACTCCTATTTCCTGGAGATGGTGAAGGAATCGGCGGCCGCAAAAGCGTAACGGATTAGAGAGGAGCATAAAGATCGTGTTAGATGTTAAAATTTTACGGACGGAATTTGAAAGAGTAGAGCAAGCGCTCCGCAACCGCGGCGCTTCGCTTGATTTGATTGCCGGCTTCCCGGAGCTTGACCATAAGCGCCGCGAAGTGATCCAAGAGACGGAGGCGCTTAAAAACCGCCGCAATACCGTTTCGCAGGAAGTGGCCAAGCTGAAAAAGTCAGGCGGCGACGCGGAAGCTCTCATTTTGGAAATGCGCGAAGTTGGAGACCGCATTAAAGTGCTGGATGACGAATTGCGCGAGCTGGATGTACAGGCTGAGCAGCTGTCGCTATGTATTCCAAACATTCCGAACGAAAGCGTGCCTGTTGGCGCTTCGGAAGAAGAAAATGTGGAGCTTCGTCGTGTAGGCGAAGTGCCTCAGTTTGGCTATGAGCCAAAGGCGCATTACGATATTGCGCATGAGCTGGGCATTTTGGACTTTGAGCGCGCGGGCAAAGTAACGGGCTCCCGCTTTACGTTCTATCGCGGACTGGGCGCAAGGCTTGAACGCGCTCTGATCAGCTTCATGATGGATCTGCATAGCGATAAGCACGGGTATGAGGAGATTTTGCCTCCGTACATCGTTAACCGCGACAGCTTGATTGGCACTGGGCAATTGCCTAAGTTCGAAGAGGATCTGTTCAAGCTGGTGGATACCGACTACTACTTGATTCCAACCGCGGAAGTGCCAGTAACAAATATTCATCGCGACGAAATTTTGGATGCGGAGCAGCTTCCGAAAAACTTCGTTGCGTACAGCGCATGTTTCCGCTCTGAGGCGGGCGCTGCGGGCCGCGACACACGCGGGCTCATTCGCCAGCATCAATTCAACAAAGTGGAGCTGGTCAAGCTTGTAAAGCCTGAGGAGTCCTATGCGGAGCTGGAGAAGCTGACAAACGATGCGGAGAAGGTACTTGCGCTGCTTGGCTTGCCTTACCGCGTATTAGCGCTTTGTACGGGAGATATGGGCTTCACCTCGGCGAAGACGTATGATCTTGAAGTGTGGATTCCAAGCGCCAATACGTATCGCGAAATTTCGTCTTGCTCCAACTTCGAGGATTTCCAAGCCCGTCGTGCAGGTATCCGTTTCCGTCGCGAGCCGAAGAGCAAGCCTGAATTCGTTCATACGCTGAACGGCTCGGGACTGGCTGTAGGCCGTACGGTAGCGGCTATTTTGGAAAACTTCCAGCAGGAGGACGGCTCGGTCGTCATTCCGGAAGTGCTGCGTCCATACATGGGCGGCGTCAGCGTCATTCCCGTCGGCTAAATGTCTGTAGACCTTTTCTAGCGAGATTGAGTTACAGGCGTTGCAGCAACAGTATGAAACCATGCCTTCTATTGAATTGTCTGCCACAGGTCGAAAAAACTTGATTATCATTTTTGACCTGTGGTAGAATATACTTTGTTACACCTTTTATGTGGAGAGGTACCGAAGCGGTCATAACGGGGCGGTCTTGAAAACCGTTAGGGTGCAAGCCCACGTGGGTTCGAGTCCCACCCTCTCCGCCAGTTCAATTAAACATGATGAATCCCGAACGATTGCCGTTCGGGATTTTTTGCGTTGTCGTCTTACAATAATGTAAGCGGCCTGTCATGAAGATAAATGGTTCGTAAGGCGCCACTGTACTAAACTGTTGTTAGTTGCAACAGCAGCCATTATATAGAGAACAGGGGAGAACATAATGATGAAGAAAAAGAAGAACAGTGCGGCCAGACTAGCGGGGCTTATTGCGGCGACGTTGCTTGCCGGTTCATTGATAGCCGGATGCGGCATGTTTTCGAAAGCGAACGGAATTATTTTGTACGGAGAGAAACAGCAGGTGGAGGATATGCTCATTCGGGAAAAAAACCTTCTGAAAGACAATGATATTTATACAGTTAAGCTTGTTGAGGAGAAGGATGAAAAAAGAACGCTTGTTTTGGATGACAAGACAGCTAAATTGTTGATGGATAAAAAATTGATTCGGCAAGTGATCAAGGGGGACAAAACGGAGGCCATATCCAAGCTGCCTGAATTAACGGATGAAAAAGGGGTTCTTTTTGCAAAGGAAAAGAAGGAAGGGGTAGAGACGGGAGAGAAAGTGCTTCCAGCGACGTATGGGGGCAATGTTGTGATTGGCGACGGGCGCTCCTATGCGGATCAGTTTTTAGTCGTAACAGAAGCGGCTTGGGATGAAGCGGCCGGCACTGAAAAAACGATGGGCGTTCTGCATTACGAAAAAGACCCAAGCAAAAAAATGGGCACGTACAATGTGGAGAAAAATCAGCTTATCCAAATCCGGTAATAGCGTGGGCAGCAGGCAGGGCTATGCATAAAAGGGAAGTCGCCTCCGCATCTTAAACGGTGTGGAGGTGCTATACTTATGGCTAAATCAGACGAGCTTAGAGTAGATCCGGAGCAGCTTGCCGAAGCTTGGCAAAGGACGCTTTCGGAGACGCTAAATAGCTCCGACCGATGCGAGGTGCAGCGTGACGAAGCGGACGACAAGGCGCTGCGCGTAACGATCCGCTCGGCGGGACATCAAATGTATGAGATTGATTTTAAAGTGGCTTATGTAGACAGCCGCGAAGTCAGGGTAGAACTGGTCGATGTCGAAAAAGACGGCGTCGCAGTGGACGAAAGAACGGATATTTTGCAGCAGCTCATACATGACTACCAAAGACATCTGCATGAATGCGCCCAGGCGCTCCAGCAGTTGACTCATGCTTAAGGAGCGAGGAAGATGACGAAAGCAAAGGGCACAGCGGACAAAAACTTGAGCAACGTAGTAGAAGCGCTGGAGACGGAGCCGGTGAACAGTCATCAAGCTCAACAGCTTCAGCAGGACAAGAACGACCGGAGGCATCAAGATTCCATTAACTTTGATCAGCCTTCCGATCTGAAAAATCAGCACAGCTGAGGAGGATATGGCGATGAGCAAACCAAAAAGCGTACCGGTTCCAGAGAGTGTGCCTCATAATGAGAAAAAGAGGCAGGATGATGGCGGCGGCTTGCAGGAGCCGTTATCCGGTTCGAAAAAAACGAAAAACCAGAATCATGTGGATCATCACAATCCGCAAGGCTAACCGATTGCGACGCGTGAGCGGGGCTGCTCCTGGAAGTCTGAATGGACCTTCGGGGCAGCCCCGCTTTTGCGCCGCCTTCTAAACAGCCTTCAATTATTATAAAATAGAGTTGCGAGCAAAAATGATAGTGGAGGTATCCAGTTCATGAAACAAGCGCAACGATTCGTACTCATCACATCTATTATGCTTCTTCTTGTTATGATCATCGGCTGCAGCTTTCAGTCCGAGCCGAAAAAAGCGCTGCTAGCAGCCACTTTAAAGACGATGGATGCTAAATCCTATAAAATGTTGATGACGATAGGGTTGGATAAATGGGATCTTCCGCCGAACACCGAAGTAAAATCGCAAGGCTTATCAACTGCGCTGATAGCGGGCATTTTGAAAGACGCTACTATTAAGGCGGATGTTCTCTATTCGAAGGAGCCTTCGCTGCGGACCGACATAAAAATGGATGTCACTTTGCCTAGCCTGCTTGATACAAAGTTGTCTGTGCCTATGATTATGACGGACAAAAAGCTGTATATTCAGCTCCCGTCCATTCCGCTTGTAGGCTTGCCGGAATCGGCGGTTGGAAAATATATTGTGGTGGATTTGGAGGAGCAGGCGAAACAAGAAGGCCGGGAGGCGGCAAGCTTTAATGCAGCGGAGCAGTTGAAGCTTGTTCAAGAGCTGTCGGGTGCGGCCTTAAAGCATTTTGACGAAAAGACTTATTTCAAAGAAGTGAAAGCTGCGGATGCGAGCTTGCCAGAAGGTCTTAAAACGGATCAAATCGTGCATTTCTCTATAAATGAAGGCAATTATTCGGGAACCGTCGAAACGGTGGTCAACAAAGTGCTGCCGGAAATGCTGGAGCTTGTCCTTTCCAATGACGCCTATCTAACGGCACTGCAAATTAAAAAAGCCGATGCGGAAAAGTGGAAAAGCGAGCTGGAGACGGATAAAACGGGAGTACTGAACATTTTGCAAAACGATGTAAAAGTACATGCGTTTGACCTGACTGGAGCGATCAAAGGAGGCTATCTTGTTTATCAGGCCGGCAAGTTTGATGTCGATGTGAACGATAAGCAAAGCGGCCTCACTACAGGCATGGGCTTTACCTTTGCCAGCGAATATGTTGATTTCGGCAAAGAAATCAAGTTTGAACAGGACATTCCCGCAGATGCGCTGACACCGGAGCAGTTCAAGGAACTAATTGGTGCCGCGACAAAGCTGTAAAATCAAAAAACCCGCTTTCTTCAGCGAGCTCTGCCGGGACTAGCCGGGGTAAGCTTGATGGAAGGAAGCGGGTTTTCGTTTAACGACGCTGTCTCTTATTTGAAAAAGCGGATAGTCAGCGGGTAACGGTACAGGACGCCTTGGTTGGCTTTAACAGAAGCCAAAATGACGAAGATAATCCACAGAATGCCGATAATAGCGAGCAATACAAAGCCAATGACAATGAGGCAAAGGATGCCGGCAACGATCGAATAGATCAAAAAGCTGATTTGGAAATTGAGCGATTCCTTGCCATGTGCATCCACGTATGGGGAGCGGTCTTTTTTGATAAGCCAAATGACAAGTGGTCCGAGAACCCAGCCAAAAGGTACGATGAAGCCGCTCAGCGAAATCAGGTGGCAAAGCATGCCGAAAGTCAGGTCTTCTTTTGAAGCGGGATAAGGTTGGTTCATAGGTAAAGTCCTCCTCAGTGTAATGTGAAAAACGACGCCATTATCGGTTTAGTATATGCAGTCGGCTATTCCGTTTATGGCGATAAAAATTTGTGACGCTTAGCGCTTACCAACCAATGCTCTCGAACCACATGGATTGGTGGTTGTGCTGAACTGCGGTTTTGATATAAGGGATCACGTTATCCGGCAGCTCGTCCAGAGGAAACCATTCCAGCTGCTCGCATTTGTGAGGCTCTTTATTGACCAGCTCACCGCTCCACGCATGGACCAGCAGGTGGAAATCGATCCATTCCGACTCCTTGTTTTTGCGATGAATGACTCCTACTATTTCAAGGTCGTCGGGCGAAATATCGACTCCGGCTTCCTCGTTAGCTTCCCTAATGGCCGCGGCTTTCACTTCCTCTCCGCCATCTATTCTCCCGGCTACAACGCTCCAGCTGCCATCCTCAAACCCGGTGTTTTTCCTTTTTAGCAGCAGAACTTGATTTTCCCGATAGAACAAAAGGTGAACGGCTCCGTAAAATAAAGGTTTCTTCATTGGGTGTTCTCCTGACTGACAATAGAAGCATTCTGCACGATGAGGTTCAGCTCTTGTCAAAATAATGGTCTAATCTGCACTCTTAGACAATCTGCGTATCTATTATAACAAAAATTTGTCGGTTTGCGGATTGAGAAAGCCAGAAAAAGAAAAAATTGACACTGTTTTATTTATCGTTTATGCTCCTTAGGAATCAAAAGCGAATCGGCTTTCATATAGGGAGACATGCAAGCGGGAATGAGACGTAAAGGACAGAGACAACTCTCTCTGAATATCGGAGATAGTTTTTTTGGCATGTCTACTTGCGCAGCTGGAAATACGGGCGGTCCCGAGGAGGAACGGTCGTCATGCCTGAGCCATATACTACCTGTACATTGCCCGAGCCGCTCGAAAAAAGCAGGCTTAGGCAGCAGCGTGCTGTAGGACGAAATCTTATTTTATAAGGGAGGTGGCATGTTTTCAAGAGCGAACCGGATAGGCCCCAGAAAACTTTGAATTGGATATTTAGACATGGATGGCTAGGCGACGCTTGCGCGGCATGCCGCCTATGCGTTGTCGTGGGCCCGTGAAAGGGTGAAAGACAATGCTGACAATTTTAAAAACGGACGCTTCCGGCAAAACCAATGCCATCACTAACCTGGAGAAGGGCAGCTGGATTCATTTGACCAACCCTTCCGAGGGGGAGAAGCTGCGGCTGGTGACGGAGCTGGATATTGATTTAGACTTTTTGCAGGATGCTTTGGATGAGGAAGAAACGGCGCGGATCGATAGGGACGGCAATCGGGTTATGCTGTTTGTCGATGTGCCTTTTGTGGCGAGGGAAGGGGAGAAAACCGTTTATACGACGGTGCCGCTTGGCATTTTGGTAATGGAGGACTTTATCGTTACGGTTTGCCTGGAGGATACGCCAGTCATTAACGAGTTTTTGCAGGGCAAGGTTAAAACCTTTCATACGTTTATGAGAACGAGGCTTGTTTTGCAAATTTTGTCTTACACCTCTATTTTCTATTTGCAGTATTTGAAAAAAATTAATAAACAAATGGACGCGCTGGAGATGCATTTGCGCAAAGCAATGAAAAATAAAGAGTTGATTACGTTGCTGCAACTGCAAAAAAGTCTTGTTTATTTCTCTACGTCGTTGGAGACGAACAACTTATTGATCGAGCGGCTGTTCAGCGGCCATTTTTTGAAAATGTACGAGGCGGATAAGGAGCTTTTGGAGGAAGTGACGGTCGAAATTCGCCAAGCGATCAAAATGGCTGAAATTTATACCGCTATTTTGGGAAATATAATGAGCTGCTTTGGCTCCGTCATCTCCAACAATGTCAATCATGTCGTGAAGCTGCTGACGGCCATTACTATCGTAATTACGCTGCCTATGGTGATCGGGACGTTTTATGGCATGAACGTGGAGCTTCCGATGCAGCATAATCCTCATATGTTTACGATTATCATGATTATGTCCGTTGCTATTACGATTATAACGGCGCTGCTTTTTTGGCGAAAAAAGTATTTCTAAACGTTTCTCGCCCCTCATATCATCTGATGTGATAGTCAGGATGAGGGGGATGATGAATGAATACAGCTATTATCCGTTATTTGAAAAGTGCTTTTGTTTTGTTTTTCGCTGTTTATGTTTCGTTGGTCGTGCTCGGCAATGTGACGGATTACAACACCAACTTTCAATTCGTAAAACATGTGCTCAGCATGGATACGACGTTTGAAGGAAACAACATTATATACAGGGCGGTTAAGGGCACGGCTCTGCATCATACAGCTTATATTTTGATTATCGTTACGGAATTTATCGTCGCTCTGCTGCTTATCATCGGCGGGGTGAAGCTGCTGGTTAACTCGAGGGCGGGAGGAGAGGGCTTCCAGCGTGCCAAAAATTCGGCTGTCATCGGCCTCGGTCTCGCATTAGCTATTTGGTTTTTTGGCTTTATGGCCGTAGGCGGGGAATGGTTTGGCATGTGGATGTCTTCAAAATGGAACGGTCTGGCTTCTGCGGATCGGATCGTGAGCTATATTTTCGGAGCGCTCATCTTTTTGTCATTAAAAAATGATGAGTAGCGGAACAAGGACAGTTGCTCCATGGGCAAACTTTTGCATACGGAATCATAAACAACAAGCCGACTTCGGTATTTTACCGAAATCGGCTTGTATTATTTTCAGCTGAATTTTAACAAATTAATAACCGACGACATGACCTTGCCAATTTTGCAAGTAAACATCTGTTGGGGCTACAATAACGAGCTTATAATTGCCCGGAGGCAACGATTGCTGAGAGCTGTGTTCATTGATATTGGCGTAATAACTGGTTCCGGTATTGGGCGCATAGTGGTTTTGCAGTCCGAACGTTTTGCCCCGTACGGCTTGCCATGTGTTATTCGGCTGAAGCTGGTACAAGACCGCATGTACGTAATCATAATTAGTCGTGCTGGACATTTTAAAATGTGCAAAACCGCTCACATAAAAATAGAACTTGCCATCCGCTCTGTTGCTGGATAGATAACCGAGATTGATTTCTTCCTGAGGTACGGAAGGGGCGGCTGTAGCGCTGCCTGCCAAAGCACAAATCAAAATCAGGGCAGCCATTAGAGCAATAGAAATACGTTTGGACATCTGTTTCATAAATAGTCACCTTCTCTTTCGAAAATGGTATCTTCCATATGAGCATAGCGCAAATAATGGCATGTGATAAGTACCATAAAACATAGTACCTGCTAGGGATAAATATATCTTATGCGCCTTTTTGTGTTGATCTATGATTATGGAAATTGTACATTTATAGTAAGTTGGAAAACGATGGTTAAATTTGTCGATAGAAGGCAAGACACCTCAGATAAACCTCTTTGATTTACCTCATATTACAGAGATGCTAATCCACCCGCATGACCAATCTACCTTAGATGCTGCTCTCACAAACAGATATTAAAGATTAAGTTTTTTCACCCATATTTTTTAAAATAGGGTTTCTTTAAGGTTGCATCTAAACAGGGGGGCAAATGATGAATAGAACAAACGAACTAACGGAGAGCTATTGGCTCAAGGAGCTTGCGGGGCCGTTGCCAAGACTGGAGCTGCCTAGCGACAAGGTGCCCGAAACTAATGGTTCTTACAAAGAGGGCGTCGTCACAACAAATGCAGGAAACGAACGAATGAAACGTTTAGAAGCGTATGTGAAGCAGCAGCATACGACCGAGCAAACGTTTCTTATGTCATGTCAGTTTGTGTTATTGCATAAGCTAACCGGCGATCGCGACTTGATTATCGGCAACTCGCTTGCGCTTGGCGATTCGGAGGACATGACGGATTCGAGCGGAACGGTGCCGAATGGGCTCGTATTGCCTATAAGAGTCGGCTTAGACAACGAGGGAATGACTTTCTACGAGTTGCTGCGGCAAACGGAAGAAAAGGATTTGCAGGGCCTATTTAACATCCCATTTCTGAATGAAGAGCCTGATTCCCGATTTGGGGCAGGACAGGATGGCGGCCCCGAAGACGTACTGTATTCGTCTCTGTTCCGGTATACGGATTCGAGCCCTCCCCAGCATGTAAGTTACGGCTCACCCTTGCCGCTAGGTTTGAACTTTGTTAAGGATGATAGCGATATTAAGCTGCGGGCAGTTTACAATGCATCATTATTTCTAGAGGAGACGATCCAGTCCTACTTGCGCTATTACTTCCATATCGTTGATCAGGTGCTGGACAACCCTGCAATCGATCTGGCTTCTATTGGATTGCTTGCAGAGCGAGACGTTGAAGAGGGGCTCTTGGCTAGCTTCGGCTCGCAAACGGAAGATGAAGCGGTAGGGCTGACGGCGCATGAGCAGTTCGAACGGCAAGTCCGCCTCGCTCCAGACGCCCCGGCATTAGTGTTTAACGGGCAAACGATGACTTACCTAGAACTAAATGCCCGAGCGAACAAGCTTGCGCGTACTTTGCGGCTGGGCGGAGTCGCTCCCGATCAAATGGTGGTGCTTATCGCGGATCGTTCGCCCGATCTGCTGGTTGGCATATTAGCCGTTTTAAAGGCGGGAGGCGCTTATTTAGCCATTGACCCCGAGTTTCCCGAGGAAAGAAAACAATACATGCTGGAAGATTGCGGCTGCCGTCTTTTGCTTACGCAGAGGGAACTCAAAGGGAATATTGAAGCAGAGCGCGTCTGGTATTTGGATGAGGAATCGACCTACCATGAGGATGACAGCGATCTTGATCCTGTAGTCGGGGCGGACAACTTGGCGTACGTGATTTATACGTCCGGCTCTACGGGACGACCGAAAGGCATTATGATCGAGCATCGCGGACTCACTCATTTTTTTGCCGGTTTTGCGGCGCAACTGCCTCTGGAGCGCGGGCAGCGCATTTTGGGACTGGCGACAGTATCCTTCGACATTTTTATAGTGGAAACGCTGCTGCCGCTGTCGCTTGGCATGACGATTGTGCTAGCGAGCGAAGAGGAGAAAAATGATCCTTCCCGCTTATCTGGACTGCTTGCAGATGAACAAGTAGACGTATTGCAGCTAACTCCGTCTCGCTTCAAGTGGTGGTCGGCACAAACGGGCGCCGCCAAAGCGTTCGAACGGTTAAGCCTGCTCATGATTGGCGCGGAGCCGCTCGCTCCTTCTCTATGGCGGATGCTTAAGGCTTGTCTGAGTCCGTCCGCCCGCATATTTAACTTGTACGGCCCGACAGAAACGACGGTATGGGCTTCGGTGCAAGAGGTGACGGAGGAGAAGCATCCCATTACGATTGGTAAAGGCATAGCGGGTGCGGCGTTTTTGGCTATGAATTCCGATGGTCAGCTTCAGCCTGACGGAGTGCCGGGCGAGCTTTATATTGGCGGAGTCGGACTCGGCCGTGGTTATATGAATCGCCCCGATCTGACGGAGGCGGCGTTTGTTGAACATCGCTTTGCCAGAGGCGGTAAGCTTTATCGTACCGGGGATATCGTCAAAAAGCTCCCGAGCGGCGAATTTTTGTATATGGGGCGAAAAGATTTTCAGGTGAAAATACGCGGTTTCCGAATTGAGCTTGGCGAAATCGAACAGGTGCTGCTTGGTTTCCCCGGCATTCGCGAAGCAGTGGTGCATACCATTCCTGTGACGGGGCAGGATGAGCTGGCGTTATGCGGCTATCTCGTCGGAGAGCAGCCCGATGCTGGCAAGCTGCGTCACTATTTGGCGGACCGTCTGCCCGCTTATATGATTCCTTCTTATTTGATGAGTTTAGACGCTATTCCTCTTACTCCTACCGGCAAGGTGGACCGTAAGTCGCTGCCTGATCCGACCAAACAATCGGCAGCCATGCTGCAGGATTCCTCGTTCGAAGGAGAGCAGGAGGGCGGGCCGCAAAATGAGCGGGAAAGCGTCCTATTTGACGCATGGGAAAAGTTTTTGGGTCATCGCTCTTTCCATCGAAACCAGTCTCTGTTTGACGCAGGCGGCAATTCCATTATGATTATCCGGGTATGCAGCGAATTGGAGCAAGAGGGATGGCAGCTTGAGGTAGCGGATATGTTCCGCGCCTTGACGATCGCTGGAGCAGCGCCGCTTATGAAGCGGATGGTATCGGAGTTTAAGGAGTTGAGACTGCTTTCGGGGACGGTTGAAGGAAAGGTTGAGCTGGTGAGCCAGCAGCAAGCTTTTGTAGAGAAGGCATGGGCGTGCACGGGCGGCAGAGAGTACGATACCAAAATTATTTACCGTCCAGGCGGATTCGACTACTTCAAGCTTCGGCTTGTTTTAGGGCGTTTAATGGAGCGGCATGACGCCCTTCGGATCATTTATTATTCAAATGAGAAAGAAGTTATTCAGTTTAATCGAGGGATGTTTTCTCCGCTATTCAAGCTTGACGTAAGTTCGCTGTTGCATGCTGAGCGGTCTATCAATGTTCCGTATATGGTTCAATTGTTGGAGGAAGCGAAGCGGCGGAGAGGCAGATTTTCTGAATTGCGGCTTGAGGCTTATCTCTTTAAAGGGGAGGCAGGAGATTATTTGGCTCTGATGGCCGATCCGCTTGTAATGGACGGAACGTCGTGGACCATTTTTATAGACGATTTGTTGTCTGCATGCAAGCAGGCGGAAGATTCTACAGATATCCATTTGCCTGCCAAAGCGAATTCGTTCCAGCTGTATGCCAAAATCATAGAAGCACAGGGCAGCGGTATGAAGCGGCAACGTGACGGCATGCCTCAGCATACAGAGTCATATCGACATACGGTTCATTTAGGAGAGGAATTGTCCGAACTGTTATTCTCGTCCTTTGACGGGGACAAAGTGGAGGGGCTATTAACGCATTCGCTGCTTCAGGCTTCTGCTGAGGAGTGGAGTAATGAGCAGGCGCATTTAAGGCTGGATGGCAGAGGGGTTATCGATTCGCCGGGCCTGGATTTCAACTGGACGATCGGCAGAATGGATCAAGTATTGACGGTTGATCTGAGCCACTATCAGTTTGAGCCCGATCGTCTCTTGTCCGACATCGGACTTAACGTCGAGCAGGAAACTCAGTATAGCGAAGAAGCGGCAGCGCCTCGTATTCTGGTCCGGATGGATAGGCTCGTTGCTATGCTGCCGGATATGGAAATGCTTCACGATTACCGCCAGCCTACTGGTTATTATCCAATCGAGGCTTCCTTCGGCAGGTCCGGGGCACAGCTATATGTAGCTTTCGATTATGCCGTTGGCGAGGATTTGATTCAAATCAAACGGCTGGCCGATATCGCGCTTAATCGGGTGCGGGAAGTTGTTGGCTGGTTGGAGAAGGCTACTATATAAAAAATAAAGCCGCCTGACGCTTTGAACGGCAGCCCCAATGTTAGAGAATGTCTAACATTGGGGGGCTCGTTCAAATCAGGCGGCTTTATAATTAGCGGAAGACTAGCTGTCGCAGCTCCTCATTATACTCCTCTAGCTGATCCATCATTTTAGGGAGCAATGTGAGTTCCATCTCGCGCATCTTTTCCAAGTTTTGAATGATGCGATCATGAACGTTAGGGATTTCTTTCATAACATGTTCAGCAAACAAATCGCGCGAATGGTGGGCGAGCTCTTCTAGTTCAATGAAATCAAACAGCATGCTTCCGTCCTGCGGAAGTTTGTTTTCTTGTTGCAGGTAAGCGATCCGGCCTCTTAACATTTTTTTGTGCTCCCATAGTAAATGAAGCTGCCGTGGAGGATTGGCTCTTACAAGCCTTTCGGGTTCGTTTTTTAGGATGATGAAATGTTCGATCAGAACATCATAGCAGGAAATTCCAAAGGCCATATACTCCATATCGGGCGTGTATGAGCGGTTTTGCTCATTGTTACTGCTTTCAGAGCGCAAATATTCGCCAAATTGCTTATAGATGTGCTTTAGGTTCAACTGGTAGTCATATCCGTGCAAAATCATAAAGAAGTAATTATATTGATCGTAAATGGCATTGTTTTTTAAGTAGTTGTCGATGGAGTGAAAGGCTTGCTCTAATTCGGCGAAGGTGGTTTCGTGACAGCCCAAAACTAAATCCTTGCCGAAACCGTAAGTATAATAAACTTGGCGATCCTCGTCATAACCGTAAATCATCACATGGTGAGGGAAAGGGTGGGCCTGATATGCGGTCGAATAGGAGATGTAGTATTCATCCAGAAACAAAACGGGGTATTGACCGTCTCTGAGCTTTTTGGTCAAGAAAGGGTGAAGATTGTCTTTGAAGATTTCATAAAGCATTGGCGTATCAAGCGTACTTGTAAGCATGTAAGGATTGGTGTTAAGGTCGTTTCTTCCTCCGCGGTAAAAGTCGAAAAACAACTCTTGTTTGTCCCTCAAATAGTGTCTGTTGCAGGCAACCTGAATGAAATTGCTGTAAAACCAATCATTGAAAAAAGGCATTGTACCTGTAACGCTTAGAGTGTACGCCCAACTCAGCAGCCCGTAAAGCGGCGGATGGACAATGGGATTCACATGCTTGGACAACGTAAATAGACCCCCTGTTCGGTATGGATAGGATGGACTTGCGAGGTTTGTGAGGCAGGTATGTTTTTCTGAGGTGGGTTTTTTATTTGTTTCTGTTATTATAGCAATTTTTTGGTCGTTTTGTCATATGTTAATAAGTGTTGGGGAGGGATAAATTACTACAATACGGAAGATCAGCTAGGTGTTTGAAATCATTTTTACATAATGAGATATGATGAAAAAAGCCTCTAAACCACGTGGATGTGGAGTGAGAGGCTTTTTTGCGTAGATTAAAAGCTTATTTCTTCTCGTCTATTTTCATTTGGACAACGATTAGATTTTTCTTTGCCCCTTCTTTTAACTTGTCCGGTGCATATTGGGCATTGGCTAGTGCGGTATAAAGCTTAAGTGAAGTTTCGTAATCTCCTTTTGTAAAAGCACTATATGCCTGCTGCGACAATTTTAAAGCGGCATTATTCATAAATTGAACGGCATGCGTATTTTTCGATAATCCGTCCTTCATGGCCTTATCTGCTAGAAGCACGGAGTTCACATAGTTTTTCTGATTGTAATACCATTGTGCTGTTCCGAAAGCATTCAGAAAGGCTTGCCGTTCTGTGATCAATTTTAAATTCCCAGACACATCGTATAGGGAACTGTAGTTACTATTTTGACCGAGTAAATCGTAGAATTGTTTGGCTTTTACTAATTGATCGGTTTGATAATATGTTTTGGCCTGGTCGGCCACTTTTTTAGCTGCTTTGGATTCCTGGCCAGAATTAACCTTCCAACCGTAACCCTCTTCAGATGCTTTAAAGTAATAATATAATGCGTTATAGTAGTTGCCCGCTTTCAAATAGCTGTCGGCTTGTTTAATATAACCGTCTGCCTTCTTTTCTTCAGGGCTTCTAGTATCAACAGGTTTGGAAGATGAACTCGAGGATGAACTGCTTGTACTTCCGCCATTATGAGTATGATACTCGCCATCTGCCAGACCCCATTTTGCACAGTTGGTTCTGCAATAATGCCCGCCAGAGGAGTCTGTCCGGCCTGGATGTGCGGACGCCAACCCGCTAAATAATAAGAACAACATGGAAAAGATGAGGGTTGTTTTTTTAGTCATGGTGATCTCCTTTGAGTATTATATTTCGTTCTCATGTTGGACCTATACTATAAATCCTTGTTAACTTAATACCAATATCTTCAAATCGACTATAGCATGTCCTTAAATCTATGTATAGATAAATAGTAGTACCTATTAATTATTGTCCAATAAAGTCGGGTAACTATTATCCCTTGGGGATTTGGGGATATTTGAACAGAAATAAGACAGATGTCATTAAATAATTCTGAGGGAAGAGTTACGAGAAGGCACTGAATTTATTTGTATAATGGAACATCAAAACCAAAATGAAGGTCATTTCCCTCAACTTAATTTTGTGGATAATATGACCATATTCCTATAAAATATATAATAATGGGTGCTCTAATAAATTGTTAAGGAGAATTGTATGCTGTATAAGGTTATAACTAAATTACACTTCTTAAAAATTTCAGAAAAATTAAATAAAGGAAAAAGTTTGCATCGTGCTGTACGCCTCTCTAATTCAAACCAATTATTAAGACGGGAATTTGATATTCCATTCTTTTTGGTTATGATTGGACAACTGGAACGCTTAGAGTTAGATGATTCTTCATACCTATATGCGATAGGGGAAATTCAGGATAAGCTTGATGATCAAAGAATACGTATCGATTTTTTAACACCATTTATTAATGTTGCATTGGTATTTTCAACTGCACTTTGGCTGGTCAAAGATAATAGTGTGTCGTCTGAGTACTCATTTCTCTATGTTGAACATGAAAACGGCCCCTCAACTACTTCCAACGGTCGTTACGGTTCTTATTTCTGTAATGCAAAGGCTGAAAGCGAGACCGTTGAATTCAACCAGCTAGAACTTGAACAAGCTATGGAATTTTTTAAGTGTTTAGTAGTAGATGATTCATTAAGTAGAGATACTCAAGAAGCGTATGCAAGGTTAAATGGCGGTGCTCCACGCTTAGAACGTAGCTTATATTTTTTGCAAGCAGCGAGAGCACAGAACCATTTGCCGACTCGTATCACATTATATTGTACAGTGCTCGAGTCGCTGCTTTCTACAGACACTACGGAAATAACACATAAAATCGCTGAGAGAGCTGCTTGGTTGTTAGAATCAGAAGTAGATAAGCGAATACTGATATATAAAAAAATTAAAACGGCATATTCTATTCGATCAGCGACAATACATGGAAGTGCTCTTAGAAAAGCGTTTAAAACAAATGAAGTTCTCCAAAAAATATCTATTGAGACGGATAATTTATTACGAAGACTGCTTGTAGAAATCATTACGGACGATTCTCTTAAACATACTTTTCAGGAAATGAACCAAGAAGAACTTAATGATTGGTTTATAAGGTTGTCATTTCAAAATTGAAATTTATTATTAGAGTCTTTTTGGCTTTCTTCTTGATGACCGGTGCCATACCTCACCCAAAAAGCTTTCTAGATAAATGCCGTAACGATAACATCTTCATTTTTTCAGATATGAAGAAATCGCAGTATTTCCTCTTCAATAGGGTTAAAGGACAACCACGCCTACGTCCAAAAATGCAAAAGAACCGCACAACAGTACGGTTCGAAATCTCATCAATATGGCGCGCCACGGCCGGATTCGAACCGGCGACGCATGGTTTAGGAAACCATCGCTCTATCCTGCTGAGCTACGGGCGCGCAACAAACAACATTTTAACATGGGACGAATTGGGATATCAATACCGTCACGCCTATCACTCGCTTTATCTGCCCTCCATCACTTCCGCTGCCAATCCCCCGTCCCACCCGCCGACAATTTTCACCGCCATCCCACCCCATACCCCCTCAGTCGACAAGCCCCACGCGAAAAAGGTATCATATAGAGGAAACAACAATCATTTTTATGGTAAAACGAACCATAATTGTGCCCGCGAGTAGGGTATTCATGCGACCTATGTTAAAATAGTAGGGATAAGAACTTTGAGGTGAACATACATGTGCGGTTTTGTCGGTTATATAAAAGGAAAGCAGGCCATCGATCATCCGGCGGCCATTGAAAATATGCTTGAAACGATCATTCATCGCGGCCCGGACAGCGGCGGCGTGCATGAGGACGAGGATGTGGTGCTTGGCTTTCGCAGGCTGAGCATTATCGATTTGTCGACGGCGGCGAACCAGCCGCTTTACAGCGAGGACGGCAAAATTGTACTTGTCTTCAACGGCGAAATTTACAATTTCCAAGAACTGCGCGAGGAGTTGCAGCAGCAGGGTTACACGTTCCGCACGTCCTCCGACAGCGAAGTGCTTATTTACGGCTACTTAGCCTACGGTACTGAATTGCTGCAAAAGCTGCGCGGCATGTTTGCGTTTTGCATTTGGGACAAGCGCACGGATACCGCGTTTATTGCCCGCGACGGCTTCGGCATCAAGCCGCTTTACTACACTAGCCACACGGTGGACAACACGTTTATTTTCGGATCGGAAATCAAGTCGTTCCTGCCGCATCCTTCCTTCGTGAAGGAGCTGAACAAGGACGCGCTTAGACCGTATCTAACGTTCCAATATTCGGCGATGGACGAGACGTTTTTCAAGGGCGTCTACAAGCTTCCGCCGGCTCATTATATGATCGTGAAGAACGGCAACATCGAGATTCAAAAGTATTGGGACAAAGCGTTCCGCGAAGAGGAAAACACGCTTGACCATTACGTTGAGGAAATTCAAGAGACGATTAAAGAATCGGTAGCCGCGCACAAAATTAGCGATGTGAAGGTTGGCTCCTTCCTGTCGGGCGGTATCGACTCCAGCTATATCACTTCCTTGCTCCGTCCGAACAAATCGTTTTCCGTTGGTTTTGCCGACTACGAGGCGATGTTCAACGAAACGAATTTGGCAAAAGAATTGTCCGATCAGCTAAACGTTCAGAACGAGCGTAAAATGGTGACGGCGGAAGAATGTTTCAACGCTCTGCCGACGATTCAGTACCATATGGACGAGCCGCATTCCAATCTGTCTTCGCTTCCGCTTTATTTCCTTGCCGAGCTGGCTCGCAAGGACGTGACGGTTGTGCTGTCCGGCGAAGGGGCGGACGAAATTTTCGGCGGATACCCTTGGTATCAAAACTCTCCAAAGATGGAGAAGTACGAAAAGCTCCCATACGCCGTACGCCGCGCCGCCCATCTCATTGGCAAAAAGCTGCCGAAAAACCGCATCACAGAGTTCATGGTGAAAGGCGGGCAGAAGGTGGAGGAGCGCTTCATCGGCGAAGCGGTCATCTTCAGCGAAGAGGATGCGCTTGGCGTGCTCACACCGGATTACCGCAAAGGGCCTTCCGTTTATAGCGTCACCGGCAAAGTGTACGACAAAGTCAAAAATGCCGACGATATTACGAAAATGCAATATTTGGACCTGCATCTTTGGCTGCCGGGCGATATTTTGCTAAAGGCGGACAAAATGAGCATGGCTCATTCCATCGAATTGCGCGTTCCGTTTCTGGATAAGCGAGTGATGGAGCTGGGCAAAAAGCTGCCTTCCCGTTACCGCGTCAACTCGATCGATACGAAATACGCGCTTCGTCAAGCGGCGCTTCAAGATTTGCCGGAAGAATGGGCTAACCGGCCTAAACTGGGTTTCCCGGTACCGATTCGCCACTGGCTGCGCGAGGAGCGTTACTACAATCTCGTTAAGCAAACATTCTCTTCCGAGTATGCAAAAGCATTTTTCAACACCGATATATTGATCGGCTATTTGGACGAGCATTACAGCGGCCGCAAAAATCGCGCTCGTTACGTCTGGACGTCATACGTCTTCCTGGTCTGGTACAAACGGTTTTTCATCGATATGTAAAAGGAGTTCGATTTTGTGGCTAAGCTTGATTTTATCCCCGTCATATTAGGAACCGACATCAACGCGTACGGCATGGCCCGTTCCTTCCATATGGAATACGGCGTAATAAGCCGCTGCATCGGCAAGGGCAAGCTGTTTATGACCAACTACTCCGATATTACAACGATCAAAGTCGTGGAAAACCTCGACGATCCCGCCGTATTTGCGGACGCGATGATCGAGTTTGCGGAGGAGTTGAAGCTGGAGGCCGACAAGCTAGTGCTGATCGCGAGCAGCGACAGCTACGCAGAGCTGGTTATTCGCGATCAAGACAAGCTCTCCGGCCATTACTTGCTGCCGTTTGTAGCGGAGAAATGGATCGACGAGCTGCTGTACAAGGATCGTTTCTATGCTCTATGCGAGCAATACGGCTTGGACTATCCGGCTACTTTTATTGTTACAAAAGAAAACGCCGCTTCCGTTCAATTGCCGTTCGGCTACCCTGTAGCTCTTAAGCCCGCCGACAGCATCGCTTATTTGGAGGCTTCTTTTGAAGGCAAAAAGAAAGCTTACATTATTAAAGAGCAGTCGGAGCTGGAGGGGACGCTGCAAGCAATTTACGGCTCTTCCTACACGGGCAAAATGATCGTGCAAGACTTTATTCCCGGCGACGATTCCAATATGCGAGTGCTTAATGCATACTCCGATCAGAACGGAAAAGTCCGGCTGATGTGCCTTGGACGTCCGCTGCTAGAGGATTGCACACCTTCGCTCGTCGGCAATTATGTAGCGATCGTCAACGAATACAATGAGGATATTTACAGCAAATATCAGCAATTCCTTGAAGCTTTGGGCTATACGGGGCTTGCCAATTTCGATATGAAGTACGATGTCCGCGACGGGAAATATAAAATTTTTGAAATCAATCTGCGCCAAGGACGGAGCAGCTTCTTTACGACGGGCAGCGGCTACAATTTGGCCAAGTTTATTGTGGAGAGCCTCGTGTACGGCAAGCAGGAGCCGGTCGTTTACGCAAATACTGAGCATCTGTGGCTCGGTGTTCCGAAGGAAGTGGCTTTGGCTTATACGGAAGACAAAGCTGCCGTCACCTATATGAAAAAACTGATTAAAGAAAAGAAATACTGCATGACTCTGCAATATGAGGCGGACAAGGCGATCAAACGCTGGTGGCATGTCCGGAAATATTATAAGAGCTACGAGGATCGTTACAAGCAATTTTACGAGCAGAAAGGAAGTTTGTAATGCCAATCGTAGACTTATCGAACGCAGCTGAATTGGCTCGTTATGAGCGGTTCATCCGTACTTCACCTTTCGCTACAGCAACTCAAGATTTGGGATGGTCCGAAGTGAAGAACAATTGGGTTCCGCTTTACGTATATATTGAGGAGAGCGGCGAAATCGCGGCGGCGATGTCTGTTCTGATGGTAAATGCGGTCGAAGGCAAAAAGCTGGCGTATGGCTGCAAAGGGCCGGTTTGCGATCCGCGCAACGCAGCGCTTGTCCATCGTTTGATGACGGAAGCGGAAGAGGCTGTGCGCGAGCACAGAGCTTTTTTGCTGCGTATCGACCCGGAGACGTTCTATGACGAGTCTTTGCATAAGCAATATGAAGAGCTAGGTTACGTCCTGCGGAATCGCAACGTCGGTTCCAAAGATACGACACAGCCGCGCTTTAACATGGTGCTCGATTTGAAAGGAAAGTCGGAGCAGGAATTAATAGAAGGCTTCCATTCCAAAACGAGGTACAATATCAGACTTGCGGAGCGCAAAGGCGTTCAAACGAGATATAGCGCGGAGCCCTCCGATTTGGAGCTGTTCCACCAGTTGTATGTCGTCATGAGCAATCGTCATGGCATTTCTTATCGTCCATACAACTATTTTGCTAGAATGCTGGAAGCCTATCGGGACTATACGAGAGTTTACCTTGCCGAATATGAAGGAGAGACCATTGCCGCTGCCGTTGCGATCAGCTACGGGGACAAGACATGGTACATCTACGGTGCGAGCGCTAACGAGCATCGCAATGTGATGGCTCCGCATCTTCTGCAATGGGAAATGATCAAGTGGGCGGTAGAGCAAGGCAAAGACAGATATGACTTCGGCGGCGTATTTAAGCTGGATTGTTCCGACGGCCTGTACAAGTTTAAAGAAGGCTTTTGCCATCCGGACCGTTATTCGGAATATATCGGTGAAATCGATAGAGTGCTGGATGAAGAAGCATACGGCAAATTTATTAGCCAGTAGGACTTAATAGGAAATGCTGCTTATCTTGCCGCATAGATTATAGGAAAACAGCCTGTCTGGAACCGTACAGCCCAATTGGGAGCAAGGTTCGGCCATTCAGCAACAGCATCAGAAACATAGCTTGTTCTAAAAGCGTGTTCAGAAATAAGGACTTACAATGGAGGTACAAAAGGTTGAAAAGGTTTTTGATGATTGCCGTGTCAGCGGCTTTAATCGTGCTTGTGTTTGTCATCGCAAGAGGCGCGTTTAATACGAATGACGGCGGCACGAGCGGGAACGGAGGAAATTCGAGCAATCCGGCAAGCACGAGTACACCGGAAGCAAAGCCAAAGGTTAAGCAAGGCATTATTACTATTGTTCATAAAGACAGTACGACGGGCAAGCCTATCCGCGATACGCAGTTCGAAATTGTGGACGGCGCTTCCGACCGTGTCCTTGAGACGCTGACAACGGATGCCACGGGAACGGCGAAGTCGTCCAAGCTGGACTACGGAGCCAATTATTTAGTGAAGCAGATCAAAATCATGGAGCCTTTCGAGCTGGATGACAAGGTTGCGGGCGTTGATCTAAACGCGAGCAGCCGCGAGCTTTCTTTTACGAGTACGATTCCCGAATATGTAAAAGGTTATGAGTGGACGGCGGACGGAACCATTGATGTTTCCGAAGTGTACGTCGACGTTCCGCTTATTATGCAAAAGCCGGAGCTGCCTAACGGCTGTGAAATTACGTCGCTTACGAGCGTGCTGAACGGACTTGGCTATGATCTGACCAAAGAAGTGATGGCCGATGAATATTTGCCGAAGGAGCCGTTTTTCCGGAAGGACGGCAAGCTGTACGGGGCAGACCCCTACAAGGCTTACGCAGGCAACCCAAGGGACAAAATCGCATGGTTTGTATATGCGCCCCCGATTGCCGAAGCGGCCAACAAAGTGTTTGACGAGTTTGGCGGCGATTATGAGCCGGTCGATATAAGCGGAAGCACAAGAGAAGAGATTTACGCGGAGCTAGATGCCGGCAATCCCGTCGTCATTTGGGTGACGCTCGATCTGTCGCCTCCGAAGATCACCTCTCAATGGTACTTTAGAGATACGGGCGAGCTGTTCAAAGCTCCGGTCAATCTGCATTGCGTAGTATTGAATGGCTATAACAAAGCCAATAATACCGTTCATGTCATGAACCCGCTCAAAGGGCAAGTCACTTACGACGCCGATCAGTTTTTTAAATCTTACGATGAACTTGGCACTCATTCACTTGTTATTCATAATTCTTAAGCGGTAAAACAAAAACCTCCGATGTACGCTTCATAGCGTATGCCGGAGGTTTTTTTCATAGAAAATCATAAAGGTCGTCGGACGCTTCTAAATTAAGCTTATAAAAAAGCCGACCCAAGCAGCTCACCGCTGCAATGGAGACGGCCTATATCGCTTTGATGCTTTCTAGCAAAGCCTAGCTTACTGTTCCCGCTTAACAGCCCGTCCGGACAGAGTAATCGACTTCTCCACCAGCACTTGCATGGCATCCACTACGTTGTCCTTATATTCCGGGCCTAGCTTAATGCAGGACAGCTCGGTGCAGGCCAAGATGACGTATTGGCAACCATGCGAGTCCCGCAGCTCCCGAATAAGAGCTTCCAGCTCATCCGGCGAAAAGTCCAAATCCCGTTTCACGTTGGAATAAATGATTTTCATCACTTGTTCCTGTATCGCCTCATCCGGGGCGTAATGCTCCAGTCCGTACCTCTCGCAGGCTTTGGCGTAGACGCCGCTTTTTATGGTGCCGGATGTCGCCAGTACGCCGACTTTCGCCCCGGAACCGAATGTGTCCCGAATCTGCCCGACCGTTTCATCCACCATATGAATAATAGGAACGGACGTCATGGCCTGCATCGCTTCAAAAAAGTAATGCGAGGTGTTGCAAGGGATCGCAATATGGGCTACCCCAGCCGATTCCAGCAGCCGCAGATCCTTGGCCACCGCTTCCAGAAACCGCTCCTCCGTCCCTTCCAAAATGACGGTCGTTCGATCCGGAATAGTGGCATGATTCAAAATGATCATATCCACATGCTCTTGATCGCGCTGGGCGACAGTATGCTCAATGATTTTATCGAAAAAGACGGCGGTCGCTTTAGGACCCATGCCGCCGATGACGCCTAAGCTTTTATAATCCATGTTCAAACCTTCTTTGAGTAGTTGAGTGAGTGCGCTCGGACATAAATTCGCGGACGATCTCGGCTTCGTTAAACGGAATTTCCGTTTTCCCGATGACCTGCGTCGTCTCGTGACCTTTGCCAGCGATCAGAATGACGTCATCCTTTTTGCTGAGTTCGATTGCCTGCTGAATGGCTTCTCTTCGGTCCACAATGCCCTTGTAGCGGCCTCCCGCCGCTTCAACGGCAGCCGATACCTCCGCAATGATTGCGTCGGGGTCCTGATTTTTCGGATTGTCGGAGGTGACGATGCAGAAGTCGGCATGTTCGGCCGCGATTTTGCCCATCGCTTCCCGCTTTCCGCTGCCATCCTTGCCCGGTGCCGCATAGACGCCAAACACAAGGATTAGCTTTCCTTTAGTAAACGGACGCAATGTCGCGAGCGCCTTCTCCAGACTGTCCTCCGTGTGGGCGAAATCGACAATCACTTTGAGATCGTCATCCTGATAGACGACTTCAAGTCGGCCCTTAATGCTTTCAACCGCACGGATGCCGATCGCCGCTTGCTCTAAGCTAATTCCGCTGCAATAGGCGCATGCGATGGCGGCCAAGCTGTTGTACACGTAGATAAGGCCGGGCAAGTTGACTTGGATCTCTATGCTTCCGGTTGGCGTATGAACGGCATAGGTGGTGCTGTTCGCCTCGTACCGAATGTCGGAGGCCCGAATATCGGCATAATCCGACAATCCGTATGTGATCAGCTTTGCCGAATAAGATCGGACTTTGTCTGCAAGCTGCCTGCCGTACACATCGTCGGAATTAATGATATTGTAGTCGGTCGTCAAATCGAACAGCATCGACTTGGCCTCAAAATATTCTTCCATCGTCCGGTGCAGCTCCAAATGGTCGGGCGTCAAATTGGTGAAAACGCCGATTTTGAAGCTGGAAGCCGCCGCGCGGTGCAGGCTGAGCGCATGGGAGGAAACCTCCATCACGCAGTCCTGCGCTCCCGAATCGACCATGGCCTTAAACATGCCCTGGAGATGGAGCGATTCCGGAGTGGTAGGCGTCGTCGACTTTGTTTTTAAAGGCTCATTGCCAACCATAGCGCCAATCGTGCCGATGACGCCGATTTTCCGGTCCGCCTTCTCCAAAATCGACTTTATAAAATAAGACGTCGACGTTTTGCCGTTCGTGCCGGTGATGCCGATCAAGTTCAGCCCCTCCGACGGATGACCGTAGAAAGCGGCCGAAACTAGCGCAAGCGCGCTCCGTGTATCCCCGGTTTTCAGCACGGTAACAGGGCCGGGCACGGCAATATCCTTCTCCACAAGGACAGCGGCTGCGCCGAGTTCGATCGCCTTTTCTATGTATTGATGTCCGTCCATGGTGAAGCCGGCAATGGCTACGAACAAAGCGCCGGGTACGACCTCCCTGGAATCAAACGTTATGGATGTGATTTCGATCTCCCGATGGCCCTGCAGGACAACGCAATCCAGATTATTCGTTAAGGAAGCCAGCTGCATGCGATCAGCTCCATTCTTGTAGACTATCTTCTTATCAGTTTGCTACACACTTTTCCAAGCATGAGGGAGGCCCCTGTATTGTGACGGGTGATCCAAAAAGCCACCTCTAAATTCTGGTTCAAATAAGCGTCGTAAGTGTACATATAATCATCAAACTTCGGCGTGTTTATAGTGGCATTAATTAATGATCTCGCTGTTTCAAAGAGTATGAAGTCATTTTACTTTATCGCTTCCTATATTACAATTGCGCCGCATAATGGCATGCTAAAATATATATTTGCTTTTTGGGCCAAAAGTACTATAAAATGGAACTTATATCCTTAATTTGTCGAATGATGCCTAAAAATTGTAGTCAATCGTCGACATGTTTTTACAAACACTTCGTTTTTGACGGAGTATAATGGAACTAATACGACATGATGACTAGATAAGGAGCGTGCCTCGAAGCAACCATGGATAAAAAACACTTGCTTAGACAGTTGCAGTCGCTTCGGCAAAAGCTTCATGAAATCGCCGATGCGCGGGGCAGTCTGACGGATCCGGCCGTTCTGGCCATCAGCGAAGAAGCGGATCAGCTCATCGTAGCGCTTCAGTACATTCAGCGGAATGAATTCGAACTTTCCTCCAATCAGCGCGATAAAACATAGATAGTATTACCGTCCACGCAGCCGCCTGAAAAACTGAGTAAGCAGCAATGCGCATTCATCTTGCAGGACGCCGCTAGTCAGCTCCGTTTCGTGATTGAAACGGGGCTCTTGCAGTAGGTTCATGAGTGTGCCTGCGCATCCCGCTTTAGGGTCTGTCGTGCCGTATACGACCCGTTTGACACGGGACTGAACGAGGGCGCCTGCGCACATGGGACAAGGCTCCAGCGTTACATATAAGGTGCAGTCCAGCAGCCGCCATGCCCCGATGTTTTCACAGGCATCGCGAATCGCGACGAGTTCGGCATGCGCCGTAGGGTCGTGCTTTGTTTCGCGCAGATTATGGCCCCGTCCAATGATTTCTTGGTTTCGGACGATGACAGCGCCGATGGGAACTTCGCCTATCTGCTCGGCCTTTTTCGCTTCCGCGATAGCCTCCATCATCCAGCTGCGATCTTCTTCTTCTCTCTTCATGTATGGTCAGACTCCTTGCCCGATATGGGAATAAATTATGCAACGAACAAATATTCCGATGTTAACAGACTGTTGATAAAATTGTGTATAACTTTTCTGATATACACAGACTTACCCACAATTCATCCACGCTTGTGCATAAGTTCTGTTGACAGTGTGTACGAGTTGTGAATAGTCATTAAGTTCTACGCCTAACCGCTCATCTTATTAAAGGGTGTGTCGTTCATTGTCGATAAAGATGAAATTATCGGTGGTCATTTCCGTCATGCTGTTCGCGGTAGTCATTTTATATCATTTGCTCAGCGAATATACGATGGTCCGCGAAATGAAATATATGATGAAGGAATCAATGAAGCATACATCCGAGCAAACGATTGAACATATTGCGGAATACAACGTTTTGCCGACGGACGGCTCCGGATTCAAGTTTCACGCCAAAGAAGATTTATTTGATGTGCTGCATGGGGTAAACCCCCATATTAAAGAGGTCACTTTATTTCAAAAAGCCGACTCCTCCATCATTCTTGGCACCTATACGTACCTAGATGCTATCAACGATTCCGCCTTTGTGCAAGCGTCGAAGCCCGGCGAATTTGTGTTGCGCGATATCGAGGTAGACGGCAGCCGGTTTTTAAGAAGCTACTATTCCAGCACGATGCTGTCTGATTATGTCGTCAGCATCGTGTACGACCGGGCGAGCATCACGACTCTTGTCGATTTAAAGCGGGACTACACGATCGTGTATACCGGTCTTTTTTTGCTTATTATGATAGTGGTCATTTATTGGATGGTCGGCATTATGATTCGGCCGCTGAAAGATATTTTGTGGAAGGTCAACGAGGTTTCTTCCGTTCGCTTTCATAAGCCTATCCAAATTAGGCGGAAGGACGAGTTTGGGCTGCTGGCGCTCAAAATTAACGCAATGTCGCAAAATCTAAGCATTTATATGAACAAGCTGAGAAAAGCATTTGAGGAAAACAGAAGGATGAAGGAGCATCTGGAATCCTTTATCAACCATTCCAACGACGCCATTCACTTGATGGATTTGGAAGGAAAAGTGATCCAGGTTAACCGCGCCTTCGAACAGCTTTTTGGCTACGAGGAAGCGGATGTGCTGGGCATGAGGTTTCCCACGATTCCAGATACGCATAGAATGGAAAAGAGGCAAATGATCGGCCTTTTGCTTGCAGGAAAGCAGCTTCCGGCGCAGGAGACGGTGCGAGTGACCCGATTAGGGGAGATCATACCGGTTAGCGTGACTGTATCTCCGATCCGGGATTCGGACGGTACGATCCGCGCCTTCGCCAGCATTTGCAGAGATATGCGAAGCCGCAACCGGATGGAGGAGCTGCTGCGGCGCTCCGAAAAGCTGACGACGGTCGGCCAGTTGGCAGCGGGAGTGGCTCATGAAATTCGCAACCCGCTAACGACGCTTAGAGGGTTTCTGCAGCTTCAAATGCAAAGCAAGTCGCTTAACTTGTCTCATGTCGGCCTTATGTTGTCGGAGCTGGATCGGATTAACCTGATCGTAGGCGAGTTTTTAATATTGGCCAAGCCGCAGGCCACCAAGTTTGTGACCAAGGATGTCCGGGACGTATTGCATGATGTGCTGCGTTTTTTGGACAGCGAGGCACATTTGCACAATATCGTGTTTCATACCGTTATAACGGAAGAGGAATGCCTCATTTCCTGTGAGGAAAACCAGTTGAAGCAGGTGTTCATCAATCTGCTGAAAAATGCGATCGAAGCGATGCCCTCAGGCGGGCCGATCCATATCTCTATCCACAGAAAAAAAACGGGCATCGCCATTTCCATTACGGACGAAGGAGTCGGCATTCCGGAAAATATGATTTCGAAAATCGGCGACCCTTTTTTCACGGGGAAAGAAACGGGCACAGGGCTCGGCATTATGGTCAGCCAGCGGATTATTAATACCCATCAAGGAACGCTAGACATTCAAAGCCAAGAAAACGTAGGCACCTCCGTCAAGCTGACGCTTCCTGCTTTGAAAGAGACCGAGGGGCAGGATATACTGGAATCATCTTAGCTGTTGCGGCAAGGAGATGGGGAAGCGCCATGGAGAAGAGGGCATTGATCGTTGGGGCGACAGGACTGGTAGGCGGGGAACTTGTGAAGTTGCTGCTTGAACGCCGGGATTATTCCAAAGTGACGGTTGTGGCAAGGCGCAAACTTGAGATCAAGCATTCTCGTCTGGATCAGCTCGTTGTCGATTTTGAAAAGCTTGATGAGCTGCCCGGAGAGCTGCTAAGGGACGCCGATGTGTATTGTGCGCTTGGCACAACACGGAAGAAAGCGGGCTCAAAGGAAAAGTTCCGCCGGGTTGACTATCATTATCCGCTGGAGCTCGGACGGCTTGCGGTGCGCTATGGCGCCAACCGGCTGCTGGTCGTGTCGGCGCTTGGAGCGGACGAAGGTTCTGTGTTCTTTTACAGTAAGGTAAAAGGAGAACTGGAGCGTGACTTGCAGCAACTGCCGCTTAAGGCGCTGCATATTTTTCAGCCCTCGCTCATTGTGGGCGACCGGCAGGAGTATCGATTTGTCGAAGTGGCTGCGTATAAAATAACGGGGTTGCTGGCGTTTTTATTCCGAGGCAAGCTGAAGAAATATGGACCGATTTCAGCCAAAGAAATCGCGGAGTCGATGTTAGCAGCGGCTATTTTGGAAGGGGCGGCTCCAAAAATCGTTTCGTCGGGAGAGATGCCTTCCTTGGCGGCTTTGTTGCGAAACGGCCAATCATAGTGTAGGATACGCTACAACGAGGTGAGTCAGCAGTGAGAATCAATAAATTTATTAGCGAGACGGGTTTCTGCTCCAGACGGGAAGCGGACAAGCTTGTGGAAAGCGGACGGGTGACGATCAATGGCCTCGTCGCGGAGCTTGGCAGCCAGGCGGAGCATGGGGACGATGTGCGCGTCAACGGCAAAAGGATAGGCGCGCAAAAAAAGCATGTTTATATCGCGCTCAATAAGCCGGTGGGCATTACGAGCACGACTGAGGGACACATTAAAGGCAATATTGTCGACTTTGTAGGACATGCCGAGCGAATTTTTCCGATAGGGCGGCTGGACAAAGATTCGGAGGGCCTTATTCTTTTGACGAACGACGGGGATGTGGTCAACCCGATTTTGCGTTCGGAAGGAAAACACGAAAAAGAATATATTGTAACGGTAGACAGGCCCGTTAACGATGCGTTTGTTAGAGGGATGTCACAAGGCGTTAAAGTGTTAGGAAGTCTCACGCTGCCGTGCAAAGTAACGCGCGTGGCGGAGCGGACTTTCCGCATCGTGCTGACAGAGGGGAGAAATCGCCAAATTCGCAGAATGTGCGAGGCTTTTGGCTTTCATGTCAGGAAGCTGAAGCGGGTCCGAATCATGAACATTCATTTGGGCGAGCTGGCCACAGGCAAATGGCGCAATCTCTCAGAAGACGAGCGCCGCGAGTTGTTCGGCTTGCTGGACTATTCTCCTAAGTGACTAAAAGGATTAAAGGATTAACTCTGTTCTCCAATGTCTCTCAGATGTTTTTTTCCACACTAGGAGCCGGCAGATGGGGATACAGTTGTGCCCGTACAATCGATTGGTGCTCCGTATGAAAGACAGCGGTTGAGATGCATAACGCGGAATGAGTTATTTAAATCTAGTATATAAAAAAGAAGCCCTCCTTTGAAATGGTTGCTTTTAGCTCCCACTACAAAGGAAGGCTTCTTTCATTTAAAACTACTCCCATGGCGGAATCGAAAACGCAGCAAGACCTATCCCGTAGAAGCGCAGCGTTCGCCTTTGCATCCGGACTCCACCATTTGGAAATTGTTCAAGGAATCTGGATACAACAGCGATCGTAGGGATAGGTCTTGTGCAGTTTCGGTGCTATCCCATGCCAGCGGTTTAATTTAATTAGCCTTCAGCTTCTCCGGATTGGCAGAATTGATGTACGTATGAAGAATAGACACTTCTACGCGCCGGTTTTTCGCTTTTCCTTCGGCCGTTTTGTTGTCTGCCACGGGGTGGTATTCGCCATAACCGATGGCGCTGAACCGTTTTGGATTCAAATCTTTGTTTTCTAACATAATGTCCATAAACCGGACCGCTCTAATGGAGCTTAGATCCCAGTTAGAGTTGAACTCATGCCGATTAACGGGCGTGTTGTCCGTATGGCCCGCCACGATGATGTCGTAGTTCGGATATTGATGAAGCATTTTGCCAATGGCCGTTGCAAGCTGCTTCGCTTCCGGCTTGACGGTAGCTTGTCCCGGTGAAAACAAGGCGTTGTCGCTGATCGTAATCAGAAGCTGGGACATATTTAGCTTGGTTTCCAGATCGGAGGTGAGGCCGTTCTTATCGATATAGGCGTCGATTTTTTTCTTCAAATCTTCAAGCTCCGCCTGCTCCCGCTTGATCAGCTCCTGAAGCTCGGCATCCTTCGGATCTTGAGCTACATTCTCGTTTTTATTTTGGCTGTCTTTTTCACCGTCGGTATTTTTCTTATCGTCCGCATCCTGATCGTTTTTCTTTGGATCCTCTCCGTTTGTATTAATGGCTGGAGAATCGAGCACGCCTGCGCCGCTGTTGAATGCTACGCTGAACGCTTGGGACATTTGCTCGAATTTTTTCACGTCAACGGAGTTCATGGCGTACAGCACGATAAAAAGCGCGAGCAGCAGAGTGAGCAAATCGGCGTAAGGGATAAGCCAAGATTCGTCTACATGCTCTTCGTGCTCTTCGTGCCTATGCTTTTTGCTCATCGGCCCCTCCCTCCTTTTCACTCATCCGTTTCCGCTCGGTAGGCGTCAGAAAGACGGAAAGCTTCTGATTGATGGCAATGGTGGATACGCCCGACTGGATCGACAGCAAACCTTCCAGCATCATTAGTCGAATTTGAATTTCCTGTTTGGAAATACGTTTCAGCCTATTGGCAATCGGATGCCAAAGAACATAACCTGTGAATATGCCAAGCAGCGTTGCGATAAAAGCGCCCGCGATTGCATGGGCAAGCTTCTCCATTTCGCTCATATCGGCCAAAGCGGCAACAAGGCCGACAACGGCGCCGAGTACCCCGAGAGTAGGGGCGTAGGTTCCAGCTTGGGTGAAAATAAGAGCTCCGGCTTTATGGCGATCTTCTGTGGCGGCAATATCCTCTAGCAGAACGTCGCGCACGAGATCCTGATCGTTGCCGTCAATAATCATGCGCATTCCGTTGCGCAGGAAAGTGTCTTCGATTTCGTCGACGCGAGCCTCAAGGGCGAGCAGGCCTTCGCGGCGAGTAATCGAAGCCCATTCCATAAAGCGGCTGATAAGCTCCTCGCGAGAAGTCATTTTTTGATCGGTGAATGCAATTTTAAACAGCTTGCCGACTTTGCTGAGCTCGGACATTGGAAAAGCAATCATGACGGAAGCAACCGTACCAACCAAAATGATCATATAAGCAGCGGGATTTAATAATGAAGACAAATGGGCGCCTTTCAGCACCATCCCGCCGAGTACGGCGACTAAACCTAGCACAAGTCCAATAATTGTAGAGTTTTTCATCATACACCCCGTCCAGTATGTTATCGTTATATGATTTAACTTCTATTTATATCGACAAAAGGGTATTCTGAAATTATAGTAATCCACTTGCGATCTATAAAATTTGAGTTCTATAAAATAAGGAGTTGTGTCTATCCATGGGAGTGCGTCACGCGCGTGAATACAGCGATATTTTGAAGGAATTGACGGAAGCGGTCGGTCAAATCGAGGAAAGCTATACGTTTTTTGAGATGGAACCGGAGGAATGGGAGGCGCTGCCCGCCGAAGATCGTCACGAGGTGATGGAGGCGCTGGCGGACGACGTCTTTTTTGGACTTGGCGAAGATCCGGAAATTGAGGTTGGCAAAGGGGTTATTTCGTATAACAGCAAACATCATATTATTGAAGTTTCCCAAGGGGATAATGTGATTCAAATCATTAGATTGATTTAAGCAAACTCCTCCATTACAATAAAAGAAAAAATATGGCAGAATATCTAACATATATCTGACGTAGAGGAGAGAGCTATGGCCGTCTTCCCATCAGCGCATTTGTTGCCCGCGACAGCCGGTTTAAAAGAAGAAACGATAGCCGCCTATTTTCAGCCTATCATCGCGCTGGATACGAGGAGAATTGCAGGATATGAAGTGCTTGGACGGGCGGTCGGCAAAGAGACGGTTCGAAGTCTTGGCCCGTTTTTCGAAAATGCGTCGGTGCCGATGGAGGATCATTTGGCAGTGGATCGGCTGATTCGGGAGCAAGCCATAGAACGGCAGGGAGGCGAGGCAAGTCCGCCTTTGCTGTTTCTGAATTTGAAGCCGGATTGGATTTACCGGTTCGGGCAGAAGGGCGATCTTCACACACTCGTTTTGTTGCAGAAATACGGGGTGGACCCCGGCAGAGTCGTGATTGAAATTACGGAGGAGAGTTTTAGCGGTTCTATGGATATATTGCTGCCTATCGTGGACCGCTATCGTTCCCTAGGGTGCCTGATTGCCATTGACGATGTGGGCAGCGGATTCAGCAGCGCCGACCGGATCGCGCAAATTCAGCCCCATCTGCTGAAAATCGATATGCATATGGTCAAAAAGAGCGCCACCCACAATGGCTATTACGGCGTGCTTCGTTCGTTTTCGGAGCTGGCTGAGCAAATCGGGGCTTCTTTGCTGTTTGAAGGAGTGGAGACGAGAGAGGATTTGGAGCGGGCCATTCAATCGGGCGCTCGTTATGTTCAAGGCTTCTTGTTTTCTCCGGCGGAGAAGGATTTTCAGGAATCGTCCAAGTATGCTTCTATTATTGAGAGAGAGCTGGAGCGGAACGTCAAGGAACTGGCTGCGGCGGAGAGGAGCTGGCATCGGCATGCGGAACGGCTTGCCGGACAGCTTCAAGCAAAGGCGAAGGATGCGGTTAGCGGGGATGCCGATGATTGGCTGGAGCAGCTGCTGCCGGAACTGGGCGATACATGCATGAGAGTCTATTTGTGCAACGAAGAAGGCATTCAGCTCTCGGCGAACTTTAGACGGGGGCATGAGGGGAACTGGCTGCGAGAGGCGCAGTACCGCCATGCCAATTGGAGCTGGCGTCCGTATTTTATTCCTAATCTGGTGCAGCTTAACGAGCAGCGGAGGTCCATCGTTTCGAGGGCCTATGCCGATTTGGAAACGAGAGAGTGGATCCGCACCGTTTCGGTACTCGTGCGCGAAGGGCTTATATTGTTCGCGGATATGCGGGATGCCCACTGTTGTACCGGCAACGGTTAAAAGGCATGGTGAGCCATTAGAGCTGCCGCTCCCGGTAAACCATGCAGTGGCATTCCTTAAGGCCCGTAGGCGTAGGCTTCATATAGGTGTCTTCGATTTGGAACCCGGCTCGATCGTAGGTTCGAATAGCGCGATCGTTCCAGGTCAGCACTTCCAAGTCGATTTCGTTATCCGGCGTTCTGCCAATCGCTTCGCTAACGATCGTCATGACGAATGTGACCCCGAGCCCAAGTCCGCAAAGATCGGGACGCAGGCCGAAACCAAGTCTGGTTACCGATTGCAAAGGGAAAAACTGAACAAAGCCGATGAGTTCATCGGCATGATCGGTTATAGACGCATATTGCTGCTCGCGCAGGGCGGGATCGCCGAATTCATACCCGTCCCTTACCATGTCCGTCCAATCGGGCCAATTGTAGACGTCGTAAGGAGGATCGTACCTCCAGCCGCTGATGGACTCGGCATCATTTAGGGACATGGGTCGAATGGTCATCCCGTCCTCGTATCGTTTATAATATGGAAAGTGATTGAATGTAGTAGTCATGCCTCATTATAGCATAGATAAAATGAGCTTCGACCGGGCGTGCGGGATAGGGGATTAAACGGAATGAAGAAGTTGCTGTGGATTGGCTGCCTTTCTTATTTGGTTATCGGTCTTGCGCATGTTGTAGGCGGGGCGATATTGGAACAGATGATTAGCTATTACGGCATTACATATAAAGACGGCGGGCAGTGGATCATGAATCAATTTCTCGGGTTTTTGGTCGGCGTGCTGTTCGCCCCGTCGCTTACGGCGAGAATAGGCAAAAGAGGGGCCGTGCTTGTGGCGATGGGCCTGCTAGCTGTCAGTGAAGCCGCCTATAGTCTGCTCCTGCCATGGGGATGGATGCTCGCGATTGCTCCTATAGCAGGCATTGGCTTTGGCATGACGGAAGCGATCGTCGGTGCGATGATTATCGATTTGATGAAAGGCAAAGCTTCGGCGATGAGCCGGCTGGAAACCTTTTTCGGCATCGGCGCGCTGCTGATCCCGCTTACAGCGGCTTATTTGATCCAGCAGCATATATGGCAGCTATCGTTCCCTATATTGGCCGCTATGGCAGGCATCACCTTTGTCCTTTGGCTGACGATGTCGTTTGGCAGCTTGGATTCGCAGCTTGGCATGACGAGGAAACCCACCGGGGCCAGCGCCGCGGTCCATGAGTCAGAAGAAGGGAGCCAATCGGCTGCCCATTTAAACAAGAGGCGTCTTGGCTACTCCGCGTCAGCCATTCCCTTTTTGGCGCTGAGCGCAGCTTTCTTCATGGTTTATGTCGGGGTGGAAATGAGTTTCTCCAATTATTTGCCCTCCATCTTGATTGAGCGGACGGATATGTCCGAGTCTTCAGCGACGGCGGCGCTTAGCTTGTTTTGGGGAATGATGGTCATCGGGCGGCTCTTCGCCGGTGTCATTGCGGATCGAATGGGCTATGCGATGTATTTGCTCATTGCGGTGTTAAGCGCTGCTGCCGCATTTGGCATGATGACCGTCACGGATCACGCTTTCTGGTCGCTGCTGTTTATTGCGGTTAGCGGACTATGTTTCTCCGGTGTTTTCGGCATTGCTCTCGTTTATGCAAATGGATTATTGCCGGGCATGACGGAGAGGACGACCAGTCTGTTGGTCGCTTTAGGAGGAGTGGGAGGCGCGGTTTTCCCGCGAATTACCGGATGGCTGATGGACCGGTTTTCCGTACAATGGACGGTTGTTTTGTTGGCGGCTATGACGGCAGGGATGCTGGTGATTTTAATAGTAATGCTGCTGCTCGGACGCAATCAGTCCCGTACAATAAAAGAAGAAGAGGCTGCTCCAGCGTAGTGCGTTACGCGGGAACAGCCTCTTCTCTTTTGTTGCTATTCGGATGCTTGTGTATAAGTGTTAAATTGCTTCTCGTCCATTACGCGGCGTGCCGTTACGAAACGCGATTTGTAATAGGAGGAGTCCACTTTGTCGATCGTTACGCCTTTGCTAGTGGAAGAGTGAGCGAAGCTCCCGTTTCCAACGTAAATGCCGACATGAGAGATGCCGCCGTCGTTCTTGCCGCTTGTGTCAAAAAACACAAGGTCGCCTGGCTGCATTTCGGCCTTTGCTACTTTGTTGCCGACACCCGCTTGGTCTACCGATCTGCGCGGAAGGTCGATGTTCATTTTGTTGAACACATAACCCGTAAATCCGGAGCAGTCAAAACCTTTTGTTGTCGTTCCGCCGTAGTTGTAATCGATTCCGATCAGGCCATCGATAATTCCGTCCATTTTGGAGGCGCTTGCGAACACGCTTCCAACCTGAAACGCCAGCAGAAGTGCGAGTCCTGCCAGAATTGCGCTGACTTTCTTCTTCACTTGATGGAGCTCCTTCCGGTGCCGACGAGGTTAGCTGTGGGGTTCGGTTGAAGGTTCCCTATGATTTCTCAGGCGTCCTATGCAGAACGTCGAAATCAATTCACCCAGAGTGGTTCCCCCGTTTCCCGATAGGGAATTAGGCATTATGTAGTCTGTCATCACTAAGGAACATATTAACTGGAAAATGTAGCTACGTGTTGAATGTGAGAAGATTTTAATAAAACTTAAGAATAACTTAAGAACAACCTTTTTTGCTTTTTGCTGCTTTTCATGAAAATGTGCGTTAACGCTTATTTCTATCGCTTTCTAGCGGCTTATTCGAGTGTATTTTGAATGAATTTTGTGTATTATAAAAGGATAACTATTTACCGTGGGAAAGGTTGGTCGCGATGGAGAATACAGTGGATAACAAGACATCATCCTCAAATTTTATTAAAAATATTGTCGTGGAAGATTTGAAGAGCGGCCGCGTGCAGGAAGTGATTACAAGATTTCCGCCAGAGCCGAACGGATATTTGCATATTGGCCATGCCAAATCGATTTGCCTCAATTTTGAGCTCGCCGATGAGTTCAAGGGCAAGACGAATCTCCGATTTGATGATACGAATCCGGTCAAAGAAGATACGGAATATGTAAATGCGATTAAAGAAGATGTAAAGTGGCTCGGCTTCCAGTGGGATGAGCTTCGGTTCGCTTCCGATTATTTCGAAGAGTTGTATTCCAGAGCCGTTCTGTTGATCAAAAAGGGGAAAGCCTACGTTTGCGATCTGACGCCTGACCAAATGAGAGAGTCTCGCGGAACGCTTACAGAGCCGGGCCAAAACAGCCCTTACCGCGACCGCAGCGTAGAAGAGAATCTCGATTTGTTCGCGCGGATGCGCGGGGGCGAATTCAAGGACGGAGAGCGGGTGCTGCGCGCCAAGATCGATATGGCCTCGCCGAACATTTCGCTTCGCGATCCCGTCATTTACCGGATTTCCCATTCCCATCACCACCGTACGGGAGACGCTTGGTGCATCTATCCGATGTACGATTACGCTCATCCGCTCAGCGATGCGATCGAAGGAATCTCGCATTCGATTTGTACGCTGGAATTTGAGGATCATCGTCCGCTGTACGATTGGGTAGTTGCCGAATGCGAGATGGAATCGGTTCCTCGCCAATATGAATTCGCACGGCTTAATGTAACGAACACCGTCATGAGCAAAAGGTACTTGAAGCAGCTTGTCGACGAAGGAGCGGTCGACGGCTGGGACGATCCCCGCATGCCGACGATCAGCGGGCTGCGCCGCAAGGGCTATACGCCGGAATCGCTTCGCACGTTCTGCCGCGAAATCGGGGTAGCGAGAAGCAACAGCGTTGTCGACGAGCGCAACCTGGAGCATTTTATCCGCGAGGATTTGAAGCTGAAGGCACTTCGTACGATGGCGGTTCTTCGTCCGTTGAAAGTCGTTATTACGAATTATCCAGAAGGGCAAACGGAGCTGCTGGAGGCGGAGAACAATTCGGAGAACGAGGAAATGGGTACGCGTCAAATCCCGTTTTCCCGCGAAATTTATATCGAGCAAGACGACTTTATGGAAAACCCGCCGAGCAAATATTTCCGTTTGTTCCCCGGCAATGAAGTGCGGCTGAAGCATGCGTATTTTATTACCTGCCAAGAAGTGATCAAGGATGAGAACGGAGAGGTAGTGGAGCTTCGCTGCACCTACGATCCAAAAACGAAAAGCGGCAGCGGATTCAACGAGCGTAAAGTAAAAGGAACGATCCACTGGGTGGAGGCGTCTAAGGCGGTTCCTGCCGACTTCCGTTTGTACGAACCGCTCATTACAGACGAGAACAAAGAGGAAGGCGCTTCTTTCCTGGAGCGTATCAATCCGCGTTCGCTGCAGCTGGAGCAAGGTTTTGTAGAGCCGAACATGAAGGATGCCGCGGGCGGAGACAAGTTCCAATTTTTCCGTCACGGATACTTTAATGTTGATCCAAAAGAATCTGCGCCGGAGAAGCTGGTGTTCAACCGTATCGTATCGCTCAAAAGTTCGTTCGACCCTGCCAAAGCTTAAGCGGAGCATCGGCGCCGGAATGCTTGGAGGATGGCCAGCCTAAGTTTGCCGGGCATCGCCTAGTCTTACATCGCAAAACATGCAGCCGGACGTTCTTTCTCATTCGGCGCCGTTTGCGCTGGGGCAGCAGCCTGTCAAGCATCCCGCTTGGCAGGCTGCTTTTTTTAGCGGAGGAGGTGCGGCGTATGTCCGCAACAAAGGTTTGGCCGTTTCATGGATTGATTTTGGCTGGCGGAAGAAGCAGTCGGATGGGGACGGACAAGGCGCGGCTAATCGTCGACGGACAACCCTTGCTGTTGCGGTTGGTTAGGACCATGCAGCAGCTTATGCTGGATGTTACGATCGCTGCGGGAACAGAGGAGCGCGCGGAGTTTTACAGGGACATGTTAGGCAAAGCGTCGCACTCCATCCGGTTTGTAAGCGATCATTATCCCGGCGGAGGCCCGCTTGCGGGGCTGCATGCGGGATTAGCCTCCATGCCGTGCGGTTATGCCTTTGTGATGGCTTGCGATATGCCTTCTCTATCGGTTCAACTATTGGAGAAGCTAACGGCTAAGCTGCGGGAAGAGGCTCATGCCCTTGTTGTTCATCCGGATGGACAGCCGTTTCATGCTCTCTATCATACCGATATGGCGGAGCGGGTTCGCGATGCGTTGGAAGAGCGCCAGCTTCGGGTCATGTCTCTCCTGCAAGGCGAACACGCATATGCTGTTTCTATCGATGATGCGGTTCCGCAAGAGGATGGTCTTGTTAATTTAAATACGCCGGAAGACTACCAGAACTATTTGGCGAAAAGAGAAAGTGTAAGAGGTGCAGAGATGAAGGGTCTAGCCTATCAAATAGAAGATGCAGAACTGTCCGATTTGGAGTCAATCGTGGCGATTTATAACTCAACGATCGCAAGCCGCATGGTGACGGCCGATTTGGAGCCGGCTACGGCAGCGAGCAGGAAAGCGTGGTTTGACGCCCATTCCCCGGACAAACGGCCGATTTGGGTCGTGCGTATGGAAAATGGGGAAATCGGAGCTTGGTTCAGCTTTCAATCCTTTTATGGTCGGCCGGCCTATCAAGCGACGGCCGAAATCAGTATTTATATAGCGGAAGCTTATAGAGGACAAGGACTGGGCTCCGTCCTGATCGAAAAGGCGGTAGCAGAAGGTTCTAAGTTCGGAATTACGACGCTGCTCGGCTTTGTATTTGGACATAACGAGCCTAGTCTAGCGCTGTTGCGCAAACATGGGTTTCAGCAATGGGGACTTCTTCCCCGCGTTGCCATTCTGGATGGGATGGAACGGGATCTGGTCATTGCGGGCAAGCGGATAGACGAGGGGAAATCGGAATAAGGGGAGAGAGAGGTGGTACCCGTCTTTCGGAAGGCTTATAGCAAAAGCGTCGTTTTTAATTTGGCGGTTTCCGTCATAGCCGCCCTTTACGCCATTATTATGCTTTATCTTTTATTTTTGCGAGGACGATATTTACTGGATGGCTACGCGTACAATCTGGTTCCGTTCGACACTATTCAAAGATATATCGTACACCGCGACCATTTCAACTTTGATATTTGGTTCAAAAATTTGTTCGGCAATCTCGTCTTGTTTATTCCGATCGGCATCTTTATGCCGCTGCTTCATACACGATATAGCAACGGGTTTTGGCTTATTATCGCCTGCGTATGTCTAATAGGGATCGTAGAATTGATGCAAATGCTGCTTAAGGTCGGCAGCTTTGATATCGACGATATTATTTTAAACACGGCTGGGGCATGGATTGGCTTGCTGCTGATCAGACCCTACATGAAGAGAGGAAGATAACACAATGAGCAAGTTTTGGAGTCCGCTTGCGAGAACGCTTGAGCCTTATGTTCCAGGAGAGCAGCCAAAGGACAAATCGTACATTAAGCTGAATACGAACGAAAACCCGTACCCTCCATCCCCAAAGGTGCTTCAGGCGATTGCCGCTGCGGCTAGCGACGATCTGCGGCTTTACCCTGATCCGACCTCCGATGCTTTGGTGCAGGAAGCGGCGCGTTATTACGGCTTGTCCCCGAAGCAGGTTTTTGTCGGCAACGGTTCGGATGAAGTGCTCGCTTTTACGTTTGCAGCGTTTTTTGACCCGGCAAAGCCGCTTCTATTCCCTGATATTACTTATAGTTTTTATAAAGTATATGCGAAGCTGTACGATCTTCAGCCGAAACTTATTCCGCTGGATGATGATTTCAACATTCCGCTGGACGAGTTTGCGGGCGAGCATGGGGGCATTATTTTGCCCAATCCAAACGCCCCGACAGCCAAGCTGCTTCCTCTAGCGGATATCGTCACTTTGCTCCAGCGCAATCCCGACCAGGTGGTCGTTGTCGACGAAGCCTACATTGACTTTGGCGGAGAGTCGGCGGTTTCCCTTGTGAATACTTATCCCAATCTGCTGGTCATCCAAACCTTATCCAAATCGCGTTCGCTTGCGGGCCTTCGCGTCGGCTTGGCGTTTGGGTCTGAGGAATTGATCGACGGGCTCGACCGTATTAAAAATTCATTCAACTCGTATACGCTGGACAGGCTGGCTATTTATGGGGCGGTCGCTGCGCTTCAGGATGAGGCGCATTTCCGCGAAACAACGGAAAAGGTCATTCGGACTCGCGATCGGGTTATGCAGGCGGTGGAGGATTTAGGTTTCCGCGTAACGGAGTCGAAAGCCAACTTCCTGTTCATTTCGCATCCCGTTGCCTCGGCGAAGGACATTTTTCAAAAGCTTCGTGACAAAGGCGTGCTCGTCCGCTACTTTGCTTCCGCTCGCATCGACCAATACTTGCGCGTAAGCGTCGGGACGGACGAGGAGATGGAAGCATTCCTATCGGCGCTGGAAGAGACGTTGAAGGAGCTTTTGCAAGAGGCTTTATAGGGTGCAAGAAATCAATAAAACAAAAAGCGCAGCGTCCAAGGCATTTTAGGCCTAAGGAGCTGCGCTTTTTTCATCCTCAATCTTATTTGTAAACGACGCCTGCGTAATATTCGATGACATCCCGCAGCAGGAGGAAAAACTCTCCGTTGGTCATCGCCGCTTGATCCGTGATGGAGGAAAGCGTCTCTTCTTTGATCCAGCCGCGTTTTTTCATTTCGGCTAGATCCAGAGAGGAGGCTTGTTCGCCGCCGATGGCGCTGGCAATCGTTTTGACGGCTTGCTCCAAGGAAAGCGGCTGCTGTTTTTTCTCCGAATCGGTCATGCCGTCAACGGCAATGGCCGGATCTCCTTTGAAAAAGTCGGGATGCTGCTTTTTGACCCGGTACATGCTGTTTACGATACGTTCTGCGTTCGACATTCCGTCTAGCTCAAACGCCTTATTGTTGTGGTCGCCGCTTGTCATGAGCATGCTGACTGCCGCTACCAGACCGTTGTACGCCTTATGCGATTTGTAATAGGGCTCTTCAAATGAGTTCATGGCAAGGTCCATTCCTTGCTCCGTCAATCTGGACCGAAGTTCCCTAACTAGCTCCTCCGAATGAGACAGCTCCCGGAAGGTGACGCCTTTTTCCGAAATCAGCTTCGCCGCTGCTCCAGCCGCCTCCGCCGCAGCCATGCCGAGCGGAATCACCCGCGCGCTGCCGTGAGGCAGCGAGTCGAAGCTGGCGGCTCGCCCGACTACGAGCAGGCCGTCAACCTCCAGCGGCACAAGCGAGCGGAAAGGCACGCCGTATTGTTTTGGCGAATAGAGCACGAACCCGCCGTCCGTGTTGCTGGATGCTTGAATATCGACATCATATGAGCCGTAAGCGACGGCATCGGGATGGTCGCGGTTGTCCAGCAAGTCCGCTATCGTCAGCCGGTATTCGCCTTGAATATGCCGCGATTCTCTAACATAAAGCTCATCGAATGTGTAGGCAAACTCCAGTGTCTTAAATTCTGGAATAGCTGTTTTTAAATAATCGACAATACGCGGCGCCTCCGCCCTGCCGATTTCGAGCGCTTCCTCCAAACTTGCCGGATCAAGCGGATCGATTCCAAATATATGCATGGCGTTGATTAAAATCGTATCGTCATTTTGTCTGCCAATGTTGAGTCCGCGCATTTTGACCCGTTCGGGATTGGAGGATACATATTTACCCGCTTCGGAAAATCCCCAGCCGCTCATACTGTCGATGCCAGCCGCCCCACGATCGTCGAAAGAATCCCAAATTTTCTGGGTTACGCCTTTTAAAGCAAAGACGAGAGTGACGGCCATTTGCGCTTCCGGATCGCCGATGTCGGCTCGTCCGAGCGTAAACGGAGCTCCCGCAGCTGCGGCGATGTCGCCGTCTTGCGTTGCGTCGATGACGGAAGAAGCAGCTACGCTGAGCTCTGTTCCATCTTCCTGAACGATATGTAATCCCTTGACGAGCGTTGTCTCGCTGCTAACGGTTTCTGTAATAGGCTCCATCGACTGCACTTTCATTAGAAGGTCGATGTTCGACTCCGCTTTCACCATGCTGTAGAAGACGTTGGCCGCCGTATGGACGTCGAAGGAAGTGCCTTCTACTTGATCGTACCATTCCTGAAAAATGCCCTTGTTCAAAAAGATATGTTTGCCCGGAACGGCAGACTTTTTCGGCGAATAGTTGAGATCAAGCGTATTGAGCCCGGCCACGGTCATCAGACCGCCCAATAGCTCGCGATTTTTCCCGTCGACGAGAAGGACGCTCAGTCCGTTTCGGGAGGCGGAGATCGCAGCGGCGATGCCTTCGGGATCGGTACCGGCAACAATGACATCGTAGTTGCTTTTAATCTCCGGGGCCGAAGCAACAGTGAGCAATTGCTGCCGCTCATGGTTGTTTGCCGTTTCATTAGAACGAATATAGGAATAGCCGGCCGCAGCCGTCGCAATAACAATTAGCAGGACGGAAGCGGAAATGACAGCCGCTTTGTTGCTTCTGCTTTTGCCGGAATGAGGCGCTAAATCTGTTTTTGCAGGAAGCAGCCCCTCCGGTTTAGGCACATTGCCGAACAACACCCAGGAGAACGGCAGAAAACGCGCCGCAAGTGCCACCGTTAGCGAGGAAGCAACGAGCATCACGGCCCATCTGCCGAAATAACTCAAATGCCCGATCCAGGCGGTGCCGGATATCGGCACATATTTTTCGTAAAGCATCAAAAATAGAATATGAATCAAATAAACGCCGAACGAAAGCTGGCCGAGACGATATAACGGCTTATTGATCCAGTTCGGCATGCTGCGGTAAAGCCAGAAGGAAAGAAGAATGACCGTAAGGGCCGAAAAGAGAGCGTGTGCATTCCAAAGTAACTCATATAGAAGGCCGTGATAAATTTTTCCGTATAATCTAGCGTCGAAATAAATTTTAACATGGGCAAGCGCGGCGATCAGCCATGCTCCGATTAGAAAAATCCAGGCCGTCACTCGTGCGGCGGACAAATTTCCTTTGGCGATGATGAACCAGCCCTTTAGTTTTGGGAAAAAGATGCCGAGAAACGCGCCTGCAAAAAAGAAGGAGAAATAAGAAAGCGACCAGCTGCCCTTGTTTAGGATTTCAATCTTTTTATAGTAAACGAGCAGCACAAAAGCCCACTGAATGATGAATCCAAATGGAATAAAGCCGTAGACGATGCGGGGCCAGCGCTTGGCCGCCCAGAGGAGCAAAGGAAAAAGCAAGTAGAACTGAATGCTGATGAATACGAAATAAAGGTGGGAGTACACTTCTCCCTTCCATAGCTTGTCCAGAAACTCTTCAAGAGCTTTCGCAGTAAAGAGAGGAAGCTGGTTGGAAAGCTTAATATAAATAAAATAAATAGCGGAGAACACGATATAAGGAATTACGATGTACAGCAGTCTTTTTTTATAAAACCCGGCGAGCAGTTTTCCATCCAAAGGCCTGTTGTAATAGCTGTAAAATAAAACGAAGCTGCTTAGAAGAATAAAAGTAGGCGTGCCGAAACGCATAAAAATGTTTGCGAAATTGTAGAAGAAAAAATAGGCGGAATCTTTCATGGTTATGGTGGCCGCAGCGCTGGCATGCACCGTTAGGACGCCGAGAATCGCAATTGCGCGGACAAGCTGTAGCTCTGGAATATGATCTTTCTTGAGCTGCTGTGAGGGATGCGTCATCATCCTGTTTAGTCCTGCCTTTCCTCGTTATGGAAGTGAAGTCACAATTGTTAGAACGCAAGAAGGCTATTAATAGTTGCGCATTAACAGAAACAACAAAAACGGCAACGCTCCCTAAGCGCCGCCGCCATGCCATCTATTTTGCTAACGCTCCTGATCGAAGACGTCGATCAGCTCCTTTGCTCTCACAATATCTTTTTTAAGAACATGGATTCTTTTCAGCGTCTCGCCTTCATCCGTCACTTTGGATTTAATGCCGTTGTTCAGAAATATAGCGTGCAGGCGATCGATATCGTCGGCTTTCAAGCCGCCCTCAGTTCTTACCGCCACCCATGGGTCCCAAAACCAAGCCACTCCGTTCACCTCCTTGATGTCATTGAAAAATTCGGCTTGGAGAATCATTTCATATATATTCGAGGGACAGGTTCATTCATGACAAAGAGGGGTAAAATAATTGCAACGGCCCGTCCCGGAATAAGCGGAGCAGCCGTTTCGCAATCTAATCGTGAACCGGGCTTCCTGCGCTTGACAATTCCAACTGTAACGGATATTATTACAGTATAAAGCAGGGAGGCTTGCATACCGTGAATAGCGAATTTACGATTGCCGTACACAGTCTCGTCTATTTGGCTTACTTGCCGGAGAAGATGGCAAGCAGCGACATGATTGCCGACAATGTAGGCACTCATTCTGCCCGTGTCAGAAAAGTCATGAGCGGCTTGCGCCGCGGCGGCTACGTTGAAACCAGGGAAGGTTCCGGCGGCGGCTACCGGCTTACTCTTGAGCCCGAAGCAGTAACGCTGGCCGATATTTACCGCGTAATGGCTCAAGGCTCTCTTATTCCGAGCTGGTGTTCGGGAGACCCGGGTATGGATTGCGTAGTTGGGTCGAACATGAACCAAGTGATGTTCGGCATTTTTTGCTCGGCGGAGAAGCAGCTTGAGACACATTTCAGCGGAATTACAATCGGCGATGTGCTTAAGCAAATTCACGCTTGCGATTGTTAAGCATTGATGAGTCGGGGTATCCCTTCATCATATATATGAAGATTAGAGAGGATGATTGAAATGGCAGTAGCATTGACTAAAGAAACTTTCACGCAAAGCGTGGAAAGCGGCGTATCCCTGGTTGATTTCTGGGCGCCATGGTGCGGACCTTGCAAAATGCAGCTTCCAATCGTAGAGGAGCTTTCCACTGAGCTCGAAGGCCAAGCGACTATCGCGAAAATCAACGTGGACGAAGAGCCTGAGCTTGCATCCCAATTCGGCGTAATGAGCATTCCTACGCTGATCCTGTTCAAAGACGGACAGCCGGTTGACAAAATGGTCGGTTTGCAAAGCAAAGATGCTTTGAAAGCTAAAATTTCCAACCAACTGTAAGAGCAACCCTTTATCCCATCAAATGTAGCAATACCGCCAATCCCCCGGCCAAGGCCGAAGGATTGGCGGTATTTTTTTATGTGAAACGTCTGTCCTATGCAACAAATAAAAGAAAGTCACGTCTATATTAGGTAGAAATTTACATATTTTTGAGGGGGTAGCGAAGTGAAAGGGAATGCGAAAAGAAGATTGGTTTCATTGCTAGCGGTCACCATGTTGGCAGGGGCTTGGACGGTTCCGGCCGGGGCGGCATCAGGATCGGGTCAGACGACGTTTGCGCAAGCGACGGACGGCGCGGGTCAAGCGGCTGCGGCTTCGCAAGCACAAGGCAAAGAAGAAACGGGGAAAATGGAAAGCAAGCCGGTCGACGCTGCTTTTTCATCGGAACAAGCAGAGAAACTGGCCAGACAATATGTCCGTATTCCCGATGACTACAAGCTGGAGTATTCCAGTTATTCGACGCGCAAGCTTCATGCCGGCAAACAAGGCGTATGGGAATTTCAATTCGTCAAGAAAGCAAACGGGAAAAACAAAGGCTCGATTCATGCTGCTATTGATGCCGAAAAGGGTCAATTGATCGGTTTTTCCGCGAATGGCGGAGAGGAGAACCAGAAACCGTCTTATCCATTGAAGGTGGATAGGAAAGGGGCCGAGGCGATTGCGCTTGGCTTTATTAAAGAGATTGCGAAGGATTACGTTCCTCAAATCGTGTTGAATAACCGTTTTGGGGTGAGCGCTTTGCCCCCTCTGACGGGAGAGGTTAGGCATGAGCTAAAATTTGACCGGGCTGTGAGCGGCTTATTATTCGTTGAAAATTACATAAACGTTGCTGTGAATAGCGAAGGACATGTAGTTGGATTCTCGTTAAACTGGGATCATACGATTCCATTCCCTAAAACGGCAAATCCGAGGTCGACCAAACAAGCGTTGGAGGACATTCGGAAACAGGCCGATCCGGAGCTGCTGTATATTAGACCGCTGGACAATGAGGGGCAAAAGAAGCCGAGGCTGACTTATTATTTGCCTGCCATTACGATCGATGCCGTATCGGGAAAGCCGCTTCAGTCTGATCCTTACAACTTCTATACGGGCACAGTTTCAAAAACTCCGCTAACGGAGAAGCCGTTGTCTGCCCCGCCGAAAAGAGGAACGGTGCAGGAGAACGATGCGGTTGCCGCCGTTGAAAAAGCGTTCGATATCCCGTCCGGAATGAAATTGAACGAGGCAAGCTTTAGTGAAAGTACAGATGAGGCAGGGAACAAGAAGACGACTTGGCAGCTGTCCTGGATTTTAGAAAAGAACGGCATGGAACTTGGGGGCATATATGCGATTGTGGACGGGAATACAGGCGCTGTGACCGTATACAGCAGCTATGCTTATAGACAAGAGCAAAGCTCAGGCGGCGCGGGCATCACGCTGGATCAGGCCGTTAAGACGGCGGAAGAGACGGTGAAGAAGCAGCTTCCTTGGCTAAGTGACGAATTATATGCGGAGACGCCGAATGCTGAGCTATATGCCGGAAGAAAGCCAGAGCAAATCGGGCAATACAGCGTGTCATTCCTCCATAAGATAAATGGGGCAACCGTGCAATACGACTATATTCGCGTTTCTGTTGATGCTCTAACCGGTAAAGTAAGCAACTTCGAGTCCCGTATTTCAGAATATGTGTATGAGGAGAAGCTTCCTGCGGTTGTTGGAGAAGCGCAAGCGGTGGAGTCCTTTTTGAATTATTACGACCTACAGTTAACGTATCGTTTGCTGCGGCAATATTCGGTAGGCGGAAAAAATATTTCTCGTCAAATGTACGAAGACTTGCTTATTTCAGGTCAGATAAAAGAAACAGATGCCGTCGACAGCTCCAAAGTGGAGCTGGTGTATCAGCTTGTGCCGAAAACTTTGCATGAAGAGGTCGTTTTGGATGCGGCAAGCGGGAAATGGCATAGCGCGAGCACAGGCGGGGAAACAAGCCTCGATCTTCCAAAGGCGGTAGATGCTAAAGGCCATTGGGCGGAGGAGCCTTTAAACTTAATGGTCGCTTATAAGGCTTTGGACCTAGAGGATGGAAAGGTCCGTCCGAACCAGTTCATTACGCGGGGCGAGCTGATCAAAATGCTGGTGCTGGCTCGCGGAGGAGGCTATTTTACGACCTTGACAAGCGGCGGCCTCTATAATGGAAAAGCTGAATCCTTTAAGGACGTAGCCGCTGACTCCGATTATTTCGCCTATATTGAAAGTGCGCTGGAGCAAAACTTGATTGATATCGGCGACGGCTCCTTTGAGCCGAACGAAAGCGTAACTCGCGACGAACTTGCGGAGCTTGTAGTCAGAGCTCTGGGATACAATTCTCTTGCCAATTACGACCACTTGTTCAGGGTACAATTCAAGGATTCCGCGGATATTCAGAACAAAGGCCAGGCGGCGATCGCGGTCGGTCTGAAGATCATGAGTTTATCGGAAGGCAAGTTTTTGCCCAACAAAAAAGTGACGAGAGCCGAGGCCTCCATTGCGTTTTTCAGGTATTTGCAGAAGCGGGCGGAGCTGTCGGAAACGCCTTTGCGCATTTAATTGGATATATTAGAATAGAGTGAATAAGGAGCGGGCGGTTCCAGCCGGGGGATCGCTCCTTTTGTTATGCTATAAATTTCCCCCTTTTTTCAGAGAAACGTCCCCCTCATTTTCACATGAATGTCCCCCACTGAATTAGAGGAATGTCCCCCCGAAAACGCCCCTTAAGCCGTTGACCAACCAGTCTATTTGTCCTAACATTTTGAGTGTAGGGCAATTGGACTGTGGGCATACTACCCGAATATTGGTCCTAATAACACTAAGGGGGATTTACAAAGTGAAGAAATCAGCATTGACGCTACTTAGCTTGGTTCTCATGATGACGATGTTCCTGGCAGCTTGCGGCGGCGGCAACAAAAACAGCGGCACTACGCCATCCGCATCGCCATCCGAGTCGTCTGAGCCATCCAAAGCTCCAGAAAACGTAAACCTGCGCGTATTCTCCACATTCGGAGGAACTGACGCGGCTCGTGAAGCTTTCCAAAACGCTCTTACAGAGTTCGAGAAAGCTAACCCGCATGTAAAAATCAACAACGACGTAATGTCTGCAAACGACGACGGCTTCAGAACAAAAGTAAACACAGATATGACAAGCGGCAACGAGCCTGACTTGCTGTTCTACTTCGTCGGCGCTGACGCTAACGAAATCATCAACTCCGGTAAAGTTGCAGCTCTTGACGAAGTTCTTGACGCTGACAAAGCATGGAAAGACGGTTTCGCTCCAGCAGCTCTTGAGTTCACTAAGAAAGCATCGCCAGACGGCAAAACATATGCTATTCCTTTGACAGGTTTCTTCGAAGGTCTTCTTGTTAACAAAAAGCTTTTCGCTGACAACAACGTTGAGCTTCCAACTGACTGGGAGAAATTGAAAGCAGCTGTAACTGCATTCAAAGCAAAAGGAATCATTCCTTTGTCCGGTCCATTTGACCAATCCCACTACCTGATCGAGCACTTCGTGCTTGCAGCAGCTGGTGCAGAAGGTCAAGCAAAAGGTCTGAAAGACGGCATCGATCCAAACTGGGAGAAAGGTCTTGCAGCTATGAAAGAACTGTATGATCTTGGCGCATTCCCAGAAGACGCTGCAACAATCGACCTTGGCATGGCAGCTAACTACTACTCCGAAGGTCTTGCAGCAATGGTTCTTGAAGGATCGTGGGCTATCGGCGGTCTGAAAGACGACACTAAAGCTAACACAACTGTTCTTCCTTTCCCTGCTATCCCAGGCGGCGCAGGCACAGGCAAAGAAGTTGTAGGCGGATTTGGTACTGGTTTCTACGTATCCAAAGCAGCTTTCGACGATGCAGCTAAAAAAGAAGCTACAATCGCTTTGTTGAAACACCTGACTTCCCCTGCAACAATCAAGAACATCTCTCAAGCTAACGGCGGTACTCCTGCAGCAGCTGGCGTACAACCTGAAGGTTTGACACAAGCGGTTCTTGACGGTTTCAAAATGGTATCCGAAGCAACTGCAGTTGTAGCTCCAGTTGACTCCAAATTGACTCCTGAGACGTTCTCCACAATCCGTGCGAACATCCAGCCAGTTGTTACAGGCAAGAAAACTCCTAAAGAAGCGCTTGAAGCGGCTCGCGAAATCGAGCTTGCAAACAGCAAGTAATAAGCAACAAATCGATTCAACTAGGTAACGCAACCGTATGATAGTCGCCGCCCCTCTGATTCAAGGGCGGCGTCATCATTTCCAAACCTTGCGTTGAAAAATAAACATCAAAGGTGATAAATGATGAAGGGCGATCGCAAGTATATCTTGATGTTTCTGCTGCCTGCGGCGGCGTTTATGTCGGTTTTCCTGTATTACCCGTTTTTCAAAAGTATTTACTTGAGCTTTTTCAGAACTAAAGGATTTACGAGCAAAACATTTGTAGGCTTTGACAATTACGCGCGAATGTTCTCAGACGAACTGCTCGGCGCTGCTACGCTTCATACATTGGAATTGATGCTGTATGTTATCGTATTCCAGGTTGGCATTGCGTTGTTGCTTGCTGTGCTTGTAGACAATATTACTTGGGGCAAGGGCTTTTTCCGGACTGTATTTTTCTTCCCGGTAGTCATCTCCGGTACGGCGATCGCATTGCTGTTCGTGCTGTTCTATAATTTTCAATTCGGCTTGCTCAATACGCTTTTGCAAAACCTTGGTTTAGACAAAATAAACTGGCTCAATGAAAGCATGGCGCTGAAAGCTGTAGCCATTCCGACTGTTTGGCATTATGTAGGCTTCTACTTCGTACTGTTCCTGACCGCAATGTCCAAGATTCCATCCGACTTTTACGAAGCGGCTAAGCTGGAAGGCATCACAGGCGTTAAGAAAACATTCCTGCTGACGATTCCGCTTATTATGAGCGATATCAAAGTTGTTATTACACTGGCAATTACAGGTACGCTCAAAGTGTTCGAATTTATTTTCGTCCTGACACGCGGACAAAACGGTACGGAAGTACTCGGTACTTACATGTACAAAAAAGCTTTGGTCGACCAAAACTTCGGTTACGGCTCGACGATTGCCATCTACATCGTAGTATTCGGCGTACTGCTGTCTCTGCTCGCGAACCGTCTTCTTAAAAGAGATGAAATCACATACTAAGCTGGTATTAGGGGTGTACGTTTATGCAATCAGTTAAAGGAGCGCAACAAGTCTATAAAGTGAAGAGAAGAAGCAAATTCAGCTTAGGCATGACTGCCGTTTATGCTGTATTGTTTGCTTGGGCTCTAACGACGATTTACTCCATGTTCTGGATTGTGAATAACTCGTTTAAAGTTTCCCGCGACGTTATGAACAGTTCGTTTAAAATTGCCTTTAATCCGACTTTGATCAACTATGAAACTGCATTTGACCGGATTAACGTTGGAAAAAGCTATTTGAACAGCTTGATCATGTCCGGTGGCAGCGTGTTGCTTGTGTTGCTGTTCGGCGGTCTTGCCGCTTACGTTCTTTCCCGCTTCCAGTTCCGCGGTAGAAAAGTGCTGTTTTCCATTCTATACGCTAGCTTGCTGATTCCAGCTTTTGCTACGGTTGTTCCGATTTATGAGCTTCTGATCCAATGGAAAATTGTTAATACTTATGTCGGCTTTATTTTCCCGCAGACGGCAGGCAATCTGACATTTGCGATTTTGGTATTGGCGGGCTACATGGCCACTATTCCGAAAGAGTTGGAAGAAGCAGCCTTCATCGACGGCTGTAACCGCTGGACGATGTTTGTTAAAATTCTGTTTCCGATTGCAAGACCGGCTTTCGCTTCGGCGTCGATTTTCGTGTTCTTGTGGTCGTATAACGATTTGTTCTCGTCCCTGATCTTCGTTAACAAAGAATCGGTTCGTCCGATCGTAGCTTTGCTGGCTGAGATCAGCTCCCAATACGGTACAGACTTCGGTTTGATGGCTACAGCGGTCGCGCTGACAGTCGTTCCGGTACTGATCGTCTACCTTTTCGTTTCCAAGTATATCGAGCAAGGTTTGACAGAGGGCGCTGTAAAGGGCTAATCGTCTAGCCATTAGTTTCAACAAATGCACTTCTATGATGAATAGTAGAAGCGGTCTAATGACCTCTTTTACATTCATTGCAGAGGTGCATTTTTTTGTTCAGGAGTTTTGTTTAAGAGGAACCTCTCACTCTACTACATAAATTTGTTTCCAAATAATAGGATATATGATAACATATGGGTGTAGTGAAATTCGGAATTTTTGGAGGTGAATGTTCGAATCACAAGCATTTTATAAAAATCATCCTAGAAAATGGAGGTACTATTCATGATTAATCGTTCTATTATTTCTCTTTTGATGCTTGCAATTATCTTATTACCCGTTCATTCCGTATCAGCCTCTCCGTTAAAGGGCAAGTCTTTGTCTGGCGTTATTTATGATGGAAAGATAAGAACCGTATCTGAGAGTGATCGAGTAAAGGATCTCGTTAGCATTACTAGTTTTAAGAGTGACAACGCAGCTGCTTCTATAAACTTGAACGTAAAGCTGGATGGACAGACATTTAATCTTTCTGCAAAAGGAACGGTCTATTCCTCTCACAGCGAATTGCTTAAAGGAGCCAATTCCATCACTATAGATTTTGAAGCACTCTCTGAACTTCAGTTTTTAAGTTTTGTAATCGAAGAGAGAGCCATTTACGACTTGCTGCTTCCGATGAATCAACATTTGAGCAATCAACCGGTTTTGAAGCTGGCTTTAAAGAACACCAGCACTAATCAAATTATTTATATCGAAGAAAGCTTGCCTAGTGAAGTGGATCTTAACAAGGTAAAAAATACAGCAATTACAACAGCGAAATTGGATTCGAAAGTGATTGACAAGCTTATTCATTTAGAAAGTTGGTTTTTTGATTACACGGATAAAATTCAATTAAATAATTCTTTAAATAAAAATGAAACGCAAAACGCGGTAATTGCGTCATTAACATCTCCAGTACCAGGAGTACCTATTACCGCTTTCACTCTTGTTGGCACTAATCGATATAGCGATGATTCATATGGTTATTATCGGGAGACCATTGAGCATCCTGTCGGAACAGGTAATCGGTGGACAAAATTAGTGAAATGGTCATTGGTTAGCACAGCACCGGATACGATTATCTCCACTTCTACAGTAAAAACAGGGACAATTGATTTGAGGATCGTGACAGAAGCACAATACATGTATGTAGCGTCTACAAATGTTATCCAATTGCACAGTACCGGAGACGGATGGGATTTAAGGAATGTATCTGTAGAAGTAGGCCTTGCTGCAGGTAATTCGAACATAATAAGTCGGGTTGATCGTGATGCAACAGTTAATAGCGGATCAATAGCGGTTAATTGGGCCGCATTGGTTGGGGTTTTGCCTATTGGAACAGCCTTTCAATCCGCTGCTGCTATTTTTGGAGCCTTCACTTACAAATCGACGAGTTCAAGTGGAAATGTCATTAATTATCATACAAAGGTTTCTGACAACAATCTTGTATTCGGCAATTCTCTACGTGGATATAAGCTATCATTGAAAAGCGGCGATAAGCTGAATTCAGAAAATGACGGCATTAATTTTGATTTTGATGTGAGAGTACCGACCGATATAGCTAGATCGACCGGAACTAAAAAAATATTTTATAAATTTAAGTTCCAGATCACAAATGGTGAAATAATTAACACGGTTCTTAACGATTTTGAAAGATCGAATGAAAGAAGTTACACGGTCAGTTAGAAACTTTTCATATCAGGTCTCTTTGTCATAAAAATAAATGTGCCACGCTTAACCACAGTTGTTAAGCGTGGTTTCTTTTGTTTATTTTGCGATATCAATCATTAATCTAATCATTGTCCTTCTTTTTATTGGAGAAGTTAGTAACCGATTTTGCATCTTCTACGTTGTCGTTCACAAACGCCATGTCTTGGTTTTTGGCTTTCATGTTGGTCGTGCCTTTGTAGTTTCCTTTATGGTTTTGATTTTCCATTGCTGAGTTCACCTCCTTGCTTCGAATAGTATAGCCAGAGCGGACGCCGGCATTCGGGGGAGGGAAACGGTTGGCACTTTCAATGTGGGGGCGGCTGGGGTATAATGACGGGAGTTGTTTACTTTTCGGATAATAGGGAGTGTCTCATACATGGCTTTGAAAGCAGGGATCGTCGGTCTTCCAAACGTCGGCAAATCGACTTTGTTCAACGCAATTACGCAGGCTGGTGCTGAATCGGCAAACTATCCATTTTGTACAATCGATCCAAACGTAGGTGTCGTTGAGGTGCCGGACCAGCGTCTGGACAAGCTGGTAGAGCTTGTTGTGCCCAAAAGCATCGTTCCTACCGCATTTGAATTTGTAGATATTGCCGGACTTGTAGCGGGAGCGAGCAAAGGCGAAGGGCTTGGCAACAAGTTTTTGGCTCATATTCGCGAAGTGGATGCCATTGTACACGTGGTTCGTTGCTTCCAGGACGAGAATATTACTCATGTCGCGGGCAAAGTAGATCCGATCAGCGACATTACCGTTATTAATTTGGAGCTGATTTTGGCCGATCTGGATTCCGTTGAGAAGAAGATCGAGCGTTCGCGCAAAAACTTAAAGGGCGGCGACAAGAAGGTAGCTCAAGAGGTGGAAGTGCTTGAGCGTCTGAAAGAAGCTCTATACAATGATAAACCTGCCCGCAGCCTGGAGCTGACGGAAGACGAGAAGCTGCTTGTGCGCGACTTGCATTTGCTGACGATGAAGCCGGTTCTTTACGCTACGAATGTAAGCGAAGAGGAAGCTGCCAATTCCGATGCTAACGAATATGTTCAAATCGTCCGCAAGTTTGCGGCAGAGGAAGGCGCGGAAGTGGTTCCAATTAGCGCAAAAGTGGAGTCGGAGATTGCCGAGCTGGAAGGCGAGGATAAGGAAATGTTCCTGCAAGAGCTGGGCATGGCGGAATCCGGTCTTAACCGTTTGATTCGCGCGGCTTATAAGCTGCTTGGCCTCTACACGTATTTTACGGCTGGCGTACAGGAAGTTCGCGCTTGGACGATTCGCCAGGGCACGAAAGCGCCGCAAGCGGCAGGCGTTATCCATACCGACTTTGAACGTGGCTTCATTCGGGCGGAAGTTGTATCCTTTGACGATCTGGCTGCTGCCGGCTCGATGGGGGCTGCTCGCGAGAAGGGTCAACTGAGACTTGAGGGAAAAGATTACGTTGTGCGCGACGGCGATGTTATGCATTTCCGTTTTAACGTATAGAACACAAATGGAGCCCAAGTACGGGCTGTGGAAGAACGTTTGGGACGCTTCGCATAAGGCGGCTTCCGGCGTTCTTTTTACTTGGAAAAGTTTAGTGTGGACAAGATGTGCACAGCCTGTGTATAAAGTTGTGGATATTTTTGTGGCGATTTGTGGATAAAATATGAAGAGAAGTCATTGTTAAAAACCGATTGTCGATACACTTTAAACGTTGTGATATAATATTGTATATCTTAAAGGAATAAACAGAGGTGACTAAACGTGTTTGACCGATTACAAGCACTCGCCGACCGATATGAGAAACTAAGCGAGCTCCTTTGCGATCCGGACGTGGCCAGCGATCCGAAGCGGCTTAGAGACCTATCCAAGGAGCAGTCCGATTTACAAGAGGCATTTGACGCCTATACGGAATATAAGCAGGTTTCCGAGCAGCTGGATGACGCCAAGCTGATGCAGGGCGAGAAGCTGGACGATGAAATGCGCGAGATGGTAAAAGAAGAAATTGAGGAACTGTCCACTCGCAAAACGGAGCTGGAGGAGAAGATTCGTATTCTTCTTCTGCCGAAGGACCCTAACGATGACAAAAACGTGATCGTGGAAATTCGCGGCGCTGCAGGCGGGGACGAAGCGGCTTTGTTCGCTTACGAGTTGTACCGCATGTATACGAAGTTTGCGGATGCCCAAGGCTGGCGCGTAGAGCTGATGGATTACAGCGAAAGCGATCTCGGAGGCTTCAAAGAGGTTACGTTCATGATCAACGGCAAAGGCGCGTATAGCAAGCTCAAGTACGAAAGCGGTGCGCATCGCGTACAGCGTATTCCGGTTACGGAATCCGGCGGGCGCATTCATACGTCGACATCGACGGTTGCGGTTATGCCGGAGATTGAAGATTTGGAAGTTGAAATCTTGGACAAAGATATTCGGATCGATACGTTCTGCTCCAGCGGCGCGGGCGGTCAGTCCGTCAACACGACCAAATCGGCCGTACGGGTCCTTCATGTGCCAACCGGCATTATGGCGACTTGTCAGGACGGAAAATCCCAGAACGACAACAAGGCGAAGGCGCTTCAAGTGCTTCGTGCCCGGATCTATGATATTAAACGCCAAGAGGAAGAAGCGAAGTATGCCGGAGAGCGCAAGAGCAAAGTGGGAACGGGCGACCGCAGCGAGCGGATTCGCACGTACAACTTCCCGCAAAGCCGCGTAACGGATCATCGTATCAACTTGACGCTTCATCGTTTGGATTCCGTCATGAACGGGGACATCGCCGATATCATTTCTTCGCTCTCGATTGCAGAGCAAGCGGATTTGATGGAACGCGAAGGAATGGGAAGCTAATTTGTGAATAGGCCGGACTGCCGCGCGCTGCTAATAACAGCGGGGGCTGTCTGGCTTTTTTTATTGCAGCGGGTTCTATTTATTAGCAACAAAGGTGAAGGAGGAATACCGGGAATGAATGAAAACGATGCGCGTGCAAGGCATAGCTGGTTTGTTTTGCCAATGACAATGCGGCAGGTGCGGGACCGCGCCGGAGACTGGCTTACGGAGCAAGGGGTTGAAGACGGCCGCCATCATGCTGAGCGCTTGCTTATGCATGTGCTGGGGTTCGATCGCGCGGCCTTGCTGCTGGCGTGGCATGACCCTTTCCCGGAGGATAAAGGCGAGCAATGGGTGGAGCTTGTCAGCCGTCGATCGACTGGCGAGCCTCTGCAATATGTGATCGGCGAGGAATGGTTTTACGGGCGTCCCTTTGCCGTGACGCCTGCCGTACTGATCCCGCGGCCCGAAACGGAGCTGCTCGTAGAGGCGGTAATGGAGGAGGCCGATCGGTTATGGCCTGCGGGAGCGGAGACTCATTTTCTCGAAACGGCCGAAGGTTTGAGTGGAGAGAGCAAAGGGACCGAAGCGGGAATGGCAACCGAAGCGGGGAGTGGATCTGTCGAAGCGGCAATGGCAACCGAAGACGGAGTTGCCATCGCCGGGGGCGCTGCCGTGCCGACGGTACTCGACGTCGGCACCGGCAGCGGCGCCATCGCCGTGACGCTTGCTGCGCAGCGTCCACGCTGGCGCGTGTGCGCGTCCGACCTGTCGCCGGACGCGCTTGAGGTCGCCCGCGCGAATGCGGCCCGCCATGGAGCGGCGGGCCGCCTCGCATTCGCGCAGGGCGACCTGCTCGCGCCCCTCATTGCATCGGGGCGCGGCGGAACTGCCGTCGACGGCGGAACGCGCGTCGACGTTCTAGTGTCCAATCCGCCGTACATTCCGTCGGCGGATATGGAGGGGCTGCAGCGCGAGGTGCGGGACTATGAGCCGCATCTCGCGCTGGAAGGCGGGGCGGACGGGCTGGACCCGTACCGCCGCATGCTGGAGCAGCTGCCGCTGCTAGCTTCCATGCCGCGCATCGTGGCGTTCGAGCTTGGCATTGGGCAGCCGCGCATCGTGGCGGAGCTGATGCGGCAAATGGGCGTTTGGGATCAAATTCGGATCATAACCGACTATAGCGGGATTGAGCGGCATATCATTGCCGTGCGCTCTGGCTCTTGATCAAAAAAGAGTTGCCCGAAGACATGAACTGCGACCCGCATGGGGGCCGCAGTTCAAACGATCTTCCAAGGCAACTCTTTTTTTATTACGTTTTTACCGTTCCGCTTAGTCCGGCATCCGGCCGGTTGCAATCGCAATGCGGTTCCAGCCGTTAATCGTTACGATGGCCAGAATCAAATCTCCGAGCTCTTGCTCGCTAAAGTGGCGGGCTGCCTCGTTATACACCTCGTCTGGAACATGGTTATGAGAGATAAGCGTTACGGCCTCCGTTAGGGCAAGCGCCGCTTGTTCGCGTTCTGTGAAGTAAGGAGTATCCCTCCACGCGCTTAGAGCGTAAATACGTTTTTCCGATTCGCCATCCTTACGTGCCTCCACCGTATGCATATTGATGCAGAAGGCACAGCCGTTTATTTGGGAAGCTCGTATTTTTACCAGCTCATATAAGCTTTTTTCCAGGCTGGACGATCTTACGTACTTTTCAAGGCCGAGCATAGCCTCATATCCTTTTGGCAATTCCTGAAATAAGTTGATCCGTGTTTGTTTAGTGTTTTGCATAGTAAATCCTCTCCCGTCTTCTTTGTAATGCCGTCCTTGTTGGCGGCTATACTTTTAAGACAAAATAGGATTATCGTTTGTGACATGATTCAGCTTTTCGGGGTTGACTACGAAATAAATTTTTTCAATTTGCTCGCCCTTCGCATCCCATTCGAACGTCATCACTTTGATTGGCAGGCCCTCGTTCATCAGCAGCAGTCCGGATTGCCCGCTTACAATCGCAGGGACATAATGACTTCCAAGCGTACCTTTGCGAAATAAGCCTTGGAAAAAAGCCGTAATCCGGTCGCGTCCCCAAATAGGGAAAATCGCTGCTCGCACTTTGCCGCCTCCGTCGGACACCATTACAGCATCCTCCTTCAGCATACCGATCAACGATTCGGTATCTCCTGTATTTGCCGCCTGGATAAAGGCTTCGGCGAGCGCATCCGCTTTTGCATGACGGAATGGCGGAGTATCGGGAGCTGTACCGAGTTTTTCTTTGGCTCTGCTCGCCAGTTTGCGGCAATTGGCCTCCGATTTGTCCACAATAGAGGCAATGTCGGAGTAGTCGAAATGGAATGTTTCCCTCAAAATAAAAACGGCCCTCTCTATGGCGCTTAGTTGCTCCAGCATAACGAGCATCGCATAGGTGACGGATTCGTTTCTTTCCAAATGGGCTGCCGGGTCGCCTGAAATGGCTGCTCCATAAGCGACTGTAGGCTCCGGCAGCCAATTGCCGACGTAGGTTTCCCTTCGTTTACGCGCGGAACCGAGCGTGTTAAGACTACGATTGGTTACCATCCGGGCGAGATAAGCTTTTTCATGGGCGACGGACCCGTCCTCCAATTGAAAATAATCGGCGAACACATCCTGCACAATATCTTCGGCGTCGCTGAATGAGCCTAGCAGGCGGTAGGCCAGACTCAATAGAAAAGGTTTATAAGTTTCATAGATTGGCGTGGAAAACATAACAAGCCTCCTCTCGCAAAATGATTTTTTAAAATTAATAGCCTAATAGGTTTATAGAAAGCGCAAGGCGGACATAATGACGGATAGAGACGTTCCGGAACGCAAGCAGACGCATCGGCAGATGCGCGAGAGGAGCTTGTGTCATGTCCCGTACTTATTCCCAATTATATCCTATTCGTTCATCTTCGTTAACCTTTAAGCCCTATAGAATTCCATACCGCAAATCTTACGGTTTAATTATAATGGTTTTGTTTGTTTTGATTATGAGCTGGGAAGCGGGCAAAATGGACGCTGCCGTAGTGGAAGGCGGCATTCCTGAGGAGGCGATCCGCCTGCGCATTTTGGCCAATTCCGACAGTCCTTCCGATCAGTTGGTTAAACGTATTGTTCGCGATGAAATTGTCAAAGCGATGAATAGCTGGGCTACAGGGCCGCAGACGATTGAAGAAGCGCGGGCAACGATCCAGTCGAAGCTACCTGAAGTGGAGTCCATTGTTCAGGCTGTATTGTCCAGCAGGGGATTCGCCTATGATTCGTCCGCCAAGCTCGGCATGGTAGAGTTTCCGACCAAAATGTACGGAAGCAAAGTGTATCCGGCAGGCGAATATGAAGCTCTGCTCGTTACGATCGGCGAAGGAAAAGGGCAAAACTGGTGGTGTGTGCTGTTCCCTCCGCTGTGCTTCATCGATGCGACTACAGGAGAAGCGTCCGCTGCTTCCGCAGAGAAGGAAACGGCAGCCGCATCAGCGCAAGCCGACCAAGTGAACAATGCAGCCAAAGCCGAACCCGTTAAATCGGAAGCTAAAGCCGATTCGGCAGCGGGTCAACAAGGTGAAGCTCCAGAGGCGAAATTCTTTCTTGTGGAACTCATAGATTCTTTGATCAAATGGTTCAAATCTTTGTTCTAAAGAGTAGAGGCGCTAAGTTCCAACCGTTCATCGGGAGGGCGGCGCCTTTTTGACTAGTCAGGAACAAGGTCCTCCCCCGCTAGCAGCTTGGCTATAGCCCGGTTGGATTAGGCCCGTTATATGCTATAATAGCGAAGTATATGAGTAGGATACGAATAAATGCGATCTTAAACAAGGATTGAATAGACATGGCAAATACAACTTCAATATGGGAAGCAAAAGAATGGAATCATAACGAACATAACAAGCAGTCGGAGCCGTCCTTGCAAGCGGCGGCGGATGTGTTAAGAGAGGGCGGGCTTGTCGCTTTCCCTACGGAGACGGTATACGGACTTGGAGCGGATGCTAGAAACAGCGAAGCTGTTGCCGGCATTTTTGCGGCGAAGGGCAGGCCGTCCGACAATCCTCTGATCGTTCATATTGCAAACGTCCAGCAGTTGAACGAGCTGTTGCTGCCTTATCCGGATTTGGCGAAGCGGCTGATGGACCGCTTTTGGCCGGGCCCGCTGACGATCGTGCTGCCGGTTCGCTCAGGCGTGCTCTCCCCTTTAGTAACGGCAAATTTGTCTACTGTTGGGGTTCGAATGCCGGATCATCCCCTCGCCCTAGAGCTGATTAAGCTTGCAGGCTGTCCGGTAGCCGCTCCCAGCGCCAACCGTTCAGGCAGGCCGAGCCCTACGTTAGCAAGCCATGTGATCGAAGACCTGGATGGACGAATTGCGGGCATTATTGATGGCGGAGCAACCGGGGTCGGCTTGGAATCAACGGTGCTTGAACTGGAGGACGGAGCTGTTCGTATTTTGAGACCGGGCGGAGTGACGGAAGAGGATATCCGGCAAGCCTTCCCGGAGGTGGAGCTCATCGGTGCGGTCGATGCGGAAGAAGAGGCAGAGAAGCCCCGTTCGCCAGGAATGAAATATACCCACTATGCTCCAAAGGGCGAGCTTGCCATTGTCGATGGAGCGCCTGATGCCGTCGCCGCTTATATAGCGGGGCAAACCGAGGCCGCCCAAAGAAACGGCCAAACTTGCGGAGTTCTCGCTTTTAGTGAAAACCTCTCCCATTATAAAGCGGATTTAGTGCTCGACTTCGGGAGCTCCGTCAAGCTGGAGGAGGCGGCTCACCGGCTGTACGCCATGCTTCGGGCTTTTGACGAGGCCGGGATCGAACGAATTTGGGCGGAATCGGCCCCTTCGGGCGGAATCGGCGGAGCATTGATGAACCGATTGAAAAAGGCGGCCGGAGGCCGTTTCGTCAAAGTTTAAAAAACGAATGAAGCAGCCCCCTGCGTCCCGCTGCTCCTCTGACAAGTAGTCTGTTTGTCCTCCTGTCCGCATATGTTGGTTAAAGAGTGCGGGCGGACATGGGGGAGAGATTGGGTATGGATGCTAGTGCGTATGCTGGACAGTTTATAACGCTGCTCATTATTGCGATGGCGCTTGGCTTCGATGCCTTTTCGCTTGGGCTTGGGATTGGCCTAAAAGGAATAAGGCTGAAGGATATATTGAAGCTGGGATTGACCATCGGCGCATTCCACATCGTTATGCCGGTGGGAGGCATGCTGACGGGTCAACTGGTGAGCGGCTTATTGGGAAATGTAGCGACTACGGCCGCAGGCGTGCTGCTCGTTCTTCTCGGCGGGCATATGATCTACAGCTCGTTTAAAGGGGAAGACGCGGGAGCCTTCGATTACCGGTCTTCGATAGGCTTGTTTGTACTCGCTCTCAGCGTCAGCATAGACGCTTTTTCCGTTGGCGTGACGATGGGGATGTTTTCAGCCGATTTATGGCTTACAATATTGCTGTTCGGCTTTTTTGGCGGGGTGATGTCCATGCTTGGCCTACTGCTCGGCAGAAAGGTAAGCGGTAAGCTCGGGGAATACGGCGAGGCTTGCGGCGGAGCGATTTTGCTCGTCTTTGGCGTTGTGTTTATTTTTTGAATATCCTGCAAAAGAAAGGGCGTGCGCTATGAAGCGTATCTTATTCATTTGTACAGGCAACACTTGCCGATCACCGATGGCGGAAGCTCATCTTAAAAATATGGCCTCGCAAAGAGGCGTTACCGTAGCCGTCCGCTCGGCGGGCGTATCGACTATCGACGGACTGCCGGTATCCGCGAATTCGATTGCGGCGCTTCGGCAACGGGATATTCAACATTCGGGCGTTTCCAGAGCGCTTACGTCCGAAGCTGTTGACTGGGCCGATCTCATTCTTACGATGACATCGGGCCACAAGCGGGATTTGCTTCATTGGCATCCCGAAGCGGTAGAGAAAACATTTACCCTGAAAGAGTATGCCTATCAGGACCAAAAAGTTTTGGCAGACATACTGGAACTCGAGGGTCTATATACGGAGCTTCAAATGAAAGGAGCGCTTGGCCAGCAGCTGAGTGATCAGCAGAGGCAGCGCCTGCTGGAATTGGAGCGCCGAATTCCAAGTTTCGACATTGCCGATCCGTTCGGCGGTACCCAATCGGTCTATGACAGCTGCTCGCGCGAGATTGAGGAGTCGATCCGCAAGCTGCTGGACAAGCTGTCCAAAAGATAGCTTGGCGCGGCGTTTAATCATTGCTTTCTCGGTATAATTGAGCTATTATGAAGAAGACATATGAGGTTTCCGATGTAACTGGCGACGGAAGTGGGATAACCACGGTGGAGCATCGGAACATACGGCCGGTCGCCTGGGCAAAGAGCAACATGCTTAAAGAAGCATGTCTTGCTCTTTTTTTCGTCTTTTTTCGAGGAAAAAGGTATACTAGCACCATAGGGTTGTTTGCCGCTGGCGAAGGACTTTTTACTACAAGCTATGGAAGCGGGTGTTCATGTTGAAGATTGCCATTGGCGCCGATCACGGCGGCTATCGTTTGAAGGATGAACTTGTACCTATTATGAAATCGTTGGGTCATGAAATTGTTGATGTGGGTTGTAGCTGCGAGCAGTCCGTCGATTATCCCGACTATGCTCTGCCAGTATGCGAGAAAGTAGCAAGCGGCGAGGTGGATCGGGGCATTCTGATTTGCGGTACGGGCATCGGCATGTCCATCGCTGCAAACAAGTATCCGGGCATCCGCTGTGCTTTGGTTCAGGATATGTTTTCGGCCAAAGCGACAAGAGAGCATAACGATACAAACGTGCTGGCTATGGGCGAGAGAGTCATCGGACCTGGAGTTGCCGCAGAAATCGTTAAAATTTGGCTGGAGACTCCGTTTTCGGAGGCAGAACGCCATGTCGGGCGCGTCAATAAAGTGATGCAGCTCGAAAAACAATTTTCCTCCCGTCCCTAACTCTCCGGTTTATTTAAGAGAAGGAGGAGCAGAAATGAGTTTAGAGCATTTTGAGGCGCTCAAGCATGTTGCCGTTCAGGTTGAGACGGTTTTGCATGAGTTAGTTTTGGCGGGCAAGCTTGGCGGGGACCAGCTTCTGGTCGTTGGCGCCAGCACTAGCGAGGTGCTTGGGCAACGTATCGGCACGGCTGGCGCGCTTGAAGCAGCAGCCGCTATCTATGCGGGAATTGAGGCGGTGCAGAGGCAAATTCCGTTTGTTCCGGTGTTCCAATGCTGCGAGCATTTGAACCGGGCGCTTGTGATGGACGAGGCGACAGCCCTCCGATATAACCTGGAATTCGTTCAAGCAGTCCCCGTACCGAAAGCCGGAGGCTCTATGGCGGCTTATGCCTATGCCAAGCTGGAGCGGCCCTGTCTGGTGGAGAAAATAGAGGCGCATGCCGGAATCGATATCGGAGATACGTTTATCGGAATGCATTTGAAGCGGGTAGCCGTACCGGTTCGGCCTTCGATCAAGACGATTGGCAGCGCGCATGTGACGATGGCCGTCACAAGACCTAAGCTGATTGGCGGAGAAAGAGCCGTTTACCGCGAAGAGTTTCGTCTCGATTTGAATCAGTCCGCACACCTTTGCGAATAAAGTGATTGCGCGTTTACGAGCTTGCCGAAATTGGAAAATGAGGCGGTTCAGACGCTAATATACAAAGCCATTATTCTAAGGAGGAATTTAAAGTGGAAAACCTACGCAAGCAAGATCCGGATGTACTAAAAGCTTTAGGCCTTGAGCTTCAGCGCCAACGCGACAATATTGAATTGATCGCATCGGAAAATATCGTAAGCGAAGCTGTATTGGAAGCAATGGGTTCGGTATTGACGAACAAATATGCCGAAGGATATCCAAGCAAACGCTACTATGGCGGCTGCGAGCATGTCGACATCGTGGAAGACATCGCGCGCGACCGTGCGAAAGAGCTGTTTGGCGCGGAGCATGCGAACGTTCAGCCGCATTCCGGCGCACAGGCGAACATGGCCGTTTATTTGGCGGCTCTTAAGCCGGGAGATACCGTCCTTGGCATGAACCTCGCGCATGGCGGCCACTTGACGCACGGCAGCCCGGTCAACGCATCCGGCTTGCTGTACAACTTTGTGGCGTATGGCGTGCAAGAGGATTCTTTTACAATCGACTATGAAGAAGTTCGCAAGCTTGCGTTCAAGCATCGTCCACGCATGATCGTTGCGGGAGCGAGCGCTTATCCGCGCATTATCGATTTTGAAAAGCTGGGCCAAATCGCAAATGAAGTGGGAGCTTTGTTCTTCGTCGATATGGCGCATATCGCCGGTCTTGTTGCTGCCGGTTTGCATCCAAACCCAGTGCCGCATGCTCATTTTGTCACGACGACTACACATAAAACGCTTCGCGGACCTCGCGGCGGCATGATTCTTTGCAGAAAAGCATGGGCGCAGGCGATCGACAAAGCCGTATTCCCTGGAACTCAAGGCGGTCCGCTTATGCACATTATTGCGGCCAAAGCGGTTGCATTTGGCGAGGCGCTTGATCCTTCCTTTAAAGTGTACGCGCAAAAAGTGGTCAGCAACGCTAAAGTATTGTCCGAAGAATTGCTGGCCAAAGGAATCAATATCGTTTCCGGCGGTACGGACAATCATTTGATGCTGATCGATACGCGCAACCTGAACATTACAGGCAAAACGGCGGAGCATGTGCTTGACAGCGTAGGCATTACCGTCAACAAAAACGCAATCCCGTTTGACCCGACCAGTCCGTTTGTAACGAGCGGCATCCGTTTGGGTACGCCTGCGGCAACAGCTCGCGGCATGAACGAAGAAGCGATGAAAGTGATTGCTGAAGTGATCGCGCTTGTGCTCAAAAATCCGGAGGATTCTTCCGTTCTGGAGCAAGCCAAAGGTATGGTAAGCGATCTGACAGCTAAATTCCCTCTGTATCCTACAATGACTTACTAATTTATTTATTGTTAAACAGCACGGTAACAGCACCGTTTTGGCCGAATTGGCCGAAGCGGTGTTTTTTTATTTCATAAATATATTATTATATAATTGTGGAATAATATTACTTTTATGTAACCGAAATTAGGACAATAAACGACAAGAAAAGTGCAGATTCGCGTAAAAAATCGGTTTTCGGATAGTCGCTTAGGAGCGGAGGGAAGCCATTATTTTAAGCAAACCTGTCGAATTAATGCGAGTATGCATTAATGCTAAATTGTGATAATGCAACTAAGCATTAATACAAAAGCGCATTAATGCTTAATAGTGTTACCACAACTATGTGTTAATGCATATATGTATTAATGCAGTAAAGAGTACAGACTGCCACTGGAATAGGAAAATGACTCATAAAATTTGTGGAATAGGAGATAGTAAAATCGTCGGATGGAAACATTTGAGGTCATCCTCCTGTTGACAATTTGTCAAATGAAGATGTATATTGTTTATCGTCGAATAAATATATATTTCATGTTAATTTTAGTTACATCCCGATTTTTTATTAGTTTTACCTCTTGACTGTAGGTTTTAACAAAATTATATAGAAAGTGGGAGTTGATGTTGGTGAAAGGAAATTTCAAAAAGCCAGTGCACTTTATGCTTGTCCTTGTAATTGCTTTCAGCATGCTGCTGGCTGCCTGCACAGGCAACAGCAACAAACCGGCGGAAAACGGCGGCGCAAACAGTGGTGGAGAGACAAAAGCACCTCAAGAGTTCCGTTTTACGCTAGCAAGTGAACCGCCAAGCTTGGACCCTGCATTGATGACGGACGCTCAGTCCAGCATCGTAGCTGCAGGCTTGTATGAAGGTCTTACTCGTCTGAACACTAAAGGCGAGCCAGAAAACGCAATTGCAAAAGAAATTACAGCTTCCGAAGACGGCAAAACTTACACAATCAAACTTCGCGACGACGTGAAGTGGAGCAACGGAGATCCCGTTACTGCAAATGATTTCGAGTTTGCTTGGAAACGCAGCTTGAACCCTGAAACAGCTTCCGAATATGCATACATGTTGTTCTACATTGAGAACGGCGAGAAGTACAACGCCGGCGAAGCTACAGCTGACCAAGTAGGCGTTAAAGCTGTTGACGCTACGACGCTTGAAGTTAAGCTGTACACTGCGGCTCCTTACTTCCCAGCTCTTCTTTCCCACTACACGTACTTGCCTGTTCACCAGGCTACTGTAGAAAAAGCGGCTGACTGGGCAGCAGAAGCAGCTACGATTGTATCCAACGGTCCTTTCCTTCTGAAAGAGTGGGCACATTCCGACAAGCTGATTCTTGAAAAGAACCCAGACTACTACAACAAAGATTCCATCAACTTCGACAAAGTAACGATTTCCCTTGTTGAAGACGAAAATACGGTTTACCAAATGTTCGAAACAGGCAAGATCGACTGGATCGGTGCTCAAGCCGGTTCCGTACCGACTGACCAAACTAAAAAGTTGATCGAAGAGAAGAAAGCTGAAGTAACATCCGTTGCTTCGACTTACTACTACCTGTTCAACACAACAAAAGCACCTTTCAACAACGTAAAAGTGCGTAAAGCGTTCGCAATGGCAATGGACCGTCAATCCCTGATTGACAACGTTGCACAAGCAAACCAACAACCGGCATACGGTCTTGTACCGCCAAGCATCACCGGTCCTGAAGGCAAAACGTTCCGTGAAGTTTACCCAGACAACTTCTTCCAAGAAAACGCTGAAGAGGCGAAAAAACTTCTTGCTGAAGGTTTGGCTGAAAGCGGCTTGAAAGCATTCCCTGAAGTAACGCTTCTTTACAACACTTCCGAAGGCCACAAAAAATTGGCTGAAGCTGTAGTTGACATGTGGCGTAAAACGCTTGGCGTAGAAGTAAAACTGGCTAACCAAGAGTGGGGTACATTCCTGGAATCCAGAAAAGCGGGTCAATTTGATATCGCACGTTCCGGCTGGGGCGCTGATATCAACCACCCAATCAACTTCACGTACGACTTGATCCACCCGAAATCCGGCAACAACGACGGCAAGTACAACAACCCTAAAGTTGCAGAAATTCTTGACAACTCTCTGGTAGCTTCTTCTTCCGAAGAAACAATGAAACAACTTGCTGAAGCAGAAAAAATCGCTATCTCCGAAGATATGGCTGTATTGCCAACTTACTACTACACGACGGTAACGATGATTAAACCTGGCTTCGAAGGCGTATTCTCCGATTACGCTGGTCACCTTGACTGGGTAAACGGCAGCAAGAAATAGGTCACCTAACCTTGTTAAATGACTAACTTAGAGTAACTTTTCCAAAAGGGTATATATAGTCACTCTATATATACCCTTTTGAAATGCAAATAAAGATTGTGAGAGAGTGGGTGATCGTGTGCTCCGTTATATTACAGGCAAGTTTGTTTTTATGGTTATTTCTTTGTTTTTGCTTGTTACGGCAACGTTCTTGCTAATGAACGCTATCCCGGGCAGCCCGCTGCAATCGGAGAAAGCGACAAGCGAGGCCGTTCAGAAAAATTTGGAAGCGTATTACGGACTGGACAAGCCGTTGTACGTGCAGTACGGAAAGTACCTGCAAAACCTGCTTAAGGGCGACATGGGCATTTCCATGAAGAAAAAGTTTCAATCCGTTGACAAGATGATCAAACAATCTTTCGGACCGTCGCTTAGACTGGGTATTTCCGCGATTGTGACATCGGTTGTCGTAGGCTGCGTTTTAGGTATTTTGGCAGCGATGTATCATCGTAAGTTTATTGACAATTTGGCCATGATTATAGCGGTCATAGGTCTTGCTGTACCGAGTATCGTGTTAGCTCCTGTTATGCAATATTTTTTGGCAACAAAGTTAGGTTGGTTTGAAGTGGCCGGCTTGAACGGTCCGATGGATTACGTATTGCCTACAATTGCTTTGGCTGCTGGGCCGATTGCCTTTATTGCAAGACTTTTGAGATCGACCATGATTGAAGTTTTGAACGCTGATTTTATTAAAACTGCCAAATCCAAAGGTCTTTCCGGATACGTTATCGTTGCAAAGCACGCTCTGCGGAATTCAATGCTTCCTGTTGTAACATTCCTGGGTTACCTGACTGCCGGTATTATTACAGGTTCCGTTGTCGTTGAGAAAATCTTTGCTATCCCTGGTATCGGAAAGCACTTTGTTACGAGTGTCATAGATCGTGATTACCCGTTAATCATGGGCATTACCATTTTCTACGCCATCATTCTTATGGTGTGCCGTTTCTTTGCGGATATTGCTTATGTTCTGGTTGATCCGCGTATGCGCGCTGGCGGAAAGGTGGGGAAATAACAGATGTCTAACCTGAATGAAAAAGAACGTTCCGATTCCCTTACGCCGGATATGTTTGAAAAGCTGAAAAGAGAAGATGTTCGCGTCGATGCGGTTAGCCGCGCGAGCTTGACAGCTTGGCAGGATATCAAGATAAGGCTTCTTGACAATAAGCTTGCTATGACTGGCTTCTGGATGATCGTTGCGATGATTATTGCAGCTATCTTTATACCATTGATTTGGCCGTATGATCATTTCACGAACAATCTGGCCAATACGAACCAGCCTCCTAACGGTACGCATTGGTTCGGCACGGACGATCTTGGCCGAGACATTTTCGAAAGAATTTGGAAGGGTGCTCAAGTATCCTTGTTTGTCGGCGTCGTTGCCGCATTGATCGACCTTATTATCGGTATCATTTACGGCGGAATCATGGGTTACTTCGGCGGCAAAGTCGATGAGGTCATGAACCGTTTTTCCGAAATTTTGTACTCCATTCCGCATTTGCTAGTCGTTATTTTGCTGCTTGTCGTGATGGAGCCTAGTTTGACCACTATTATCGTGGCGATGTCCATTACGGGCTGGATCAATATGGCGTGGATTGTCCGCGGCCAAATTATGCAGCTCAAAAACCAAGAATACGCCTTGGCGTCGAAATCTTTGGGCGCAGGCGCAATGCGCATCATTTTCCGTCACTTGGTTCCTAACGCAATGGGACCGATCCTGGTTACGCTCACGCTGACGATTCCGAGCGCGATCTTTACAGAGGCGTTCCTGAGCTTCCTGGGCCTTGGCGTTCAGTCGCCTGTCGCTTCATGGGGCACGATGATTGACGACGGCGTAGGCGGCATTTTCAGCTACCCATGGCGTTTGTTCTTCCCGGCTCTATTCCTGAGCTTGACGATTTTTGCCTTTAACGTATTCGGAGACGGTCTGCGCGATGCATTCGATCCGAAGCTGAAAAAATAACAACATTGCTTAACCGAGAGGAGGTCATGGCCAATGAAGACTTTGTTGGAAGTCAAAAACCTAAGTGTTTCGTTCGACATATACGCCGGCGAAGTGCAAGCGATTCGCGATATTAGCTTCGATGTGAAGAAGGGTGAGGCTGTCGCGATCGTAGGCGAATCCGGTTCCGGTAAATCGGTAACGGCGCAATCCATTATGAGGCTGAACCCGTCGCCGCCAAGCCGTATCAAGAACGGGTCCGTGAAGTTTGAGGGCCAAGAGCTGCTGACATTGTCCGAGAAGGAAATGCAGACGGTTCGCGGCAACAAAATCGGCATGATATTCCAAGATCCAATGACATCGCTCAATCCGACGCTTACTGTAGGCTCCCAAATTATGGAGGGTCTGATCAAGCATCAAAACGTAAGCAAATCGCAAGCGACCGCCAGAGCGATTGAAATGCTTAACCTAGTTGGCATTCCTAATCCAGAGGCTCGGATCAAACAATACCCGCATCAGTTCTCCGGCGGTATGCGCCAGCGCGTCATGATCGCGATTGCACTGGCCTGCAATCCGTCCTTGCTGATCGCGGACGAGCCGACGACGGCTCTTGACGTTACGATTCAGGCGCAAATTATGCGCGTAATGAAAGATTTGCAGCAGAAGATGGGCACGTCCATCATTCTGATCACTCACGATCTTGGCGTCGTTGCCGACGTGTGCGACCGGGTCATCGTTATGTACGCTGGCCGTATCGTTGAAACAGGTACGAAGTGGGAAATTTTCTCCAATCCGCAGCATCCTTACACACGCGGATTGCTTCGTTCCTTGCCGCGCCTTGATCAGAAGAAAGAAGAGCCGCTTATTCCAATCCCGGGCACTCCGCCGGATTTGATCAAGCCGCCGACGGGCTGCAGCTTCTGCGCGCGTTGCGACGAGGCTATGAAAGTATGTGTGGACAACGATCCAAACTTGCATGCCATCAAGGGAAGCGAATCCCATGCGGCAGCTTGCTGGATGCTGCATCCTCATGCTAACCGGGAGGTGCCGGTATGAGTTCCCCATTAGTTCAGGTGAATGATTTGCGCAAGTTTTTCAACTTGGGCCAAGGAAATATTTTAAAAGCGGTGCATGATATCTCGTTTGATATCAAGCGCGGCGAAACAGTCGGCGTCGTAGGCGAGTCCGGCTGCGGTAAATCGACTGCAGGACGCACGATTTTGCGTCTGTACGAGCCGACAAAGGGCAGCGTGACATTTGACGGGAAAGACATTTACAAGCTTCGTGGCGGCGAACTGAAGGCTTTGCGCCGCAATATGCAAATGATCTTCCAAGATCCTTACGCTTCTTTGAACCCGCGGATGACGGTTTCCGACATCATCGGCGAGGCGCTTGACATCCACAAGCTGGTAAGCAGCAGAGCCGAGCGCAAGAAAAAGATCGAAAACCTGTTGGACCTGGTTAACCTGAATGCGGATCATGCGACTCGTTATCCGCATGAGTTTTCCGGCGGTCAGCGCCAGCGTATCGGTATTGCTCGTGCGCTTGCGGTAGATCCTCAGTTCATCATCGCCGATGAGCCGATCTCTGCGCTGGACGTATCCATCCAAGCTCAGGTCGTCAACCTGATGCAGGATTTGCAGCGTAAGATGGGTCTGACTTATCTGTTTATCGCTCATGACCTGTCCATGGTTAAGCATATCAGTGACCGCGTTGCGGTTATGTACTTGGGCAAAATTGTCGAGATGGCTGAAAGCAGCGAGTTGTATGCCAACCCGCGTCATCCGTATACGCGCGCATTGCTGTCTGCGATTCCGATTCCGGATCCAAAGGTAGAGGCGGAGCGCGAGCGTATCGTCTTGAAAGGCGATTTGCCAAGTCCGATCAACCCGCCGAAAGGCTGCCAGTTCCACACTCGCTGTCCAATTGCGACAGAGAAGTGCAAAACGGACGAGCCTAAGCTGGTGGACATCAGCCAAGGTCACTTCGCAGCTTGCCACTACGCTTAAATTCAAACCATAGAACGAAGCTGGACGATTTATCGTCCGCTTCGTTTTTTTTGACCCATAAAGGGTGAATATGAGGCTCCGAGTCAAAAAAATCCCGCGTATCAAACGGTTTTAATAGCCGTTTGATACACGGGATTTTTATTTTTCAACAAGCGTGTCTAAGCGATTATTTTACAGTTACCCGAATCGTAACGCTTTTGCCGCCAAACGTAGCTTTGATCGATGCAGAGCCTTTGCCAACGGCAGTAATTTTACCGTCTTCCACTTTGGCTACGCTCGTTTTGGAGGAAGTCCAGACGGCGCTGGCGGTCACATTAACGGGGCTGCCCGTATAATAATCCGCTTGAATGGAAAGGGTGGTAGTCGTTCCAACGGCCAGCTGTACCGACTTGGTCGAAGCGATCAGCGATTTCAGCTTAGGCGTGACAATAACAGGGATATCTACAGTATGGCCTTGATAGACGCCGGACACTTTTGTCGCGCCAACATTGATCGCTTTGACGGACGCCGTTCCGCTAACAGCCGCTACAGCTGTGTTGCTTGTTTCCCAGTTCATTTTGGAGCCTACAGAAACCTTTTTCCCGCTTTTGTAGTAGCCGGTTACTTTGATCGATTTGGATCGGCCCGGATTGAGCTCGATTTTGGTCGGTTCGGCTACGAGCTTGACGATTTCTTCTTCTACTTTGATTTTAACGGTAACCGTTTTGGTTAAATAAGTTCCGGTTAGGGTGAGGCTTGCTTCCTCCAGCCCTTTCATCGTCGTTTCCAAAAGAATGATGCTGTCCGAAGTCGTTTTCCATTCTATCGATTCGGAAATATCCGCTTCTTCTCCGTCCTCGTAGATGACGCTCACTTTAGGCAAAGAAGTCGGCTTGCCGATGACGATGCTTATATCCTTGTTGTCCGCTATCAGTTTGACCGGCTTCGTGTGCACGATCAGCTTGGCTTCGGCTTTCAAATCTTGTACAGCCACTGATAGGACGGTTTGTCCCAGTTTGTTCGCCGTCCATTTTCCATCCGCGATTTCCGCCACTGTGCTATCCGCAACGGTCCACTTCGCAAGCTTGGACACGTCAATGGTCGAGCCGTCGAATAGGGTAGCGGTCACCTTCGGCAAATCTCCGCTTATTCCTTTGAATCCGTCGATGACGGTTTTGTCGATTTTAAGTTTGAAAACGCTAGGATACACCGTTACATCTATGCTGCGGCTGATTCCTTTGTGCGTGACTGAAATTTTGGTTGTGCCTACCGCTTTAGGCGTAACTTTGCCTTTGTCTACCGTAGCGACGGACACATCGGAGGAGAACCATTCTCCTACTGCCGTAATGTCGTTCGTTTCGTTTGTATTTGTTTGCACTTCCGCTTTTATTTGCAGAGGCGCGTCTTGGATTTGCATATGGTATTCTTTTTCCGGCGAAAGCTTAATCGATTGATATGGCGTTCGAACGACAACGGTTATGGAATCCGTTACGCCGAGATGGGATACGGTTATCGTCGTTTTTCCAATGCCTACCGCCGTCAATACGCCTTTATCGACTGTAACGACTTTGGTGTTGCCGCTTGTCCATTTGGCCGTTTCGGTTACGATCTGAGTGCCGCCTGTTTTGGGCTCGACAGTCGCTTTAAGCGTTGTTGGATCGGTTCCCATTTCCAGCTCAAGCAAGTCGCCCGTCCCGTTGTGGCCGATAGAGATGGATTTGTACGGCGACGTTACGGTTAGCTTGATGGAGTCTGATTTGCCTTTGTACTTGGCCGTAATGGTGACGCTGCCTGCTCCTATGAGCGTCAATTTGCCTTCCGATACCGTTGCGACAGAAGTATTGGAGCTGGTCCATACCGCTCCTGCCGTAATGGTTTCGGTTGTGGAGCTGCCTTTCTTGCCTTCCAAGGAGAAAGTAAGACTATCGCCGAGCTTAACGTCGGTGATTTCCGCTGGAGCTGTTGCCCCATTTTGCAAAAGGGTCACTTCGTCATACTCAAATTCGGAGGTTGCTTTGATAGATGCGCTATATCCTTTATAAGTCGCGCTAATGGTTGCCGAACCGCCGCCGACTCCGCTAAGCACGCCTTTTTCGACTTTGACAATTGCACTGTTGGACGATTTCCACACAGCCTCCGATGTGACGTCTTTTTTGTTGGCTTGACCTGAAATCGTGGCATAAACGGTAAGGTTGACCTTGTCGTCCTCTACAACCATTTCAAGTGAAGACGTACCGGGGTTGTAGTCCGATGGCTGATAATAGAACTCGATGCCGGTAACCGTTTCTGTCGATGTTGCATGTGCGACTCCCGTCAGACTGGACATGACTAGAGCGATGGCGAGCGACGCGGCGAGCCACCTGCGGGCTGCCTTAAACGATATACTCCAACTTGATCTTAAATTCACTACATCCCTTTCCTTTCCTCTGTGGGTTTTTCTTCCTCTAGTAATTAACGGCAGATGGGCTGTAAAAATGAACAGCGGAGGACGGCAGTTGCTTCAAAAGGCGGAGAAAACGGCCCTTTGAGCACCCGCTTGGCTTGGAGGAATGGGGCCTTGGGACTACACGTTAATCTTCTTGAAAATAGCTGTAATTTAATATTTGTAATGAGCCTGAACGAGTTTCTTATGTAAATGATTAGGACATCCTCACACATTGTTAAGTGAAAATTATGGTTTGCTTACAAGCCTATTAACGAATGGCGGCTATTCTTAGAGGCAGGTAATGAGATTGGCCACAGTCGGGAGGCTTTTGATATGAAAACAAAATTGTATGTATTGTACGGAGGCAAGTCGGTCGAGCATGAGGTTTCGTTAAGAACGGCTTTTACGGTGCTTGGCTCGATTGACCGCGATAAGTTTGACGTTTATCCCATCTATATCACTCCAAACGGAATATGGAGCTGCGAGGGCATTCAAAACCATGCTCCGCAATCGAAAGAAGAGCTGCTTCAGCAGCCCGATGCCGCCGGAGAAGCCGAGTCGATAGGCTCCATTATGCTCCGCTATTTCAGCTTGCAGGGCAAGCGGGTCGCTTTGCCCTTGCTACATGGCTCAAACGGGGAGGACGGCACCGTACAGGGCTTTATGGAGCTTCTGGACGTGCCTTATGTCGGCAACGGGGTTCTTTCTTCCGCGCTGACGCTGGACAAGGCTGTGTCGAAGCAGCTTCTGGCGCAGGCGGATATCGCTCAGACCCCTTATTTAAGTCTTATGTTGGGAGAATGGCTGGAGGAGCGTGAAGTATGGCTGGGACGGGCTGAGGCAGAGCTGCGGTTCCCTTGTTATGTCAAGCCTGCGTCGCTTGGCTCCAGCATTGGAATAAGCAGATGCGAGAACCGGGATCAGCTTGCAGCGGGAATAGAAGAAGCTTTCCGCTTCGACCGCAAAATTGTGGTGGAACGGGAAGTGGCAGGCCGAGAAATACAAGTGGCGGTCATGGGTAACGAACGGTCTGTCGTATCGCTTCCGGGCGAGTTTATTCACGACAATCGCTTTTTTGATTTTGAATCCAAATATATGGACACCAATCTTAGAATGTCTATTCCGGCCGTGCTGCCGGAGGAGGTTACGGAGCGAATAAGGGAGCTCGCGGCTCGGGCTTATGAGGTTCTGTGCTGCTCGGGTCTTGCGCGCGTCGACTTTTTTTGGGATGGAGAAGGCGGGTTGTATTTGAACGAAGTGAATTCTTTCCCCGGTTTTACCGCGACGAGCATGTACCCCGTCATGTGGGAACGGACCGACGGCACGACTTATGCAGAGCTGGTAGAGAAGCTAATCGATTACGCATGGATGCGCCATGCCGACAGGGCTGCACTCGTGTATGCAAGGTGAGGCTTTGATACAACGAGCTACGTATCGGGCGACAAGGGCTGAGGTGAGTCTTGGGACGATACGGGACAATGTGGGGAAGATCAGGAAAGCTTTGCCGCAAGGCGTCAAGCTGATGGCTGTGGTCAAGGCGGATGGATACGGCCACGGGGGTGCGGAGACGGCCGCTGCTGCCGAAGGGGCGGGGGCGGATTTTTTGGCGGTCGCCTATTTGGATGAAGCGCTTGAGTTAAGGGAAAGGGGGATTACGCTCCCCATTCTAATATTGACGCCGATTCACCCGGCGGAAGTTCCGCTGGCGGTCGACGCCGATTTGAGGGTAACCGTCATAAGCGCCGACTGGTTCCGTGAAGCGGAGCGCTATATGGGCTCGTCTCTCGGTGCCCGGCTTAGGGTGCATGTGAAAGCGGACACGGGCCTTGGGCGCATTGGTCTCCGCACGAAGGAGGAGTGGGACCAGCTTGCGCCTTGGCTCCACAGAACGGATGTGGAGGTTGATGGCTTTTATACGCATTTTGCTACGGCGGGGAGAGAAGATACAGCCTTTTTGCAGCGGCAGTTGAATCTGTTTCTTGAAATGAAACAGTGGGCCGAAGCAGCGGGTATAGAAGCAGTCCATTATCATTGCGCCGGCAGCGCGGCAGCGCTCCGCTTTCCCGAACTTGCGATGGATATGGTTCGTATTGGCGCGGCCATGTTCGGCTTTTATCCGGAGAGGCTGGTAGAAAGCGGTGCAGCTCTGCTCCCGGCCTTAAGCCTAAGGAGCTCGCTCATTCAGGTCAAGCGGCTTCGGAAGGGCGAATGTATCGGCTACGACAACTCCTATGTGGCGCAAGGGGAGGAGTGGATCGGCACGGTTCCAATCGGTTATGCGGACGGATGGTCGCAGAGCATGCGCCATACCGAGATGCTCGTAGGCGGACGCAGAGTTCCTGTAGTGGGCAAAATTTGCATGGACCAGCTGATGATCCGCCTGCCCGAACCGTATAAGCCCGGTACCGAGGTGGTGCTGGTCGGCGACCAAGGCGGGGAGCGGATTACGTTTTCGGAGCTTGCCGGACTGCTCGGAACGGTGCCTCAAGAAATTTCGACCGCTCTGTCCGGCAGGGTGGAGCGGGTTTATATCGCATAGGAGGTGGCAGGAGATATGGGAGAGGCATTTTACAAGCAGTCATTTTACGGAGTACAAAACGTTGGGCTAACAGATAGCACACCGCAAGACGGCAAGCAAAGGAGCGGGCCTGCGTTTTTACTGTCGTTGAAGAGAGAAGATGTTCACAGGGGACATTTGCTGCTCGTCAATGCGAGCTATCCGGTAGTGCAAGAGTTGGACGAGCTGAGATCCGTCCTCTTGATTGAAGGGGCACGCACGCTAGGGAACGCTGATATTGAGCTCGAAGAGACTTGTATGGAGCGCCTGACCGCGCTGCTTCAAGCATCAGAGTCCTTGCAGAAAGTCGTTCTCGTAAGCGGGTATCGGACGGAGGAGGAGCAGTCCGCTATTTATGAACAGTCTATGAGGGAAAACGGGCCGGAGTATACGGCCAAATACGTCGCTCTGCCGGGGAGGAGCGAGCATCAGACCGGACTTGCCATCGACGTGGGCGAGCTGGCGTCCAGGGAGCTCGATTTTATTGCGCCTTCCTTCCCGGACGAGGGTGAGTGCGGCGTTATTAAGAAGCTGGCCGCCGCCTACGGATTTATCCAACGGTACAAAGAGGGCAAAGAAGCGATTACCGGAATTGCTTGCGAGCCTTGGCATTTTCGCTATGTTGGCTTCCCCCATTCCGAATGGATGGAGAGAGAAGGCATGTGCCTTGAGGAGTATATCCGCCATGTAAAACGGTATTCCTTTGAAGGGGAGAGGCTGCGGTTTGAGGCTGAACATGTCGTTTATGAAACTTACTATGCGAAAGCTGAGGCACAAGGAGCTGTAACGATCCCCATTCCTTCATGCCATGGCTATACTGTCTCAGGCAACAATGTGGACGGATTTATCGTAACCGCTTATAGGAGTAAGGGGCATGCGGCATTACGAGAGTCTTGATCTCGTTAAGCTGGCAGCCGCTTTTTTGGTCGTTGCGATTCATACCGGGCCGCTGCTGTCTTTAAGTCCTTATGCGGATTTCTTGCTTACCGGGATTTTTGCGAGGCTGGCGGTCCCGTTTTTTTTCATGGCGTCGGGTTATTTGCTGTTCCGCAAACTGACGGGAGACGCTAGGATGGACGGCTTGAAGGTGCAGCGGTATATGTACAAAGTGACGGCTCTATATGCGGTTGCGATCATTATTTATTTGCCGCTTAATCTCTATAAGGGAGATTTCGGATTGGACTGGTCGCTCCCTTCTGCCGCCGCCGATCTCGTCTGGAACGGAACCTTCTATCATTTATGGTACCTTCCAGCTTTGATGATGGGAGCAGGGATCGTCTATTTTATGCAAAAATATTTCTCTCTCGCCGCAACGCTTGTTGCAACGATTTTATTCTATGTTGTAGGACTGCTGGGAGACAGTTATTACGGATTTGCTATCCGTTCAGACGGGCTGAAGGCTCTATACGAAGCTATGTTTGGATGGTTTGACTATACTCGCAACGGATTGTTTTTTGCGCCGGTTTTTGTGGCGCTTGGCATGCTGGCGGCGCGGCAAACGGCACAGCAAAATTATGAAGCGAGCGGTCGACCGCTTCTCTGGACTATTTTATTTTCGCTCAGTCTGACGGGGCTGTTCGCGGAAGGAATGTTTGTAAGAGCGGCAGAGTTTCCGCGGCACGACAGTATGTACTTGATGCTGCTGCCAGCGGTCTACTGCTTGTTTAGGCTGGCGCTTGGACTAAACGCACGTTCCTTTTATTGGGCAAGGCCGCTGAGCCTGTGGATTTATATTTTTCACCCCGCGGCAATCGTTTTGGTTCATGGAATTGCGGATGTGGTTCGTATGGATGGATTGTTTATCGAAAACAAATTGATGCATTATGTGGCGGTTTGTCTCGTCTCGGCTGGCATGTCCTTTATTATCGTAGCGGCAAGAAAAAAGTGGTTCAAGAGAAGCCCTCGCACAAAGGTGCGGCCTCATACCCCATCGCCTGCTCGGTCTCGTATTCGCTCCAAGCTTTTGCCATAGCCCCTTCTATACTCACCCCTTTACATGGATGTAAAAAGAATAGTCGGTGCAAAAAACCATCAAAAAAGCGCATTTCTCGAAGTTGCACCAACCTTGATAAATGCGCTTTTTGTAAGGAGCAGGGGGGCGCTCCTTCAGATACTTAGGGTTCTGGGCACAGCTTGCAAACGGGCTCAGTAGCAATTAGTTGTGTCAAAAACCACTAAACCGCCAAATGAGCGCCAATCGGAGTATTTAGTTGTGTCAAAAACCACTAAACCGCCAAATGAGAACCGATCGGAGTATTTAGTTGTGCCAAAAACCACTAAACCGCCAAATGAGCGCTGATCGGAGTATTTAGTTGTGTCAAAAACCACTAAACCGCCAAATGAGCACCGATCGGAGTATTTAGTTGTGTCAAAAACCACTAAACCGCCAAATGAGCGCCGATCAGAGTATTTAGTTGTGTCAAAAACCACTAAACCGCCCAATGAGCGCTGATCGGAGTATTTAGTTGCGGCGGCTGAGGGGAATGTTATTTCCGATGACTTCTTCCCGGCATTTATCCCGCCGGACTAAACGCAATTTGCTAGAATACATAAAAAGCCGTCTCTCCGCAGCAACCCACTGCATTTGAGACAGCTTATTCTTTAAGCAAATATGATTCGACATAGGCGGCTCTACAACAGCCGCTACCTCGCTTCTCTGATTTCTTCCTCTATTTTGCCCCGCAGGATGACTGTTCCGTGCTTGGCTTTCGTAAGCGCCGGCTTCTTCGAATGCTTCACCTTGCGAATTACTTTCACGGGCATTTTTTTGAAGGTGCCTCCGAAGAGCCGTTCGACCAAGTTCAACATCTCTAGTAGCCTCCTTTAGTTATAGTTTACGACAAATCTTACCAGCTTGTCTATGTGGCCGAGCATGGTGAAAGGCTTGACGATTTCTTCCCATTCGCGAAGATGCGGCTCAACCTGAACCGGCCCCGCGATGGCGATTAAGCAGCCCAGCTCCAGCTTGCCGCTGTTGCGGAAAAAGAGGAGCGTGTCGGAATCGGTATGGTCAAAATGCTTTTTAACTTCTTGCCAAATCGGGTATGTAACTTCTGTCTCCAAAAATTTGTCGATAGCTTTCGAGTCCATCCGCTCCTGATCGGGCGAGCAAGAGCGTCCCCACCGCCAACCGGTCAGCCTGTGCCTGCCGCGGCTTGTATTGACGACCAGAACTGCCCGGACATCCGTCCGCTGCACCTGAAACAAATTGCACACATCGTCGATCAGGGCGTCGAACAGGCGGTCGATCTTGTCCGCTTTCAGTTCTTTGGGCACTTGTCTGTTTTTGACCGTTTCTTTCACTTCGGCAATCAGTTTTTCGTAGTTGTTTCGGGAATGATAGAGTTCGGCTCCTTGGGGGGCGGGGGATCTGCGGGAAATGAAGAAGGAACCTGCTAGGGCGACGGGAGATACGTACAGTAGAAATAAGACGGCGAATTTGATTCTGCCTTGTAAAGCGCCGTCTGCCTGCCAGTCTGACAACAGTTTAAAAGGGGCAGAAAGCAAATCGTTTAAGCCATAAAGCTCTTCGACGATGGCCGGCAGCATGACTAAGGCGATCGCCCAAAAAACCAGTTTCCCGATCAAGGTGCCGAAAACGGCCTGTCCGAGTTTTTTCATGCGCATCCGATTCCTCCTCCTTGCAACTTTACAATAAAATGTAAAATCTAAGCAAGAAATGAAATCAATCCACACCTGTAAATGTTCTCTGAAAAAAACCTTACTGCTTTCCGCGCAATCGAATCGTGCCATGCGAGGCTGGCGGAATCGGCTTATCCCGCTCAATCGCAAAACGGACGAGCTCGCGGCCCGATGCAGCGCGCACCGTAACCCTGCGTGGAAAATCAACAAACAAGAGCTTGCTTTGCAACCATTTTCCGAACATGGGTATCCCTCCATCTTTTCAGCATGGTCAAACGGCCTCTTTCCTATAACAGTTTACTCTTATTTACACCAAAAGGCTGTGAGCAAACTATCAGGTGCGGTGCGGCGGGCAAATAACCGTAGCCGGAGGGCGCGCCCTTGCCAAGCGGGAGGTCATTGCAGGTATACGATGACTATTGTATGCAGGGTGGCCGCCATAGTTTCATGTTATTTTACCGGGCTTAGCCAGAGGCGGGGTCAAGCGGAAAGCTAGGCCATGAGCTGGGCAGAAGCTATGTGAAAGTTAAGCAAGAGCCGCTTAAGAGTAAGCAAAGTTAAGCAAGAACCAAGCAAGGGTTAAGTAAAAGCCAAGCAAGAACTGCTCAAGAGCTAATCAAAATCCATGCAAAATCCAAACTAAAAAGCTAAACAGCAGTTAAGCAAAATCCATAAAAAACCATAAAAAGCAAAGCAACAGCCAGAGAAAGCCGCGAAAAAGCAGGGGAAAAATCGCCGGGCGAGGCGGCTTTTTACAATTGCCATTATTTTTTTCCGGCCGCAGATGCAACGCTCAATTGACAGTGCTATAATATATGGGATTGTGACCATGCTATAGGCATGGCATTCGAAAAGGAAATTTGGGAGGAATTACGCTCCATGAGCAAACTGGTTATTTGCGACCATCCCTTGATTCAGCACAAACTGACGTACATTCGGAACAAAGAAACGAATACGAAAGATTTCCGCGAGCTGGTGGATGAAGTTGCGACGTTGATGGCTTACGAGATTACGCGGGAAATTCCGCTGGACACGATTAAGGTAGAAACTCCCGTCGCTGTGACGGATGCGAAAATAGTTTCGGGAAGGATGCTTGGGCTCGTGCCGATTCTCAGGGCGGGACTTGGCATGGTGGACGGCATCCTGAAGCTGATCCCTTCCGCGAAGGTTGGACATATCGGCCTCATGCGCGATCATGAGACGCTCCAGCCGAAAGAATATTATATTAACTTGCCGACCGACGCTCCGAACCGGCTGCTGATCGTAATCGATCCGATGCTGGCGACCGGAGGATCGGCCATTGCCGCGATTTCTTCCTTGAAGGCGCGCAATTGCGATCAAATCAAGCTGATGTGCCTGATTGCCGCTCCCGAGGGGGTAGCCGCCGTTCAGGAAGCGCATCCGGATATCGAGATTTATATCGCTGCGCTGGATGAGAAGCTGAATGAAAAAGGATATATCGTACCGGGTCTTGGAGATGCGGGAGACCGCATGTTCGGCACCAACTAACATTTCAGCGAACTATTGAGGTAGGAGTGGAATCTTTTGTCTAAACTTAAGGTAATGACGATATTCGGCACGCGGCCCGAGGCGGTCAAGATGGCGCCGCTCGTTCTGGAATTGCAGAAGCGCGAAGACGAAATACAGTCTATTGTATGCGTAACTGCTCAGCATCGCCAAATTTTGGATCAGGTGCTGGACTTTTTCGAGATTAAGCCTAATTACGATTTGAACGTAATGAAGGACCGCCAGACGCTTACGGAGACGACGGTCCGCGTACTGGAAGGACTTGAGCCGGTGCTTGCGGAAGCAAAGCCGGATATCGTGCTTGTGCATGGCGACACGCAGACGACTTTTCTTGCGAGCTATGCCGCATTTTTGAAACAAATCAAAATTGGACATGTAGAAGCCGGTCTTCGCACTTGGAACAAAATGTCCCCGTACCCGGAAGAAATGAACCGTCAGCTGGCGGGGGTGCTTTCCGACGTGCACTTTGCCCCGACGAATTGGTCGGCTAACAATTTGCGCAAGGAGAACAAATCGGAGGAGTCCATTTATATTACGGGCAATACGGCTACGGACGTGTTCCAGTATACGGTGGACGAGTCGTTCGCTCATCCCGTTCTGGAGTGGGCTAAGGGCAAACGGATGATTTTGATGACTGCGCACCGCAGAGAGTCGCTTGGCGAGCCGCATCGCAATATTTTCCGCGCGGTGAAACGAATTGCGGATGAGCACGAAGACGTCGTCATCGTCTATGCGGTACATCCTAATCCGGCCGTGCGGGAGCCTGCCAACGAAATTTTGGGCGACCATCCGCGCATCCGGTTGATCGAGCCGCTAGACGTATTTGAAATTCATAACTTCTTCCCTCATGCCTATATGATTATGACGGATTCTGGCGGCTTGCAAGAAGAGGCGCCATCGTTCGGCCTCCCTACGCTTGTGCTTCGCGATACGACGGAGCGTCCGGAGGGTATCGAAGCCGGCACGCTTGAACTCGTCGGCACCGACGAGGAAAAGGTATACGCCAGAGCGAAGGCGCTGCTGAACGACACCGCGCTCTATTGCAGGATGAGCCAAGCGGCTAACCCATATGGCGACGGCAGAGCGTCCGAGCGGATTGTTGACGCAATCCTTCATCATTTTGGAAGATTAAAGCATCGTCCTGACTCGTTCACACAACGTTCATAGTTTAATCCGCTCGATCGGCGTAAGGGCCGAATGTACAGCATACAGTAGCACTGTACGGTTTTGAAAGCTCCAAATTCCTTGTATGGCAAGGGTTTTCCCTCTTTCTTTCATGGAAAATTTGCTGTGATTTCAATTGACAAACCTTGCGCCGCTTCGATAAAATAAATGAGGATTGACAGGGGTTGAGAGCAATATGAATGGGAAAAGCAGAGAAGACAATCCTTGGAAGGCGGCGGCTCTTGTCGGCGCGCTGGGGATTGATGTCGGGATTTGTGTTTTCTTAGGCTATTGGCTCGGCTCGAAGGCTGGGGAAAGCTTCGGCGATCCGAAGGCTTGGACGGTCGGCGGACTGTTTGTCGGTCTGGCCGTCGGCATACTTTCAGCCATTCTGATTGTCAGAAAGGTGTTGAAGGATTCCGATGGATAACATTTTTAAATTGGCGATGCGCGGGGCGCTTTTTTTTGCGGCTGTCTGCCTGCTGCTTTGGGGCTTGTTCCCGGGGTGGAAGAGCGTATTCGCTGGCCTTTTGCTGGGCGCTTCAGCAAGTTTTTTGAATGCGCTTATGCTAAGGCGCAGAGTGGAAATTGTAGGACAAGCACTCGCAAATCGCGGCATGCGCAGAATGGGTCTCGGAATGGGGAGCCGGCTGGCGATGGTGCTGCTGGTAGCGATGGTGGCCTACAAATATCCCGAAACGTTCAATCTGCCGGCTACGCTGGCGGCAAGTATGGTGATGCCGTTTATTATGTTGGTAACCGCTTTTATTCACCATAATCGAGACAGCAGCGGAAAGGGGTGAGAAATTAACATGCATGAATTTCCGGTATGGCATGTAGGTGGCTTTAGAATTGATTTTTCAACCTGGGGTACGATTATCGTCACGATGCTGATTACGTTCCTGCTCGCGCGTCTTGCGGTCCGCAATCTGTCGGTTGAGAATCCTACCAAAATGCAAAACTTTATGGAGTGGATCATTGAGTTTGTCCACAGCACAATTGCAAGTACGCTTCCGCTTGAGAAAGTAAAGCGCTATCTGTCGCTTGGACTTACGCTCATTTTGTTCATTTTCGTCTCCAACTTGCTAGGTTTGCCGCTTGGTGTCGTCTTCCAATTTTCCGAAGTCAACCCTTGGCTGGGCATTACCCCTGAATTATTGGAAAAGTACCACGGACACGTTCATATTGCTTTCTGGAAGTCGCCGACCGCTGACCTTTCAGTTACAGCCGGCCTTGCGATTATCGTAATCGTATTGGTTCACTTCCTTGGTTTGAAAGAAAACCGCAAACACTACCTGAAGCACTATTTTGAACCATATCCAGTCTTCTTCCCGCTTAATGTCATCAAGGAAATCTCGAAGCCAGTCACGCTTGCTCTTCGTCTATACGCGAACATCTTTGCGGGCGAGGTTCTGATTTCAACGATTTTGATGCTTGGCGTATATGGACTTCCATTCCTCGCGGTATGGCAAGGGTTCAGTATTTTCGTAGGCGCGATTCAGGCTTTCTTGTTCACGATTCTGACGATGGTATACATCTCGCAAGCGACGATCCACCATCACGAGGAAGAACATCATTAATCCGGTTTAAACCCCTAACGGCAGCGGCATGACGCCCCTGTCCCGGGATTAGTTATAAACAAGCTATCACCTTAACAAAACCTATATTCGAGGAGGATTTTTAAATGGATTACGGAGTTTTGGCAGCAGCAATCGCAGTTGGTTTGGGCGCACTTGGCGCAGGTATCGGTAACGGTCTTATCGTAAGCAAAACAATCGAAGGTATCGCGCGTCAGCCTGAGCTTCAAAGCAAGCTGCAAACAACTATGTTTATCGGCGTCGGCGTAGTAGAAGTTGTGCCTATCATCGGCGTAGTTATCGGCTTCTTGGCATTCTTCGGCTAGTAATAAGTACAAGCATTTGGCGGGGAAGGCCTAGCCCTCTTCGCCTTCGTTTTGATTACAAGCATGTAAGGAAGGAGTTGCAGCTATGGATAAGTTTATTTGGGAATCGACGGTATTTGCGATTGTAGCCTTTCTGGCTCTCTTATGGCTGTTGAATAAATATGCTTTTGGCCCGTTGTTCACAGTAATGGAGAAGCGCAGACAGCTGATCCAAGAACAGATGAGCACGGCAGAAACAAGCCGCAAAGCGGCAGAAGCATCGATGGATGAGCAAAAAGCTGCGCTCGAGCAAGCGCGCAAGGAAGCTTACGCTATTATCGATCAAGCTAGAACAACAAGCACCAAGCAGGCGGACGAAATCGTTCAATCCGCAAAAAACGAGGCTGGCCGTCTGAAAGACGAAGCTCTCAAAGATATCGTAAGCGAAAAAAACAAAGCGATCGCGGCTCTTCGTTCGGAAGTGGGCGGTATTTCCGTGAAGATCGCATCCAAGATTATCGAGAAACAAGTGGACGAAAAGTCGCAAGAACAGCTTGTTGATCAATATCTGAAAGAAGTAGGAAGCAAATGAGCCGGGACACGGTCGTAGCGAAGCGCTACGCTAAAGCGTTGTTCGAGCTTGCTTCCGCCGCAAGCCAGGTTTCGGAAGTGGAAGCTCAGCTAAAGCTGGTCGCTGAAGCTTTGAAACAGGACGCGGAAATCGAAAAATTCCTTTCTTTGCCGAGCGTGGCTCCGGAGAACAAGATCGCTGCACTCAAAGCGGCTTTCGGAGGAAATGTATCCGAGCTTGTGCTGAACACGCTGCAAGTCATTGTGGCTCGCGGTCGTCAAGGAATCATCGGGGACGTATACGAAGCGTATACAAAAATTGCCGGAGAAGCATTGGGCCAAGCCCACGCGACGATTTATTCGGCAAAACTGCTTAACGATGAAGAGTTGGCGAACGTTGTGACACAGTTCGGCAGCATCACAGGCAAAAAAATTATTGCACAGCAAATGGTCGAACCAGCGCTGCTCGGGGGCATTCAAGTCCGCATCGGCGACCGTCTCTATGACGGCAGCTTGTCCGGCAAGCTGGATCGTTTACAAAAAACGTTAAATTCTAAAGCACTGTAGATAGGGGTGAACGAATTGAGTATCAGACCTGATGAAATCAGCACGCTGATTAAACAACAGATCGAACAATATAAATCCGAGATTCAAGTCGTAGACGTCGGCACGGTTATCAATGTCGGTGACGGTATCGCTCGCGTACACGGCCTTGAAAACGCGATGCAAGGCGAGTTGCTTGAATTTGCGAACGGTGTTATTGGCATGGCGCTCAACCTTGAGGAAAGCAACGTAGGTGTCGTTATCCTCGGTCCTTACACGGATATCCGCGAAGGCGACCAAGTAAAACGCACAGGCCGTATCATGGAAGTTCCGGTTGGCGACGAGCTGCTTGGACGCGTTGTAAACCCGCTGGGCTTGCCGCTTGACGGCAAAGGCCCGACGAACACGACTCAAACTCGTCCGATCGAATCCCCGGCTCCGGGCGTAATCGATCGTAAATCCGTTCATGAGCCAATGCAAACAGGCATCAAGGCGATTGACGCGATGGTTCCAGTCGGCCGCGGACAACGCGAGCTGATCATCGGTGACCGTCAAACAGGTAAAACGGCGATCGCGATCGACGCGATCATCAACCAAAAAGGCAACGGCGTTAAATGTATTTACGTCGCTATCGGCCAAAAACAATCCACAGTTGCAAACGTAGTGGAAACGCTTCGCCGTCACGGCGCGATGGACTACACCATCGTTGTAACAGCGAGCGCATCCGAGCCGGCTCCTCTCTTGTTCTTGGCTCCATACGCAGGCGTATCGATGGCTGAGTACTTCATGTACAAAGGCGAGCACGTCCTGATCGTATACGACGATTTGTCGAAGCAAGCTGCGGCATACCGCGAGCTTTCGTTGCTTCTTCGCCGTCCTCCGGGCCGCGAGGCTTATCCGGGCGACGTTTTCTACCTTCACTCCCGCTTGCTGGAGCGTGCGGCTAAGCTGAGCGACAAGCTCGGCGGCGGCTCCATCACAGCTTTGCCGTTCATCGAGACGCAAGCGTCCGACGTATCGGCTTATATCCCTACGAACGTAATTTCCATTACGGACGGCCAAATCTTCCTTGAATCCGATTTGTTTAACTCCGGACAACGTCCTGCGGTTAACGTCGGTATCTCCGTATCCCGCGTAGGCGGCTCTGCTCAGATCAAGGCGATGAAAAAGGTTGCCGGTACGCTCCGTCTTGACCTTGCGGCATACCGCGAGCTTCAAGCGTTCGCACAGTTCGGGTCCGACCTTGACAAGTCTACGCTTGCTCGTCTGAACCGTGGTGCACGTACAATGGAAATCCTTAAGCAAGGTGTAAACGTACCGATGCCGGTTGAGAAGCAAGTTATCTCGATCTACACAGCGGTTAAAGGTCACCTGGACGATGTTGCGATCGATAAGATTTCCCGTTTCGAGCAAGAATTCCTTGCGTTCCTGGAATCCAACCATCCGGGCATCGCCGTTTCGATCCGCGAAACGAAGGATCTTGTAGCCGACAACGAGAAGGCCCTTGTAGACGCAATCAACCAATTTAAGAAAAGCTTCGCCTAATAAGGCCGTGCCTGATAGGTCGGCTTAGATAGATTCCCCTACGCCCGTCCAATCTTGTCCGGGCGTAGGCCCTTACCAAGCCCCGGGAGTTTCCGGGGCACACGAAGGCGGGTGAAACCAAATGGCTAAAGGCATGCGCGATATTAAACGCGAGATTAAAAGCAAACAAAACACGAAGCAAATCACGAAAGCGATGGAGATGGTTGCCGCATCCAAGCTCAGAAGAGCACAGGAGTCTGCAACGTCTGCCCGTCCTTACGCAGATAAGCTGAAGGAGGTTGTGGCAAGCATCGCAGCCGGCACAAAGGATGTTAAACATCCTATGCTGGAGACGCGTCCGGTTAAGAAGACGGGATATCTCGTCATCACGTCGGACCGCGGTCTTGCGGGCGGCTACAATGCGAACATCTTGCGCAAAGTAACGCAAACGATTAGTGAAAACCATAAATCGTCGGACGAATACGTATTGTTCGTAATTGGACGGAAGGGTCGCGACTTCTTCCGCCGCCGCAACATGCCGATCGTGGAAGAAGTGATCGGCTTGCCGGATGCTCCGACTTTTGCGGATATTAAGTCCGTCGCTAACGCAGCCGTGAAAAACTTCGCGGACGGCGCTTACGATGAGCTGTATCTGTTCTACAACCAATTCGTCAATGCGATCACTCAGATCCCGACGGCGACCCGCTTGCTTCCTCTTGAGGAGATTGGCGGCGGAGCTTCGGTTTCCGCTTACGAATACGAGCCGTCGCCGGAAGGCGTATTGGAAGTTTTGCTGCCTAAGTATGCAGAGACGCTTATTTACAGCGCTGTGCTTGACGGCAAAGCGTCCGAGTTTGGCGCTCGTATGACGGCAATGGGAAGCGCAACGAAAAACGCAACGAAGATGATCAGCCAGTTGACGCTTACGTACAACCGGGCGCGTCAGGCTGCGATTACGCAAGAAATTTCCGAGATCGTTGCGGGAGCAAACGCACAATCTTAAGTTCATATAAGAAAGAAGCAGGAGGGAAAGCAATGAGAAAAGGACGCGTTGTATCCGTCATGGGTCCGGTCGTCGATCTTGAGTTCGAACGCGGCAACCTGCCGGAAATTTTGAACGCTGTCAAAATCGAGCACAAGGCTGGCCAAGGCGGAGTAGATATCAACCTTACCCTTGAAGTAGCCGTTCACCTCGGTGACAACATGGTTCGCGCAATTGCGATGAGCACAACGGACGGTTTGGTTCGTGGCTATGAAGCAGTAGACACAGGCGCACCAATCACAATTCCAGTTGGAGCTCCGACACTAGGCCGCGTATTTAACGTCCTTGGAGAGCCAATTGACGAAGCTGGCGACGTAACGTCGAAAGATAATCTTCCGATTCACCGTGCCGCACCTGCATTCGACGAATTGTCCACGCAAGCGGAAATTCTCGAAACGGGAATTAAAGTTATCGACTTGCTCGCACCTTACACTAAAGGCGGTAAAATCGGCCTGTTCGGCGGCGCCGGTGTAGGTAAGACGGTAACGATTCAAGAGCTGATCAACAACATCGCTCAAGAGCACGGCGGTATTTCCGTATTCGCCGGCGTAGGCGAGCGTACTCGTGAAGGCAACGACTTGTACCACGAGATGAAAGACTCCGGCGTTCTTTCGAAAACGGCGATGGTATTCGGTCAAATGAACGAGCCGCCAGGAGCGCGTGCGCGCGTAGCCTTGACGGGTCTGACAATGGCAGAATTTTTCCGTGACGAAGAAGGCAAGGACGTTCTTCTGTTTGTCGACAACATCTTCCGCTTCACACAAGCAGGTTCCGAGGTTTCGGCCCTTCTGGGACGTATGCCTTCCGCGGTAGGTTACCAGCCAACGCTGGCAACTGAGATGGGTCAACTTCAAGAGCGTATTACTTCCACGAAAAAAGGTTCCGTTACATCGATCCAGGCTATCTACGTTCCTGCCGATGACTATACGGATCCGGCTCCTGCTACGGCGTTTGCTCACCTTGACGCAACGACGAACCTTGAGCGTAAAATTTCCGAGATGGGTATTTTCCCAGCGGTTGATCCGCTTGCATCCTCTTCTCGTATCCTGTCGCCAGAAGTACTCGGCGCAGAGCACTACAACGTTGCTCAAAGCGTGAAGAAAATTCTTCAACGTTACAAAGAGCTTCAAGATATTATCGCGATTCTTGGTATGGACGAGCTGAGTGAGGAAGACAAGCTTACAGTTAGCCGCGCACGCCGCATTCAACTGTTCCTGTCCCAACCGTTCCACGTTGCAGAGCCGTTTACTGGCAACAAAGGCATCTATGTTCCAGTTAAAGAATCCGTTCGCAGCTTTAAAGAAATTCTCGAGGGCAAATATGACCACCTGCCGGAAGAAGCATTCCGTTATGTAGGTGTCATTGAAGACGCCGTGGAGAAAGCCAAAACGCTTTAATAGCGAAAGGCGGGAGGAATCCACATGAGTAGCTTTCTGGTAGAAATCGTAACGCCGGAGCGCAAGGTGTACGAAGAGACTGCGAATATGGTAAGTGTAACAGGCGTGGAAGGCGAGCTAGGCATTTTGCCTAACCATATTCCGCTAGTTACACCGCTTCGCATCGCTCCTGTAGTGATCAAGCGCGATGGCAAAGTCGATGTTGCAGCTGTGAACGGCGGTTTCATCGAAGTCCGCAAGGACAAAATCGTTATTCTTGCGGAAAGCGCCGAGCTTGCGCAGGATATTAGCATTGAGCGTGCCGAAGCTGCAAAGCAGCGTGCTCAGCAGCGTCTTGCCTCCAAGCAGGACGAAGTTGATTTCCGCAGAGCCGAGCTTGCGCTTCAACGCGCGATGAATCGTCTGAACGTAAAACAGCGTTAATGCAATCCATAAGAGCCGCATCCCAAGGTTGAAAAACCGGGGGATGCGGCTTTTTTTTACCCTAACGGCTTATCTCCATACATACTTTTTCCATGGGTATGACAACCTATAAAGTGATTTCACGCCAAAGAAGGGAGCATGCCGCTTGAACAAAATAAAGGGCAACGGTCTATTCCGCAAAAAGAATAACGAGCACCGCCGCTCCCCCCAAGCGGAAAATCACGAAAAGGAACAACTGAATACCTATGAGCAAATTCCAATCGCTCCTGAGCTTTCCGTTATGCTGGAGAGAATCAAAACGGAGATGGGGAACAGCGCCGATCTGGCCGTTCGTTCGATCCAGCCGAGCGGGGCTGACGACGAACGAATTGCCATTTTATATATGCAGGCCATGGTTGACGATATTCGACTCGATCAATTCGTCATTGGTCCGATTCAAAGCGGGGCGGGTGAATCGGAATTGTCCGAAGACAAGGAGAGCTTCGCCTTTCAACGGGTGCAGGAAGTGCTTCTCGCTGTTGGGATCGTGGAAGAGCTGAAGACGCTGAAGGATCTGTTTGAAAAGCTGCTCCTTGGTTATGCGGTTATTCTTATGGATGGGGAGTCCAAAGGGCTGTGTGCCCATGTGGTCGGCGGGATGAAGCGGGGTATCGAGGAACCTAAGACGGAGATGGCTATTCGCGGCCCGCGCGAAGGATTCACCGAATCGATTCGAATTAATTCCATGCTTGTCCGCCGAAAAATTAGAAGCCCCAAGCTATGGCTGGAGCAGCAAACTATTGGCGAATATACTCAAACCCCAGTAGCCATTATGTACATCAAAGGATTGGCGAATGAAAGCGTACTGACCGATTTGCGCGAACGGATGAAAGCTATCCAAATTGACGGCATTTTGGAGTCCAATTACATTGAGGAAATGATCGAGGATCAAAAGTGGTCGCCGTTTCCGACCATTATGAACAGCGAAAGGCCGGATGTAGTAGCGGCCTGTTTGCTGGAGGGCCGTATCGCCGTCATGGTGGACGGATCGCCATTTATGATCATTTTCCCCATTACGCTAAACACTTTTTTTCAAGCGGCGGAAGATTATTACTCCAGTTTTCATATGGCGACTTTTTTAAGAATGCTGCGGTTCGTTTCATTTGTGATTGCCCTGCTTATGCCCTCGGTTTACGTGGCGATCATCGGCTATCACCAAGAAATGATTCCGACACAGCTTTTGCTTACGCTGGCGGCGCAAAGGGAAGGGGTTCCTTTCCCCGCTTATTTGGAAGCGTTCATTATGGAGTTTGTGTTTGAAATTTTACGGGAAGCGGTGCTTCGAATGCCGAGTGCCGCAGGCAGCGCCATCTCGATTGTTGGCGGTCTCGTAATCGGGCAATCGGTGGTGGAGGCGGGGATCGTTTCTTCGGCCGTCGTCATTGTGGTTGCTTTTACCGCGATTGCAAGTTTTGTATCTCCTGTATACAGCTTGGGCATGGCGGCCCGCCTGCTCCGGTTTTTGCTGCTCATTGCGGCCTCAACCCTTGGTTTCTACGGCATCGCGCTTGTTGTTCTAATGCTGCTGCTCCATTTGAGCAATATCCGGTCGTTTGGCATACCGTATTTGAAACCTTTTGCGCCGTTCTATTGGAGAGATATGAAAGATTCCATGATGCGCGTTCCGATATGGATGATGAGGCGCAGACCGACCCGGGCGGCTAAAGGCAACAATGTTCGCCAAAGCACAAACATGTCCTCAAGGGAGGAGCCGTCCCAATGACGAGCACATGGCCTATTCGCTTGTTGCTTGCGGTTTGCGCGGTTAGCATGCTATTGCCGCTGGCGGGCTGTTGGGACATCCGCTATTTGGACAAGCTTGCCGTTGTGCTTGCCATTGGCGTAGATGATGATCCGAGCGGGAAATACCGCTATCGGTTGACCGTCCAGATCGTTTTGCCGCAGAACGCGACTTCCACGCAGAAAGGCCGAGAAGGCAGCCCTGTGATGACGATTTCGGATACGGGAGACACGATGTTTGAGGCGATTCGAAAAATGTCCTCGAAGACGTCGCGAAGGCTGTTTTTTTCCCATACGCAATTGCTCGTCATTAGTGAAAAAACGGCAAGAGAGGGCATTTACCCGTTAATGGATTTGATCGACCGGAATGCGGACATTCGAACGGATATCGCTGTCATGATTGCTAGAGACATGGAAGCGCAAGAACTGCTGGAAATCCGTACGCAAATGGAGTCGGTGCCAGCCAGTCAAATGAAAGAAATGGTGTCCACTAACGAAGTGGCTCAAGGCCAAGCCTATTCCGTGCTTGTACGCGATATAGCCCGCATGGCCGATTCCGGGCTTAAGCAGGTAGCACTGCCGGCCGTTGTCGCCGAGGGTCCGATAAAGGCCGGCAACAAAAACGAAAATGTCACCAACATTAAACCGGAGGTTATTCCGGAGGTGAGGAATATGGCCGTATTTAAGGATGGAAAACTGGTCCACTATTTGAACGCAAGGCAGTCGAGGGGGTTGGCTTGGTTGCAGGAGAAGCTGACCAGCACCGTCGTTAAGCTGGGATGCCCGGGGTCCGACGGTTTTTTGATGGCGGAGGTTATCTCCTCCACGACCGAAACAAAAGTGAAGAGGTCCGCCAGCGATTCTGAAACGCCCGTTATTGAATCTCAGATTCGGATAGAGGCAGCCATTCATGAAATGACTTGCGACTTCAAGCTGAACGGGGAGAGCGCTCTCCATGAGATCGAAAAGCTGCTGAACAAAACGGTGGAAGATGAAATGAGATCAACCGTTCAAATTTTGCAAAAGCTGAAGATTGACACAGTCGGCTGGGCGGAGGCGGTATATCGGGATCAGCCGGGGTTGTGGGAGCGGATTTCGCCCAGATGGAGCGTCATGTTCCCTGAGACGGAGGCCAAGCTGGAATGCATAAGCCATGTTCAATCGACGGGGACGCGGTCGAATTCCATTGTAAAGTGAGAGGGTTCCTATGATGAAAGTAGCAATGGTAGCCGTATGCGCGGCTCTGTTTTCATTTTTGATTTGGAAAAGAAACCGGCATGAGCATGGAGTCATGGAAGCGGTGTGGCCAATCGTTTTATTATGGGGAGCGGCCGCTTTAATGGTTCTCTTGTTGCTTCATGTGCCCATCTCCCCTCCAACGGATTGGATTACGGCTTTAATGTCTCCTTTGTATAAACCAGTGGTTGCATGGGTGAAGGGGGGTGCATCCTCATGAACAGGCTTAGCAGTTTCTCTAACAGTGAAATTACGTCGGGGCAACTCGCCAAGCTGCTCTATTTGTTTTGCATGGGGAGCGCGGCCCTCATTGTGCCTCCCGCCGTGGCTGCGATTGCGAATCAGGATTCCTGGTTTTCGATGCTGCTCATTATACCGGTCCATTGTTTGATCGTTTATTTGTACCTCGTTTTGCACAGCCGATTTCCAAGACTCACAATCGCTCAGTATACGGAGAAGATTGTTGGCATATGGATAGGAAAAGCCATTACGTTAACCTTTGTGTTTTTTTTCATGGTGCTCTCCTCTTTGGTGCTTAAAAATGTAGCCGACTTTCTGGGCAAAGCGGTACTGCCGCAGACGCCGGAATGGTTTATCAGCGCTACCTTTATGCTGGTCGTCGCTTATGGACTTTGCTTGGGCCTTGAGACTATTGCACGGACGGGTGAAATTCTGTTCGGCTGGACTTTGTTTGTAATCGTGATTATTACGTTTACACTCATTAACCAGATGGATTTGAAAAACCTTGAGCCCGTGTTTGCACATGGTTTGATCGTTCCGATTAAAGGTTTTTATCCCATTCTCGGATTTCCTTTGTCGGAATGCATTTTCCTGACGGCTGTGCTGCCTATGATCAGAGAGCAGGACCGGACCACTTTGAAAAAGAAGATGGGAAAATCCGTTATCGTGACCGGCATAGTGTCGGTTCTTATTATGATTCTTCTTGTATCGGTGCTTGGCGTTTCGGAAACAAAAAGGAGTCCTTTCGCGGTCTATGAAATGGCAAAAAGCATCAATATCGAAGAAGTGCTGGTGAGGGTCGAAATTTTGTTCGCGATGATTTGGATTGGCACGATTTTTATCAAGCTTGCTTTGTCTATGTATTCGCTCGTGGTTCTGCTGGCGCAGATGCTGGGGCTAAGAGCTTATCGGCCTCTCGTTTTCCCCTTGTGCGTGCTGATGGTTCCGCTGTCTCTCACTATGTACCGCAACAGCATTCACGCGACTATTTTTGCCATGGATGTGTGGACGGTGTACAGCGCTCTTCAAGGGTTAGCGATCCCGGCTGTATTGCTGGTTCTTGCGATGGCGATGGGCAAACGGAGCGATGCCGACGGACGTTTCCCCGAAAATCCGCCTCCGCCGTCAGAGAGAACTCCATCATAGACGGTTGTGGAAGCATTTGTTATAATTGTGAGGAAAAAATGACCATGAGAAGACAGCCTGCATCCCATCCTATCAAGGAGGCGATTGTGTGGAAAACGATGTCAACCACTACGTTGTTGTTGCCATTTTTGTTGTGCTCGGCATTTTGCTTCCGGTCGTCGCATTAACGGCGGGCAGACTGCTCCGGCCTCATAAGCCGACCGACCTGAAGCAGAGCACTTATGAAAGCGGCAACGAACCTGTAGGGGAAGGTCAAGTCCGTTTCAACATTCGGTATTATTTGTTTGCCCTTATGTTTGTTATCTTTGATGTCGAAACCGTTTTCTTATATCCGTGGGCCGTTGCGTACAATAAGCTCGGCCTTTTTGTGCTGGTCGAAATGGTGATTTTTGCGGGAATGCTGCTCATTGGACTTCTATATGCATGGAAGAAGAGGGTGCTGAAATGGAATTGAATTTAGAGTCGATTACATTGGAAGAGCGCAGAGAGCTGGAACGCAACGTATTTATGGGGACGCTGGAGCAGCTGAAAGCATGGGCGCGAAGCAACTCCTTATGGCCGCTTACTTTCGGCCTGGCCTGCTGTGCCATCGAGATGATGGGTACGGGCGCTTCCCATTATGATCTGGACCGGTTCGGCGTCATGTTCCGGACTTCGCCGCGCCAGTCGGATGTCATGATCGTATCGGGAACGGTAACGAAAAAGATGGGACCGCTGCTGCGCCGGCTGTACGACCAAATGCCGGAACCCAAATGGGTTATTGCGATGGGTTCCTGTGCGACGGCAGGCGGGCCCTACATAAAATCTTATTCCGTCATCAAAGGCGTGGATCAAATCGTCCCGGTAGACGTGTACATTCCGGGATGTCCGCCTAATCCGGCGGCGCTTATTTACGGAATCAACAAGCTTCAGGAGAAAATCCGCTATGAGGCCAAAACCGGGAAGCGGGTGACCGGGCGATGAGCGAGGAGGACAATAAGCCGGAGGGCGCGGAACCTAAAGCCGGTGTCGAGGGAGGCGAGGCGTCAGATGGAGCGGAGCTTTCGACGGTCGCGTCTGCCGAGGGCAAGCGAGAGGCTCCTGCGGCCGACCCGGAACGGGAAGCGAAGCTGAAGGCGGCGGCGGAGGCTAGAGCCGCTAGAGCGGCGGCAAAAGCGGCAGTGGAAACGTCGCCGGAGCCTGCCGAGGGCAAGCGAGAGGCTCCTGCGGCCGACCCGGAACGGGAAGCGAAGCTGAAGGCGGCGGCGGAGGCTAGAGCTGCCAGAGCGGCGGCAAAAGCGGCAGCGGAAGCGTCTGCCGAATCCCCCGAAGGCGGGGCCGAGCCGCCGCCTAAGGAGCCTTCACCCCGTCAGCCAGATTTGGATTTGACGGTCAGGTTGCTTACGGAAGCTTTGGGAGCCGAAGCGGTGCTGGAAGCAAGCTTGAATGAGCTGAACAGCGATATGCCGACGATTGTGCTGGAGAGCCGGTTTTGGCCGGAGGCGGCACGTTTGTTGAAGGAGCACAACGATTTAAACTTTCATTATTTGAGAAATGTTTCGGGTGTCGATTACGAAACACATCTGGAAGTCGTTTATTATTTGCTTAACTTGCAGAGCAAGAGGGACGCGGCTATTAAATTAAGGACGGATCGAGATACCCCTTCTATTCCGTCCGCTGCGCCAGTATGGTCGACCGCCAACTGGAATGAGAGGGAAATCTACGATTTGCTAGGCGTTGAATTCCCCGGACATCCCGATCTGCGCCGTATTATGATGCCGGACGACTGGGTGGGCCATCCGCTCCGCAAAGATTACGAACCGCTTGACTCGGAGGTGTAAGCAGCCGGTGATAAGAACGAAAGAACTGCTACTCAACGTAGGCCCTCAGCATCCCAGCACACACGGCGTATTTCGGATTATCGTCAAGCTGGATGGAGAAGTCATCACCGAAGCAACGCCTGTTATGGGCTATTTGCATCGAGGCACGGAAAAAATCGCGGAAAACTTAAATTTTACGCAAATTATTCCTTATACCGACCGGATGGATTATGTGTCGGCCATGACGAACAATTATGTACTCGTTCATGCGGTCGAAAAGATGATGGGGCTAGAAATTCCGCTGCGGGCGGAGTTTTTAAGACTTATCGTAATGGAGCTTCAACGGGTTGCGAGCCATTTGGTTTGGTGGGGCACTTATTTATTGGATATTGGGGCAATGAGCCCGTTTCTATATGCATTCCGCGATCGGGAAACGATTATTAATTTATTCAACGAGCTGTGCGGAGCGAGGCTTACTTATAACTACATGCGGGTAGGAGGCGTCAAGTGGGATGCACCGCCCGGTTGGATGGATAAAGTAAGAGATTTCATCCCGTATATGGAGAAGAAACTGCAAGAATATGACAAGCTCGTCACGGGCAACGAAATCTTTTTGGCGCGGATTAGAGGGGTAGGGCAATACGATGCGGCTACGGCAATTGACTACGGCTTGTCTGGCGCCAACCTCAGATGTACGGGAGTCAAATGGGATTTGCGCAAGGATGAGCCGTACAGCTTGTATGATCGGTTCGAATTTGACGTTCCCGTCGGTGTAAAAGGCGATTGCTACGATCGCTATCGAGTACGGCTGGAAGAGATTCGCCAAAGCCTGCGTATTTTAAAACAAGCCGTTGAACAGTTTCCAAACGAAGGAGAAACGATGGGCAAAGTGCCGCGCGCCATTCGTCCTCCAGCAGGTGAAGCTTATGTGCGGATTGAATCGCCTAGAGGCGAGATCGGCTGCCATATCGTCTCCAAAGGAAAAGCTGAGCCTTACCGGCTTAAGTTTCGCAGACCTTCTTTTGTGAACCTGCAAATATTGCCTAAGCTGCTGGTAGGAGAAACGATGACCAATCTCATTACCATTTTGGGCGGCATTGATATTGTGGTCGGAGAGGTGGATGCCTGATGGGAGCCTGGCTGGGCGAACCTTTGACATGGGGAAGCGCACTTGTTTTATTTTTGTGGGCGGTTGTTTTTCTGTTGATTGTGCTTGGCTTCGTTACGTATGCCATCTATTACGAACGCAAGGTCATTGGCTGGATGCAGCTTCGAATCGGACCGAACCGGGTAGGACCGTTCGGGCTTCTCCAGACGGTGGCGGATATTTTTAAGCTGCTGATTAAAGAAGATACCATTCCCCGCAAGGCGGACCGGCTTCTTTTTATAATCGCGCCTCCTCTTGCTTTTATTCCTGCATTCGCGGCACTCGCCGTCATTCCTTATACAGATAAGCTTTATTTTGCCGATTTAAACGTCGGCTTGCTCTATTACGTGGCGCTCTCCGGCATAACGACGGTGGCGATTGTACTTGGGGGCTGGGCCTCCAACAATAAATACGCGCTGCTTGGCGGGATGCGTTCTGCGGCACAAATGATCAGCTACGAGGTGCCGCTCGTTATCTCAATTGTCGGGGTCATTTTGCTCAGCGGCAGCTTGAATCTGAGAGAGATTGTCGCCGCGCAAGACGGCGGCTGGTTTTGGAATTGGAACCTGTTTCCGCAAATCATCGGCTTTATCGTCTTTTTTATCGCGGCCGTGTCGGAGCTGAATCGTACGCCTTTCGATTTGCCGGAAGCGGAGTCGGAGCTGGTGGCGGGATACCATGTAGAATACAGCGGCTTCCGGTTCGCCTTCTTTATGCTGGCGGAGTATGTTTACGTTTATGCGATTGCCGGACTGACGACGGTGCTGTTTCTAGGCGGATGGCATGCTCCCGCGCCGTTCCTCGACTTTGTGCCCGGTCTTGTCTGGTTTGTGCTTAAGTTTGTATGTATTGTCTTCTCATTGTTCTGGATTCGTGCCACCTTCCCTCGCGTTCGCGTAGATCAACTGATGAGCCTAGGCTGGAAGGTTTTGCTACCCGCTGCCCTGCTGAATGTATTTTTAACGGCGCTCTACCTGGAATTGTTCGTTAAATAAAGGATGAAAGGGAGAGAAGCGAATGAACGGACTGCTGCAAGGACTTGGCGTCACTTTAAAGTCGTTGACCGCTCCTAAAGTGACCACAAATTACCCCGACGAACCCATCCATATGCCCGACCGCTTTCGCGGCATCCAGCATTTTATACCGGAGCTGTGCATCGTATGCAATCAGTGCGCCCGGATTTGTCCGACCGATTGTATTACGCTTACGGGCAAGCCCAATCCCGATCCCGAGAAGCGGGGAAAAGTGATCGACACGTTCGATATCAATTTTGAAATTTGCATCTTGTGCGACCTCTGTACGGAGGTTTGTCCAACGGAAGCGATCGTCATGACTAACCAATTCGAACTGGCTTCCTACAGCCGAGATGAGCTTTACAAAGACGCACAGTGGCTTACCGACAACAACACGCTTGTCCGTCAGGACAACAACAATATCGGTGCGCCAAAAGGGGGCGCCAAATAATTGCCTAATTTCGATCTAACAGGACATTCTGTCGCTTTTTTCGTATTTGCGGCGATTATGATCGGCGGGGCGGTTTTGATGATCAGCCTGACGAAAGTGGTGCATATGGTCGTCTCCATGGCTGCCGTTTTTCTAGGATTTGCTGGCCTTTACGTACTTCTGGATGCGGAATTCGTTGCGTTCGTCCAAGTGCTTATTTACGCTGGTGCCGTCTCTATATTAATGATTTTCGGAATTATGATGACGAGCCATAACGATCAGGGAGCGGAAAAGCCAAGGAAGCTGCATGAGGCGCTTGTAGCGGTTGGCGCGTTAAGTTTGTTCGGCCTGTTGTATTATGCGATTAGGTCTACCGATTTTGTATCGGAGCGATCCCAATTTGCAGCCTCCATCCATTCCAGTGCCAGTACCGTTAAGCTGCCTGAACAAAATACGCTGGAAATCGGCAAGCTGTTGTTTACCGAATATTTGATCCCGTTTGAACTGCTTTCCATCTTGTTGACGGTGGCATTTATCGGTGCAATCGCTCTAGCCAAGAAGGAGGGAGATTAAATGCTGGCCTCCTATTTGACTTTAGCCGCCATATTGTTTTGTATCGGGCTTTATGGGGCGCTTGCCAAACGCAATGCGATTATCGTACTTCTTTCCTTGGAACTGATGCTCAATGCCGTGAACCTTAACCTGATTGCCTTCTCCAAATACGGAATGGTCCCTTCCTTGGCCGGTCAGGTTTTCTCTATCTTTACAATTGCGGTAGCCGCAGCGGAAGTGGCGGTAGCCGTTGCGATCATTATTGCGTTGTTCCGCGCCCGGGGCACGGTTCTAGTGGACGCGTTCAACAAAATGAGGAGGTGAGCGTACCCATGGACCCCTTTGCCAAAACCGCTTGGATCATTCCGTTGTTTCCGCTGCTCTCCTTTCTGATTATTACGGCGTTTGGGAAAAGCTTTCGCAAAACCGGCGTTTGGATCGGTTCTCTCGGCTCGCTGGCTGCCCTAGTTTCTTCTATTCTAATACTGATAGAGAGGCTAAAGCCGAATGCGGTCGACTACAGCTATGGCATCGACTGGATTTCGACGGGCCGCTTCACGCTCAGCGTCGGGTTCGAGGTGACTAACCTAACGGCGCTTATGCTGGTGGTGGTCACGCTGGTCGGCTTTCTCGTCAACGTGTATTCTGCCGGCTATATGAGCCGCGATGAAAGAATTACCGTCTTCTACGGCTATGTTTCGCTGTTCACCTTCTCCATGCTTGGCCTCGTTTTATCCGACAATTTATTGTCGCTCTATATTTTCTGGGAACTGGTGGGCGTATGCTCCTTTCTGCTGGTTGGCTTCTGGTATGCAAAACCTGCGGCAAAAGCAGCTGCAAAAAAAGCGTTTATCGTCACGCGTATTGGCGATGCCGGGCTATTAATCGGCATTCTGCTTCTATTCTGGTATATGCCGGATCACGCGCTTGGCTTTACGATGATCGAAAGCGTGTTTGAAGGACAGGGCGGCACGATTACCGACGGAGTGACAACGCTCATTGCGCTGCTCATTTTCCTCGGCGCGGTCGGCAAATCGGGGCAGTTCCCGCTCCATGTCTGGCTCCCTGACGCGATGGAGGGGCCTACGCCGATCAGTGCGCTCATCCACGCAGCAACAATGGTAGCCGCAGGCGTCTTTTTGATCGCCCGGACTTATCCGATCTTCATCGCCTCGGAAGCCGCTATGAATACGGTCGCTTATGTCGGAGCGTTTACCGCTATTTTTGCCGCTTCCATCGCTATTGTACAGACCGATATTAAACGAATATTAGCTTATTCTACCGTCAGTCAATTAGGGTATATGATGCTTGCGCTTGGTCTCGGTTCGCTCACGGGAGGCATCTTTCACTTATTTACTCATGCCTTCTTCAAAGCGCTATTATTTTTGGGAGCGGGAAGCGTCATCCATGCCGTACATACTCAAAACATAAGAGAAATGGGCGGTCTAGGCTCTCAAATGCGGATTACGTCATGGACGTTTGGCATCGGCACTCTTGCACTTGCAGGCATCCCTCCGCTGTCCGGATTTTGGTCCAAGGATGCCATTTTGGCGGTGGCGCTGGAGGAAAATCCGCTGTTGTTTGCGGTTGCGGTCGCAGGGGCGTTTTTGACGGCGCTCTATATGGCTAGATTGTTTATTCTAGTATTTTTGGGCCAGACCCGCAGCGGCGGAGACAACCGGCATAAGACGAATGAGGCGAAGACAGCAAAGGAGTCTCCGACCGTTATGACCATCCCTCTTATCGTACTGGCAGTATTCGCGATTGCGGCGGGTTTTGTGGAAACGCCTTGGAACGGCTGGCTCACTTCATGGTTGACGGGCGGAGAGGAAGCCCATCATGCCAGCGCGGCAGCCATTGCGGCTTCCGTTGCGGCAGGACTGCTTGGTATTTTGGCGGGGTGGCTGCTATATGGGAAAAGCAAAGCGGGTGATGCCAGCGTTTCCTTTGGGACCGAGAGGGCTCCTGCTCTCCTACGATTGCTAGAGAGGAAATATTTTATCGACGAGCTGTATGCCGTTATTTTTGTAAAACCTCTCAAAAGAATCGGGGATGCGCTCTCCGCCTTTGATCAATGGATTGTGGGCGGTGCGGTCAAAAGCATCGGGTGTGCGGCGAGCGGGGCGGGCAAGCTGTTCGTTAAGCTCCAGAACGGGCAGGTTCAAACTTACGGCGTCGTGTCGGTGCTTGGATTTGTCGTTATCGTGCTCGTTATTATCGGAAGGAGGATGCTGTCATGAGTTTGCTTCAGGACATTCCGATTCTTTCGATCATTTTGCTGTCGCCACTGTTAGGCCTTGCCCTTGTTTTATTGCTTCCTAAGCATAGAGCGGGCTCCCTTAAAACGTCGGCTATAGTGGCGTCGCTCGTTCCGCTCGCCTTGTCGTTTTGGCTGTTTGCAGACTATAACAAGTATGGCGGCGGAGAAGGCTATAAAGAATACACAGTTTGGATGGAATGGTTCATCCGGTTTCGAGAAAGCACTATTTTCCAATATTATCTGGATATAGACGGACTATCTTTGCCGCTGCTGTTGTTGACCGTGCTGGTAACCGCACTTGCCGCATTTGCGTCGGTTCATATAAAAAAGCGTTGGAAATCGTTTTATATTTGGTTTTTTGTATTGGAGTTTGGAATGATCGGCGTATTTATGGCGAGAGATTTGATCCTGTTTTTTGTCTTTTTCGAGATTACTCTAGTAGCTATGTATTACCTTATTGGTGTCTGGGGCTATTACAACAGGGAACGAGCAGCCAACCAGTTTCTGATTTATAACGGCATCGGTTCGGCCATTATGCTCATCGTTTTTGTCATTTTAATTTATACTGCCGGCTTAACTGTTGATTTGGAAGCTGAAAAAGCATTTTTTAGCGCCAGTTATGATGTTATAGCGGCCAATCTGGCCGACCCTGCGGCGTATGTCAATTTCTCTCCTTCTCAAGCTTCAATTGTTGATACATTCCATTTAGATAAAGGTGAGAAGTGGGCGCTATTTACGATGCTTCTCGTCGCCTTTGGAATCAAGCTCCCCATTATTCCTTTCCATACGTGGATGCTTAAAGTACATAAGGAGGCTCCTCCCGCTGTCGTCATGATTCACTCTGCGGTTCTGCTTAAAATGGGGGCATACGGATTAATCCGATTTGGCCTGTTTCTATTCCCGGAGCAGGCAAGAGAGTTTTCTGCTGCAATGGCGGGGTTAGGTGTTGCCAGCTTGCTGTACGGAGCGATATTGGCTTTTCGGCAGCAGGAGTTTAAGCTCGTTCTGGCTTACTCTTCCATCAGCCATATGGGTATCGTTTTAATCGGGCTAGCTTCGTTTAACGAACTGGGGTTTCAAGGAGCGGTGTTCCAACTCGTCTCTCATGGCCTTATATCGGCGCTTCTATTTTTAATTGTGGGCAGCCTTTACGAGAGAACGGGCACTACAGAGCTGCCGCAACTGGGGGGCCTTGCTAGGTCCATGCCTTTTTTGAGCGGCGTGCTGCTGACGGCGGGACTTGCTTCGCTCGGCCTGCCTGGACTGTCCGGTTTTGTTGGAGAGCTGTTGTCTTTGCTCGGCTTGTTTGAAACGGAGAAGTGGCTGGCGGCTGCAGCCGTGATCGGCATTATTCTAACAGCGGTTTATATGCTTAGAAGCGTAATGAAGATCACCTTTGGCCCTCAGAAGGAGAGCTTCGCAGCTTTGAGGGATACAAGATTTATCGAGGCTTTTCCGATGATTGTACTGCTGGCATTTATCGTGCTGCTTGGTTGTTATCCTTCCGTGCTGACGGATACAATCGAAATCAGTATGGCTGGAATAATGGAGCAATTACACGCCATAAGGCCGGAGGTTAAGCCATGACTGATGACAAGGTTTTAAATTTAACGGCATCCGATCTGCTGGTTATGGCTCCCGAGCTGGCGCTTGGCATATGGTTCGTGCTGCTTATTTTGCTCGATCTGTTCCTTCCCAAATCGGTTAGCCGGACATGGGTCGGCGGATTGACTCTAACCGCCTTAATTGGCGCATTTATTCTAGTCCTGCTGCGATTAATGAATATGAACGGCAGCGATCCGGTCGACACGATCTCCATTCTGAACGACAGTTATATGGTGGATGATTTTGCAAGCTTGCTTAAATTGCTATTTTTGGCGGCCACAGCGTTAATTGTTCTTGTAAGTATGGGATCGGTCGGACAGGATAAAGCCATTACGGACAAAGGCGAATATTTTTATTTACTTCTGCCTGCTGTAATAGGGGCGATGACGATGGCCTCTTCAGCTCATTTGATGACCTTGTATATCGGGCTGGAGCTGCTTAGTATCTCGACATACATACTGACGGGGCTGCGCAAAAAATCTTATTTATCTGCCGAAGCTGCTTTTAAATATGTTGTTGTCGGAAGCATTGCATCAGCCTTTATTTTGTTCGGGATGTCCTATCTTTACGGGGCAACGGGTACTTTGCAGTTATCCGCAGTTGATTTTGCGACCGCCATATCGAATCGGCATTTTCTCGCTGCGGTAGGTTTGGGATTTATTATTGTTGGCCTTGCCATAAAAATAGCGGCTGCTCCTTTCCATGTTTGGGCGCCGGATGTGTACCAAGGGGCGCCTACGCCAATCGTTTCTTTTTTGACGGTTGTGTCTAAAGGAGCGGCTGTGGCGACTATCTTTCGATTACTCTTTTATACTAGCTTTCCAGAGTTCTCTCAAGCATTGATGAGAATGGACTATCCTTTCTCTTATTTTGCTGATGATTTTTTATTTGGTTTGCAACTGATTGCAGCTTCATCTATGTTAATCGGTACGTTATCGGCACTGAGGCAAAAAAACACGAAGCGGCTTCTCGCGCTTTCCGGAGTGGCTAATGCCGGTTTTCTAGTGGTGTCGCTGACCGTCAATTTCGGTATCGGGGCCATGTCCAACATTTCGTTTTATTTACTCGTTTACTTGCTGATGACCATTGGAGCGTTTGCAGTTCATACCGCGGTAAGCAGAGCTTCCGGGCATGACGAGCTGAAATCTTATGGGGGCCTATATTATCGAGCGCCCTGGACTGCTGTGGCAATGACGATCTTCATTTTGTCGCTTGCAGGGTTGCCGATTTCGGCTGGATTTTTTGGCAAGGCGTATATTTTGCTTAACGTTGTAAGGTCAGAAGAGTATTGGCTGGCTATTGTGATGGTACTGAGCAGCGTCATTTCGTATTATTTCTACTTTGGCATTATTCGTCAAATGTATATGAGAATCGGCGCTGGAGGGACTGCCGAAATCTATAAGCGTGAGGCCGCAGGCGCTTCCGAGTTTGAATCGTATAAGCCCTTTGGCGAGGGTTTCTCAGAGCGATCGGCTGAAGATATCGGAGGCTATACGGAGGAAGCGGATTTGGAGGGCGGGATCGGCGATCCGGAAGGAAAAGTGGAGATGCCTTTGCCGATCGGGATTGTCGTATGGAGCTGTGCGCTCGCGACTCTGCTGCTCGGTTTGTTCCCGAATCTTTTTATAGACTTTGTTTATTTTGTATTTGAAACGGTCGAGCCAATAGGATAATGGCAAGTGATTTAGATGGCCATAATATTGGCTAGAAAGAAGCTCAAATATGCAAAGCCTGTATCGCTGGAGCACGATCAGGCTGCGCTAAGGGCTTCTTTTTTTGCGGTGTGTTTCATATAGGTGGAAAGGGGGTATTGAGAGAGGGAAGCGCAGCGGCTAATGCCCGGTCTGCGAGAGGGGATAAAGTTTTTATAGGAGAAGAGATACACAGGCAAAATGGTCTATCTATTTTATTTCCTACGGTCAGAAACGGCGTTTTGCCCCCGAATTCTATGATTGTGTGAAATTCGTCTGGGCGATGTCCTCTTTTCTGAAAATGAAAGAAGGGGAAACGTGTTCGTTAACCGAATAATTAATGAAATACGTTTTGAAGGCAGAAGACGATGAATATGATTCGAATGTTTCTCTTAAATAACAATCGCGAAAGCCGATGTCCGGCGAATCGCGATGGGAATACCGGCCGCGCCGCCAAGCCGCGCGGCCGACATGGCTACAGGCTCCCCGCCCGTGGCGGGGGAGCCCGCAGTTTCGCGCAATCAGCGCGCGGGCTAACGCTCCGCGCGCTGATTGCGCTGCTGCTCGGGAGCGCAGCGCTCGGGGGCATTGCCCCCGGAGCTCCCGCTCCCGCATATGCGCCTACGGCGCAAGCCGCCCCGCAAGGCTTGGCGGCGGCCGGCGCCGAAGGCGCCTTGGAGCAGCCGCAAAGCTGGCTGCTCAAATGGGCTTCCCCCGCGGACGCGCATAAGCTGCGCGGGGTCGAAGTGCTCCACCGCCAAAGTGAAGCGGCGGTGGAAGTGGTGCGTCCCGCCCAGGGTACGGGCGAGGACCTCGAAGCTTGGCTCGCCCGGCTGCGCGGCGAGCCTGGCGTCTCTTATGTGCATCCCAACGGAAAAATAAAAGTTCTTGGGATAACGGAAGCTTCTGGGGCGGCAAAGGCTCTTTCTTTGCAACCAGGGGAGCAGACGGAGGGGAAGGCCGAAGAGGAAGTTCAAGACGGCGAAGCCGGCCAAGCGGGCAAGGCAGCGGGTCAGCCCGCCAGCGCGCTTCAAGCTGTGCAGGAGGAGCATGTCGCGAACGATCCTGAATTAGCGAAGCAGCCTCATCTGGTTCAAACTGGCGCGATTAAGGCTTGGGAGACGGTAAGAGATCAGAAGGAGCTTATCATTGCCTTAGTGGATACGGGAGTCGATACCAATCATCCCGATTTAAAAGATAACTTGGTGCCGGGAACCAATCTGATCAGTCCCAAAAAGCCGCCCGAGGATGACAACGGCCACGGGACCAGCGTTGCTGGCGTCTTGGCGGCAAAGGGCAATAATGGCATCGGAGGCTCCGGCATTCTTTGGAATGCCAAGCTGATGCCGATTAAAGCGCTGGATCAGTGGGGGGATGGCACCGAGCAGCATTTGGGCGAAGGCATTCTTTACGCGGTGCGCAGCGGAGCCAAAATTGTAGTTATGTCTGTTGGCCTGTATCGATATTCACCTTACATGCAAGATATTGTGCAATACGCAGAAAATAAAGGAGTGCTTCTAGTAGCGGCAGCAGGCAATGACGGGGCGTCGCTAGGCAACAAAGCCGCCGTCAAATATCCGGCTGCTTATCCGACCGTACTTGCGGTAGGAGGCCTGCAAGCGGGCGGCAGCCCGCACCGCAGCTCCAATCCCGGTCCCGAGCTGGACCTGATGGCGCCTTGGAATGTGTATACGACCGCGCTCGGCGGCGGCTACAAGCAGGAGGAAGGCACGTCGATGTCCGCTCCTCAAGTCGCTGCGGCCGCCGCACTGGTTTTGGCTAGACATCCGGACTATAAACCTTACCAAGTGAGAGAATTGCTCAAGGGGACTGCCAAAGATGTTGGAGCGAAAGGTGCGGATAAGGCATCGGGATATGGCGCTCTCCGAATTGATCAAGCCGTATCCGCAGAGCCGGTTGCCGACATTCATGAACCTAACGAGACGATGGGCGAAGCGTCCGCTTTCCCTGTCCCGGGAGAGGTAATCGGGCAGCTAGAGGGCGTCAAAGACCGTGATTGGTTTGTCCTCGATGCACCGGATAACGGCAAGCTGAAGCTTCAATTTAAAGCGCTGATTGCACCTGGCAAAGCCGTTCCCGTCGTGCGGGTTACTCATGTTGCGGGAGGCAAAACGCAAAAAAGCGAAGATATAAAGCTTTCCACCAAAGAGATGGAGCTTAGCGTCCAAAAAGGCAAACAGCATATATACGTGCAGTTCGCCAGTCCTAACGCCAAAGAGCCGCTTTCCTTTTCTCTAACGTCGGCTTTTACAGTGCTGCCGGATAAATATGAACCGAATGACCAAACTTCGCATGCGTTTAAGCTGGAGCCAAAAACGGGATCTGTCAAAGGGAACTTTCATCAAACGGCCGATCGCGACTGGTTCTCCGTAACCTTTGCGCAGGACGGGAAGCTTCGGCTGACGCTCGATGCCGATACGGTGCGGATCGATTCCGGCTTATCGCTGCAGCGCGAAGGTGAGCAATTAACGCTCTACGACGAAAACGGAGAAGGAAAAAGCGAAGCGACGCCTCTTTTATCCGTAAAGCGGGGCCAATATTTGATACGGGTTCATAATGCGATTTCGCTTGAGGCGAGTCCCGTTGCCGGCTCCTATACGCTAAAGCTCGAGTATACGCCGGAGCTGATGGACCCGAATGAGCCGAACGACAAATCATACGAAGCGCTGCTGATTAAGCCTGGAACGGAATACCGCGGCGTCATTCACAAAGCCGACGATGCGGATTGGTTCCAGTTCCGGATTGTTAAAGAGAGCATCGTAAGCATTGGCGTCTCGGGAATCCCGGCTGCTGCGCCGCTTCAGCTTCAGGGGTATGACAAACGGCTCGTTTCGGTTACAACCGGAAGCTCCGGCTCCAAGGGCAGCCTGAAAACGGCAGAGCAAGTGCTGAAGCCGGGTCTTTATTACTTAAAGCTGACTTCAAGCAAACCTTTCAGCAGCCAATATTACCGGCTCAAGATGACGGCTGAGGAACTGGTCTCCGGCTTCAGAGACATTAAGAATCACTGGGCCAAAGAGGACATCGCCGAGCTTTCCACGCTGAATGTCGTCAAAGGCGGGGGAAGCTACCGTTTTTATCCCGACCGAAATATTACGCGGGCCGAAGCCGTCGCCATGATTGTGAATGCTTATAAGCCAATCGGAGGCTCTTTTTCAAAACCTCGGTTTAAGGATGTAAGCGGGTCCCATTGGGCAAAAGAATCGATTGATAAAGCGGTGGAAAAGGGCTGGGCGAGGGGTTACCCAGACGGCAGCTTTAAGCCGGACGATCCCATTACGCGGGCGGAGATGGCCGTTATGATCGGTTATGCCGATGGAGTAAAGGCCCGAATGCCGATTGCAAAGCCTTTTCGGGATGTGGCACTTGGCGAGTGGTATACGCCGATGGTCTTCGCCATGAAAGCCGAAGGAGGGCTGCAAGGCGTAAAGGACAATTCGTTTTTGCCGGAAGGGATGGCCAGCCGGGGTGAGTTTGCCTCGCTGCTTCTCCGTTATTATCAAGGCTAATGGAACTCGTTAAAGACTAAGTGGCAAGCAGAAGGAGCCGTACATATGAGCGACGATCTCATGAACAATATGGTTGCGATGACAGGCTGGACGGGATTGTTCTCAATCGTTATCGAACTTGTGAGCATTTTTTTGGTTTGGACTTTGCTTAGAGAAGTGAAGTGGGACGCTGTATTCCATTTTCCCCGCAGCTCCAAGGCGCGCTTGCTGCAATTGCTGATTGCCGTTGGCTTAGGTCATTTGTTTGCCCAGTTTATATTGCAATATTGGAACTACACGGCTATGCTCAAGGGATTTGTCGAATAACAACGGCGAAACATGTTAACAATGGGTAATAGAACGCTTCAATTTTTGTCCGATTCCGTCGATAAGATGGAGGATGGACTGTTGCCAGCAGAAAGGCCGATTAGGCCATAAGCTCTCAGAAGGCGGCTCCACAGCGCCGCAAGGGTACTTTTTTAGCTTTTCCCTTATCAAAAGAAAAAAATGGTAATAAAATTTCCCTTGTCGATTAATGTAGCCTGATGGTAAGATGAAGGTTAGTTATGCGCTCGAAATTTGTCAGTTTATATCCATTTTCCACCCTATTGCGATGCGGCAGTGGAGTCGTAAAGACGAAGCGGCGATCCGCATGCGCAAATGTATTTTGCAACCGAAATTGCTATTCGCGGAGGGAACACAAAGATGACTAAAATTATCGTCCGCGGAGGTCAGCGTCTAACGGGCACGGTCCGCGTAAGCGGGGCAAAAAATGCAGTGCTCCCCATTCTTGCTGCCTCATTATTAGCGACGGAAGGAGATAGCGTCATCTGTGACGTTCCCCTCCTCGACGACGTTATGACGATTCAAAGCGTGCTTGCTTCTTTAGGGGCGCAAATCACTTATAATAATGAAACGATGCGGGTATCCGCACCACTAATTACTTCTTATGAAGCTCCTTACGAGCTGATCCGCAAGATGAGGGCGTCTTTCCTCGTTATGGGTCCGCTGCTTGCCCGAATCGGCAAAGTGCGTATCTCCCTTCCAGGAGGCTGTGCGATTGGAACTCGTCCGATCGATCAGCATTTGAAGGGCTTTGAGGCGATGGGCGCTGAAATTACGCTCGGTCAAGGATTTATTGAGGCTTCAGTCAAATCGAGGTTAAAAGGCGCAAAAATTTATCTCGACGTTGCAAGTGTAGGCGCCACCGAAAACATTATGATGGCCGCCGCGCTTGCCGATGGAACGACTGTCATTGAAAATGCCGCCAAAGAGCCGGAAATCGTCGATTTGGCCAACTATATCAATGCAATGGGCGGAAAAGTGCGCGGAGCTGGCACCGGCCTCATTCGGATTGAGGGCGTTGAGCGGATGAAGGGCGCTAAGCACAATGTCATTCCCGACCGCGTGGAAGCGGGCACTTATATGATCGCATCCGCGATTACAGGCGGCGACGTATTTGTGGAAGGCGCGATCGCGGATCATCTGACGCCGGTTATTTCCAAGCTGCAGGAGATGGGCGTTGAAATTACGGAAAGCGACAACGGAATTCGTGTACGTTCCACCACGACGCTAAAAGCGGTAGACGTCAAGACGCTTCCGCATCCGGGCTTTCCTACCGACATGCAATCCCAGATGATGGCGTTGCTGCTCGTGTCTGAAGGAACTAGCGTGGTTACGGAAACCGTGTTTGAAAACCGGTTTATGCATGTGGAAGAGTTCCACAAGATGAACGCCAGCATTAAAGTCGACGGACGGACGGCTATCGTGACGGGCGGCGTGCCGCTGAGCGGAGCTAAAGTTTGCGCCACCGATCTTCGGGCCGGAGCCGCACTGATCTGCGCGGCGCTTCGTGCCGAAGGCGAAACGGAATTGACCGGTCTTCATCATGTGGACCGCGGATACGTGGACATTACGGGCAAGCTGGCGTCGCTTGGAGCTTTGATTCATCGCGTAGAATCGGATCCGGAACCGGCGATGGCCCAAGCAGCGGCAGCCAAAAGCGCCGGAGAATCCTCCTACAAAAGGGAGAAGGAAGTGGCCGTACTTAAAGTGCAGCCGACCTGGGCATAAAACAAAAACGAAGCGGGATATCGCTTGATTCCATAAAGCCGAAGAGGCTGTTGCGGAATCAAGCGAATATCCCGTTTTTTTGTTGTGCAATGGGGATTAGAGAATATTCATTTTGATTCTATCCTAGTAGACGGCCTCATAGAATGAACTATCCGGACAAGAGTTGAGAGATTGCGGGCACACATTGGAAGGGGGGCGGTTCATTCGAAATGAGAATGAAATTAGCTGCAAAAAGCGGAAGCGGAGCCGCTTGGTTAAGAGGCGGCATGACCGTATTTGGAGCCGGAATTCTACTTGGAGCTTTTCTGTTTGGCATGGAAGTCTTTTTAAAAGAGTCGTATCGTTCTAGCATCGTTCAGCCACAAGCGGTTTCAAACGAGCGATTGCAGCAATTGTGGGCGAGCGCCACAGAAGTTTCATTTGAGCCGGTCAAAGCGGAATTAAAAAAGGCGGAAAGCGTGGTGCGGGCAAGCGGAACTGTGGATGTGGACGGAGCTTCGGTATCGTCTAAGCCAGCCGTGAAGCCTATCCCTTCTCCCGCCGCTGAGAAGGCTCAGAAAGAAAGGAAGCCCGTTGCCGTGAGCGTCCCGCTGAAGACGGCGCTGGATGGCGAGAGGGTACGAGTTTATTTGACAGGACAAAAAATAGTGGAGTCGATTCCGCTTGAAACCTATGTGATGGGCGTCGTTGCCGCAGAAATGCCTATCGATTTTGAATTGGAAGCGTTGAAAGCGCAAGCTGTCGCCGCACGAACCTATATTGTGCGCAGATTGTCCGCTGGCGAGCGGGAGGGCAAGGCTGATGTGCTGGATACGGTACAGCATCAGGTTTATATGCCGAAGAATGAGCTGAAAAACAGATGGACGGAGGAGGCCAGAGGAGCGAATTTGTCCAAGCTGGAGCAAGCGATAGAAGAAACAAAGGGACTTATTTTGACTTACAACGGAAAGCCGATTGAAGCCGCCTTTTTTTCCACGAGCAATGGATATACCGAAAACTCGGAAGATTATTGGGAACAATCGCTGCCTTATTTGCGCAGTGTAGCGAGTCCTTGGGACAAAGGGCTGTCTCCTAAATATGAGGGAGAGGTAGAGGTGACCAAAGCGGGCTTCCTTCGTGCTATGGGTCTCCCGGCGAAGTCCAAGCTCTCTATTGGAGTGAAAGAGAGAACGGACGGTAAACGTATCAAGGAGATTGAGATTAATGGGAAAACGTTCACTGGACGAGAGGTGCGAGAACGAATGGGACTTGCTTCCTCTCATTTCGAATGGGAGATAGAAGGTGACACCGTTAAGCTCAAAACATACGGCCTTGGGCATGGTGTCGGCATGAGTCAATGGGGGGCAAACGGCATGGCGATAGAAGGGAAATCGGCGGCGGACATCCTCCTTCACTATTATACCGGAGCAAGCCTTGAACAAGCTTCGAAGCTTCCAGAGAGGACAGCCTCTTAAAAAATGATATTGCCTCACGTATAAACCTAGCACTTCTGGCAACAATGGCTAGTGAGGTGATAGAAAATGAATGATCAAAACAAACAAAAGCAAAGACCAGAGGAAACTCCCAAAAACTCACTGGGAGGAGCGTCTGCCGCGAATTCTAGCAGCGGACTGAAGAAACTATTCGCAAAGCGATGGGTTTCTCCAGCAATCTTCATGGCTGCGGCGGCAATTATCGTAACCTTAATGTGGATCTATCAGGGATCGGATCCGGCCAAGCCGACAACGGCGACGGAAGAATCTACTGAAGTTTCGCAAGGCGGCGAGCAAGTAGAAGGCGGCAACAAAGAAGAGACGTCAGAGGAAGTAACGGCAATCGCGGAAGACATGAAGTGGCCAGTAGCCAGCGCCAAAGAACTTCAAATCGAAACCAACTTCTATGACTCTAAAGCGAGCGCAACGGAAAGAGAAGCGGCTCTCGTTCAAGTAGGCAACACGTTTACGCCGCATACGGGAATTGACTTTGCTGACCCTAACAATGAAGCATTCGATGTTTTGGCTGCTCTGGACGGCAAGATTACTCTTATTGAAACGCATCCAACGAACGGCAACATTGTGGAGATCAGCCATGGGAACGGCCTCGTGACGGTATACCAAAGCTTGACTAACGTTCAAGTGGGCGAAGGCGACGAAGTAAAGCAAGGTACAATTATCGCGCAAGCGGGACGAAGCGATACCGAACGCGATCTGGGCGTACACTTGCACTTCGAAACGCGTCTCAACGGACAATCGATCAACCCGGGAACATACATAGCGGAATAATAACATCTAGAAAAACCGGTGCAAAAGAAAAGCGGGCGAAGGATATTTCCTTCGCCCGCTTTTCCTTTTTTTGAAAAATTATTCGCTTTCGGGCTTGTCACGCTTGGACATAACGAATATCTACCCACTCCACTCATATAATGTACCAAACTATCTCGAGTAGGGAGGCGGGAACGTGCACGATTACATCAAAGAGCGAACCATTAAAATAGGCCGTTGCATCGTGGAGACGAAGCATACGGTGCGAACGATCGCCAAAGAGTTCGGCGTGTCCAAAAGCACGGTGCACAAGGATTTGACCGAGCGGCTGCCGGAAATTAACCCCGATCTAGCCGATCAGGTCAAGCACATTCTCGAATACCATAAGTCGATCAGACATCTTAGAGGCGGTGAAGCGACCAAGATTAAGTACAAAAAAACGAGCGCAAAACGGCGCGAGGTGCTCGCTGCGGGCAAGGTGTAAAGAGGCTGCGGCAAATCCCGATTTATTTTTACAAGTTGTAGAGGATTTTTGTCCTTTTTGGCGAATAATGTTCGTTAGGGGTTTTTCCAGCTGTGGAAGAACTATTTTGAACGCTGACGTTAACATTACGTGTTGGGGGACTTAAGCCTTATGCTAAGCAAGGACATCGGGATTGATCTTGGGACGGCCAATGTATCCATTCATGTGAAAGGAAAAGGCGTCGTGCTTGACGAGCCTTCTGTAGTCGCCATTGAAAGCGACACAAAAAAGGTGCTGGCGGTCGGTGAAGACGCGCACCGGATGGTAGGAAGAACGCCGGGCAACATTATAGCGATTCGGCCCTTGCGGGACGGCGTTATTGCCGATTTCGAAATTACGGAAATTATGTTGAAATCGTTTATTGACCGTATAGACGGACGCAAATGGTTCAGCCGTCCGCGCATTCTCATCTGCGCGCCGACGAACATTACTTCCGTGGAGCAAAAAGCGATCCGCGAAGCGGCTGAACGCAGCGGCGCAAAAGAGGTTTATTTGGAAGAAGAGCCGAAGGCTGCCGCAATAGGGGCTGGAATGGACATATTCCAGCCCAGCGGCAATATGGTCGTGGATATTGGCGGCGGCACAACGGATGTGGCCGTTCTTTCCATGGGCGATATCGTAACGGCGTCCTCCATTAAAGTGGCGGGGGACAAGTTCGACGATGCCATTATGAAGTACATTAAAACGAAGTACAAGCTGCTCATCGGCGAGCGGACAAGCGAAGACATCAAAATCAAAATCGGTACGGTCTATGACGACGGACGCAAGGAAGAGATTGATATTCGCGGCCGCGACATGGTTTCGGGCTTGCCGCTCACCGTTACGATCCGCTCTGGGGAAGTAAGGGAAGCGCTGCGCGATCCGATCATGTCGATTGTAGCTGCGGCCAAATATGTGCTGGAACAGACGCCTCCGGAATTGTCTGCGGACATAATCGACCGCGGCGTTATTCTGACGGGCGGCGGAGCGCTGCTTGGCGGACTCGATTCGCTGCTGGCGGACGAGCTTAAAGTTCCGGTATTGATCGCGGAAGATCCTATGCACTGCGTCGTCAAAGGAACCGGCATCCTGCTGGACAATCTGGACAAATTGCGGAAATAAAAACAGCGCTGCGGAGGAGCTCTGCGGGTAGGGCGCCTTAGGGGGGCGCGCCGAGGCGGAAATGGTTCTAAGGTCGCAGCGTACCGCTATTCAGACGGCAATGGTGCAAGCCGATATAAAATATAGAATGTACTATCGGAAGCGGCGGCGAGCGCTCTTCACCTCATGATGCCTTGGCAAGCATGAGGTGAGCAGCGTTTGCGGCCGCATTTGCCAAGCAAACGTTTGAGGAGGATTGTCATGCTCAGAGGCCTTTACACTGCTGCATCAGGAATGATTGCCCAGCAGCGCCGCCATGATACGGTAACCAATAACATTTCCAATATCAATACGCCAGGCTATAAGCAAACCAATGCGGTAACGCGGTCTTTCCCGGAAATGCTTCTCGCTATGACGGGGGTGGACGGGGCGGACAGAGCGCCTATCGGACAGTGGACAAGCGGCGTGTTTGCGGAAGAAAGCCTGTCGATTCATTTACAAGGGGATCTGACGCAGACAAATCAATCCTCCGACTTTGCTCTCGTATCGAACCTGGAAGTAGAAGGACTTGCCTTCGACCAATCGGGCAAAACGATCGGACCTGACGGGGAGGCGGTGTTCCAGCCTCAAGCTTTCTTTACCGTGCAGGATGCGGCAGGGGAAATCAGATATACTAGAGGCGGCAAATTTACAGTGAACGGCGAAGGCTTCCTCATGACGAGCGACGGCTCAAATGTGCTTGGCACAGGCGGCACTCCAATTCAGCTACCTCCCGGAGTCGGGCTGGACAGCCTTATTTTGACGGAGGATCAGCGTTTTGTGGATAGCGACGGAGTGGAAATAGGGGCGCAACTGCTCATTACACGCATCGAAAATCCGAACGACCTCGTTCGCGAAGGAAACGGCAATTTCCGCTTTGTAGCGGATGAAGGAGTGGCCAGACCGATCGAAGCGGGTGAACGAATAGAAGTAAGGCAAGGATACGTAGAGCGTTCCAATGTGGATTCCGCCCAATCTGCGGTTGATTTGATGGCGGCGCTGCGCGCGTATGAAGCGAACCAGAAAGTGATTCAATTCTATGACCAAAGCTTGCAAAAGGCCGCTAACGAAATTGGCCGAGTGTAGGGCAGGCGCCATCACCGAGCAAATGAGCCTAAGGAGGAGTCCCGCCAAATGAACGCATCTATGATTAATGCAATGGTGTCGATGAACGCGCTGCAGCAAAAGCTGGATCTCATTTCGGACAACATTGCCAATTTGAATACGGTAGGTTACAAAAGAAAAGAAGCGACTTTTGAGGATCTGCTGAACAATGTAAAAGCACAGCCCGAATCTTTCAACCAGCCTGGCAGGAGAACGCCGCTTGACTTTAATCAAGGCTGGGGTACCCGGATGTCTATGATTCAGCCCAACTTGTCGCAGGGACCGCTTACGGGAACTGGGCTTGGGACGGATCTTGCTATTGAAGGAAATGCGCTTTTTGAAGTGGAAGTGGACGGTGCAGGCAACCGCGCCTATACACGAAACGGGGCGTTCCAGTTGACGATGGCTGCAAACGGTGATACGATTTTGGCAACGGAAGAAGGCTATCCTGTTGTCGCTGTCATCACGGATGCGAACGGCAATAGGACGGAGGGCAACATCGTTGTGCCGGAAGGCTACAGCTTGAAGGTGAATGCGGACGGAAGCGTTCTTGGCGTGTCTTCGGAGGGCACGATCAATTTGGGCAGCATCAAGCTGCTTCAAGCATCCCGCCCTGCGGCTCTGACCGCTGTTGCGGACAATTTGTTTACTATCGCGGACGGCATTAATGTCGATGATGTGGTACAGGAAATCACTCCCGATTTGGATAATCGGATCGCTTTGCGACAAGGCTATCTAGAACAGTCCAACGTTCAGATGACGGACGAGATGACGGAGCTTATTAATGTTCAGCGAGCTTATCAATTGGCGGCAAGGGCGTTGTCATCCAGTGAAACGATGATGGGCCTCGCCAATACGATGCGCGCGTAGGATGGAATGAAGGTGAGAGGCATGTCTGACGATCGAATCCATTCCGGTCGAAGAGACTTCGAAAGTCGGCCCCAGGATAATAGCAAAAGCGAAGGCTCTGCGGATAGGGGTTCTATAAACGGCGGGCTGGCCCGTTCACAAAGGCATAGAAGTTATTTGCAGTCGTCGCAATCGGAGTCTCCCGTTGCAAAACCGGCCAAACGACCGGCTGAACGCGACAAAGAAGAAGACGACTATGAACGTCCGGCATGGGCGAGGATCAGCTTGTGGATTGTCCGAAAAAGCATCGTGCCGATTATTATGATCATCATGCTGCTGGCGGGTCTTTATTTCGGCTTTGTTTTCTTGGGCAAGGGTCCTGAGGGAGACGTATTTGAGTGGGCGACTTGGCGCCATTTGTACGACTTGGTTTTTGCGGAATCATAAGGAAAACCCGTTTATAGATAAAGGGGCTGGTCAAGAGCCCTTGTGTAATAAAAAGCCTTCGAACCCACTGGGTTTGAAGGCTTTTTGGCTTTACATGTGTTACTGCGGGGCTGACTTGCTCGTCGATGTCCTTTTGGGACATGCTTGTTGGACATTGTTTTTTGGGGAAAAGCACAGCGATGACTGCAAAGCGAACGAAGTTGTGTGAGGAACCAATAGAGCGCTCGTGACGCTCCTGCGGACATTAGTTGTGCCGGAAACCACTAGAGTACTCGGGGGCTGCCTTGTGAACATCTAGTTGTGCCAGAAACCACTGGAGTGCTCGTGGAACCTCCATATGGATATTTAATTGTGTGAGAAACCACTAGAGGTCTCGCGAGGCCCCTTTTTGGATATTTAGTTGTTTGAGAAACCACTAGAGGCCTCGTTGAACCCTCTTTTAGACATTTAGTTGTGCCAGAAACCGCTAGAGGTCTCGCGAGGCCCCTTTTTGGATATTTAGTTGTTTGAGAAACCACTAGAGGTCTCGTTGAACCCTCTTTTGGACATTTAGTTGTGCCAGAAACCACTAAAGGTCTCGCGAGGCCCCTTTTTGGATATTTAGTTGTTTGAGAAACCACTAGAGGTCTCGTTGAACCCTCTTTTGGATATTTAGTTGTGCCAGAAACCACTAGGTCCCTCTAGAGGCTTTCAAGTGTACATTTTGCTGTAGAAGTAAGTCTTGAGGTCAGGTTAGATGGGGCTCCCACTCCCAAACATTCTGCTCCAGAAGAAAGCTCTAGACCAAAAACAGAAAACAGAAAGAGAAAACAGAAAAGAGAAATGGCGATGCGGGGATTCCTTGAACTGTAACCCGCAAGATGGTCAATCTTCAAAGTGTCCATCTTGCAGGTCATAGTTCTGAATTCCCTCAACATCGCCATTCCAATATTTTTGCGTTTTCTAATCATACGAGCGATTTCATCACGCAAGCATGCTTTTTTAATAAGACAGCCCCTTCTTGTTACGTGTTCGAATAGTCAGGGGCTAGATGTGCCATTGTTTATTCGGTTGGAGCTTTTGACCGCTTAATGAAGAAAGACATTAGAAGAGCAATGACCGCAAAGATCAGTCCAAGCTGGAATGCGCTTGTAACGCCTTCTCCAAGCGCCATTGCTCTTTCGGATACTGCTGTCGGATCGCTTGAAGATTTTAAATAACGTTCTGTCCCGGACGACATGACGCCAACGAAAAAGGCGATGCCGAGTGCGCCCGATACTTGCTGCAGCGTGTTCATAATCGCCGAACCGTGCGGATAGTAATGACGAGGCAATTGGTTAAGGCCGTTGGTTTGAGCCGGCATCATAATCATCGACATCGCTACGCTCATGGCGCAGTGCAGCAGGATGATCATGCTTTGGCTTGTATCCAACGTGATTTTGGTAAAGAAATACATGACAACTACCAGAATAGCTGCACCTGGAATAACAAGCGCACGCGGTCCAAACTTATCGAACAGTTTGCCGGTCACGGGGGACAGGAACCCGTTCAGGATGCCGCCCGGCAGCAGGACAAGTCCCGCAGCGAACGCTGTGAGTCCCATTCCTTGCTGCATAAGAATCGGCAGAAGCATCAAGGTTGAGAACAGAGACATCATTACAATGATGATCAGTACGGTGCCGTAGGAGAACATCGGTGATTTAAACGCTCTTAAGTCAAGAATCGGCTGCTTGGAAACGAGCTGTCTCCAAATAAAGAGCAGCAAAGCGATGGAACCTGCGATAACGGACAAGTAAACGCGCGGGCTGGACCAGCCCCCATGTCCTTCGCCAAGGCTGCTGAAGCCAAATACAATGCCGCCAAAAGCGACAGTTGAGAGCAGTATCGATAAAATATCCACTTTAGGTTTGGTGATGGTGGATACATTTTTCAAAAAGATGTAGGCGAATATGATGGAAAACACCGCAAAGGGAAGGACTAGATAAAACAGCCAGCGCCAGTGAAGCGTTTGAAGAATAAGTCCCGACAGAGTTGGGCCGATGGCTGGTGCAAACATAATGACTAGTCCCATCGTTCCCATAGCGGCGCCGCGCTTTTCAGGCGGGTAAAGCACGAGAATAGTATTCATCATGACTGGCAGCATAAGTCCTGTGCCGAGAGCTTGAATAACACGGCCGATTAGCAGCACGTAAAATTCGGGCGCAATCGCACAGACGAGCGTACCGGTTGCAAACAGGATCATAGCGCCAAGAAACATTTGTCTTGTTGTAAACCATTGCACGAGCAAAGCGGAAGCGGGAATGAGAATGCCGACTACAAGCATGTAGCTGGTGGACAGCCATTGAATGGTCGTATAAGGTACGCCGAAGTCTTTCTGAAGATCAACAAATGCAATGTTGAGCAGCGTTTCGTTTAAAATGGAAAAAAACGCTCCGATAATGAGCGAAATAAGAATAGGCATTCTTTTGATGTTGCTTAAATCCATTGGAGCCGCACCTGGAGCGGCCGCAGCGGTATTCATAAATGGTTCCTCCATATCCTGGTCCGATTTGATTTCGGTCTGTATTTTAGTTTTTTCTTAATGCCTCTCCGCAATACCCATCAAAATGGAATCGAGAGCCGTGCGGTACAATTTTTTGGCTTCATCCAGCTCCATGTTCTGCACAACTTCATTAATTCCGCAGAACAGACATTCCATCACGAGACTAAGCTGGTCGACGTTGCCTTGCTTGAATTCTCCGGCCGTTATTCCCTGTTCCAAAATGGTGCGGTAAATTTGCCGGCCCTCCTCATGCCTGAGCGCGATTTGTTCTTTAATATCAGGACTTTTTCCCTGAGCATCTTTAACAAATTCCCTTGCAGCCCTAGTTAAAGGATGCCGGAGTCCTCGCTCAACGCTTGTTTCCACCATGCCGTACAGCAATTCGGTCACAGTCGAAAACTTTGTTTTTTCCACTTCCCACATTTCGTTCCATTCCAGCCTAAATTGATCCATTAAATAGAGGAAAAGCCCCTCTTTGCTGTTAAAATGGTAATAAATATTGGCTTTGCTCACGCCCGTTGCGGCTGCGATGTCCTCAATAGATGCCGCATGAAAGCCTTTTTGACTGAAAAGGGCTGTCGCCGCTTCCGAAATGCGGGCTTTAGTTTCTTCTGTCTGCTTTTGCTTTTTGCTCAATGCGCTCCTCCTTCCCCTGAACACATACTGAACGTTCAGTCAGTATTCTAGCATAGAGTATAAAAAGCTGCAATACATTGCTTTCAAGGCTGGACCTGAGTTTGTTTCCATTTTCGGAGAGGTAGTTTATAATAGTTGGGAACCATGGTGGAACATTCCGGCTGAGTTTAAGGAGTGTGAGCGATTGAATTTGCCCAATCTATTGACGGCATTGAGATTTTTACTGATCCCCGTTTATATCGGAATATTCGCCAGCGGTCATATGATCCCGGCTTTTTTAGTCGTGGTTGCGGCCGGAGTGACCGATGTGCTGGACGGTTACATAGCCAGAAGATATGGGCAAGTGACGTCAGTCGGCGAGATGCTGGATCCCCTCGCGGATAAGCTGATGCTGATTACCGTCATCTTGTCGCTTGTTATAGCAGGCTATATTTCTTGGTGGGCGGCTGGAGCCATGTTTTTCCGCGATTTGAGTATGATAGCTGGAGGACTGCTGACCCATTTCCGCGGCAAAAAAAATGTGCCTGCCAACTGGATGGGAAAATTGACGACCGTTTTGTTCTACGCCGCCATTATGTTTATTTTTTTTGAGGCGCCTTTTGCCAGTACATACTTATGGGGGGTTATCGCGTTTTCTTTTGCAACTTCCTTCGTATATCTGGCCTCTTACCAATCGTTGAACAACGGATCGAAGACGCCGCCGGGACATGTTTAGAAGGCAGAAAGAGACTTGGCCGATGGACATTTCAAGACCGCCAGCCAAGCCCCCTTATCTTAACCCTCACTAACTGCAGTATCATGAAGGATAAGTATAGTTTTGCTAAGAGAGCGCCGTTTTATACTACTGAACATTTGGAAGGAGTTTTTAGTTATGCTCGATATTAATCAAATTCAGGAAATTATTCCTCACCGCCCTCCATTTTTGCTCGTGGACCGAATTTTGGAGGTTGAACCTGGCGTTCGCGCCGTCGGTCTCAAAAACGTAACGATGAATGAGCCGCATTTCGTCGGACATTTCCCAGGTTATCCCGTCATGCCGGGTGTTCTGATCGTAGAAGCGCTTGCTCAAGTCGGCAGCGTGGCTATGCTGATGGTGGAAGCCAATAAAGGCAAACTGGGCTTTTTCGCCGGGATCGACGGATTCCGCTTCCGCGACCAAGTGAAGCCGGGGGACACTTTAATTTTGGAAGTTCAAATTACGCGCTTGAAAGGGCCTATCGGCAAAGGACAAGCAACGGCGAAAGTAGGCGACAAAGTCGTAGCGGAAGGCGAATTGATGTTTGCACTTTCTGATCGTTCTTAATTCTTTTATATAGAAAGACTTGGGCTAATGCCGGGGTGGAGGAGAGTTTTCGAATGAGCCAGTTCACAAATGTTGACGTTCAGGCGCGATACGACGCCTGGCTGAATGATCCGCTTATTGACGAAGCGACGAAAGAGGAGCTTCGCGCCATAGGCGGTCAAGAGAAGGAAGTGACGGACCGTTTCTACCGCGATTTGGAATTCGGCACGGGCGGCTTGCGGGGCGTTATGGGAGCGGGAACGAACAGATTGAATGTCTACACGGTTGGGAAAGCGACCCAAGGACTTGCAAACTGGCTGCTGTTGCAAAACAACGCGGTGAGCCCGTCTGTTGTCATCGCTCACGATTCCCGCAATTACTCGCCCGAGTTCGCTTTGGACTCCGCTCTGGTGTTTGCCGGGAACGGCATTAAAACTTATTTGTTCAAAGGCTTGCGGCCTACGCCGCAACTATCGTTCGCCGTTCGCGCATTAGGCGCTTCCGGCGGCGTTGTTATTACGGCAAGCCATAATCCTCCGGAATACAACGGGTACAAGGCATATGGAGCGGACGGTTGTCAGCTTATACCTGAAGATGCGGAGCAAGTCATTCAAGCGATTGGCAGCATTTCTGACTTTGGCGACATCCGCCGTTTGTCGCGGGCGGAAGCGGAGGGGCAAGGACTGCTCGTTTGGCTTGGCGATGAGGCCGATTCGGATTATAACGAAGCCGTCATCGGCGAAAGCTTAAATCGAACATTGTTGGAGAGCGAAATCGGCAAACAGTTTGGCATTGTGTTCACTCCGCTGCACGGATCGGGCAATGAACCGGTACGTAAGGCGCTTGCCGGCGCCGGATTTCGCAACGTTCATGTCGTGGCCGAGCAGGAGAAGCCTGACGGCTATTTCAGTACCGTTAAATCTCCCAATCCCGAAGAGCGTGAGGCGTTCGAGCTGGCTGTGGAGCTGGCAACAAAGACGGATGCAGATATCATTATCGGTACAGATCCCGATGCGGACCGTATGGGCGCCGTTGTCAAAAACAACGACGGCCAATACGTTGTGCTTACAGGCAATCAATCCGGTGCGCTTATGGTGCATTACAAGCTGAGTTTGCTGCAAGAGCGCGGCGAGCTTCCAAGCAACGGGACGGTCATTAAAACGATCGTAACAAGCGAAATGGGCGCAGATATCGCTCATTTTTACGGGGTTTCCGTTGAAAATACGTTAACGGGCTTTAAGTATATCGGGGAAAAAATGTCACGCTATGAAGCGACGGGCGAGCGTTCTTTCCTTTTTGGCTATGAGGAGAGCTATGGCTACTTGTCGGGCACATATGCCAGAGACAAAGATGCTATCGCGGCTTCTTTGCTCATTTGCGAGGCGGCGGCTTATTACAGCAGCAAAGGCAAAACGTTGTATGATGTGCTTCAAGAGCTGTACGACAAGTTCGGCTTTTATTTGGAAGGGCTGGAGTCCCGCACGCTTAAGGGATTGGACGGCGTTCAGAAAATCGGAGCAATTATGAGCGAATGGCGGAATCATCCGCCAACCGAGATTGGCGGAGTATCCGTTGCGGAAGTGCTGGATTACAGCGCGGGGCTTGACGGCTTGCGTCCCGAAAATGTTCTGAAATACAAGCTGCAGGACGGATCGTGGTTCTGCCTGCGGCCTTCCGGTACGGAACCGAAAATCAAAATTTATTTCGCCGTAAAAAGCGATTCGCCAGAAGCGGCATCAGCTTCGCTTATGAAGATGCGTACGGCGGTTATGTCCCGTGTGGATCATGCGGTATAGTAGAATAGACAGACAGAAGAGCGAAACGGGGGATTACGGGTGCTAATGCGTTGGCAGCGTTGGAATCGGCAAGCAAAAATTTGGTTATGGGTCATCACCCTGATCGGCGTTGTGGCGGCATTGCCGCTAGGCGCTCAGCGCATGGCGATGGAGCGGTCTTCGAAAGCCGTTGAATACGTATTTGATTATAGGGATCTAATTGAAGTGTCGGAGCTGCAGGCTCGCCCGGAGCAGTTTTTGGACGAAAAGCTTCAGCTTCTGAAAGAAGCCGGCATTACCACTATGGCCGTTTACGAAAGCTCTCTGAGGGAGCTTGTTCAAGCGGGAAGATTAACCTATTTCAATGAGAAGGAAGTTGCGCTTCTTCAAGGGAAACTCCCGAATGAGCGCGTGAACCATACGTACGTTTTGTTTAAAGGTGAGGAAGAAGAGGAGAAAATCGGTCCTGTTCTCCGCGCTGCATACGACAGAATAGGCATCGGGTATCGCGAATGGACGTTTGAAGGACGCAATGGCCTTATTTTGGAAGAAGCATCGTCGGCCGCCTTGCTGAAAACGCTCGATTTCGATCCAATGAGCTTAGAGCAGCTGAAGGACGCAGGATTTAGAATCTTGCCGCGAATGTCCGACCGTGTTACTCCTTATGATTCCGTTGCCGTTTCCGCTCAACTGGAGCGCCTCAAAGCATTTGGCGTAAACCGTCTTCTGTTTGACGGAGACAAAACAAAAGGCGCTTCGAATCAATCGGAGACGCATAGCCTTGACAGCTTTGCCGAGCTTTTGAATCAGCATGAATTCGGTCTTGTTGCCATCGAAAATTTAAAAAAGCCGCAACAAGGTTTTCATAAACTTGCTTATTTGACAGATTATAATGTGGTAAGGCTCTACTCTCAGTCGCCGAGCGACAGTGTTGGTATGGATCCGAATGCTATTGCCGACCGATTTTTGCTCGCGGCGAAAGACCGCAATATCCGGATGTTTTTCTTGAACACAGAAGTTCAGGGGGACTCCGATAAAGGCATGATTACCGATACGATTGACAAGCTGGCTGAAGCGATGAGAGGCGAAACCGGCATTGTTCACAAGTTAAATGAAGAAGGCTTCCCTGTGGGAGTAGCCAAGCCGTTTACGGTGGAGAAAGCCTCATGGGAAAAGCCGCTTCGCGCTGTAGTAGCGCTTGGAGCGATTGCCCTGATTACTCTGCTTGTTAGCGCGTTTATTTCTTTTATGGCGATCCCTGTCTTTGTCATTGGACTGATCGGCAGTGCAGGTTTGTTTGTTCTGAACAGCGCGCTTTTGGAACAAGCTCTTGCGCTTGGAGCGGCAGTGAGCGGTCCAACGCTGGCCATGATTTGGGTTATGAACCGCATTTATGCCAGAACGATCGGTGAGCGCCGCATGGTCGGCGGAGGAGACTGGAACGTCGGAGGCGCTTCTTCTTCGGAATCGGAAGGCCGGACGCAGTGGGTATTCCCAAGCTTGCCAATCGGCCGGCGCATCGGTATGGCGCTGAACTGGTTTCTTGTAGCGACTTTAATTACGTTGACGGCCGTTCCTCTTGTTTTCGGTCTGCTGAACAACATTACGTACAGCCTTGTTCTGCAGCAGTTCCGGGGAGTTAGCGTTCTTCACCTTGCGCCGATTGCGCTTGTAGCGGTTTACGTGTTCCTTTACCAAGGCAATGGCAACAGCCGCAGCGTCATCAATCGCGCTGTGGGGCTGCTCCGCGAACCGATTCGGGTGGCGTGGGTGGTCGTTGCGGTCGTGCTTGGAGCGGTTGGCTTTTATTATTTGTCGCGTACAGGCAACTCCGGCCAAGTCACTTGGGTGGAAATGATCGTTCGCAACTGGCTGGAATCGACGTTTGGCGTACGTCCAAGATTCAAAGAGTTTATGCTCGGCCATCCGCCGCTTCTTCTCGGGCTGTTCCTTGCGATTCGATATCGCGCGGCATGGGTACTGATTATTGTGGGAACGCTTGGCCAGCTAACGATGGTCAGCACGTTTACCCATATTCATACACCGTTGTACATTTCGATTATCCGCACTCTGCTCGGTTTGGGCGCGGGACTAGTCATTGGCGCTATTTTCATCGGCGCGTGGATTGTTTTGGAAGGGGTTTGGCGTAAATGGGCAGCACCAATCGTTCGCAAGTATACCGCGTAGCAATATCCGGATATTACGGTTTCCGCAACAGCGGCGACGAGGCCGTTCTGCGTTCTATCCTTCTAGCGCTTGAAGAAGAAGGAAAGGCGCAGGGAGTGACCGTGCAGCCAGTTGTGCTTAGCGTCGATCCCGAATGGACGACTTCGATGTACGGTGTGGAATCGGCACATCGGATGAGGCCGGGCGATCTGCTGCGGGTGCTGCGGAGCTGCGACGGCTTGATTAGCGGAGGGGGAAGCCTGCTTCAGGATGTCACCAGCGCAAAAACGATTCCGTATTACGTTGGAGTTATGAAACTGGCCCAGTGGCTCGGCAAACCGACCTTCGCATACGCGCAAGGGATTGGTCCGGTCAATCGCCGCTCCATGGATCCTTTGATTCGCAGCGCGATGAACGGGAGCAAGTATGTGTCCGTGAGGGATGCCGAATCCGCCGCTTTGCTTGGGCGGATCGGCGTGCCGCTTAACCGGATCGAGGTTGTCCCCGATCCGGTAATGGGGCTGCCGCTGCCGGAGGGCACGTCGGCAGCGGCGCTGCGCACGGCAGAGACGCCGCCGATTGTCGGCGTCTCGCTGCGCAGCTGGCGCGAGGACGGCGCCGATATGGCGCGCGCCGCCGAGGCGCTTGCTGCGCTGTCGAAGCGCAGGCCGGTTCGGCTGCGCTTCCTGCCGTTCCACACGCCTTCCGACCGGGTAACGTCGGAAGCAGTGATGGAACGGCTTAGCGGCCGGCTGGGCGAAGGAAGCTCCGCCGAGCTGGCCGCCCCCGGCGATGACCCCCAAGCTATGCTGTTGGAGGTCAGCCGCTGCGATGCGCTGCTGGGCATGCGCCTTCATGCGCTCATTTATGCGGCCAACCAGCAGGTTCCGCTTCTGGGGCTGTCGTACGATCCCAAAATCGATCAGTTCCTGAACCGGCTCGGCCTGACGGCTATCGGCTCTACGGAGTCGCTGGACGCAGAAGCGTTTGCGGACGCGGCTACCGCTCTCCTGGACGCTCCTGAAGAGTGGCGCTCCCGCTACGGTCCCGCTATCGCGGAGCTTAAACAGCAGGCTCAAAACCCCGCGCAACAAATCGTAAGATTGCTGCGTCAATATAAACCGAGGTGATTTCCTCATGACGAAACAACTAGCAACCGTGCCGATTTTCGGCATACCGTTCTCCAAACTAAGCATGGACGAGACGGTGGGATATTTAACAGATGAGATTGAGGAAGGCCGTCTGACACATGTCATTACAGCTAACCCCATTATGGTAATGGAAGCTTTGAACAATCCGAAGTTTGCGAATGTGATGAGCAAAGCCGATATGATTGTTCCAGACGGATCGGGTGTCGTATGGGCAGCCAAGGTCGGCGGAAGCCCCTTGAAGGAGCGCGTGACCGGCTTTGACCTGATGCACCGTCTTATGGAGCAAGGCGAGAAGCATAGATGGTCGGTTTATTTGCTTGGGACATCTCAGGAAATTATCGAAGCGGCTGCGGAGAAGCTTCAGCTCCAATATCCTCAAGCCAAAATTGTGGGATGCCGAAACGGATTTTTTGGCCCCGGCGATGATGAGGCCATTATAGAAGAAATCCGAAACAAGAAGCCCCATTTGCTGTTTGTGGCGAGAGGAATGGAGAAGGAAGACTGGAACGCGGAGTACAAAGAGCGTCTCGGTGTACCTTTTATTATGGGCGTCGGGGGCAGTTTTGACGTTATTTCAGGCAAGCTTAAGCGTGCTCCAATCGCTTTTCAAAAGCTGAAGCTGGAGTGGCTTTACAGGCTTCTTCAAGAGCCGTCCAGGTACAAAAGAATGCTTGCGCTGCCGAAATTCGTAGTGAAAGTGCTTCGCAACAAAGAAAACGTGACAAAACCTCGTCCAGAGGCGCAATAATGTCGTTTTTTTCATGAAAATTGGGTAAAAACGGAGTTGGTATTTCTTTTTCGATCGGAGTATAATTCACTTCGGAGCAAACGGAACGGCGAAGTGCGGGAGTTAGCCGCATAAGCGAACGTTTCCCGGTGAAATATAAGCAGAGTATGGCTCATGGGCTAAAGCTGCTTATGTTTTCAGAAAAGGAGAGTTGTACGTATGCCAGTTGGCTTTTTGTATACTTTGGGATTTATTATCGCTCTTGCACTTGCTCTTGTGATGACTCCGCTCGTAAAGAAATTTGCGTTTAAAATCGGAGCTATCGACAAGCCGAACCACCGGAAAGTACATACGCGCATCATGCCTCGTCTTGGCGGACTCGCTATTTACATTGCTTTTGTCGGTGCGTTTCTTGCCGTCTCGCCGTTCATTCCGGAAGGGCTGCTTCGCCCAAGGGATGTGAATATGATCAACGCGCTGCTTGTCGGCGGTACGATCATCATTATTCTTGGCGCTTTGGACGATCGCTTTGAACTATCGGCTAAAGTGAAGCTGCTTGGCCAGCTTGCTGCGGCGTGTGTCGTTGTTTTCGGATTTGATGTACGCATCGATCTTCTGAACATTCCGTTTGGCGATTCCATGCAGCCGATCGCGCAATGGATCGGCATCCCGCTGACAATCTTGTGGATTGTCGGTGTGACGAATGCGATCAATTTGATCGACGGGCTAGATGGACTTGCGGCCGGCGTATCCGGCATTGCGATCGCTACGATTGTCGTGATGGCTTCGCTGATGGGCTTCCAGCCGGTTATTTTGCTAAGTACGCTGCTGCTGGGCGGCATTGTCGGGTTTCTGGTGTTCAACTTCCATCCGGCCAAAATTTTTATGGGCGATTCAGGCTCGCTGTTTCTGGGCTTTAGCTTAGCAACGTTGTCGATGCTTGGATTCAAGCAAGTCACAATCGTATCGTTCGTAACTCCACTGTTAATTATCGGCGTTCCGCTTTCTGATACTTTCTTTGCTATCGTTCGCCGCTGGGTGAACAAAAAGCCGATTTTTGCACCGGATAGAGGCCATCTGCATCATCGCCTGCGCGACCTCGGCTTCAGCCATCGCCGCACCGTACTCATCATTTGGGGCGTTGCCGCTGTGTTCGGCATCTTGGCCATTGTTCAATCGGCCGTCGTACAATCGACCGCAGCCAACTGGATTACATTTGCGGTTATCTGTTTGCTGATGTTTTTACTCCAGATTGGAGCAGAGCTTACCGGCATTGTCGACAAGACACGCCGTCCACTCATTAACTTCCTAGCTCGGATTGGGCTGGTACGAGTGGCTAAGGTTGACACTCAGCAGACTCGCGGCAAATAACGGACTTATCTCAAATAACCCCGTATCCTTCATGGATGCGGGTTTTTTTATGCCGTTTCTAAACGAGTTCTCCCTGCTGCCGGGCAGCAGTCATTTTCGTCTAAATACGGGGGTAAATTGGCAGCTTGTCTAAACATCCGGCACTGCCCCGCCGATATTAGAAATACAGTACTATTCTTCGGTCAGTGCGTCCAATTAAGGAGTAAAAACCTGACTAAAGGGATAAGGGAGGAACGTTTATAAGCCACTTCATTTTCATCAACTGCTTTCGCGGCGAAAAAGCCCTTTCTCGAGAAGTCATTGCCAGTTTACCGAATTAAATGACGTACGCAGCTTAAGAACCTGATCTACATAAAGGAGGAACACTGTTTTGAAAAGAGCGTTAGCTTTATTACTGACCTTTGCGCTAATCATTGGCATACTGCCGAGCTACATGGCACCCCAAAAGGCGGATGCCGCAGGATCTTATTTTTTGTTCCCTAACGAACATGACACCATCGCTAGCGCAAGAATCGTTTCTACACCGACTATCGGTCTTCAAGGAACGATCAATGGGGTGAACGGTGCTTCAATCAGCTACAATGTCAAGCAAGTGACATCGTCTGGCGCGGTTCTCAACACTACGCAAGAGATTAGTACGGGAATCAGCACGACTAACGACAACAAAATTAACGTTAGCGGAATTATTTTATTCCCAGGCATCAATAAGATCACATTTAAGGGGATTGCGGGCACTTCTGAAGTGAGCGAGTCCATTTACGTGGAATACCGAAACAGCCCGATGCTTTACGATCTAAAAGTCAATTTTGAAAATAGGGAATATGACATGCAGGAGTCGGGTCCGACTATGCTCTATTCCACAAATACACAAGTACAAAACCAAGGCACTATTGTCATTACGGGTAAAGCTCCTAATGCAACGAAGGTAACGGTGCTCATTAACGGACGCAGTTATGACTTTAATGTATCTTCTTCCTCAAGCGACAGCAGATTCAGCACATCGCAGCTTACGATCGACAAAGGGATGAACAACATTACATTTAAGGTCTACAACAATGGACAAATCATCGAAACGACGCGCGAAGTGGCGTATTATAACGGTGAAGTAACGTTTTATAATCTAAACATTACGGATTCGGCTGCTTCGCCTAAATCGGCCAAGTTGGAAAACAACGTCGACTTTTTGACTGGAAGCAATGCAGCTGGCTACGTCAAACTAAAAGGATCGGCTATTGTGCCTCTCCCGATTCGGACATTGAATGATTCTAATACTAACAATCAGCAAACGATCGTACAGCCTAGCGACCCCGCTTTCCCTGGCACGCTTGCTGGACTGCTCTCTTTGGAAGCTCAAATAAACGGCGGTGCAGCTGTAACGATTCCTGTGAACAGCGGCAGCGTCACTTATTCCATTGACTCTTCCAACAAATTTGTTACGGTCAATTTTACTTATGATCTGCCGGCGTTTACGTTTGATGCCAGCAATCGTGTCCGTTTCAAAGCGCCAAACGATAAAGTGTTTGGCTTCTCGAACTGGTATTCTTTTACGATCCGCAACAGTAGTTTATCTTATATTTACGATATCAATTATCTTTCGGGATTTGACAATTCCATGGTTACCCCGAGCACAAACAGCTCTCAAGTTTTGGGTTTGCAAGGAATGGACATTCCAGCAGATGGGGTAAACGTCTACTCGATGCCGATGGCCGTTGAGGTTCTGATAGGGAACTATACGGCAATTACAGGCGGCAACAACGACTTGTTTAAGGTGAATGGCAAGGCTCAGGCTGATACGGGATCGAATTTCAGACAAGTTCAGGGACCGGGAACAGGAACTCAGCCTTCATTAACGGAAGTGGTCTACCTGACCATTAATAACGAGTCTGTGCCTTTCCTAAGAACGTTCATAGTATTAGACCAGCTTCCGCGTACAGGGACAAACGAAATTACGTTCCAATTAAACCGTGGAGGATCGGTTGCGTCGCAAGAGACGAAAAAAGCAATTGCGAAGCTTTTATACGGGCCGCATGCCAAGTTTGATTCTCTCGTAGACGGAATGAAGGTGGAGTTTGATACCGTAAGAGGGAACTCGGACAATTTGCTTTCCTCGCTTGGCAATTTGGCAGGCCAATTGCTAAACGTGACGAATACAAACGATATTCGCTACGAAAATACTACAGTCAGCGGATCTACGCTTAATCAATCAGTATTTTTATACTTAAATAATGTCGAGATTCCTTTGGAGCAGAATGGGACAATTACGAAGTTCAAGCCTAAAGATATCGACAGCACGAATGCTACGGATAAGGCGGCAGCAAGAAACCGCATCGTTAATGTATTGAACAAAGCTGGAGACAACACGATCAAAATCGTATTCCGTTCCGGTAACAACGTTTATGAGAACACAATGAAGTTCAGTATCGTTCCGACAAACCTCCCGGTTATTCCGGCACCGAATACGGATGGGGTATATCCTTATTCCAGCGGAGCAAACAAGCCGTTGCCGAACGATCCGAACTTTGTAAAACAAGGAACGATCTTTACGACTAAAGAAGCGTCCTACAATGTGTACGGCACTTTCGACTTTGTGGATTTAGGTACGGATACGAGTTTTACAGCAGGACATGGCTCTCTGCAAGATAAAAACAATTATATCGTTTCGATTTCTTCACCGAACTGGAAGACCTCTGTTAAGTGGGATCTGAGCAAGGAGTTTTGGCCGATGAAGGATGGAGCGCCGCTTGCGGGGTATGAGACAACTCCGTTTAACCGGCAATCCACTGGAAGCAATCCATCGACCCAGGACGCTACAGTTGTATTTCAATATGATGTAACGAATCAAAATTTCTCTTTCATTATCAAAAACCAATCCATGCCGATTGACGGAAGCTCGCAAGTATATGTCATTACTGTATTTAATGCAGGCGAGGCTGGACCGAGAGCAACTTACCGACTTGAAATCAATCCGGTTTCCATTCCTTATACGATCAAATCGCCGCTTGCGGAAGAGCGCATAATGAACCAAAACTTTGTTGAGGTCATCATTACTTCCCCAGGCGCTGACACAATCATTATTGGGAAGACACAAGCGGAGCCTGTCAAGTTCATTGAATATGTAGGCGGCATAGCTACGTATATCGACGCGTTTAAAGCGGTGGTCAAAGACTTGCGTGAAAATAGGGAAACCAAAATCCCATTCACGATAACGCGTGGCGAAGATACGATTAAGCAAGAGTTGACGGTTAAATATGTGCCTGCCACTATTCCGGGCGCGCAGAAGCTTGAGACGATGAAGTCTTCGCACAAAATGTACGACAACGTGCTGCAGCTCGATTTTGCAAGAGGCACGCAGCTTGTTCGTCCGAATTATAATTCGTCGAACAACCAGTCTACGCAAGTCTATAATGGAAATGATATTTTATTTGCTGTAGCCAATCCAAACGATGGCATTATCAACCGTCATATGTTTGAGAGCCAACCGCCGAACTATTCCGCAAACAGCCAGGCGGAAGGCAATCTGCATATAGGCTACCGATTCCAAGACCTAGCTAGACAATATATTAAAGCAAGTCCATTGTTCTGGATCGATGCGGGTCTCGCGGATAATCCGGATCCTTCATCGCCACAGTTTGATCCAATTAAATCAGGACTTGATCCATTCCCGTTCCCTAACGTGGCGGGCAAGTATTTGGATAGCTTTGCAAAACGCTGGAATCAGTTCGACCGTCAGCTCGTTCCGTCGAAACCGGGCGAATTGACACTGACTTATGATGCTAATGTAGCGGAAGCAGCAGGAACTACGATTACGGTGTTCCGCTTTGATCCGTACAACAGCACATGGGAAAACATCGGCGGCGTAGTTGACCAGAAGAAACGGACCATTACGGTTCCGTTTACTAAGTTCGGTTATTACGTAGCAGCCAAAATGACAAGAGGTTTCAACGATATTACCGATCATCCATATGCTCGCGAAGCGATGGAAGCTATCTATGCCAAAGGCGTTATGAATGCTGTAGATCCGGTAGGCGTATTTGGAGCAGACCGTTTCGTGACGCGCGGCGAATTTTCTCGCATGATCGTAAGGGCGTTGGATTTGCCATTAAACTATGGTGGAGACCTTCACTTTACGTATTACCCTGAGACGATTACAAATGCGAACAACGCAAACGCGATTTACGACTACCGTTATATTGAAACTGCGGCAAGAGCGGGTATAGTGCGAGGCACAAGACCGGGCTTCTTTGACGAAGACGTAGAGTTATCCCGTCAGGATGCATCGGTAATGCTGGCAAGAGCACTCGATCTCAAAATGGAAACAGACGGAGTAAAAGCGAAAAAGGCGCTGGACAAAATCTTTAAAGATTCCGGCAGCTTCGACCACTATTCCATCCCGGCTATATTAGCCATAGAGAAGAAAAAGTTTATTCAAGGTCAATTGATTAATCCAACCAATCCTAAAGAGGGCTCTGTCTTCCTGCCGAAGGCCAGACTGCTTCGCAGCGACGCCGCTATCATTATGGGAAGAGTTATGAATGACATGAAGAAGCTTCCGCCGATTTATAACTAAATTACGGGACAAGATAGGGGCCGCAAATTGCGGCCTCTTTTCTGTGCGAGATCGTTCTTTATATGACCCCGACAAAGGGGCTTAGAGAAGTGCAAGACTTACCAGTGTAACATTATCCATGGAAAAACTTTTGCATCGACGATTAGATGATAGACAAGCTATACTAACAGTGTACCTAGCCCGTAAAATAAATGAGAGAACCCTCAGAATTTTTTTCATACATAATCGCAACTTTTCTGCACGACCGGCGTTTATATACATGACGCTTTCGCAAGGAAGGCTGCAAATGGAATGAATTCTCAAGTTCCTCTTTACGGTAGCATTAGCCCATTGTATAATGTTATAGTGATGCAGCTAGTCTAGCATCTATTCTTTCATGGTTTACAAGTTTCTACGACATGAGATTACATAGGGTTGATCATGAACGTAGACATTATTTATACCAATTACTGCTCTACTCTGGGAAGGGGGTGAATCGGCTATGAGGGAAACGAGCAATTTATTATCCAAACAAAACTCTCAACAACCGAAGCAATTTAGAGGAGGAGAAAAAAAGGTTATGAAGAAAAGTTTATCCTTGTTGGTTGCGATCGCAATGGTATTCTCCATGTTCGCAACTGTTGTATCTGCCGCAGAACAAAAAACTGCTGGCCAAATTTTGAACGAGTTGGGTGTTATTAAAGGAAACGCTGACGGCGACCTTAAAGAAGACCAAACTTGGAAACGTCAAGACATCATCGTTCTTTTGTCCCGTCTTCTTGGTGAAGAGGCAGCTGCTAAAGCTACTGCTAAATCCCACAAGTTCACAGACGTAAAAGACAAAAACTACGATGGTTACATCTCTTGGGCTGTTGCTAAAGGCCTTACTACTGGCAAAAGCGCAACTAAATTCGGTTTCGGCGACGAGCTGAAAAACCAAGATTTCTACACTTTCGTTATCCGCGTATTCGACAAAGAAGTTAAGTACGAAGACGTTCCTGCAAAAGCTAAAGCTTTGAAGCTTGCAGACGACAAAACTGACTTCAACGCTATTCCTAAACGTGGCGACACGTACACTGCACTTGTAACTGCTCTTAACACTGAAGTTCCAGGTACTGGCAAAACTCTTGCTCAAGTTCTTGGTCTGATCAAAGTTGCTGACGGAGTTTCCTCTGCAGCTGCTGTTGGCGCTAAAAAAGTTGAAGTTAAATTCAACGGTCCAGTTGACACAGCTAAAGCTGTTTTCGCTCTGAAAAGAGGCAACGCTGTAGTTAACGTTAAAGCATCTTTCGACGCAGCTAAAACAGTTGCAACTCTTGAATCCACAATTGCTCTTCCAGCTGGCGATTACACTGTAACTGTTAGCGGCCTTGGCCTTGCGGCTGGCAAAGACGCAGCTAAATTCACTGTTGCTGCTGAGCGCATCGAGACTGTATCCATTGAAGACAATGGCTACCGTACAGGTGTTCTTGCAGCAACTAACACTGTAGAAGTGGCTTACAAGCTTCTTAACCAATATGGCGAAGAAGTTAGCAATGGCGTAGCTGGCAACATTAAAGCTACTACTTCTGTTGGTACTGTTGTTGAGCCTACAACAGGCGGTAAAGTAGTAATTAATCTTGTTCCTAACACTACTACTGCTTTGAACCTGACTGTAGTTGACCTTAAGTTTGCTAAATCTGCTTCGAAAGCTGTTACTGTTCAACTTGCTAAGCATGTTGGCGAAGTAACTTTGAGCGCTCCAGAAGTTGAAGCTGGCAAAACTCTTGAGGCTGGCAAAACAGCAATCAAACTTCCTTACGTAGCTAAAGACCAATACGGCAACGTTGTTGACCTTGCTGCTGCTGATCTTACTGGTTTGACTTTCATCAAGAGCGACGAAGTAACAAACATTGCTTTGACTTCTGACAAGAAGAAATTGCAATTCGACATCGCTGCATTCAGCGGCCCTAAAAAGCTTGCTATCCAAGTTATCGTGAACGCTACTGGTAAATCCAGCAAAGTTGAGTTCGACGTTAACGGTGGAAAAAGCATCAACGCTGTAACTTTGGTTGCTCCTGCTGACCAATTTGGTCTTGGCCAAGCAAACTTCAAAGTTGAGATCCAAGCTAACGATCAATACGGCAACGCTTTGACTGCTCAAGAAATCGTTGACAGACAAACTGAGCTAGTTATCACTTCCGGTAACACAGGCGTATTCAATGTTGGTACTATCGTTAGAGACGGCGACAAAGCTTACGTTCAAGTAACTAGCCCTGCTAACGGATCTAAGAGCACTGCACTTCTTCTTGTAACAATCAAAACAAACTCCAACAACTCCAGCATTTCGCTGACTGTTGTTGACGCGAAATACGCAGCTACTGTTAACGTTACTTCTGACGTAACTAAAGCTGTTAAAGACGCATCGATCACGCTGAAAGGTACTTTCACTGATCAATACGGCAATGCTTACAACGCTGGAGCTGACGCTGTTGTAGTTCTTGAAGTAGACAATGCTAACTTTGGTGCTGTAGTTGATTCCACTTACTCCATCACTGCAGTTAAAGACACAGGCATCGTATTGACTGCTGCTGATCATGACAAAGCAACTAAAGTTTCCTTCAAGTTGTTTGACACAGCTGCAAACGCTACTGCTTATGTAAACAACAACGCTGTAACTGCAGGTCTTCTTGACACTGCAACAATCGACTTGGCATCCGTTAAGTCTGACGCTGCTTTGACTTACGAGATCGAAGCTTTGGGTACTATCGCTGCTAAAGCTGCTGGTTTGACTTCTAGCGCTTATGCTAAAGAAATTAAAGTAGTAGGTAAAGATTCCAGCGGTGCAAAAGTAGCTCTTAAATCCAATGTGATTCAACAAGCTACTGCTGCTGACCCATCTATCCTAACTGTTAACAACTCCACTGGCGGTACGTGGAAAGTAGCAGCTGTAGCTGACAAAGAAGGCGCTACTAAAGTTAACGTATTCCTCGCTAAACAAAATGGCGATGTAATCGTACAAACTGCTGACCTTACAATTTCCAAAGCAGCTCCAGTTGTTGCATCTATCACTGCTAAGAAAACTGATGACGCGGTAACTAAAGTAACAGTTGCTCAAGGATCTGTAAATGTATTGACTAAAAACGGTACACTTTGGTTTGAAGTGAAAGACCAATATGGTGTTGTTGCTAACGCAACTGGCACACAAGGTCCTACAGTTGCAATCTTTGTAACTAACAAAGATGGCGTAGTATCTGTTGTTCCTCAAGGTACTGATGCAGTTAACTTCAACGCTGCTGGTACTTGGAAAGTGAACGTATCTTCCGGTTCGCAATCTACTGTAGTAGAAGTTACAGTTCAATAATAACTATTGAACTAACGAAAAACCCTTTGGCATAATGCCAAAGGGTTTTTTTTATTAGTGAAACTTTATAAGGGCAACTAGCGTCTTAATTATATCAATCTCTAAAAGGAGCGAAAAAAATGTTAAGACGTATTGCGGCTAGTGTAGTGATCGGTTCTTTTATTTTTACTTCAGTCGCCATTCCCGTTCAGAACGTGCATGCGGCACCAGCTGTACAATCTGCTCATTTTGTACCAACGAAGTTTAAAGCCTTATACCTAACAAGCCATACATATTTGAAATTAAAGAATGTCGATATTGTGGAAGGCGATAAGGGCAAAGCTTTTGTATTTACAGTAACCGTGTACAACGGTGACAATAAATCAATTAGTTTATTGGATTACTGGTACAAAGTGAAGAATAAAAATGGATCGACGTACAAAATGAAGGCTATGGACGCTAATGTCAAAGAACTAGTCCCGGCGAAAGCCAATCGTGACTTTACATATTACGCAGAAGTAGATAACGCAACAAAATTATCGGATATTTTAGTTGAAGTGGTGAAATGGGATTTTAGCAAACCTAACTATGAAAGAAAAATAGGGTCGGTTGCTATACCGGCAAACTATGCAAATATTACGCCCTACGGAAAAACACAGCAGTTTAGCTGGAATAACCAGCTGCTGACTACGAAGCTTACAAAGGCGCTGCTAGCAACGGAAAGTGATGCCCAGCATCTGACCATTACATGGGAAGTTGTCAACAATGGCAATATGTCCATCAAGATGAATGGTACGAAATTTCAAATTAGAACGAAAAACGGACTAGTTTACCCGGTTGAATTTGACGGCAGCACGGAAACGGTTGCGGCAAAAGGGAAAAAACAGGTGACTCTTGCAGTATCTGTACCGGCTAATGTATCGCTAAATGGCGCTGCTTTGGTATGGAGCAACCAGCCAGAGGGTTATGTATATGGAGTTCCGATCGTAAGCCATGAGATCAAGACGCAAACAGAAACGGTTCAAGTAGGGCAGACTTTGAAATTAAACTTTAATTCACAAGTCATTGAAACTAGCCCTAAAGAGATTACAGCAGCGTCCGTTACAAACACGCTTAATCGTCTGGACATTGCTTATCAATTGACTAACAAAGGGAAAAAGAGCATTCCATTGCCTTCTTTAGCCTTTGAGTATAAATCGGCAAGCGGTGCTGTATATCCAATGGATATTAAGGAAGCTACGTTTAAATCGATTAATCCAGGCATTAGCAAAGAACTCGATTTGTCTGTCGAAGTTCCTGCCGCGGAAACGCAAGGAAAAGGCACTTTATTTATTTATGAACTTATAAAGGTAAAAGAAAAAGATGTGAAAAGACTTCTAGGTAAACATAATGTGAGCGTATCTACACAAGTGAAGTCAGATACACCATTTGCAACAAAAGTGGACTATAAGAACACTCAAGGGGCTTACAAGGTGACTGTTGATAAAATTTACAGAAACCCTTGGAATAACGAAGACATTATACAAGCCGAAATTGAAGTGGCGAACGCTTCCAGCAGTTCTCAAAATATTCCGGTGCCTGAATTAATTGCAGGGGTGTACTTGGATGGCGTTAAGCTAAAAGGAAACGTTCAAGTCATCAAAACAAGCAATGCGGTCAGCATTGGAAAAGGACAGTCGACTAAATATTTGGTCACGACAAAAGTTCCTTACACCCAGCAGTTCTCCACCATTAAGGTTGAAGTGGGAGAAAAGATTGGAGAAAATACAATTGCTATCGGTTCTTTCTCGGGAATGAATGCCGTTAAGCAACCGGCAAAGTATCGTTTTGACCAAGTTATCAGCTCACAGCGCGTCGATAAAAAGTCGGATCTGACGGCTAAAAAGGTTAAAGTATACGAGGGTCGCAGCTCAAGCATGTTCCTTGTAGACCTGGAGTTGACGAACAAAGGAAATCGAGTAGATCAGCTCAGCAATTGGGTTGGCTATTTCCGCAATAAATCCGGCATGGTATTCCCGGCTATCATTAGCAATACGGAAGATTTAATTAACCCGTATGGCAAAGTAAGCACATCGGCATATGCGATTATCCCTAAAAATGTGGGCTATACCGACTTTGAGCTTATTATCGGAGAAGGGTTAGTTGAGGGCAACTTTGCAAAGCCGACAGAAACGCCGACTTCTTTTATCTATCCTTCTATTATTGAACTAGAGTACAAAGAAAGCCCAGCATCCAATGTGCTTGAAAATCTTGAATTGTATCCTTATACATTTGGCATGAAAAAGGTATTAGCTAGCATTTTGGATGAAGGAAGAATTAAATTCAGCTTCGATTACAGCTTGGAGCAGCTTGCGACAGCCGAGAAGCAATTAACGAAAAGAGATGTCATTGTTGAAATAGTTGACGATGGCGGCAAGCAATATGAAACTCTGTTTAAATTAGGCGAGGATTTAAAAGAAACAAGAAACACGAGAAAAGATATTATTATTGAAGATTCGAATCTATTTGTAAATATTCCACAGTTTAAAAACTATACTGTCAATGTTTATGATGTAGTAAGCAATCATAAGCGTCTAATTGCAACTAAAAAGATGGAATGGTTCACTACTTCCTCTTAGTACCTCTTAGTAGAAATAGGTAGCTAAATCTAGTATTCTAGTAGAAGGCTATGAGATGGAGAGGAGTTAACTGAAGTGAAGCAGAAGTTTGTGAAACTAATCGGCGCCGTTTTGTTAGTGTCGGCTGGAATTTGTGTAGGATTGGCGACTGCCAAACCGTCGGAGGCAAACTCGGCTATAACGCCAGGTTCCATCGAAGATCCCGTCGTAACGAAAAGTTATGTCGACGAACAATTGGCTAAATTGGGCGCTGGAGGATCGACAGGTGGCGGCAACGGCAATGGAAACAACAATGGGTCAGGAACCTCTGCCGCTCTTGAAGTTGTTGAAGTGCCGGTCGGCAAAACATTAATTGCTCTTGCTGGCGCTGAAGCCGTTGTACGGGTAGGAAAAGCAGTTGCTTACAGTTCCGATAGCAATGGTATTTCGGATTTGACGGACGGTACTGACATCAAAAGCGGTAAAGATGTACCCGCTAACCATTTAATATGGTTCCCTCGGGACGGTCGAGGCATTCAGGGTCACCCTGACGAGAAAAAGCCTTTAACTGTTCTTGTAAAAGGCGACTACACAATTAAATAAGGCGTTCTTCTTTAAAACAGGCTGCACGAATTCATTTCGTGACAGCTTGTTTTTATGTCGGTGACCTCTTATTAAGCTGCGGCCAAGTCGAAATAGTGATAAAACGGATTGAATGCTATATTTTTCACGTGTTCCCAACAGAATATACGCTTGCGATAATGACTTGCGAAGCACAATAAACATGTATTCTTAATTCTTTCGGAGGTGTTGCAGCTATGAGTCGTTCCAACAAAGTAATCGTTCCGCAAAGCAAAGCAGCGATAAACCAATTGAAATACGAAATTGCAGCCGAGTTTGGATTATTTACAGGCGGATATTCCGGGGCTGGGGAAGATACGGAATTTGCAGGCGAGTTGGGAGCTTCTTCAGGTGGTGGCGGAGGAGGACATGTGCATTGGTCCGCTCTATCTACACGTCAGGCTGGTTCCGTTGGCGGGGAAATTACACGTCGTCTTGTATCGCAGGCGGAGCAAGCGCTGGGGCCGGAATTTTCTCTATAATTGGAAGCAATCACGTCCATTGACACTAAGCGACATTTTATGTATCATGCTTTTTAGAAGAAGAGTTGTCTAACAGCCTTTTCCTTCGCGGAAAAGGTTCATTTTTTTGTGTAGAACAATCGATCTTATTCTATATTAAGGTAGTAGGAGGTTGATACGGATGTCGGTTAAAGGACGCCACTTATTCACATCTGAGTCAGTTACGGAAGGACACCCGGATAAGATTTGTGACCAAATCTCGGATGCCGTACTGGATGCATTTTTGGAAGCAGACCCAAATGCGCGCGTAGCGTGCGAAGTTTCGGTAGCAACAGGCCTAGTGCTTGTTATCGGCGAAATTAGCAGCCGTGCGGATTTTATCGATATCTCTTCGATCGCACGCCGCACGATTAAAGAAATCGGCTACACTCGTGCAAAATACGGTTTTGACTCCAGCACATGCGCAGTTCTTACATCGCTAAACGAGCAATCCGCGGATATCGCCCAAGGCGTAAACGCTGCTCTGGAAACACGCGAAGGCAAAGACATGAAGCAAGAAAACGAAGACATCGGCGCGGGCGACCAAGGCTTGATGTTCGGTTTCGCTACAAATGAAACGCCTGAGCTTATGCCGTTGCCAATCGCATTGTCCCACAGAATTGCTCGCCGCTTGTCGGAAGTACGTAAGGATGAAACTTTACCTTACCTCCGTCCAGACGGTAAAACGCAAGTAACGATTGAGTATGTGGATGGCAAGCCGGTCCGTGTTGACACGATCGTTGTTTCGACTCAGCATGCTGAAGAAGCTACTCTTGAGCAAATCCAGCAAGATATTATGGAACATGTCATTAAACCGGTTGTTCCAGTGGAGTGGCTGGATGAGCAAACCAAATACTTTATCAACCCTACAGGCCGTTTCGTTATCGGCGGACCTCAAGGCGATGCTGGTCTTACCGGCCGCAAAATTATCGTTGACACCTACGGCGGCTACGCGCGTCATGGCGGCGGCGCATTCTCCGGCAAGGATCCAACAAAAGTCGACCGTTCCGCAGCTTACGCGGCGCGTTACGTGGCTAAAAACATCGTAGCGGCTGGTCTTGCCGACAAATGTGAAATTCAGCTTGCTTATGCAATCGGCGTTGCACAGCCAGTATCCATCAATGTGGATACTTACGGCACAGGCAAAGTTTCGGAAGAGAAGCTGGTTGAGCTTATTACGAACAACTTTGATCTTCGTCCTGCCGGCATTATCAAAATGCTCGATCTTCGTCGTCCAATCTATGGTAAGACTGCTGCTTACGGTCACTTCGGCCGTACAGACATCGATCTTCCTTGGGAGAACGTTGACAAAGCCGAGCTTCTGAAAGCCGGAGCGGGTCTGTAATTCTAAATATTGGGGCGCAGCTAGCGTCATTTAAACACCGTTGTATTCGTTCTTTTAGAATGAATTCAACGGTGTTTTTTCATGCATAGGAGTGGATCAAAGCACAAAAAGGTCTATTACCCTAAAATTTTCATGCTCACTGACCGAAAAATAGGGTACGAGTGTATTTTTGAGGAGTGAACTACATGTATCGTATCCGAAAACTGTCTTTGATTTTGGCTATATTGATGATTGTTCAGGTCGGGTTTCCCTTTGGATCAAATACATTACCGGTGACGGCAGCCCCAGCGGGACCTGTTGCGCTTGGTTTTTATCCTGCCGACAATTTAACGAATGTGCCGCTTGGGGCGAATTTGAAAATAACGTTTGATGAAAACGTAAGATTAGGACATTCCAGTGCCAATATTGTCATCTATCGTTCGTCGGACAATCAGCCTATTGAAACCTTAAATATCGGCTCGGGCAGAGTCAGTGTTTCCTCAGATCAACGGGAAGTGATTATCGATCCAATTTTAAGCTCTACCGGATATAAGTTCGAGTTAAATACAGATTATTACGTGCTTGTTGATTCCGGGGCGATTTTGAACGTTTCCAATAATGCCCCTTATGGGGGTATTCAAAACGCTACATTCTGGAACTTTAGGACAGTTGCAACAGAAGATTCGACCAAACCAACCCATACAGGAAGGTCTCCTGAGGGCGGCACGCATCCTGTTACAAGCCAACTTTCCATTTCGTTCAGTGAGCCTGTTTATGCGGCGGGCGGACAAATCGTTTTAGCTTCTAATGACGATACTCGTTACATACCCGTAACATCAAGCGGCGTAAGAGGCAGCGGCACGCCGCAAATTACCGTCATTCCTGACGGTGCTTTATTGCCAAATACGACTTATACCGTTTCCATTGGATATGACAATTTTCAAGATGCTTCGGGGAATGCTTTCGACCCTATATCCTGGAGTTTTATTACAGCGTCGGCACCAGTCAATCTTTCAGGAAGCAATCCGTTTTATCCTGCGGACAACTCCACGTTAGTTCCGGTCGGGGATAATTTAGTGATTACATTTGATCAGCCGGTTCAAGCCAATTCCGGAAAAATGATTGAAATCCGACGTGTGTCGGATAATGTCATCGTGCAAACGATTGATGCAGCTTCCTCAGCGGTTCAACTATCGGGCCAGTCGGCGACGATAAACCCGCCTTCTGATTTGGCAGCCAATACGGCCTATTATGTTTTAATTCAAGCCGGTGCATTTTCAAAGCCAAATCCAAATTCAAGCCAATGGTTTTATGGAATTTCAGCTGCAACGATTTGGAATTTTACTACAGGTTACGGATACGATACGACGCCTCCTTCCGTATTGGAGTATGCTCCGGCACGTTATGGCGTAGCCCCAGGTACAAATACGAATCTTGTGCTGAAATTTAACGAAGAAGTTTTCCCTAGCAGTGGAAATATAGAAATTCGCCAATCGATTGGCGGCGCCTTGTTCCGATCTATTCCCATTACGTCTTCCAGAGTAGCGGGAGGCGGCACCAAGCAGTTGATCATTGATGCGACCAGCTATATTAATTCCGTGGATACCTCAAAGCCTTTTTTGAATAATACGAAGTATTATGTCACCATTGGCAATCGAGCGCTGCGCGACGGAGCCGGCAACTTCTTTGCAGGAATATCCGGCACTGGCGGTTGGGAATTTACCATCACTTCCGACGGGGCTCGTCCTACTCTTAGCGGACTGACTCCGCCAAACGGTTCTAACGCTGTCGATGTCAACGGAACGTTTACGGCAACCTTTAACAAGCCGATTGTAAAAGGAACAGATCCGTCCAAAGGCATTACTTTTTATCCGACCACCTCTGGTTCGGCGGCTATTCCCGCTCAATATTACGTGGATACAGCCAATAACAGCCGTATTCTCATTCAACCGGCTTCACCGCTTGCGGCAAATACGAACTACTATATCAACATTGCCGAAGGCGCAGTGACTGATCTAATCGGAAATGCCTTTATCGGGATTCTCAATCAATACCAATGGACTTTCTTGACGAAAGGCGGAGATACGGCAGCTCCTACAGTGTCCAAGTCCGAAGTGAGCGGTTCGATCATCAAGCTGATTTACAATGAGCCGCTTAATCCAGATCTTAAGCCTTCGCCGGCAAGCTACTATGTAACTGTAGCGGGAGCTCCTCGCAACGTTACGGATGTAAAAATCGAAGGAAATATGGTTCTTCTTACGTTGGCGAATTTTGTTAGCTACAATCAAAAGGTAGAGCTATCCTATACAAAGCCGGCTGTCGGATTAGTGCAAGACGTTTCGGGCAATCAAGCCGCCAGTTTATCAAAAGTAGACATTGCCAACGGGCTCTCCACTAAGGCTCCGGTCGTGACAAGCGGGACGGTGTATGGCAATACGGTTGTGCTTAATTTCAGCGAAGCATTAATGTCGCCTAGCCCTTACAGCTACACGCAATTTAATGTAAATGTCAGTGGAAGCAACTATAGCACTAGCGCCATTTGGCACAGCGGCAATGTTATTCAGCTCACGCTGAGCGGGTCGGTACCGAGCGGTGGGGTCGTTCTTGTTTCGTATTCATCTGGAACCTACCCTATTTACGGTGTGTCTGGAAATGCAGTGGCTTCATTCAGCAATTACAATCCGGCTACCGGGAGCGGCGGCGGCACAGGCGGACCGGATGTAACGGCTCCTTCTCTTCAATCCATTACCGCTGTCGGAACTTTAGTTACACTTAAATATAACGAGCTGTTGAACGCGTCCAGCGTTCCCGGATCGTTCCAATACAGCGTATTGGCAGACGGCCAAGTTCGGCCGGTAACAAATGTTGTGATCGCGGGAGATTCCATATTTTTGTCGGTTAGCGGCAGCTTTGCTGCGGGACAAACGATAACGGTATCCTATATCGGAGGCAATACGGTAAGAGACAATAGCGGAAACGCCGCTCTATCGTTTACCAATGTGACTGCTAATACCGGAGGAAACGGGGGCGGAACGGGAGGTACGGCCACTATGCAGGGCGCGATTTTGAAAGGGTCCAAGCTGACTATTAATTTCAGCGGGGCGCTGGATATGTCGTCCGTACCAGCTCCGAGTCTATTTTTGGTTCGAGTCAAAGAAACAGTAAGAGTGGTTTCCAGCGTACAAATTTCGGGATCGACGGTAGTGTTAACGCTGTCTGCACCGGCCAATACGGGGGAAAAGGCGGAAATCTCCTATTTTACAAACGCAAATGGCTTAAAGTCGGCTAACGGTCAAGCGGTGGCCACTTTCTCCAATATGAACGTAGCTAATCAGACGACGCTTCTGGATTCTTTGACGGGCGATTACGAAGCGGCGGACGGCGGCAATGGAGTCGCTATTAAAAGCTCGGGAGCGACCATGTCGTCCGATACGTCGCCCGCAGGAGTAAGCGCCAACCGCTATACGGTCATGAACGACCGCTTTATGACGGCGGTGACGACTTCACGGAACGCCGGTCTGACGAGCCCGAGGATCGTATTTAAAGTGCCGGATCATGAGCGCGCGGCTATTGTGGCGATTTCCGTCATTACGCTGGAGATGGCATCCAAGCAAGGCGGCGACGTTGTGTTTGCGGTTCAGCATGGCAATGCGACGTACGAGCTTCCGTTAAAAGCGCTCAATTTTGCCGAGCTGGCAAGCGCGGTTGGCGGCAACGGCATTTCCAATCAAGTGTTGATCGCGATCGACCAGGGAGCTTCGTCCAAAACATCTGCGCTTTCGGCAGCTTTAAACAACTCTAAAGCGGCGGTTATCGCAGGTCCAATTCATTACGAGGTTCAGGTTGTGAACGGTTCGGCTAAGCAGGAGCTGAACAACTTCGCGGGATACATTTCCCGTACGATAAAAACAGCAACGGCTTTGAATACAAGCCAAACCTCTGTTGTATGGCTCGATCCGGTGACCGGACTGCTCACTTACGTGCCTACGACTTTCAAGAACGAGGGCGGGTCTACTGTCGCCACTTTTAAACGCAAAGGCAACAGCGCGTATGCACTGGTTCGAAATACGTCTAGCTTTAATGATCTTGGAAAACATTGGGCTTCTGATACGGTTCACATGATGGCGCGTAAATTTATCGTAGAAGGACATACGGTGTCGAAGTTTGAGCCGAACAAGCCAATTACGAGAGGCGAATTTGCAACCTATATTGCAAAAGGGCTCGGCCTAACCGGAAACCGCGCTGCTGCAGCCAAGTTTAAAGATGTCAATTCGAACACGGCAATGGGCGCTTATATCGGGGCTGCGGCTTCGGCCGGTATCGTTAATGGCGTGGATGCCAGCAACTTTAAGCCAAACAGCTATATTACGCGCCAAGATATGGCGTCGATGATGATGCGTGCGGCGAAAACGGCTGGTATGACCGTAAACCTGCCTAATTCGGCCGATTCCTATTTGCAAAGCTTTTCCGACCGCAAAAAAGTAAGCTCCTATGCCAAAACGAGCGTAGCGCAAGCCATTCATTTGGGTATCATTACGGGCAAAACGACTACGACGCTTAGCCCGACAACAAACGCTACCCGGGCGGAAGGTACCGTCATGCTTATGCGTTTGCTGCAAAAAGCAAACTTTTTGACACCGTAGGCCGCATTCTCGTCCTAGGCGCTGCAAAATAACCTTTCTCCAGTCAAGAGCACTGGAGAAGGGTTATTTTTTTGTAAATAGCAATAATCTTTCACTCGGCAAATAGTGATAGCAGTCTTTTATGATCGGAACTTTTACCTCTCTCTTGTAGTCTATACTTAGTAGTTACATAGAGATGGGAGAGTTGCTAGAGGCATGCGCAGGATTACGGACAACATGGTGAAGCAGAAGAGAGGTATGGGGAGACGAGTCATTATTATTGCGATTAGCGGGGCTTTGTTTGTACAGCCTGCAGCGGCTTTGCTGCCGCAAAGCTGGCAGTCTTACGCTGTAACACAGGCATCAGCGGCGACTGCGCCGGTATTAAAGCTGCAAAAATCATCGATCATCACTGCCGGAGCAAAACGGCTTGATTATGTATGGCAAACGACACGCAATAATAAAGCCGTGCAAACAAACGTTCACGTCATTGAAGTGGATCTTAGAAATCCTTATGTGTCCTTAAACGCAATGAGCGGCAAAAACAACAGTGTTGGACAACGAAACAACATTTTGAATATGACCAAAGAAACCGGAGCGGTTGGCGGCATTAACGGAGATGTATTCGTTATGACGAATGAGGGCGCTCCGCTTGGCGCGCAAATTACGAGCAGTACGCTTGTATCGAGCCCCTCTCAACTGAAAGGAATGTACGCGTTTGCATTAACGGCCGACCGCAAGCCTGTCATCGACGCATATACTTTTACCGGCACGGTAACGGCAGAAAACGGACAAACCTTCGCTTTGGAAGGAGTAAACCAGTCCGCCTATTCGCCTGAAGTGGCGGGTGTCACTTACAGCCATGTAGACAAGATGTTTATTTATACGAGCGCATGGGGCGGTGCAGAGCGTCCTAAAAATTCGGCCACGAAACCGACGGAAGTGCTCGTTGCCGATGGTGTCGTTCAACAAATCTCGATTGACGCGCCAATTGCGGGCCCGATTCCCGGCAATGGCTACATTTTACGGGCACATGGGAAAGCTGCGGCATTTTTAAAAGAAAACGTGCAGGTCGGAGGGACGATTGCGTCGAATTATTCATTGGTATCCCAAACGACCAAACAATCCGTTGACCCGGCTTCGTTTCAAATGCTCGTTGGAGGACATACTTTGCTTGTCGATAATGGCGCAGCGTCAGCTTTTTCCAGAGACGTAACCGGCGTCAGCGGCTCTTCTTATACGTCCCGCTCGGCAATCGGATATTCCAAAGACGGAACAAAAGTGTATATGATCACAAGCGAGAAATCGGGTAGCAATACCGGTGTAAGCTTGAAGGAGCTGCAGCAAATTATGGTGCAGCTTGGCGTTCACAAAGGCGTAAATTTGGATGGCGGAGGCTCCACAACGATGACGGAGCGCCCGCTTGGCAGCACCAATGTGCAGCTAGCTCACCCTACCCAGGAGAGCTCGCAGCGCAGCGTCTCCAACGGAATCGGCGTCTACACGCTGGCCCCGCAAGGCACGCTTAAGGGAATGGTTGTCTCGGGAGCCAATGTTATGTTGCTCGGTCAAAGCGCCAGCTATACGGTGAATGGATACGATACATACTACAATCCGCTCGCGGTGGATCAGTCGACGATGAAGTGGAGCGCTTCTTCGAATGTCGGCAAATTTGAAGGCAATGTATTTACGGCCAACAAAATCGGAAAAACGAAAGTAGCCGCCGTATCGGGCGGTGTCAAAACGGAATACGATGTCGAGGTCATCGGTCAGGACCAAATCGCCTCTATGAAAATTAACGCTTCGCCAGGCATGTTGTCCAAGGGCTCTATGCTGCAGGTTCCCGTTACAGTGAAGCTGAAAAACGGAAAAACCTACAATTTAACCGGCGACTCGTTAACCTGGGAGTTTGTTGGTTTTGAAGGCTCCTATCAAAACGGCTCCTTGAAGGTGAATGGAGTTCAAGGCGACCGGACAACCGGCTATGCTATTGGGCGTTACGATGGCTACGGTGCCATGATTCCTTTTGCAAAGGGCGAGCAGGCCGTTACGGTTGAAGATTTCGAAGTGTCCCGCTATGCCATTACAACGCAGGTGACTCCTGCAGGCGTCACGAAGGGCGGAGTGAAGCTGGTTAGCGATTTGCCAGATCAAAAGAGCAGAGGATTGCAAATATCCTATGACTTCTCTGCGGGATCGGGAACAAGAGCGGTCTATGCTGTATTAGGTCCAGATGGACGGACATTGTCCGGCTCCCCTACGTCCTTAACGATGGATGTATACGGCGACTACAGCAACAACTGGGTACGTGCCGAAATTGTGGACGCAAAAGGAAAGGCTCATTTGCTCGATGTGGCTAAAGAGGTGAATTGGAACGGCTGGAAAAACGTGAAGATTGATTTGGCTTCCGCAGGAGTAGCTTTTCCGGCGAAGCTGAAGCGGGTATACGTGGTGACGATCGATGCAGGCAGCGACAAGAAAGTCGCTTCGGGAGCGATCGCCATCGATAATCTGGTTTTACGAACGGCTGCCGCAGTTCAAGTTCCGCCAAGAGCAAAAATTGCGATGCAAGTCGGAAACGCTAATGCCACAGTGAACGGAAAATCGATGAAGCTGGAGGCCGTTCCGCTCGTGCAGCAAGGGTCGACCTACGTTCCACTTCGGTTCGTTTCGGAAGCGATGGGCGCAGAGGTGCTGTACGACGACAAGACAAGAAGAGTGACGGTGCTCAGAGGCGGGCAAATGATTGAGATGACGATCGGCAAAAAAGAGTATACGCTAAACGGCGTCAGATACAGCACGGAGGTTGCTCCGTTTACCCGTAACGGCAGAACGCTTATACCTGTCCGTCTATTCTCCGAGAAGCTTGGCTTCAAGGTCGGATACGAGGAGAAATTCAAAAAGATTACCATAGAATAGCTAGACGGGATATGGATATGATGTGGTATGATAGACGGGAATATCCTTTGTTGAAGAGGAGTGCCAATCTGTAGTGGATCACCTTACAGTCGATATAAATAGAGTCATCGCCAACGCCATTCAGGTCATGGAAGACAGCAAATATCAGATTTATGAAATTTGCGAATCGGCGCGCACGGAGCTAGAGGCTCTGGAACTGGAACTGGAGCAGGTGCTTCAGGAAACCATCCGAACGATCGACAAAGTGGATCAGTTGGAGCAAGAATATCGGCATGCCCGTATGCGTTTGACCGAGGTCAGCCGTGATTTCGTCCGCTACAAAGAAGAGGATATCAAAACAGCATACGAAAAAGCGACGCAAATCCAGTTGGACCTTATGGTCTACCGGGAAAAAGAAAATTATCTTAAGTCTCGCCGCGACGATCTTCAGAAGCGGGTTAGAAACGTCGAAAAATCTATTGAACGCGCGGAGATGATCGGTTCTCAAATCAATGTCGTACTGGAATATTTATCCGGGGATTTGAACCAGGTAACTCGAATTATTGAGTCAGCAAAGACCAGACAACTACTGGGATTAAAAATTATATTGGCGCAAGAGGAAGAACGGAAGCGGATTGCGAGGGAGATTCACGACGGTCCCGCGCAATCGCTTGCAAATATCGTGTTGCGCACGGAAATTGCGGAACGGATGCTCATTAAAGGTCAGTTCGAGCTCGTTCAGGACGAGCTGGTCGATCTGAAGAGTCAGGTGCGTTCCGGGCTTGAAGAAATCCGGAAAATTATTTTTAACCTTCGTCCAATGGCGCTTGACGATTTGGGGCTGGTTCCGACTTTGCGGAAATTCGCTCAAGACTTTGAAGAAAAGGCCAAAGTCCATACGGTATTCGAGCTGACGGGCAAGGAAGTTCGCCTTCCTTCTGCTATGGAGGCCGCGATTTATCGGATGGTGCAGGAGGCATTTTCAAATGTATTGAAGCATGCGAACGCCTCTCACGTCTCGCTTGAAATCTGTTATACTCCACAAATTTTAACGCTTACAATTCAGGACAACGGCAACGGATTTTTGGTAAATTCGATCAATAAGCCGACCAGCCGAAATTCGCATTTTGGCCTGATAGGCATGAGGGAACGCGTGGAGTTAATTGAGGGAAGGATGGTTATAGACTCAAAACCCGGACAAGGAACGAAGATTGTGATAGATATTCCAACGACTTCCGAACAAAGAAAGGAGAATGAGAATAATGAACCAGATAGCGGCAAGCAGCTCGACTAAGATTAAAATTCTTTTGGCTGACGACCATCAGCTTTTCCGCGAAGGATTAAAGCGCATTCTAAATATGGAAAGCGACATAGAAGTCATTGGCGAATGCGGAGACGGCATTCAAGTACTGGAGTTTTGCAATCATACTATTCCAGAAATTGTATTGATGGATATCAATATGCCGATCGAGACGGGGGTAGTGACTACTGAACGTCTTAAAGGCATGTTTCCGGATGTAAAAGTCATTATTTTATCCATTCACGATGACGAGAGCTATGTATTTGAGACGCTTCGCAAAGGGGCGACAGGCTACCTGCTCAAAGATATGGAAGCGGAGTCACTAATCAACGCTATCCGTTCCGTTCATCAAGGTCATTCCTACATTCATCCTAAGGTGACGGGCAAGCTGATCAACCAGCTGCGCCGCATGACTTATTTGGATGAAATGGGTGTCGCTTCGGGCGCCGCTGCTGCCAAGGAGCCGGGCGTTAAATATATCGCGACGGAAGAGAGCCCGCTTACGCGGCGCGAAGCGGAAGTGCTTCGCCTCATGGCTGAAGGCAAGAGCAATAAGATGATTGGCGAATACTTGTTTATTAGCGAAAAAACGGTCAAAAACCATGTCAGCAGCATTTTGCAGAAGATGGAAGTGGACGATCGTACTCAAGCCGTTATTAACTCTATCAAGTTCGGTTGGGTTACTCTGTAGCCCTGAAAATGCAACCATCATTGTAAATGGTAACAAAGCCCTTGAAGCAAGCTATGCTTGCTCAAGGGCTTTGTTTATTTGGCCGCTCCTATTCTTTGCGGCGCTGTTTCTTCAGTGCAAGGAGGCCCGAAACGATAATAAACGATCCCAGTAAATAGTAGGGGACAGCGCTGCTCTGGCCTGTTTTCGGAAGCTTATCGACAGGAGGGGTGTTTTCTTCTGTGGAGCGATCGATAATTTCTTCACCATCGTCTTTGCCGTCGTCAATCGGCACCTCTTCCTCATCTATGATAATAATATTTTCGGATGGGGAAGGCTCAGGCGTCACAGATGGTATGGGCGGCGTAGGCGTTGGAGTAGAAGGTGTCTCCGTAGGAACGGTTGGAGTAGGTGTCGGAGGAGTCTCCGCTGGCAATGTCGGCGTAGGCGTCACAGGTGTTGGTGTTGGTGTCACAGGTGTTGGTGTAGGCGTCACAGGTGTTGGTGTTGGTGTCACAGGTGTTGGTGTAGGCGTCACAGGTGTTGGCGTAGGTGTCACTGGTGTAGGCGTCGGTGTAGGTGTAGGCTCAGTTGGTGTTGGGGTAGGAGTAGGTGTCACTGGTGTTGGTGTAGGCGTCGGCGTAGGTGTAGGCTCAGTTGGTGTTGGAGTAGGAGTAGGTGTCACAGGTGTTGGTGTAGGCGTCGGCGTAGGTGTAGGTGTAGGCTCAGTTGGTGTTGGTGTTGGTGTTGGTGTTGGTGTTGGTGTAGGCGTAGGCGTCACAGGAGTAGGTGTCGGTGTGGGAGTAGGAGTCGGACATGCCGCGCCTTTGAAGAGCAGGTAATTGACCAACGTTAAGTGATCATGTCCGTAGCCGGGATTAAGCTCATATTGGATGGGGCCTGCATATAGGTCGAGCTGAGCTAAGCCGCAAGCAGGCAAATCGATCTTGAGCTGGTGGCTGCCCGCTGTATCGTATTTGTTTGTGGCGCTTGCGAAGTGAAGTTGGTTTTCGTAAGGGGTCGGGTTTCCGACATAAGTATAAACGGAGAAGCTGACCTCGACACAATCTATGTTTGTTTTGAATTTGGCGGTTGCCGTGCCGTCGCCGTTAATATTTATTAATGGAGTTGCCTCATCTTGCTTCTCTACCTTGCCAAAATGTTTCGAATAAGTGGTACATGCGGCGGAAGTTGCTTGGTCGTTGGCCCTACTAAACGCCTGCTTCGCCTCGGTGGGCGGATTTTGGTTGTTATCTTCCCGGCCTTCTGCAAAAACGATAGAGCTTATCGTTAACGATAGAAACAGCAGAAACGCTAAAGCGATGGAAAGATGTTTTTTGGCTTTTTTCATCAATTCACACTCCTTGGCTATTAATGTAGGAATGCCCGCTTAGGGCGCTTTAGCGCTTCACCCTCTCGAAATGGAATGTTGGCCACCTTAATGACTATATGCAAGCCGATGTACAAAAATGATAACATATATTGTCAATTCGGCAAGGGTGTATTTTTGGTGAGAAGCTCGCTTTTTTGTCGATTAATATATGTAAAAGCACATTGTTCATTCTTGTCCCGATTGTCCGTAACCGATGGGCGGGAGGCGGCATATAGTGTGACAAAGAGGAGGTGCCGACATGTTGGAGCTTCTGCTTCTTATTATTGGATTTTATGTGATGGCGGCGGTGCTGGTGCATGTGGCCTTTTGGGTTCAGCGGGGACGACGGCGCGCCGGCAAACATTATGTACTTATAGCGGATCAGGGTCAAAAAAATATGGAATGGCATTTAAGGCGGCTATTTTCGTTTTCAAAATGGATGGGCAAGGATGTAAAGCTGACCGTGCTTAACCGCGGAGCAACGGAAGAAACGCTAGCTATTGTAGAAAGATGGCGGCGCAGCGGCAAAGAAGTCCACGTTCACGCTCATCCCGCAGGTTCTGCCCAGCATACCGGAACATCCCGCGGCAAACTATCTTTTCTGCAAGGGGACGCCACAGGGATGATGTGGCTGCTTCAAGCGGAGGGCATCGTCTCGGAAGCTGAGCACGCTGTGCTGGTGGATTTGCAAAATCCGGCAGACTTGTCTAAAATGCCTTTTTGACCTATACTTGGATCAGATCGGAATTTAATCGAACAAACGTTAAGTGAAGCACACTGGATGGCTTATGATAAGCCGCCCCGGTGTGCTTTTTTGCGTTTGGCGGACTAAGTAGAAGGGGAGTGAAGCTGCATTTGAAAGCAGACTTATATGTCGTGAAACGGTCGGGGAGATGGGCGGTTCATATGACGATCGCTCCGGAAATCGATTATTGGCATTGGTTTGTTCATAACGGCTCTGCAGAGGAGGGCTGGCTGTGGAAGGAAAGCTTGCCGCTGGGATGGGCGTGCAGAGCAGTCGAGCTTTGGAAGGCCCGGCATGGAGCAGAAGAAGATGGGGAAGCTGCGCTTGCGGGCCTTGCCATACTAGTGGAGGAGCTGAAGGCCGAGGATGAGGAGCATGGCGGCAGGGCGAGACGGAGTGAAACCGTGTCGTTTAACGGATGGCTAGGCAAAAAGAAAAGCGGCCTCGCGCGGGGACGGGAAGAGCTATGGCAATTGGCGAAGCGGTGGACGTATGGGCAGGAGGCGCAGAGCCTTGCTCAGCCAGAGGGAGCAAGGTTCGAGGTGGCGGCGGCGATGGCGAAGCTCGCCGCCGGCCTGTTGCAGGGACGCGCGCTGTTAGGCGGGGAAGCGCGCGCCCTGCTGGAGGGCGCCGTGCCCGGGGCCGCAGCAAGCTGGAGCGAAGCGATCCAGCTTGCCGCGCTGCTCGGGCATGTGCGCCTAGGCGGATCGGTCGCCGTCCCGTATGGGCGGGCGGACGCCGTTAGGCGAAGCCGCTGCCTGCGATGCGGCAGCGGCGAAACGCGGCTCTGCCGCACGGGCTGCGCGTCGTGCGGGCGGGTCTGTGCCTATTGCGAAGCCTGCCTGTCTATGGGGCGGAGCAGGGAATGCGAGCTGCTGGTGCTTGGCAGCGGCGGTGGTTTTGCTCCAGTGGTCGGCGCAGGAGGCGGGCGGCCGAGCGCTGGAGAAGCATCTCAGCCCATGGATGGGAATGGGCTGGCCAAATGGGGGCTTAGCCCCGCGCAGCGCGCGGCGACTTTGGATGCGCTTCGTTTTGTGGACGAGGGCTATTGGAAGGATGGGCTGGGCAAGGGGCGCTCCAATGGCAATGAAGTTTCGCCACTCCGTAAAAAAGGGCGATGGACCTCCCGTTTAGGCTTCACTTTCATTACAAGAGGAACGGCGAACAAACCAAGCCTATTAAAAAATAAAATACGCACAAGTGCAACGTCGCCACTTGTTGACGAATGGAGTCAGGTGGGCAAGGAACGCGTGGACATCCGGCATTTTCTATTTTGGGCGGTGACGGGCGCCGGGAAGACGGAGATGATTTTTCCGTTAGTAGATTTGGTGCTTTCTAGAGGGGGACGGGTGCTGATAGCTTCTCCTAGGAGGGATGTAGTGTTGGAGCTCGACCCGCGCATACGCCGGGCATTTCCAGACGCAAGCGTCGTTACCCTCTACGGAGGAAGCGAGCAGCGCTGGGAAAGAGGCCATATTACATTGTCGACCACGCATCAGCTGTTCCGGTTTCACGAGGCGTTTGAACTCGTTATTCTCGATGAGATCGATGCATACCCTTATCATGGCGATCCCATGCTTCGTTTTGCCGCCGACAAATGCTGCCGCATTGGCGCCCCCTGCATTTTGCTGTCGGCCACTCCTCCGCGCGAATTGCAGCAAGCTGCGACAAAGGGGAAGCTGGCGCATGCGCGAGTGCCGGTCCGTTATCACCGTCAGCCGCTTCCAGTTCCAAAGCTGCTCGTTTCAAGCACCATCAGAGCGATGCTGGAAAAAGGCAGGCTCCCCGCTACGCTGCGGAAGCATCTCAAAGACTCTTATAATAGGGGAGCGCAGCTGTTTGTGTTTGTGCAGAAGATTGCTCATACGGAGCCTTTGGCCGATCTCATAAGCACAAGTCTTGGCTGCGGCGGGGTAGCTGCCACCTCTTCGCAGGATACGGAAAGGGCGCGTAAGGTATCCCAGTTTCGAGCGGGCAACATTCGTATTTTGGTGACGACGACCATTTTGGAAAGGGGCGTTACCATTCCTCGCAGCGACGTCTTTGTGCTTGATGCTGACGGCGGGTTGTTTGACGAGGCCTCCCTTGTGCAGATGGCGGGCAGAGCGGGGAGGTCAGCGAGCGATCCTCACGGCAAGGTTTATTTTATAGGACGTGAGAGAAATCGTTCCCAGCTTCGCGCCGTTCGCCATATTCGACTGATGAACCGTGCCGCCCGCAAAAAGGGGTACCTGCTTTCAACTCCACATTCCATAGGAGAGAAGCTATGAGCCTTTATCAGCGGCTGAAAAATTTGCTGTCCGGAGCAAAAACATTAGGGGAGAGATCAGTAGAGCTGATGGCGCCCCAACTAGCCGGATGCATCATATGCGGAAAGGCTGTATCACAAGCGGTAAACATCAATTCAACGCGCGCACAAGGGTCTTTTTCTATTCTAAATCGTTCCCTCTGTGCAAAATGCCTCTACTCCATACCATGGCTCGATTCCATCGTTTGCCCCATTTGCGGGAGAGGAACGGAATGTCCGGATTGCAGCCGCATGTCCCGCAGATCGTTCCTGTACAATCGCAGCGCAGTCGCCTACGATTCCGTCATGCGCGAATGGCTGGCGCAGTATAAGTATCGGGGGAACGAGAGGCTTGCTCCTCTGCTCGCGGAAATGCTTTTGCCGGCTTTGGTGAAACTGGCTGGGGAGGCGAAGCGACGCCTAGAGGGGCCCTGTCATCCACTGCCGGGAAAATCGACTGTATCCGGTCAAACATTTTCCAAGCTGAGTCTGCTAAGAAACCATGAGAACGACAACCTGTGGCAAAGTTGGGATGCCATAACATATGTCCCTATCAGCGCCGAGAGGGCCGAGGAACGCGGATTCAATCAAGCCGAACAAATGGCGGTGCATCTTTCGTCCACACTCCGCATTCCGCTTTATGAACTGCTTATTCGTCCCAAGCACTCCGGAAAGATGAGTTTTAAATCACGAGCTGAACGAATAAGAGGATCACAATCGTTGTTTGAGGCAAATGCCATCGCCGTATGCAGCCTGCTAGGGACAAGCTCTATTGGCTCTCATGTCCATCAACCATCTCTGAAACAAGCCCCTCTAAACATAGTATTAGTGGATGACATTTATACAACGGGAAGCACGGCCCAAAGCTGCGCGTCAGCACTCAAGAATTCCATCGTTAGACCCATAAACGTTTACGTGTTGACTTGGGCCAGGTCTTAGCTTGGTGTCGAAGCAATTGCAAGGGCGGAGGTCATGAAAGGGATTGTTTTAGCGGGAGGTAGCGGTACACGTTTATACCCTTTGACTTTGGTCACGAGCAAGCAGTTATTTCCAAATACATGACAAGCTGATGATTTATTATCCATTATCAATAATAATCATAGAGCTAGATATCAGTTGTTTGCTAAAGAAAAGGTTGAGAGGGCCATTCATGTGGCCGCTGAAAGCCATGTCGATATAGATAACCTTAGCTGGCCGAAATAATCACAGTTCATTCAAATTAATTCTAATGAAAATATTCCAGTTTTCCGTTACACTAGATAACAATGAAACGTGTAGAAAAGGGGAACTGAAGTTATGAACTTGGACAACTGCCCTCGTTGCGGCAAGCTGTTTGCGAAAAATTTCAGAGACGTATGCCCAGTATGCATACGTGACATCGATAAAGAATACCAACTTTGCGCCGATTATTTGCGAGAGCATAAAGGGGCCATTATTAGCGAGCTGACTGACCAGACGGGAGTTACCATCAAGCAAATTACAAAATTTATTCGGGAAGGCCGCATTTCGATGACGAATGCCCCGAATATGTCGTACCCGTGCGAGTCGTGCGGAACGTTGATTCGCGAGAGTCATCTTTGTGAAAATTGCCGGACCCGTTTTGTTAAAGACGCCAGAAAGATGGCGCAATACGAAACGAAGAAATCGGAGCCCGAGAAGCAGCAAAACCTGAACGGGTCATATAGAGGCCTTAACCAGTATAAAGACAGATAAATATACAATACTATTAATTAATACTTGACTAGAGCCGATAATACTTGTAATAAGTGAATCGGCTTTTTTAGTTCCTGTAAACAATGAGGTGAAAATTTTGAAGATAAATGAAACCAATCGAATAGGCGGAGCGAACCCGTACCAAAAACAAGGGGAGTTCCGGGCGGAAACGGCCAAAAAGGCCCGCCAAAAGGATGAAGTGCAAATATCTGCTGAAGCTAAGGAATTGCTTACGACTAGCAAGCTGAACAATGCTGAACGTACCCAGCGAATCGACGAATTGAAAAATTCGGTCGCTTCTGGCACTTACCATGTGGAAGCGGGCAAAATTGCGGAAAAGCTGTTGCCTTATTTGAGAAATAATCGACCAGAGTAGGCGGGGATTCACGAAATGTCGATAGCGAAAATTACGGAGCTGTTGGAGAAACAGCTAGCCCTGTACGGTAAGCTTCTGGAATGTGAAGAAAGCAAAAAGGATTTAATTATTAAAAATGAGATTGTGCAGTTAAATGTCGTTACGCAAAAGGAAAAGCTGCTGACGGCGCAAGCCGAGGAACTGGAAACGAACCGCTTGCTCGCAACAGCAAGATATTTTAAAGATATCGGGTTTCGCACCCGTTCTGGCGTGCTGTCGGATTTGATCAAGTCCGTCAATAATCCCGAGGAGAAACAGCAGCTTACCCGGTTATACGATGAGTTGACGTCCTTGCTGAAGAAGCTGAAGCATATTAACGAAGCGAATCAGCAGTTGATTCAACAGTCTTTGGATTTTATTAACTTCTCCATTGATTTGATGATGGAGGACCCAAATGAAGACGTTGTGTACCAGCATCCGATGAATCAGTCTTATGGAAACAAGAGAAAGACTTGGTACGACTCAAGGGCCTGATAGGGAGATGAACATATGAGATCGACATTCCATTCGCTCGAGACAGCGAAGCGCAGTATTTTTACGCAACAAGCGGCCATCAACACGGTCGGCCACAACATATCCAATGCAAATACAGAAGGCTACTCCAGACAAAAAGTGAATATGGTTGCGGCGCGTCCGATCGAAGCTTATGGCATGAATCGATCCAACGCACCGGGACAACTAGGCACGGGTGTTGAATTTACATCCATTACCCGCATTAGAAACGCTTTTCTGGACAGTCAATACCGCGAGCAAAGCCATGGTGTAGGAAGTCTCTCCATTCAGACGGATACTTTAAACAAATTGGAAGGTTATATTAACGAACCTTCCGACACGGGTATTCGAGCCGTAATGGAAAAGTTTTGGAGCTCATGGTCGGATTTAACCAAAGATCCGGAAAATGTGACGGGCCGTGAAATTTTACAAGAAAATGCAGTGGCATTGGTCGAGACATTTAATGAACTTAATAGGCAATTAACCGATTTAGAAAATGATCTTACCTCAAATATCGAAGTTAAGGTAACCGAAGCTAATTCGCTCCTGTCTACGATATCTTCCCTTAATACGGAAATCAGAAGGATTGAGTCGCTTGGCGACGATGCCAATGATCTAAGAGATCAACGAGACTTAATGACGGACAAGCTGTCAAAAATCGCAAATATTCAAGTGTCCGAAACGGAATTGGGATACAATATTTCGATGGGGACGACAAACTTGCTCGATGGTCCGAATGTTACACCTCTTACATCGACTCAAGTTGAAGCAGCTTTTGCTAACGGAACGTTAATAGGCGGAGAAATGCACGGCATGATTGCTTCCAGAAACAATTATGTGGCAGGTTTCAAAGGGCAGTTGGATACACTGGCAAACACGCTTGCAAACGGCGAATTCCAAGTTACGATGCCGACAGGCTGGGTGAAGCCGGGGACGACAGTGCCTACTACCGCTCCTGAGGTTATTACGGTGAACGGTATTAATGGCCTTCATAAGCTAGGATATACATTAGCTGATCCCGCGACAGCAGGAGAAGATTTCTTTACGTTTAAAGCGGGAGCAACAGGCATTACAGCAGGAAGCATCCAGCTTAACCCTAACATTGCGTCGGATTCGAACAAAATCGCGACATCCCTTCGCACAACGACCGACGGTGCAGGCGTAACGACCGTTATCAAAGGAAACAACGGCCTCGCATTATTGATGTCCGAATTGAAAGACATCAAATTTGCGTTCGATGAAACGGCGAGCGGCGGCGGAGTAACATCGGCTACTGTAGGCGATTTCTACGGCGCAGTTGTCGGGGCAATTGGCGTACAAAGCCAGGAAGCCGACCGTCTGCACAAAAACTCGCAAACCCAACTTGATCAAGTTCAAGGAAGCCGTCTTTCCGTAAGCGGCGTGTCGCTGGATGAAGAGATGGCCGATCTGATCAAGTATCAGTATGGATATAGCGCATCGGCAAGGTTCATGACTACATTTGATCAGATGTTGGACAAGCTCATTAACGGTACTGGCATGGTGGGCAGATAAATTTAAGGAATGGGGAGGTAATCGGTTATGTCATTGCGTGTAACACAAAGTATGATGCATTTGCAATTATCCCGAAACTTGAACCGCAACTTGTCGCAAATGGAACAATTACAGCAACAAACGACAACAGGACGAAAAATAAACAAAGCTTCGGACGACCCGGTTGGCATCACTTATTCCTTGCGTTATCGCTCAGAGCTGTCCGCCACGGAACAGTATAAGGAAAATGTGGATGCTGCATTGTCGTGGTTAGATTTTAACGACACTGTTTTTTCACAAGCTGGCGATATTTTACAACGGGTTAAGGTACTAACGACGCAAGGGGCAAATGGGACAAATCCCGATTTGGCGCTTGATAATATTAAAAACGAAGTTGAGCAATTAAAACAGCAACTTATTGATATAGCCAATAGCAAGATTAATGGGAAGTATGTCTTTAATGGCGAGAAATTTAATGACATGCCATACGATACGACTAATCCGGCTATGGTGGCAAGAGGAGTCACAACGGATGCAGGCGTAGTAAAATACGCAGTAGGTGTTAATGCGCAATTGGATATTAGCTTTACGGGTAATCAAGTGTTTGGCCCGGCTGATCCGACAGGAACGGGCAATAATGTTTTTTCAGTTTTGGACCGTATAATCTCGGCGTTAGGGTCTGGCAATAGCGCAGCTGCAGCTACCGAAATACCGGGCATTGATGCTAGCATGGATCGGCTTCTAAATGTCCGTTCCGAAGTCGGTGCTCGTGTTAATCGCGTAGAGCTGATGGAAAATCGTCTGACTGATCTTGGTCTGAATCTAACCGACATGAAGTCAAAGGTAGAAGATGCAGACTTCGAAAAGCTGCTAATTAATACTCAGATTAATGAAAATATATATCAGGCTTCACTGTCTGTCGGTGCAAAGGTCATCAGCAAATCGTTAGTTGACTTTTTGAGATAACTTATGAGATTGCCGCAAATTCAAATTCATTCAACTCCTGCCCGGATAGGGATTGAAAGCAAGCTCGGTCATTATAAAATAGACCAGAAACAAGCCGACGTTCGAATGAAAAGCGTTGATGCGGTTGTGAATATAAATTCGGAGCCGGCAGTCGTTCTCATCGATCAGTCTAAAACATGGGAAGCTTTGACAGGCGGAAAGCCGCTCCCTTTTTGGAATCGAATTTACAATCAGTCGGGAAAATATGTGTTGGATGCGATTAATAAAACGGTTCAGGAGTATAACCAAATTGGCGACATATTGGCAGAAGGAACTATTGCAGCATTAGCAAAGCAAAGCTTAAGCGAAGAGAGGCCAAAACTTCAGGTTTTTGGACCTGCTTCTCCCAATAATGTAAGCTTTAAAGCGGTTTTATCTGATCCGGAAATTAACGTTACACGTGGATATGTAGATATAGAAGTGCGACCAAATCCTCCGCAAATTGAATATATGCGAGGACATGTCAAAACGTATATGGCACAGCGACCATCTGTTGAAGTTACAGCCCCTAAGTTTGATAAGCACTGGTAAACATGAGATAATTGCGAAGAGCTGTAGAATCGAACAACGATCTATAGCTCTTTATTTTGAAATGGAGTGTGAAGCGGATGGACTTTGTAGTAGATACTCTTAGTGGAAAGCATGAATATAAACCAGAGGACATCATTTCGTTTCAAAGCGGTATACCCGGCTTTAAAGATCAAAAGTCGTTTATTGTTGTTGAGATTGAGGAAAGCCCATTTAAATACTTGCAGTCTACGGATTTGGCCGAGCTTTCATTCGTGATTGTCTCCCCATTTGACTTTTTTCCGGAATATGAATTTGATTTATCCGATGACATGCGTGCTAATCTTCATATAGAAGACGAAGCCGATTTGCTTGTATTTAATATAGTAAGCATCCGAGATGAGCTTTCCAGTGCTACGGTAAACTTATCGGCACCCCTAATTATAAACACGAAAAACCGTTTGGGCGTACAATATATATTGGATAACGGAACCTATTCCATTCGGCAGCCGCTGTTTTCTTCGTTGCTAGAAGCAAGGAGGGGTTAAAATGTTGGTACTCAGCAGAAAAAAAGGGGAGTCCATTTTACTAGGGGATTCCATTGAACTTTCTATTCTTGAAGTATCGGGCGATACGATAAAAATTGGTATTTCTGCTCCTGCGGACATAAGGATATTGCGCCAAGAGCTTTATGCTTCGGTGGAGAATGTGAATATCGACGCTAAGAACGTCAAATGGAGTGCAGCTGACTTAAAAAATCAGTTTAATAAAATAAGAAAAAAGTAGAAATGGCTATAAAGTAATCAGACAATCTTCCGATATAAATAGTATAGCTGGTCTAGGGCGGCCGACCCAGGTTCAGCATTCCACACGGATGTGGAAATTATACTTTATTTCAGGGAGGAAATATCAATGCGTATTAATCACAACATCACTGCTTTGAACACTCACCGTAACATGGGTCTTAACAATGTTGCTGCTGGCAAGTCCATGGAGAAATTGTCTTCCGGTCTTCGTATCAACCGTGCGGCTGACGACGCTGCTGGCTTGGCAGTTTCCGAAAAAATGCGCGGTCAAATCCGCGGTCTTGAGCAAGCTCAAAAGAACGTTCAAGACGGTATCTCCTACGTACAAACAGCTGAGGGCGCAATGAACGAAGTTAGCGCAATGTTGACTCGTATGAAAGAGCTAAACGTTCAAAAAGCGACTGGAACTTACAGCTCGTCCGATAAAGACAACATCGACCTGGAGCTTACAGAACTGGGTACTCAAATCGATAAAATCATGACGGACACTAAATTTAACGGCATCGCAATTACATCCGGTGCTACAATCCAAGCGGATGACAGCGCTCAACAAATCACAATTTCCGGTATCAGCAGAACTGGCTTCAGCGGCTTGACTTCTTCTACAAGCCTTGGTGCTATTGAGACTGCGATTACAAATGTATCGACACAACGTGCTACTTTGGGTGCTAAACAAAACCGTTTGGAGTACACTTCCAACAACCTTGGTACTACAGTTGAGAACTTGACTGCTTCTGAGTCCCGTATCCGCGATACGGATATGGCTAGTGAAATGGTGAAATTGACGAAGAACAACATTCTTCTTCAAGCTTCCCAATCGATGCTGGCTCAAGCCAACTCGCAGCCGCAAGGCGTATTGTCCTTGCTGCAATAATACCTTTATTAAGAAAAGAGGTCTTGGATTTTCCAAGGCCTCTTTTTCTATAGAATATAACTTACCTGCTAATAAAGATCGAGAGAATATCCGATATAAATGGTAATATACAATAATTTTCGAGGTGGGGTTTTAAGATGAACATTTCATCGGTTGGAACCACGGCGGGATATACACCGGAAAGAAGTATGAACAGTGGACAGGAAAAAAGAAATGTAACAGAAGCGAAAGAAGTAAATGTGGCAAGCGCCAGCTCCCAAAATCTACAGCAAATTGGAGAAGAGCGTCAAAAGCATTTAAACAACAGTATTAAACGGGTCATTGAAGCGATTGAGAGTCATAATACGACGGTGGAGCGCTCTGTTCATGACGAAACAAATCAATTCGTATATAAGGTGAAAAATAAAGAGACCGGGGAAGTCATTAAACAGTTTCCAGAGGAAAAATTGTTGGAGTTGGCGACTAAGCTAATGGAATTATCCGGAATAGTCATAGACGAAAGAGTTTAAGGAGGAGGAACTATGAGGTTATCGGGATTTGCATCTGGTTTAGATATTGATGCTATGGTCAAAGAGCTAATGACTGCTCGAAGAACGACATATGACAATATGGTCAAGGATCGTACAAAGTTGGAATGGAAGCGTGAAGACTACCGTACTATCAGTTCTAAAATCATTGATTTCCGTAATAACAAATTGGCTTCTTTCAATTTATCCAACTCCATTAGTGCAAAAAAAACAGACGTAAGCGGAGCTGCCGATGCCATTGTTGTGAATACAACGACCGCTGCGGCGGCGGGCTCGCTAAATGTGAAAGTTGATCAAATTGCTACTTCTGAGAATCATGTTTACACATTTGGATCTGGTGATTTAGGAAGCTTAAATTTTACCGAGGATGCGGACAATACAAATAATGTAAAGGTAACGATTAACGGTCAATCCATTTCCTTGGCCAAAACGTCCTCCATATCCGATTTGGCAAATGTTATTAATGCTAAGTCGAGCACATTAAAGACTTCTGCACTTTACGATTCGAATACAGGAAGGCTATCTTTAACTGCTACTCAAACAGGCGAAAATAAACTCGTTTTAGCCGATGCTGTATTTGCGACAACCCCGTCTACAAAAACGTTAGGGAAAAATGCAGAGGTAACGATTAACGGTATCGCTTATGAGCAGGAGAGTAATAGGTTCGCGGTTAATGGCTTCGATTTTACTGTGAAGGCTACAACCGGGGCAGCAGTTTCGACTTTGACAGCGGTGCAGGATACGAATAAAATAATTGAGACTATAAAATCTTTTGTTATGGAATATAACACTCTAATTGGCTCCGTAAATACCGAACTTTCCGAAGCGAGTAACCGCAGCTACAAACCTTTGAGCAGTGCGGAGAAAAAGGAAATGACGGAGGATGAAGTTAAAAAGTGGGAGGAAAAAGCCCGAAGCGGTACATTGCGGAACGAAGCTAGCTTATCGCAAATGATGTCCGATTTCCGCATAGCGGCAACCTCGTTGATTGCGGGTATAACCGATTCAAACGGAAATAAAATGTCGATTGGGATAACGACAGGTTCGTATACTGAGAAGGGTAAATTAGTTTTGGACGAAGCGAAGCTTCGCAAGGCACTCGAGGAAAATGCAAGTGCCGTTACCGATCTTTTTACTAATTCCAGTACAGGCGCTTTTCAGCAAATGACGAAATCGTCAATGACTGCTCTCAAAGAATTAGCTGAAAAAGCGGGTACTTCATTAGCTAATACCGATTTGAATTATACGCTCAGTGAAGATTCAGTTCTCGGGCGCAGTCTTCGTGAGATGAACAACAGGGAAAGAGCCATGCTGGATCGTTTGAATCGGATAGAAACGCAATACTACAAGCGGTTTACAGCTATGGAATCTGCGATTAATAGATACAATAGCCAATCAAGCTCATTATCCAGTTTTATGAGTAAGTAAAAGGGGTGCTTCATTTGCTAAACTCGCCATACCAGATTTATCAACAATCATCCGTAAATACTGCAACAGGCGGCAAACTTCTAATTATGTTATATGAAGGAGCGATACGGTTTACAAAAGCCGGAATTGAGGGCATTCAACATAAAAAGTATGATGTTGCCAATACCAATTTTAAAAAAGCTCAGGCTATTATTCATGAGCTGATCGCTTCATTAAATTTTGATTATGAAATATCGAATGAATTAGTACGAATCTATGAGTATTTGCTGCATACATTGATTCAAGCTAATGTTAAAAAAGATATACAATCGGCGTTAGAGGTTCAGAAACACCTTCAAGATATGCTGGAGACATGGAAAGAAGCTTATAAAACGCCTGGGCGTACAACTTCCATGGAATCGGTGTAGTATGAATGATGAATTGCAAAAGCTTCATGAAATGACGCTTTCAATAGCTGGAAATATTCAAAAAGCTGATGTGGATGAATTGTTGGAGTTGGTCGAGTTTAGGGAAGTCGTTATTCATAAACTGAACTTGGAAGAGATTGTGCTATCTGATCGTGAAAAACAACTGATTGCTGAGATTTCAATTTATGATCATTTGCTAGTGAGTAAAATGACCTCTATTAAAGAAGAGGCATCAGCTTCCTTGAATAAATTAAATCAAGCAAACCTTCAGAAAAAAAGGTATGAACAGCAGTATTCTGCGAATAGTTATTTTGTTGATATAAAAGAATGATTGGGCCGCTAGGTATTATTTCCTAGCGGTCTTTTCTTATGTTTGTGTTGAAAAATACCGATAAATAAGAAAAGACTTGGTATAAAGGCGGATGTCAGTTTATGAATAAAGATACGCAGGCAATAAAAGAAATGGTAGACGAGGTAATACTTTTTTTACCAAGGCTAATTGACGCCGCTGAAACGGTTGCAAATCAATTTTATGGCACTTTAGACGACCAAGCATGGGTATTGTTCGGAGATGTAGTTACAGCTATAGATGATCTATATAAAACGTTTAGTTCCATTCACTCTCTTGCTGTAAACGGCACTAATAAACAATTTATTTTAAATGAAACAATTAAAAGATATAGTGAAGAAATTCAGGCGAAATTTAGTGATCTTAATCAGTGTATGGATAAGGATGACTTTATCTCCGCAGGAGATGTTTTAAGATATGAGTTTCTTGCTCTTTTTCATCAAATGCTGTCGGAGCTGCAGGCGTATGGCGGTTACGAGGAGCTGTTCGCAAGAAATATGAATTTTTTTGAAAGTCATTATCCTCATTTGAAAGAGCTAATAGAAAGATCGAATCGAAATGTGGCCGACTCCTTGACTGGGCCTCAGCTCGTCATATCTCTTGACGGAAAAGCCAACTTATTTATTAGGGAAGACGACAATGCGGTCTATTTGTATAGTCGTTACAATATAGAGAATGAACTGGCACAGTGGATCGCAAACATTGCAGAAGAAGAAAATAACTCAAGAATTGTCTTGCTGTTTGGTGTCGGGTTAGGTCATCATCTTTCAGCTTTTGCAGAAAATTATCCTCATGCCCGGGTATTTCTGTTTGAACCCGATGAACAACTATTTCTGGCTTCATTGTATGTAGTGGATTGGAGCAAACAGCTGAAGAACATGGTTGTCGATTCGTTTGCAGTTGGGTTTGATGACAACCGAATGGACTTGTTAATGGGGCGGTTTTGCCATCAATCTGGTGGAAGGCTGAACATACAAGACCTTCCTTACTACTCAAGGAACTATAAAGAGCAGAAGTTGAAGCTATTGACTGGGCTTAAATTACACGCAAATAAATATAGGATGACGGATAATACTTTAAAATATCGCTACATGACTCATGCAGAAAACATTTTTAAAAACATAGCAGCAAACTTGTCGACACCTTCTTTGAGAAATGTAAAGGGACTATTCTCTGGCATGACTGCAATTATAGTTGGTGCGGGACCTTCGCTTGAGGAAGACATCGAGCAATTGAAAAAAATAAAAGATTCAACCGTTATTATTGCAGCGGGAACAGCCATACAATCGTTGCTGCATTTCGGAATAAAGCCGCACCTTGTTGTTTCAATGGATGGTATGGAGGCGAATTACAATGCATTCAAACACCTTGATAGAACGGATATACCATTGCTTTATTTCCCGCAAATCGATGCGCGAATTGTAGACGGGGGATATAATGAGGCATGGCATGGCTTCTACGATATGGACCATATTTCAGAATACATAATGGGATATTCAGATTCTGACCCTGTTTTTTTACCGACTAATTCTGTTACCGGCTCTGCGGTTCAAGCGGCTATATTTATGGGGATGACAGAAATTATTTTTACAGGTCAAGATTTTTCGTATCCAAACGCTGGTTTTTATGCTCCAGGCGCGTTGCATGTCGATGAGGAGAGTCAGAAGAAAGCTGTTGCGCAGGCTGACGAATGGGTGATGAATAATGATGGAGGTTCAAACCCAACCTCAACAACGTTATTGCTCACTTTAAGAAATTTGGAAGACTTGATAGCCCAATTCCCTGAGATTACATTTATTAACTCGTCCCAAATGGGAGCCATTATCAAAAATGCACCATTTGTCCCTATGGAAGAATTGTTGCCTAAATTTGAATCTCAAGCAGGAGCTGACTTCAAGGTGAAAACCCTTCTAAGGGGTCACAGACACAGTTACAGCGGACAACGCAGACAACAAATCGAAGAAAGATTGTATCAATTGCCTGACTTGTTGAGAGAAGTGGAAGGCGAAGCCGCAATTATCTCTAAAAAGTTGAAGGGGCTGTCGGATCTCAGTCGCCTCAAACCAAATAAAGCTCTAAACACAATGGCCAAGATAGAGGATCATTGGGGAAATATTGTGAACAGTATTCCGTTTAAATATATATTTGAATATACGTCAAAAAGCGAAATTCATGATTTTGATCGGTATGTAAAACAACTTAGTGAAGAGCGAAACATCCAAAAGAAGGCGCAAATGTTTGAAGAGGTGCTTGGCAATATGATTAAAATCATTTTATCGCAATCACCACAAATCATAGGGTTTATAGACCATTCCATAGAGCGCGTAGATGGTTTAGAAGCAATTGAACAACAGTAAGGGGGATAGATGAGATGAGTTCTTCTACTGTAATAGAAGATTTAAGACATGATTTGAAAGCTTTCATTCCGGCATTAGTGAATAGCTGTACAGTACTATCCAATGTTATTGCAGCAGGGGAGACCGATTCATCCGTACTAAACCAACTGGAGGAGACCCTAAACGGGTGCAACCAGTTGTATATGGCAATGGATACTGTTATTGCGGATGCAGGACACGAAAACGACCCAGACTTGCGTTTGCTGGGGACATCGCTAAAAAAAGAAAAGGCCTTATTTGAAAAAGCATTCTATATATTCAATAAGAGTATGGACGACGAAGATTATTTACATGCCAGTGATATTTTAAGATATGAATTCATTCCTCTTTTCTATTCGATCTCTCTTGTTTTTGAAGAGGGGCCTTTTTCGCTTAAAGATAGATTCGCTGCAAACTTGGAATACTTAAAACAAAACTTCAAGGGAGTTTATGACGAGGTAATTGAAGTCGATCCAAACAACCCGCAATATTGTATCGAATATTCACGTAACAAGATGCCCAATTTAAAGGTGGATAACGACGGTTTTCCTGTCTTGTTTTACAGCACATATGACCCTAAATACGAGGCTGACCAATGGGTTCATTCCTTACAAATTGAAGGGGTAGAAAACTCCAGTATATTCATGTTTGGCTTTGGTTTTGGTTACCATGCGTTAAGCGTTTCGCAAAAACACAAAGATAAAAAATTGTATTTGTACGAGCCTGATCTCCATGTTTTTATAGAAGCTATGAAGGTCATTAATATACCTGATTTGTTCAATCGAATGAATGTGGCCGACTTAGTTGTAGGGACTCGAAAAGAGAGCAGAGACCAGCTATTTTATCGGATGTGCAGATATGCAGTTGGAGAGTCCGATTTTGTATCGCTCCCTGTATATAATCGTTTTCTCCATATCAATGCCAAAGAGATAATCGATGATGCCGGGATTTCCATTCTGAATTATAAAAGCGCAATATTGATGAACGAAGCTTACGGAATAGATTGGGCGCAAAATTGTTTGTTCAATCTGCCTACAACACTTACAACTCCTTCCGTTAAAGAGTTGAAAAATAAGTTAAGCGGAATGACGGCGATTATTGCGGGCGCCGGGCCGTCTCTCGAGGCGGACATGGAATGGATCGGCAAAATGCGGGAGCATGCTGTAATCATTGCGGCGGGAACCGCTTTTCAATCCTTGCTTCATTTTGGTGTGAAGCCGCACTTAATCGTTTCAATCGATGGAAGCGAAGCGAATCATGAAGCTTTTAAGCTACGCAATATTAACGATATTCCTTTACTATTTGCGCCTATGGTTCACCACACAGTAGTGGATGGTGGATACTCAACTAACCTTATCCATATGCATTTAAATAATGATTATATAACAAAATATTTTGCAGAGTTAAACGGCGATGAGCCCATTTTTAAGTCCAGTCTCTCTGTAACGGGAGCAGCTATTCAAGCTGCCATATATATGGGATGCTCTGATGTAGTTTTAGCCGGTCAGGATCTGTCCTATCCGACAAATAACGTGTATTCGGCTGGAGCAGCGCATATTACGGATGACTTTAGTCAGACAACAATTACGAATGCCGACTTAGTTGTTGAAAATGTAAATGGAACCATGAATCGGACAAATTTGATGATGAAACTGACGTTGCAGGATATCGAAGAATTGTTGGAGGCATTTCCAGAAACCACATTTTTAAACACTTCATCATTAGGAGCTAAAATTAAGCACACTGAATTTATTCAATTAAAGGAGCTTTATATTAAGTATAAACAAGCCACTGTCGACGGCGAGCTGTTCATCAATTTTTTGAATTCCTTTAAAACGGACCGCCTGCGCTTAAATCTAGCTATAAAGAAAATATCCGCTTTGCCTCAGGAAGTTCAGCTAGTTGAGCATAACCTACTTGAAATAAAAACGTTAATAGATGAACTGTCCGAAAGAGGGATATCCCATTCCAGAACCGCGAAAGGTTTTGAAAGCCTTCAATTGAATTGGAAGCATATTTTCCGAACAAGTCTCTTTAAAGGGCTGTTTTTGAAAATAAGCAGGAATGAAATCTATAATTTTGAGCGTGATTTGCCTCGGTTTATTCAAGAACATGATCGGGAAGAGAAAGTGCGTTTAATGAACGAGATTATGAGGCCGATATTAAATGATATGCTGCATAAAATTCCAAAAATTGAACAACTCATAACTGAGGCAATAGAAAGATTGAAAAAGGTATCGTATTCATAATCCACTTAGAAAGAGGCAGTGTCCATGACGTCCAAAAAAGTGTTAATAACTGGCGCTGACGGCTTTATCGGCTCTCATTTGACAGAAACGTTAGTTAAAGAGGGTTATGATGTAAAGGCTTTTGTTTACTATAATTCTTTTGGCTCCTGGGGATGGCTTGACGAATGCTCCCCGGAGGTACAAGGGCAGTTTGAGGTTTTTGCCGGTGATGTGAGAGACCCTAACGGCGTCAGGCAGGCGTTAAAAGGATGCGAGTCTGTCCTCCATCTTGCCGCACTAATTGCTATCCCGTATTCCTACCATTCTCCGGACATGTACATCGATACCAATATAAAAGGCACGTTGAATGTGCTTCAAGCTAGCAGAGAGCTGGAGCTGAAAAAGGTAGTTCACACCTCAACGAGCGAAGTTTATGGCACAGCCCGGTATGTACCGATTGACGAGCAGCACCCGCTGCAAGGGCAATCCCCTTATTCGGCTTCAAAAATTGGGGCTGATCAGTTGGCCTTATCCTTCTATCGTTCATTTAATACGCCTGTGTCCGTCATAAGGCCATTCAACACATATGGTCCACGTCAATCGGCAAGAGCGGTTATTCCAACCGTTATTTCACAGATTGCCTCGGGTATGAAGCAGATTAAACTGGGGGCACTACACCCTACAAGGGATTTTAATTATGTCCAGGATACGGTCAGCGGGTTTCAGGCTGTGCTTGAATCCGAAAACGGCATCGGCGAAGAGATTAACATTGGAAGCAATTATGAAGTTTCGATTGCCGATACAACTAGGTTGATTAGCGAAGTTATGGGCAAGGAAATAGAGATCGTTTCCGATGAAGACAGGCTCCGTCCCGCTTTGAGCGAAGTGGAGAGATTATGGGCCGACAACAGCAAAGCCAAAGACTTGCTCGGTTGGGAGCCTAAATTTGCCGGAGTGGACGGATTGCGACAAGGGCTTCAATTAACTGCTGATTGGTTTGTCGATCCTGCAAATTTGGCCAAATATAAAACGAATATCTACAATATATAATCGGGGGGAGCAGACAATGGACCATATGCAGCTTCCTGAAACCATTACAAATTTATTGAAAAAGGCGTTAATTGGGTCAAAAGAAACCATTCCGCTTCACGCGCCCAGTTTTCGCGGGAACGAGTGGAACTACGTTAAAGAATGTCTAGATACTGGATGGGTATCTTCTGTTGGGAAGTATGTAGACCAGTTCGAGCGGCAGTTGGCCGACTATACAGAATCGCAGTATGCGATAGCGGTTGTAAATGGCACTGCGGCACTTCATATTTCCTTGATTTTAGGGGGAGTCCAGCCTGATGATGAGGTGCTCATTCCATCCCTAACGTTTGTGGCAACGGCCAACGCGGTTTCGTATTGCGGTGCTGTTCCGCATTTTGTTGACGTTTCAATGGATACGCTAGGAATGGACCCATATAAGCTTGAGCAGTATTTAAAATCCGTGACCATCGTCCAATCAGACGGCTCTGTTATCAACAAGTATTCCAATAGAAAAATATCGGCGATTGTTCCGATGCATACTTTTGGTCATCCGGTAGACATGGATCCGCTTCTGGACATAAGCGAACGTTATGGGATAGCAGTTATAGAAGATGCTGCAGAATCGCTGGGCTCTTATTACAAGGGGAGACATACGGGCAATTTCGGGAAATTGGCCGCCTTAAGCTTCAATGGCAATAAGGTGATGACGACTGGCGGCGGAGGGGCGATATTGACCTCGGACAAGGGGTTGGCAGCTGCGGCGAAACATTTGACGACAACGGCCAAACAACAGCATCGCTGGGCTTTTCATCATGATACAGTCGGATATAACTATCGTATGCCCAACATAAATGCCGCTTTGGGCTGTGCGCAATTGGAAAGCCTACCAGACGCAATTAAGAGAAAAAGAGATTTGGCTGAACGATATTCACAGATTTTTAGCGGAGTGGAGGGAGTCAAGCTTTTCAAAGAAATGCCCTTCGCCAAAAGCAACTATTGGTTAAATGCGCTATTGCTGGATACTCCGGATGCGGCTTTAACCGAGCGAATCTTGGAGATGACTAATGAACAAGGAATTATGACCCGGCCCATTTGGACTCCAATGCACAAGCTTAGCATGTTCGCGAGTTGTCCTCGCATGGATTTGTCGGTTACGGAAGCTTTGGAGGCCTCTATTATTAATATCCCAAGCAGCCCCTCATTGCTTGATAGCATAGTTTAGAAGGCTGCTAAAAGCATGGACTACTGCCCCCAAGGAGGTCATACCATGACCAAACTATCTAACGTGTATATCATAGCTGAAGCAGGCGTCAATCATAACGGTTCACTAGCTATTGCCAAAAGGCTCGTTCAAGAAGCCGCAAAGGCTGGAGCGGATGCCGTCAAGTTTCAAACGTTTCGCGCAGCAGAATTGGTGAGTAAACACGCGCCAAAAGCCGAATATCAGAGGGATGCGACGAAGGGCGGCGACACTCAATTAGAAATGCTGCAAAAGCTGGAGCTAAGCGATAAAGACCATATCGAGCTAATGGAAGAATGCAAAAAGGCGGGAATTGCGTTTTTGTCTACTCCATTTGATTTTATTAGTTTGGAACTGCTGACGAACGAGTTTGGAATGGACGAATTAAAAATTTCTTCCGGTGATTTAACGAACCTCCCATTGCTGTATTTTGCAGCTCGATCGGGAGCGAAACTTATTATATCAAGCGGACTGTCCACTTTGGGAGATATAGAAGAAGCGCTGGGAGCAATAGCTTTTGGATATATCGGCGGGGAGGAGGCTCCGTCGTTAGAGCATTTCAGACTGGCGTACTTTTCGGAAGAAGGTCAATCCACATTGCGCAAGCGGGTATCCTTGCTGCATTGTACAACGGAATATCCTACTCCTATGGAGGATGTTCATTTAAATAAAATGGTTACGTTAAAGCAAGCTTTTGGACTTTGTACGGGCTATTCGGATCATACGATTGGTTCTGAGGCTGCTATCGCGGCAGTGACGCTCGGAGCGCGGATAATAGAGAAGCATTTTACGCTGGACAAGCTCATGGAAGGGCCGGATCATAAGGCATCGATGGAGCCGCAGGAGCTGACTGATATGATCAGGCAAATCCGAAATGTAGAAAAAGCGTTAGGCAGTGCAATTAAAATACCAGCGCAGTCTGAATGGAGAAACGCAGTGCCAGCAAGAAAAAGTATTGTAGCCGCTGAGCCTATTGCGGAAGGGGATCTACTTACGGAACAGATGCTGACGGTAAAAAGGCCAGGCAACGGCATTCCGCCTTCGCAGTTTTGGGAGTTGCTAGGTCAAAGGGCCAAACGAAGCTACAAAACAGATGAGTTAATTTAAACATTTTAATGGGCGCGATACGATTTTGTTGACAGATAGGAAAGGGGTATGGCTTTGAAAAACATAGAGCAATTACTGATTTCGCCTCATTCTACTATCTTGGAAGCCCTGAAGTTAATCGATATTGGCTCTGTTCAAATTGTTTTGATAGTCGATGAACAAAAACGTCTTATTGGAACCGTCACAGACGGAGATGTTAGGCGCGGAATACTCAAAGGCATATCTTTAGATAGTCCAGTATCTTCGGTTATGAATGAAAAGCCGTTTACTTGCCGCATAACCGAGAGCAGGCAAATGATTTTTGCCAAAATGAAGCGAAGTCATTTTCGTCAGGTGCCGGTGCTTGATGAGCTCGGTCGTGTGGTCAGGCTAGATTTATTAAATGAAATGATCGTGCAGGAGCGTTGCGACAACTGGGTCGTGTTAATGGCGGGCGGGCTCGGGACACGCTTAAGTCCTTTAACCAATAATTGTCCAAAGCCATTGCTCAAAATAGGCTCAAAGCCCATTCTGGAAGTTATATTGGAAAACTTTATAGCTAATGGATTCCATCGGTTTCTTATATCCGTAAATTATAGAGCCGATATGATTATGGGCTACTTTGGCGATGGGTCCAAATGGGGCATAGAGATTCAATATATTCATGAAACGAAACGTCTTGGAACGGCGGGAGCACTTAGCTTGTTGCCTTTTGTTCCGGAAGAGCCCCTGCTGGTCATGAACGGGGATCTGTTAACAAAAGTGAATTTCCGCCAGCTATTGGACTTTCATGTGGAAACCAAGGCTAAAGCAACGATGTGCGTGAGAGAATACGAATATCAGGTGCCTTACGGAGTCGTAAAAGTAAACAATCATCAGCTTGTAAGTATAGAAGAAAAGCCGCTGCAGCGTTATTTTATAAGCGGGGGCATTTATGTCATTCAACCCGAAGCTCTGTCGATTATTCCGGACGACACGTTTTATGATATGCCGACTTTGTTCAGCCAGCTAATTGAAAAAGAACAAAATACGGCGGTATTTCCTATCAGGGAATATTGGATTGATATCGGACGGATAGATGATTTTGAGCGGGCAAACGCCGAGTTTAAAGAAGGGGTATTATAATGATTAACGGCAAAAGGGTATTGGCTGTTATTCCCGCAAGAGGGGGCTCAAAGGGCGTTCCCGGAAAAAACATTCGTGAGCTGGCGGGAAAGCCGTTAATCGCATGGACAATAGAAGAAGCCCATAAATCGAAATACATTGACTACGTAGCGGTATCGTCCGATGATCAAGCCATAATGGATATATCTCGAAAGTGGGGCGCAGAGGTGCCGTTTACGCGTCCGTCTCATTTAGCTCAGGACGATACACCGGGGATTTCGCCTATTTTGCATGCCATTCATGAATTGCCAGGATATGATTATGTAGTGTGCTTGCAGCCAACATCACCAATGAGAATTACTGAAGACATAGACCGTTGTGTAGAGATGATGTTATCCTGTTCGGCGCCTTCGGCGGTTTCCGTAACGGAGCCGGATAAAAGCCCTTATTGGATGTTTACTATAGATAACGGCTTTAGGATGCAGCCTATAATGGGGACTACGGGTGCGACTAGAAGACAGGATTTACCCAATGTTTATGCCTTGAATGGAGCTGTATACGTGGCTGAGGTGAACGGATTGCTGCAGTCAGCAACTTTTTTAACGGAGGAAACGGCGGGATACATCATGCCGAAAGAAAGATCCCTAGATATTGATACGATGTTGGATTTTCAGATTTGCGAGTATTTGCTTGGTTTAAAGGCAAAAGTATCAGCTCCCAGAAAGGTGCAAATAGATGAATGAGAAACAACAGAAGGTATTAGCTTTAACAGGAATACGCTCTGAATATGATCTGCTGTTTCCGCTGTTGGAGGCATTGGACAACCATCCCGAATATGACCTTGGAGTTATAGTATCCGGAGCGCATCTCACTCCCCTTCATCATTATTCCGTGAAGCAGATTGAAAGAGACGGCTTTCGGATCGTGGAAAAAATAGAAAGCTTGCTATACTCGAATTCATTTTTGGGAAAAGCAAAATCCTCCGCTATTCTAATGAGTTCGCTGGCGCAAGTGCTGGCCCGGGAAAACCCGGACTTTCTTCTATTGCTGGGGGACAGGGAAGAGGCCATCGTAGGTTCATTAACAGCCTCCTTTATGAATATTCCTGTTATTCATCTAGCAGGAGGGGATAATACGGCTTCGGAAGGCGGAAATGTGGATGAACAGGTGCGGCATGCGTCTACTAAATTGAGCCATATTCATCTTACTATGATGGAGGAGCATTCTGAGCGTATACGCAAACTCGGCGAAGAAGAATGGCGTATTCATACGGTCGGAAGCGCTGGCGTTGATCGATTAAGAAAAGTTCCCCACCTTTCGAAACAGGAACTGGCGGCTATTTTGAAACAAGAGAGCATGGAAGATTATATAATATTAATTTATCATCCGCTGAGTTCAAATATAGAAGCGGCCGCGGCGGAAATGAGATTATGTATTGAAGAAAGCATCCTTACGGGTAAAAAGCTGTTTATCGGAATGCCGAACAGCGATCCCGGCTGGCAGACGGTTGCCGATGTCATAAACGAGTATACAAGCCATCCCTTAGTGCAGATCTACAGAAACTTAGAACGCAACAGCTTTGTCAATCTTTTGCGTCATGCAAAATGCTTAATTGGAAACTCTTCGTTAGCAATTCACGAAGGCGCTTATCTTAGTCTTCCAGCCATAAATGTTGGGGAGAGGCAAAGAGCCCGGATTGCGGGTTCCAATGTTCAGTTTGTGTCGGGCACTAGCGACGAGATCAGGAATGCTTTGCACAAAGCATTAAACGACCATGAATATCAAGCTTCTATAGAAAGAGATAAGTTTATTTACGGCGATGGATTTATGGTAGAAAAATCGTTGGACATTTTCAAATCATTACCTGGCAAGGAGCAACTGCTAGCCAAAAAAATAACGTACTAAACCTTGTTGTTTAGCCAATGTATTCGCTTACAACAAATTGTTTGACAATTCCATGATTTCGGTGTTATAGTCAGATTGTGGGCCAGAACCAAACGACGCCTCACAGTATTTGAAGATGAAGGGAATGTTTGCACATGCAAGGTAAAGTAAAATGGTTTAACGCAGAAAAAGGTTACGGATTCATCGAAACTGAGCAAGGCGGCGACGTATTTGTTCACTTTTCCGCAATCCAATCCGAAGGCTTCAAAACTCTCGAAGAAGGCCAAGCGGTTGAATTCGACATCGTAGAAGGCGCACGCGGTCCACAAGCTGCAAACGTAGTCAAACTGTAATCATCCGGCTATCATTAGCCACCGTATAGATGGTTCTATTGACAGTGCCAAACACACATTAAGCTCCGGGAAACCGGAGCTTTTTTCTGTATAGCGGCAGGCACGAAGACAGTCTTTTACCGTCAGGAGAGTTTCCCCTGCCGTTTATAGTATTTGGAAGGTTCACGAGTTCGACAATAATATTCTGAAAATTCTAAAAAGATAAAAAACTATTTTGATCTAGGCACTCGCATATGATATAATAAGAGCATGTAAAGGAGGAGTTCCCCATGATGTACAACATTCGAGGTCAACGCTTTCAGGTGACAGAAGCTTTGAGAGAATACGTCGAAAAGAAACTCAGCCGATTGGAAAGATACTTTGAAACGCCAATCGCCTCCGAAATTACAGTGACCCTGTCCGTAACGAAAGGGCAGCACATCGTAGAGGTCACGATTCCGCTAGTCGGCGTAATGCTCAGAGCCGAAGAGAAAAGCGAAGATATGTATGCTTCCATCGACCTTGTCGTTGATAAGCTGGAGCGTCAAATCCGCAAACACAAAACAAAAGTAAACCGTAAATTCAGACAAGGCAGCGGAGTGAGAGCCTTGTTCCGTGAAGAAGGCTCCGCAGTAAGCGTACTAGATGAGGAAGACGATTTGGAGCTGGTCCGGACGAAGCGGTTTACGCTGAAGCCAATGGACGTAGAAGAAGCGATTCTTCAAATGAACTTAATCGGACATAACTTTTTCGTATTCGCAAACGCCGACAGCAAAGAAGTCAACGTGGTGTACAAGCGAAGCGACGGAAAATACGGCCTAATTGAACAGAGCTGATACTTGCTGCAAGCCCACATAAAGAGAACCGGCCCCGTTCCTCTGGAGCGGGGTTTTTCTTTTGCCTGAACAGCTCACACATTGCGGCAGGGTCTACAAACTGTTACAATTTAAAACAAATAGACCTTACTACCGAAAGAGGGGAAAACCATGCTCGGACTGGTGAAGAAAATATTCGGAGACGCTAACGAACGCGAAGTCAAGCGTCTGCAACGTACAGTTGATGAGATTAACAGCATGGAGCCGAAATTTACGGCATTGTCAGATGAGCAACTCCGCGCGAAGACGGATGAATTTAAAGCACGCCTGGAAAAGGGCGAAGAATTGGATGCTATTTTGCCAGAGGCGTTCGCAACGGTTCGTGAAGCGTCGAAGCGTACTCTTGGGATGCGTCATTTTGACGTGCAGCTGATGGGCGGCATAGTGCTGCATGAAGGTAAAATTTCCGAAATGAAAACGGGCGAGGGCAAGACGCTTGTCGCCACGCTTCCTGTATATTTGAACGCATTGCTTGGCAAAGGCGTACATGTCGTTACCGTCAATAACTATTTGGCACAGCGCGACAGCGAAATTATGGGACAGCTTTATAATTTCCTTGGAATGACGGTGGGATGCAACCTGCATGGTCTGTCCCACGACGAGAAGCAAGAGGCGTATGCTTGCGATATCACTTACGGAACCAACAACGAATTTGGTTTCGACTATTTGCGCGACAACATGGTTCTTTACAAAGAACAAATGGTCCAGCGTCCGCTTTATTTCGCTATAATTGACGAAGTTGACTCCATCCTTGTGGATGAGGCGCGGACTCCGCTTATTATTTCCGGACAAGCTGCTAAATCGACGGAGCTGTACCATGCAGCGGATCGTTTTGTAGGTCGTTTGAAGTCGGAAGAAGACTTCACGATTGACGTTAAGCTTCGCAACGTTATGCTGACGGAGTCTGGCGTAGAGAAGGGCGAACGCGCCTTCGGAATCGAAAACCTGTTTGATCACGCCAATGTGCTGATCAACCATCATATTCAGCAAGCGCTGAAAGCCAACTTTATTATGCGCCGCGATGTCGACTACGTTGTCCAAGAGGATGAGGTCGTTATTGTCGACGAGTTTACGGGCCGTCTTATGTCTGGTCGCCGTTACAGTGATGGATTGCATCAGGCTATTGAGGCGAAGGAACAGCTTAAAGTTCAGAACGAAAGTATGACTTTGGCGACGATCACGTTCCAGAACTATTTCCGGATGTACCGCAAGCTGGCCGGCATGACCGGTACGGCGAAGACGGAGGAGGAAGAGTTCCGCCGCATTTACGGACTGGACGTTATCCAAGTTCCGACTAACCGTTCTATGATCCGTAAAGATTTGCCGGATGTCGTTTATAAATCCGAAAATGGCAAATTTAAAGCGGTCGTTGAAGAAATCGTAAAACGCCATGCGAACAAGCAGCCGGTCCTCGTCGGTACCATCTCCATTGAAAATTCGGAGAGACTGTCGGACATGCTAAAGCGCAGAGGCGTCCAACATAAAGTGCTTAATGCGAAATTCCATGCCGAAGAAGCGGAAATCATTTCGCGTGCGGGACAATCCAACTCGGTTACAATAGCTACAAACATGGCCGGCCGTGGTACGGACATTCTTCTTGAAGATACGGTACCTGAACTTGGGGGCCTGCATATTATTGGTACGGAACGGCATGAAAGCCGCCGGATCGACAACCAGCTGCGCGGACGTGCGGGACGTCAAGGCGATCCGGGCTCGTCGCAATTTTATTTATCTCTAGAAGACGAGCTGATGCGCCGTTTCGGAGCGGAAAACATTATGGCGATGATGGACCGTCTCGGACTCGACGAAGATCAGCCAATTGAAAGCCGCATGATTACGAGAGCGGTTGAATCTGCCCAGAAACGGGTAGAGGGCAGCAACTTCGACACCCGGAAAGTGGTTTTGCAATACGATGACGTTATGAACCAGCAGCGCGAAGTCATTTACAAGCAGCGCCGCGACATTTTGGAATCGGCGGACATCCGTGGCGAAGTTATGGAAATGATCAAGCCGGTTGTAGATCGTATTGTAGATGCTCATTGCTCCGAGGACATTCCGGAGGATTGGGATTTGCAAGCCGTCGTGGATTATGTCCACGCTAATCTGCTTGATGATGAAAGCCTCAAAAAAGAAGATATTTGGGGCAAAGAAAAGGAAGAAATTCAGTCCTTTATTTTGGACAAAGTGGTTGCGTACTACGACGAGCGTGAAGCGGCTCTTGGCCCGGAAACGATGCGTGAATTCGAGAAGGTTGTCGTGCTGCGTGCAGTAGACAGCAAGTGGATGGATCATATCGATGCGATGGATCAATTGCGTCAAGGCATTCATTTGCGCGCATATGGCGGTACCGACCCGCTCCGCGAATACCAGTTTGAAGGCTTTGAAATGTTTAAGGAAATGATCGAGACGATCCAAGAGGAAGTTTCGAAATATATTATGAAGGCACGCGTTGAGAGCAACCTGGAGCGTCAAGAGGTTGTAAAAGGTCAAACGACGTCGACAAGCGGCGGAGGCGAAGCGCAGGAGAAACGCCCGGCTAAACGCGAGGAGCGCGTTGGACGGAATGATCCTTGTCCTTGCGGAAGCGGCAAAAAGTATAAGCAGTGCCACGGTCAATAATTGATTTTGAGGTGAAGCGACAGCCATGTTGGATATTACGGTAAAGCAAGATTTGCGTGAAATGGCGAAGCGACTCCAAGAGCTTAGGGGGTCTCTTTGACTTAGACCTTAAGCAAGAGATGATCGCCAACTATGAAGAAAAAATGTCGATGCCCGATTTTTGGGATGACAATGAGCGCGCTCAAAGTGTCATTTCCGAGCTGAACGCGGTCAAGTCGGTCGTAGAGCAATATGAGCGGCTGAACAATGACCATGAAGAGCTCGCGATGATGCTTGAGCTTGCGGAAGAAGAAAATGATGAGTCGATGGAGCAGGAAGTGGCGGACGGCGTGGCCTCGCTGATGAGCCGAGTAAGCGACTTCGAACTTCAGCTTCTGTTGAACCAGCCTTACGACAAGCTGAACGCCATCGTGGAGCTTCATCCGGGAGCGGGGGGCACGGAGTCGCAAGACTGGGGCATGATGCTGTACCGGATGTATACGCGCTGGGCTGAGAAGCGAGGCTTCAAAGTGGAAGTGCTCGATTATCACGATGGCGACGAAGCGGGCATCAAAAGCGTCACGATGCTGGTGAAGGGCTATAACGCGTACGGCTACTTGAAGGCGGAGAAGGGCGTGCATCGTCTGGTCCGTATTTCACCTTTTGATTCGGCGGGTCGCCGTCATACGTCCTTCGCTTCATGCGACGTCATGCCGGAAATTGACGACAACATTGAAATTGAAGTCCGTACGGAAGATTTGAAAGTGGATACGTACCGGGCCAGCGGCGCGGGCGGCCAGCACGTCAACAAGACGGAATCCGCGATTCGGATTACGCATATTCCGACAGGCATCGTCGTAGCGTGCCAGCAGGAGCGTTCTCAAATTGCGAACCGCGATCGCGCGATGAAGATGTTGCGGTCCAAACTTTACGAGCGGAAGATCGAGGAACAAATGAAACAGCTGGCGGAAATTCGCGGCGTGCAATCGGATATCGCGTGGGGCAGCCAAATTCGTTCCTATGTATTCCATCCGTACAGCATGGTGAAGGATCACCGTACTTCGGTGGAGACCGGCAACGTCGGAGCCGTCATGGATGGCGATCTGGATGCGTTTATCGACGGATATTTGCGTCATCAGATTCGCCACGACTAGAGCGGGCTCTAGTCAAACCAGCTTCTAAGAACACATAATGCATATGCATAGCTTATAGGAAGAGTTCCAACACTGTTACAGTGTGGGGCTCTTTCTTTGCGAATAAGGGGATGAGACGATTGGAAGTGGGAAAGGTGAAACGCGGTAATCGAGTAAAGCGGATGAACCCGCAAGCGCAAGCCGTTTGGAACGTGCTGCAATTGTTATTTGGCTCTTTTGTTGTGGCGCTTAGCTTCAATATGTTTTTGGTGCCAAACGGCATCGCGTCGGGCGGGGTGTCCGGCATTTCGATTTTGGTAAAAGAATTGACGGGGTTTATGCCCGCTTTAACCCAATGGGCGGTTAACATTCCGCTGTTCCTCGGGGGATTGTGGCTGCTCGGGAAAAAGTTCGGCGCCAAAACGCTGCTCGGAACGGTCGTCCTACCGTTGTTTGTCCTGCTCACTGCCCAAATCCCGACGCCGACGGACAATCCGATTTTGGCCGCTATTTACGGGGGGATCGGCGTAGGCGTGGGACTTGGAATCGTGTTTCGGGGCGGCGGTTCGACGGGCGGCCTCGATTTGGCGGCGCAAATCTTGCATCGGCTGACAGGACTGCCGTACAGCCTTGCCATTGTTTTGTTCGACGGCTGCGTTATTGTGGCGGCAGGTTTCGTATTTTCGCCTGAGGTGTCCCTGTATGCGCTGATCGGACTGTTTGTGACGAGCAAAACGATCGATTTTGTACAAAACGGCCTTCAACTTTCCAAAGTGGCTTTTATTATTAGTGAGCAGACGGAGGAAATCGCAGAGGCGATTCTTCACGATCTGGACCGGGGATTGACGAGGCTGGACGGACATGGGGGCTATACGGGCACGGGCAAAACCGTGTTGATGGTCGTGGTGGGACAAAATGAAGTGTCCAAGCTGAAGCAGCTCGTTCGTTCCATCGACACTGGAGCGTTTGTCATCATAAGTAACACAGCGGAAGTGCTCGGGCAGGGCTTTAAGCTGGAGGCTTAGGGAAAAGAACACCTTGAACATGAGAACAACGAGCAAGTAAGGAGCGCAAGCCCAAAGATCAATCGGGGCGGATACGAAATGTTTAAGCCGGTAGAGCAAACGAAATGGTCAACGGATTGATCAAACTATACGGATAGATAAGCGGAAGTACTGTAAGCCAGTGAGAGCGAATGCTCTGCGGCTGCGGTAACTTCCGTTTCTTTTTCCAAAAAAAGAAGGCAAAACGGCATTGTATTAATATAAATGCGACTGTATAATAATACACTAAGAACTTATATTTCCATGTACTGCTTAATGATGTACAATAGGAAGTTGTATACAAAATTCAAGCTTTTCCGCATTCTTTATGGTGAATGAATATTCATTGAACAAGAGACGGGGAACGAGATACATAGAGCTGAATTGCCGCATGATCGGGCCGAAAAGGGTAATCCAAGTAAGGATGCCGCATATCGAATCGAACGGAATAATTTTGTTAAGGCGGCGGCTCGCGATAGGAGAGATGGAAGATGGGAAATAAGATTGGTGTAGCGATTGTCGGCTCGACCGGCTATGGCGGAGTGGAATTGATACGGCTGCTGGCTTCGCATCCTTTGGCGGAAGTGACGTCGGTCATTTCGTCTTCCAGCGCGGGAACGTCGATTGCGGAAGGATATCCTCATTTGATCGGCATTCGCGAGGAATTGCTCGACGATGTAGATACGGCAACGATTAAGTCGAAGGCGGATGTTGTCTTTTTGGCGACACCTGCCGGGGTAGCGAGTAAGCTTGTGCCGGAACTGCTGGAAGCGGGGCTGAAGGTGGTTGACTTGTCGGGAGATTTCAGGCTGAAATCGCCGGAGCTTTATGAGCAGTGGTACAAAAAGCCGGCCGCGGAGCAAAGCTATTTGGATCAAGCGGTATTCGGCCTGACGGAAATTTACGGCGAGCAAGTGCCGGGAGCGAGCTTTATCTCCAATCCGGGCTGTTATCCGACAGCTACTTTGCTCGGACTTGTACCAGCGGTTAAGGCGGGCTTTATTGATCCGTCTACGATTATTATCGATGCCAAGTCCGGCGTGTCGGGCGCTGGAAGAGGCGCTTCCTTGGGCACTCATTATTCGGAATTAAACGAAAATTTTAAAGCCTATAAAATAAATAAGCATCAGCACATTCCTGAGATCGAAATGGTATTGTCGGACACTGCGGGAGCGCCCGTTGTGACCACGTTCACTACGCATTTGGTCCCTATGACGCGCGGTATTATGTCCACCATGTATGCCAAAGTAGAAGGTCAGCGTACAGTAGGCGAATTTATAGATTTATATAAACAATTTTACGAGGGACGCTCGTTTGTCCGCATTCGTCCTGAAGGCCAGTGGCCTTCGACGAAGGAAGTATGGGGCTCCAACTATTGCGATATCGGCTTTGCGCTGGATGAGCGGACGAATCGGATTACGATCGTATCGGTCATCGACAACTTGGTGAAAGGCGCTGCCGGCCAGGCGGTGCAAAATTTAAATCTGATGATGGGCTGGGACGAGACGCTTGGATTGCAATTCGTTCCTGTTTATCCATAACGGTCTTTTATCTATTTGGTTGAAGGAGAAACGATAGACAATGGGACAGGGAATAGCTTCCTCGCAATTCAAGATCGTAGCTGACGGTTCGATCACTACACCGCAAGGGTTCCGCGCAGGCGGTCTTCATTGCGGCCTTAAGAAAACAACGCGCCACGATTTGGGCGCCATCGTTTGCGACGTCCCGGCTGCGGCTGCGGGCGTATATACGACAAACATCTTTCAAGCGGCTCCGCTCAAAGTAACAAGGGAGAGCATTGGTTCTGACGGCTTTTTGCGCGCCGTGCTTGTAAACAGCGGCAACGCGAATGCATGTACCGGGGAGCAGGGAGAAGCCGACGCTTATGAAATGCGCGCGAAGTTTGCGGATGCCATCGGCGTAAAAGCGGAGCATGTAGCCGTTGCTTCTACGGGAGTCATTGGCGAAACGCTGAAGATGGTTAAGGTGCGCAGCGGCATTGCAGGGCTTCCGGCTGAGCTCGGCGGCGATTTAGCAGGCGCTGAGGGCTTTTGCCAAGCTATTTTGACTACGGATTTGGTGCAAAAGATGGTTTGTGTCGAGCTGGAGCTGGATGGCAAGCGGGTATCGGTAGCTGGAGCGGCCAAAGGCTCCGGGATGATTCATCCTAACATGGCAACGATGCTTGGTTTTGTGACGACGGATGCCAATATTGGCAGCGATGCGCTGCAAACGCTGCTGCGCGGAGCGACAGACTTGACGTTCAATATGATTACGGTAGATGGAGATACAAGCACCAACGATATGCTGGTCGCTATGGCAAGCGGGCTGGCCGAAAACGTTGAGCTTACGCCTTCGCATGAAGGTTGGGGGGCATTTGCTGCGGCGCTTCGCTATGTATGCGAGGTGCTTGCAAAAGCCATTGCAAGAGACGGCGAAGGAGCGACGAAACTGGTAGAGGTGCAGGTGCGCGGTGCGGTCAGCGATGAATCGGCGCAGGCGATTGCAAAGACGGTTATCGGTTCCTCGCTCGTGAAGTCGGCCGTATTTGGCGCAGATGCCAACTGGGGACGCATTATCGCAGCGGTAGGCCGGGCCGGACAGCCTGTTAACCCTGATACGGTCGATATTAGGCTTGGTGATATTGTAACGTTGAGGCAATCCAGTCCGGCAGCGTTTGACGAGGAGCTGGCTTTGGAATATTTGAAGGGCGACACCGTTGTCATCGGCGTTGACCTGCATATGGCGGAAGGCGCTGCAACCGCGTGGGGCTGCGACCTGACCTATGATTACGTCCGCATTAATGCGGCATATCGGACTTAGGCGGCTTTGGGCCCACGGGTGGAGGATGAGACGGCAATGGAACAACGGTTTGTAATGAAATGCGGCGGAAGCACGCTTGCGGCGCTTCCGGATGAATTTTTTGGGGAGCTTCGCGAGCTGCAGCGTTCGGGCGTTAAGCCGGTCATCGTACATGGCGGCGGTCCGGCCATATCGGAGACGCTAACGAAGCTTGGCATTGAAACGGAATTTGTAAACGGCCTTCGCAAAACAAACGACGATGTGCTCGATGTTGTCGAAATGGTGCTTGCAGGACGTATCAATAAAGAAATCGTGCGGAAAATCGGGCTGAACGGCGCCGAGGCGCTTGGCCTCTCCGGGGTAGATGGCGGTCTCATTCAAGCCCGCCCTGTGGCGAACGCTGCGGATATCGGTTTTGTAGGCGATGTAACGGAAGTCAAAGCAGACATTATTGAAGGCATTATGGATATGAACTATATTCCCGTCATTGCGCCGATCGGGATCGACGCGAGCGGGCAGCGCTACAATATCAACGCGGATACGGCGGCCGGTGCGGTTGCCTCTCATTTGGGAGTCGAGCGGATGATTGTCGTGACGGATGTTCCGGGCATTTTGAAAACGGTGGACGGGGAGAAGCAAGTGTTGCCTTCCGTCTCGGTTGCAGAAATCGAAGAGATGATTGCCAGCGGCGAAATATACGGCGGCATGATTCCGAAGGTGCGCGCGGCCGTTCAATGTATTCAAGGACGCGTCCGCGAAGTCGTGATCGTAAGCGGGCAAGAGCCGGGCGTGCTCACGCGGGCGGTTCGCGAAGGCGGAGTCGGAACCAAAATTGTACAAAGCGTTGAAGGGCGGGTGCAATAAAGAATGAGTGATCAAGCGATCGTGTCGGCCGGTTCATCGTTGTTTCCAACCTATGCTCGCTATCCCATCACCCTTGTAAAAGGGGAAGGCAGCTGGCTCTGGGATGATGCGGGCAACCGATATTTGGATTTTATGAGCGGCATTGCCGTAACTAACTTGGGCCACGCCCCGCAGCGAATTAAAGAAGCTCTTGTGCAGCAGCTGGACCAGCTTTGGCATGTATCGAACCTGTTCCATATTCCGAATCAAGCGGAGGCTGCCAAGCTGCTTACAGACAACAGCGTGGGCGATGCGGTATTCTTTTGCAACTCCGGTGCGGAGGCGAACGAAGCGGCTATTAAGCTGGCTCGGCGCTATCAGCAGCTTGTTCAAAATAATGGGCGCTACGAGATCATTACGTTTGAGCAGTCTTTCCACGGACGGACGCTGGCGACACTAACAGCGACGGGTCAGGCAAAGGTGAAGGAAGGTTTTGCTCCGCTGCCGGAAGGGTTCCGCTATATCGCTCTTAACGATTTCGCCGCGCTTGAGGCGGCTGCGAGCGACAAAACGGCGGCGATTATGCTGGAGATGGTTCAGGCGGAAGGCGGCATTCATCCTGTCGATCAAACTTATATTAAGCAAGTGGCGGAGCTGTGCGAGCGCGAGGGCATTCTGCTAATCGTCGACGAGATTCAAACGGGAATGGGCCGGACGGGCAAGCTGTTCGCGTATGAGCATTTCGGCATTGAGCCGGATATTTTTACACTGGCAAAAGGGCTCGGAAGCGGCTTCCCAGTCGGCGCCATGGTGGCGAAGGAGAAGCTGCGCGAAGGTTTTACGGCGGGCAGCCACGGCTCTACCTTTGGCGGAACGCCAATTGCGACCGCAGTCGTGAAAGCCACGCTTGAAACGATCGTCGGCGACGATCTGTCAGCGAGAGCGGCGGAGCAAGGACGCTACTTGCAGGAGCAGCTCCGGGAAAAGCTCGCTGGCGCAAGCCTTGTGCAGGAAGTGCGCGGACTCGGCTTGCTTGTGGGCATTGAGTGCGCGGGACCGGTGTCCGATATTGTAGTAGCAGCGCAAAAGCGCGGATTGCTGGTCATTACGGCGGGGCCAAATGTCATTCGTCTATTGCCTAATTTGCTGGTGACAAACGAAGAAATCGATGAAGCGGTATCTCTGCTAGCCGAACTGGTGGAGGCCGCAAGCCAATAAAGTGAAAGGTTTGCTCCGCAAACCTTAAGATATTGCTTACGAAGTAGGTTTGCTTCGCAAACCTTGGAGGAGGAAAAAACATGCAAATAGTTAACGAGGAGATCGCGCAGAGCCTGAAAGGGCGCGACTTTTTGATGCTGGTCGATTTTAAGAAGGAAGAGCTTCAATATTTAATCGATCTGGCCATCGATCTAAAAAGAAAACAGAAGGCAGGCGAACAACATCACATTTTGAAAGGCAAAACGCTGGGCATGGTTTTTGAAAAATCGTCCACCCGCACGCGCGTGTCGTTCGAAGTGGGGATGTACCAGCTCGGCGGCCAAGGGCTGTTTCTGAGCAGCAACGATTTGCAGCTTGGGCGCGGAGAGACGATTTGGGACACAGCGCAGACGCTTTCCCGCTATTTGGACGGCATTATGATTCGTACTTTCGCTCACCGCAAAGTGGTTGAGCTGGCAAGAGGAGCGATGATTCCTGTCATTAACGGGCTAACGGATCTTTCCCATCCTTGCCAAGCGCTTGCCGATTTCCAGACGATTTATGAGAAAAAGGGCAATTTGGAAGGGCTAAAAATCGCTTATGTCGGCGACGGCAACAATATGGTTCATTCCCTTATGATGGGAGCGGCCAAGCTCGGTATGCATATGTCGATCGCTACACCGGAAGGGTACGAGCCGGATTCCGATATTATTCGCCAGACGAAAGAAAACGCGGCGGCGACGGGCTCCAATGTCGTCATTACCCACGATCCGAAGGAAGCGGTAGCGGACGCGGACATCATCTATACGGACGTATGGGCGAGCATGGGCCAAGAAGCGGAGCAGAAGGAGCGCGAGGTCGCTTTTGCCAACTATCAGGTTAATGACGAGCTTGTCAAATATGCAAAAAAGGATTTCCAATTCATGCATTGCCTGCCGGCGCATCGCGGCGAAGAAGTGAGCGAAAGCGTCATCGACGGCGCTCAATCCATTATTTTCGACCAGGCGGAAAATCGTCTTCATGCGCAGAAAGCAATTATGGCGGCAATTATGGCGTAATATAGATCGGCGGATTCAAAATTTACATTCAAAGGGGAGTAAGAGGAGACTATGGCAAAAGAAAAAATTGTGCTTGCCTATTCCGGCGGCTTGGATACATCGGTCATTTTGAAATGGTTGAAAGAAACGTACGACGCGGAAATTATTGCTTTTACGGCGGATATCGGACAAAAGGACGAGCTCGACGGGCTGGAAGCGAAAGCTTTGGCAACGGGCGCATCTAAAGTGTACATCGACGACTTGCGCGAAGAGTTTGCGAAGGACTTTATTTACCCGATGTTCCAGGCAGGCACCCTTTATGAAGGTCAATATTTGCTAGGCACTTCTATTGCGCGTCCCCTAATTGCGAAACGCATGGTCGATATCGCCCGTGCGGAAGGCGCCACAGCTATCGCGCACGGCGCGACTGGAAAAGGCAACGACCAAGTGCGGTTCGAGCTAACGGCGGCGGCGCTTGCGCCTGAAATCGGCGTTATTGCGCCTTGGAGATTGGAAGCGTTCCGCGAGCAGTTCCCGGGCCGCGCAGAAATGATCGCTTATGCGGAGAAACACGGCATCCCGGTTACCGCATCCGCGGCCAAACCGTATTCGACCGACCGCAACCTGCTTCATATCAGCTTCGAGAGCGGCATGCTGGAAGACCCTTGGTTCGATCCTAGCTCGGAAGAAAACGAAGACATGTACGTGCTGAGCGTATCGCCGGAGCGTGCTCCGGATCAAGCGGAATATGTGGAGCTGACGTTTGAAAAAGGCGACTGCGTCGCGATCAACGGCAAATCGCTGTCTCCTTTGGAAGTAATGGAGAGCCTCAACGAACTTGGCGGCAAACATGGAATCGGCCGTGTCGACATGGTCGAAAACCGTTTTGTCGGGATGAAAAGCCGTGGCGTATACGAGACGCCGGGCGGCACGATCCTGTTTACGGCGCACCGCAAAATGGAGTCGCTCACTATGGATCGTGAAGTGATGCATTTGCGCGATTCCTTGATCGCCAAGTACAGCCTGCTCGTTTACAACGGCTTCTGGTTTGCACCTGAGAGACTCGCTCTTCAGGCGCTTGTGGCCGAATCTCAAAAGAACGTAACGGGCGTTGTCCGTTTGAAGCTATATAAAGGAAATGTCATCGGAGCGGGCGTGCAAAGCCCGGTCAGCTTGTACAACCCGGACATCGCCACAATGGAGGCCGATCCGTCCAAAGCTTATGATCAAGGCGACGCAACGGGCTTTATCCGCTTGAATGCATTGCGTTTGAAAGTGTCTTCCGGCGTGGAGCAAAGCAAAAACTAATAAACCGGAATCGGGCGGAAGCTTGCGGGCAGAATCGGAATTGTCGGTTCTGGCCCCAAGCTTCCGTTCCCTTGCATCCGGAAGGGAGTGCGGATTACTGTGAGCAAACTATGGGGCGGTCGTTTTACTAAACAGACGGATCAGTTGGTGGAAGAGTATACGGCTTCGATTATGTTCGACAAAGAGCTGGCCGAAGAGGATATTCAAGGCAGCTTGGCACATGTGACGATGCTGGGCAAACAGGGCATTTTGCCCGCCGACGATGTGGAAAAAATTAAGGATGGCCTTCATCGCGTGTTGCAGCGTATCAAGCGCAACGATATTGAATTTTCGATTGGCGATGAAGATATCCATATGAATATCGAAAAAACGCTAATCGACGATGTCGGAACGGTCGGCGGCAAGCTGCATACAGGCCGCAGCCGCAACGACCAAGTGGCGACAGATATGCACTTATGGCTTCGCAAGCGCGTCGTTGAGTTCGTGGACATGCTTTATAAGCTGCAATCGGCTCTTGTGGAGCAGGCAAAAGCAAATACAGATACGATCGTGCCGGGCTATACGCATCTTCAGCGGGCGCAGCCGATTTTGTTCGCGCATCATCTGATGGCGTATGTGTCCATGTTCGGCCGCGATATCGAGCGTTTGCAAGACAGCTACAAACGTATTAACGTGCTGCCGCTTGGCGCCGGCGCTCTTGCCGGTACGACGTTCCCGATTGACCGTCATTTTGTGGCGAGTGAGCTGAAGTTTGACCGCGTCTATGAAAACAGTTTGGATGCGGTAAGCGATCGCGACTTTATTTTGGAGTTTTTGTCGCACGCTTCGATTATTATGATGCATCTTTCCCGTTTGAGCGAAGAGCTCATTCTGTGGTCCAGCACGGAATTCCGCTTTGTGGAATTGGACGATGCGTTCTGCACGGGAAGCAGCATTATGCCGCAGAAAAAAAATCCGGACGTGCCGGAACTTGTCCGCGGCAAAACGGGCCGCGTTTATGGCAATCTCGTAGGCTTGCTGACGGTGCTTAAGTCGCTTCCGCTTGCATACAACAAGGATATGCAGGAAGACAAGGAAGGGATGTTCGACACGGTGAAGACGCTGCAAGGCGCGCTTCAACTGTTCGCTCCGATGATCGCGACGATGAAGGTCAACAAAGACCGGATGCGCCAAGCGGTCAACCAAGATTTCTCGAACGCGACGGATATCGCCGACTTCCTGGTGGGCAAAGGCTTGCCGTTCCGCCAGGCGCACGAAGTAATCGGCAAAACGGTTCTGTACTGCATTCAGCAAAACAAATATTTGCTTGATCTGACAATCGATGAGTTCAAGCAGTTCTCCTCTTTGTTCGACGAGCGCATTTACGATGTGCTTCAGCCGGAGCAAGTTGTCAACGCCCGCGATGTTTACGGCGGCACAGCGAAAGTTCAGGTCGAAGGAGCAATCAGCCGTGCAGACGCGTCTTTGGCGGAAACAGCGGCATGGGTTGCGGAGTATTTAGAGCGCAGCAAATAAAGCCAGCGTGTCTCACGTTTGCGGGGCAAGTACAGATTTAACTTTGGGGTTAATAAGGCCTTTATATATGGCGACATTAGGATATTAAAAAAAAGAACGGGCTTTCCCGTTCTTTTTTATGTGGACAGAACTTATACAAACCAAACCTACAATCCGTCCTCCACAATGATATCATCCGGAGCGGGAGTCGCCGAAGGGACGGGAGTAGCGTCCAGCGAGGCTGGTCCAATCTCAATAAGGGTGGGCTGTGCCCGGTAAGTATCTTTAGAGACGCGTTCGCGCGACACAACGGCCCCATCCCTTACAAGGGTACGGTACGTTTCTACGACGTAACCTTTTTTCCCCTGCTCCACTACTTTTCTGGCTCCGACGGAAAGGGAAGGGTTTACCGTTTGTTTAACGGCTTGCGGAATCGTCTTTAGCGTTACAGACTCGATCTCGTATCTTTCGTTTTGGGGCATGGTGCCGAACAACTTAACCGTCAACCTGCGATCCCTCACCTCGGTTCGGATCAACATAGCTTTGCCGGTAGAATTGCGAAATTTGAAATCGATGGAATCCGTTGCATAGGTTGCGTCAAAGCCAAGGGGCAAATAGGAAACGGGCAAGGAGTGATTGCGCCTTTCGACGATATCAAGGCCTGCACGGAGCACCGTTTGGTAGAGGGTGCTGGATACTTGGCAAATGCCGCCGCCAATGCCGGGTACAAATTTCCCGTTAATAATAACGGGGGCTTCTTTGTACTGATGCTCTTTTTCCGCTTTGGCAATCAGCTCGCTGTAGGAGAACACTTCCCCGGGTTTCAAAAACCAATCGTGCAGCGACTCCGCTGTGACCGTAACGTTATGGGCTCTTCCACTGGCGCTTGTTGCAAAGTCTGTTGTAAAAGAGACAATCTTCCGCTCTATTCCTTCGCTTTTCAGCTTCTCCAGCGTAATCTTTGGCTGCACGACCCGGACGGGAAGCTGCGCTTTCCACAACAAGTCCTCTTTACGGAGGGCTGCTCCTGCCCTTTCCGGCTTCAAAATGACCCATTCCACTACCTTCGGCAGCAATGCTCCCGTATCGAGGCGGAAAGCGTTCGTGTGCGGCATATAGACGACTTCGTCCTGCTCGGTAATGGTTCGAACAGCGTCCGAGGACTCATTCTTTTCGATCCAGCCCCATTGCTTGTGCAGTGCTGCTTCAAGAGCATCCCCATTCCAGCTTTGCGCCAAAGAGAAGCTTTTGGGAAAACGGACGCGATACAGAGCTCGCCGAAGGACGCTCCCTTCCTGGAGCCGTTCTAAGCTGCTTTTGGCCTCTGCAAAAGAGGACTTATAGCCAAGCTCTTCGACGGTCCAGCTTTTACTGCCCCCGGATAAGCCGCCTGCTTCAATCGTAATGCTCCTCTCCCCAAGAGCTTGCTCATAGCCTTCTAGCCACGCAACCGCGTCGTCCACGGACAGTCCGCCGATGTCGGCGATTCCCGCGGTGACGCCGTCCGGCACTTCGTTTTGCTCCGCATAAGTCCACAGGAGCACCCAGCCGATAGCCAGCAGTAAAATAATGACCGAAAGCACAATCAACATCGTTTTACGCAGCTTATTCATGTTCAAAACACCCTTCCCGCATACATAAACAGTCCTACATCTATATGCGGTTTTGGCCTCTGCCATGACGCCGCGGACTTTTAACCATAATGGTGTTTTTAAGCCGATTTACCCCGCTTTTTCCCGGTGGCCGGTAGATTTTTCGACAAACGCTTTGATCATTAGAATTGTGAAAATGGCGGAAATGACGCCTTTGTTGAAGGAATTAGCCGCACGCTGTCGAAATAATAAAACTGACTATAAACAGGATGTGATAACGTGATCGAAATGCACGACATTTGGAAAACTTACGCCGATGGAACACATGCACTGCGCGGCGTTTCGGTTCGAATAGATCGAAATGAATTCGTATATATCGTTGGCCCTTCCGGGGCGGGCAAATCCACTTTTATGAAGCTGATTTATCGGGAAGAGGTTCCGACCAAAGGCCAGCTTTCGGTAAACGGCTTTAATATCGGCAAGCTTAAGCCTCGCAAAATTCCGTATGTCAGAAGGAACATTGGAGTTGTTTTTCAAGATTTCAGGCTGCTTCCCAAACTGACCGTTTATGAAAATGTTGCTTTTGCGATGGAAGCGATTGAGGCGCCGAAGCGGATCATTCGAAAAAGAACGATGGAAGTGCTTGAGCTCGTCGGCTTGAAGCATAAGCACAGCTCCTTGCCTTCCCAGCTATCGGGCGGCGAGCAGCAAAGAGTGTCGATTGCCCGGGCAATAGTGAACAATCCGTCGGTTATTGTAGCGGACGAGCCTACAGGCAACTTGGATCCCGAAACGTCTATGGGCATTATGAACTTGCTAGAGGAAATTAACTTTAGAGGTTCGACCATTGTAATGGCTACTCACAACAAAGATATCGTTAATAACATGCGTAAGCGGGTTATTGCCATTGAGAACGGCTTGATCGTGCGCGACGAGGCAAGAGGGGAGTACGGCTATGAAGCTTAGCACTCTGCTCCGTCATATGCGTGAAGGCGCCAAAAATATTATCCGCAACGGCTGGATGTCCTTTGCGTCCATGAGCTCGATTTTTGTCTCTTTGTTTATTTTGGGAGTTTTTGTTCTGCTGGCTATGAACGTCAATTCCATGGCGGATCAAATCGAAAGCAAAGTTCAAATCCGAGTCTACCTGCAAGATGAAATAGAAGATATAAAAGGCGAGAAAGTAACCGGTCTACAAAACAAAATCGGAAATATTCCGGAAGTAAGCAAAGTAACGATCGTCTCCAAAGCAGAAGGGCTTGAAATTTTGCGGAAGGCGATGGGCAAGGAAAACGGCGACTGGCTGGAAGGCTACGACAACGAAAACAATCCTTTGCCGATTTCTTATACGGTAGAGGTTTACGATCCGCAGAAGGTAGCGGACACCGCAGCTCAAATAGAAGCGATCAACAAGGCTGACGGCTCCAATCCAATTGAACGGATCAAGTATGGGCAGGGTACCGTCGAAACGTTGTTTAAAATAACAAACGCGGTACGCAATATCGGATTTGTGGTCATTATCGGGCTTGGAGTGACGGCGATGTTCCTCATCTCCAACACGATCAAAATGACCATTATTGCAAGGCGCCGCGAAATTGGCATTATGAAGCTGGTCGGGGCGACAAACGCTTTTATTAGATGGCCTTTCTTTGTGGAAGGAGCTTTAATCGGTTTAATTAGTTCCCTTCTGACGACAGCTGCTGTTCTAGCGGGCTACTCGCAAATTATTAAATTGACGCAAGTCGACTTATCGCTGATGCTGATTGTTTTGGTTCCAATGAAGGAAGCCGGAATGACGACAGGTTTGTTAATAGTAGGAATAGGCACGCTTATCGGGATTTGGGGCAGCACCATTTCGGTACGAAAGTATTTGAAAGTGTAGGTGACAATGAGAAGATGACAAAGGTTAAAAAAGTAGGTACGTTCATTGTGGCTACGGCAATGCTGGCAGTGTTTGCGCTCCAGCCGACAGGAGGGGGAGAAGCGGACGCCGCTTCCTTGTCCCAAATCGAAAAAGATATTAAAGCGGCCAATCAGCAAATGAGGGATGCGGAGCGCAAGCAAGCTAACGCAGCTCAACAAGCTCGTGCGGCAGAAACGAAAAAAACGGATCTATCGAACAAAAAAGAGGATCTCGAGAAAGAGATTACATCCTTAATAAAAGAAATTGAGACAGTAACGGCGCAGAAAAACAAGAAGCAAGAGGAAATGGAAAAAAAGCAGGCAGAATTGATCAAGACCGGGAAGGAACTTGAAAAAGCCGAAAAGCGTGTCATCGAAAGAACCGAGCTGCTGGAAAATCGGATGCGGACGATGTACACGAACGGTTTTGTTTCTTATATGGATGTTTTGCTTAGCGCGACAAGCTTTACCGACTTTTTGGACCGTTTCGACGCGCTGCAAACCATTTTGAGCTCCGACCGCGATATTTTGGAAACTCACAAAAAGGATAAAGAGCTGGTCGAGCAGAAAAAAGCCGACGTAGAGCTGCAATATGCCGGTCTGGAGACCATCTATCAAGAGCTGGAGCTTCAGCAAGCGGATTTGCGAAAAAAGGAATCGGATAAAGAAGTGCTTATCGCATCCTACAATGAGAATATCGGAGAGCTGAACGAAACGCTTGAATATTTGGGCTATGTAAGCGAAGAACAGCAGCAGTTGGTCGTGCAATTAGCGGCGAAGATTTCCAAGCTGCAAGCAGAAAAAAATCGGATTAAAAACCCTTATAGCGGTGGCAAGCTCGGCATGCCAATTAAAGATGGGTATCGCGTCTCCTCTAATTTTGGCTCCAGGGTTCATCCCATTACCGGAAAGAGGCATACGCATACGGGCATGGACTTTGCGGCCCCGCAAGGTACGGCGATTTATGCGGCTGAGGCCGGGGTAGTCATTACATCGCGTTCTACGAGCGGTTACGGAAATTGTATCATTATTGATCATGGCAATGGACTTTGGACTTTATACGCTCATATCCGTGTGGGCGGCTTGCTTGTAGAAGAAGGCGAGACAGTGAAAAAGGGACAAAAAATTGCCGAAGTTGGCAACACTGGCAACTCAACTGGACCGCATTTGCATTTTGAAGTGCGCAAAAACGAAGTTCCGGTCAACCCGAGCGGCTATCTGAAATAATAATCGAATATTGGCATAAACAAGAGGCAGCCCGTTAGCAGGGCTGCCCTTGCCCTTATTTACTGAGGAATTGGCTACTGGACGAGTAAATAATTTCCTGACGCTTGTCATATACTAGTACGGTGTTGAACGCTGGAAAATGATGAAGGTGGTGTACGAGGGTGTACTTCAAGGGACGTACTGTATTCGCATTTGTGCTGCTGTCGATTTTCGCCTCCGTACTTGTTACGCTTACGGTAGCGGATCGGATGATCGAACCAAGCGAAAAAAATCCATCCGCATCGGTAGCCGCAGCAGCGTCCTCTGACGACAAAGGGACAAAGCTGAAAGAGGATGAGCTTGCCAAGCTGAACGCGGTGCTGGAGCTGATAGAAACAAAATATTATGAGGACGTTGAGCGCAAAGAAGTGCTTGATGGCGCGGTGAGCGGAATGATGAGCGCGCTTGACGATCCTTATTCCGTTTATATGGAAGAGGAGACGGCCCATCATTTTGCGGAATCGATTGAAGGCTCGTTTACGGGAATCGGGGCGGAAGTGACGACTGAAAACGGCAATGTTGTTGTCGTTTCTCCGATTAAAGGCTCGCCTGCTGAACGTTCCGGCTTGCTGGCGAAGGACGTGCTGATTTCCGTCAACGGTGAAAGTCTGGACGGTCTAAGCCTTCGACAAGCGGTCGCCAAAATTCGCGGTCCAAAAGGAACAAAAGCGAAGCTCGTTGTCAGAAGAAGCGGATTTTCGGAGCCGGTACAGCTTGTGCTTATCCGGGACGATATCGATGTCGAAACGGTCTATAGCACGCTTCGCTCCGACGGGGTAGGCGTAATTGAAATCAGACAATTTTCGCTTAATACGGCGAAGAGGTTCAAGGAAGAGCTTGCCAAGCTGGAGGAGCAAGGAGTCAAAGGGCTTGTGCTGGATGTGCGCAACAACCCTGGCGGCGTATTGCCTGTGGTCATCGAAATCTCCCAGTTGATGATGAAAGAAGGCAGCGTCGTCGTCCAAGTCGAGGATCGAAATGGCAAGAGGGAAAAGACGCTCGCCAAAGGCGGCAAGCAAAAGGATTACCCGATTGCCGTATTGACCAACAAAGGCAGCGCAAGCGCCTCCGAAATTTTGGCCGGAGCGTTGCAGGAAGCGGCAGGCGCCAAGGTGATCGGAGAGCAGTCATTTGGCAAAGGAACAGTGCAAGTGAGCTACAACAAAGCGCTGGGCGACGGAAGCCTAGTCAAAATGACGATTGCGAAATGGCTGACGCCAAACGGGAACTGGATTCATAAAAAAGGAGTGGCGCCGAATTTGGCAGTAGCGCCTCCAGACCTGTATACCGTGGCGAGAATGAATTTGCAAGAGACATTAAAGCCGGACAGCTTGAGCGAGCAAGTTCGAAGCGCTCAAATTATGCTCCATGGCCTTGGCTATGAGCCGAAGCGGGAGGACGGTTATTATGGGCCGGAGACCACGGGGGCTGTAAAAGCTTTTCAAGGGGATCATGGGCTTGCTGTAACCGGAGAAATCGATAGTAAAACGGCCCAAAAGTTGGAGCAAGCTGTTGTAAAATGGATTCAAAATAAAGAAAATGACGCTCAGCTGCTGGAGGCGATCAAAGCGGTCGGCAGGAGATAAAGCGAGCGTGTCGAATATTAAATAGGGTTGGCTTCTGTTCAATGAAGCCGGCCCTTTTTATTTGACCAGGAACGAATAAGGGAGTGTTCGCATTGGAAACGGCGCAGGCCACACTGCAGCTGCTTGGTGAAGCGGCTTTGCAACTAATCGTACAGCCTTTTTATTATATAGCGATATTGTTTATTATTCTTCAGTACAGTAGACAGATCCGTATGGAACGCCAATTATTCGCCGTAAAGCTGCATAGCTGGATCAGATTGACGGTAAAAGCGGTGCTCGTCGGTTTTTTGATGGGACTTGCGGTCTCCGTTTGCGGCGCATTTATAGGAGCAGGCATTACCCCTGCTTCGGTGCTATGGTTATGGTCGATTGCTGCTATTCTTTTACTTTTCCGCGTACGCTACTTATGTTTCGCTTATAGCGCGGGCATTGTGGCATTGCTTCAATGGGTGATCGGGTTTACCCCTCTGGAGGAGCGGGGAGATTGGCTTGGGTCTCTGGCGTCTTCGCTTCAGTCGCTTGATGCGGCGGGTTTGCTCTTTCTTGTTGCGCTGCTTCATTTGGCGGAAGCGCTTCTTGTATCGGCTCAAGGCGATAAGCTGGCTACTCCGTTATTTTTGGAAGGAAAACGGGGCAAGCTGGTTGGCGGTTATTTACTTCAAGGCTTTTGGCCCGTACCGCTTTTGCTGCTCGTTCCAGCCGGAGACGGGGTCATGTCGTTTACGTTGCCCTGGACTCCTTTGTTTGCAGGAGGGGAGGCGCAGAACTGGAGCATTGCGGCGCTTCCGATGGTCATCGGGTTTACAGAGATGACGAGGTCTATGCTCCCACGTGACAAAGCGAAGCATGCGGCAAAAGGACTCTTGCTCTATAGCGTCATTTTAGGAGTGGTGGCGGTTGCTGCATGGTTTGTACCGGCTTTGCTTCCGCTGGCGGCTATTGCTTCGATTTTATTGCATGAAGCTATCATTTGGAGAAGCAAGCTGGCTGAGTCCAGACGAACCCCATTGTTTGTCCATGACGGTCGCGGCCTTCGCATATTGGGTATTGTCCCCGAAACTCCCGCCGAGGCGATGGGGCTGCATGCGGGCGAGATTATTTATAAAGCAAACGGCATTCGCGTAGCGTCAAAAGAAGAGCTGTATGATGCGCTCGCGGTCAATTCCGCATTTTGCAAGCTAGAGGTTTATAACAAAGAGGGCGAGCTGAAATTTGTCCAGCGCGCCAGATATGCCGGAGAGCATCATCAGTTGGGCGTTATTTTGGCTCCCGACGAACAAGCCAACTATTACGCCGCAAGCGGCCCGGCTTCGCTTATTGAGCTGCTGAGGGGCATGAGAGCCGAGAGCCGCAGAGGACGGGCGGAAGCGGCAAAGGAACGGATACAAGGTTAAATGTTTGGCCAAACAGAAAAGGTCTGATCTTCCCGGCATTTCGCCGAGTCGATCAGACCTTTTTGTATTAATGATTTTGGCAGGTTGGATTAGGACCGTTTTCTGCCCCGCGTCAGACGAAGCGCAATGCCGCCGACAATGAAAACAGCGCCTAGCAAGTACATTAGCGTATAGCTGCTTTGTCCCGTTTTTGGCAGTTTGTCAACGTCTGGCGACGTTTCGACGCCGCCCTCAGGAACAGGCTCTACTTCGATGTCGATCCAAATTTCCTCTTCATTGCCATCCTCGTCAGTTACTACAACGGAGAACTTATCTTTCCCTACAAAGTTCGGCTTAGGCTTATAAGTCCATTTACCGTTAGGGGTTACCGTAATCGATCCGTTTTTCGGAGGGGTGCCGATATCGGTTGTGCCGCCTTTAGGCACATCCACGTCTCCGACAACCGGCGTTTCTTCCTTCGTCGTTTCCGTCTTAGGAGTAGGTGTCGGCTTTGGCTTCTCCGACGGCACCGGCTTTTCGGAAGGTTTCGGTGTCGGTTTCGGAGTAGGCGTCGGCTTGCCGGACTCTATCGGTTCCTCGGTCGTTCCCGGATCCGGTGTTGGAACCGGAGTCGGAGTAGGCGTCGGTTTAGGTGTCGGCGTAATAACAGGGAACATCTGCTGAATGTTTTCCACTACTAATGTTTTGGTTTCACTTGGCTTAATTTCAATAGCCCATTCAGCTGTGCCAATCGTGAGATACCCCGTAGGAGGCTTCACTTCTTTTAATACGTAGTTGCCAAAAGGCAGATTGTTAATAGCAGCTTTACCGTAAGTGGCAGCATCGTTTTCATCCGTGCCGGTCGTCATTCTGCCGATTTCAACGGTTTTATTCTCGTTGTATAGGATGAATTCCGCACCTGGAAGCAGGATGGAATGATTCAACTGGTCCACTTTCGTAATAGCCAAGTTGCCTGTTTTCCGAATGTTTTTGACAGTGACCTCATGCTCGTCCGAGTTAATCGTAATCGCAATCGGTGCGGTCAACGGCTCATAACCTGGCGGAGGTGTAACTTCGTGAAGCAAGTATTTACCATAAGTTAAGTTCGTTACGACAATAGATCCGTTTGCATCCGTCACGAGATTGGATCGGCTAACATTGCCGTTCGGTCTGCGAAGCTCAAATACGGCTCCTGCCAGAGAGAGTCCCGGATACGCGTCATCGATCTTCTTAATGCTCAAATCGCCTTTAGGTCTGACGGCACTGCCGCCCGCTCCTTGAAGATAAATATTTCGTTGAGACCCCGAGTTCGTTTCTCCGGATAATGTTTCGCCCGTTTTTCCGTTTCCTTTAAATTCAATCTGATTGGAAACGTTGGCGTTGCCAGCTTGATCCTGATCGTCGATTAGAGTAGAGTACTCCAAAATATGAGCACGGTTGATTTCAGCGATTTTGACCTCGAATGAGCCATCCGCGTTGTAAACAACCGTGTAGTCGGTTGGGGCGACTAACGTTTTGCTCGCAGGATCGATTTGACCGTTTGCCAAAACCGACACTTTGTAAAGCTTAATGCTGTTTTTCAATAAGATTTGGTTCGCGCTTGGCTTGTCCACGATTGATACATCGAGCACGTTGGACTGACTAAGGTTCAGCGTTACGGTCCAATCCGCTTGATAATTATTGTTGACGAAATTGCCGGCTTTGCTGATGAATTTCCCTGCATTCGGTATTGTCACGGAACTATTCGTTTCTTTTGGCGCAAAGCCGTCCGCTGAAAAAATAGCTTTATTGGCGATCGTTGCTTCTCCGTCACCGATTAATTTGTTTTCCAAAGTCGTTTGGAATTGAATGAAGTAAGGTTTAGTAATGACATTTGTAAATTGAATTGTCAATTTCTTGTTTGCATAAGCAACGGTATAATCCGTATTTAGCGTCAGAGGCGTAGCCGCGAGCGGTCCTCTTGTTCCGTTGGCCAAAATGCTTGTCTCATAAATTTTGATTGAGGAGGCATCCAGTTCTTGAATCGACTGAAGGGTATCCTCCAGCTTGGCATTCGTCATCCGTTTGCTGTCGTAATTGACAAGTACGTTCCATGAAATCTTCTTGGTGGAAGCGTCATAAGATCCGTTCTTATATCCGTTGTTAAGGGTTTGCGTGTTAACTCCGATGCTGTTGTTGTTGTCCGTTTTATTGCCGTTGTCGTTATTCGGATCGGTCCATTTCAAGTTTCCGCTATTGTTGTATGTCGTTTTCAATGTGTCGTAAGAATCGACATCGTAATCGTAGCTAGTTTTGTATTTTACTTCGTAGTAGGTCGTTCCGGCCGGAAGCGCTAGCGTAAAGCCTGTCACAGTGCCGGGAACAGCTTCCTCATAAGTGACGATCGCAGCGTTTACCGGAGCTCCGTTCACGAGCAGCGAACCCGGAACAAGCCTTAATCCTGCGGCGAAATCATCCTTGTAGACGGTGTTGTGAATATTGTAGCCGACTTTGTTGATTTCCACTGTCCAGTCGATTGTACGAGCCGCATAGTTTAAGTTGCCGCTGTTTTTGTGGAAAAAGCGCTGCGGCACTCCTTGTGAAGAGGAGTCGTTTATGCCGCCGGAACTGACTTCGTTCACAATCGTTTTATAATCATAGATGTATACATTGCTTTTTAGCTTTGTTTGATATTCCACGACATAGGCCTTATCCGTTGACCCGTTGTTATAACTTAACAAAAACCCGTTTTTGCTGTTCGCAGGAACCAGGTTCGACGCTGTCCAATTTGCGGTGTCATCGATCAAGCCCGTATAGGAGGTGTTGTTCGTGACCGTACCTACTTCGTAGACTCTCAAACTCCCTGGCACCAGTTCATGAATATCGTTAAACTGGTCCGTTATTTCAGGACTGTTAACCGTCTCTAAGCCAAAGTTGTATTTAATTCTCCAAGAGATCGTTTCCGTAGTCTCGTTATAGCTCACGGTTTCTTTGTCGAGAAATTGTCCGCGAGTTACCGGTACAGTATCGGAAGCGGTTTTTGGCAAGTCGGGATGGCCTCCCGTAAATTCAGCCGAGTTTGTAAACGACGTTTTACTGTTGTCTACAACGGATGTCTGGTATCTAATGACAAAAGCGCTGCTGATGTCACCTAAAGAAACGGTAAGCGTGCTTCCGTTTACAGTTACTGTGTATGCGCCTGTCGGATTTGTCTCTTGGCCTTGCGCGTTTATTTCTTTTACGACGACGTCGCTTGAACTCAACGATAATCCAGTTGGAATTTCATCTGTCACAACCGCATTTGTAACGGCTGCTTTTTGGGAGTTGACGTTGATAGTCCAGTTGACGGCTGTTGGGTTGAAAGACTGTGCCGGCGTTCCATCCTTTGTAATGCCTGGCTTCGGGGCCGGTGTAGCCGTCGGAGTAGGCGTAGGCGTTGGTGTCGGAGTAGGAGTTGGCGTCGGTGCCGTCCCGCCCACTTTCACCTTGATCGGCGTTGTGCCCGGAATCAGAATAATTTCGGATTCGCCGTTGTTTACCTTCGCTTGGTCTATGTAAACCCAAAAAAACAGCTTGCCGATTGTCGGCACGCCAGTCCCGAGTTCCATTACATCATCGTTAAAATTCATGGTGACCGTGTTGGTTGTATGATTAACCTGGAATGTTCCATATTGGTTTAGATTACCGTTAGCAGGAGCATTCATTTTGAAACCGTCAGGGAATTGGAAGGTGAAGGGATGCCCTGTCTTAAAGGGATGCTCATCCAATAGTTCCCAATCATATTCCAGTACGAGTGCTTTGGTAGGATCGATGACGAAGTTTTGGTCCACTTGGGATTGACCGGACGCATTTACTTCTGCGACGATGGTCGGATTGTTCGTATCGGTTTTTAGTGTCACTTTTGTAAAATGGACTTGGTTTGGATCCGTTCCACCCGCGGCTTCCGCTTCTTTCAGCACATCCGTGTAATTGAAGTACTGGAAGATCAGCATTAGCGAGAGGGCTAGTGCTAGTATTCTTCTTTTCATGTTTCATGTTCCTCCGTTCGAATTGTTGCGTAAAAGCTTGTAATTCTATTGTGCATGAATGCTCATAGATGTAGTGTAGTCAAACCTTTCCGCTAGAATAGGTATTTTGGCCCCCACTTATTATAGAGTATAAAGGAGGTCCCTGTACATTTTCTGAACAAATTGTCGTAAAATGAAGAGAAAACATAGCAACTTTTAATAGATGAGGGTCGTTCTATTTAAAATTGAGAGATTCTTTTGATGCAGCATAGTAGAAACAAACGAGGTGCATCCCTATGAAAGTGATGATCGTAGATGACGAAAGGCTTGCGCTTGCTCATCTGGAGAGAGTGCTGCAATCGGTCATGGAGACGGAGTTGGCCCCGGGTGGGCTGGATATCACCGCTTTTCAGTCGGCGGAAGAAGCGCTGGACCAACTGGATAGAGTAAAGCCGGAAGCTGTTTTTTTAGACATTCATATGCCGGAAATATCGGGCTTGCAAGCGGCGAATCTGATTCAGGAGAAATATCCCGACACCGAAATTGTTTTTGTTACCGCATATGACGAATATGCTGTAAACGCGTTTGAGCTTAATGCGATGGACTATTTACTGAAGCCTTATACGGCGGAGCGTGTCGCCAAAACCGTCCGGCGCATAGGTGAGCGGAGGCGGCATTTGGCAGCGGTTGACAAGTCGGATTTGTCGCAGGATGAACAGCGCATATGCGGCTTTGGGACTATTCGTTTTCAGCGGGGGGGAGGGTCTTTGGACATCCCGAAATGGAGAACGGCGAAAGCGCAGGAACTGTTCGCTTATTTGCTTCATCGCAGGGGAGAGGTCGTCCTGAAATCGACCATTATGGAGATGCTTGCTCCGGGGCTTGAGTCAAAGCGCGCCATGACGCAGCTGTACACCGTCATTTATCAAGTCAGACAATGCATTCGGCAGTCGGGAATGGAGATCACGATACATAATGCGGGCATTCAAGAGGGCTACATCCTCCAGCTCGGCAACGTCAAATTTGACGCGGAGCAATGGGAAAGCGATCTTTTGACTTGGGGAAGACGTTATCCCGAAGGGGCGGCGGAGCTGGAGCGAGTGCTTGAATTATATGAAGGAGACTATTTTCAGGACTGCGATTATATTTGGGCGGAGCAGGAAAGAGAGCGGCTGCGTCAGCTATGGCTGCAGCATGGAAGGAAGTTGGCGGCGCGCTACTTGGAGCAGAACCGTCTCGGTCAAGCGCTAAGGATGTACGAGCGGATTCATCGGATGGATCCCTATCATGAAGAAGAGGGAGTCATTCTGCTTCAGCTGTACGATCAACTCGGCCATTCCGACAAAGTGGCTTCTCACTACGGCCAGCTGAGACATATTTTCGAAAAGGAGCTAGGGCTTTCCATTCCCGCAGAGACGGAAAAGTGGTATTGGAGCTGGCGCGGAACGGATGTCGGGCGCAAGTAAACACAGGCAGTCTAATAATTGGCGTAAAAAAGCGTTCCTAAATGGGGGCGCTTATTCCTTTTGGTAAATGGTGAAACGATTGCAACAAGATGGGGTTATCGGTATAATAGAAGGAATGGGAACACATATTCTTATTAAATGATTTGGATATCGCTTTATGAGCCTTGTTTTTGGCTTGAAAGCTAGAATAAGTCATTTTTGACCATACTGATTGATAGGGAACAGGGTAATTAAGAGGAGGAAAGACGGTGAGCGAAGTGCGGGCAGAGGGCAAGTCGGAAGGCGAAGGGTTGTTCAAGTTAACATCGGATTACAAGCCGCAAGGCGATCAGCCTGGGGCTATTAGGCAAATTGTCGAAGGCGTGCTACAGGGCAAGCGTCATCAGACGCTGCTGGGCGCGACGGGAACGGGCAAAACCTATACGATTGCGAATGCCATAGCCGAATTGAACCGGCCCACGCTCGTAATCGCGCACAATAAGACGCTGGCGGCTCAGCTGTGCAGCGAGTTCAAATCTTTTTTTCCAGATAATGCGGTTGAATACTTTGTCAGCTACTATGACTACTATCAGCCCGAAGCGTATATTCCGTCGACGGACACCTTTATCGAAAAGGACTCCAGCATCAACGACGAGATCGACAAGCTGCGCCATTCCGCGACCAGCGCGTTGTTCGACCGCCGCGACGTTATTATCGTAGCCAGCGTATCCTGCATTTACGGCCTGGGCTCGCCTATGGAATACGGCAGCCTCGTTTTGTCGCTGCGGGTAGGGATGGAGAAGCCGCGCGATGCCATCCTTCATAAGCTGGTCGATATTCAATATGCGAGAAACGACATTAGCTTTACCCGCGGAACGTTCCGCGTTCGCGGCGACATCGTGGAAATATTCCCGGTAGCCAATAATGAACGGGCGATTCGAGTAGAGCTGTTTGGCGACGAAATCGAGAGAATTTCGGAAATTGACGTACTCACCGGTGAAATTGTGGCGGAGAGAGACCATATTGCGATTTTCCCGGCATCCCACTTTGTCACGCAAGAAGAAACGATGAAGGTCGCTTTGGTAAACATAGAGCGAGAGCTGGAGGAGCGTCTTGCGGAGCTGCGCGAGGCGGGCAAGCTGCTGGAAGCCCAGCGGCTGGAGCAGCGGACGCGCTACGACCTTGAGATGATGGCGGAGATGGGGTTCTGCTCCGGCATTGAAAACTACTCCGGACCGCTTACGTTCCGCGAGCGCGGCGCAACGCCGTATACGCTTTTGGATTATTTCCCGGAAGACATGCTGGTCGTCATCGACGAGTCGCATGTTTCGCTTCCGCAGATCAGAGCGATGTTCAACGGTGACCGGGCCCGTAAGGAGATGCTGGTCAATCACGGCTTCCGCCTGCCTTCGGCTATGGACAACAGGCCGCTTCGATTCGAGGAATTCGAGGAAAAGACGAAGCAGCTCGTCTATGTATCCGCTACTCCGGGTCCGTATGAATTGGAGCATTGCCCGACAATGATCGAGCAGATCATTCGACCGACGGCATTGGTGGATCCCATCATTGATATTCGTCCGTCAAAAGGGCAGATCGACGATTTGCTGGATGAAATTAGAGATCGTATAGCTAAGGACGAGCGTGTGCTCGTTACTACGCTAACGAAAAAAATGGCCGAAGATTTAACCGATTATTTCAAAGAGGTCGGCATCAAAGTGAGGTACTTGCATTCCGACATTAAGACGCTGGAGCGGCTTGCTATTTTGCGGGACCTAAGGCTTGGCGTATTTCATGTGCTTGTAGGCATTAACTTGCTTAGAGAGGGACTCGACTTGCCGGAAGTATCGTTGGTAGCCATTTTGGACGCGGACAAAGAAGGATTCCTACGTTCCGACCGCTCCTTGATCCAGACGATTGGCCGCGCGGCCCGCAATAGCGAAGGAAGAGTTATTATGTATGCCGACAAGATTACGGATTCTATGGACCGGGCCATGAAGGAGACGGAGCGCCGCCGTGCTATTCAGCTTGCATATAATGAAGAGCATGGAGTTCAGCCGCAGACGATTCGCAAAAAGATTCACGATGTCATCGAAGCAACAAAGGTGGCGGAGCAGAAAGCGGATTATTTGACAGGCGCAGATACGGGGAAATTGTCCAAGAAGGAGCGCCAGTCTTTGATCGGGCGTCTGGAAAGCGAAATGAAAGATGCGGCGAAAAACTTGCAGTTTGAGCGCGCCGCCGAATTGCGTGATGCGTTGCTTGAACTGCGCGCAGAGTCGGGAATGTAGGGGGATCTTACGATGGCTAGTGATAAAATAGTAGTAAAGGGCGCCCGCGCCCATAACTTAAAAAATATCGACGTGACGATACCGCGCGACAAGTTTGTTGTGCTGACGGGGCTGAGTGGCTCCGGCAAATCGTCTTTGGCATTTGATACGATTTACGCGGAAGGCCAGCGGCGCTATGTCGAGTCTCTAAGCGCCTATGCCCGCCAATTTCTTGGGCAGATGGAGAAGCCGGATGTAGACTCTATCGATGGCCTGTCGCCTGCCATTTCCATCGACCAGAAAACAACAAGCCGAAATCCGCGCTCGACGGTTGGGACCGTTACGGAAATTTACGATTATTTGCGTCTTTTGTTTGCCCGCGTAGGCAAGCCGCATTGCCCTGAACACGGCATCGAAATTACATCTCAAACGGTTGAGCAGATGGTGGACCGGATTATGGAGTTGCCAGAGCGGACAAAGCTGCAAATTTTGGCCCCGCTTGTTTCGGGACGGAAAGGCGAGCATACCAAGCTGCTTGCCGATATTCAGAAACAAGGTTACGTACGGGTTCGCGTCAATGGCGAGCTTCGCGAGCTGAGCGAAGGAATCACCTTGGAAAAAAACAAAAAACATAACATTGAAGTGGTCATCGACCGAATTGTTATAAAAGAAGATATTCATGCCCGTCTTGCCGATTCTTTGGAGACGGCGCTTAAGCTGGCGGACGGACGAGTCATCGTAGACGTTATTGGCCAGGAAGAGCTGCTTTTCAGCTCCAATTTGGCTTGCCCGGAATGCGGCTTCAGCATCGAAGAGCTGGCTCCGAGAATGTTTTCGTTTAACAGCCCGTATGGAGCTTGCCCGGAATGCGACGGACTCGGCGCCAAAATGATCGTCGACCCGGAATTGCTAGTTCCGGACAATAGCAAAACAATTGAAGAAGGCGCGTTTTTGGCTTGGGCGGGCAGCACCTCTAATTATTACCCGCAATTTTTGAGCGCAGTCTGCGTTCATTACGGCATCCCGCAAAACGTTCCGCTATCGGAATTGAACGGGGAGCAAATGAAGAAGCTGCTTTACGGCACAGGCGGAGAGAAGGTGCGCTTCCTCTACGAAAACGATTTTGGCCATCGGAAAGAAGCTTTTGTACCGTTTGAAGGCATCGTCAACAATTTGGAGCGCAGATACCGGGATACTGCTTCCGACATGATGCGCGAGCACATTGAAAATTATATGAGCGCCAAGCCTTGCGGCAGCTGCAAAGGGCAGAGACTGCGCAAAGAAACGCTTGCCGTGACGATCGCCTCCCAAAACATTGCTCATGTGACGGGTTTGTCGATCGGCGATGCGCAGCAATATTTTGACGGGCTTGTTCTCACGGAGAAAGAGCGGACGATTGCGAACCTCATCTTGAAAGAAATCAACAGCCGTCTCGGTTTCCTCGTTAACGTCGGCTTGCAATATTTGAGTCTGAGCCGCGCGGCGGGTACCTTATCTGGCGGAGAAGCGCAGCGGATCCGGCTTGCTACGCAGATTGGCTCCAGCCTCATGGGCGTGCTTTATATTTTGGACGAGCCGAGCATTGGCTTGCATCAGCGGGACAACGACCGTCTGATCAGCACGCTGGAGCATATGCGCGATTTGGGCAATACGCTTATTGTCGTCGAGCATGACGAAGATACGATGATGGCGGCCGATTTTATTATCGATATCGGACCCGGCGCAGGTATACACGGCGGCAATATTATTGCTCAAGGCACGCCTGAAGAAGTGATGAAGGACGAAAACTCGCTTACAGGACAATATTTGAGCGGCCGCAAATTTATTGAAGTGCCGCTGGAGCGCCGCTCCACGGGAGACAAATGGATAGAGGTGCGCGGAGCGAAGGAAAACAACCTGCGCAACGTCAACGTCAAAATTCCGCTAGGCGTCTTCTCTGCCGTAACTGGCGTTTCGGGCTCGGGGAAATCGACTTTCGTCAACGAAATTTTATACAAGACGCTTGCCCGGGATTTGAACAAAGCAAAGGTACGCCCGGGTCAATATAAAGAAATGCGCGGACTGGAGCATTTAGAGAAGGTCATCGACATTGACCAGTCTCCTATCGGCCGGACACCGCGTTCCAATCCGGCGACCTATACGGGTGTTTTTGACGATATTCGCGATTTGTACTCGAACACCAATGAAGCGAAGGTACGCGGCTACAAAAAGGGCAGGTTCAGCTTCAACGTCAAAGGCGGCCGCTGCGAAGCTTGCCGAGGCGACGGCATCATTAAAATCGAGATGCATTTCCTGCCGGACGTGTATGTCCCTTGCGAAATTTGCAAAGGCAAACGCTACAACAGGGAAACGCTCGAAGTGAAATACAAAGGCAAAAACATTGCAGAAGTATTGGAAATGACGATTGAGGACGGCTGTCAATTTTTCGAAAACATCCCGCGCATACACCGCAAAGTTCAGACGCTGCTGGACGTGGGACTAGGCTATATGAAGCTTGGCCAGCCTGCAACGACACTTTCCGGGGGCGAGGCGCAGCGCGTTAAGCTGGCGGCCGAGCTATACCGCCGCAGTACGGGCAAGACGCTATATATTTTGGACGAGCCTACGACGGGCCTGCATGTGCATGACATCGACCGTTTGCTTACGGTCCTGCATCGTCTGGTAGATTCTGGTGAATCCGTTCTGGTTATCGAACATAATTTGGACGTAATCAAAACGGCCGATTATTTGATCGATTTGGGACCGGAGGGCGGCAACGGAGGCGGCATGATCGTCGCTACCGGAACGCCGGAGCAAGTGATCAAAGTGGAGCAATCGTATACCGGCCGTTATTTGAAACCAATTTTGGAGCGGGATCGCGTACGTACGGAAGAGCGCTACAAAAACAAGGAAAGTGTAGGCGCAGGCGCCTCGGAATAAACGGTGATAAGCCGTAAGTCCGCTTGGAGAAGGAACGGGAGGTTCGCTCCAAGCGGATTTTTTGCCGGGAAAAATGTGGAGCAGTAATAGAGATGGGAACAGTTGGACAATTTAAAGTTACGGAAAGTTTAGTTGTTCAATTCGATTGCAAGAGAGGCAAGTCAACACTAAAACGTGACAAACTTGTTACGATTGCGGATTGAGACTTGCATCGGCGGCATCTAGAAGCTAACATAGATAAATAATAGGTTACGTGTGTGATTAAAAGGAGGTCCCTTCATGTTTTTGGCGGAAGAAGCAACAGAAGTGGTTAAAGGGTACGAGCCGTTTGACTTTTTTATGCTGGTCATTACGATTATTATCGCGATCGGTTTTATTCGGCTTATTATGGCCCGCCCAAAAAAGAATCTTTTTGCTATCGCCTTTACAGCCGTTTCGCTCGGATTGTTCCTGTTTATCGATTACGTCATGATTTTTGAAATCGGTTTATTCCGCGTCAAGTAACAATTGGCCGGTTAAAACCGATGCAAAAAGCACCACCGGACTCATCCGGCGGTGCTTTTTGCTGTTTTGCATAAGGTCCTGGGTCAATTTAAACCCACCACATATCGCCTAGCGGCTCGCGAATGAGCACTTGCTGAAGGTTTTGAACCGCTTTTGTAAATCCTTCATCAACCGACATTAGTCCATCCTCATGCTCAATGCTGACGACATAGTCGTAGCCGACAAGGCGAAGCGCGCTAATAATGTCGGCCCATACCTTGAGATCGTGGCCAAAGCCGACGGTACGGAATTGCCAAGCGCGGTCAAGCATAAGCGAATAGGATTGCATGTCGGTTACGCCGTGACGATGAACGTTGACCGGATCTATCGTTGTATCTTTGGCATGGAAATGGTGAATGGCGCCGGCACGGCCCAAAATATGAACGGCCTGCACAGGATCGATGCCCTGCCACCACATATGGCTCGGATCCAGATTGGCTCCGATCGCATTGCCTGCCGCTTCGCGAAGACGAAGCAGTGTAGCCGGAGAGTGTACGGAAAATCCTCCATGCAGCTCAAGTCCGATTTTGACGCCGGATTGTTCTGCAAGTGAGCCGATTTCAGACCAATAGGGAATCACTTTTTGTTCCCATTGCCATTTCAAAATTTCTTGATATTCGTTCGGCCAAGGGGCGACCGGCCAGTTTGGATATTTCGCATCCTCATGATCGCCGGGACAACCGGAAAACGTATTGACGACCTCAACCTCCAAACGGTTTGCAAGTTCTATCGTTTTGCGAATAATGGAGTCATGCTCCGCTGCAAGCGGCTTTTGTGGATGTAGCGGGTTGGCATGGCAGCTGAGGGCGCTGATCATGAGCCCGCGCGATTCCACCGCTTGTTTGAAAGCTTTAAGTTTGCCCGCATCGGCAAGCAGCACGTCCGGATCGCAATGGGCGTTGCCCGGGTATCCGCCGGTGCCGATTTCAACGGCATCCAATCCTTTGGCCGCAATATAGTCCAATGCTTCCTCTAACGGCTTTTGTGCAAACAGTACACTGAACACGCCTAATTTCATAATGAATGACCTCCCGGTATTTAAAGTGGATGAACAATCAAAGTCAGCATTAGTATAGCATCTCCTATTGTGCAACAGATGTGTGCAACTTCATTTTGGCAAAATCGCATAATTATTCGACAAAAGTGGCTGAGGCCGGAAAACTGGCAGCAATGTGTGGTGGTGTGAAGCTCTTTCGTTTGATAAACTAATAGAAGCAAAATATTCAGCAAGTGAACGAAACATGACGCAAGGCGTACCTTAATCTTGCGATGAGAGGAATCGAATAGATGAAAACAACGGCTTTAACAAGATCGGATATAGAACTGCTGGCTCCGGCCGGCGATTGGGATTGCATGAGAGCGGCAGTAGCGAACGGTGCGGATGCGATTTTTTTTGGTGTGGAGAAATTTAATGCCCGGGCACGCGCAAACAACTTCCGCAGCGAGGAGCTGCCGGAAATTATGGCTTTTCTTCATTCGTATGGCGTAAAAGGGTTTTTAACTTTCAATATTCTAGTATTTGAGGACGAGCTGAGAGACGCGCAGAAACTGATCGAAATGTGTATCGATGCGGGAGTGGACGCGGTTATCGTGCAGGACCTCGGGCTGGTCAAGCTCATTCGGGAGCTGTCTCCAGATTTCCCGATTCACGGCTCGACGCAAATGACCATTACGTCGCCGGAAGCGGTGGAATTTACGAAACCGTTTGATATGGAAAGAGTCGTGCTCGGCCGCGAAAACAATTTGAAGCAAATTCGCAAAATCGGCGAGCAGGCCAAACTTCCAATGGAAGTGTTTGTTCACGGAGCGTTATGCGTCTCCTATTCGGGACAATGTTTGACATCGGAAATGTGGGGCGGCCGTTCGGCAAACCGCGGCGAATGCGCGCAAGCTTGCAGGCTTCCATACGAACTGATGGTGGACGGCGAGCATAAGCCGATGGGCGATGTCGCTTATCTGTTGTCGCCTAAAGATTTGGCGGCCATTGACCTGGTGCCTGAACTAATTGAAGCAGGCGTTACATCTTTTAAAATTGAGGGCAGGCTGAAGAGCCCTGAATATGTCGCGAACGTCGTGAGCAAATATCGGCGTGAAATCGATAAATATTTTGACGGAGACCGCTCCAAGCCTTCGAAAGAAGACGTACGGGAATTGCAGCAAAGCTTCTCGCGCGGATTTACGCACGGCTTTTTGGACGGAACAAACAATAAACAGCTTGTGGAAGGCACCTTTCCGAAAAGCCGCGGCGTGTATCTCGGCAAAGTCGAGCGTGTCATGCGCGATGCGGTGACGGTAAGGTTGGATGCTCCTGTCAAACGCGGTGACGGAATTGTATTTGACGCGGGCGATCCAACGAAAAAAGAAGAGGGCGGACGCATTTACGATTTGAGGCGCCAAGGGGTCAAGCTGGAGGGAGAAGCTCCTGAGGGCGCTTTGATTGAACTCGTAGCGGGACGAAATGACGTCGATCTCAGAAAAGTGCATGTGGGTGACCGCATTTGGAAAACGAGCGACCCTGCGCTGGACAGGCGGCTTCGGGCTACTTTCGAAACGGAAAAGCCCTATCGTGTCTTCCCTTTGCATGTACGGGTGACGGGAACGGTGGGAGAACCGCTTCGTACTTGGTGGACCGATGTGCAAAAAGGAACGACGGTTGAAGTGGTTTCCGAACTCCCGCTGGAATTGGCGCAAAAGCGTCCGATGGATGCGGCTCTATTGGAAGATCAGCTCGGCCGGCTTGGCGGTACCGTCTATCAGCTGGACAAGCTGGAGGTAGGACTGCAAGGCGATGTTATTTTGCCGATCCGCGAATTGAACAGGCTGCGTCGCGAAGCGGTGGAACAACTCGCTGGCGAGCGTCCTAAGCCGCCGAAGTATGTGAAGCGTGAAGTGGACACTTTTGCCAGTGCGCATAAGAACACGAGCGAGGAGCTAGTATCCCGCCGCAACGGCAAACAAGCGCAGCTAACGGCGCTGTGCCGCAGCTTGGAGCAGGTAGAAGCGGCCATTCAAGCTAATGTGTCGTATATTTACGCTGACTTTGAATTTATTAAGCAGTTTCCGGCAGCGGTGGAAGCGGCTCGCAAGGCGGGCACTCCTATCGCCCTTGCTACTCCGCGCATTCATATGCCAGGCGAAAACGGCTACCATGCCAACATTTTGAAGCTGGCGCCGGATGCTGTTCTGATCCGCAACACGGGTGCGCTGTATTACTATTTGCGCGAGCGTGCGGCGAATCCGGACAAGCCGTTTCCAAAGCTGATTGGCGACTTCTCGCTTAACGTGGCCAACCATAAGGCGGTTCAGCTGTTTGCCGAAGCGGGACTCGATACCATCACTCCATCTTATGATCTGAACATTCAGCAGATGGTGGATTTGCTGGAGCATGCGGATACGTCTCTGCTTGAAGTCGTAATTCATCAACATCTTCCAATGTTCCATACGGAGCATTGCGTTTATTGTACATTTATGAGCGAGGGCACAGACTTTACGAACTGCGGCCGTCCTTGCGAGGAACAACGCGCATCGCTTCAGGACCGAATCGGCATGTCGCATCCCGTGCGCGTCGATGAAGGCTGCCGCAATACGGTGTACAACGCCATCGAGCAATCAGGCGCGGAGTATATCCGCAATTTTGTCGAGCTAGGCGTAACGAACTTCCGCGTTGAGTTTTTGGAGGAGAGCGGCGATAAAGTCGTCGAAGTGCTGGCTCTGTACCGCGACGCTTTGGATGGACGCATTAGCGGAACGCAAGTGTGGAGAAGCCTGAAGGCAACGAACCAACTCGGCGTCACTCGCGGGCAATTGGTTAAGAAATAAGCTTATTCGTCAGGCAAGGATTGTCCCAAAAGCCGTCTGGTTTTAGGACAATCCTTTTGTTTATTAGCGGGGTTTGACACGCTGCCCCACCTCCCTTAGCATAGAGGAGGAGTAGGGATGCGGCATATGAAAGCTGCCGTACATGAACGGCTATTATTTGATCGTACAGTACAGAAGCGAGGCGTTGGCATAAATGAAGCAATATTGGTTTTCGCAATGGCGGCATGTGTTTAAGCTGGACCCCGACAAAGAAATTTCGGACGAGGCGCTGGATGCGCTTTGCATGTCCGGGACAGATGCGATATTAATTGGCGGGTCGAGCGGAGTAACTTTTGACAATACGGTAGACTTGATGTCGCGCGTTCGCAGGTATGAGCTGGATTGTGCGCTTGAAGTATCGACGCTTGATGGGGCCGTGCCGGGCTTTGACGGTTATTTTGTGCCGCTTGTCCTGAATACGGATAGGCCGGAATGGATTATCGGCAAGCAAATCGAAGGGCTGCGGGAATACGGCACATTCGTACCATGGGAAGAAACGGCTGCCCAAGGATATATCATTTTGAATGAAGAGGCGACGGCTGCCAAGCTGACCGGTGCAAGATGCGGCCTAGGCGAGGAAGAACTGATCGCCCATATCCGAATGGCGGACAGGCTGATGCGTCTTCCCGTCATCTATATCGAATACAGCGGAACATTTGGCGATATGGATCTTCTGAAAAGCGCAAGAGGAGCTGTAACCGAAGCGAGACTCTTTTACGGCGGAGGCATCGATTCGGCTGAAAAAGCGGCTCAGGCGGCTGCATCTGCACATACTATTGTAGTAGGCAATATTATTTATACCGATTTGGCGGCGGCGCTCTCCACGGTAGAAGCCGTGCAAAGCCGCAACTGAACTGAAGCGGGCAGTCCCATTTGGAAGCGGGGCATGTCCGCTTTTTCATTTTATATGCGATTGTTTCACTTTCCCAAATTGACACGCGGGCGGCTCGTTGACTAAACTGGGAATAGGCGAACAAATGCGAACAAAGGGGTTAAATTATGTTTAATCATATTGGAATCGACGAGGCGGTGCAGAAGCTCAATCCACCGCAGCGGGAAGCCGTTCAAGCAACGGATGGGCCTTTGCTTATTATGGCCGGGGCAGGCAGCGGCAAGACGCGCGTGCTTACCCACCGTATTGCCTATTTAATTGAGAAAAAGCGGGTGGCGCCTTGGAGCATCCTCGCGATTACTTTTACCAATAAAGCGTCAAGGGAGATGCAGGACCGCGTAAGCGCTCTGATCGGCCCTACCGGACGAGATATTTGGGTATCCACTTTCCATTCCATGTGTGTCAGAATTTTGCGCAGAGATATCGACCGGATCGGATACACTTCGAACTTTTCCATTCTTGATTCTTCAGACCAGCTTTCTGTCGTTCGAAACTGCATGAAGGATTTGAATATCGATACGAAAAAAATCGAGCCAAAGGCTGTTCAAGCCTCCATTAGCAGCGCCAAAAACGAGTTGATCACTCCTCAGCGTTACGAGGAGAAGGCTGGCAGCGATTATTACGAAGGCTTAGTCTCAAAAGTATTCACTATGTACCAGAAGCGGCTCAAAAGCAATAATTCGCTTGATTTTGACGATCTGATTATGAAGACGATCCAATTGTTCAAGGAAGTGCCGGAAGTTTTGGAGTTTTACCAAAACAAGTTCCGCTACATTCATGTGGACGAGTATCAGGATACAAACCGGGCGCAATATATGCTCTGCCGGATGCTTGCCGACAAGCATCATAATATTTGTGTAGTCGGCGACAGCGATCAGTCGATTTACCGGTGGCGCGGTGCGGATATCACCAACATTTTAAATTTTGAAAGCGACTATCCGGAAGCCAGCGCGATTATGCTGGAGCAAAACTATCGTTCGACGTCGAACATCCTGGACGCGGCTAATGCGGTCATCAAGCGCAACACCAGCCGCAAGCCGAAGAAGCTATGGACGGAGCAAGGAGCGGGCGACCTTATTCAGCTATATCAAGCGGATTCCGAGCATGACGAGGGTTATTTTGTAACGGGTGAAATCCGCAAAAACGTGAATAAGGGCCGTCGTTTCACCGATCATGCAATTCTTTACCGGACGAATGCACAGTCCCGCGTCATCGAGGAAATTTTGATCAAATCGGACATCCCTTATCAAATTGTAGGGGGCATTAAGTTCTACGACCGCAAAGAGATTAAAGATTTACTCGCTTATTTGCGGCTCATTTCCAATCCGGACGACGATATTAGCCTAACCCGAATTATTAACGTTCCAAAACGCGGAATTGGCGACACGACGGTTGGCAAGTTGGAAGAGGAAGCCGCACGCAGAGGGACGTCCATATTCCGTGTGCTGTCCGATCTTGGAGATGTAGAGGTCAACGGGAGAACTAGAGCTCTGCTTGGGGAGTTCTATGGCCTCATTTATAATTTGACGGCAATGGTTGATTATTTAACGGTTACGGAGCTGACCGAAAAGGTGCTTGAGCTGTCGCAATACCGAATGGAGCTGCAACGTGAAAATACGCTCGAATCGAAAGCCCGCATCGAAAATATAGACGAGTTTCTATCCGTCACGATGGATTTTGAGCAGCGCAACGAGGACAGATCGCTTGTGGCGTTTTTGACTGATTTAGCTCTTATTGCGGATATTGACTCGATGAACAAAGAGGAAGAAGCAACGGAGAAGGCAAACGACGCTGTTGTTCTCATGACGATGCACAGTGCGAAAGGCTTGGAGTTTCCTGTCGTGTTTATTATTGGCATGGAAGAATCGATTTTCCCTCACAGCAGAGCTTTGACTGACAACGAGGAGCTGGAGGAAGAGCGACGATTGGCTTACGTCGGCATTACCCGCGCGGAAGAGAAGCTTTATTTGACTTGCGCCCGTATGCGCACGTTGTTTGGCCGGACAGGCATGAATATGCCATCCCGTTTCCTTGAGGAAATTCCGGAAAATGTACGGGAAGGCGCCTCGTCTGGAGGCGGGGGCTATTCCAGGCCGGTCGGCCGCGGCTATAGCGGAGGAGGCGGTGCTGCAAGCTCGGCAACAAGGCCGGGCTTCGGTGCGGGCAGCGGGCGTGCGGCGGCTGCAAGCGGCGGCGGCGTCCGCGTGAGCAGTCCGCTTGATGCGGCACGCTCAACAAGCGCTGGCAAAGCGACAAGCACGGGGGGAGCTCAAGGCTCAGGTACGGGCTCTTATGCTCCCGGCGATCGTGTGGCCCATGGCAAGTGGGGAGAAGGCACCATCGTATCTGTCAAAGGTACAGGCAACGATATGGAACTGCAAATCGCATTCCCTGCTCCTGTTGGCATTAAGCGTCTGCTGGCAGGTTTTGCCCCAATTACAAAGCTGTAGAGGGTTGGCCCTAGAGGAATGAAGACCGATTGCGTTGAACATAATCGTTAAGAAGTTGAACTATAGTGAGGGAGGCGCCGTAACGTGAACGCAGGAATGGAACGGATGAGGGAGCTGGTAGCTCTTCTTACGGAGCATAATTACTACTATTACACCTTGGATGCGCCCAAAATAAATGATGCGGACTATGACAAGCTTTATGACGAGCTGGTCGCGCTGGAAGCCTCTGAAGCGATAACGCTTCCCGATTCTCCGACTTTGCGCGTTGGGGGAGAATTGTTGAAGGGTTTTGAGCCTCACCGGCACCGGGCTAGATTATGGAGTCTGGACAAGGCCCAGGATCAAGAAGATTTGCTGGCGTGGAATGGCCGTGTTCTTCGCGCCATTGCCGATTATAACGCCAAAAACCCCGATCAAGAGCCGCTGCCGGCTCCAAGTTATGTCATCGAGCTTAAATTCGACGGGCTCACGTTGAATTTGACTTATGAAAACGGCGAGCTTAAGCAAGCCTCTACCCGGGGCAACGGCACGGTCGGTGAGGGCATTTTGGCACAGGTTCGGACCATCCGTTCCGTTCCGCTTGCCATCCCATTTAAAAATGGCATTATTGAAGTGCAGGGAGAAGGCATTATGGGGCTCTCGACTTTGGCAAAATATAATGAGACAGCGGCCGAGCCGCTCAAAAATGCCCGCAATGCGGCTGCCGGAGCGCTGCGCAACTTGAACCCTCAGACGACGGCTGAACGGAAGCTCGATGCGTTTTTTTACAACATCGGCTTTTCGGAGGGCGTTTCGTTTCAGAAACACGAGGAAATGCAGCAGTTTTTAAAAGACAATCTATTTAAAGTTAATCCTTACGTGAAATACATGGATACCATTGAAGAGGTGCAAACCGAGCTTGCGGCGGTTGAGGCTCTGCGCCATGCCTTTGATTTTCTAATTGACGGTGCCGTAGTGAAGCTGACGGATATGAGAACTAGGGAAGCGTTAGGCTACACGGACAAGTTTCCTAGATGGGCTGTTGCGTTTAAGTTTGAGGCGGAGGAAGCGGCTACAGTGCTGGAGTCTGTTTCATGGGAAGTGGGCCGTACCGGCAAAATAACCCCTGTTGCGCGAGTCGAAGCGATCGATCTGGCAGGGGTAACCGTTCAAAACTGTACGCTCAACAATATTGGCGATATTGAAAGAAAAAATTTGAAGCATGCTTTAGGCACGCTTGTGTCCATTCGCCGCTCGAATGACGTTATCCCGGAAATTTTGGGCAAGGTGGACGAAGAGCCGGGCGGGGAAATCGTTTTTCCAACCGTTTGTCCGTCATGCGAGACGGAGCTGGAGCAGCGCGGAGCTCACTTGTTCTGCAACAATAAGCTGGGATGCCGTCCTCAAATCATCGGGCGTATTACTCATTTTGCGTCCCGCGATGCTATGGATATCGAATCTTTTAGCATTATGACTGCGGAGCAGCTTTATTCGGAATGCGAGGTGCGTGATCCAGCCGACCTATATGCGCTCCAATATGATGATTTAATCAAGCTTGACCGATTTGGCGACAAAAAAGCTCGTAAGCTGCTGGATGCATTGGAAAAATCCAAAGAGCGCGATCTCGCCGCATTTTTATTTGCGCTGGGCATTCCAAATACGGGCAAGGCGACTACCAAAATGCTTGCCGATCATTATAGAGGATTGGACGCCGTAATGAATGCAGGCGCAGAAGAGTTGGTCGGTCTTTCGGACATCGGCGGTATTGTGGCGGATAGCATTGTCGGGTATTTTGCCGATCCCATTATGGCGGCAAGCATTTCGCGAATGAGAGCATACGGGGTCAAAGCGGAAGCCGAACTCCCGGCTGTAGTTCGGGCAGATAGCGTATTTAGCGGGAAAACAGTTGTGCTTACCGGAACGCTGCCGACTATGACGCGTGACGACGCAGCCAAAAAGCTTGAAGCGCAAGGCGCCAAAATATCGGGAAGCGTCTCGAAAAAAACCGATTTCGTTATTGCGGGAGAAAGCGCCGGCAGCAAGCTGACCAAAGCTCGTGAGCTGGGCATTACCGTCATTGACAATGAAGCGGAATTGCTCCGGCTTCTTGGAGAATAAACTCACAATTTAAAAGCAGTGCTGGGAAGCTGTATAAATAGGATTGTTCGAAGCCCACATCAGGCATTAGAGCAGTCCTTTTATATTGGTGCTTTGTAATAAGAGAGTGTTTATTCTAAATGTAAAAAACTACAAGTTGTATTTTGGTTTTCAATGTGGTACATTATTTCTTGTCGCTTCTGAGACATTGTGGCTAAGCAAAATGCTTCACAAACAAATGTGAAATAAACGCTTGACACTTGAAACGGAAGCTGGTAACATAACATCTTGTCACGACAACATGTGACAAACTGCTACAATGAAAGTTGTAGCGGCAAGTTCTTTGAAAACTGAACAAATGGATCACGTCAAATCCAAACAAAAATTTGATGAACTGAACGGCGTTAAGCTGTGAAGAACATCATGCTAGTTAAGTAATGAGCTAACAAACACTTTTATGGAGAGTTTGATCCTGGCTCAGGACGAACGCTGGCGGCGTGCCTAATACATGCAAGTCGAGCGGACTTGAAGAGATGCTTGCAT
>NZ_JBHTHB010000008.1:0-117105 GCF_042675505.1 Paenibacillus sp. GCM10027627
AAACTAAATAACCAGTCGCCGATTGAATATCGGCAACTGGCTATCTAGAATAGAATTAGGTGTTTTGATCCCTGTCTCATTAACGGGGGTCAGTTCCCTAAGCGCCGGCTTTTTTACTCCTTATTTCGTTTCCTTAGCCTGGCCTTTACGATAAAGCCTGCCCCTATGGTAAATAGAGTAAGCAATCCAAAGAGAAGGACGAGCCAGCCGCTATGGCTAATAGAAATGGACATTGCACTCAGAAACAAAATGGACAGCGATGCGAAAAACAACGATAACGATTTCGACAAATGGAATCACTCCCTAGCCTATAAATAGGCTTGAAATTAATTTTTGACCGATAGCATAGTTTTGTGGGTGATGCACATAATAACTTTGCAAGCTTGCAATACACCAAAGTGCAGAGGACGAAAGGAGAAATATCTTATGGCAGGAAGCAATCAACTCGTTGTCCCACAAGCTACGCAAGCACTGAACCAATTGAAACTTGAGGCAGCTCAAGAGCTTGGCGTACAAATTCCACAAGACGGCTACTACGGTAACGTTTCTACTCGCGACGCAGGTTCGCTTGGCGGATACATTACGAAGAAGCTTGTTCAAATCGCTGAACAACAATTGTCCGGCGGCTACCGCTAATCGATTTTTATACACAACGATCTAAGAAACAAGCCCAAGGGGATCCTTGGGCTTCATTTGCACATACAAAAAAAGAAGCAATCCCCTTCCCATTGTGCAGGAAGGGGATTGCTGCCGTCAATGTCAATACGTATCCATTCTTAGCCGTTTCATTAATCGATCGTCGCTCAGCCAGCCGACATACGAGCCGACCGTCTCGTATTGCTTGTTCATAAGCAGCACTCCGACAAAAGGATATTGCTTGCGATGACGATAGCGGACATCGGACCATCGCACTTCATACCCCCAGCTGTGCTCCTTTACGTCGGCGCAGGCAAAGTTTGTGAAATAAAGGAACGACCTTATGGAGGGATCGTTTTTAGATTTTTCGACTGCGGGATGGCTGGAGCAATGGACTTTATCTAGCCATTGCAGCTTGCTGCCGCGCAGGTTTCCGATATGAAAGGCGCCGTCCTCGCCCTGTTTGACTATGTTCCAAATGGATAAGGAAATCGTCGGTATAGCGATATAAGTATCTTCCTTATGATGAAACCGATCGAGCTTTGCAAGCCTTTTGACCGTTTGCCGTGCGGACAATGTACGCCATCCATAATAAACGATAAGCATCAAATACATAAAAGGGAACAAAAGAGCGGGATTTACGAGACCGGCCGCCCACAGTAAAATGGCTATGATATGCACCGTAAAAATGATGGGATCGAAAATATGAATGATATTCCAAGAAATCCATTTTTCGTTGAAGGGCCGCATCGCTTGAGTGCCGTAAGCGTTAAACAAATCAGTAAATACATGTACGGCAACGGCCAGCAATACCCAAGCTCCCACATGCGCCCACGGCAAGCTGCCTTTGTAGAAGAGCTGAAGCAAGCCGGTAATCGCAACGGTCCAAATGAGAACGGCCGGAAGGGAGTGGGATATCCCCCTATGGTTTCGAATGTAGCAAGCGTTCCCTTTTAGCCGCAAAAAATTATCGAGGTCGGGGGCTTGAGAGCCGGCAACCGTACCGATCAAAACAGCGGTTTGAACGGCGGGACTGGCGGCGACGACAGGGTCAGCCATCGCAAGACCTGCAAGTCCGATGCCCATAACAAGATGTGTGCCAGAATCCATGAGCTGTAATCCTCCCTGATGTCATGATTGGGGTTAGTATCGGCGAAGCAAGGGAACTTTATGAAAGCGAGCGAGAGGAGACTAAAGCCAAATGTACATTTGTTTTGCAGAATATCGGATTATGCCGGAGCACAAGGAACATTATTTGAAAAAAATAAACGATTGGCGCGATGAGTTGGGCCATCGCGTGAACATTTATGAGGGAACGGATCAGCCCGGGCTGTTTGTAGAGGTATGGCAAGCCGAGTCGGAGGAAATGGCGGAGCAAATAAAAAAAGAACGCCTGGACGGGCGTTCTTTGTGGGGGGAAATAACTCCATGGATTGCGGGGGGGGCCGCTAAGCTCCATGTATGGACGTTCCGTCCTGTTGCGGGAGATTGGAAGCAAAGCTGAGGGGAACAGCGTTGTTCCTATTCATCAGTGAACGAAGGGCTGTTTATAGCCTTCGTCCTCTTAGCTCCCCATCGGAGTGCTTGGCGTTACTACTCCGCCCTGGAACGGATATTCGTAGTTGATTTGTTCGTTAAACGTGACGTAATCCAAATTAAGCATGAGCAGCAGGTAGCGCATTCCTGTGGAAGGATCGCTGATGACGATATGATCCCGGCCCGCGGCTTCAATGACGCCTTTAAAAATTTTGGCGTTCCATTCGCGGTTGTTTTCATAAGTCATATAAAAGGTGGCAAGCTTGCCGCGGTTAAGCCGCAAAATGTTTTCCACATAAGACTCTTCAGCTCCTGGAACCGTAACAATGTTGCCGCCGCTTGGCGTCACGAAAGAGCCGCTTGGCACAGTCGTCGGAGGAGTTCCTCCCGCAGCTTGAGCACCGGTCGGCATGGCGGAAGTTTGCGCGATGCCTCCTGACTGTGCTGCATAAGGCTGGGCATAGGAGTAGCCGCCATATCCATAAAGATTGTTTAAAGCGGCCATATTCGGAAAGCCGTTAGGCCCCGCGTTTGCATAGCTGACTTGCGGTTTGTAGCCGTATCCATTCGTCATCTTGATTAGTCCTCTCTTTCATGCGGTAAAAGTTGATCGTTCTTAATAAACGGCAGGGCATTCCCCTGCTTGAGGAACGAAGAAGCAGTGCGCTTTGTAGCGGCCGCTATTGGCCTGATCCCACCAAGTGCTCGGACAGCCGCCAGCGGGACGGAAAAACCATAGCGCATTGGAAGCGGGATGCTGCCTTTCGCCGTTGATGACCCGTTTGGCGAGCCTAATTTCGCTTTCGCGTGCTTTTTGATAGAAATAGCTTTTTTGAATGGCTTCAAAGCCGCCCGGACTCTGATAAACCATGTCCGGTATAGAGCGTATGTTTTTGAAATCGAGACAATTGCCGCGGATACGATTGACGCCAACGTTGCCAACCATAAGCATGCCGAGCTCGCCTTCACCTTCAGCTTCCGAGCGCAGAAGCCGCGCGAGCATTTTTGTATCTTCGGCGTTTGTTTTTATTACGGCCATAACTTAGATCCCTCACTTCCTTTCGCGATCCAATGGGCGCATTTGCTACATGGTTATTGTATTGTGGAGTGGGCGGAATGGTTCCATCGGAAATACAAACGAATTGTCACATTTTGAGTGTCGAATTCATGAACAAAGACAGTGAGCGTTGTCACCGTCCCTATTTTTCGGTATGATTAGATTCGATTCAACAATGAAAGAGGGACGAGCTATCGTCTTGTCGCATAACTCGGGAGGCTAGCTTTGTGCTGAAGGACTTGATTGCATTAACGAAACCGCGGCTTCTTCGTCTGAACATCTTCGCCGCACTCGGCGGATTTTGGGTTGCTTCCAAATGGGACCTCAATTACTCCCTTATGATATGGATGCTGATCGGCTCTACCTTGACAATGGCATCGGCTACTGTCGTCAACAACTATTGGGATAGAGAGCTGGACCTAAAAATGGAGCGTACGAGAAACCGGACGCTGCCTATGGGCAGAATGAAGCCTATGGCTGTACTTGTGTACGGCATTATTTTAGGAATATCCGGACTTGCCTTTCTGTTTATTCTAGTGAACCCGCTCACCGGACTGTTGGGCTTATTGGGCTGGCTGGCTTACATTGTCATCTACACGATGTGGCTGAAGCGGACTTCAACCTGGAGCACGTCGATTGGCGGTATTTCTGGAGCAATGCCTCCGGTTATCGGCTATTGCGCAGTTACGAATACAGTGGACGCCGGGGCTTTGATTTTGTTTGCTTTCTTATTTCTATGGCAGCCCGCTCATTTTTGGTCGCTCGCCATTAGACGTGTGGAGGAATACCGCGAGGCTGGATATCCGCTGCTGCCAGTCGTAAAAGGAATCAAACGCACGAAGCTGCAAATGATCCCTTACGTCCTGCTGCTGCTGCCGACCGTAGTCCTTTTGTACACATTTGATTATGCAGGCATCTATTTCTTAATCATTTCGGTTGTTTTAAGTTTAGTTTGGCTTGTGCATACGATTGCTGGCATTTCCACCAAAGATACTGAAAAATGGGCAAAAGTCAACTTCCTCATTTCGGTCAACTACTTGATGCTGGTATTTATCGCTATGATTGCGAATACAACGCACGGGTAACATTTTCGAAGGGGAAGGGATTGTGAATGAGGATGAGTTTTTTGCGCAGGCACGCTTTTAAAATTGCCGTATTGGCACTATGCGCGTTAATGGGTATTTATTTGCTGTTTACTTATGTATTCAAGCCGCAGGCTCCGCTGCCCGTATTGCAGGCGGCTCCGGCATTTCAGATGAACGATATTGACGGGAAGCCGGTATCGCTGGAATCGACCAAAGGGAAAGTGCGGGTCGTTTATTTCTATTTTGCCAATTGCCCGGATGTATGTCCTCCGACTACGTTTATGCTGTCCGAAGTGCAGGAGAAGCTGAGAGAGCAAGGCAAGCTTGGCAAAGACGTTGAACTTATTTCCATTACCTTTGATCCGGAGAGAGACACGCCGGAAGTGATTCGCGAATTTGCGGAGCGGACATCTGCAGAATTCGATGGCTGGCATTTCTTGCGCGGGGAAAAAGAGGAAGACGCCATTCAGCTTGCCAAGGATTTTAATGTCGGAGTCCGCAAAGAGGAAAAAGAGAACACGTTCAGTCACTTCAACATCGTCACTCTCGTGGACCAGGACGGACAAATCCGCGAATGGATCAGCGGCAGCGATGAAGATTTGACACCGGATTACATCGTTCAGCAGATTAACAGGCTGCTGTAAATTTAAAATTCATCTTTGCTCCACTGGGAAGCGGGATCGAGCGCGGGATACACAATATGCGCCTCGAGGCCCGCTTTTTCCAATTGCTGAATCAAATAGTCTTCCGGCGTATGTTCGACCCCCGCGTACCCTCTGCGCGTATAAATATGTTCAGCATCGGGAAACAAATCGCTTAACAATTTGCGAATCTTTCGCCCCGAGGAATCGTTGTCGGTAAAGATGAAGGTTTCGCGATCTCCGATTTCCCTCTTCAGCTTTTGAAGCTGCTCCTCACCGGGGGTGCCGTACGTGCAATAGATGCCGACGTCCTTATCAAGAACTCGGCGCAGCCTGCTGCGGTCATTTTTGCCCTCTACAACAATAATAAATTCCATGCCCTATCCCCCGCTCGGTTCAATTTCAGCTAGTTTACCACTAATGCCTGCGATTTGGAAAAATAAACGGCTCTGCGCTGGGCGCAGAACCGATTATTCACCATACTATTTGATCTTACCAGAAACCGGAGCACACGATAATGACGAGCAAAATAAACAAAACGAGAATGCCTACCGTATGGTTGCGATGGTGGCCGAAGCCTCTGTGTTCAGAACCTACTCCTGACATAGATGGAGTCACCTCTTTCCTTCGTCGTTAACCGTCAAGGACTTATTTGCAAAAGCTGTATTCCATCGATGACTAGCCGCTTGACATATCCTATCTTATGAGCCGTGGAGGCGAATGCCTTGTGCATTTACCCAGTTCCTGAAAAATGGGTGTTTGACGCAAAAAAACGAATTTTATAAAAGGGCAAAAATGCCGCAGCGAGCATTAGCGCAATAAAAGCGATAAAGTAGGGCGAAATGGAGTCTCTAAGCTGGCCGGCCAGCATTGGGCCAAGGAAGGCGCCTATCGAAAAGGCGATCGACAACACCGAAAACGTTCTGCCGTAGCGGGCGCCACCGCTCAGCTCGATAAGTAAAGTAGATAACGCGGGCAAGATGACGCCTTTGGCCATTCCAATGCAAAGCAGCATGACGGTGAGAGGAGCCGGAGCTTCCGCTGCAAGGCCAAAATAAAGAAACGCAAGGCAGACGGCTCCGATCAGCGTTCGGTAGAAGGAGGGCAGACGGTTGAGAAACAACATGCTGAGCGTAATTAAAGCGCCAAGACTGATGACGGAGAAAAGCAGGCCGGTTGTCATCATCGCTTCTTTTGAATTGGCCATCAACGGAAGCTCAAACGACAAGATGCCCTGCGCGCAGCTAATGCCGATCGGCAAAAGAAAAATGAGCCATGGAAGCTGAGGCGCTGCGCCGCTCGAACCTTCCGCCGTTTGTGGCGATTTTTTTTCCGCCGCCAGTTTAGGGACTTGCCCGTCCAGTTTGCTGTTAATTTCTTTTATAAATAGGAGAGCGCATATGCCGGTAACGATCAAAATCCAGCCCAACAGCGTAAAGGCGACGGAAAAACCGATCTTGGCCACTAGGTAAGCTCCTGCGGCCGGCGATACGACGGAGGCGAGCGTGTGGACAAGACCGTTGCCGGCCATAAGTTTGCCCTGTTCAATGCGGTCATCGGTCAGCCTGGCGAGCAGCGACAGGCAAGCCGGGGAAAGGAAAGCTAGAACAAACCCGCTTATGGAACGAAGCAGCAGCAGTTGCCACGGATTTTCCACATAGGCTTGAAAGAGCAAAACGACTCCGGCACCGATCAAGCTAAAAACGATAAACAGCCGGCTGCCAAAACGGTCCACCCCGTAACCGGCCATCAAATTGCCCGGCAGATGCGTTAGGGAATACATGCCCATCATGAGGCCGATAAAAGAAGGGGCTGCGCCAATCGAGATGGCAAACGGCGTAAGGATGGGGTATTGGGCATGCAAATCAAAAAACGCGACAAACAGAAACAAATAAAGCCAAATAGCGGTTTTCACTATCGTTGCCTCCTTGCCTTGTACCTTGATATTTACTTGTACGTTGGAGTTGGACAGGATATGTCTTCCTTGACTGGAAGGGACGTTTACGGCCTATCATCGGTAGGCTATAATATTTTGTAATAGACACTTGCAAGAGATATAATGGAGGGGATCGATAATGGATTTTTTAAACTTTTCATCGTATGACACCGAAACATGGAGCACTTTTTTTCAAGATAATTGGATCGTGCTCGTCATTGCGGCAGTTGTGTTGTTTTTAATTGTTCGAATTGTGAAGACAGTTGTGAAATGGGCGATCGTAGCTGCCGTCGTCCTCGGCCTTGTGCTGTACAGCGGCTATTCGTTAGACGACATGAAGGAAATCAGTACGCAAGTGATGGCCGACGTGAAAGATAAAGCGTTGAATTTGATGGTTGGCGATGCCAAGGAAGCGAAATATACGGTGGGCAAGGACGGAACGTATACGGTAAAAACCGACGCTATTGAGTTGAAGGGCAAAGCTGGGGCGAACGAAGTGCAAGTTTCGGTGCACGGGTCGCCATTTGTGACGTTTGAAGTGGATGGAGTCATCAAAACCTTTATTGATCAAGCCAAGCAAAACGGATAGGTGCAGGACTTAGCAGCCTGCATGAAGTGGGAGTGAGAGACATGCAGGACGATCCGCAAAAGCGGGAAATCGACAATCGCCGGAACTTTTCGTTTCGGTTGAACTTATTTTTCTTTGTAACGTTTGCTTTATTCAGTTTGTTAATTGTCAGGCTTGCCGTTCTTCAGTTTGTGGAAGGGCCTACGCTTAACGCGGAAGGTCTTAAAAAAAGCACGCGCGAAAATCAGATTCCGCCTATTCGGGGCAATATTTACGATGCGAGCGGATATCCCATCGCTTACTCTACATCGACGCAATCTATTTATTACAGTCTTCAGCCATCGACAAAGGCGAAAAAGTTCGACGAAGCGGCACATGAAACCGCAGAGCAGCTGGCCGTCATTTTTGCAAAGTACGGCGATCCGACAAAGCCGATGACGAAGGAAGATATCATTCGCCAGATGGATCTGGACTTTAGAAGAGACTCTCTCTCTACGCCGAGACGGATCAAATCCGGACTGACCAACGAGGAAGTAGCCTACTTTATGGAGAACCGGTCGCAGTTTACCGGCATCGAAATTATGGAGGAAAGCATCCGCAACTACGATAAAAATTCCATTGCCACTCAGCTCGTTGGGTATCTGAAAAAGTATAAGGGCGTTTATCAGAACAATGAGTTCTATAAAGCAAAGAAGGATGAATCGGACCCGACCTTGCGTTATTTGGAAGAGGAAGAAGTTGGCCTCGACGGTCTGGAGTATATGTATCAGGATGTGCTGCGCGGCAGAAACGGCGTAAAGTCCTATCCTATCAACAGCAAAGAGCATATTATCGGCCCGATGCAAATTACGAATCCCGAAAAAGGTTCCGACTTGTATTTGACCATTGACAAAAATGTGCAGCTTAAGACGGAACATGCTATCATGTCTCATTTGAAAAAAATCCGGGAGTCCTCGAATCAATATGAACGAGCTTCAACTGCCAATACGGGTTTTGCCGTAGCGATGGAAGTGGAAACAGGTAAAATTGTAGCGATGGCGAGCATGCCGGACTACGACCCCAACATTTGGGCAGGCGGCAGCATTAGTACAGAGGATTACGAAAATTTCGGTTACGTATTGTCTAACGGTACGATCAGCACCGTATACGGACCCTATAAGACAAGGGAAGAGCGAAATCGGCATCCGTCCTCTATTTTGCCGGCCGGCTCGACGATTAAGCCGCTTACCGTGCTGCTTGGCCTGAACGAAAAATTGTTTACTCCGGGTTCACAATATACAGACACAGGTGCATTCTTCTATGGCAAAAAGGGGACTCATCAAGTCAGAATCGGCAATGCACGGGGGAAAAGCTTTGGTCCAATTGATGGAGCCAAGGCGATTGAAAAGTCCTCTAATCCATTTATGGCCGCGATGATTGGCAACAAACTTTATATGAGACCTCTTGTCGACGGCAAATCAGGCGTAGAGATTTGGGACCAATATATGAAAGATTTTGGCCTTGGCGTGCTGACAGGCAGCGGATTGCCTAATGAATCCAAAGGGGTCATTGAGTATTTTAAGGAAGCGGAGAATGCAAGTGCACAGTCTGCTCTCATTCAGGCTTCTTTCGGCCAGCAGGGCAGGTACACGACGCTTCAACTAGCTCAATATACAGCTATGCTGGCGAATCGCGGCAAGCGGATGAAACCGCAGTTCGTGAATGAAATTCGTGATGCGGAAGGCAATGTGATCCAGGGCTATAAGCCGGAAGTGCTGAATTCGGTCGACATTCCCGATGCTTATTGGGATGAAATCGAACTGGGCATGTCCAAGGTAGGTGTGCAGGGCTTTGAAGGATTCCAGCACAGCTTCAACCGGAAGACGGGAACATCCGAGCAGACGGTATCTAAACGTGCCGACAATACGACGATAGCCAACAATGCCGTATTTATCGCATACGCGCCAGCTGACAATCCAAAGCTTGCGGTTGCGGTCGTTATTCCGGACGGCGGTTTCGGAAGCTACGGCGCCGCACCGATTGCGAGACAAATTTTTGACGCTTACGATGCGGAAATCGGTTTGACGGGCGTGCCGAACAAAGCGCTTAAAGCCCAGCAAGACGCAGCTTTGGCCACAGCTGGCGTAACTTTTGTACAGCCGGCAGGAGCAAACTCTTCATCGGGTACAGGAGCTAATTCCGCAAACACGGCTACGGAAACGGGGACGGACGCTGCGAACTCCACTCCTGCGGCAGGCACGAACGCTGCAAACTCGCTGCCGCCAGCTGGAACAAATGCTTCAAATTCTGCGTCAGGTACGGGTGCTAATTCCGCAAACACGACGGGCTCCCCTCCCGCAACGGGAGCGACGGGACGCGAGCAAAACGGAACGACAGAGCAATAAACGTACAAATGACAGAGCAATAAACTTACAAACAGGACTATCTTCGACTATACGTCGAGGATAGTCTTTTTTTATTTTCATAGCACATTTGGGGACAACCATTGAGGTATTTCCGCAGGAGCGGAACTTAAAATAAATGTTGCACTAGAGAAACATTTTTGTGTATTATAAAAAAAGAGGCGCTAGACTAAATAAAATTGACGAGGGCAAATCCAACTCAATCGTATAGTAGAACCCATCCCCAAAAAAGCAATGTGAATTAGATAAAATACTGGGAGGCTGTGAAGATGCAAAAAGGGATTCATAAGGAGATTCGCAAACATTCCGCATTCAAAAGATTTATAATGATGCTGCTTTTCCTGGCGATAGCGGTCGCCGTGTCGGCGTGCGGCGCAGGAGCATCTTCGGGCGCAGACGACGGCAAGCTGCATATAACGGCGACTACAGGAATGATTGCGGATGCGGCCAAGGAAGTAGGCGGAGACTATGTCATCGTCAAAGGACTGATGGGACCGGGCATCGATCCCCATTTGTATAAAGCGTCGCAAGGCGATGTCAGGAAGCTGGACAATGCGGACATCATTTTTTATAACGGGCTTCACCTTGAGGGCAAGATGGGCGAAATTTTCGAAAAGCTCAAAAAAAGAAAGCCGGTCGTCGCGATTTCCGCTTATTTGACAGAGGATCAGCTGATCACCGATTCTGCGGCGAAGGGAGAAGCTGTTCACGACCCTCATATCTGGTTTGACGTTAAGCTTTGGATGTCGGCGGTGGAGGTCGTCAGGGATACTCTGGCGGAGAAGGACCCCGCCAATGCCGATCATTATAAGGCGAATGCGGAGGCGTACTTGCGGAAGCTCGCGGAACTGGATGCCTATGCAAGCGAGCAAATCGCCTCCATTCCGGAACAAAGCCGGATTTTAGTAACGGCGCATGACGCGTTCGGTTATTTCGGCAAGGCATATGGCCTTCAAGTCACAGGACTGCAAGGAATGAATACGATGTCGGAATATGGGTCGAGAGACGTTAGCGGACTTCGTGGTTTTCTCGTCCAGCACGGCATCAAAGCGGTGTTTATCGAATCAAGCGTCTCCTCGAAATCGATTGAATCGGTCATTGAGGGTGCGAGGAAGCTGGGGCACGAGGTAAAGATTGGCGGGCAATTGTATTCCGACGCAATGGGGGATGAAGGCACTCCCGAAGGAACCTATTTGGGAATGGTTAAACATAATGTCGATACGATTGTGAAGTCATTGAAATAACGATGAGGGAGGAGAGAACCGAATGAGCAATGCGATATTGAACACCCATGAAACTAATAAGCAGGCTAACAAAAAAAATATTTCTCCATTGATCGTAAGCGGACTAAGCGCGGCTTATCAAAAAAAGCCCGTGCTCCGCAACGTCTCATTTGAAGTGAAGGAAGGCGAACTGATCGGAGTGATCGGGCCTAACGGAGCTGGCAAATCGACTATGATGAAGGCGGCGCTTGGACTTATCCCGACGATTGGAGGAGAGGTGCTTGTGTACGGCAAGCCATGCCGGACTCAGCGCAAGCTGATTGGATATGTGCCACAGCGGGAGTCGGTCGACTGGGACTTTCCGACAAACGCGCTGGACGTTGTTCTGATGGGTACTTACGGCAGGCTAGGCTGGTTTGGACGTCCAGGGGCGAAGGAGAAGGCCTTTGCGCTGGAATGTTTGGAGAAAGTAGGCATGACCGATTTTGCGGACCGCCAAATTAGCCAACTGTCGGGCGGGCAGCAGCAGCGTGTCTTTTTGGCAAGAGCGCTCGCACAAAACGCCAAACTTTATTTTATGGATGAGCCTTTTGCCGGGGTAGACGCCGCTACGGAGAAGGCGATCATTACTTTGCTGCAGGAGCTCAAAAAGCAAGGCAAAACGGTGATCGTCGTCCATCACGATTTGTCTACGGTGGAACAATATTTTGACTCCGTGCTGCTGCTGAATGTGGAGCTGCAAGCATTTGGGCCAACGGCGCAAACGTTTACGAAAGAACAGCTTCAACGTACTTACGGCGGTAAACTTTCATTTTTAGAAAATAGCTTTTCTTATGCCCCCAAGGGCCGCGAGTGAGGTGAAAATAGATGAAAAATATATTGGATATGCTGTCCGATCCCAATATGCAATGGATTTTTTTCGGCTGTCTCCTATTAGGGCTTAGCAGCGGCGTCATTGGCAGTTTTTCTTATTTGCGCAAGCAAAGCCTAGTTGGGGATACGTTGGCGCATGCTGCGCTTCCCGGCATTTGCATCGCTTTTATGCTGACGGGAGTGAAATCTATCGGTGTGTTTCTAATCGGAGCCGCTGTTGCAGGAGCGATAGCGACTTTTGGCATCGGCTATATCACTCGCCATTCTAGACTAAAGCAAGATGCGGCGCTTGGTATTGTACTTACTTCCTTTTTTGGACTAGGCATTGTGCTGCTAACTTTTATTCAACATGGGAAATACGGCAATCAGGCGGGGCTCGACAAATTTTTGTTCGGGCAGGCGGCCGCTATGGTCGGTTCGGATGTGATTACGATGTCGATCATTAGCATCGCTTTGGTGACGATATGCACTTTGCTTTTCAAACAATTTAAGCTCATTTCGTTCGATCCCGGATTTGCGAAAGGCATCGGCTATCCCGTCGCCATGTTGGAGCAACTGCTTATGCTGCTTGTTGTGGTGGCGGTTGTTGTCGGTATTCAAGCCGTCGGAGTTGTGCTTATTGCTGCCTTGCTTATAACTCCGGCGGTGTCTGCTAGGTATTGGACGAATCGCCTTGGATTAATGGTCGCATTGTCAGGGGTATTTGGCGCACTTAGCGGAGCATTGGGCACTTGGATCAGCTCTTCCGTTTCAAATTTGCCTACAGGTCCCGTAACGGTGCTAGCGGCGACTTCGTTTTTTGTCCTTTCGGTTTTGTTTGGACCGCAGCGGGGAGTTATTGCCAAGAGGCTGCTTCGTCTCCAAGTGAAAAAAAGGTTCCGCATGGAGAACGAGGGGCTAGTTACGGAGCGGATGAAAGGGGAGACGGCCTTATGAGCGACTTTTGGATATTGCTGACTGGCTCTCTTGTAGCGGCTTGCTGCGGCATCGTCGGCGTGTTTCTCGTCCTGCGCAAAATGGCGATGATCGGCGACGCGATCAGCCATTCCGTTATGCCGGGCATCGTCATCGCTTTTTTGCTAAGCGGCTCAAGGGACTCGCTGCTCATGATGTTTGCGGCGCTCGTATTTGGCCTCTTCACTACCTTTTTAATTGGCTTGTTTCAACGGGGAGGCATTCAGACGGATGCGTCCATAGGCGTTGTATTTACCGCATTGTTTGCGATCGGGGTTATTTTGGTCAGCTTATTCGCCCGCCAAGTCCATTTGGATCAGGATGCTATTCTTTATGGCGAGATTGCTTTTGTGCACTGGAACATCTGGGAAGTGGGCGGCGTCAATATGGGGCCTAAAGCCGTATGGCTGCTTGGCGTAACGCTTGCGGTTATTGTGGCCGTTATCGGCTTGCTGTATAAGCAGTTCAAGCTCTGTTCGTTCGATCCGGCGCTAGCTGCTGCGATTGGCATTCCGGTTGCCTTTTTCCACTATTTGCTGATGGGGCTTGTCTCCATGGCGACCGTTAGCTCGTTTGAGAGCGTAGGCGCTATTCTCGTTGTGGGCATGCTGATTATCCCGCCGTCCGCAGCTTACCTGCTGACAGATCGGCTAGGCATGATGATTGGATTAAGCGTGGCGGTAGGGGTGCTCAGTGTCGGCCTCGGCTACGGGGTTTCCATTATGCTCGATGCTTCTATCGCGGGATGTATCGTTTGTGCCGCAGGTGTGCTGTTTGTGATTGCGTTCCTTTTTTCACCAAGCCATGGCTTAGCCGTTCGCAAGTGGCGCCAGCGCCGCCTTTTGGCCGCAGCAGGAGAGCGCTAGTCTTTCATCAAAACAATTAAGAGGCTGTTCCGCAAAAGTAGATTTTGTGGGAACGGCCTCTTTGTTGATTCGTACTAGAAGGAGCAACACCTTTTAAGAGGACTGCGCTATGCTAACCTTGCTGGAGCCCGCAACAACGCCGTTTGGTTTCCAACCAATCTGTGTTAAAATAGGCTGTACGTGAGGATCGGAGAAGGGATGGACGACAACATGGCAAAGTACAAATTGCTCGCTCTGGACATGGACGGAACTTTATTGAACGAACGCAGCGAAATTAGCGAACAGAATGCACAGTGGATCGGAAAAGCGATGGATGCGGGAGTTACAGTTATTTTTTCGACGGGAAGAGGGTTCGTCAGCGCTTTGCCGTTTGCGGAGCAACTGGGACTCGAAACGCCGATGATTACAGTAAATGGCGGTGAGATTTGGACTCGGCCGCATGTGCTGTACAAGCGGACAGAACTTAGCCCTGTTTATGTGAAGAGGCTGCATGAGCTTGCTCTCCAGCATAGCGAGGTATGGTATTGGGCTTATACGACAGGCACCATTTACAATAAAGAACAATGGATTGATCCATCTGAAAGTATCGATTCCCATAACTGGCTGAAATTTGGGTATTATACAGAAGACGACCGTGCGCGGGAGGCGATTTTGGCTGAAGTGCAGAGCTGGGGCGGGCTTGAAATTAGCAATTCCTCTCTTCATAATCTGGAGCTCAACCCGCTTGGCGTATCGAAAGCCAGCGCGCTTAAAGATTTGTGCGCATGGATGGGCATCGATATGTCGCAAGTCGTTGCTGCAGGCGACAGCTTAAACGATATTGCGGCGATCCGCGAAGCGGGACTCGGCGTAGCGATGGGCAATGCTCAAGATACCGTGAAGGAAGCTGCGGATGTTGTTACTTTGACTAATGACGAACATGGCGTAGCGGAAATCATTAAAAGGCACATTTTATAACGGGGAGAATTCCATATGGACATTTTGGGCTGGACACTGGTTATACTGCTGTTTGTCATCGGCATGGCGGGAACGATTTACCCTATCTTGCCTGGCGTCGTTGCCATCTATGGCGCCTTTTTCGTATACGGATTGTTTTTTTCGTTTGAGCCGTTTGGCATTATTTTCTGGACGTTGCAAACGTTAATTTTAATCGTGTTGTTTATAGCGGATTATGCGGTCAGCGCCTGGGGGGTCAAAAGGTTCGGCGGTTCCAAAGCGTCCATTGTCGGGACGACGATTGGCCTTATTTTCGGACCGTTTGTTATTCCGGCATTTGGTCTTATCATCGGGCCGTTTGCGGGTGCGGTAATCGGGGAAATGACAGCGGGCGCCAATTTTGAAAAATCGCTTAAAGTAGGCTGGGGCTCTTTGGTCGGCTTGTTCACAAGCGTTGTTGTTAAAATTTTACTGCAGTCCATTATGATTGTCATGTTTGTGCTTTGGTTAATCTTTTAAGGTAGAAAAGTGAAGAAAAGGCGGTTGCGATAATCGATGGTCAACGTTACGGTATGGAACGAGTTTCTGCATGAGAAGCAGCATGACGAAGTAAAAGCTGTATATCCTGACGGCATTCATGCCGCTCTTGCGAAAGGGCTGGGCGCAAGCGACATTAAAGTCGCAACGGCCACATTGGAAGAGCCGGAGCATGGACTGACGGAAGAGCGGCTGAACGAAACCGACGTGCTCATTTGGTGGGGACATATGGGACATGACCAGGTGGATGACGCCATTGTGGAGAGAGTTCAGCAAAGAGTGCTGGACGGCATGGGGCTTATCGTTCTGCATTCCGGACATTTCTCGAAGCTGTTCAAAAAGCTGATGGGAACCGGCTGCGACTTGAAATGGCGCGAGGCTGGAGAGAAGGAGCGGCTTTGGGTCGTCAATCCGGCGCATCCGATCGCCGCAGGCTTGCCGGAATACATTACGATTGACCGGGAAGAAATGTACGGCGAGCACTTCGATATTCCGGCTCCGGATGAGCTTATTTTCGTCAGCTGGTTTGAAGGCGGAGAAGTGTTCCGCAGCGGCTGCACGTTCCACCGGGGACAGGGCAAAATCTTCTATTTCCGCCCAGGCCACGAAACTTACCCGACTTATTACCAACCGCAAGTGTTGCAAGTGATTCAAAACGGCATACGATGGGCGGCACCGTCCCGCGCGGCGGCTCCTGTACGCGGCAACCATCAGCCGCTTGAGCCGATCGCGAACAAACAATAAGGGGACGAGATATACCGTCATGTTAAAAAAAGACTCGCTAATTAAAGGCACGCTTATTTTAGCGGCCGCAGCGCTGGTGGCCCGATTTCTGGGCCTTTTTCAGCGTATTCCGCTTGATTATATGCTCGGGCCGGAAGGCAACGTCGCTTTTTCCGCAGCCAATCAAGTCTATTTAATAGTTTTGATGATTGCAACGGCTGGTTTTCCAAGCGCAATCAGTAAAATGGTTTCGGAGCGATACGCGCTCGGAAGGCCGGAGGAGGCCAAACGGGTTTACCAAGCAAGTTTGGTGTTTGGCGCAGTTGCAGGACTGGTGCTCGCAATCGCGATGTTTACTCTCGCACCCGTCTATGCTCAAATCGCAAAGGAACCGGGTTCGGACTTGGCGCTTCGTGCCATTGCACCAGCGCTGCTAGTATTCCCGATTATTGCGATGATGAGAGGATATTTTCAAGGACGTCAAATGATGGCGGCAGGCGGTTCTTCGCAAATTGTAGAGCAATTTGTTCGCGTTATTTTGGGCCTTTTGTTAGGCTGGCTTGTTTTGGAGTTAGGCTGGGGCGATTTATGGGCGGCGGCGGCCATTACGCTCGGAAGTGTGTTTGGAGGCATTGCGGCGTTGATCGTTATGCTTCGATTTGCTCGGAGGTTGAAACGCCAGGATGCAACAACACAAAGGACATTTAATGGCGAAGCTTCGGCGGCCTTAATGGTTCCGGGAAGGCGCTCGGCCAGAGCAGGAGCTTCAAAAAAGGATTTGCGTTTCAGGGACATTTACAAGGAAATTTTCAAAATGTCTCTGCCGGCGGTAGTCACCTCTATGGCTATTAACGTTATCTATTTCTTTGACGTTACGTTTTTCAAAAGGCTGACAGTGCCTTTTTATACGTATGCAGAAGCGACTAGCGCTGCTGCCGATTACGGCATCAAGGCCATTTCGCTTGCAGGCATTCCACCGATACTTGCGATCGCATTGGGCTCGTCCATTGTGCCGATTATTTCATCGGCTTATTCGTTGAAAAAGATGAATGAGGTACAAAAACAAGCGTCCATGGTTATGCGAATCGTATGTTTTACAGGAGTGCCTTTTGCTTTGCTCCTATCGGTAGCGGCTTATTCCATTACAGGTTTGATTTTCAAAGGACCAAGCGGAAGCGGAGCGGTTGCGGCATTGTCTGCGGGAACGATTCTTCAAATAACGATGATGACCTCGAACTCGATTCTTTATGGCATGGGCATGCAAAAAAAATCAATGATGCATACGATTATCGGACTTATTTTAAAAATAGCTGTCAGTGTAATTCTTGCCCCTATGCTTGGCGTATACGGCCTTATTATTGGTTCTACCGTTTGTTTCTTGACGGTAACGCTGCTCAATCTTCGCAGCATCAAAGGTGTTGTAAAGCTGAAGGTGCTCGGCAAGCGTTGGGTTCCGTATTTAGTGGCCGTAGCTGTAGCGGCTTTGGCGGGCTGGGGCGCGGAGTACGGCTTGCTGGCGTTAACGGAGGGCTGGATCGACAAGCTGTCCTTCTTAGTGGCTGCAGCCGCAGCTGCAATTGTAGTCGGCGGGTTCTACGTGCTGCTGCTAATCATGCTCAGAGTGGTAACCCCGGAGGACGTAAACTCCTTCCCTGGACCACTGCGCAAGCTGTTTAACAAGCTGCTTCGCGTGCTTAATCGTCAAACGGCTTAATGAAAGGTATAGCGAGATGAATTTCTATTTTTTCATAAAGGCTGACTGCGGCTTGGGCCGTAGCGGTCTTTTTTTTTTTTTTTTTTTTTGGTGCAATTTCTTATATTTTTAATTACTTACATAATTTATATCGCTCTAGTACAATAGAAAAAGATTCTATTTTTGTAAAAAAATAAACTAGGGAGAGTCATAGGGATGAGGAATAAGATAAGAGGGGGCAAGGGTAGGCTGGCTTTGCTGCTGCTTGCATTTACGGTGCTGTTTGTTGCGGGATGTCAATCGGTTGGAGGGCTAGATCTAAACAGTATGCTTCACAATGCATTGAAAGTGAAGTCAGTTGAAAGTAATTTTACGATTGAGTTGAATCTGGATTTGAATGAAGACGCGCTTACGAAACAATTTTCAGAAGAGGAGGCTGAGCTTTACAGGCTTTTTTCTTTAATCAAGTTGGAAGTGAAAAATGCGAAGTTGGAAAATGAATCTCGTTTGTCGTTGGATGGGCGATTGATCTTGGGTGAACAATCCGAATTTGACATTGCCTTTAACTTGAATATGAACGGGAGTACAGTAGTTCTTTATTTGGAAGGGGCCAAACAGCCATTTACAATAGTTCTGTCTGACATTCCGTTGTTCGATACGAGCGATTATCCATCTGAAGAAGTACAACAAGCTGCTAAAATAGCAAATGCATATACGATGACTAAGCTGGGCTTTAATACCGTAGATCACTTCGGCGGCTACCTCTTTAATAATCTGCCTAATACAAAAGATTTAAAGCTCCAGACTGCAAATGTCCCCATAAACGGAATGAACACATCGCTGATGCATGTTCAACTTGAAATGAATGGAAGCCAGCTCTGGAGTTGGTTCGAATCTTATGTCAATGCTCTTGCCACCGATAAGGTCGGTGCAGAAAAAATGGTAATCGGAATAGTGGACGTGATGGCGTCGAATCCAGAATTTAAGGAGTTAGCGGAAGAGATGGGCCTGATCGGACCGACCGGGGTTGACGAGACTACGAGAGATGAAATTATCGAAGAATGGATCGATCGTATTTACGAATTAACCGACGAACTTCAAACAGAAATCACAACACTCAATATGGAATATGAAACAGGTGAAGCAAACGAAGATTACTATTCACGAAATGCATTGTTCGCCAAGTCTTTAATGGATACTCAAACGGAGTCCTTGCAGCTGAAATTGGATATGTACGTGGATAACAAACTGGATGTACGCAAGCAGCAATTGCATCTCAATTATAAAGTTGGTGCTGGCTTGGAGGACTATTTGCCCCCTATTGCCGGGTTTACGCTTACTGCGAGCCAGGAACGATGGAATATAAACGGGACGGTCAAAGCAGATGTCCTTGCATCTGTGCCTAATGCCATCTCTTTTGAAAAGGCATCGCTGATGGAGGGATATCAAGCTGTCAAACTGTTTGATGAGAAATCCGATGTGTATCATTTGCTAAAAAACAAATTTCATATTACAAGACAATTCTATCAAGTTTATAACCATCAATATCATAATCCGCTTATTATTTTGCCGGGCTCCATTGCTATAGTTTCGGTAAGAGATGTTGCGAATGCTTTTGGGGCAACGACGACATATGATCCCAAAACAAAAACGGTTGTCATTTATGATGAAGCGACAGATACGACAATCCAACTGGAGAAAGGCAGTAAAACCGTAATGGTTAACGGTGAAAAACAGACATGGCCTGTTGCAGTTACAACGGTTGATGGAAGCACATATGTGGCAGCTCGCAAGCTAGCCGAAGCTTTAGAAGCAAGCATCTATTGGCATCAAATTAATCTGAGAGACCTATCTTATTATGATCCCTCTCAATATGACCCATCTATGTTTGAACCTTTAATGTCGAAGGAAGTCGTAATTTACAGGGAACTATAAAAAAACGAATTTACGATAATTCAAATTTAAATGTCTATGACATAAGGGCTGACTGCGGCTTAGGTTGCAGCGGCCTTTTTGGTTTGCCCGGCGAGTTTCCTACCGGTGTCCTAATTTACATGAGCTGGAACACTCTAGTACAATAGAAAATGATTCTATATTTATTAATACATATATTAGGGAGAGTTGATAGGGATGAGGAAGCGGATAAGGCCGAGCAGGCTGGCATTGCTGCTGCTTGCGTTTACGGTGCTGTTTGCGGCTGGCTGCCAAGCGGTTGGAGGACTTGATCTGAACAAGACGCTGCTGAACGCGATGAAGGTGACTTCAAGCGAAAGCAATCAAACGTTGGAGTTTAAATTGGATTTAAATGAAGATGTGCTTGCCGAGGATTATCTAGAAGAGGAAATTGAACTTATAAAACTTCTTTCAAACATTAAACTGGATGTAAAAAATGCCAAGCTGGAGAATGAATCCCGCTTATCTTTGGAAGGCCGTTTGGTACTAGGAGAAAAAGCGGAATATGACATCGGCTTTAACTTGAAAATGAACGAAAAAACGATGGTTGTCCATTTGGATGGCGCAAAACAGCCGTTTACGTTCGATTTAACGGGCGCTGCTTTATTGGAAGCGAGCGGTTTGTCCACAGAAGAGCAAACGGGAAATAGCGCAGCAACCGATCAGGCATCGATGACTAAGCTGGGCTTTGATATCGCAGATCAAATTGGCGGCTACGTCATCAACAATCTTCCGAACCCGAAAGGTTTGAAGGTTGAGGCGTCCAATCAGCAAATTAACGGTGTCAGCACACCGCTTATGGGTGTTCAATTCGAGATGGATGGCAGTGAGCTTTTCAACTGGTTTAGATCGTATGTCGATGCGCTTGTCGCCGACAAAGCCGGTTTGGAAAAGATGGTGAAGGGAATAATCGGTGTACTGAAATCAAATCCTGAATATTGGGAAGCGATAGGCGAAGCTAACCCGTTGGAGTCGGGAGAGCTTGACGCGCCTACAGCGGATGAAATTGCCGAGGAGGCGTCAACCTTCTTGTATGAATCCATTGTGGATTTGAAGAAAGAGCTGGATAGTGCGGAAGAAGAAAGCGAAGAGTTGTCTATCGATCAATTGCTCGGTGGAAAGCTCAATCTAAAAGTGAATGTATACGTGGATCAGAAGCTGGACATTCGGAAGCAGCAAGTTCAGATTAGCTTTAAGCAACAGCCATCTTCGAATCCAGAAGAGTCCTATCCGCTACCGTTTTCTGGATTTACTCTATCGACAAGTGAGGAGCGCTGGAATGTAAACAGTTCCGTTAAAGCGGATGCACCCGAGGCGACGCCTAATGCCGTATCGATTGAAGAAGCTTCGCTGCTCGAAGGATATCAAGCCGTCAAACTATTTGACGATAAATCCGATATTTACGATTTGCTGAAAAACAAGCTTCATATTACGAGACAAGAGTATTACACGTTCAACGACGAATATTATAATCCGCCCATTATTTTGCCGGGTTATATTACTATCGTTCCGGTAAGGGATGTCGCCGATCAATTTGGGGCAACGACGACTTATAATGCCAAAACAAAAACGGTTGTTATTTTCGACGAAGCTACGAACACAACGATTGAACTGAAGCGCGACAGCGATATCGTAGTTGTCAATGGTCAGAAGCAAACATGGCCTGCATCCGTAACGTCGGTGGAGGGAACCCTCTATGCACCTGCACGCAAGCTTGCCGAAGCATTAGGCGCTAGCATCGCATGGGAGCCATTGTCCGACGGTAAGATGCTCGTCATCGAAAGAGAACTGTAACAACCATACAAACAGTCCTTTAGCGGACAGATCAATCAAATTCAACAGGGGAGGTAGTCAACAAATGAACAAACTGACGACAGAAGCCCAGTTTCGGGAAGCAGTAGGGCGTCCCGAGCTGACAATAACCGTGTTCAAAACGACATGGTGCAAGGACTGCCATTTTATTAATCCTTTTATGCCGGAGCTTGAAGCGCAATATGAGGGGAAAGCGTCCTTTTTTGAAATCGACCGCGACGATCTTCCCGATCTTTGCTCCGAGCTGAACATCCTTGGCATTCCAAGCTTTATCGCTTTTCGCGAGGGCAATGAATTGATCCGGTTTGTGAGCAAGCTGCGCAAGTCGAGAGAAGAGATTGAAGAGTTTGTCGACCGGGCCATCGCGGTGGCAGAAGCGGTGAAATAACTGGAAATCCATGATCATTTTGAAGCAGCAAAAAAGTCCGTATGGAAGGGGCACATTCCCCTCGCTATACGGGCTTTCTTTTTTTAGGCAATAGTTGAAACGTCACATTTTCAACATGGCTTTTGGGGATAGTTATCGTTATAATTGAAGGGTCATATCATACGGAAAATAGGTGATTTATTATGGTAACCGGCCGTTTTCGCGCGTTTGCCGTCGCATCGTGCATCGGAATGCTACTTGTACTGTTAGCCGGAGCTTTAGTTACAAACACCGAATCGGGCCGCGGGTGCGGCGACGATTGGCCGCTGTGCAACGGAAAGTTTGTGCCTGCTTACACGTTAGAATCCATGCTGGAATATTCTCACCGGGTTGTGAGCGGTCTGGAAGGATTGCTTGTGCTCGGAGTATCGATCGCGGTATACAGGAAGTACAAGCGCGATCCAAAAACGTATAAAGAACCGCATTATTATGCATCGGCAGCCTTGTTGTTTACGGTCGTTCAAGCGCTTATGGGCGCTGCCGCCGTTAAATGGTATCAATCGCCACCGGTCATGGCTATTCATTTCGGAATTTCGCTTGTCGCATTTGCGGCCACGATGCTGCTCGTCATTTGGGCGTACCGTAATCGCTACGAGCCTCAAAAAGATTTTGTCGTGCCGAGCTCCATCTTCCCAAGAGCGCTGATGACCTCCATTTTTTGTTATGTGGTCGTATATCTAGGAGCTTTTATCCGCCACACCGATGCTGCCGGAGGCTGCGAAGGATGGCCGCTGTGCAACGGACAAGTGATCCCTGATATGGAGGGGGCGACAGGAGCTGTCTTTATTCATCGCGTAGGCGCACTCATTTTGTCGCTGATGATCGTAGGCCTCTATTTCCATATTAAACGGGTAAGCCCCCAAGGAGCGGGCCTCACGAAGCCTGCCGGATGGGTACTGACGCTTATTATTCTTCAAGTTCTTAGCGGTGCAGTACTGACTGAAACGGTTGGGGAAGAAAGCGTATTTATTTTTACAAGCTTGATTCATAATTTAATTATAGTAGCCCTGTTCGGAATTTTGGTGGATATCGTAATTCGTTCATGGAGGCTTAAGGAAGGGCGTGTCAAATCGTGAGTTTTGCCAATTTGCGCGAGTTTTTGGAAGTATTGAAGCGTGACGGAGATTTGAAAATTATTGAAGCTCCGGTTGATCCCTATTTGGAACTGGCTGAAATTCATCGACGCGTCATTGAACAGGAAGGACCGGCGCTGCTTTTCACTAATGTGAAGGGCAGCCCTTTCCCTGTCGTGACCAATTTGTTTGGGACAAGCCGCAGAGTCGATCTCTCCTTCGGGCCAAGGCCGGAAGAGATTATGAAACAGATTGTTGGCGCTACGGAACGTATTATGCCGCCTACTCTCAAAGCCATCTGGGGAGAAAAACAGCTCATTTTGGATATGATGAAAGTTGGCATGAAGGAAGTTCCGGCGTCTTCGGCTCCAATTACCGGCGTACTTAAAAAGGATCGTCCGCTTGCCGGACTGCCCGCTATTACAAGCTGGCAGGAAGATGGCGGACCCTTCGTCACTTTGCCGCTTGTCTATACGGAGAGCTTGCAATCCCGCAAAAAACATAATTTAGGCATGTACCGGATGCAAATTTTTGACGATTCCACTACCGGCATGCACTGGCAAATACATAAAGGCGGCGGCTTCCACTACTACGAAGCGGAGCAGCGGAACGAAGCGCTTCCGGTATCCGTTTTCCTCGGCGGCCCTCCAGCGCTCATTGCTTCGGCTATCGCACCTTTGCCTGAGCATCTGCCCGAGTTGCTTATGGCATCGCTTATTTTGGGAGGCAAGCTTCCTGTTGTGTCCGATCCACAGGGCGGACATAGGATGCCAGCTGAGGCTGAGTTTGTTATTAGCGGCAAAGTGCCTCCTCATTTGCGTAGACCGGAAGGTCCGTTTGGCGACCACTTTGGCTATTATTCGCTTGTCCATGATTTTCCTGTATTTCAAGTCGATCATGTGTGGCATCGTAAGGATGCGATCTATCCCGCTACCATCGTTGGCAAGCCTCGCCAGGAAGATTATTATTTGGGCGAATATTTGCAAAGGCTTCTTGCTCCGGCATTCCCGATGGTTATGCCCGGGGTGAAAGAGCTATGGGCCTATGCGGAAGCTGGCGTTCATGCGCTTGCGGCGGCGGTCGTTCGGGAATCCTATTCCAGAGAAGCGCTTTCCACCGCTTTTAGCATTTTGGGACAGGGACAGCTTACACTAACGAAGTTTTTGATGCTGACGGATCAGCCGATCGACTTGTCGCGTTTCGACGTCCTGCTTGAGACGGTGCTTGAGCGATTTAACCCGCAAACGGATTTGTTTGTTTTCGATGAAACTTCGCATGATACGCTTGATTATACAAGCGGCAAACTCAATCACGGAAGCAAAGCCGTTATGCTTGGAGTAGGCGAGCCTGTCAGAAAGCTTCCCGCTTCTTATACAGAAGGAAATATTGAAGAAATATCGAATGTACAAGTTTATTGCAGAGGCTGCTTGACGATGTCCGGCGCATCTTACGAAGAAGAGCCAGCATTGGCGGAAAGACTGCTGGAGAGACTAGCGGATCGCGGTACGGAATGGCCGCTTGTTTTCCTTGTTGACGATGCCAACATCGCAGCGGGACAAACTGCATTTTTGTGGACCGTATTCACAAGATTTAATCCGGCTGACGATATATATGCCAAAGCGGATATTCGCAGGCATCATTTCGGCTATCAGCTGCCGATTGTTATCGACGCCCGCATGAAGCCGGGGTATCCGGACGAACTGTTCCCGCGCGAAGACATCGTCAAGCTGGTAGACAGTCGCTGGAACGAATACAAGCTGTAATCGATCCATTTTTTTCGTAGAAAGGGGGGGACGATATGCTTCATTTTATGTTTGGTGAACCGGAAAGAGAGCTGGACGGTCCTTTTGCCGAGGCATGCCAGCTCATGGACCGTTTTGCGGTGATGATGGCTGCGCGCATCCGAGCGGATGGCGATCCATCGAACAAGCTGCGCAAGTTTGAAGTGTGGACATACGGCCTGCGTTCCTCCCTGACCGAGCTGGAACAGAGCCAATACGCTGCCAGCCGATTTAAAGATAAGATCAGCTCTACTTCCGTAGAGGGCATGACAGCGGAAGAAAGAATGGACTACGCCCGGTATGTCTATTTTGATAAAAACAGCTTTATCCGGGTATTTTCGCTCCTCGACAAATTGGGGACGTTTCTGAACGAGCTGCTGGATATGCGTACGGAAAAAATTAAGCCGCATTTTTCTTATTTTACCGTTTTGCGGAATATGAGAGAGCGCAAGGCGCATCCGGAGCTGACATGGAAACTGAACGACATTAAGGAGCAAGGCAAAGAATCGATGAACCGCCTCAGAAAACGGAGAAATATGGAAATTCATTATATGAACTCCGAGATGCAGGACGATCTCATTCAAAGCCAAAGGATGTACGGAGAAGAAATCCGCCTTGAAAATATTGAGCTCCAAGCGCTCGACTTGTCTCGATGCCTTTATATGTCAATTGAATCGCTAAGACTCACTTATTTGTACGCAGGCTCGCTTATGCGTAAATAAGACGGTGTAATCCGGGGAGAGGGTGGATACTCGTGGAGCTTAAAGGCAGGACTGCGCTAGTGACCGGCAGTGCCAAAGGGCTGGGGAAGCGGACTGCGATGCAGCTTGCGGAACAGGGCTGCAATCTCATTATTAATTATTTGGAAAGCGAACAAGAAGCACTTGAAGTGAAACGGAGTATTGAAGGCCTTGGCCTTAAGGCCATTACCGTACAAGCCGACATTACGACGACGGAAGGCGCTCATAGGCTGGCGGACGAAGCGGAGAGCTGGGCTGGAGGCGTGGATATACTCGTTAATAATGCGGGGCCTTTTGTACGGAAACGGAAGCTGTTCAGCGAATATGACGAGGAAACGATCATTAGACTGCTGAACGGCAATTTGCTCAGCGTTATGCTGCTCGACCACAGGCTGCTTCCGGCGATGAGAGAACGCAAGTGGGGCCGGATTGTCCATTTCGGCTTTGGCCACGCAAACGAAGCGAGAGCATGGCCGCATCGCGCCGTATACGCCGCAGCGAAGACGGGGCTCGTTTCTTTTACCAAATCGCTTGCGGTAGAGGAGGCGCCGTTCGGCATCACGGTAAATCTCATTGGGCCTGGCGATATTCGGGGAGCGAACAAGGAGAGGTCCATCGAAGAGGTGGAGCATGAGCATGACGCTGACTCACCGCTTGGCAGACCGGGAGCGGGAGAGGACGTAGCTCGCGTCATCTTGTTCCTATGCGAAAATAAATCGAATTTTTTGACAGGCAATGTCATCGATGTTACTGGCGGATTCGATCCTATAAGAGCTAACATAAAAGGCATGTTCTAAAAAAAGAGTCTTATCTAGGCGGTGGAAGCAGCTTCCCCGTTAGATAAGACTCTTTTGCATTAGAATACTTGAACGACTTCGATTACGCCGTCAACCTCTTCCAAAAGTGCGCGCTCAATGCCGGCTTTCAGCGTGATCGTGGAGCTTGGGCAGCTGCCGCAAGCGCCCATCAAGCGAAGCTTGATAATACCGCCCTCAACATCAACCAATTCTACGTCGCCGCCGTCCCGTTGAAGGAATGGACGAAGTTTATCCAGGACGTCCAATACCTCGTCATACATTGTATCTTGAACTTGTTCACTCATTGCATTCAACTCCTTTCTCCCCTATTATAGTACAAAGTGATTCAATTGAAAATGGATCGCAATCCTAAGTTCAAAAAAGTAAGGTGAATCGTCATGTTTAAACCAATGATCGAGTTTTGCGCCAGCAACATGCATCACGGAACGGATGACATTATGAACCGGCTGGAGCAGGATGACTCCTTTGAAGTGATTGAATACGGCTGCCTTGGTAATTGCGGCGAATGTTATTTAAAGCCGTTTGCGCTGGTCGACGGAGAAATTGTAGCCGCCGATACTGTAGAGCAATTATACGATACCATTATGAAAGCCTTAACTAGGCAGCAAGCCGATAAAGAAGCGCTCGACAAGCTGCTCGATGACCTGTAATAGGTGACTGGCAGCTACGCTGCGTATGAAGCCTTGCTAGCCCATATGGCGCTTAGAGCGCCATAACACGCCGCTTTTGACGAGGCGAGGCACTCTGCCCAAAATCGGGGTGCCGCCCATTAAGCCGAAACCGCTTTTTTTGCCGAGCGAGCCGAGAACGCCTTTAAGCTTGATTTTTCCAAGCTTGGGCGTTTTGTTTTGCCAAATGGCTTGAAGCACTTCGGCGATTTGTTTGCCTTGCGCTCCGGCGGCTTGGCCGCTCGCCGAAAACGGCAGTGACGCGCAGTCCCCGACAATAAACACATCGGTGTAAGCCGGGAGCTGGTGAAATTCGTTCAGAATTAAACGGCCTTGCGAATCTTTAGGAAGATCCATGCGTTGAACAAGATCGACGGGCTGAATGCCTGCGGTCCAAACCGTAACATCGGTTAAAATTTCTCGGCTTGAATTGGCGTCATGCAGCAATCCTTGTTCCAAACGAGTAAGCGTGACATTGCCCCTCATTTCTACATGATGCTCCATAAACCAGTCTGCTACGTAATCCTGAAGTTTGCCCGGGAAAGCCGAAAGCACCTTTGGACCTCTGTCAATAATCCGGATGTTCAAATCTGGCCGGCTTTCACGAAGCTCGGAAGCCACTTCCACTCCGCTAAGTCCGCCTCCGACAATGGTCACTTGACCGTAAGGCTTCACATCATTCAATTGCGCGTAAGTGCGTCTAGCTGCTGAGAAGGTTTGAATGCTGGTCGAATAAACTTCAGCCCCTTCGATGCCATGATACTTATCCGTACAGCCAAGGCCAATGACGAGCCAATCGTAAGAAATAGGGTCTTGGCCTTCGAGCATAACAAGGCGCTGCTCCATATCAACATCTGTTACCTCGCCGTAAGCGAGCTGCAAACGAGGATCGGACGGAAATTTGACGCGAAGCTCCAAATCCGATACAGTTCCCGCCGCAAGAGCGTAATATTCCGTTTTTAACCCTTGAAAAGGCATTCGGTCCACAAGCATAATCGAAACGTCAATCGGCAATTGTTTTTCCAATAATTCATTTGCAAGGGCTAATCCGCCGTAGCCGCCGCCCAAAATGACTAATTTTCTCATGAGTTCCCCAGCTCCACGCTTGTTGTTGTTGGTTGTAGGTAGGTTGCGCCTACGACCGCTTGTTTAATCATTCATAAATTTTGATTTCGTTGTAGAAAGTGTCTCGCTCTACAGGTATGCGCCCTGCTCCTTTAATGAGCCAGATCAAATCTTCTCGGGTAATGCCTTCCGGCGTAAGAGCCCCGGCCGCATGGCTAATTTTTTCTTTGACAATAGTGCCGTGTGCGTCCGATGCCCCCATCGTAAGGGCAATTTGCGTCAACTGAACGCCAATGTTGATGAAGTACGCTTTAATGTGCTGGATGTTGTCCAACATAAGCCGGCTGATCGCAATCGCCTTTAAATCCTCGAAAGCGGAATTGCGGCGGCGAATGCCCGCCCTTGGATTTATCGGCTGCATCGAAAGCGGAATAAAGACCAAAAAGCCGTTTGTTTCGTCTTGAAGCTCGCGAATATGCATCATATGGCGAATCCGGTCTTCTTTGGACTCGATCGATCCGTATAGCATCGTTGTATGAGTGCGCAACCCGAGATGGTGAGCCGTGCGGTGAACATCCAAATATTGAGAGACGTCCGCTTTTTCAACGCGCATTTTTTTCCGGTAATGATCGGACAAAATTTCCGCACCGCCGCCGGTAAGCGATTGCAGCCCCGCTTTCATCAGTTCTTGCAAAACTTCTTTGTAGCTTAGTCCGCTAATCCGCGAGAAAAAGTCAATCTCCGCCGCCGTATAGGCTTTAAGCGTCACATCGGGGTAGCGCTCTCTGAGCGCCTTTAGCGAATCGACATAATATTGGAACGGAACATGCGTGTTGTGTCCGCCAACAATATGAAACTCGCGAACGCCCGGATGGAAATGCTGATCGACATATTCGATCATTTGCTCGCCAGTTAGCGTATATGCGCCAGGATCGCCATCATCTTTGCGGAAGTTGCAGAAAGCGCAGTGGGCTTCGCAAACGTTGGTGAAATAAAGGCTCATATTTTCGATAAAATAAACTTTTTTGCCGTTTTTGCGAAGCGCAACTTCGTTGGCTAGCTGCCCAATCGTTAGAAGATCGTCGGATTCATATAAAAATACCCCGTCTTCGAGCGTTAGCCGCTGTCCATGACGCACTTTCTCGATAATATGCCCCATTTGACTTTCTTGTGTCGGTATAATGACGTTCATGGGAGCCCTCCTTTATCAAAATGGAATTGGGAGTTTGTGAAAAAAATAACTTGAATTAACGTCTAATTAGCTGTAACTATTATAAACCTCACACGTACCACGGGCAACAGTAAAGTCGAATCTGATAGCTGGTTGCGGCGGTAATGCGGCAAAGCGTCAAGGGGAAGACAGCCCTTGAGCAACCGCAGTTTGTGGGGTATACTATGGATAAGTAAGTGAAGGCAGACATCGCTTTGACCTTCAACCTGTACTAAATGGAGGGATGTAGGATGATCACGGTCAGTGAGCAGGCATCTGAAAAAATAAAAGAAATGCTGGAGCAGGAAGCTTCCCCAGATTTGTTTCTTCGTGTCGGCGTCAAAGAAGGCGGCTGCAGCGGCTTTTCTTATGGAATGGGCTTTGACGACGAGCGGAATGACGGCGACCAAGTGATTGACGCACAGGGCCTTCAGGTTGTGGTAGACGCGGATAGCATTAAATATTTGTACGGACTCGTTATCGATTATAAGGAATCGGCAATGGGTGGCGGATTCACGATCGAAAATCCGAATGCGAGCGCAACTTGCGGCTGCGGCTCCTCGTTCCGCACGGCGAAGGATGCAGGCAAGCCGGCTGCTGCGGGCGAGTGCTAATTTGACAAATGAAAAGTGTCAGACCTTTTGTGCAGCGAACCTTGATGGTTCAAAGCGCAAGAGGTCTTTTTCATTTTACTTCACAATAGGGGTGTTCCCTGAATGAATTCGTAGTTTACCCCGACATACATCGTCCAAAGGCCGTTTTATAATGGAAGAAGCGGCATTGCCGGGGGAACGGGCGGCAAGCTTTGGAAACCGGCTTGTAGAGAGGATGTACGTAATATGATCGGTAAGGAAGAGAACGGGGAAGAACGAAAAATAGATGAGCTTTGCGCTTGGATTCGGCAAGAGACCGGCAGCGATTTGGCCGCCTACGGCACAGTAGACCAGGTGAGCCGCAAGCTTGAATGGCGGCATGTAAACGGAGGCATCAGCACAAGGACGGGATTGATCCGACAGAAGGCTTCGCTCGGGTTAACGGGAGCGGCTATTCGGGCAGGCAGACCGCTTAAGCTGGAGCAAGGCTGGGATGAGAGGGACCGTTTTAAGCTAGGAGAGGCTATTTTTATGACGGAAAAGCTGATGACGGCGGCGGCGATTCCTCTTGCCTCAGGGCAGCTAACCGATCAAGCAGGCGTGCTCCTCATCGGAAGAAGGGAAAATATCGGGTACGGTCATGAGCAATTGCAAAAGGCCGTCGAATTAACGAAAACAATAACCGGCTGCGGAGATTTGTTATAATAAAGCTAGACATTCGGCTCAAAGGAGGAATTTGGACCCGATGATCAGACTGCTAATTGTAGATGATCACGCCATAGTTCGCTCGGGCCTTGCGATGCTGCTTGGCGGCCGTCACGGCATTGAAGTAGTAGGCGAGGCGTCTGAAGGGGACGAGGCGATCGACAAAGCGAAGCGGCTTGTTCCCGATGTGGTGCTAATGGATTTGAGCATGCCGCATGGCAAAGACGGATTGACGGCAGCGGCTGAACTTAAAGAGCTGTTTCCGAAAATGGCGATTCTCATTTTGACGATGCATGATGATGATGAATATTTGTTTAGGGCCGTTGCTATAGGCGCTTCCGGCTATATTTTAAAAAACGCGCCTCATGACGAGCTGGTGTCCGCTATAACGACAGTAGCATCGGGAGACGCTTATCTGTACCCAACGGCAACCAAAAGGCTGATGGGGGAATATATGGCGCGTCAGCGGGACGGCAAAGAAAATGGCGGTCCATACGAAACGCTTTCGGAGCGGGAGAAAGAAATTTTGGAGTGGCTTGCCAAAGGCTACACCAACAAAGAAATTGGAGAACAGCTGTTTATAAGCGTTAAGACGGTCGAGACGCATCGAAGCCATCTGATGGAGAAGCTGGGGCTAAAAACGAGGCCGGAGCTTATTAAATTTGCTATGCAGAAAGGATTGTTGAACTTTGACTGACGGTACATCGGATCGTGCGGCGCTTAAGCAGCTTTCGGATGTTAAATTTGCACTCGATGAGTCGTCGATTGTGGCGATTACAAATGATAAGGGCATTATTCAATACGTCAACGATAAGTTTTGCGAAATATCGAAATACAGTAGGGAGGAGCTTATCGGCCAGGATCATCGAATTATTAACTCCGGGCATCATCCCAAATCTTTTTTCCGGCAGCTTTGGCAAACGATATCGTCAGGCGGCGTATGGAAAGGCGAAATTAAAAATAAAGCTAAGGACGGCAGCTTCTATTGGGTCAATACGACGATTGTTCCGTTTCTCGGCGACAGCGGCCGGCCTTATCAATATTTGGCGATTAGAACGGAAGTTACGGCTCTCAAGCAAGCGGAGCGAGATTTGAAATGGATGATGGAAAAAGTAATGAGCATACAGGAAGAGGAGCGAAAGCGGATATCGCGAGAGCTTCATGACGGCATCGGACAAAGCTTGTTTTCCCTGCTTATCTCTATCGACAGGTTGATCGGAGACCAGAACAGCCTAGGAGCGAGCGGCTTAGGGAAGCTGCGTAGCGACGTAGCGGCGTTGATGGAGGATGTGAGGGGGATGGCTTCTGATCTCCGTCCGTCCGTTCTTGATGATTTGGGCGTTGCTCCGGCAATTCGAACGTATACCGAACGTTTTTCGCAACATTTTGGCATTGCGGTGAAGCTGGATTTGCAATTAAAGGGCAGACTTGGATCGCATAAAGAAACGGCGATCTACCGGGTCATTCAAGAGGCTCTAACGAATATCGCCAAATATAGCGGAGCGGATGAAGCAGAGGTGAGCATCGAGGAAAGCGCCACGGAAGTAAATGTCCGTATAACGGATCAAGGCGCCGGATTCGACCGCGACGTCAGCGGCAGCGGGGTCGGTTTGTTCAGCATGGAGGAAAGAGCGCGGAGCGCGGGAGGAACCCTCTTCATCGATAGCGCTCCCGGTCAAGGGACTGCCGTTGCATTGACTGTTCCAAAATTCGACTCATTGTGACAAAAATCACATTCTTTCTTGCTTGTCCGATTTATACTGAGGACATCAACAGAAGGAGTGATGGACATGATGAATGTATGGAGAAATAATCGAATTGTCGCAGGGCTTATTACCATTATTCGAATCGTACTGGGGTATGAATGGATGACTGCGGGGTGGAATAAACTTACGGGGGACAAGGCGTTTGACGCGGGCGGTTATCTCGGCAATGCAGTGGCCAATCCCGTAATGGACAAGGCTACGGGAGAGGCGTTGTATCCCACTTACAATGCGTTTATCGAACATGTAGCTTTGCCAAACGTTAAGCTGATCAACTTTATTATCCCTATAGGCGAGCTTCTGGTAGGAATCGGCCTCATCTTGGGAGCACTAACGGTGACGGCGGCATTTTTCGGACTAATGATGAACTTTATGTTTATGTTCGCAGGGACGGTAAGCACGAACCCATGGTTGATCCTGCTGGGCGTGCTGGTGTTGATTGCGGGAACAAATGCTGGATACTTCGGTGGCGACCGCTTCCTGTTGCCTTGGCTGAAAGCCAATGTCGGCGATAAGCTTAAGAAAAAGACGGGAAATGAAGTCAATGCGCCGGGGACAACAGCTTGAAGAAGGGATAGGTAAGACATGAAAGAATGCATCTTCCATTTCAAAGTGATTCGGGCAGACGAAACGAAGGAGCTTCGGGCACTTATTATGCTCCCAGAGAAGAAGTCGCCGGATATATCGGACTTTATTAGCGCCTTTTCACAGCTCGGATATAAAGTGAAGCTGGAAAATGAGCGAGAGCTTATTTTCGCTCCGGCAACGGGCGGCGACTATAAGCTGGATGTAACCAAAATAGAAATCAAGGGCGAAGACAACGAAAGAGCCCAGCATGACGGGGAATTAAAAGCTATTTTGGAGCATTTGTCGAAGGGCAGCTGGTAACTGAAGGCTACTTAAATAAATAAGGATTGGCAAAGGAACAGCCTGCTTCCAAATGGATAGCGGCTGTTCTTTTTTGTTGTATCCACCGTGTCGAAAAATAAACATAACCAACAAAAATATCAAATTTATATACAAATAAGAAAAATTTGTCTATTCTATAGGTGCAACACTATCCATTCGAATGCAGGGGGTGAGCGAACTGGACCATTTTGAGTGCACCCCGGTATGAAAGGAGGACCGCGACGCGAAAGGGACTTAATGCAGGATCGAGCTATAGTTGGCGGCAGGAGCATCAGCGGATAGATTACTCACAATAGCAGAGTAAAGAAGCGCAGACAAGCGGGCCGGAACTTAAGTTTTCCGTAATTAGTCGATATGTAAGCGTTTTATTTATTAGATAGTTATATATTTATGATGGGAGAGATGGATTATGATTAAGAAGTTTTGGAGTGAAAACGTATGGATGGCTGGGCTAGCTACGATTATACGCATTTTGTTAGGGTACAAATGGCTGGATGCAGGCTGGAACAAGCTAACGGGGGTTGAAACGTTTGATGCTTCGGGATATGTCAACAATGCGCTTGCCAATCCTGTAATGGATCGGGCAACGGGGGAGGCGATGTATCCGACTTACAACGCCTTTTTGGAGCATTTTGCTTTGCCTAATATCGATATGATCAATTTCCTCGTGCCATGGGGAGAGTTTTTGGTCGGACTCGGTCTTATTTTGGGCACATTGACGCTGCCGGCTGTCTTTTTCGGGCTGATGCTTAATTTTATATTTATGTTCTCTGGTTCCGTAAGCATGAATCCGTGGCTGCTGCTGCTCGGTTTTATCATTATGCTGGCTGGAAGCAACGCTGGCCGTTTTGGCGGAGACCGTTTCGTACTCCCGTGGATTAAAGCGACTTGTTCTAAGCTGTTCGGCTCCGGGGCAAAATCGGATGGAGTAACGGCAGGCAACAGTTGACGAGCATGGCAAAGGGCCAAAGGAAGTTCGACTAGTTTGCCGATAGAAGTTTATAATAGTGGAAAGGGTGAGAGAAGAAATTCGCCGCATTATTCGGCGACAGGAGGAACGTTCGCGCTATGTATCGTATTTTCATCGTAGAAGACGACAACAAAATCGCCGCTATTTTAAAAAATAGAATGGAGCAATACGGCTACATCGCCGAAACGGCGACGGCATTCCGGGAGTTGATGCCGGAGCTAACGAAGTTTGATCCGCAGCTTGTATTGCTGGACATTAACCTGCCTTATTTTGACGGTTATTATTGGTGCAGGCAAATCAGGCTTCGCTCCAGCGTGCCGATTATATTTATTTCCGCGCGCGCTGGCGAAATGGATCAAGTGCTCGCTATTGAAAACGGCGGCGACGATTATATTACAAAGCCGATTCAGTTGGAGCTTCTGACGGCAAAAGTGCGCAGCGCACTTAGAAGAGCTTACGGCGAGTATGCGAATGCGGCCGGAGGGGGCCCAGCGGGAGAAGAAGCGGGAAGCGGCTCCTCGGAGCTTGCGGCCTCCGGACTTAAGCTGCACATGAGCCGCAATGAACTGGAATGGAATCAGGCTCGCGTTGAACTGACGAAAAACGAAGGGCTTCTCGCGGAATGTTTGCTTCGGAAGCCGGGGCATGTCATTTCGCGGGAAACGCTTCTAGAGGCGCTTTGGGACGACGTGCAGTTCGTCGATGACAATACATTGACGGTCAATGTAACCCGGCTTAGAAAAAAGCTGGAGGAGCTAGGGCTGCCGAGAGCGATTGAGACGATCCGGGGCCAAGGGTACAAGCTGACGCTGGATGATCGCAGCGAAGGTGAACATCGATGAGCCGCCGAAGAAGAGGCGCCATGATCACCTTGTTTTTGAAAGACAGAGTGCTGCTTGCGCTGTGCGTCATTGCCGTTATCGGCCTTGGGTGCGGCTTATTTTTGCTGGAGCGGAAGCGGTATCCCGGCCTTGTCGATAATGGAACGATTTTTTATTTTATCGTGCTTTCGCTGTCTGCTCTTGGAGTATGGCTAGGGCTGGACTATTTGCGGCAGCGGTATTATTTTAAACAATTGAGAGAAGCGCTGGACCGATCGGATGATTTGCAGGCGGCGACGATTATTCAATCGATGGCAACGGGCGAGCAGCGCCTCGTCTCCAATTTGCTGCTAGACCAGCACCGGGCCTATTTAAACGAGCTTAATAAGCATAGACGAGGGCAGGAGTTGCATAATCATTTTGTGTTTCAATGGGTTCATCATATGAAAACGCCGGTATCGGTCATCGACTTGCACACGCAAGAAGCGCTTCAGCAGCCGCCGGACGAAGCGGAAGCGTGGAAAGCGGTTATGAGCAGCGTGCAAGAAGAGACGGACAGATTAAGCCGCGGACTCGATATGATGCTCCAGACGGCTAGACTCGACAAGTTCGAGCTGGATTTACACGTTCGTAGAGTGCCGCTCCACGATTTGATTAGGGCAGCGGTCAATACGCATAAGCGGCTTTGCATCCGGTATTCCATTTTCCCCAGAATCGAAGGGGAGATTGAAGTGGAGACGGATGAGAAATGGATTGTTTTTGTGCTTAATCAGCTCATCAGCAACGCAATTAAATACAGTAAAGGCAAGCCGGGGGCCAAAACGCTGCTGTTCCGTATGACGACGCTTGGCGAAACGTTCAGCAAGCTTGAAGTCATCGACGAGGGGATCGGCATCGCTCCGCATGATGTGCCTCGTATTTTCGATCCCTTTTTTACAGGGGAAAACGGGCGGACGACGGGTGAATCAACCGGGATGGGACTTTATTTGGCCAAGAAGGTATGCAGCAGGCTCGGCCATTCGCTGAAAGTGTCGTCCCGGCTTGGGGAAGGCACAACATTTATCGTTGAATTCAACACTGGCGGCATCCATGTTATGGACTAGAGCCGTTCAGGTGACAATAATGTAAGCTTGCCGTTTTTAAATTGAAAGGCAAATCGATGGGTTATCGTTTTCCCCGGGGATATACTGGATACATATAGAAGCACGATACATCATTCCGGGGAGGATACAAAAGGTTATGAGCGTACTTAGAGCGCAAGGATTGTCCAAAATATACAGCAGCAAAGGGAACGTCATTTATAAAGCGTTGGAAGATATCGATTTGCAGGTGGAAGCGGGAGAATTCGTCGGCATTATGGGCCCGTCGGGCAGCGGCAAAACGACGCTTCTGAACTTGCTGGCGACCATTGACCGCCCAACTTCCGGAGCAATTGAAATAAACGGGGTAAACCCGACGAAGCTGACCGACAATAAGCTGGCTTTGTTCCGCAGAAGAGAGCTTGGGTTCGTCTTTCAAGATTTTAACTTGCTGGACACGCTGTCGATTAAAGAAAACATCATTCTTCCGCTTGTGATGGAAGGGATGAGTCCGAAAGTGATCGAGGAGCGGCTAAAGCTGATTGTGGAGCTGCTGCAAATCGCTCCTATTTTGAGCAAGCGCACCTATGAGGTTTCCGGGGGACAAAAGCAGAGAGCGGCTATCGCGCGCGCCATTATTCACAAGCCATCGCTTGTGCTGGCCGATGAATTGACGGGCAATCTGGATTCCAAAGCCGCAAAGGATGTAATGGATTCCCTAAAAGATATGAACGAGCGGTTCAAAGCTACCGTTCTGATGGTAACGCATGATCCGTTCTCCGCGAGCTATTGCCAAAGAATCATTTTTATAAAAGACGGAAAGTTTTTTTCGGAAATTCGCCGGGGCTCCAACCGGCAAGCGTTTTTCCAGCAAATATTGGACGCTCTAAGCGTGCTGGGAGGGAATTTCGATGACGTTCCGTTCGCTCGCGCTTAGCAATGTAAAAGGGAATTGGCGCTCCTACAGCGCATTTTTCTTAAGCAGCGTCTTCTCCGTTTTGATCTTTTATATTTATGCGGCTTTTTTGAACCATCCCGACGTTCTAAACGGACGTATTATGGGGGCGGACAAAGTTCGCAGCGGCATGCAGTTTTGCTTGTACATCATCATTGTGTTTTCGTTCCTGTTTATTATGTATTCCAACTCCGCATTCTTGAAGACGAGGAAAAAGGAATTTGGTCTGTTCACATTGTTCGGCATGACAAAAGCTCAGCTCCGCAAGCTCGTCATTTATGAAAATATGTTTATTGCTCTGTTGTCTATCGCAGCGGGCATTGGAGCGGGCATTTTGTTCAGCAAGCTGTTTTTTATGGCGCTGGGCGCCCTTCTCGGCATGGAGGAAACGATTGCCTTTGCGGTGCCGCTCCAAGCGGTTTGGATAACGGCGGGCGGATTTTTTGCTCTGTTTCTGCTCATTTCGTTTTGGACCGTAATTCGGATGGGACGTACAGAAATTATCGATTTTTTGAGCGCGTCAAAAAAGCCTAAAGGCAGCCTGATCTATTCGCCGTGGCTTGTCGGAATCGGCGCATTCTGTCTTCTTGCCGGCTATGGGATGGCTCTTATTATGAACAACGAATCATTTGTCCTTTTGTCGCTTCCGATTTTGATAACGGTCGTAGTAGGAACTTATTTATTGTTCACGCAGCTTAGCATCGTTGTTTTACGTTTTATCCAAAAGCGCCCTTCGCTTTATTACCGGAAAACAAACATGCTTATTTTCGCGCAATTGGGTTATAAAATAAGAGACAATGCCCGTATTTTGTTTGTGGTATCCATTTTGAGCGCCGTCATTATGACTGCTCTTGGGACGGTTTACATTATGCAAATTCAAGGCAAGCAGACCGTGCTGCAAAATTCTCCTTTCTCTCTCGCTTTTGTGGAAAAGGGTTTGCATTCCCAAAACGTGATTGACCGGGATAAATTGACACGGATCGTGAAGGAAGACGGACACCGTTTCAGCAAGGAAGAAAAAGTGATCGGGATCGGACTTGCCAGCTACTCGGCTAAATTAAGCGACGAAGTTCAGCTCGGCAGTTATGAGGAAACGGACTTTTGGCGAGATGCCATGATCATTTCCGCTACGGACTACAATCGAATGGCCAAGGAGCAGGGAAAGCAGGAAATCGTTCCGGAAAGCGGCAAATTGACGTTGATTTTCGATAACTTTTACAAAAAGAAGTATGTGGACGGAACGGCTACGGGGAAAATCAACGGTAAGCCGGTCGAGTTTCCGATTTCGGAAACGGTTGAAGGCTCTGTTATGAACAACTGGATCGATTCCAATAGCGCTACGTTTGTTATGGACGACCTTACGTTCGTTGACACGATTTCGAAACTTCCTGAAGAGGAGCGGCGGGTCTTCTACGGATACGAAATAGTGGGTTGGGAAAAGTCGCTAGGTACTGTTAAAAAGCTGGACCCGCTCGTTGCTCAAGGGTATGAAACCGAAATCGATTTTTCAAGGGTGGAGCGTTTCGCCGAAACAAACGAGATGGTGGCATTAACACTGTTTATCGGAATGTTTATCAGCTTGCTGTTCTTTATTGCCGCAGGCAGCATGATCTACTTCAAGCTGTTTACGGAAATTCAAGAGGATCAGGCTCAGTTCAAAGGATTGTCTCGAATCGGCATGACGCGCAAAGAAATTCGCAGAACGGTCGTTTCACAAATTGCGATCATCTTTTTTATCCCGTGTATTGTAGGGATCAGCCACGCGTTGTTCGCTATGGCTTCGCTCGATAATTTGATGCAAACGTCCAATTGGATGTATTCCTTTGTTGTTATCGGAATCTACGTATTCATGCAAACCGTTTATTTTTTGCTGGCGAGCAGAAGTTATATGAAAAGCATGCTGCGTGGCGCAGCGGCCTAATGAAAGTATTCTAAAATTAAACTGCTGCCAAAAAAACAGAGAAGCAGCAAAAACTAAAAAGCGCAAGCTCTACGGCGAACAGTGCCTTGGAGCTTGCGCTTTTTCTCATTTATGCCCGCTTTGCGCAAGTGTGGCGCATGAGGTTAAACCGATGATCCGCCCCCGGTTAAGAAGACCGGTTCCATGCGGAAATCATCGCTTTGATAGTTTGGATACGTGGCGCAGGAATATGCGATCGATCCGCTCACGTCAAGCAGCGTCAAGCGCTGAGCGTGCTTTGCTCCGGTATCAAGGGCAACCCGCCTCTCATCCGACCAAATGCAGCCGGGCGCGGCTCCCAGCTTGAACGTTGGCGTATGGCCGAACATCACGGTTCGCCACTGCGGCTCGGGGACATTGCTGTCATCCCCGTCGATTTGCGCGCCAAGCTCGTGGAGGGGGCAAAATAAAAAAGGCTCCCGTATTTCCGTCATATCCCGGATCGATTGCTTCATAAGAGAGATTCCCGGCCTAATGCCGGCATGAACGAACAAAATTCCGCGGTCGATTATGCTGATCGGCAGCGACCTGATCCATTTGGCGTATTGTCGCTGCTTGCCCGGAATAACGCCTCTCCCTTTGCCTCTGTTTTTGGTAAAAGCGAGGAGCTTCAGCTCCTGGTTGCCGGGGATGGCGTCGGCGCCAAGCTCCGTCAATTCGCGAACAAGCTCCAGCGTATCCCAAGTGGCGGGATTGTCGGCATCTATATAATCCCCAAGCATAACGAGTTGATCATTGCCGGGACTATATTGAGCCTCTGCCAAAAGGCGGCGAAAACCTCTCTTATGCCCGTGAATATCGGAGATCGCGAGCAATCGCTTTTCCTTTGGCGCTGATGTCGCTTGTTCCAAAGCGAACGGCCACCCTTCATTCTTTTTTACCACTATATAACGTATGACACGAAATGGTATCGGCTATTTTAGCCCGCATTCCATCTCGTCAGCCAAAATCCCGCAATGACCATCGCAAGTCCTGCCGCAGTATTCCATTTCGGCATTTCCTTCATCAGTAAAGCGCCAAGCGCGATGCAAACCAAAATTTCAATGCCTTTGGACAAGGTAAGGGCAAAAGTCAGATTGCTAAAGGAGCGATGCAAAAATTTAATGCCGTAGCCAATCATGACATTCGCCGCAAAAAAGACAGGGAGAAGCTTGAATTGAAACCAAACGGTAGTCCAAAAAGCGGAGTCGATATGTTTGCTTTGATAAGCAAAAATGCCGTTTACAGTTAATAATCCGCCAAACAGTAAAGCGATAGCGTAGATGAGCAGCATGTTAACCTCCATCACTGTGACTATTCGGATATACATCCCGCGATTATGTTTCCCTTGGGAAAACTTTTTAACCGCCGCCAACAGATATAGGAGGTTCCGCTCACTCTACAGCCTGCCAAAAAATCGAAGCATTCCCTTGATCATATGCTCTCTTCCGATTGGCCCCCAAGGATCCCATTCCCGGCTGTCCGGGTAATAGACCCGGCTTTCCTTGACCGCTCTAAGCTGCTGCCATCTTGGATCGGACGCAAACTCATTGATGGCAGGCTCTTCGCTCCAAATAATGAGCAGCTGCTCCGGGTTCAATTCGACCAGCCGGTCGAAAGCGTCGTCCAAATAGGAGCCGTGCGAGTTTCTTTCATCGGGCTGGAATTGCAGCCGTCCATAAAACAGCTCCGTAAACGCATGATCCTGATTTCCGTACAGTCTGCAATTGCCGGGCAGCAGCCGGATGATGGTCCATTTTCCTTGTTTCGATACCGACTCCAGCTTGCGCCGTGCTTCTTGCTCCAGGAGCGACAGATTGCGAATGACGCGCTCCGCTTCCGGCTTCCGATCCACTTTAGCGGCGATGGTGCGGAAGTACTGCTCCCAAGTGGTGGAATAATCGATCAGAATGGCGCTTGCATCTTCGCCCCAATGTTTGTCTCCCAAATCATGAGTGAGCTTCGTTCTTAAAATCATATCCGGCGACAGGTGTATGACATCGCTCGATCGGATCGGCCGTTCGGCATCCAAAGCTACAGTGCCGTTAAGTCGGTCGTGCAAATAACTTGGAAATCCGGTAGAAGTAGTGAAGTATGTAGGAAAGCTTGGCGCAGCGATAGGCAAAATGCCTAGAGCGAGCAGATGATCCTGCAAGAAAAGGCTGCTGACGACAGCTATGCGCCGATCGCGGCGCTTCAAGTAAACGGACGGCGAAATGCCCTCTGTCTTTTTGAACACGCGGCTAAAATATAGCTCGTCCTGATAGCCGACGCTGACGGCGATATCTCTTAAAGTAACGCTTTTGTCCGTCATCAGCTCTTTTGCTTTCAGCATGCGCAGTTGGGTCAAGTATCCGCCGGGCGTAAAGCCGGTCAACTTTTTGAAAGCCCGGCAATAGGAGCTTGGAGTCATCCCGGCCAGCTGCGGCAGCTCGCTCATTTGCAAAGGTTTTGACAGCCGCTGCTCCATATAGTCTATCGTAGCTTGCAGCGATTCGTTGCCGCTTTTGCTGTTCGATTGTTGATGGGCATGAAGATGAAGAATAAGTTCATATAAGGCAAATTGCTTCCGTATATCGCTAATGGCTCCCTGCTCGCCCATCGCTTGGCGAAGCTGTGCAAGCAATGATTCGGTAAGGGATGAAGAGGCGCGATGAGCCGCTCCGTTCCCTTGAAGCATATTAAGCGCCGAGGCCGAGCCGCCATCCATTCCTTCTACCGTTAATGCGCGATATTGCAATAACGTAAGCTTCAAGCTGTTTCCAGGGTCCGCCATGAGCTCAAACGATTCACCGGGATGCGCGAAAAAAAAGGAACCCTCTTGAAGGTGCTTGGCTCCGGCCTTTTCGGGAAACAACATGCCCTGTCCCCCTTGCACGATGCCGATCATGCCGTCTTCGGCATAAAAAGGCGAGGAGCGGAAGCCCTCTTTATAATAAAGCGCGGTAATCGACAGAGGGTAACAAGATAAATAAGAGAGGTTGCTCATAATAAGCAGTCCTTTGCTAAAAAATAGTTTTTCATTTCTCATTGATAATAATAATCATTCACAAGTGTAGCAACTTTACGACAATCCGGCAACCGTAATTTCAAAGGTGAAAAGGAGGGGGTGAAAATTTTGTCCATGATAAATTGACAATTTCGTGTATACAAAACAAAAATGGCGACTTGTACAATTGTACTTGAAAATGATTATCATTCACAAAGTCTGGAGGTTTTGGCAATTCGATACTTATCGCTTATGATTCTGGTCGTCATACTTCTAACAGGCTGCGCATCAGCCGGTTCGAGCGAGAAGGTCAACGATTCTGGGAAGGTTGGAAAGGAAAGCTCCGCTTCAGGCGGGCAAGGCGATCCTTTTGCCGATATTGCGGCTGCGGACGTGCAAGACAAAGCAGCGGCGCTGGATGAAATGTCCAGTTTGATCAAAACGTTCAAACAGGCGGTAGAATCGGATGAACGGGAGGAAGCGATCAAACAGGCCGAACAATTGGCGTCCTATTGGAAAGCCGTCAGCTCTGATGTTTTAGCGGAGCAGCCGGAACGCCATGAGCAATTAAACGGCGAGATTGGCCAGCTTCTGACGGGTGTCCGCGCCAAAGAATGGGATAAGACGCTGCTCGTTGACTTGGACTATTCGCTTTATCAAGGAGTTCGCGACTTGAAGCAAGCCAGCCAGTAATGGATTTACCCCGCAAAAGCAAGCCGGCAACAAACAGCACAGTTATTATTAATTCATATTTGATAGGAGAATGGACAAATGAAATTAAGAAGTAAAATGCTCGCCCTTATGTTGTGTATTGCTCTAATTGCGTCGATTGCACCAGTAACGGCTGCGACAGCCGCTGCAAAAACGGTTAACGTCACGATTGACGGAAAAAAACAAAGCTTTAACGTAAGCCCTCGCATCGTGAGCGGCAGCACGTTTGTTCCATATGCGGCAATCGCAAAATCTCTTGGCGGCACAGTTAGCTACGATGCCAAAACGAAAAAAGCAACAATCAAAAAAGGAAGCACGACTGTTGAACTGACTCAAGGCAGCAAAAACGCAAAAATCAATGGCGGCGCTGTTAAACTGGACGCAGCTCCGATCAATGTAAACGGCAGCCTTCTTGTGCCGCTTCGTTTTGTAGGGGAGTCCCTTGGCGTATGGGTAACTTGGAACAACGGAACGTCGACTGCTGTTTTGGAGACAAAACGTTCGTTCAAACATGACCTTGGCACAACAACACTGAACAAAGTTCCTAAACGTGTAGTTGTTCTTTTTAACGCTGGTGTAGACATTTCCGTCTTGCTGAAAGTGAAGCCTGTCGGCGCGGTTGAATCTTACATTCAACAGCCTTTCTACGAGTACATCCGCTCCAGCCTGATCGGCACTAAAACGCTTGGCGACGAGACACAACCGAACGTGGAAGCGATCGTTGCTCTTAAGCCAGACGTTATTATCGGAACAAAAGACCGTCACGAAAAAGTTTACGCTCAATTGAGCAAAATCGCTCCGACTGTTTTGACGAAGGACCTTGCGGATTGGCAGGATAACTTGCAAGTCATGTCCAAAGTATTGAACAAGGAAAGCATTGCAACTCAATTTATGGCGGACTGGAAAGCTCAAGTTGCCGACTTCAAACGCAAGCTTCCTGCTAAAGACAAAGGAGCTGAAGTTTCCATTATCCGTATCAACCCGAACGGATCGGCTCGCGCTTACAACTACGGCTTTGCTTATAATGTATTCCAAGAGCTGGGCTTCAAAGAGCCAAAGGCTCAAGCTGCAACAGGCCAAGACATTATTACCGTTACTTCCCTAGAGCAAGTAAGCTTGCTTGACGGCGACTACATCTTTGACTTCACAACGGATTGGGACGGAGACGGCGCGATTTTGCAGCACCAGAAGAAATGGACGAGCAGCGAGCTTTGGAAAAACTTGAAAGGCGTTAAAAACAAAAAATACTATAAAGTCAACTCCGTAACATGGAACCTGTCCGGCGGCGCGCTTGCGGCGAAGCTGATGCTGGATGACCTGTACTTCTACTTCGGTTTGGACTAAGCCATATTTACAAAAAGAATGAGCAACAAGAAAGAATGAGCCTTCGGCTCATTCTTTTGTTGCGTATGCCTAGCGTGAGAGGAACGGATAGCGGACATGAAGATGGAAACCAATAAAAACTTCTATCGCGGCGCAGGATTGCTGGTCAGCTTCCTGCTGCTCGGAATCAGTTTCCTGTGCAGCGTCAGATACGGCTTCGTATCCATCGGATGGCAGGATATATGGGCGTCGATTTTTAACTATAACAATGGCGATATGGATCAAGTAGTCGCGAGAGAAGCGAGACTGCCGCGGGCGATGGTGGCGGCTGCGGTAGGGGGATCGCTGGCGATCGCGGGTGCGATTTTGCAGGCGGTAACGCGCAATCCGCTCGCTTCGCCAAGCGTGCTTGGCATTAACGCGGGCGCGGCGCTTGCTGTCGTAGCAGCGATTACTGTGCTATCCATTCGGGAGACATCCGCATTGATGTGGGTTTCCTTTTTTGGGGCAGGCATCGCGGCAGGGTTAGTGTATTTTCTTGGGTCGCTGGGGAGGGACGGGCTGTCTCCGCTCAAAATCATTTTGGCCGGTTCAGCTTTAACCGCTTTATTTTCGTCCATTACACAAGGAATGCTTGTACACGACGAAAGCGGCTTGCAGGACGTGCTGTTTTGGCTGACCGGCTCCGTTGCGGGCCGTACGATGGATATGCTGACTCCCGTTTTGCCTTATATGGCAGCCGGATGGATTGGGGCGTTTGCACTGTCCAGACAATGGAGCCTGTTGCTGATGGGAGAAGAGTCGGCTAAAGGATTAGGACAGCATATCGGGTTTGTGAAGCTGGCTGCGGGAGTGATCGTTATTCTGCTTGCAGGCAGCGCAGTAGCGGTAGCGGGTCCAATCGGGCTGATTGGCATTATTGTGCCGCATATCGCCAGAGGACTGGCCGGCATCGATTATCGCTGGCTCCTGCCTTACAGCGCAGCGCTTGGAGGAAGCTTGCTGCTCATTGCGGACATTGCCGCTCGTTTTATCATTATTCCGCTTGAAATTCCAGTTGGCATTATGACGGCAGCAATCGGCGCGCCATTCTTTATCTATCTTGCGCGGAAGGAGATGTCCAAACGATGAGTTCTCCTGCAACATCATGGAATACAGCAGGACCGAAGCCAAAGCTTCACGGTCCGACTAAACGGGCGGCTATTTGGCTCTCCTTGCTTGCCGTCATTATGGCTATCGCCTATCTCATCTTAGGTGAATCGATGATCGGCCCTGGGCGGGTATGGCTGGCGCTAACGGGTAGGGGAAGCGAAGAAGATACCATTATCATCAATTCGCTTCGGGCGCCCCGTCTTGTCATCGCTATGCTGGTTGGCGCATCGCTCGCAATTGCCGGCGCTATTTTGCAATCGGTCATCCGCAATCCGCTTGCCGCTCCGGACGTGGTCGGCATTACAGGCGGCGCATCGCTTGGAGCCGTTATTTTCCTAACTGTGCTTCCGGGCGTGGTCAGCATTCAATTTTTGCCGCTGGCGGCCATTATCGGCGCTTTTTTGGCGGCGTCGCTCGTCTATTTGCTTGCATGGAAAAAAGGAGTCAATTCCATGCGCCTTGTCCTTGTCGGAATTGGCGTCGCTTCGTTGTTGTCGGCGGGCACTTCCTTTTTGCTGGCGTTTTCTCCGGCGTATTCGGCTATTTCCGCTTATATTTGGCTGACCGGCACTATATACGGTTCCTCATGGACTCATGTGGCCGCTTTGCTGCCATGGACAGCCGTGTTGCTCGTTATTGTTTATTTCAATTCCCGGAACATTCATGCTCAACTGCTCGGCGACGAGCTTGCTATCGGTCTCGGCTCCCCGCTTCAACGCCATCGACTGCTGCTCGTGTTGCTTAGCGTGGCGCTGGCGGGCTCCGCCGTATCCATTGGCGGGGTTATCGGCTTTGTAGGACTTATAGCGCCTCATATGGCAAGACGTCTAGTCGGCCCCGTTATGAACCGGGTTCTTCCAATCAGCGCTTTGCTAGGGGCAATTGTAGTCATCGTTGCCGATTTGATTGGACGAACGATCTTTCTTCCGCTCGACATTCCGGTTGGCGTATTTACTTCCGCCATCGGCGCACCGTTTTTTATTTACCTCTTATACCGATCCCGGAATCGGATGTAGCAATACAAAAAGAAGCCTTCAAACCCACTGTATTGGTGGTTTTGAAGGCTTTTTCATTTTACATGAGGGACTAGTTCATCTGACGTTAACGTTGCGGGATAGCCCCATCGGCTTGAAATTCCACCTCGATTTTCAACACCTCGGAACGGCTTCCTATACGAAGAGGTGGTCCCCAAAACCCGAAACCGGAAGACACGATGGCGTGAAGGCCACCTATTTGTTTGTATCCCCAATCAAGCGCGAACATTCGTCTCGTTACTAAGTGGTTTGGGGCCATTTGCCCCCGGTGCGTATGTCCCGATAAGCTCAAATCGATTCCGTTTTCCGACGCGCTGATCAAATCGGAAGGCTGATGATCCAAAAGGATTAGCGGCGTACTGGAGTCAAGCGGCGCTACTAGCTCGGCGATTGACTTGCGGTTGTTTTTCCCCGCGGCTTTGTCCTTCCGGCCAATGACGGCAAAGCTTCCATCGACAACAGCCGTTTCGTCCATAAGCACCCGAATGCCGATTTTGTTCAACTCCTCAACAAACGGGGGCACTTTTCCGCCAATGTATTCGTGATTTCCCGTTACGGCAAATACGCCTAGCGGGGCTTTAAGCCGTCCAAGCACGGCCGGCATTCCTTTATTTAAAAATGGAGCGATGTCATCGTCGAGAATGTCGCCTGGCAGCATAATGATGTCGGGTTTGATCTCGTCGATTTTGTCCAGCAATCTTTCCAAATGCCGGTTGCCAATAACGGTGCCCAAATGCAGATCGGAGGCCATTGCAATGGTGAGCTTGCGCCGACCGGCAGCCGGTTTGGCAATGCTGACCTTATAATGGCGGATAACGGGACTCCAGGCGTTGCGGGAACCCATCAGCAGAAGGATTGCCAGCAGTAGAGCAGCGATCGAGCCTACGGTCAAAATGTAAATTTGTTCGGATGCGCCGCCCCATTTAAGGAGCAACGCCGCAAGATCGGCAATGGGGAAAATAAGGATGCCATATTGTAAAAGGGCAAACCAATAAGAGCCCGCCAGTTTAACAGGTTCGGCGATCGGGCGGAACGAGGTCGACTGCCCCACGCGGCCAATAATATAGGCGAAGGCAAGAAAGGCGATTAGTGCGGAATACACGACGGGACTTTCCCAGTCGGTGAGGTAAGATAAATAAATCCAGCCGTTCCATCCGATAAAACCGGCTAAACAGCCGTAAACGATAAAAAAAGCGGCAATAACGGCGATGTTGCGTATGTTCATGCAAAAGTGGCTCCTTTTTTCCAAGACATAGGGCAGCTCTGATAGCTAGTAAAACGGATAAATAGACTAGAATGAAACTACTATAGCACAACGGCGGCTTTCTTACAGCTTTGTCATATTAGGCGTAAGGGAAATCGATGGTTTGAATATGCGCTCCCCGTTTATACTGAAACCGATCAAAAGAAAGAGACGAGGGAAATACAATGACAAAGCAATCGACGGTCGCTGGGCGGCTGGATGAACTGGACTATTTAAGAGGCTTCGCCTTGATGGGCATTTTGTTATTGAATGTAATAGGATTGCTCCACATTCCGGAGCCGATGCCCGGCACAAGCGATGAGGTTTATCAAAAGGCACTTTATATGTTTGGGGAAGCGCGGTTTTTCAGCATTTTTTCGTTTTTGTTCGGCATCGGTTTTTATTTGTTTATTTCAAGAGCGAATGCGAAAGGGCGAAACGGTTATTTATTGTTTTTGGCAAGAGTAGTCCTTTTGTTTCTAATGGGGCTTGCGCATATGATTTTTCATCCTGGAGAGGCGCTGGCGGTTTATGCCGTTTGCGGCTTGCTGCTGCTTCCTTTCTATAAAGTAAAGCGCTGGATCAACGTGCTCGGAGGATTCCTTTTGCTGATCGCAGCCTGCGTAATGGGGATAAAGGGAATTATGCCTCTTTCCCTTATTTGGCTAGGGATTGCGGCGGGGCAATATGAGGTGATGGATTGGGTCAAAAGCCGACCGCGAGCGTTCGCATGGATCGCAGCGGCTTCCATTCCGCTTGCAGTTATCGCTTTAATCTATCAGTACAGCTTGGCACCGGACGGGCCGTTTTCGTATTTTGTTCTAGATGGTACGGGCGATGCTGTTTTCGAACAAGGGAACGCTTTTATAAAAGCAGGTTTGCTGATCGCCCCGGTTGTCACTTTCTCCTATATGTGTGTATTGCTGCTGCTCCTTCGGCTCAAAACATTTCGTGTTTTGCTCGATCCGATGAGAGCGATGGGACGGATGGCTCTCACCAATTATGTGATGCAAACGGTATTTGTACTGGCTGCTGGCCATCTATTGGATTGGACGGGCACAATCGGCTTGTGGAGTACGCTGCCGCTATGCCTTGCGATCCTCGCTATTCAAATGACATACAGCTCGCTATGGCTTCGTTATTTCACGATGGGGCCGCTGGAGTGGAGCTGGAGAGCGCTCACCTATTTTAAACTTCCGCCATTTTTAAAGAAAGGACGAGCTTCCGCCGAAACTTAGCGGCGTTGCGCGCCCCTCGCGGCTTGTGGTATGTTGTCACCATATGCGACAGGGTAAGGGGAATGAGAGAATGAAAGCATTGGTGCTGGCGGAAAAGCCTAGCGTAGCAAAGGAAATTGCAAGAGTGCTCGGTTGTACGTCCAAGCAGAAAAGCTATATGGAAGGGCCCGGTTATGTGGTGACGTGGGCGCTCGGCCATTTGGTCACTTTGGCGGAGCCGGAAGACTACGATGTGAAATTCCGTACATGGAACTTGGAGGATCTACCCATTGTTCCCGCCAAAATGAATTTGAAAGTGATGAAGGAAACTTCTCATCAATTTAAAGCAGTCGCCCAGCTTTGCAAACGAAGCGATATTGGCGAGCTTATTATTGCGACGGACGCCGGTCGTGAAGGGGAGCTCGTTGCCCGCTGGATTATGGAGCTTGTGCAGTGGCGCAAGCCGTTCAAGCGGCTATGGATCTCATCCCAGACGGATGGAGCGATTAAAGAAGGATTTAAAAGGTTAAAGCCTGGGGGACAATACGATCCGCTCTATGCGTCTGCCGTATGCCGAGCCGAAGCGGATTGGCTGATCGGATTGAATATTACGAGAGCTTTGACGAGCAAATATAATGCACAGCTCGCCGCAGGACGCGTCCAGACGCCTACGCTGTCCATGCTGATGGATCGGGAACGGGAAATTGCGGGATTCCAGTCCAAACCTTATTGGACGATCGCGGCAAGCTTGGATGGGTTTCAGGCGATGTGGCGTGAGCAAGACGGCCACGACGGAAAGCTGTGGTCGAAGGAAGCTGCCGATGAACGGTCAGCCCGTGCCAGTTCTGCTGCATCAGCGAAAGTAACAAAGCTGCGCGTTGCGGAGCGGTCCGAACTCCATCCGCTCGCTTACGATTTGACGGAGCTGCAAAGGGATGCGAACAAGCGCCTTGGCTTCTCAGCCAAGCAAACGTCTAACGTTTTGCAAAAGCTTTACGAGATGCACAAGCTGGTTACTTATCCAAGAACGGACTCCAAACATTTGACAAGCGATATGGCCTCTACCTTAAAAGGAAGGCTGGAGAGCGTGGCCGTAGGACCGTACGCTCCAATTGCGCGCAAGCTGCTTAAGTCGCCGCTTCAAGTGACGAAACGGATAGTCGATGACAGCAAAGTAAGCGATCATCACGCTATTATTCCGACGGAGCAATACGTTCAGTTAGGCACTCTAAGCCATGATGAGCGCAAGCTGTACGATTTGATCGTCCGCAGGTTCATCGCCCTATTTAGCGGTCCGTACATTTACGACGAAACAAGCGTTGTGCTGGAAGCGGGAGGAGAACGCTTTTATGCGAAAGGGCGTACGGAGAAAGTGCTGGGGTGGCGAGAGCTGTATCAAGGCCAGCAGCTGCCTCAGGACGAGGAGGACGACAACGGCGGCGCTAGAGAGGATGGAGGGCCCTCTCAGCTGCTTCCCGCGCTTCGCGAAGGCGGGCAGCTTCAGCTGAAAACCGTACAGGTCAAGGAACTTCGCACGTTGCCGCCCGGTCGTTACACGGAAGCAAGTCTGCTCTCCAAAATGGAGAAGCATGGGCTGGGCACACCGGCCACTCGTGCGGACATTATCGAAAAGCTGCTTTCCACCGATACGATTGAGCGGGTTCGCAATACGCTTGTGCCGACGGGCAAAGGGAAGCAGCTCATTGAGCTGGTCGTTGACGAGCTTCGCAGTCCTGAGCTGACCGCACGCTGGGAAAGCGAACTGGAGAAGATTGCAAAGGGGCAGGGCGATCCAAAAGCATTTATGACGTCCATCAAAGAACAGGCGGCCAAATGGGTTGCCGAAGTGAAGAGGGAAACAAAAGAATACAAGCCACATAATTTAACCCATTCTATGTGTCCGGAATGCGGAAACCGGCTGCTTGAAATAAAGAGCAAGCGAGGCAAGTCTCTGCAATGCTCCAGCCGCGAATGCAGCTTCAGAAGGTCGGCTGAGCCGATTTTGCTGAACAAAAGATGCCCGCAATGCCGCAAAAAGATGGAGATGCACAGCGGAAAGGCTGGAAAGTACGCTCAATGCAAGCCATGCAATGTGATCGAAATGCTGGAGGACAAAGATGGGGGCCGAATGGGCCGCAAAGAGCAGCAGAAGCTCGTTCAGCAATACAGTGCCGACAGCTCGCCTCTCACGAATAGTCTTGCGGATAAGCTGAAAGCCGCTTTAGAAAATAAGGACGGAAAATAGAAGGAACGGCTCCCATTTCCACCGTTATTCCCGCTCTTGACGGGCGGCAATCATCCAAGAGGCATGGCCCTCGGCGCCATATGCTAAAGGGAGGAGGAATGCGGAAAGGAGTTGGGACACGGTGCATAACCATTCAGGCAGACAGCTTGCCAGCAAATGGGCCAAGACGGAAGCGCTTCTCGCGCATCCGGGACTGGCAAGCCATATCCCGCCGACAAGCATCTATTCGCCCGAACAGCTAAGGCAAATGCTTTCGATTCACGGCATGGTCGTCATTAAGCCTATTGTCGGATCGGGAGGAAGCGGCGTAATCAAAGTGTCGGCAACAGGGGGAGGCTACGCTTATACGTATCGGGCGAGCACTTCACGGTTTGGCCAGTTTGATGCGCTTGTCGGCGCGCTTCGGAATCACACAGGCAAAAGAAAATATTTGATTCAGAAAGGGATTTCTCTCGCTACGGTAGGAGGGCGTCCAATCGATTATCGGGTGAAATACGTGAAAGGCTCGAAGGGCTGGGAGTACCGCGCGCTCGTCGGCCGAATTGCAAGAGCCGGTCTGTTTGTCACGAATCTAACGCAAGGCGGCCGGATGGTGCTGGCCGGCGAAGGAATCCGATCTTCGCTAGGAGCTGCCCATGTCAAGGAGAAGAAGCGGAAAATGCGGGAGTTGACCGTACTCGCTACAAGGGTGTTGGAACAGAGATACCCCGGCATCTCGCAGCTGGGCTTTGATTATGGCATCGACAGGCAAGGGAAGATATGGATTTTTGAAGTGAATACACGACCTCATTGATGAAGCCTCGAAAGAGGCTTTTTCTTTTTACCACTTAATGCCGTTAAAATATTCCATTGATAGATTGATGAACCTTAATCAAAGTTTTTTATAGTTTTTCCGTCTATTTAAGATGTGGATAACCATATCCACATTATCCATACCGTCATTTCTACATTTTCTGCCACTATTCACAACTCATACACAGGGTATCCACATCGGGGTGTGTATAATGGGTTCTGTTGTTTAGGTTCTAAATGGCGTGATACACTAAAAACTGTAAATAAGTCGTATTAGTAAACGATTTGGGAGGAGGAGACAAAATGGAACAGTTGTCTGACGATCTTCTAGTTGATACGTATTACGCCGCCATTGAGTTTAGATTAGAACCGGAGTTTATCCGGATGCTTGCCGTGGAGATGAAAAAGAGAGGCGTGGATTTAACTGCGCGCAAGCATTCCGCTTAAAGGTCGCACGCATTAAGTTCATTTATGAGGTGTAAGCAACGTTCCAACGTTAAGACCACTCCCGGATATAAACCTCTTTTACCTGTTCGCAAACGGAGCAATAGACGACGTGGCAGCAGCTATCCTCTATACCGCTAGACAGAAAAGGCTGGACAAGCCGCTCTGGCGCAATCGGCTCGTAAGGCGCATAGGGTCCAGTCCAATCCGACAAGCGACCGCAATCCATAGCGACGTTGCCGCATGATGAGCAATTATTTTCGTAAGAGACGATGCCATTGCAAATAGGGCAAAACATAAGGGTACCCTCCCGGCAACTGAAATGAAATCAGGTTTGATTTCGTAATGGCCAAGCTTAGGATACCCTTAAATTTTATAATCAATTAAAGCTTCATATTGCTGCTGTGCCCCGGAGAAAGTTTGGCACTGGGATCGATATATACTTTGGCGTTGTTGATGGCAGTAGGCGCCTCGCCAAAACCGACCGCGATCAGTTTCAGCTTGCCGGGGTACGTAGTAATATCGCCAGCGGCGAAAATGCCGGAAATATTGGTTTCCATTCTTGTATCCACGACTATCGATCCTCCCTGAATATCGATGCCCCAATCCGAAATGGGACCTAAAGAGGAAACAAAACCAAAATTGACAATGACGGCATCCACTTCGATGTCGAATGTTTCATTTGTTTTTACATTGTTGAGCGTTGCTTTTGAAATGTATCCTTCGCCGGAAAGCGCCGAAATCTCATGCGGCGTAACTACGTTTACGGATGATTTCATCAAGTTTTCTACGCTGTGCTCATGTGCGCGGAATTTATCGCGCCGATGGACAAGCGTTACGCTCTCCGCAATAGGTTCAAGCATAAGCGACCAATCCACCGCAGAGTCGCCTCCGCCGCTAATTAGCACGCGCTTGCCTTTAAACCGCTGAAGGTCTCCTACAAAATAATGAAGGTTCTTCCCTTCGTACCGGGAAGCTTCCGGCAGCTCCAGCCGGCGCGGCTCGAACGCGCCTACCCCAGCCGTGATGATGACGGCTTTTGCAAAGTGGGAGCTTTTGTCTGTCACAACCTCGAACAGCCTTTCGTCATGCTTGACGACGCCCGTCACTTTTTCCTCCAGACAAATTTCCGGTTTAAATAAATCAATTTGTTCCTTCAGCCGGTCGACCAGCTCCTGAGCCGTCACTTTTGGAAATCCGGCTACATCGTAAATATATTTTTCGGGATAAAGAGCGGCAAGCTGACCGCCAAGCTGCGGCATGCTTTCCACAATTTTGACCGACGCTTGGCGCATTCCTCCATAAAAAGCGGCAAACATGCCCGCGGGTCCTCCGCCTATAATGACAATATCGACTGTGTTTCCTGCGGCTTCGGCGTGTGACACTTCCAACACCTCCATCATATTATCCATTACGTAACCCATTATAAGCTTTAAGATGCACTCTTGGAAATCTTTTCATTGTGCAGGACTCTAAAGTTTTTCGTATAAAATACTCTTGAACTTTTCGTGAAAAGTCTGTAATATGTCTGATGTATGCAAGAGCCGTTTATGCTGTGGATTGTTGGCGAAGCTTGTCGATAATAAATGAACGTCGGAGAATGGCCTCGACCTATGGCGTTATAAAAGGTTTTTCAACAGCGCAAACTCTAAAGGTAAGTATTCTTTTTTGGTTGAGTTTGTGTAATTTTTCACAATCTACTGCTCACCGTCATTTGCAAAAATAACGGCATGACCAAGCGGCCAAATCAGGTTTGTTAAGCGAACTCGCTAAGTCAGCGAGGGAATTTTTATATCGCGAGTCAAAAGAAAATTAGGAATGGATGGGATTCTACGATGAGCAACATACCGAAAATTGTAATTCTCGGCGCTGGCTACGGCGGCGTGCTGACGGCTCTCCGTTTGCAGAAGGAACTTAATTACAACGAGGCGGACGTAACGCTTGTAAACAAACATGACTACCACTACATTACGACGCATCTTCATATGCCGGCGGCTGGAACGGACAATCCGGAAAACGCGCGCGTCAGCATTTCCAAGCTGATCGACGAATTCAAAATCGATTTCGTGAAATCCACGGTTGTTCAAATTCGTCCACAAGACAAAAAAGTAATTTTGGAAGACGGCACTTTGTCTTATGACTACCTCGTGATCGGCCTTGGCGGCGAGCCGGAAACATTTGGCATTCCGGGCCTAGCCGAAAACGCAATGAACATCCGGAGCATCAACTCCGTTCGCTTAATTCGCGAGCATATCGAATATCAATTTGCCCGCTTCAAACGCGAGCCGCATCGCACGGACTACCTGACGTTTATCGTTGGCGGCGCCGGCTTTACGGGCATCGAATTTGTAGGCGAGCTGTCCGACCGTATTCCTGAGCTTTGCAAACAATTCGACGTTGACCCTACACTGGTTAAAATCTACAACATTGAAGCGGCTCCAACCGCTTTGCCGGGCTTTGATCCGGAGCTTGTTCAATATGGCATGGACGTCCTGACGAAAAAAGGCGTAACGTTCCGTATCGGCACCGCTATCAAAGAATGTACGCCTGAAGGCGTCGTCGTTGGCGAAGGCGAAGAAATCAAATCCGCTACAGTCATCTGGACAGGCGGCATCCGCGGCAACCGTTTGATCGAGGAAGCTGGCTTTGAAACGATGCGCGGACGTGTAAAAGTAGACGAATTCCTTCGTTGCCCAGGCAGCGAAAACATTTATGTGGTGGGCGACAATTCCTTGATGTTCAACCCTGAAGGACGTCCGTACCCTCCAACGGCGCAAATCGCGATGCAGCAAGGTGTTGTATGCGCGCATAACCTTGTGGCATCCATTCGCAACCAGCCGCTCAAAACATTTTCATTTTCCAACAAAGGTACAGTGGCGTCGCTTGGCAAAGGCGAAGCGATCGGTATCGCATTCGGGAAAAAATATAAAGGCCGCGTAGCTGCTTGGCTGAAAAAAATGATCGACATTCGTTATCTGTTCATTATCGGCGGCATTCCGCTTGTTCTTAAAAAAGGAAAATTTCTGTAATGAGACATTGCAGCGTACAAGTGCGCGGATTGCTGACAAGAGACGAACTCGACCGCTACAATGCGCTAATTGAAGTCGGCTCCTATTTGGAATCGCAATCCCGTTACGACTTGGCCTATACGGTGCAAAAAGAAATCGATTTGCTCATCATTCCCGCTATTGAGCGGCTTAAGGATAAGGGCCGAGCGAGAGACAAGGCAACCCAGGAATATTTGGAGGCTAAATCTCGCGCCGGAGAAGTCCAAGAGGATGAGGAAGAAGACGATTAATGTCAAATTTGAAATAATAGGTTTTGAAAAAGCCTTCATGCAGAACGACCAAAATCGTTCCTGCCTGAAGGCTTTTTTTCGCAATACTAGTGATGACGTCAGTTGAGGACGCCAAGTTTAAGCAAAAATTAAACGCTGAGCAATTGGCCGAATTTGTCGGCATCAAGGAAATTGCCGACGTAGAAGTCACCGAAGTCGCCGAATCTCGCGCTAACTTCGTCAAAGCGCATTTCGTAAACGAGTTTTTTGAATTGCAGGGCGTCATCGGCAAACAAAGTAACTCCCCATTCCCAATTGTCAAAGCCGACGGAGCCGGTAATAATTTGTTTGACTTTGCCCGCGTATTTGCGGCCGATCATGCCGTGGCTGCGCATCATGTCGCGGCGCTCGTCCATGCTGAGCATGTACCAGTTGTCGCCTCCGGAGCGGCGTTTGTTCATCGGATAGAAGCAAATATGCTTCCATTTTGGCAAAATAGGCTTCAGTCTAGCAACGACTTCCGGATTTTGCGTCGGGTCGGAGCCTGGCTGAGCCATATAGTTGCTAAGCTCTACAATGCTAACGTAGGAGTGAACAGGATATGTAAAGCTGGCGAAAGTTGTTTTGTTGAAAGCCGTTTCGATTTCGTTCAGCTCTTCCAATGTTTCACGAAGATGCATAAAAACAAAATCGGCTTTTTGGCCAACGATGGAGTAAACGGCTGTGCTTCCGAGCTTTTGCTCCTCCAGATCGGTCCATTGCTTCAGGAAGGTGTTCAGTTCGTCCAGCGCGCGGGCGCGTTCGGCCTCGTCGGCAAGGCGCCATGCCGTCCAGTCCACGCTGCGGAAGTCATGCAGGGCGTACCAGCCTTCTAAAGTTTGTGCAGCTTCACTCATTGTGAATTGCTCCTTTCAGTCTCTTAATCAAGCCTCCATTTATTGTAGCCTAACGCTGTCCCTATGGGCAAATGGCGGTCTTGTGACAAATGAAGGCGCTTGATTGACTTCGGATGTCGCTTTCATTAAACTTAAAATGTTAACTTATGCATATCAGCATAGTGGAGCGGAATGTACGAGAGGGGTTATTAGCAATGTCGGTTATCTTGGTGAATATCATGCAAGCTATTGTGGCGACCGTACTATTTTTTGTCATGATGTTTGGCATAGGCTTTATTTTGAACATGCTGCTGAAGACGACGTGGTTTCCCATTGTCCTCTTTTTCATCGCTTTGGTGGGGCTTGCGATTTGGTCGCCATGGGATGCGGCATCGAGACCGACGCTGAACAACTTGGGCGATTATACAATTATTTATTATCTGCCTATAATCGGTGCGTTGATCGGCGCTTATGTAAGCGGATGGGCCATCAAAGCTTTGCGCAAAGGCGGCTACAAGATGTTTTAAATGAAAATCCCTCTACCGGGGGATTTTTCTATTTGTCCAGGCCTCATTCCGAGATCAAATTATGATAAAATGATAGAGAGAATGTTTAAGGATGGAGTAGGTCGGATGCGCATCAATCATATCATGCAGTTTACGGAACATCACCGTTATTACATATTTCGGGATTTTTCGTTGAGCAGCCTTAATTACAAAATGTTGTCGCTTATCTACCAGCCAATGGTGGGCGCCTTTGCCATTTCTTTATATCAGCAGCTTTATCACGGCATTGCGGAGGATCGGTCCGGCTATTCGGCGTTGGAAACCCATCGGAAGCTGTTTTTGGGGCTAGGGCTTGAGATGAACGAGAAGAGCAGGCGCTTTGTCATCGAGCAGACGTCCAAGCTGGAGGCGGTTGGTTTGCTTGCAACGTCCCGCCTTGCTATGCCGGATCAATCCGACATTATTTACGAGTATGAGCTCGTTCAGCCGCTGTCGCCGTCGGAGTTTTTCCGCAACATGCATTTAGCGATGCTGCTTCGGGACAAAGTGGGCAAATACGCCGTTATTTCGCTAAGGGAATCGTTTGGATCGTCGGAACCCGATGAGCTTGCGCATGCGCAGCTGTCCAAAGAAAATATATCGGTTCCGTTTTACGAGCTTTTTAAGCTCAATATGCAATCTTTTGATTCGGAACTGGAGCAGGCACTGACGGAAGTTGCGCCGACTAGGCAGTCAGCCCCTCGTACGGAACTGGCGTCTGCGGGCATCCCTTATGGGGAAATTATTTTAAGGTTTCCGCGAAATTCAGCAAACCGCGCTTACGTGGAAAACTTGCGAAACGATACAGAAGGATTGGCGCAAGTAAACTACGTGGCCTATAAATACAATTTAACGGTATCGAATATTTGCCGTCTTTTGGATGAAGATGGGATGTTTGCGCCGGATGGACAAATTAACATGGACGAGCTTCAGCTTCGGGCCAATCAACTGTACCGCCAGGATAAGAAGAGGGACGGTGAAAGGCAGCGCAAGCTTTCACATGCCGCAGCGGCTGCCGAGGAGGAAGCCGAAGACGAGCTGGATGAAGAGTTCGAAGTGCGGGAGCAGGATTATTTGCCAGTACCGAACCAATTGAGCGGTCGTTGCGATATGCAGCAATACAATATGCTGATGCGTAATGAGCCGCATACCCGGTTTTTGAAACGATTTTTCCCAGGCGCCGTGCCGGATTCCATCGAGTTTTTGTTTGAGCGCATCGACATCAATTACAGGCTTGCAGCTCCGGTCATTAACGTACTGATTCATTATGTGATCGGGGCCAATGAGGCGGGACGGGTAACAAAAGCATTTATTGAATCCGTCGCGGCCAACATGTTGATGAAGGGAATCGATACGTTTGAGAAGGCAGTTCAGTATGTTCGGGAACAGGCTCAAGTAGAGCAACAAAAGGAAATCCGCAAAGACGCGGGACCAAGCGGAGCGGGCACCTATACCGGAAGCAGAGGAAATACGGGCCGCGGCGGCGGCGCACGAGGCGGACCTCGCAAGCCGCATATTCCGATTGTTGATGATAGTCCGGCAGAGGCGATTTCGGCAGAGGAATTGGAAGAATTACGTAAGCTTGCACGTAAACTGGATGGAAAAGGATAGAAGCGAGGTGAGGGGCAGATGGAGTCGTTAGGGGACTTGTTAAAGTCGTGGCCGAGGGGAAGGTCAATTGCGGAAGGGGCTGATCGCAAGCTATCGGAGCTGTTGATGAACCCCCTTGTCGAAAAATTTAGAGAAAAACATCCTTATGTGGACGAAGATACGTTAAAGCTTAATCTAAACAGGGTTTATCAATATGTAACGGAATACGGGAATTGCACAAACTGTCCGGGGCTGGAACTTTGTCCTAATGATTACGAAGGGCATTACACGTTGCTCAGCGCGGAAATGTTAAACGGCCTGACCCAAATGTACGATCGAAAAGTATCTTGCAAAAAATTTATTGCAAAACAAACGGAAGAAACCATTCGAAGCCGTGTTCGCAGTTTTTATGTAGACAACAAGGCGCTGAATAAAGGATACGATTCTGTTGAAATTTTAACTACCGATTTGGAGCGAGCTAAGTCGGCTGGTCAAGTGCTTCGTTATATTGATAAAACGAAAGAACAGGGACTAGGCTCTGAAGGACTCTATTTATCGGGCCGATTCGGAACAGGAAAAACCTTTTTGATGTGTTATTTACTTCACGAGCTTGCAAAAGAGGGATACTCGGGAGTAATTGTTTATATGCCGGACTTTGTTGAAGATTTGAAGTCGCTCATGCATGAGCCGGCTAAACTGAAAGAAACGGTTGAAATGATGAAGGAGACCGACCTGCTAGTTTTTGACGATATTGGAGCGGAAAATCTTAGCCCGTGGGTTCGTGACCATGTGCTTGGGGCTATTCTCAATTACAGAATGGAGCGGAAACCTACCTTCTACACGTCTAACCACGATTTAGACGGGCTGGAGAGGCATTTCAGCTTTACGAACAAAGATGGTGACGAGCTTCATAAAGGGCAGCGAATTATGGATCGGATACGCCCGTATGTCGAGGTTGTGCAAGTAAAAGGCGAAAACAAGCGCGGCAAAAAGCAGCCTCATTAAAACGGTGAGAAGCAGCCTCCATCAAAGGCGGCAACCTCAAAGTTGCTGTCCATTTAAATGCTGTTCAAATTATGGCGGTACCCGGGAATCAATCCACCCCGGGTACCGCCATTTCTTTTCCCGCCCCTCCTCATCCAAAGGAGCGGCTTTTTTTAATTCACATGGCTGACACGATCAAACGCAGCAAGACATATCCCGCAGAAGCGCAGCGTTCGCCTTTGTAATCGAATTCCAACCAACAGCCAATCGTTCAGGGAATTCAATTACAACAGCGATCGGAGGGATATGTCTTGCGCAGTTTGTCCCGACAGCCATGTCGCGCTTTTAAAGCTGCTATAACTAATTCTTATAGCGGCTATTATTTTTCGAAATAATGGGTTGACAGAAGATGGATGCGGCTGGTAATATTCATAAATAACCAACTAAACAGGTAGGAATAATTGTTTAATGACCGGACAAACCGGAATGGGACTCTTATCTAGCCTCAACCAAAATGCTCAAGGGGTGCAGAAAAATGAGAAAAAGTTCGGTACGAGTTCAGGCATTCATTCTTTTTGTAGTAACGGCCATCTTCCTTTCCGCTTGCGGGAATAGCGGTGCTTCAAACGGCGGCAACAACGCCGGCGCCACAAACAGCGGCGCATCGCCATCGCCTTCAAGCTCCGCAGCTCCGTCGGAAGCGCCAAAAGAATTGCCTCCGGTCAAATTACTTAACGTTTCCTACGATCCAACTCGGGAATTATATGTAGATTTCAACAAAGCATTCGCCGCTCACTGGCTGGCTGAAAAAAATCAAAAAGTAGAAATCGACCAATCGCATGGCGGTTCAGGCAAACAGGCAAGAGCAGTTATCGACGGTTTGAAAGCCGATGTAGTAACGTTGGCGCTCGGCTACGATATTGATGCGATCGTGGAATCCGGCTTGCTGGACAAAGATTGGCAGTCGCAATACGCTCTCAACAGCTCGCCTTATACATCTACCATCGTTTTTCTAGTTCGCAAAGGCAATCCAAAAGGCATTAAAGACTGGAGCGACCTGCTGAAAGATGGAGTGGAAGTCATTACGCCAAATCCAAAAACGTCGGGCGGAGCGCGCTGGAATTACTTGGCCGCATGGGGCTACGCGCTGAAACATAACAACAACGACGAAGCGGCAGCAAAAGATTTTGTAACGAAGCTGTTCAAAAATGTACCGGTACTCGATACAGGCGCACGCGGCTCGACAACCACTTTTGTAGAGCGCGGAATCGGCGACGTGCTGCTGGCATGGGAAAACGAAGCTTACCTTTCCATTAACGAGCTAGGCCCAGATAAATTCGATATCGTCTATCCAACGCTTAGCATTTTGGCGGAGCCGCCTGTTGCTATTGTCGACAAAACGGTTGATGATCGCGGTACACGCGAAGTATCGGAAGCTTATTTGCAATACCTCTACTCTGACGAAGGCCAAAAGATTGCAGGAAAACATTACTATCGTCCAACAAACGAGACGATTGCAGCTGAGTTTAAAGACCAGTTCCCTGCTCTTGAACTGTTGAGCATCAAAGACTTTGGCGGCTGGAATGAAGCGCAGACGAAGCATTTTTCTGAAGGCGGCATTTTCGACCAAATTTATACGCCTGGATCTTAAGATGACAATTAGAAAGAGCGGAGCTGACTTCACATGAAAGGTTCCAAGAACCGAAGAGTATTGCCAGGTTTTGGATTATCGCTTGGTTTCACTCTGTTTTATTTAAGTCTTATTATCCTCATTCCGTTATCGGCCATCTTTTTCAAATCGTTCGAGCTGACTTGGGCGGAATTTTGGGCCGCGATTACGAATCCGAGGGTGCTCGCTGCCTATCGCGTCAGCTTCAGTACGGCGCTATGGGCGGGACTTATCAATGCGGTATTCGGACTGCTTGTCGCTTGGGTGCTGGTGAGATACCGGTTTCCAGGTAAAAAGATTATCGACAGCTTGGTCGACATTCCGTTTGCCCTTCCTACTGCGGTTGCGGGCATTGCGTTAACGACGATTTATGCCAAAACGGGGTGGATTGGCTCCCTGCTTGATCCGCTCGGGATTAAAGTCGCTTATACACAAATCGGTATAACGATTGCGCTCATTTTTATCGGCTTGCCTTTTGTAGTCAGAACTGTCCAGCCCGTATTGCAGGATATGGAGCCGGAGACGGAGGAAGCGGCAGCTATGCTTGGTTCTTACCGGTTTCGGACGTTCCGGAAGGTGATCCTTCCGGAGCTGATGCCCGCGCTGCTTACAGGCTTTGCACTGGCTTTCGCCAGAGGGATCGGCGAATACGGCTCGGTCGTGTTTATATCCGGAAATATGCCTCTTAAGACGGAAATTGCGCCGCTGCTCATCATGACGAAGCTTGAGCAGTACGACTATGCTGGCGCTACGGCGATCGCCGCGGTGATGCTTATCGTTTCGTTTGTCCTGCTGCTCATTATTAATCTGCTCCAATGGCGGATGAACCGCCGAACGATATCGGATTAATGGGATGCGGATAAGGAAGAACAGCGTCATTTTCGATCGATAATGAGGAGGAGTAACTTATGGCCGGTGCCATTACCGTATTTTCCGGCAAAAAGGAAGTCGAGCGCCCAAAACATAATACCGAACCGGCGGCCGTCAAATGGCTGCTGATCGGAATCGCCTTATTGTTTCTGGGGCTCGTCGTCTTGCTGCCGCTCGTGTCCGTATTTGTTGAAGCCTTTAGAAAAGGAGCCTCCGTTTATATCAAATCGTTGACGGAGCCCGATGCTTTATCGGCGTTAAAGCTGACGCTCATCATTGCCGTTATCGCGGTGCCGCTAAATACGATTTTTGGTGTCGCGGCGGCTTGGGCCATCAGCAAATTTAGATTTAAAGGGAAAAACATGCTTATTACGCTTATCGATCTCCCTTTTGCCGTATCTCCCGTTATTGCAGGTCTTATCTATGTGCTGCTGTTCGGCGCTCAAGGCTTTTTGGGACCATGGCTGGATGATCGGGGCATTCAAATTATATTTGCGATACCGGGTATCGTACTTGCTACCGTTTTTGTAACGGTTCCGTTTGTCGCAAGAGAGCTGATCCCGCTTATGCAGGCGCAAGGCGTTCAAGAGGAAGAGGCCGCCGCAAGCCTTGGGGCGAAGGGCTGGTCGATTTTCTGGAGAGTGACGCTGCCCAACATCAAGTGGGGGCTGCTGTATGGCGTTATTTTGAGCAATGCGCGTGCGATGGGCGAGTTCGGCGCTGTATCGGTCGTCTCCGGGCATATTCGCGGACAAACAAACACGCTGCCGTTGCATGTAGAAATTTTATACAATGAATATCAGTTTTCCGCATCGTTTGCGGTCGCTTCGCTCCTTGTTATGTTAGCTGTGTTTACCCTTATCATCAAAGCGATCGTAGAATGGAAGTCAGCATCAAATCACGGATAACCGCATATAGTGTTCTCATAAATCCGAGTTAATTTATCAAAATGGAGGGGATTTAAATGGCAAAACCGTTGGAAGTGGATGGAGTATGGCAGGAAAGAATTTTGAATCAAGTAAGCGGGCTGCAGTATGGGCAAGTCATTATTACCGTTCACGATGGACGGATTGTGCAAATTGACCGGACGGAGAGAACGCGCTTCGATGCGGCTTCGTCGCAGAAGCAACCGCCAGTTGAATCCCCCAAGCAATCCGCTCCGCGCAAAGGTGCCTCTCCCAAGGGGGGAGAAGGCGAGTCGCTAAGAGCCGTCCGTTAGATCCAATGGTTTAAAAAAAGCTCCGCGCTAGTATCGGCAATCGCCGGCTGCGCGGAGCTTTTTGTATCTCCTATGATTAGGAGATGATGAATTTCACGATAACCGCTACCGCGAAAATAATGGTCATGAACGCTAGCATGCCGCCGAATCCAAACACGACATCCATCAGATCGTGGCGAGGTTCTTCATTGTAATGTTCGCGCGGATCTCTTACATTCTCCATCGTTGACGTCCTCCTTAGAAGTTTGCAGGGCAAACTCAAGCATACGCTCATAGTCCAATTGCTTACATTAGTATACCCAAACATTTGGACAATTGTAAAGAAGGAAGCGGAGACATTTGTAAAACAAAAGGGGCGCCTTATATGCTAAAATGTGATCAGAGAGTTAGGGAGGCCGGAGGGGAATAGGATGGACGAAATCGAACAAAAAAAATCGAAGGCATCCGGCGGAACGAAGGAAGCGATTCGAAACAAGCTGGCGCTTCTGCCGGACAAGCCGGGCTGTTATTTAATGAAAAATAAAGACGGCGTTATCATTTATGTAGGGAAAGCAAAAGTGCTTAAAAATCGTGTCAGATCCTATTTTATCGGCAGCCATAATGCAAAGACGCAAAAGCTGGTATCGGAAATCGCCGATTTTGAGTTTATTGTGACCTCCAGCAATATGGAAGCGCTCATTTTGGAATGCAATTTGATCAAGAGTCATCATCCGAGATACAACGTCCTTTTGAAAGACGACAAGTCTTTTCCTTATATCAAAATAACGAATGAAAAACATCCTAAGCTTGAGGTGACGCGGAGGATTGTCAAAGACAAGGGCAAATATTTCGGCCCTTATCCAAATGCGTATGCCGCGCAGCAAACGAAAAAACTGCTGGACCGTCTATATCCGCTTCGCAAGTGCAATACTCTGCCGGACAAGGTTTGCTTGTACTACCATTTAGGGCAATGCGTCGCTCCATGCGAATACGATGTTGAGCAGGCGACCTACGATGCAATGATAGCGGAAATTACCCGGTTTCTAAATGGCGGGGAAGATGTCGTCAAAGCGGATTTGGAGCGCAAAATGGCGGCTGCGGCGGAGGCGCTTGAGTTTGAGCGGGCGAAGGAATACCGCGATCAAATGATCGCCATCGATGCCGTTATGGAAAAGCAGAAAATTACGATGTCGGATGCGATGGACCGGGATATTTTCGGCTATGCCGTCGACAAAGGCTGGATGTGCGTTCAAATTCTTTATATGCGCAAGGGTAAAATGATTGAGCGTCACGGCACGACTTTCCCGTATTACGGTGAGGAATATGAGGACTTCACGACGTTCGTGACGCAATATTACAGCGACAATCCGGCTTTGCCCAAGCAAATTTTGCTGCCTCATCCGCCCGAGCAGGACACAGAGCAGGAGGAGGAAGTGATCTCTTCTCTTAACAGCTGGCTAAAAGTGAAGGTCCATATGCCGCAGCGCGGAAGGAAAAGCGAAGCGGTATCGATGGCGCAAGACAATGCGAGGGTGATGCTCGAAGAAAAGTTTCGTCTTATCGAGAGGGATGAAGAGCGCAGTGTCAAAGCGTCGCAGTCGCTTGCGGAGTGGCTGGGCATGGAGAGCATTCGCCGGATCGAAGCGTTTGACAACTCCAACATTCAAGGAACAAACCCGGTATCGGCGATGGTAGTGTTTACGGACGGCAAGCCGGATAAAAAAGAATACCGCAAATATAAGGTGAAAACGGTAGTGGGGCCCGATGATTACGAAACGATGCGTGAAGTGGTCCGCAGACGTTATGAGCGGGTGTTGAAAGAGGAGCTGGTAAGACCCGATCTCATCGTGGTGGACGGAGGAAAAGGGCAAATCGCCGCCGCTCTCGACGTGCTGGAAAACGAGCTGGGGCTCTTTATCCCCGTATGCGGCCTCGTTAAAGATGCCAAACATAAAACGGCGCAGCTGATGACGGGCGATCCTGCGGAAATCGTTCCGTTGCCGCGCGACAGCCAAGAGTTTTATTTGCTGCAAAGGATACAGGAAGAGGTGCACCGGTTCGCGATCACGTTCCATCGTGAGCAAAGAGGGAAGTCGATGGTGGAATCCCGTCTCGATTCTATCCCGGGAATCGGCGAGAAGCGCCGTAAGGCGATGTTGAAACATTTCGGCTCGCTCAAAAAAATAAAAGAGGCCTCCGTCGAAGACTTTAGGCCTCTCTCGATTGGCGACAAGCTAGCCGCTGAAATTATTGCTGCTCTGCAGGATGAAACTCCGGGTTGACCGGAGGATTCGTCCTTTTTCTTTTGCTCCACAATTTAAGCAGGTAGCCGATCGGAATAGGAAGCAAAATAAAGATAATCGCAGATGCGATATTGTCTGCCCCACCTACCATAATGAGCGAGCTTCCGACTGCAACGCTGTTGAAGATAGCATGGGTAAACATAGCGGTAATAAAGCCGTATCTGACGAAAATAAAGCTGAACAAAAGGCCGATAATCATCAGCTCGAACAAACGGGTTGTCGATGGATAGAACGGATACATGACATGCCCGAGCGCCCAGAACAAAGTAGGCAAAATGGCGGCCGCAAACGTATGGCGGAACCATTTCCGGAACAGTCCAATGCCGAAAAAGCGGAAGATGGCCTCTTCGGAAATTGCCGCCGCCCAAGCAAGAACGGGCATCAGCCACAAAACGCTCATGTTGTAGGGGGACATCGAGACGTCGTTTGCGCCCCAAGTTCCGATCAGCTTTTCCAATGCCAAAAAGATAATCGGCTGCACACCAAGCATAATGAGCGCGAACAAATAGGACAATCCGACGCTGCGCCATACGTAATCGCCGTAACCAGCGTCTCTCAGCCTTGGCCATAGCTGGCGTCCTTGCGATTTCCACAAGCCGTCGCCGGCGACTAGGGAGAAGTAAACCGAAACGGCCATTGCGACAGCAAGTACAATAGTCGTAATCGCAATAGAAATGACGAGAAATTGCTCCATTCGAATTTCGCCCTGAGAAGCAATAACGCCGTCCATAACGCCAAGATTCATAATGATATAGGCAATCAAGAAGATGGCTGTCAAAATAATGCCGTATTTAAACGACGTATGCTTTCGGTAAATAATGGCGTAAATAATGGCAAGAATGGCTAGTATAAAGCTCATGAGTCCGTAGCCGATTCCTGTCAGCCAGCCGCCAATCTGATCCTGACCTTTGACGTAGCTTTTGTAATCGTCGGGAACGACAAACTCAGGTTTATATTTTGTAATGACAAGGTTGCCGTTCACTTGTTTGGCAATAGTCGTTACGTCTAGAGCGGCTTTTCCTATTTTGTATCCGATCGGATTAACCGAATATTCTTCATCGTGATTTAACGATCCTTGGTCTAATTCATCTGTTTTGAATGACTGATCGTTGACAAGAAAACTTGAATTTAAGAAGTAAGTTTCATCAATTCCCACCGGCTCGCCAACTCCGACCAAATTCCATCCCACGATGTCTCCGCTATATAGATGGATATAGACAAAGCCATAGCTGTCACCTTCCAGTTCCAAATTAACTTGAAACATATCGAGAGGAAAACGTTTGCCGAATTCCTTATCGTAATCTTCCGTTAACTTTTCTTTAGCCAAATAGCCGGTCAGCAGCTTATCGGCCTGATGTATGGCCCGTGCGGACTCCACCTTAAGACCAGTTTGCTTCTCTGTAAAGGCAGTCGCCGTTTCTTCCGCGGCCGACTTGGCGATCGCTTTGCCGCCGTATTCATGTTTGTTCATCGAAACAATTGGCGGAACAATTTCCATTAAAGTGAAAACGACTGTAAAAATAAGTGCCGCTATAATGTATTTCTTCCATTCCTTAGGTTTGATTAATTCAACCATAGTTCACCTCTATGTCATATGTTGGGATAGCCTTACAATACCTTATCACATCGATGTATAAATTATCCATCCTTTAAAGGCGGCTTTTGCATAATCGTTACATCTCGCGGATTTCCATGTCTCGATCTGGAAATACTAAATCAATTGAATCTTGCGGTTATTTCACTAATGCATTGTCTGACCGAAGGGCTTAAAGCCGCAGGATCGATATGAATGAGGGAAGTCGTCCGCTTGGCTTCTTCAAGCTCCTTGATTGGAACGACCAAAAGATCGTTGTCGTCGAGCAACTGCTCCCGCATATAGGACTTTGGCAGCAGCGTACCTGCCCGGCAAGTATGCAGCAGCCGCAAAATCGCTTCAAACGAATCGATTTCCATTCGGACGTCCGGCGAAATGTCGTGCGTATCGAACAACTCGTCGGTCAATATGCGGTACCAGGTGCCTTTTGAAAAAAGAATCATCGGCAAGCCGTCCAAATCATGAATGTTGAGCGAGCCCCTTTCTGTAACGACATGGTTGCGCGGAAGGACAAGCAGCAAATGATCGTCGAACAACGGCACGCAGCGAAGGGCGGGATCATCGATCCGGGAGGCGACGATGCCGACATCCACTTTATGCTCTCTTACATAAGAAACGACTTCATGCGTTTTGCCGGTAACGGCTTTAATGTCGAATTCGGGATGTGTTGAGGTGAGCATTTGGATCAAATCCGGTAAAGTGGTTTGCAAGGTCGTCAAACTAGCCCCGATGGTGAGCGAGGATCTTCCCGTAGCTGTAAACTCGGAAACGGTGGACATAAAGTTGCGGTGCAGATGCCGGAGCTCCAGAGCGTATTCATACGTGAGCTGGCCAATTCGCGTCAATTCCAGACGCTTTCCGACACGGCGAAACAGCTCTACGCCAATCTCGCCTTCAAGCTTGGCAAGCTTGCGAGAGAGGGCTGGCTGAGACAGGTTGAGCAGCGCAGATGCCTTGTTCATACTGGATTGCTCCACAATAACGGTGAATACATGCAGTTCTTCATACATAGCAAAAAAACTCCTTATATCATTTTGTTATAAGAAATTATAAAAAATATGCAATTCCATTATAAGATGAAAAAGAGTAGGATGGAAGTATGGCAAAAGTGTGTCGACAATTGTTGACGGGGGTACATGCTAGCGTTACAATGTACAATGATTTGTTTCACAACAGAATGAGCCATTTACAGTCTTGAAAGGAGAAGGAAAAATGAAAGGAAATTCGTATTTCTCGCGCAAGCTGCACTCGCTTCTGGGGATTATTCCACTCGGCGGGTTCATTGTTGTGCACGGGCTCACGAACTACCAGGCGTTCGAGCGGGGACCGGAAGGTTTCGAAAAAGGCGTAAGTCTTATTAACAGCTTGCCGCTGGTAACGCTTCTCGAAATTTTCGGCATTTACCTCCCGATTTTGTTTCACGGTATTTACGGCTTGTACGTCGCATACCAGTCGAACTCTAATACGGGCCGCTTTCAGTATGGGCGCAACTGGGCGTTTACCGCACAGCGCGTAACAGGTGTGATTACTTTTGTATTCGTTTTCTGGCACGTTTATCAGACGCGGATGCAGGTGTATCTCGGCAACATTACGCATGAGGAACTGGGTTCGACCATGCATCACATTGCAAGCAATCCTGTTTATTTCGTTTTGTACATCATTGGCGTGCTTGCAGCCGTTTTCCACTTCAGCAACGGGCTTTGGGCGTTTCTGATCAGCTGGGGCATTACGATCGGACCGAAAGCGCAACGAATTTCTTCCTACATTTGCATGGGCGTGTTCGTCATCGTATCGGCTATGTTTATTCTTTCTCTGGTTGCGTTCAGCGGCGACGAATTCAAAGAAGGCGCTCACGCCGCGTTGACCTCTACGATTATCGGATAGTACTGAAGACAAGGAGCGAAGCGTAATGGCTAAAAATAAAATTATCGTTGTCGGCGGCGGCCTTGCCGGATTGATGGCGACTATTAAAGCGGCGGAAGCCGGCGTTCACGTTGACCTGTTCTCCCTCGTACCGGTTAAGCGTTCCCATTCCGTTTGCGCGCAGGGCGGCATTAACGGCGCCGTGAATACAAAAGGCGAAGGCGACTCCCCTTGGGAACACTTTGACGACACCGTTTACGGCGGCGACTTCCTAGCGAATCAACCACCGGTTAAGGCGATGTGCGAAGCGGCGCCTGGCATTATCCACTTGATGGACCGTATGGGCGTTATGTTCAGCCGTACTTCTGAAGGTTTGCTTGATTTCCGTCGTTTTGGCGGCACTAAGCATCACCGTACCGCATTTGCGGGAGCGACAACCGGACAGCAGCTTCTGTACGCGCTGGATGAGCAAGTACGTCGCTGGGAAGCAGCTGGACTTGTTAACAAATTTGAACATTGGGAATTTCTTGGCGCGGTTCTTGACGATGACGGCGTATGCCGCGGTATTTCGGCTCAAGACTTGCGTTCCATGGAAGTTCAAACGATTCGTGCGGATGCGGTTATTTTGGCTTCCGGCGGTCCTGGCATCATTTTCGGCAAAACAACGAACTCCGTTATTAATACAGGAACTGCGGCAAGCGCGGTTTACCAGCAAGGCGTAAAATATGCGAACGGCGAGTTTATCCAAATTCACCCGACAGCGATTCCTGGTGACGACAAGCTGCGTCTTATGTCGGAATCGGCGCGCGGCGAAGGCGGACGCGTCTGGACTTACAAAGACGGCAAGCCTTGGTACTTCCTGGAGGAGAAATATCCGGCTTACGGAAACCTGGTTCCTCGCGATATCGCGACTCGCGAAATTTTCCACGTTTGCGTAGACGAAAAGCTTGGTATTAACGGCGAAAACATGGTTTACCTCGATCTTTCCCATAAAGATCCGAAGGAACTTGACGTTAAGCTTGGCGGCATTATCGAAATTTACGAAAAGTTTATGGGCGACGACCCGCGTAAAATTCCGATGAAAATTTTCCCTGCGGTTCACTACTCAATGGGCGGCATGTGGGTTGACTACAACCAAATGACGAATATCCCAGGTTTGTTTGCGGCAGGCGAGTGCGAGTATCAATACCATGGCGCGAACCGTCTTGGCGCGAACTCGTTGCTTTCCGCGATTTACGGCGGCATGGTTGCCGGTCCGAAAGCGGTGGAATACATTAAAGGCCTTAAAAAATCCGCTGAAGATATTTCGTCGACTGTATTCGACCGCGCGACGAAATCCCACTTGGATAAATACAATGGCATTCTTGGCATGAACGGTACGGAAAACGCTTATGTCATTCATAAAGAGCTTGGCGAGTGGATGACCAACAATATGACGGTTGTACGCTTCAACGACAAGTTGGAAGCGACGATCGGCAAAATTAAGGAACTGAAACAGCGCTACCGCAACATCAACATTAACGATACGGCTCAGTGGAACAACGCCGGCGTAGCGTTTACACGCCAGCTGTGGAACATGCTTGAGCTGTCGGAAGCGATGACGCTTGGAGCTCTACTGCGCGACGAAAGCCGCGGAGCGCACTACAAGCCGGCATTCCCGGACCGTAACGACGATCAGTTCATGAAGTCGACGATTGCGGACTGGACACCGGACGGACCGAAAATTTCTTACGAGGACATTGACGTAAGCTTGATTGCTCCGCGTAAGCGCGATTACTCCACCGATAAGAAGAAAGGAGAATAATCATGGCTGATACGAAGGTAGCTTCCAAAACCGTCAAATTTATCATCTCCCGCCAAGATAAGCCGGATTCTAAGCCCTATACGGAAGAATTCGAGCTGCCATACCGTCCGAATATGAACGTCATTAGCGGACTGATGGAAATCCAGCGTAATCCGGTAACGGCCAGCGGTTCCAAAACATCGCCGGTATGCTGGGATTCCAACTGTTTGGAGGAAGTGTGCGGCGCTTGTTCCATGGTTATTAACGGCAAGCCTCGCCAGGCGTGCAGCGCGCTGGTCGATCAGCTGGAGCAGCCGATTCGTCTTGAGCCGATGCGTACTTTCCCGGTTGTCCGCGACCTTGTCATCAACCGCGAGCGCATGTTCAACGCACTCAAGAAGGTTAAAGCATGGATTCCGATTGACGGAACGTACGATTTGGGCCCAGGCCCGCGTATGGCGGAAACGAAGCGTCAATGGGCGTACGAGCTGTCTAAGTGTATGACATGTGGAGTTTGCTTGGAATCTTGCCCGAACGTTAACGACCGCAACAGCTTTATTGGTCCTGCGGCCATTTCGCAAGTGCGTTTGTTCAATGCGCATCCAACAGGCGAAATGAACCAGGAAGAGCGTCTCGACGCGCTTATGACTGACGGTGGTATCGAAGGCTGCGGCAACTCGCAAAACTGCGTGCGCTCCTGTCCAAAGGGCATTCCGCTGACGACTTCCATCGCGGCGATGAACAAGGACACCACCAAGCACCTGTTCAAAAAATGGCTTGGCATGTAGTTCACATAAACGCGGCAGCTTGAGGGCTGCTGTTTCATGCAACCGGCATTCGGGGCTTAAACGCTTCGAGGCCGGTTTTTTTATGTGAAAATAGGAAAACAAGTTTTGATATTGATAATTATTATCAATAATAATTTATGAGCCGACTAAAGTCAACTCTCTATGTAAAATTGAAACCATTGCCAGAAAACGTAGAGGATGGTAGACTGGTGTTGCGTTTTATTTTCCTCCTAGAGTATGTTGCAGCTTAGAAGAAAAGGGTTAAGCGACTATTTTTTTCTGGAGGTGATCGTAGAACATACAAATGAGTTTGCATAGCTTCTACTAAAGATGGATTGAGCATTGGACTTAAGAAGATGTGTGAAGTTTGTTCGTTCTTTTGAAGATCACCCATACCGAGGAGGAATTTGAAATGAAGAAATTAGGTCTTAGCTTATTGGCGCTTGTGATGATGCTCGCATTTGCTTCGTCAACTGTGTCAGCATCTACTTATACACAAACGGGTACTTATGCGCACAGCGGAGGCAATTTATATTTTGATTATCAATTTTATGATTCGCATGTTCACGGATTTTTCACTATAAGCGTTTATCGCGTAACCGCAAGCGGAGATGTACATGTAGGCTATTTTAGCGAAGAAGGCGGAAGACCGAATCATGATATGCATATCGGAACCAAATATTTAGGCAATCAGCCGGCGGGAACTTATAAATATGTTGCGACTGTTCCAAGCGCCTGGATGGGACCGTATATCAATTTCCACGGATAACGTTTAAGCTGGGACAAGCCTTGCCGATTTTCAAAATATAAAAAAGCCCCGACAGTCGGGGCTTTTTTATTTGTTCATTACGAGCATAGAATGGCTGGCTCGCTGTTATACCCATTTTTCTCCCCATGTTTGAATCGATTCAATGACAGGCTGGAGATCCCGGCCTTTTGGTGTCAGTTCGTATTCAATGCGCACGGGCATTTCTGGATAAACTTGACGGTTCACGATGCCAAGCGTTTCCAGTTCTTTCATCCGATCGGTCAACATTTTGTCGCTCATTTCAGGGATTTGCTCTTTAATATCTTTAAACCGTTTCGGCCCGCCGAGCAGTACCCGGATAATTCTACCCGTCCATTTCTTGCCTAACAAATCGGCCGCAGCCTCATATCTTGGGCACATTGTCGAATAATCCAACAGAATCACCCCGCTTTTTGTAGTACCATTGTAGCATATCCACAAACAAAAAGTAAGTGTGGAATGTTAGCCAATCCAGAATGGACTTGCATACGCTACAGTCTGATTGCGATTAAGCCGGCAAGCATAAAAAGAAAGGCGGCCCATTGAGGGGCGGATAACCGCTCTTTGTAAAGCGCAATCGAGCCGATGGCGACGATGAGGCTGTTGGTCGCAAAGATGGGAGCCGCCAAATTGGCTTGTCCGGTAGCGATGGCAACCGCATAAAGCTGCAGCCCCCCGTAAGAGAACAGGCCTGCGGCAAGTCCGAGCTTCCACCCTATAGCACGCGCTTCGCGGCTAACGGATCCTTTTGAAGGAAGCAAAAACCATAAGACGGAAAGCAAATAAGCGACGAACAGAATAGGAGCGCTGGAGAGGCCGAGTTCGTCGGTTACTTTCAGTCCTCCATTTCGCAGCGCAAACATGATAATCGCAAGCCCGACAAGTAGAAACCATCGCTTTTCTTTTACCGACAGCGGTTCTTTGCGTTTGTAGGCAATGAGAACAACAGAGAGCAGCAAGAGGGCAATGCCGATGGCTTGCACCAGCGACAAAGGCTCATGATACCAAAGAGTAGACATCGCGACGACGAGCACAATATTTAAATTAGTAAGAGGAGAGGTCAAACTTGCCGGTCCGTATTGCAATGCATTCATAAAAAGAGAATTGCCCCAAGCCGAGCCTGCCCCAATGATAAGGCCTGCCGCCCATACCCGCATATCCGCCAGCTCATGCAGGCTTCCTTCAATTCCGGCGTGAACGCCAAAGCCGGCTGCACCTGCGCTGTATAGTCCCAGCAGAAGCAAGCGTGTAGATCCGCCCCGCATTTGAGAAACTTTCATCCACCAGCCGGCCAGTCCAAACAAAATGGCACTGCCTATTGCCGTCCATAACCACACGTCTCTCCACGCTCCCGAAATTGTTACACAATTGAAATGTTCCTGTTACCCAGCTTTCACACGAGAGGGATATTATAATACACAAGACCCCCTTTTATATAACAACTTTGGACCTGCCCGTTGCAGGTCCCCTTTTTTTGCCCAAATACGGTCATTGAACCGCACGCAAAAAAGGAGAGACGGGTTAAAGTCCCTCCTTGCCGCATTAAAGTGAAACGACGACCGGCTTCCGTTGGCGAAAATACACCCACTGAGAAAACCCGATCTCTTTCAGCCGCCCCGCTACGAGCTCCCATTCATCGCCGACTCTGCCTGGCTTATGAGCATCCGACCCGAAAGTGACCTGCACTCCGAAATGGAGAGCTCTCTCCAAAATATCGTCAGACGGATACCAGCCGCCAACGTCTTTGGTGCTGCCGGAAGTGTTGATTTCAATGGCGACTCCGCATTCGGCAATCGTTTGGAGCGCCCGATCGATCGGCTCCGTGGCAGGAATATCAGAAAAGGCTGGGTAATACCCCTTCATCGCATCAATATGCCCCAAAATATCGAACATACCGCTCTTTGCAGATTGTCCAATCAGCTCATAATAGCTTGTCTTTTCTTCAATATGCTGCAATTCATTGAGATTTTTCCATCGATTGCGATTGAAAATGCTGACTCCGCCCACCTGATGAACGGAACCAATGATGTAGTCAAAAGGCACCCTTTGAAAGGCTTCACGGTAAGCCTGGACATGCTCCGGATAAAAGTCGGATTCAATCCCTAGCAGCACTTCGATTTGGCCGGCGTATTTTTCCTTTAGCCTTAACACTTCTTCGACGTAATTGGCAAAGTCGCTCCTAGCCATCGTAATGTTTGGCCATGGCTGATCCTGCTCATGGAAAAAATACGGGGAATGATCGGAAATGCCGATGGCTCCAAGGCCAGCTTTAATTCCGGCTTTAACATAGTCCTCGATGTTCCCATCCGCATGACCGCATCTGAAATGATGGGTATGTAAATCGAACTTCAACATGATCACTCCTACTCGCTGCTAATAAATTGATGCTGAGGCATGCCTTTTAGATCACTTAAAAACTGCTGCATCGCTGTATTTAAATATCGTCCCGATTTGTAGACGACACCGACCGGGTGGGTCGTATCCAGCTCATGGACTTTAATGATTTTAAGTGTTCCGAACTTTAACTCTGTTGGGATGGACAGCTTGGAAACGATAGCGACTCCAAGATCGATTTCCACCATCCTTTTTACTTCTTCGCTGCTCGACAGCTCCATTACGATATTGGGCTGAATGTTGTATTTGCGAAAAATCCCATCGACAAACCGTCTGCCCAGCGTATCGGGCGCAAGCATAATCATCGGCACATCCCGCAATTTATCGACGGTGGTATGCGTGAGATGGCTCATAGGATGATCGGGAGAAACAACGAGCTCGAATGTATCGTAATAAAGGACGGATGAGGCAATGTTCGGATTCTTCTCGGATAGATAGGTTATGCCAACATCGACAGAACCATTCTCGACGCTGGTCATGACTTGGGAGGAAGGCATCGTATGTATCGTAGTTTTAATTAATGGATATTGATTCTGAAAATAAGATAAGACCCGCGGCAAAATTTGAATGGCGATGGATGATGTCGTACCTAATAAAATATGGCCTTGAGGCGTATGATTTAAATCGTCGAGCTTTTGTTTCAATTCTTCCATTATAGAGAGTATGCGCTCCGCATGATCCAAAAACACTTGTCCATGATCGGTCAGCGTTACGGGCTGATTGCGATCGATTAGGACGGTTTTGAACTCGTCCTCCAAGCTTTTGATCTGTGCGGATACCGCTGGCTGCGTCAAGTTTAGGAGCTCTCCCGCTTTGCGAAAGCTCATCGTTTTTGAAATGGTTAGCAAGGTTTCCAGCTGGCTGAGATTCATATCCAGTATTCCCCCTTCCGACAATGGCATGACGGGACTTTACGCCATTAGCAACATTATATCTAAATATGCGCTACTCAGCAAAAAAAGGAAAGGCTTAGAGCCATTCCTTCTTTCGGAAAATATAAAGCATGCCGCATCCCAAAATAAGCATGATACCGAGCAAAATGTAAGCGCCGAACCGATAATGGAGGCCGGGGATATCGTCAAAGTTCATTCCGTAAATACCGGTCAGAAAGGTGAGCGGCATGAAAATAGTCGTTATAGCCGTAAACACGCGCATAATTTCGTTCGCACGGCTCGACAGGCTGGACTGATAGGCTTCGCGAAGGTTGCCCATGAGATCGCGGTACGTTTCAAATGACTCCGCAATTTTGAGCGAATTTTCGTAAACGTCGCTAAAATATTTTTGCAGCTGGTCGTCAATGAGTTTAAGTTCTTTTTTATTTAATGTAAAAATAACTTCTCTTTGCGGGCCGAGCACCTTTTTTACCCACAATATTTCCGCTCTTAGACCGATAATTTCATTAAGATGCGATTTTTTGGTGTGCATCAAAATGGCTTCTTCGAGCATCTCGATCCGATTGTCGATTCGATCGCCGACTGAAAAATAATTGTCGACAACAAGGTCGACTAAATGATACATAAACTGATCGGGACGTGTAACTTCCTGTTCCCAAAGAATTGGCTTCAAAGAACGAAGCTCGTTAATTTTTTGCTTGGTGACGGTAATGATATAATGCTTCCCTAAAAATATGTTAAGCGCACGCAGAAATATTTCCTCGTCGTCGAAACGGATGCTGTTGATTACGATAAAGTAGTGGCTTTCGTAAATTTCAATTTTGGGACGCTGCTCTTCTTCGTTCAAGCAGTCTTCCACGGCCAGATCGTGCATGCCGAACAGCGGCTGGAGCACCGTCAAATCGTCGACGTCCGCGTCGATCCAAAAGAAGCCTTCCGAAGGAGCGACTAGCGTCTCTTCAATATTATCCACCGTTGTAAATACACCATTTTTAACATGTCTGATTTTCATATGCAGAACTCCTCTCTTCGCTTGCAGGAGACTGCCGATCAGCATTATTCGCCGCGGGGCGCTTCATCAGTTTCTACGTATCCCGCTTAAGGAATGCAGGGAACGGAAGAAGATGCAGCCTAGGTGCGTGCCAACCGGCGTCCATATAGGGCTTTCATCGGGCCTCGGTGAGTCACCTTCCATGTCCTCATTCACTCCTTTTATGTCGAATAAATGTTAATTAAGTTCCAATCCTTGTCTAGTATACTCCTGCCGCCGCAGAACATTCAAGCGCAAAATAGCAGCAAGTCGCCCGGTTTAACAGCATATGCAAGATGGGTTCTTGACGGGACTAACAGAATGCATTAAAGTGAAGGTAATTAGAATGAAACAATTGAATAGACAACTTTCTTATCAAGAGCAGGCGGAGGGACTAGCCCGATGAAGCCCGGCAACCGGCATATGAAGCACGGTGCTAATTCTTGCGGAAACAGCAATGTTTCTGAGAGATGAGAGAGGCGGAACGCTTTTTTAACGAGCAGACGACCTTTTCTCACGCAGAAAGGGTCTTTTTTGTTGCCGACTTCTGATGACCACCATGCCAGTGACTACCATTCGTTTAGGAGTGATCAGAATGCCTATTAAAGTGCCCGACAACCTGCCCGCAAAAGAAATTTTGAGCAATGAAAATATTTTCGTAATGGACGAGAGCATCGCTTATCAACAAGATATCCGTCCGTTGCGAATCGCCATTCTTAATTTGATGCCTACGAAGGAAACGACGGAAACGCAGCTGCTTCGCCTAATCGGCAATACGCCGCTGCAAGTCGAGGTTGTGCTTCTTCATCCAAAAACACACACGTCGAAAAATACGTCCACCGATCATTTGGAGTCGTTTTATAAAACATTCGACGAAATCTCCCATCTTTATTTTGACGGCCTCATTATTACCGGTGCGCCTGTTGAGCATCTTCCTTTTGAAGAGGTGAACTATTGGGAAGAGCTGAAGGAAATTATGGATTGGAGCAAGCGTCACGTCACTTCGACCTTCCATATTTGTTGGGCTTCTCAAGCGGGCTTGTATCATCATTATGGAGTGCCTAAATACAATCTGGATTTTAAAGTGTTCGGCGTGTACCCTCATACGCTTGAAAAAAGGAATGTACAGCTGGTACGCGGATTCGATGAGCTGTTTTTTGTCCCGCAATCCCGTCATACCGAATTTCGGCGCGAAGACATCGATGCGGTGGAAGAGCTTGAAATTTTGTCGGAATCCCCGGATGCAGGGGTATACATTGTCGCATCTCGCGACGGCAAGCAAATTTTTGTAACGGGGCATTCGGAATACGATCCGACCTCTTTAAAGTTTGAATACGACAGGGATATAGCCAAAGGAATGGACATTGCGATTCCGAAAAATTATTTCCCAGGTGATAATCCTTCCTGTATGCCGCTGTCGACTTGGAGAGCCCATGCCAATCTGCTGTTCTCCAACTGGCTCAATTATTACGTGTATCAGCAAACGCCATATGATTTAGGCGCTGGCATCTAATATATATTCTAATAAGGGAGTTGCTTAAGTCAGATGAAAATCGAAAGTCAATTGGCTCAAATCGGATCCATCCAGGAGCCCGTAACGGGAGCGGTCAGCTTTCCTGTCTATCAGGCAACCGCGTTCCGCCATCCTAAGCTAGGACAAAGCACAGGCTTTGATTACGCCCGCACCAAAAGCCCGACAAGATCTGTGCTGGAAGAAGCGGCGGCTAAGCTTGAATCGGGCGATGCTGGTTTTGCTTGCAGTTCAGGGATGGCCGCTTTGCAAACGGTATTTTCTTTGTTCAGCCAAGGCGATCATCTTATCGTTTCACTTGATCTGTATGGCGGTACGTACAGACTGCTTGAAAGAATTATGTCGAGATTCGGCGTAACCGTTTCCTACGTTGACACGAATGACATCGACGGCATGACGGCACTCCTTCAATCCAATACAAAAGCGGTATTAATCGAAACGCCGACCAATCCGCTAATGATGATTACGGATTTAGAGGGCGTTTGCGGCTGGGCCAAGTCCAAAGGGCTGCTGGTCATTGTCGATAATACTCTTCTAACACCTTATTTGCAGCGTCCAATTGAATTTGGAGCCGATATCGTCGTACATAGCGCGACTAAATATTTGGGCGGCCATAACGATGTATTGGCGGGCTTAATCGTCACTAAAGGGGAGGAGCTGTCCCAGCAGATGGCTATTCTCCACAATTCCATCGGCGCAGTACTGGGGCCGCAAGATTCATGGCTGCTCATGAGAGGAATGAAAACTCTAGCTCTGAGAATGGAACGCCATGAATACAACGCAACCAAAATTGCGGAATATTTGCTCCAGCATTCGGCCGTTGAGGATGTCTATTACCCGGCTTTGCCGCATCATCCTGGCCATGATATTCAAAATAAGCAGTCTTCCGGCAATACAGGCATTTTCTCTTTCCGTTTGAAGGACGCCCGATATGTAGAACCAATTCTTCGCCACATCAAGCTAATCGCATTTGCGGAAAGCCTAGGCGGAGTGGAGTCGCTGATGACGTATCCGGCTGTGCAGACACATGCGGATATTCCGGAAGAAATTCGCAAGGCCATCGGTGTAGACGACCGCTTGCTCAGATTCTCCGTTGGCATTGAACATGTGGAGGATCTAATTGAAGATTTGGAGCAAGCGCTTGAAGCGGCGAAACAAGAAATTGAAGCGCAGTCTGGCGAGCTTATTAAGTAAGGACTAGGAGCACATGAGGGCATATCCGAATAGCGGGTGTGCCCTTTGTTTGGCGGGAAATGTATATCTACATATATATAGTGAGGGCAACTTTCGTTATTTTGCCATATTGCAATGATCCTGGTGGATGACGATCTTTTATGAACTATGTTAGGATGGAGTTATGAGGTAGTAACGATTGATAAGCTAAGGAGGTCTTGCGGATGAGCGCGATAGACCGGATATTGGATAAAGCATTGCGCGGAGAGCGCGTTGAGCTTGAAGAAGGAATGGAGCTGCTTGCTTCCGATCAAATTGAAAAAATGGGGCATACAGCAAACCAGCTTATGCTGAAACGGCATCCCGAGCCGATTACGACTTTTGTAGTGGGACGGAATGTCAATTATACGAACGTTTGCGACGTCTATTGCCGTTTCTGCGCATTTTATCGCGCGCCTGGCTCCAAAGAAGGATATGTGCTGGATGATGAAGTCATTTTAAATAAGATTCAGGAAACGGTTAATGTGGGCGGCACGGAAATATTGATGCAGGGTGGAACAAACCCTAATTTGCCGTTTACGTATTATTTGGATTTGCTGCGCAAAATCAAGGCGAGATTCCCGCACATTACGATGCATTCCTTCTCCCCGGCAGAAATTCAGAAAATGAAAGTTGTGTCTGACGGTTTGTCGCTGGACGAAGTGGTCGCGCAGCTTCATGAAGCGGGATTGGATTCATTGCCTGGCGGCGGGGCCGAAATATTGGACGACCGCACACGCAGGAAAATTAGCCGGATGAAAGGCTCATGGACCGATTGGATGGATGTCATGAATTCAGCTCATCGTCACGGCATGAATACGACAGCAACGATGGTATATGGACTGGGGGAGACGATTGAGGAGCGGGCGCTTCATATGGTTCGCATTAGAGACGAGCAAGATAAGGTGATCGCGAACGGCTATCCGACTCCGGGTTTCCTCGCTTTTATTTCGTGGCCTTTCCAGCCAGACAACACAAACTTGAAACTGGACAAAGCAAAGCCCGAAGAATATTTGCGCATAGTGGCGGCAAGCCGAATTATGCTGGACAATATTCGCAACTTCCAATCGTCGTGGGTAACGATGGGACCCGAAATGGGCAAGCTGTCGCTTTCCTACGGCTGCAACGATTTTGGAAGCACGATGATTGAAGAAAATGTCGTCTCCGCCGCGGGTACGACGCATAAGGTCAATATTGAACTTATTCTCCAATTGATACGCGAAGCGGGAAAAATACCGGCTCAGCGCGATACGAAATACAACATTTTGCGGATGTATCATGAAACGGATACAGCGGATCGCGATTTCGTCATGCAAAACTAGGAAATACTCTGTTGCAACTAGTATCTAAAATAGGTCTGAAAAGTCTTGGCGCCGCAAGGATATTTATCCTGCGGCGCTTTTATTTTTTTTATTCTTTTTAATTCAACAAAAAGCGAGATTTATTGTCTTAAAAAGAGTTACATCGTCCTATATAAGGGTTTTATCTAAATGATGTAATCTATGTTCAAAGTAATCATTTGATGGAGGGGTAAAATGAAGAGAAGACTAGCCGTTTTGATTTTGAGCATAGTGATGCTTCTTAGTTTTTCAAGCTCGACATTTGCGCTTATTGGAGTATGTGAAGAAACGGCTCCTTGTCAGCTTGCAGCTAATCCCGGAGCATCGAATCAAGCAACTGTGTACGGGCAATTAGATGAAGATTGGTATTATTACACAAACAACACGATATTGCCTAGATATGTTCATATCACTCTTATGGATCAGAATGTTAACAACCTTTTATTTGCATATCGAATCAATAATAACCCACAAATACAAGTAACAAGCCTGCCCAACTCTATACAAAAGTATAAATACAACATACTTCTCCCCTCAGGCAGTACCATCTATTTAAGAATTAAAAATGTATCTCTTCAGTATTCACAGCCGTACAAGATTTCGCTTATCTCGACTTTCGAGCGTGTCATGTAATATTAAGCAAAGCTATTATTTAGTCATTTAGGCAAGGTTTCAGATTGGCTTTGCAGACATTCGGCTCATGCCAAACCTTTCTTTGTATATACGCTCTCTTCGGGCCATATACTGTAACGGAAGGAAAGGGGTGAGAGCATGGATTTGTTTACAATTTCAATGCCTGAGCATCTTCAACATTCGATTGGCAAGCTGAATGCGCTGCTGACCGAACAAGCATGCGTTGATTTACATATCGCCGCGCAAAAGGATGGGGAAGCCGCCGATATTGAATACCGGCTGGCAGAACCTTTGGTCATCCAATGCAAGGCAAATTTGCCGAAATTTCAGCTGCTCACAGACGGGCCTGCCGTTTACCGGTCGGCGGCTAAAGCGATAGCTGAATATGTCGTAAGCGACCTGGAGGGCGAGCTGCTTTCGGCGATCATAAGAAAAAAATACCGGAATCATTCCGGGATGGACGCTTCTATCATCGAAAAGTATTGCCATGAGCTGCTGCACGGCAAGGAGTGGGAGGCGCTTGGCAGTAAATTTCACGAAGCCGACCGGGCGCGGAGAAAAAATAAAGTTTCCGAAGAAGTGGAACGTTATTTGGCGGAGCAGACGGAGCTGAACGTTGGCGGCTTATTAACATTCAGACTGTCCTCCTATCGCAAGGAGTTAACGGAAATCGTGGAATATGCGCTGGATGAGTATGTTTTGGATAAGCAGTATCAGGAGTTTATTTCTTTGCTGAAATATTTTGTCCAGCTTCAGGAATCAAAAGTTCCTCTTGTCCATCTGCTGCATAAGGGCGGGCATGAGTTTGCGCTTTATGACGGAAGCTTTCAAGCTCTTGAGCCAAAACCGCCGGCCGACCGGATTGTGGCGGAAATGCTGGAGACGGAAATGAATATTGAGGATATGGTAATCAGCTCTTTAATTTCCGTGTCGCCAAAGCAAATTCAAATCCATACAAGAAATCCCGAAATGCAAGTGATCCGCACCATCGAGACGATTTTTGACGGCCGGGTACATGTATGCTTGCAATGCTCTTCCTGCTCCAGCACGCTGGACGAATGGATTCAGCCATAGAGCTTGCAGGCCGGTTAGAGCTGGAACAGTTCTTGACCAAATGCCGCTTGCGGGTCTATAATAGTCGACATATACGATTGAAACAGCAATGACAAGTGACATGTATTCGTCATAGCGCTTGAGCAGAGAGAAGAACCTTGGCTGAAAGTTCTTTCCTGTCGCAGATGGATGTACCCCACTTGTAGCTGTACGGTTGAACCCGTTCTTACAGAGAATCGGTTGTAAGCCGTACCGGAAGTCTCCGTTATCAGATCATACAAGGACTGTTTCTTAAACGATATCGTTTGGGATACGGTCGAAGTAGGGTGGAACCACGAGCACAAGCACTCGTCCCTGTTGCGGGATGCGTGCTTTTTTTGTGCGTTTTCTAGGCTTTGCTTGCAATTGAAGAAGATCGGGAGGATGAATGGAAATGAGCATTAAAGTCACTTTTCCAGATGGCGCGGTAAGGGAATACGACGCCGGAACAACCATTGAAGATGTAGCGGGCTCTATTAGCCCAGGATTGAGAAAAAATGCGATCGCCGGCAAGCTGGACGGCAAGGTCGTGGACGTATACACGCCGATCGAAGCGGATTCGGCTATCGAAATCGTTACACTTGACGGAGCGGACGGGCTCGAAGTTTACCGTCACAGCACAGCGCATTTGCTGGCACAAGCTCTTAAACGTCTTTATGGAGGCGATGCCGTTAAACTAGGAATCGGTCCCGTTATTGAAGACGGCTTCTATTACGATATCGATATGGAGCAATCGCTTACGCCTGAGGATCTTTCTGCCATTGAGAAGGAAATGAACAAAATCGTAAACGAAAACGTGGATATTCGCCGCAAAGTGGTGAGCCGGGACGAAGCTCTCGCTTTGTTTGCAAACGATTATTTGAAGCTGGAACTGATTCGCGATCTTCCGGTAGATACCGAGCTGACTGTTTATGATCAAGGAGAATTTTTTGATCTTTGCCGCGGTCCTCATTTGCCTTCAACGAGCAAAATCAAAGCTTTTAAGCTGCTCAGCGTAGCGGGCGCCTACTGGAGAGGCGATTCCAAAAACAAAATGCTGCAGCGTATTTACGGAACGGCTTTCCCTAAGAAAGCTCAGCTAGATGAGCACTTGCATTTCCTTGAGGAAGCGAAAAAACGCGATCACCGTAAATTGGGCCGTGAGCTGAAAACATTTACTTTTTCCCGCGAGGTGGGTCAAGGGTTGCCGCTGTGGCTGCCTAACGGCGCCAAGCTCCGCAGAACGATGGAACGCTATATCGTCGACTTGGAAGAGCGTCTCGGCTATCAGCATGTTTACACTCCGGTACTTGCAAACGTAGAGCTGTACAAAATTTCGGGCCACTGGGAGCATTACAGCGAAGACATGTTCCCGACGATGGTTATGGACAATGAAGAGCTGGTTCTTCGCCCAATGAACTGTCCGCATCATATGATGGTGTTCAAAAGCGATATGAGAAGCTACCGCGACTTGCCTGTGCGTATTGCTGAGTTAGGTACAATGCACCGCTACGAAATGTCCGGGGCGCTGACAGGCCTTCACCGGGTTAGAGCGATGACTTTGAACGATGCGCATATTTTCTGCCGTCCAGATCAAATCAAAGAAGAATTTGCCCGCGTCGTCAACTTAATTCGCAAAGTATATGAAGATTTTGGTATTAAAGAATACCGTTTCCGTCTATCCTACCGCGATCCTAAAGATACAGAGAAATATTTCCAAAACGATGAAATGTGGGAAATGTCTCAACGCATGCTTAGAGAAGTTGTGGAAGAGCTGGAGCTGCCGTTTTTTGAGGCGGAAGGCGAAGCGGCGTTCTACGGTCCGAAGTTGGACGTGCAAATTAAAACGGCGCTTGGCAAAGAGGAAACATTGTCTACTGCGCAGCTCGATTTCTTGCTTCCTGAGCGATTCGAGCTGGAATATGTCGGAGAAGACGGCAAGAAACATCGTCCAGTCGTTATCCATAGAGGCATTATTAGTACGATGGAGCGTATGACCGCTTTCCTTCTAGAAAACTTTGCAGGAGCGCTGCCGCTTTGGCTGTCGCCTGTCCAAGCAAAAGTGATTCCAGTGTCGACAGCTTACGAAGCGTATGCCCGCCAAGTGACGGAGCAGCTTCAAGAAGCGGGCATTCGTGTAGAAGCCGATCTTCGCAACGAAAAGCTGGGCTACAAAATTCGCGAGGCGCAGCTTGAAAAAGTGCCGTATATGCTCGTTGTCGGCGAAAATGAAATGCAGGCCGGCGGTGTGTCCGTCCGTAAACGCGGCGATGGCGACCTCGGCGCAATGCCTGCTGCTGAACTTATCGCACTGTTGCAAAATGCGATTGCTTCAAAAGAATAGTAGTTAGCAGCGGCACCACAATTTACACGCATAAAGCTTGTACCATAGGGGCAATATTTCTCTGAGGAGGAGTTTGCCCACATGGTTACAAGCTTTTTTCTTTGTGCAAGGAAAACGATATTTGTATTTGTTGCATCGATAACAGCCGTATTTAGCGTACCGTCGGCACTCGGCGAGGCCGAAGCGGCTCTCCAATTGGAGCAGAAAGCGAAAAAACCGGCTCCGGCGCTCATTGAGGTCGTGGCGACAGGATATACGGCAGGAGTAGAGTCTACAGGCAAGCGGCCCGGACATCCCGGTTATGGAATTACTTATTCTGGCGTCAAAGTAAGACGGGATCAAGTGTCCACCATCGCCGCCGATCCCAAAATTTTCCCCATTGGAACCCTTCTGTTTATTCCCGGATATGGGTACGGGGTCGTTGCGGATACGGGCTCGGCTATTAAAGGGAATCGGATCGATCTCTATTTTGAAACCATTAAAGAAGTGTATTCCCAGTGGGGAAAGCGGAAAGTTAACGTACAAGTATTGAGGAAAGGAAACGGCAAGCTGACTCAGGCATGGTTGAACGATATCAACAAAGCGGTCGAGGCAGGCAGGCGCATTCCTGAGTCATATTTGGAGTCTTAATGTCTGCATAAGAAAAAGTATCGATGCCATACTAATGGGGACGGGGAGGTGAATGACATGACAAAAAACAAAAACAACAAAGCAGCTCAAAACAATAAGTACAACGCTGAATTCGCTGAAGAGTTCAACCAAAACAACGCGGCTAACAACCAAGCTGCTAACCAAAACGCTAACCAAGCGGTACAAAACAATCAAAACCAACAAAACCAACAATAACATTGATGTAAGCTACATCGATGCGATGAAAGAAAAGAGGAGACGCTTAGCGGCTCCTCTTTTCTTTTGTCATGGACTGAATTATAATGTAGCAGCAAATCCGTATTTTTACATATAGATCGGTCTAGAGGCGGAGGACAATTTCAATCGGTCGTCCCTTATGCTGAAAAAGAAAGATCGGGTATACTTGATTTATAATCATGATAGTGCATAAGGAGCTGTGCAGAATGAATGGAAACTTCGCAAGCCGTTTGTTGACCGGAGTTGTAATTATTTCGGTAGGCGTCGTTTTTTTACTTAGACAGATGGGATACGTCACCTTTGATATCGGAGATTTGTTTTCTACGTTTTGGCCATGTATTTTGATTTATTTCGGGGCTGTCCAATTGCTTGGCGGGCGGCGCAACGGCGGTTCAAGCTGGTGGGGCGGTTTGCTTATGCTCATCGGAATCGTGTTCCTCGGCAACAATTTGGAATTTTTCAGCTGGTCGATTGGCGATCTTATTCCATTTGCTATCCCTGTCGTCATTATTATTTTCGGATTGAAAATGATCTGGAGCCCGCGTTCCAAAAAGCAAGCTCCGCCGGATGATGATTGGAAGTCCTATCGTCCGTTTACGGATGACCGGGAGGTGCCGCCGGCTCCTCCGCTGCATCCAGACCCAACGGGAAAAAGCGGCGACATTGAGGATGAGAGAACAGAAAACGAAAGACCGCAGCAGAAGACTTCTGCCAAGACCGAATATTCATATGGGAAAAATGCTTCCTTTGACGGACATTCGAATCCAAACTCGAATTCAAATTCAAACGCCGGCTACGAAAAATGGAAAAAGAAAAAATCGCGCAGCGAGTGGGGAGCTTCCCATAAGGAGCATGTTGAATGGTGGAATCATAATGATTCTTCTTCCATCAACCGTTCCGGCTTTATCGGCGATATCCATATGGGTCATGACTATTGGGAGCTGAAGCCGCTAAATATTTCGCATTTTATCGGCGATACCGTGCTTGATCTGACCAAAGCGCAAATTCCGTTCGGCGAGACGAAAATCAACATCTCATCTTTTATAGGGGACGTTAAAGTTTATATTCCGAACGATTTTGAAATTGGCGTACAGGTTGTGACCAGCGCTTTGATCGGCGATGTTAAAATTTTGGGCCAGCATGAAGGCGGCATCTTTACGAATGTAAAGACACAGTCTCCTAGATATTCGGAAGCAGACAAAAAAATTAAGCTGATCGTCAGCACTTTCATCGGCGATACTCGCGTGATGAAGGTAGGGTGATCAGGCAATGATGGTTCGTTTTCTACGCAGCGGCAAATGGGAACTGATCGGAATGTTCGTAATGGCATCCGTCGTTTCCGTGCTGCTTGCTTTTCTGTTGTGGAACATGATGACGGAGCATGCGGGGCTGCTGGAGCTGAAGCTGTGGTCGGGCGCTATTATTTTGCTTATTAGCGGCGCTTTCGGCTACTGGGCGGCGCAGCGGTTCGGACGCAGGCTCGATACGCTGCATCTTTCTTTGAAACAAGCGGTAAACGGCAACTATGAGGTGCGAATTACGGAAGCAGGCCATCATTCTTTTACTCCCGTTTATCATGAGTTTAACGAGCTGGCGGAGCAGATGCAGGAAAAAATGAAGCGGCTGCAGCAGCTGGGGGAAGAGACGGTGCTGCTCGCATCGGCTTCCAACGAAGCCGCCGTTCTTGAGGAGAGGAAGCGGCTGGCCAGAGATTTGCACGATACGGTCAGTCAGCAATTATTCGCTATTCATATGTGCGCTTCCTCATTGCCCAAGCTTCAACAGGTCGATGAGAAGCGGGCTGCGTCCGTACTGGATCAACTGATTCATATGTCCAACTTGGCGCAGAAGCAAATGCGGAACTTTATTGCCCAGCTTCGTCCTATGGAACTGGAAGGGAGAACGCTCCAGGAAGCATTGGACAAATGGTTTCCCGATTACTGCAGGCAAAACAATTTGCAAGGCTCTATGGAATGGCGCTTAACGGATCAGCTTACCGAGGCGAAGGAGCATCAGCTGTTTCTCATTATTCAGGAAGCGATGGCGAACATCGTCAAGCACGCCGGGGCGGAAAGCTGTACGCTCACTTTGGCGGATACGGAGCGGCAAATTGTGATGATGCTGTCCGATGACGGCAAAGGCTTTAAGGCGGACGCAGTAAAGGGCGGCTCCTATGGGCTCTCCACCATGCAGGAGAGAGCGCAAAAGCTTGGAGGGACGGCGGATATTGTCAGCAAAGTGGGCAGCGGCACGAGAGTGAAGGTAACGATACCAAAAATGTACCGGGGAGAGCAGAAGTAATGAACGAATCGGGAAAAATAAAAGTAATGATTGTGGACGACCACGATATGGTAAGAATCGGACTTCGCACTTATTTAATGCTCGACCCAAAATTGGATGTCATTGCAGAGGCAGGCAATGGGAAAGAAGCGCTGAAATGGCTGGGCAATTCGGCGGCTGAAGAGCGGCCTCACATCATTTTGATGGATTTAATGATGCCTGAGATGGACGGGATTGAAACAACAAGGGCGATTATGGAGGAGTATCCTTCAACCAAAATTGTAATGCTGACCAGTTTCCTGGAAGACGATAAAGTGTATTCGGCAATAGAAGCTGGAGCAGTAAGCTACGTCCTCAAAACGGTATCGGCGGAAGAGCTGATTTATGCGATCAACGGAGCGTTCAAAGGGATGCCCGTGATGACGGCCGACGTATCGCAGGCGCTGACAAGAGGGCTGCGGCAGCGTACGGCTCAATCGGGCGACGAGGATTTGACGGAGAGAGAGAAGGAAGTTTTGCTTCTTATTGCCGAAGGGATGTCAAATAAAGAAATTGCCGAGGAGCTTCATATCAGCATCAAAACGGTAAAAACTCATGTCAGCAACTTGCTGATGAAATGCGAGCTTGAGGATCGGACTCAGCTTGCCGTGCTGGCTCACCGGAAAGGCTGGGCCAAACGCGCATAATGGGTGCGGCCGCCGCGCATACTACCCCGTAAATGATGGAAAGCTGGGGGTATGCGGCATGATTCCGATTTCTTCGGACGTAGAAGGCAAAGAGAAAAAGTTTACGGAAATGCAAGTGTTTCTAGCAAATAGAGAGTTTGCGCTTGGAGGCAATTGGGATTACGATAAAGGCTCCTTCGACCGGGCGCTGGACGAAGACCATAAAGTATGGCTTCGCCTTCCGTTTCAAGTCGTCGACGGCAATCTCGACAGCGAGCTGTCGGAAAACAACGCGCAAATTCGGTTCGAGCAGCCATATGTGCTTAAGCATCTGTACAATGAAGGCAATGATCCCGAAGCTTCGGTTCGGGTAGTTGGCGCTATGTTCGACCAATTTCAAGCACCTGTCGATCCCGATGCGAAGGTAGAGCGCCGCTGGATTGATCGCGGAACCGAAATTGTGCGGGAGCTGGAGCGATCTATCCCTTTTTGAAACAGCTTGATTTGGCCGGATACCGACTATACGTGAACGACTCTCCAATAACGATTGGGGAGTTTTTTTATCTCAGATTAAATTCCTTTTCAGTTTGTTTTAAGGTAGAATGTGCATGATAGAACTAATAAATAAACCATTTCGATAGATCAACGCTAAAGTCGATCGGAGGAGAGAGCTGTATGGACGATCAGAACAATAAAAAGGGATATGATGATTTCTTTCGCAACACGGACGGTAAAGAAAATGAAAGCAATCACAGGGACAACGGGGACAACCAGCCTGCGGCACCAAGCTCGAACGATGGGCAGGCGAAACCTTCCTACTATTATTCATACGGTCCTATGTCGGGGGACAATGCGCCAGACCCGGCTTCCAGCGCAAAACCTTATGAACAAAACAATAGCCCGTTTGAATCTAAACCAATCGAGCCAAAATCATATGAACAAAGACCTTACGAACAAAGGCCATATGAGCATAACGGCTATCCAAACGATAGTCAGGCGGTACAAGCTCCGGTTCCGCAAGCCCGCCCTTTTACAACCTCAAGCAATGCAAACCAAAATGGATGGCCGGGAAAAGAGAAACGCGGCACTTCATTTAAATCGATAGTGGCTTCCTTTTTGGCGGGGGTGCTTGTTGTCGGAGGACTGATGTATACGGCGGATGTCCGCAACTGGTTCACTCCCGGCGATTCGGTAGCTGCGACACAGTCAGGCTCGGGCTCCGGTACAAGTGCCAGCTCCGGCTCAAGCGGCTCTACCGCTTCGGCTGTTATGGACCGGCCGGACAATATTGCCCAATTGTTTGAAACGGCAAGCCCGGCGGTCGTCAAAATCGAAACTTTTGTTAATCCGCAAACTAACAGCGGAGGCGGGGGGCTGCTTGACGATCCGTTTTTCCGCCAATTTTTTGGCGACAACTACCCGGAAGCGATTCAGCCTAATCAAGGAGGCCAAGGTGGAGAAATGCAGCAATCGGGCATCGGCACCGGATTTTTCTTTGATTCGACGGGCTACATTTTAACCAATCAGCATGTTGTTGGAAATTCGGACGAGATTCGGGTTACTGTTCAAGGCTACGATAAGCCGTTTACAGCCAAACTGCTTGGCAACAGCTACGAGCTTGATCTCGCAGTATTGAAAATCGAAGGCGAGAAGGCATTCCCGACGCTTCCACTCGGCAGCGCCGATGAAGTCAATATCGGCGACTGGGTAGTGGCTATCGGCAATCCTTACGGCTTTGACCATACGATTACGGTAGGCGTTCTTAGCGCTAAGGAACGTCCAATCGATATACAGGATCAGCAAGGCGAAAGAAACTACAAACATTTGCTGCAAACGGACGCTTCCATTAATCCGGGCAACTCCGGCGGCCCTCTTCTTAACGTAAAGGGTGAAGTCATCGGCATTAATACGGCGGTCAGCTCGCAAGCCCAAGGCATCGGATTTGCCATTCCGACAAGTACAATCAACGAAGTGCTGGACAGCTTGAAAAACAATAAGGAAGTGCCGAAGGAGCCGGCTCCGTTCATCGGCGCGGAATTGTATCAAATGACAGAAGAATTTGCGAAGCAACTTGGCGTAGAAAAAGCGGAAGGTTCTTTGGTGAAGAGCGTTTATTACAACTCCCCGGCATATTTAGCCGGCCTTAAACAATTTGATGTCATTACCGGCATCGGAGGCAAAGCCGTTACAACGACGGATGCTCTCATTAAAGCGATTCAAGAAAAAAAGGTTGGAGATAAGGTAGAGTTTAATGTCATCCGCCAAAAAGAAGCGATTAACGTAGTTGTTGAAATCGGCGACAAAAACGTATTTGGATTACAAGAATAAAGATTAGGTTCAAAAAGCGCGGAGTTTGCTTTCTCTGCGCTTTTTGTTCAGCAAAAGGAGAAAATGCGATGAGGCCGCATATTGTAGTGGTAGACGATGACGACAAAATTATTTCTATGCTGCGCCGGAGCTTGGCGTTTGAAGGTTATGAGGTCACAACGGCTTCCAATGGCTCTGAAGGATTAAAGGTTCTGCTTACGGTAGATCCAGATTTGCTTATTTTGGATGTGATGATGCCGCAAATCGACGGCTGGGAAGTTTGCCGCAGAGTGAGAGAAAGCGGCAGCGCCGTGCCTATCATGATGTTAACGGCAAAAGACGATATTTCCGACCGAGTGAAAGGACTTGATCTGGGCGCGGACGATTATTTGGTAAAGCCGTTTGCCCTAGAAGAGCTGCTTGCAAGAGCAAGGGCACTGCTGCGGCGGAAGTCGGACAAGCTGGAGGAGGCGGCAAGTCAGCTCACGTTTGACGATTTGGTGCTCGATATGGACGCTAGGGAAGCTGTTCGTGCCGGAAGACGCATCGAGCTAACAAGCAAGGAATACGATTTGCTGCTGCTCTTTATGCAAAACCCGAAGCGGGTGCTGACCAGAGACGCGATTATGGAAAAAATTTGGGGATACGATTTCAGCGGCGAGTCCAACGTTCTGGAAGTTTATATTGCTATGCTGCGCCAAAAGGTGGAGGAAGGTGGATGCAAGCGCCTTATTCAAACCGTACGCGGTACGGGTTATGTGCTGAGGGGAGAGGCGGGTTAACGGTATGTCGATTCGGCTTCGCCTTACTTTGTGGTATTCCGGACTTCTGGCGGCGACGCTTCTTTTATTCGGAATCAGCTTGTATATGTTTGTAAATTGGAATACGTACGAAGATTTGCGCGAACAAGTGAAAAAACAGAGCGAAAGTCTTGGAATCAATAGCACATTCTTTTTGGGTGACAATGTTTTGGATTTGAATTTGGACAGAGAATCGCGCATCGAAGACAAGGATGTATATGTGCAGCTAGTCAATTATCGGGAGGGCTATATACGACAGTCTCATAATTTGACGCAGCAGGCGCTAGTCATTCCTTACCCTGACGGAGCAAGCAAACCAGCGCTAGGTTTTACGAAAACGCAATTTAACATCGGCAAAACAAAATACGGGATGATCACGTATCAAAGACCCGTTACGCTTAACGATGGCGAACTGGTCGGCTTGCTTCAAGTTGGCGTGCTGACGTTTAACGAAGACAAATATATGACCGGCTTGCGCAATACACTTATTTTCTATTCCATTATTGTTGTGGCGATTGCGTTTTCAGTGGGCATGCTCATTGCGCGTCAAGCTCTTCGGCCAATTGAAAAGGTGATCCAGGCGACGAAACAAATTGAAAAAGGATCCGATCTCAGCGTACGAATTCCCGCGGAAGGGCCAAGAGACGAAGTTGGCATGCTGGTCGACACGCTGAACAAAATGTTGTCACGGCTTGAAACGGCATACAACGAGCTGGACGATGCATATAAGGTGCAGCGAAGATTCGTCTCCGACGCCTCTCATGAGCTGCGAACGCCGCTCACTACCATTAGGGGTAATATCGAGCTGCTTGAGAAGATGTGGAGCAAAGCGACGGATGAGTCTCGTCTGTCTTCAACTGGGGACGGAGGCTTGCAGCTAAACGGGGAGCATTGGAAAATGTCCAGCGAAGCGATGTCCGATATAGCCGCCGAGGCAAAAAGGATGACTGCGCTCGTCAGCGATTTGCTTGCGCTCGCCCGGGCGGATGCTGGTTATATGATGGAAAAAAGCAGCCTGGAGCTGCAATCTCTAACGGAAGAGGTTGTGCGCCGGGCGCAGCTGCTGCCGCGAACGGCAGATTGGCGCGTAGGAGATTTAACGAAGCTGAGCGGCGTTTTTGTCAACGGGAACTCCAATTATTTGCAGCAGCTGCTATTCATTTTTATTGAAAATGCATTTAAGTATACGCCATCGGGCTACGTTGAGCTAAGCTCCGTCAGAAAGGAGCGTCATGTCGGCTGGAACATTCGGGATACGGGAATCGGTATGAACCCAGAGGAAATTCCGCATATTTTCGATCGCTTCTACCGGGCTGACGAATCTCGCGGCGTGACGGTGGGCACAGGTCTCGGCTTATCGATCGCCAAATGGATATTGGATGAGCATGGCGGGGCAGTCGAGGTCGTCACTCGGGAGAACGAAGGCTCTACTTTTACGATCTGGCTTCCGGTGGACTTTTCTGGACAGGGAGATTCGACTATAATGGAAAGTACGGACACGATTCGGGATTAAGCGCAATTATAGCGGAATCCCTGTCAGAAAGCAGGTGCAAGGGATGGAAATTGTGAAAATATCGCCGCGGGGCTATTGTTACGGAGTGGTCGATGCAATGGTGCTCGCTTTGCAAACGGCCAAAAACTTGAATATGCCAAGGCCGATTTATATTTTAGGCATGATTGTGCATAACGCTCATGTGACGGACGCTTTTGAAAAGGAAGGCGTCATTACGCTCGATGGAGCTAATCGACTTGAAATATTGGATCAAATCAACGAAGGAACCGTCATTTTTACAGCGCATGGCGTTTCTCCGGAAGTGCGCGAGCGGGCACGTCTTAAGGGGCTGGCCATCGTCGACGCCACTTGTCCGGATGTGACGAAGACGCATGATCTCATTCGTTTGAAGACGTCCGAAGGCTACCACATTATTTATATTGGAAAAAAAGGCCATCCCGAACCGGAAGGGGCGATTGGCGTTGCTCCAGACCTCGTTCATCTCATTGAAAGAGAAGAGGAAATCGACAGCTTAAATGTGCCGGATGGGCGAGTCGTCATTACTAATCAGACTACGATGTCGCAATGGGATATTAGGCACATCATGCAGAAGCTGAAGGAGAAATATCCTCATGCCGAGGTGCATAACGAAATTTGCCTAGCCACGCAGGTCCGCCAAGAAGCGGTAGCGGAACAAGCAGGCGTCGCTCAGCTCTGTATTGTTGTGGGCGATCCGAAGAGCAATAACTCCAATCGACTGGCTCAAGTATCGGAGGAAATTGCGGGTGTGACGGCGTATCGGGTTTCCGATGTGAGCGAGATCAAGCAGGAATGGCTGCAAGGAATTGACCGCGTTGCCGTTACTTCAGGTGCCTCGACTCCGACTCCGATTACAAAAGAAGTTATTACGTATTTGGAGCAATATGATTACCGCGATCCTTCTACTTGGGAACTGAAAAGAACGGTCAATATGAACAAGCTATTGCCAAATGTAAAAGTGAAAACAAGCGAAAGCGCGTCATAATGGTGCATAGACGGGGGTCCCGGTGGACGTTCCGTCTTTTTTCTTTTCCACCCGAAATGTGAACGTTATGCGGCGCCTGTTGACGTTTACGGCAAAATCCGTTATATTTACTTTAGCGATTAAAAGCATAGAAGCCAAAAAGCATAAAAGCCAAAAAGCATAAAAGCCAAAAAGCATAAAAGCTTAAAAGTACAAAAGTAAAAGGGTGGAAATCGCATGCGCGGAAGTGATGCGAATCCCGATAAGGAGAGATGGTCATGATTGTCATTACAAAAAACAATATCGCCGATGAGCGAATTCAGGAAATTGTAGCTGTCATTGAAAATGCGGGAGTGCAGGCACATGTGTCGAGAGGAACGGACCGTACCGTTATCGGTATTGTCGGCAAAGCCGAGCCGGCTCTTGCGGAACATTTGCGTCAAATGAAAGGAGTAGACAACGTTATTAAAATTTCGAAGTCATACAAGCTGGCGAGCCGCGATTTTCATCCAGACGATACGGTTATTGAATTAAAGGGAGTAAAGATTGGCGGAGAAAATCTCGTTATTATGGGCGGACCTTGCGCGGTGGAAACGCCGGAGCAGATCGATGAGATCGCAAGACTGGTGAAAGCGGCAGGCGGCCAGGTGCTGCGCGGCGGAGCTTTCAAGCCAAGAACGGGTCCTTACAGCTTCCAAGGCGTAGGGGTGGAAGGGCTTAAGATGATGGCGGATGCGGGCAGGAAGCACGGCCTCCTGACGATTACAGAAGTGATGACGCCGGAATATGTGGATGTATGTGCGGAATACGCGGACATTTTGCAGGTGGGAACTAGAAATATGCAAAACTTTGATCTGCTTCGCAAACTAGGAACGATTCAAACCCCTGTTCTGCTTAAACGCGGATTCAGCTCGACATACGACGAGTTCTTGAACGCGGCAGAGTACATTTTGGCGGGCGGCAATCCAAACGTAATGCTTTGCGAGCGTGGAATACGGACTTTTGAAACCTATACAAGAAACACGCTTGATTTGACGGCTATTCCCGTTCTTCAATCGCTCAGCCATCTTCCGGTCATTTCGGACCCAAGCCACGGCACAGGACGCCGCGAGCTCGTAGAGCCGATGTCCAAAGCTTCTGTAGCGGCGGGCGCAAACGGTCTGATTGTAGAAATGCATACCGATCCCGACAATTCCATGACGGGCGACGGCGTACAGTCGTTGTTCCCGGATCAATTTGCCGCACTGCTGAAAGATTTGGAGCAACTGGCACCGATCGTCGGCAAAAAGTTTGATACGAAAAAAGAGCCCGCCGAAGCGTTCAAAGAATGGGCGATTGTATAAAGAAGCCGAACATTGGCTGCTGTAACGCGGTAAAACGGAACGGCAGATGTATTTAATAGCTAATGTGAGCTAATGAATCAACAAAATCGTTCGGAAGCTTGCTAATGCGGAAAAAGCGAAACATTCGCAAAGATTGCGATTATGCAGCATCCGCGCGGAAAAGCATTTACAATAACCTTATGAAATGAAGACCAGTGTAACGGTGTCCGTTGCGGCTGGTCTTTTTATTGTTCGTCCTTTAACTGCAAGCCGGACGGGCAATTTATCCAAGAAAACGCTACCATTGTGAACTGTTGTTCAAACTTGTAAGTATACCTGACATGGCGATAAAAAATACCTGACATAGCTATTGACGGAGTGGAAACGGTAGTTTTATAATAACAACAAGATTTGGAGCAATTATTGAACATTAGATGTTCAAATACCAGCGAATGTTCGGAAATGGAGGAAGTTTAGATGTCAGTTCAAAAAGTTTTGGAGCTAATTAAAGAAAACAACATTCAGTTTGTGGATTTCCGTTTTGTGGGATTGGGCGGCGGTGCTCACCACATTTCTCTACCATCAACAGAGGTGGACGCTGATACTTTTGTAAACGGCGTTGCATTTGATGGATCTTCGATCCCTGGTTTCCGCGGTATTGAAGAATCCGATATGGTTATGATGCCAGACACGGAAACGGCATATATCGATCCTTTTACAAGCCATCCAACTTTGAACATCATGTGTAACATCCATACTCCAGACGGCGAGCGTTATGACCGCGACCCGCGCAGCATCGCTCAAAGAGCGGAAGAGTACCTGCAATCGACAGGCATCGGCACAACTGCATTTTTTGCACCTGAATCCGAATTCTTTATCTTTGACGACGTTCGTTATGAAAGCTCGATGAACACTTCTTTCTTCTCGGTAGATTCCGAAGAAGGCGCATGGAACTCTTCCCGCAAGGAAGAAGGCGGCAACCTGGGCTTCAAAGTTCCAGTTAAAGGCGGCTATGTTCCAGTAGCTCCAGTTGACACTCAACAAGATATCCGCAGCGAAATGGTTCGTTTGATGCAAGAATCCGGCCTTCGCGTAGAGCGCCATCACCATGAAGTGGCTACAGCGGGCCAAGGCGAAATCAACTTCCGCTTCGACACTTTGACTAAAACGGCTGACAATCTTCTTAAATATAAATACATCGTTCACAACGTTGCTCGCCAATGGGGCAAAGTGGCTACATTCATGCCAAAACCATTGTTCGGCGACAACGGAAGCGGCATGCACGTTCATACGTCGATTTTTGACGGCGACACTCCTTTGTTCTATGACAACAAAGAGTACGCTAACCTTAGCAAAATGGCGATGAACTATATCGCAGGCGTATTGCACCACGCTCCTGCTCTTATCGCAATCACAAACCCAAGCACAAACTCCTTTAAGCGTTTGGTACCTGGTTACGAGGCTCCGGTTAACTTGGTATTCTCGAAAGGCAACCGTTCCGCTGCGGTACGTATTCCAATCGCTGCAGTAACGCCTAAAGGCTGTCGTATCGAGTTCCGTACTCCGGACTCCACAGCTAACCCTTACCTTGCGTTTGCGGCTATGCTGCTTGCAGGTCTTGACGGCATTAAGAAAGGTCTTGATCCAGTTGCTCTTGGCTACGGACCATTCGACAAAAACATTTACGATCTGCCAGAAGAAGAGAAAAAAGAAATCCGCAGCGTACCTGGTACACTCGACGAGGCGCTTGACGCTCTTGAAGCGGATTCCGGTTTCTTGACTGAAAGCGGCGTATTCTCCCAAGACTTCATCGACAACTATGTCGCTCTTAAACGTTCGGAAGCAAAAGCGGTTAGCATCCGCATCCACCCGCATGAATACAGCCTCTATTTCGGTTGCTAATCCCAATCGAACAGAGATTCAAGGAAGCGAGCCAGCAGGCTCGCTTTTTTTTTGTTGTCCAAAAACCGAATATTTTTCGACTTAAATCGTAAAGATGTTCGACTTTTATCTATATTTTTATATGGAATCTACTTGAAGCGGCCGTTCAAAATTGCTATCATAGCCATATCATGTACAAAGATGAAGGGGTGGGAGAAAAGATGGCAAGAGCTTTTAATTTTAATGCAGGCCCGGCGGCAATTCCGCTAGAAGTGCTGCAGCAGGCGCAGGAACAATTTGTCGATTATCACGGTGCGGGAATGTCGATTATGGAGATGTCCCATAGAAGTCCGCTGTATGAAGGAGTAAACAACGAGGCGCAGGAACTAATGAAAGAATTGTTCGGAATTCCGGACAATTACCGCGTATTGTACCTTCAAGGCGGCGCAAGCACCCAGTTTGCAATGCTTCCTATGAATCTGCTGCGCGAAGGCCGCCCCGGAGCATACGTTCAGACCGGCGCATGGGCCGACAAAGCGATTAAAGAAGCTAAGCTGATAGGCGACACCGTCATTGCGGCGACGACGGCAGCGGACAATTATATGCGTGTGCCAGACTTGTCGGAAATTGTTGTTCCGGCGAATGCCTCATACTTGCATCTGACTTCCAACGAAACGATAGGCGGAACCCAGTTCCATGCATTTCCAGATACGGGCGATATCCCTTTGATTGCCGATATGTCCAGCGACATTTTATCCCGTTCCATTGACGTAAGCAAGTTTGGCGTCATTTATGCGGGAGCGCAAAAAAATCTCGGTCCATCCGGCGTAACGGTCGTCATTATTCGCGACGATTTGGCACAGGACAGCCCGAAATCGATTCCGGCTATTTTCCGCTACGATACCCATGCCAAAAGCAGCTCGCTTTACAATACACCTCCTTCCTTCTCTGTTTACATGGTTACTTTAGTTTTGAAATGGATAAAGGAAAGAGGCGGCATCGCTCAGATGCAGCAATACAACGCTGACAAAACCAAATTGATTTACGATGCGATCGATGGAAGCGGCGGCTTCTACCAAGGCTGCGCGCAGCCTAACAGCCGTTCCGTTATGAATATTACGTTCCGTCTCGGCAGCGAAGAGCTGGAAAAACGGTTTATTAAACAATCCGAGCAGGAAGGTTTCGTCGGCTTGAAAGGCCATCGCGATGTCGGCGGGCTGAGAGCATCGACTTATAACGCTGTTCCTCTTGAAAGCTGTCAGGCTCTTGCTCAGTTTATGGCTGAATTCCAGAAACAAAACGGCTAAACGAAACCAAAATAGACCGCCCTTCTTATCGCTCGAAGCGAAGGCAGGGCGGTCTTTTATGGGAGCGGCTTACGCTAGCGATGTTTCCGCTCCATGAGCGGGGCCGTGCATTTTGTATCCAACATTACGAACGGTCATTATATATTCAGGCGTGCGTGCATTCTTTTCAATCTTGTCTCTTAAATGGCTGATATGAACGTCTACTATTCTTGTATCGCCGAGGAAATGGTAGTCCCAGACGCCGTGCAGCAGCTGTTGACGGCTAAGCACTTTGCCCTTATGCTTGCATAGGAATAACAGCAGCTCGAATTCTTTTGGCGTCAGCTCTACGAGTTTTCCATCGTTATAGACTTCACGCTGATCGGCATGGACGATAAGACGTCCGATAGAAAATAACGTATCGACAGTAGCGCCTGGCAATGTTTGCAGCCGTCTGAAGATAGCACCTATACGAGAGATAAGCTCTTGCGGACTGAACGGCTTCGTCATATAATCGTCGGCTCCGTTATCCAAACCAGTTATTTTGTCCGTCACATCCTGCAATGCTGTCAGCATGACGATAGGCACGCCATTGTTTTGTTTCCGCAGCTCGCGGCAAACTTGAATTCCATCCATTTTGGGCAGCATAAGGTCAAGCACGATTAGATCGGGCCGGAATGGTTTCAGCATGTCGAAAACGGCTTCGCCATCGCTTACGCATCTTACCTCGTACCCCGCCAGTTTTAAATTAAATTCGATCAACATGGAGATGGAAGGTTCGTCATCCACAACCAAAATCTTTTTGCGCATCAACCTAGCTCCTTTGCCTCCTAATATATTGTTTATTATGAAGGCATAACTTACGCCCAAGATTAACGGTGCGTAAAGCCAGTGTAAAAATCATAGTGTTTTGTAAGGTGGGATAATAAAAGTTATGGCATTTCATATTGTACTAGTCGAGCCGGAAATTCCGGCCAATACAGGCAACATCGCAAGAACTTGTGCCGCAACGGGCACACATCTTCATTTAGTCAGACCGCTTGGCTTTGATACGGATGACCGTACACTGAAGCGTGCCGGGCTTGATTACTGGCATTCCGTTCAGGTGCATTACCATGATTCCTTTCAAGAAGTACAGGATTTGTTTCCCGATGGACGTTTTTTTTACGCCAGCACGCGAGCGACTAAGGTTTATTCCGAATTCCAATATCGCGACGGCGACTTTTTTGTGTTTGGCAAAGAAACGAAAGGACTGCCTCAGCCGCTCATTGAGGCTAACCTGGCCACTTGTATTCGGATGCCTATGACAAGCAACGTTCGATCGCTTAATTTGGCTAACTCGGCGGCGATTATCGTTTACGAAGCTTTTAGGCAAATCGGATTCCCCGGATTGAAATAATTTTTCGAATATTACAATTTAAAAAATGGGGAAGGAATTATCGTTTCAACGTCGAAACAGTAGTATTGCAAAGGTTTCTCATGCTGCTTACAAACTAGACACAAAAGAGGTGAAACTGATGAAACCAGCAGGCGTTGTAAGAAAGGTTGACCAGCTTGGACGTATTGTGCTTCCGAAATCATTACGTAAACGATATTTAATGAACGAGGGCGACCCCGTTGAAATATTCGTTCAAGGCGACCATATCATTCTAGAGCGTTACCGTCCAAAATGCGTTTTCTGCGGTTCGATGAACGAAGTTCGCGAATTCAAGGATCGTTATGTTTGTGATGAGTGTATGGGTGAGATGGGATATCTGAAGCGCTAGTCGGCAAGAGCGAACCGTTCGCTAAGCCGTCGGTCGCTTCTTAAACGAAATGAAGCTTCCAACGCTAAGCTGAGCTTAGAATTGGAAGCTTCATTTGTTCATCTCCAAAAGTAACAAGAGGTTTTTACAAGCCTTTGGTCTTGTCGTCATTATAAGAACTCGTGAGAATCGCTGTAATAAACAAGATTAGCACGGTCATGACAATGATAAAGTTCATAATTTTGACACCTCCAATTAGCTGATTTTATTATAACCAACTGTGGGGAAAAAGAAAACTTTAAAAGTTGTGAACACATTGTTAACATAGAGGATAGAAGTATTAAAGCATGTTTAAGCACGTTACGTTTAGGAGGAGCTAAAGGATGGAATACCGGTTTTCGACAAGGGTATCGCAGCTGCAGTCATCGGCTGTTAGAGACATACTCAAATTGACGCAAGGCAAAGATATGATTTCGTTTGCAGGCGGATTGCCCGCGGAAGAATTGTTTCCGGTTCAAGCGGTACGCGAAGCGGCCGACCGTGTATTCGCGGCGGGTACAGGCGCGCTGCAATACGGGCTGACGGAAGGGTATTTGCCCCTCAGGGAACAATTGAGCGGCAGAATGGCGGCAAAAGGGATGCTGGCTAATGCCGACGAAATGATTTTGACGACAGGCTCTCAGCAAGCGATAGATTTGCTTATTGGGGTGCTGACGGAGCCGGGCGATACGATACTTGTAGAAAAGCCGACTTATTTGGCCAGTTTGCAAGTATTTGCATTGCATGGACTAAACGTCGTCGCCGCTGAAAGCGATGCGGACGGCATCATTCCGGAATCGGCGGAAGAGCTGATTCGCAAGCACAATCCTAAGCTCCTGTACGCAGTGCCCACTTTCAGCAATCCGACCGGCAAGGTATGGAGCCTGGAGCGCCGCAAACGGATTCTTTCTCTTTGCCAGCAATACGGCATGCTCATTATCGAGGATGATCCTTACGGAGAAATCAAGTTTAATGACGAGGACTCATTTCCTTCTTTATTTTCATTAGGCGGCAAGGCGGAAAACAACGCTGTATTGTACACAAGCACATTTTCGAAAACAGTTGCTCCTGCACTTCGTACTGGCTGGGCCATTGGCGATCAACGCGTCATCGGGATGATGGCGAAAGCCAAACAAGCGGCCGACCTTCATTCCAGTACGATGGACCAGCAAATTTTGAGCCGTCTGCTGGAGCAGTTTGATCTAGATGCGCATATTGCGCTTATCTCCAAAGAATACGGCGAGCGGATGCTGGAAATGGACGGCTTGCTGCGTCGTCAGGCGGTACCGGGACTAAGCTGGATCAAGCCAAAAGGCGGCATGTTCCTGTGGGTCGATCTGCCTGAAGGATTGGATGCAGAAGCGCTGCTGCGCTGCTCTGTGCAGAAGGGTGTCGCCTTTGTACCGGGAATCTCCTTCTATGCGGCCGATCCGGAGCGTAATACGGCGCGCCTCAATTATACGCATAACAAAGGCGCGCGTACGGAACAGGGCGTTGCGCGCCTAATGGAAGCTATTTCAGAGTTTACCGTTCGAAGCTAGCGGCCCAGTCCGCAATGACGTCGCCGTATTCGGCAAGCGCTTGTTCTCCCTCAGGGAGCAAGCCGTATTTGCCGCGTTCGAGACGTTGGAACCATCCATAATAATTGGCGCGAAGCAATTCGCCGCTTCTGCTGTAGCCAGTGGCCGCCGCAACCTCTCTAGGTGCGGACGGCCCCTTTTTATTTAGAACAAAGGCGCAGCGCAGCGCTCGTTCGCGGAACGCGGTCACGAGCTTCCGCCCCGTGCTGCCGCCCACGTTATAATCGCCGCTGCGCTCTTTAAATTCCATAAGCATCCGCTGCCGTTTCCGATGACGCAGCCCCCGAATAGGCGGCTCGCCGGGCTCGCACAAAAATTCAATAAAAGGCGGCTTTGTTTTATAAAAGGTCACGGTCATGAGACCAACTCCCAACATCCGGCACAGCTCCGCGAGATCGCCAAAACGCTGGTTAACGGCTCCGCTTTTTTTGCGGTTTCTCTCCACAGCCAAAACGACTTCCCCATTTATGCGCAAACGTTCAATTCCTTGCAGCAGCAGCGCAAGCGTAAACGTTTTTTTCATTTCGACGATGACGGTATGGTCTCGTTCGGGATGAACGGCAACAAGATCGCAATGCAGAACCTCGCTTTTGACGCTGTATCCCTTTTGCTCATAATAGCGTTTGATGGGCTCGTACAGTTCTTCCTCCCGTTTGACGGCCACTTTTGTTGCTCCTCTCCAATGGGGCATCCCGTGTATTCCACTCGATTATATCAGAGGCAAGGGCGCGCTTGTCGATAAATGCGCGAACTCCGAATAAAATAGTGGTCAATTTCCTGTTGGTATAAGCATAGGAATGTAATACTTCAAAAAAAGAAGGACCACTAGGTTATCGATTGGAATCAATCCCGAGCGGAGAGGAAATAGCGGAAAGCGGAAGCGATGGGAGGAGGCACGGCATGGACATTTTCAAGCGGATATCGGAATATCAGGCGGAGAGCGAAAGGCTGGCGTGGACAGGGAACTTCAAGGAGTATATCGAGAAATTGAGGAAGGACCCCTCCCCCGCCATAACCGCACATGCGCGGGTGTACGAGATGATTGAATCCTATGGCGTAGAGGAAACAGGCGGCAGCAAAAAGTATAAGTTTTTCGAACAAGAAATATTTGGCCTGGATCGCGCCGTAGAGAAACTGGTCGAGGAATATTTTCATTCCGCCGCCCGCAGGCTGGATGTGCGAAAAAGGATTTTGCTGCTAATGGGACCCGTCAGCGGGGGCAAATCCACAATTGTAACTATGCTCAAAAAGGGGCTTGAGAAGTTTTCCCGGACGGAGAGGGGCGCTGTTTATTCCATAAAAGGCTGTCCGATGCATGAGGACCCGCTGCATCTCATACCGCAGGAGCTTAGGCCGGAAATTGAAAAGGAACTGGGCGTGCGGATAGAAGGCAATCTATGTCCTTCTTGCCAAATGCGGCTGCAAACGGAATACGGAGGCAGCATTGAAGATGTTTTGGTGGAGAGGGTATTTATTTCGGAAGACAATCGGGTCGGCATCGGCACTTTTAGTCCATCCGATCCTAAGTCGCAGGATATTGCCGATCTGACCGGCAGCATTGACTTTTCGACCATTACGGAATTCGGCTCGGAATCCGATCCGCGCGCTTATCGGTTCGATGGCGAGCTTAATAAAGCGAACCGAGGTCTGATGGAGTTTCAGGAAATGCTGAAATGCGACGAGAAGTTTTTGTGGAACTTGCTGTCTCTCACGCAAGAAGGCAATTTCAAAGCGGGGCGTTTCGCGCTTATAAGCGCGGATGAGTTAATTATTGCGCATACAAATGAATCGGAATATAAGTCTTTTATAAGCAACAAGAAAAACGAAGCTCTCCAATCTAGAATGATTGTCATGCCGATTCCCTACAACCTTAAAGTTTCGGAAGAGGAAAAAATATATTCCAAGCTCATTTCTCAAAGCGATATGAGGCACATACATATTGCTCCTCATGCGCTACGCTCGGCGGCCATTTTCTCTATTTTGACCCGTCTCAAGGAGACAAAGAAACAAGGGATGGATCTGGTCAAAAAAATGCGCATGTACGACGGTCAAGAGGTAGAGGGCTTCAAAGAGGCCGACCTCAAAGAGATGCAAAACGAATATATTGAAGAGGGCATGTCGGGCATCGATCCCCGTTATGTCATTAACCGGATTTCAAGCGCGCTTATTAAACAGGATATGCAGTGCATCAATGCTCTCGATGTGCTGCGGGCGCTTAAAGACGGACTCGATCAGCATCCTTCGATAACGAAAGATGAGCGGGAGCGGTATTTGAACTTTATTTCGATCGCACGGAAAGAGTATGACAGCTTGGCCAAAAAGGAAATTCAAAAAGCGTTTGTTTATTCCTTTGAAGAATCTGCAAGAACGCTGTTTGAAAACTATTTGGACAATATCGAGGCTTACTGCAACTGGGCGAAAATTAAAGACCCGTTAACTGGGGAGGAAATGGATCCCGATGAGCGGCTGATGAGGTCGATTGAGGAGCAGATCGGCGTATCGGAAAACGCTAAAAAAGCGTTCCGCGAAGAAATATTGATTCGAATCTCCTCTTACTCCCGCAAAGGGAAAAAGTTCGACTTCACGAGCCACGAACGGCTGCGGGAAGCGGTGGAGAAAAAGCTGTTTACCGATTTGAAAGATATCGTGAAAATTACGACCTCCACCAAGACGCCAGATGAAAATCAGCTCAAAAGAATTAATGAGGTAACAAAACGGTTGATCGACGATCACCTTTATTGCCCGGTATGCGCCAATGAGCTGCTAAGATACGTGGGAAGCCTCTTAAACCGCTAATCAAACTCTAACTCCAAGAATAGCAGGACAAAAAAGCTTTTGCCGCCGCGGCAAAAGCTTTTTTTCATTTACCAGAAAAGGGTTATGGAATTTGCGGGTTTACCGATATAATAGGTAATAGACCTAACATTATACGTCAAGGAGCCGTGTACATCTTGATTAATGTATCTGCAAATCGCCGTATACAACTGGCTTACACCGGTATAAAGGAAGAAGACCTGCAATTGCTTCAAAATTGCAGACCGGTTTTCGAGCAAGTCGTAAATGAGGTTGTGGACCGTTTTTACGATCAGATCGGCGCTCAGTCCGAATTGGTAGCTCTCATTAATAAAGTCAGCAATGTGGAAAGACTGAAGGAAACCCAAAGAATTTATTGGTTGTCATTGACGGATGGAGTGATCGATGAAGCCTTTATCGAAAACCGCATTCGGATAGGGGCTGTCCACTCGCGGATTGGATTAACAACAGATTGGTATTTGGGCTCCTATATGACTTATCTTGATATTGCGACAGATATACTGAAACGGACCATACCCGATCGGTGGCCATCCGTTGTATACGCCCTTACCAAAATGTTTAATCTCGATTCCCAATTTGTACTTGAAGCCTACAATCAGCACGAGCAAAAAAAGATTCAAGATTTAGCCGATTCCAGAAGCAATATGCTGCTGACGGTAACATCCGCTGCGCAAGAGCTTGCTTCCCTTATCGTCGAGTTGGATGACGGCGCGCAAATGATTGCGGCTACAGCCATATCCACGTCTCAATCCCAAGACAAAACACATACGCTGCTTGGAGAGCTGAGGGGCGAGCTGGACGGCATTCACGAAATGGGAACGATGATCCGCGGCTTTTCCGATCAGACTCATTTGCTTGGTCTTAATGCAGCTATTGAAGCGGCTAGAGCGGGCGAGCATGGCAGAGGTTTCGAAGTGGTCGCCAATGAAGTAAGGAAACTTGCGGCATCGTCCAGAAGCGCGCTGGAAGGCATTAATACCAAACTTGAAGAAATCGAAAAGAAGCTGAGCAATGTAAGAGCCGAATCGGAGCATACGTCCATTGAAGCACGCAATCAGGCTGCACGATCGCAAGAGCTTGCTTCATTTGTTCAAATGGTGGAAAAAGTAGCTCAAGATTTAAGCTTGTTGAATCAACAATAGTACTCAAGCAATCATGTATATTTCATACACCTTCGTACATGTTAAGAGCATATACGGAGGTGTTTTTTATATGATGAGGACGGAAGCCAAATTAGCATGTGCCGTTTTGCTGCTTACAGGATCGTTAATGACGGCAGGCGGGTGCAGCTATGCCAAAAATACCGAAAATAATTTAACGACAAGGCAGCATTCACGTGGACAGGCCGATATGATTCAAGTGCCGGAAGAGGCGAGGAAACATCGGGCAAACGGCGAGCTTCGAGTGACGCCCGATCAGCTGGCCCGCATTGCGGAGCAGGTGCCTGGCGTGGATAAGGCCAATATCGTCATGAATGACAGAGACGTACTCGTCGGTATTGAAGTGGACGATATTGGGAAGAGAAAAATCATTGAAAAGCAGGTGACATCCGCTTTGCACTGGCAGTATGCGGAGTTTGATTACCATGTGACGGCTGACGAAACGCTGCGCAACAAAATTATAAGCGTCAGCTCCAAAACCGCCAAAGGCCACGAGCGCAAAGATTTGCTCAATCGTGATATTGATGCTTTAGCCAAAGTGATTGATCAATCCATTGTAAAGCGGCGTTAAGTATTATGAAGAAAAACCTTCGCTTCCCGCCAAAACTGGCAGGAGGCGAAGGTTTTTAGTTTATGCTTGTTTAAACGCGGTCGCGGTCGCGGCCTCTCATGCCGGCTAGACCAAACAGACCGATGAGGCCAAGCCAGCCCCAGCTAAAGCCGGTTTTTGTAGTTGTAGTTGCGTTTGTCCGGTAACGGTTATGATTGTTCAACGTATTTACGCGGTTATAACCGTCATAATTGCGGGCTTTATAATTGCCGTCTGTAACGGAATTAACGTTTGTGCGGACACGGTCTGCGGCGCGATTTACGTCGTATTCGGCCCGGTTCGTGGCACGGTTCACGTCGTATTCAACGCGGTTCGTCGCACGGTTCACATCGTTTTTCATGGTGTTGTACCCGCGGTTAATATCGTTCGCCAAATTGTTGTTATACGGCGCTGGAGATGTGACAACCGTACCGTTTGGCTCCACTACCGCCGTATTGGCGTGTGCAGCGGGTACTGCCAAGGCGAAAGAACAGCTAGCGAATAAAATGGCAAGAAATCCGGCTTTTTTCATGCGATTGATCCATCCCTCTCTAAGCTGAATTTTGTTCCGGGCTTATGTTTGGCTATTTGGGATGTCCGTATGCAAGCCGGGTACAGCTTATGGGATGGTAAGTTTTAAAACGGGTACTTAAACGAATTTACGGCTCGTTTTTTTGCCATCGCAGCTAAAGACAATCTTTTTATCCTCCACACTCGTTTCCAAATGAACGTTTTTCCCCCATAACTGTACAACGTAAGGAAGAGTCCGCTCCACATATTTTAAATCCAGTTCCGTTCCCTCATAGTTATGGCTTAAATAAAGCTCGCCAGTCCGATTAAAATCACCGTCTTTTACAGAAAGGCTTGGGAATCCCCCATTTACTTTAGAGTAAACTAACTGATCCCTAATGTTTTCCCATGACTTATCGGTAATTTTCCATTCCGGCCCCTTTTTTTCGAAAATGTACAAGTCCAGATCGTCCACCAAATCTTTGGTCAAATAATTGCGCAGGAACGATATATCGGAATCAAACTCCCGCACTTCAAATATTTTTTCCCGACCTTTGCCCGGCTGTCTCCGGAACCGTCCCTGCTCTTCTTTCGTTGGATTGTCCCATCGCTTTTCAATATCCTCGAAAATTTTCAAACCCAAATAATAAGGGTTCAAGCTGTGACGGGACGGCACAACGACGGAAGAATTTAGTTTAGCGAATTCAATGGTTTCATCGCTAGTTAAATCCATTTCCCGTATAATGCGCTGATGCCAGTAGGAAGCCCAGCCTTCATTCATAATTTTGGTTTCGATCTGCGGCCAGAAATACAACATCTCATCGCGCAGCATCGTCATAATATCGCGCTGCCAATCTTCCAGGATGGGAGAGTACTCTTCAATGAACCAAAGCAAGTCCTTTTCCGGCTTTGGCGGAAAACGTTTTGCTTCGGCGGCCGCGGCTTCTGCCAAAGCTTTTTCTTCTGCAACGGCTTCCACATCCAGCTCCCATAAATCTTCATAGCCTGCTTTTCGGTTTTCAGTGAGGCTCCCTGAAAGCTCGCGTTCTTTTTGGTTCATTTCGATATAGCGCTTTTTATCCAGTTGATACGGTTTAATAAGAGTGGGGTCGACATGCTCCTGAATGGCAAGAACGGAGTCGATAAATTTTTCAACTGCGCTGGAGCCGTATTGCATTTCATATTGGTGAATCCGATCGGCTGTTGCGGACATGCTCTCCACCATATTCCGGTTGGACACGCCGAAGCGGGCATTGTTTTTGAAAAAATCGCAATGTGCCAAAACGTGAGCGACAATCAGTTTGTTCTGGATGAGGGAGTTGCCCTCCAAAAGAAAGGCATAACAGGGGTTGGAGTTGATTACGAGCTCATAAATTTTGCTTAGACCAAAATCGTATTGCATTTTCATTTTATTAAACGTTTTCCCAAAGCTCCAATGGCTGAAGCGGGTCGGCATTCCATAAGCTCCGAATGTATAAATAATATCGGCGGGGCAGATTTCGTACCTCATTTGATAAAAGTCGAGTCCGAATCCTTTGGCGATCTCCGTTATTTCATCGATGGCTCGCTCCAGCTCGCGAATCTCATCCTGATTCATTTCTCATCCCTCCGTGTGGATAAATGCGTTTCATACCATATGTATGAATTATCATTGAAGGATATGAGAAACCTGGAATCGGTTTTTTGACGCCCAGAAGGGATAGCGTAGCGGGCGTCGAATAGGTTTTAAGATCGAAACAGGATGATTCTGAAGAACTATGCAGGAAGGGATTGACGTTTTTGATCCAATCGGTTGCGGTTCCGCTTATTCAAGTTTGGATATACGCGGCAGCCTCAGGTCTGCTTTATCTGATATTATTGTCCAGGCTGAGGCTTTCGCACGATAAGAGGCAGCTGCTGTTTTTGGGTATTGCCGTTAGCGTATTTTCCTTGTATTTGTTTTTAGAGGATGTAACTCCGCATTTTTACGCCTTGCTCGTGGCGCCCGCTTTTTTGCTCTTGACTATGTATTTAAACGGATATTTAGCCAGTGCGGCGAGCGGAGCCTTTATTGTTTTGGCAGGAGTCATTTTGTTCAACCATAATTGGATCTCTTTGACGGCAAGCTGTCTTGTTTTGACGGGACTTGGAATGCTGCTCAGCCGCAAGCTTCAATGGATGGCTTATTGGCGTCTGGCGTTATATTCCGCATTGTCGATCATCGCTTATTTGGTCGTCTATCTCGGTTCGCAGCATTGGATTATGAATGAAGGCATCGGCCTGACTTACGAAGAGCTGATTTGGATGACTTTGTCCATGATTGCGACCTCGCAGCTGCTTCCCGTCATGTATTTGTTTGTACAAGATCAGGCAAAGCTTCATCGGGAACTGATCTTGTCTGAAAAATATCAATCCATTGGCCAGCTTGCCGCATCCATCTCGCATGAAATTCGCAACCCATTGACGACTGCGCGAGGTTTTTTGCAGCTTATGAACATGGACAAGCTGTCTAAGGAAAATTTTGAAAAATACCGCAAATACGCCTTTGAAGGTTTGGATCATGCCAACAACATCATTACGGAATATTTAAACTACTCCAAGCCTAATTTGGAAATACCGAAGCCGCTAGACGTCAAGCAAGAAATCGAAAGCATTGTGCAATGGCTTCAACCTTATTCCGTCCAAAAAAATGTATCCATTGTGACACACCATATGTCCGAAGAGACACCTTTCGTGAAAGCTCAATCCAAGCAGTTTCAGCAATGCCTTCTCAATATTATGAAAAACGCGATTGAATCGATGGCGGACGGGGGATTGCTTACCGTACATACCCGTATTGTGCAAGAGCAAGTGCAAATTTTAATTCGCGATACCGGTGTCGGAATGAGCAGCGAGCAGCTTAAGCGGATCGGAAAGCCGTATTTTACGACAAAAGACAGTGGTACGGGGCTGGGACTTATGGTCGTGATGAATTTGGTAAAAGCGATGAACGGTAAAATATTATTTCGAAGCAAGCCCAATCAAGGCACCATTTGTGAGATTCATTTGCTGCGCGTTCATCCCTCCGAAACGTAAGCCTAGAAAAAAACCATTGAATCCTTTTGGGGATCAATGGTTTTTTTCTAGACTTTTGACGACGTACATAGATTGATCTGCATCCGATATAAGTTTCTTTAAGGCCGAGCCTCCACCGTATTTGCTGCTGATGCCTACGCTGGCATAGATGTGTACAAATTGTCCGTCGATCAAATAAGGCTGCTTGAGCGCAAGTTTGATTTTATCGGAGACGACCGTCATGTCTTGACTATCGATAACATGATGCAGACAAACAAGGAATTCATCGCCGCCGTAGCGGACAAGCACATCCGATTTGCGAATAAGTGCCCGGAGCCTCTCTGCAACTTCTTGCAGAAGCGCATCGCCGGTATCATGCCCGTATCGGTCGTTTACTTCCTTGAAATCGTCAATATCGATAAAGAGCACGCTGTATTGCTTGTCCGAGCCGGTGCTGGTTAGATGCGACAAATATCTTCGGTTGTACAGGCCAGTCAAGCTGTCCGTTAAGCTATCGTTTTCAAGTTCAATCATATATTTGTACATGGACGATAGGGCAAGCAAAGCTTCCATTACTGAATCGGTCAGTTCAATTGGACTTTCATTCAGCAAGCAAATCGATCCGAGCGCCTTGGAGCAATCGTGATTAAAAATCGTAAAGGCGGTAATAGAGCCAATTCCGCAAAGCTTGGCCGCTTCTGAGGCTGAGGTTCGGTAATCATTCTGCATATTCGCAATGGTGGTCACAACAATGGGGTGGTGCGGCGGTTCCGATATGGGGAAAAGCGGCATGGCCATGCCGTTTGGAATAATGATGTTTTGGCGGCTGTAGGATTGGATAACTCGGTTTGTCATGCTATGATCGACTAAAGTGATGCAGATCGTGTTGATGTCGAGGATTGGCTTTAGGCTTGTAATCAGCCTCTCGGCTGCTTCCTCAAGAGAGCGTATAGAGCTGCTCATTTTCTCAACTCCTGCCGTATGGTGAGAGCAATAGGTCTTCGCGACTACAATAGAAATCTATAATCAATAGTAGACGAAATCTAGATGCGACTCAACCTTTTTGGGTTAAAAGTATGAATTTCCCCCATTCGTATGGAAATAGTATCCCTTTATTTGGAACAGCTTAGATAGGGCGGGAGGTTGGTTATGCGAACGGTGTTTGGCTTTTTAAAAAGGTATCGGATTGCAGCTGCGGCTGCGGTTGCGCTTATGCTGGCAGAGCTTGTCATTGAATTGGCGCAGCCTTTGCTAATGGCCAAAATTGTAGACGAAGGCATTAGGCAAGGGCGGTCCGATCTTGTGCTGCTTTGGGGCGGAGTGATGCTGGGCGGTGCAGTCATCGCTTTTGCGGTCGGAATTTTAAGTTCATTTTATGCGGCGCATGTTAGTCAAAGCTTTGGGTTTGACATCAGAGGCGGACTATTTAAAAAAGTACAATCGTTATCGTATGCAAATTTTAGCCGGTTTCAGCAGTCTTCTCTCATGACTAGGCTGACAGGCGATATTGTAGGGCTTCAAAATACAGTTTTTATGGGGCTGCGCATTATGCTTAGAGCGCCGTTGTTTGTTGCGGGCAGCGTGGTCATGGCCTTTATCGTCAATCCGCGTATTGCGATATGGTTTGCCGGCGCGCTCCCGTTTATCGGACTGTTTTTAGTATGGATTTTGAAGCGAGGCGAAGGGCTTTTTCAAGCGGTACAGCAACAATTGGACAAAGTGAACGGCATATTGAGGCAAAATTTAACGGGCATGAGGTTGATCCGTGTTTTTGTTAGAAGCCAGCATGAGTCAAAAAAGTTCGAGGCTGCGAGCAGTGGGCTAGCGAGCCGGACGATAGCCGCTTTAAGATTTACCGAATTGATGATGCCGATCGTTCTGCTAGTAATGAATGGAGCCATCATCGCTATTTTATGGATAGGCCGGGCGCAGTTAAGTACTGGGGAAGCTACCGTTGGGGAAGTTGTAGCGATTGTCAATTATGCGACAAGAACGGCCGGAGCGCTTTCGCTGGTGTCGATGATCGTTCTCCATTTTACAAAAGCGAAAGCTTCTGCGCGCCGGATTGAAGAGGTTATGGAAGCTTACGGTGATGAAACAGGTGTGGAGGAAAGTAGTTTACTGGCAAATCGGGGCGATTGGGATGACCTCATAAGCAAAGGCGAGGTACAGTTTCGCAATGTCGCTTTCCAATATCCGGATACGGATGAGCCGCTGCTTAAATATATTTCATTCCATGCTGCGCAAGGGGAGACGATTGCCGTGCTTGGTGCGACGGGCTCGGGGAAATCGACGTTGCTTCAGCTCATTCCAAGACTATATGAGGTTCAGGAAGGAGCTATATGGATTGACGGTTTGGATTCGAGAAATAGAAAGCTCCGCTCGTTGCGGGACGGAATCGGTTATGTGCCGCAGGATATAATGCTGTTCACCGGGTCGGTGGCTGACAATATAAGGCGAGGCAAAGAAGACGCTACGCTTGAGGAAATGATGGAGGCTGCCCGCAAGGCGCAAATTCACGAGACGATTATGCAGTTTGAGGACGGATACGAAACGATTGTGGGGCAGAAGGGTGTAAATTTGTCGGGGGGCCAGAAGCAGCGGCTGACGATTGCCCGGGCGCTGGTGAGGAAGCCGTCCATTCTTCTTTTGGACGATTGCACAAGCGCGCTTGACATACATACCGAAAACGCTCTGCTGCGTGGGTTGAAAGCAGTGGGCTGCACCACTCTTTTTGTCACGCAAAAAATGAGCTCAACCGCGAGCGCAGACCGCATTTTATTGCTCGACGAGGGTCGTCTGCTGGCAAGCGGCACGCATGAGCAATTGTTAAACGATTCCGAGCTGTACCAAAAAATATTCCGGTCACAAAATAGAAAGGCGGGTGCTGCCCATGCTTAAACAGCTCGGAGACCCGTTTCGACAGGTGCGCCTTTCGGAGGCCGAACAAATTGGGATTATAGAACATAACGGCAACAAGCGTAAAAAGCCGCGTGCCGCCCATACGCTGACCACTCTTAAGCGGCTGTGGAACTATTTGGCTCAATACCGAACCAGGCTTGTTGCCGTTATGGCGATTATTTTGTTCAGCACGGCCTGTTCCATCATTGGTCCATATATGGCTGGCATGGCTATCGATCTTTTTTTAGAGGGCGGGGAGACCGGGTTTGTTCCTTTTCTTATCGCAATGGCCGTTGTTTTTATATTGCATTCCACAGCTACTTGGTTTCAAAACGTATGGATGATTGGAATCTCCCAAGCTACCGTCAAGCAAATGCGCAGTGATTTGTTTCTTCAAATTCATCGTCTTCCGATTCCGTTTTTTGCAAAAAGACAGCATGGCGAGCTGATGAGCCGGATGACGAACGATATCGAAAATGTCAGCTCATCGCTCAGCAGCTCTTTTATTCAAATGTTCTCCAGCGTTTTACTGCTGCTAGGCATTGTTGGTGTTATGTTATCGCTCAGTCCGTTGATGACGGTTATTACATTAACCGTTGTTCCGCTCATGCTGCTCGGCATGAAATGGATTACGAGCCGAACCAGCCGGCTGTTCAAAATCCAGCAGCGAAATCTAGGCGAGCTTAATGGCTTCGTCGAGGAAACGTTGTCTGGACAGCGCGTCATTAAAGCTTTTTCCCAGGAAGAGAGAGTCATTCGCGAGTTTGAAAGCAGAAGCAAGCGGATTTACATATCGGGCTATTGGGCACAGGCCATATCCGGCTTTATACCAAAGCTGATGAACGGGCTTAACAATTTAAGCTTTGCGCTTATAGCCGGGATTGGCTCGATGATGGCTTTGAACGGTTCAGGCGTAACCGTTGGAGTTATCGTTATTTTTGCCGAGTTTTCCAGACAGTTCACACGTCCTCTTAACGATTTGGCGAATCAATGGAATACGCTGCTTTCCGCTGTTGCGGGAGCGGAGAGGGTGTTTCAATTATTGGACGAGGAAACGGAAGCTGCGGATGAAGAAGAAGCGTTGTCGATTTCGAATATAAAAGGGAAGGTAGAGTTTCAAAAGGTTTCTTTTAGCTACGGAGAGAGTAGAGACGTGCTGCAAAACATTAGCTTTGTTGCGGCTCCGGGAGAAACGGTAGCTTTTGTAGGTCCGACCGGCGCGGGCAAAACGACATTGATCGGACTGCTAAGCCGATTTTATGAGCCGAATCAGGGTGTCATCTGGCTTGACGGCCGCAAGCTGTCCGATATCCGGCGCGAAAGTTTGCGGTCGCAGATGGCTTTTGTGCTGCAGGACCCGTTTTTGTTCGAAGGCACGATCCGCGAAAATATTAGATACGGACGTCTCGATGCTTCTGACCGGGAAGTGGAAGAGGCGGCTAAAGGTGCTAACGCCCATCCTTTTATCGTCCGGTTAAAAGGGGGATACGACGCTATGCTCCAGCAAGACGGCAATGGGATAAGCCAAGGACAGAAGCAGCTTATTGCCATAGCCCGCGCTATATTGGCGGATCCCGCTATCCTAGTGCTGGATGAGGCGACTAGCAGCATTGACACCGTAACTGAAATTAAAATCCAGGAAGCGCTCGAGCGACTAATGGCCGGCCGCACCAGCTTTGTCATTGCTCACCGACTGAACACAATTCAAAAAGCGGATCGTATTGTCGTGCTTCAAGACGGCAAAGTTACGGAGTCGGGCACGCATAAGGAGCTTATGGAGAAGGGCGGCTTTTACAACAGCCTCGTGCAAGGCCAGCATGATCTTTAATTCGGGTATAACAGGAAAGAACCTTCTTCTCCGTCTAAGCGGGAAAGAAGGTTCTTTTTATGGCTTGTACTGTAGAAGCTGTATCGCTATGCAACTGCCGTAGTGCTCCTTTTGATCAAAAATGAGTTGCCTGCGTCTAAAATAAGCTCCAGTCCATTTCTTTCGAAATCGTCTCCAGCAAATGGACGCCCGCGATGCTGTTTCCTTTAGGATTGAGTGCCGGACCTACAACCCCGATGCCATATTTTCCGGGGACTAAGGTCAGAATTCCGCCCGCGACTCCGCTTTTGGCAGGGAGGCCGACTTCGATGGCAAATTCCCCGGAAGCGTTGTACATGCCGCAAGTGACCATAAACGTTTTTGCGATTTGTACATACCGCCTAGGTACAAGATTGACTCCGGAAATAGGGTCGGTCCCGTCGAATGCAAGCACTAGCGCCATGCGCGCAAGATCGGCGCAATTGACTCCAATGGAGCAGTGCCGGAAATAAACGTCCAGCACGTCGTCGACTTTTCCTTTCAAAACGCCGTTGTCTTTGAGGAAATACGCCATAGATCGGTTCAAATCGGCAGACTCGGCTTCCGATCGATAAACGGCAAGGTCGTAATTCAATGTATCATTGTTCGAAAGCTTTCGGAAAAACTGCAGCACCCGCTCGGACTTTTCTTCCGCGCTGCCGCCTGCAATTAAGGACGAAATGACAATGGCTCCGGCGTTGATGAGCGGATTAAAAGGGATGCCCGGCTGCACTAATTCCAGTTTCAGCATGGAATTGAAATTGTCTCCCGTCGGCTCCATGCCGACCTTGTCAAAAACAACATCTTCCCCGTTATCCATTAACGCAAGAAGCAGAGTAAACACTTTGGAGATGCTTTGCATCGTAAACGTCAAGCCGCAGTCACCCGCCGCAGCGATCTCTCCCCGAGCGTTCAAAAGCTGAATGCCGATGGCCTCATGAGGCGCTTTCGACAGTTCAGGAATATACGAAGCCACCTTCCCGTTTTTGCAGCACAATTTACTGGATTCCACCCAGCCGTTAATCCTTTGTTTAATGATATCGAACTCATCGATTGGCGTGTTTCGAGTTGGCATGGTTGCACTCCTTCTATAGAAAGCAGTTTTGACGGCGCGCAGCTGTTGTTCTATTTATATAGAATTAGGATGCTTATTTAGGCGCTTGATTATTGTTTTTATGAAAGGCTCCATTCCAGCAAGACCGATATCGGATAATGATCGGATGGGTAACGCCCTTCCTGCTCGTCGCGGTGAACGATCGTTTCTTTTATTTTAAGTGAGGCGCTTGTAAAAATATAGTCAATGGGCTCTCCCTGTACTCCGCCTGCAAAATCATGAAACGTACAGCCCGGGTTAGTTTCAGTCGCTTCAAAGGCATCTTGTAACCCGGCCTTCAGAAGTTTAATGGATGCATGTTCTGGAAAGCTGTTGAAGTCTCCTGTGAGAATAGATGGCAAGCCTTCATTTTCAGTGATGTCCGCGATTTTTGTTAAAAGCAGCTTGGCGCTTTCCTCTCTGGCTTGATCGCCAATATGGTCGAAATGAGTGTTGAAAACATAAAACTGCTTTTGCGGAAACGCTGTGAGTTGGAAGAATGCCCATGTGCAAAAACGGGAATAGCTGCTGTCCCATCCTAAGCTAGCCGGCTCATCCGGACGTTCCGAAAGCCAAAACTGCCCGCTTTTAATAAGGGAAACTTGATCATGCCGATAAAAAATAGCGCAACACTCGTCCAGCGTTTCATTGCCGCTTTGGTATCCGGCTCTTCCTTCGCCGAGCCTTTTGTATTGAGGGAGTGCCTGATCTAAATCATGCAGCATATCGTAACGGCCCTCTTGAGTACCTACTATAAGAGGATTTATGTTTCGAATAAGCTCGGCGGCCTGCTCCTTTCGGTAAGGCCATGCGTTTTGTCCGTCAATTGGCGTATTTACTCTAAGGTTAAAAGTCATAATCGTCGCTGTTGTCATAGAAGCCTCCGTTGCCGTTATATAGTTGAAGTTGATATTTAATGCTTCTTCTAATTTAAGAATAGTAGCGAGGGGCAATGGAATCAATTCAAATGTTCGCTAAGTGAAAGCACTTTGCCCGATAAGGGTGGTGAAAAAAAGAATTTAAAACTTTTTTAAAAAAACGCTTGCCAAATCGAACAAGCCTATGGTATATTCTAATTCCGGCCGAGAGATACACGGTTCGGACGAAAGAAATGAAGCAACAACATTGTTCTTTGAAAACTGAACAACGAGCGAAACTGCCCTGTTAATTCTGAAAAGAATTAATGGAATAAAATGAAGACGAAAGTCTTCAAGCAACAAC
>NZ_JBHTHB010000009.1:0-87918 GCF_042675505.1 Paenibacillus sp. GCM10027627
TTGAAGACTTTCGTCTTCATTTTATTCCATTAATTCTTTTCAGAATTAACAGGGCAGTTTCGCTCGTTGTTCAGTTTTCAAAGAACAATTTGTTTCTTTCGTTATCGCGCCGATGTCTCAGCGGCGACCTTTATAATGTATCACAGGTGCCTATCTCATTGCAAGTACTTTTTTTCGATGTTCGACATTTTTTTTAAGTTTGTCTTTTTCAATCAATGTCTACTCGCAAAAGCGGCGAGACTTAATATATCACAGGGGTCCAAATAAATGCAACCCCTTTTTATATTATTGTTGTAGTGCTTTTATTCAAATGATTCTTACTATTTCCAATACCTCCAAAACTAACGATAGTTTCTAACGTTCAGAGCATAACGCGACAATTCTTTTGGCGATGCAATGCGCGCGTACATTCTGAAAATGACTTTATATCGGCGAGTAATGGCTCCTTTAATATCGCCATCCAATCTAGAGTCACCCAAATCAAGCAGCATTTCATCAAGCTCTTTCCGCAAGACGTAATCCAATTCTTTGCATTCCTTGTCATTAAACAATATACCGAGCATAACCGTAGCGGCCTCCTTTGGAAATATATAGCGCATATAGACCGTCCTGAGACGAACAAAAAGGCGGCTCCATCGCAAATGCGCATGGACACCGCCTTACTGTTATGCTCAAATTTTGGAAATATTATTACTTCCCTAACAACCAAACTGTAATTGTACTTTCAATAACCGAAGCCAAAAGCAGTGAAACCGTTAAAATCACCATCATTGGAACAGTCCGAATCATAAAAAATTCAAGCTCTTTCCCGATCCCGCCAAGCTTCTGTCTCGCGAACAACAAGCTTCCTGATGCACGCAGCGTTAATCCGCCAAATTTGATCCCGTATGCGCAAGCGATCACTATTGCCGGGATTTCGATAATGCCATGCGGCAATAATCCTTTGAACACAACTTCAAATACGGATGGAGCCGCCGGATTATCGGCAATCGTTTGAAGCAGATAGCCAATAATCATTCCGTTAAGCACGAGAAAGAAAATAGGAAGCACGCCAAAAAAGGCGCCCAAATACATAATTAATATCGACTTTATCGCATTGTTGAGAAAAATCACGATCATCATCGTCAAAGTTGGATTGTTCGTATTATCCACAAGATTCGCCAATTGCTGGAGTCCTGTTAGTTGCCCCTCCAAAAATGCCTTGAAAGCAGGATTAGTCCCGCCTACGATGATACCGGCAAAAAACAATATAAATGAAAAGGCGATGTAACGCCTCATATCTTTCAAATGCTGAATAATTGCGCGCCCTTTAAACAATTGAACACCCCGCTCATTTTAAAATACATGATAAACCTAACTTCTCTCGGAAAAGAACGAATATCTCCGTTGTACGAGCATAGATTGTACTACTAGTGTAAAAATGCTGACGCCTCGGCACGGGGCGAAGCGAAGAGAGGAGCGCTTTTCCCCATGAATATGTTTTATGTGATGAATGGTAAGAAGCTGAAACGGTATTTTTTCATCTGCATTGCACTTGTTTTCTCTATTGGAGTCATTTACGCCGAGCGCGACAACATTACGGTTTTTGCGCCGCAGCAGCCTGCTGCCATCTACAGCGTTCCTACCGACAAAAAGGTTGTCGCCCTTACCTTCGACATCAGTTGGGGAGACAAGCGTGCCGAGCCTATTTTGGAAACGTTGAAAGCAAACGACATCAAGCAAGCAACCTTCTTCTTGTCGTCGGCGTGGAGTCAGTCGCATCCCGATTTGGTCAAAAAAATACAAGAGGCCGGATATGAAATCGGAAGCCACGGCCATAAGCATGATTTCTACAGCAAATTAAGCGACGAAGATATTCGCAAGCAAATTACGACGGCCCACACGATATTGTCCGATCTTACCGGCAAACAACCCAATTTGATTCGTCTTCCGAACGGCGACTTTGACAAACGTGTCCTTCGCATCGCGGAGGAGCTTCAATATAAGGTCATTCAATGGGATACCGACTCCATGGATTGGATGAATATCGGCACCGACAAAATCGTTAACCGCGTCGTGACGCGCACCCATCCCGGCGATATTATCCTTATGCACGCCAGCGATACCGTTACTCAAACAAACGAGGCTTTGCCGGCAATTATTTCTCAATTAAGGGGAGACGGTTACGAATTCGTGAGCGTATCCAGCTTAATTTCCCAAACGGAGACGGAAGGCAGCGCCGTTCAGGACAAACAGTCCAGCACTGCCCCCGTTCCGCAATCAGACGCCGCTACAAATTCTTAAATTTAACCGGCCGACTTTGCAGTTACCGCTGCGGAGCCGGCCGTTTCTCTTTTGAGCAGACGGTGCATCATCATGTTTTGGTAGGCGTTGCAGACGAACAGAGGAACCATCATAAATACGATCGCAGCTACGTTCGTATCCCCTTGCAAAGCTGGCCATGCCTCAACAAAGGTTACAACAAACATCAAAAACATGGTTGGAATAAAAGCCGTTTTATTTGTCTGTTTAACCTTAAGCCAAGTAACAAGCAAAGAAGCCACGAGCAAAATTAACGGCAGTACCCAGAAAAACCAATTGTTTGTTTTTTCCTCATACAAAACATAGCCCAGTCCAAATACGGCAAACAAGGTCGTGTAGCCTTGCAGGGCATTCCATAAATATTTTTTGCGAAATACGCTTAGCGCAATATAGTTCAAGGTCAGATAAGCAAAGAACCCCATTTGACTGAATGCCCCGATCATAAGCCCCGAAATGGCCATCGTCATGGCGTTAAATCCTGTTGCCTCCATGCCCAAAAAGCCGAACTCCTGATCTGTCAGAAGCATAACTAAGCCGCAAAGAACGCAAACTAACGCTCCAATCGCCATGGTACTCCAAAACAAAAAAAACCATTTCCGTAAATTCACGCGATATATCCCCCTAAAAAGGTTTTCCCTTTATTTTACCACGATCGTAACAAAAAGCTAATGCTCGTCCATGATAAAACGGTGAACAATGCACATAATAGAAACAATCATGCATCGGTACGCAACATGCGTCCGACATTCGCGGATTGGAGTGGCGAAAGCTATGTCCAGTCAAGCATGGACACAGAAGGGAGCCAGCAGGACATGCGCAAACGGTGGACTTTATGGATAGCTCTTATGGCATTTGCTTTATTACTGAGCAGCTGCGGGGCCGAGCCGTCGGGAAATACGCAGCAAATCAGCTACAAGGATATGAAATCGATGGTTATTGACATACTGAAGACGGAAGATGCGCAAAAGGCGCTGCAGGAATCGTCACAGCAGCTTTCCGGCTATTCCGCTCAGTCCTCCAAATTGCTCTCCGTACAGGATCAGGAGGAAGTTCGTCTGGCCATCAAAGATGTTATTAGTTCGCCGGATTATGACAAGGTCATTAAAAAGCTGATGACGGACACCCGTTTCGCCGGGGAGTTTGCAAAAGCCGTTAATAAAGACAACAAGGAAATCCACAAGCAGCTCATTAAAGATCCAACGTACCAGCAGGAATTAGTAAAAACGATGAAAAACCCGGAAATGGAGAAGCTCATTTTGGATGTGCTGAAGAGCGCTCAATACCGGAAGGAAGTTATGTCTCTAATGCAGGAATCGATGCAAAATCCTCTTTTCCGGCTTGAAGTGCTCGATTTGATGAAATCCGCGGTACAAGAGGAGCTTCAACCTAAACCCGACGAAAAAGTGAAAAAACAAAAAGAGGGCGGCGGCTCTGGTGGCGAAGGCGGCGAGGGTGGTCAAGGCGAGGAAGAGCAGCAGAGCGAGTAGTTAAGCAGAAAAACTTATGCAGCAGACAGATGCAGCAAAAAGAAGCCCGAGCCGTACAGATCAACATGAAGATGTTGAACTGGCGGTTCGGGCTTGCCTATTATTTCTGGCAGCGCTCTATAACGCTGTCAGCAAGCTCCAAATAAAGCTTGCCTGTTTCCGTATCGGCACTATAAACGGAAGGAGAAAAGTCCGGTTCAAGCGGATGGTTGTCCGGCGCACCCAAAGGAATTTGGGCCAGCAGATCACAATGAAGCGTCTCTGCCAGTCGGCCGCCGCCGCCTCTGCCGAATACATATTCAATCTCTCCGGATTTGGATACAAAATGGGACATATTTTCAACAACGCCTATAATATCATGGTTTGTCTTGATGGCCATCGCCCCCGCTCTAGCCGCAACAAACGCTGCTGTCGCATGAGGAGTCGTCACGATAATTTCTTTGCTTTGCGGAATGATCTGATGAACGTCAAGCGCTACGTCACCCGTCCCAGGAGGAAGATCGAGCAGCATATAATCCAGTTCGCCCCATTCGATTTCCTGGAAAAAGTTTCTTAGCATTTTTCCAAGCATTGGGCCGCGCCATACGATCGGACTGTTGTCTTCCACAAAAAATCCCATGGAGATGACTTTGACGCCAAACCGCTCAATCGGAATTACTCTATCGTTCACGATTTCCGGTCTTTCCTCGATGCCCATCATATCGGGCACGCTAAAACCGTAGATGTCGGCGTCGATGATGCCGACACGCTTGCCCCTGCGGGCTAAGGCGACCGCCAAATTGACGGTCACCGTCGATTTTCCGACGCCGCCCTTGCCGCTGGCGACGGCGATAAACTCGGTCCCGCTGCCCGCATTCAGCAGCGGGCTGGAAAGATCGGCCCCGTGGCCTTGTACGGGGCCGCTTGCGGCGGCTCCGGATTCGCCGCCGCCTGAAGTGGCGGGCGCTGGCTCTGCGCCGCCCGCCGAAGCTGGCGCCTCGTCCCGAAACCGGCTATGCACGGTTTCGGCGCCTAGTGGCGCCAGCGCCTCGCGAAGCGAGGCCTCAAGCGCGGGCTTAACCGCCGCGCTCGCTCCTAGAACCGTCAGCGATACTTGACGGTCTCTCACCATAACATCTCGGAAGCTGACGCCTTCCGAGCGATATTGCCCAGCCATCACAGATTCGATGGCATCAATTGCTTGTTCGCGTGTCAACATAATATGTGTCCCACCTTTATGAATTCAAAGCGATGCCTCTCCATTATAGCACAGGACGTCCATTTTCCACCCGCGAGAAAGGTGTTTAAAGTTAGCACTGAGATTCGGCTATGTAAAGGAGCGCTCTTCCCCCTTGCCTCAGCTCTACTGTCCATTTTGCAACTCTAATTGCTGGAGTTCGCCTCCGCTTAGCTTTTCCCCCGACATGTACCGCAATATGCCTTGATAGATAGATGCAGCCACTTTTCTCTGATACTCCGTATCGGCAAGACGGCTTGCTTCTCCCGGATTCGATAGGAAACCCACCTCTACCAGCGCCGCTGGAATCTCTTTGACCGTTTTCATCAAATAAACGTCTTTTACCGTACTCGTAATTCTAGTTGTATTTTCTAAATTCCGTTTGATTTCATCTTGTATAAAAGCCGCGAGCACACGGTTGTCCGGATGATTGCCGGGATGATAAAACGTCTGAGCGCCGGACCATTTCGACTGAGGAATACTGTTCATATGGATGCTAACCATAGCGGATGCCCCGCTTTCATTCAAAAGAGCGGCCCGACGAACCAAATCCTCGGTTTTTCGCTTGCTGTACGCTTTTGTGTCACCGCTTGCCAAATCGTAATCGCCTTCACGAGTAAGCACAACTATCGCGCCCCCCTGCTGCAAATAATCTCGCAAATGCAAAGCGATCGCAAGGTTCAAATCTTTTTCAATGACGCCTTGTTTGCTTACGGCCCCTCCATCCGCTCCCCCATGTCCCGCGTCAATGGCAATCGTTTTCCCGGATAGCGGCAACGCCCAATACGACCAAGTATGAACGGCAGGCATTCCTTGCTTAAGCAGCAGGAAGGTACAAACTACAACAAGAACCGCGACTGCTGCGCGCAGCGCCCCCTTGTAAGTCATCCATATTACAATATGTCGCTTCCTTCGGCGCATCAAAAAAACCACCTCGTCTTCCATAAGACTGAACGTGCGGCTTAAGCTAATCCATGTTAAATAGGATAAGCTCTATCCGCACATTCATGTATATGGGACGAGATGGTTAATTATGTTTCGGGAAAAGGATGGCGAATGCCAAATCGCCTTAGCCTACAGGCTGCGACATGCCTTCGATCAAAATTTTCGCCACTTCCGGACGAGAGAATTCAGGCGGCGGGCATACTCCGTCACGAAGCAAAGCACGAACCTTTGTACCGGATAGCGTCAAATGAGACGTTTTGTCATGCGGGCATGTTTTTGTAGTCGCCATGTTGCCGCAAGTCGTGCAATAGAAGCTATGCTCAAAATAAAGCGGCGTAATGCCAAGATCGGAAGCTGGAATCGATTTGAGCAAGTCTTGAGCTTCGTAAGTTCCGTAATAATCGCCTACGCCGGCATGATCTCGTCCAACGATAAAATGCGTGCAGCCGTAGTTTTTACGGACAAGCGCATGAAAAATCGCTTCGCGCGGCCCTGCATAACGCATAGCTGCCGGGAATACACCCAAAAATACACGATTCTCAGGGTAATAGTTTTCCAAAAGAGCCAGATAGCTTTTCATACGAACGTTCGCCGGAACGTCATCCGACTTCGTTTCGCCCACCAATGGATTCAGGAACAGCGCATCGACAATTTCCATAGCCGTTTTCTGAATATATTCATGTGCCCGATGAACCGGATTGCGCGTTTGGAAGCCAACTACACTCTTCCAGCCCTTCTCTGCAAAGATACGGCGCGTTTCCGACGGGTCGAAATAAAACTCCTGGAATTTCTCCGGCTCAGGACGGTTCAATACCGTAATCGAGCCTCCCACGTATGTGGAGGGACGCTCAAGCAGCTTTTGTACACCCGGATGCTCCAAATCGTCCGTTTTGAACACTTTGACCGCTTCCAGCTTCTGATCCGCTTGGTAAATGCTCTCGACATTAATGATCCCGTATACGACGCCATCTTCGCCAACTAGTGACGCGCGTGCTCCGACGCTTAGCTCAGCCGCTTTAGCCTCGTCTACAGCCAAAGTAATCGGAATGCTCCATACCGTTCCATTCGCGAGTCTCATGTTTTCCACTACCGACTTGTAGTCCTCTTCGTTCAAGAAGCCCGTAAGCGGGGAAAATGCTCCGACGCCGATCAAATCAAGGTCAGAAATCGCCCATGCGTTAATTGTAATCGAGGTAAAGCCTTTTGCTTCCTGCAGAAGCGTTTCACGTTCCGCGCCTTCGGCGATCCGGTTAACCAGCACGCCGCCATGAGGTAAGATTTGACTCATAATCGAAAAATGCCTCCTAAAATGATCTTCTTATTTATGAAGCCCGCATTCTGTTTTTTCTTGGCCCGACCAGCGTCCTGCGCGAGGATCTTCTCCTGGCATAACCTGACGCGTGCAATGTTCACAGCCGATGCTTGGATAATAATTATCATGCAGCGAATTATAAACGACATCGTTTTCGCGAATGTAATTCCATACATCCTCGGTTGTCCAGTGCGCAATCGGATTAAACTTCACAAGTCCGAATTTCACATCGTATTCGATTTTTTTGGCATTGGCACGAGTCGGCGCCTGATCGCGGCGAATTCCAGTAATCCATGCCTCATATTTGGACAAAATTTTCGTGAGCGGGTCTACTTTTCGAATGCCGCAGCATTTATTCGCATCTGTTTTCCATAACTCATCGCCAAATTGTGCCGCCTGCTCTTCAGGCGTTATTTCCGGTTTTACTTCAACAAAAGGAATGCCCGGATAGCGCTGAGCTAAACGGTCACGCGTTTCGTAAGTCTCTTTGAAATGAAAGTCCGTATCCAGATAGAAAATATCTGTTGTTGGGCTTACCTTTTGCAGCATATCAACCAAAACAACATCCTCTGCGCCGAAGCTGCACGCAAAAGTAATGTTCGGAAATGTCTCCACGGCAAAACGAATAATTTCTTCCGGTGTTGCGTTCTCCAGTTCAACAGCTTTCTGCGCGATAAGTGCTTCCTTCTCAAACAGATTCATACGAATGACCTCCGTTAATCAATTCCTAGTAAAGTAGTCTGTATTATAGATTATATGCCTTTCAGCCGTTTTGTTCAATGATAACTTTTAATTAAATCTTACGGATTTAACAGCCGTTAACATTGGAACAATTTGTATAGTCTATTCTATTATTCCACAAACTAGCGCGAAACGGAATACAAAAAAAACGCCTCCTCCGATAAACGAAGAAAGCGTTTTTGAACGTTGATTAACGTTTCGAGAACTGTGGAGCGCGACGAGCCGCTTTAAGACCGTATTTTTTACGTTCTTTCATACGCGGATCACGAGTTAGGAAGCCTGCACGCTTCAAAGCCGGACGGAACTCAGGGTCTGCTTTAAGCAGAGCACGGGAGATACCGTGACGGATAGCGCCAGCTTGACCGGAAATACCGCCGCCGTTAGCGATAACCAGCACATCGTATTTGGACAATGTGTCAGTCAGGTTAAGCGGTTGTTTTACGATCAGTTTGAGTGTTTCCAAACCGAAATATTCATTCAAATCGCGTTTATTAACAATGATTCGTCCTTCACCCGGCACAAGACGTACACGTGCAACAGAGTGTTTACGACGACCAGTTCCATAGTATTGCACTTGAGCCATGAAACATGTCCTCCTCTTTATTACCCGCGAAGCTCGTAGACTTCAGGGTTTTGGGCTTGATGTGGATGTTCCGCACCTGCATAAACTTTCAATTTAAGCTTCATTTTGTTGCCAAGACGGTTCTTAGGCAACATGCCGTGTACCGCGAACTCAATCACGCGCTCAGGCTTGTTTTTGATCATCTCTTGTGCCGGGGTAACTTTCAAACCACCAGTGTACATCGAGTGACGGTAGTACATTTTGTCAGTCAATTTTTTGCCTGTCAAAACAATTTTCTCAGCGTTGATCACGATAACGAAATCGCCTGTGTCAACATGTGGCGTAAATTGCGGCTTGTGTTTGCCACGGATTAGGCTTGCAGCTTCGCTAGCCAGACGTCCGAGCGTTTTGCCTGCCGCATCGATGACGAACCATTTACGCTCAACTTCATTTGGCTTAGCCATATAGGTGGTACGCATGGATGATCCTCCTTAATTCTGTTACAATAATCGTTTTTATAACAACGTTTCCGTTGGTTTGTTATTCATGTTAGAACCTTGCTTGTTGTGGCCGTTCTTAGTCGGGGCCGTGGGATAGCCACTAAGAAAGCACAAGTTATATACTACTATATTTAGCGCCTATATGCAAGTCATATTTCAATTTCTTCTTAACTTTACAGCTCTCGAATTCTGGACCAAAGTCCTGCCATTTCGTACATCAACGGTCTGTTCCATCATTCACCAAACCTTGATACAATAAAGCGACGCGAGCAGCTGTCAGGTTTACCCTGAAGCTGCCCGATTCGAACTCATACATAAGGAGAGAACAAATATGAACAAACGATCGAAACTTGGAACCGTCCTTATTTTGATAGGGATTGTTGGACTGACTTATGTAATTGCCACAGGGGGGAAATCGCCTTTGGAAGGAATGACTTCCTTTTTTACTACTGAAGTCAATGAACGCCAGACCGTCGATGCTGCGGCGATTACCAACCTATCCGTCAAATCCGACAGCATCGATGTCCATATTGTACGAGTGAACGGCGGCACAGAAGCATCCGCCACACTGGAAGGAAGTGCAACCAAAGCTCTGCTCAAACATTTAAAATTAACCGCGGAGCCAAAAGGCGATACACTTGAAGTAGCCCTCGAAGGAAAACGCGGTTTTGGGGTCGGCTTCGGATGGTCTAGAATAAAGCTGACGATCGAGCTTCCGGACAAAACCTATAATCGAATTGAGGTCAATGTTGACAGCGGAGATATTACGGCGGAGGGGCTCACATTCAACGAAGCCGCATGGCATGCCGATTCGGGGGACATTGCAGCTAGCGGCCTTACCTCCCTCTCCTCGCTGAAAGCAACTGCCAATAGCGGCGATCTTCATTTCGAACAAGTAGAAGCCAAAACCGTTGAGCTTGGTGCGGACAGCGGAGATATTACGGTTAAGGATTATAAAGCTGAAGGGATCAACTTTGAAGCGAGCAGCGGTGATGTGGCCTTATTTGACGGTCTCTCGCAACTGAAAGGCAGCGTGCGCTCAGGCGATATTCATCTACAGGCTGACAATCTTAAACATGATACGGAGCTTAAGACGACCAGCGGCGACGTCATTGTCGAATTAGTTGAAACTCCCTCCTCCTTAGCCGTTCATTTCGATGCGGGCTCAGGTGAGGGCGTCATTCAAAAGGATGGTTTTGTTTATACCGGTGGAGAGGCGAATACGGATAACTTTACAGGTACCTTTGGAGCAGGTGAAATCAAACTAAAAGTAAGTGTGGGTTCAGGCGACTTTGTTTTAAAATAATTCAAACTCAAGAAGAAAGCCGTTGGGGCGACACAGCGGCTTTTTTCTTTTTCTTTTTCTTTTTCTTTACTCCATCTCCGTCCAGAGACCGAGGGGAAATTCATTCAGCAGTACGTTTTTTGGTTGCCCGATGCTTGCTAAAATGAATTTAAATAAAGAACTATGGACGATGAGCGCTAAACGACAGAAAGAAAATGGGAGTGGATGAAGTGAGACGAGTCAGACAACTGGTGGGCGGTATTTTAGTAATAGTGGGGATTATTGGGGTGACCTACGTGATTAATGCCGATGAAGGGACGCCTTATGAAACGGTCAAAAACTTAGTATCTAAAAAAATATATGAAGAGCAGTCATACGATTTGGATGACATCAAACGAATCGCTATTTATGACAAAAGTTTAGATATAATCCTCTCGCGGGGATCATCGGATCAAGCCGTCGTGCGGATGGAAGGCACCGTAAGCAAAACTGTGAAAGACAACTATAAGCTCGAGAACAAACGAGAAGGCGATACTTTGCATATCGGCTCTACTTCCCGAAACGGTTGGTTTTTGGGCTGGTCGTCAGTCAAAATCAATATTGAGCTGCCCGAAAGACAATGGGAGGAAGTGGCTGTGTCGACCGTAAGCGGCAATATAACAGCCGATCAATTAGAAGCAGGTACGCTTTCGCTTAAAACGACTTCCGGCAGTATCCATGCCAAGGTTCTGGAGGCTACAGAGCTGACAGCAAAAACAATAAGCGGCAATATTAAGCTGGAAGAAGCGGTAAGCCGGAGCACCAACCTGAAGTCGACCAGCGGCAATGTGTCTATCGAGCAATTTAAAGCCGATCAATTAACACTGATCACGACTAGCGGCAACATCAAGGCACTTGAAGGCAACGCTGAGTATGAGGCCGAAACGAGCTCCGGCAATATTTTGATCGAGGCGGAACATTTGCTTGAGGATGCAAATCTCAAAACAAAAAGCGGCAACGTCACGGTTGAGCTTGATCAAGATCCAGAATCTCTAGCTGTGGACTTCAAAGCCGGATCGGGATACGGAAAAATTAGAAAAAGCGGGTTTTCCTTCGAGGATAAAGACGAAGACGGCGATCGTCTGATCGGCGCTTTCGGATCGGGTAAGACGGAGCTTTATGTACGTACCGGTTCGGGTAACTTTACTTTAAAGTAATCCTTATATGAATAGGCTCTCCTCAAAGTCGGGCAACGACTTGCGGAGAGCCTATTTTGATTGGTAACCATCCATTGAATCGGTATCGCCTGGATTTAATGCCCATCATCGTAATTCACCTCAACGAGCGTCAGGCCGTGCGCCATTGCCGTCGGACCAGCAAGCGCCCTGGACTTGCCCTCCAAAATGAGCTTCATATTTTCGGCCGTCAACTTTCCTTGGCCCACAAATAACAGCGTACCCATAATGATACGAACCATATTGTAAAGGAACCCATTGCCTGTTACATACATGTGAAGAGCAGCTCCCTCCCTCACGAAATAAGCTTCATAAATCGTGCGAATATGGTGAGGCTTTGTAGAATGTATAGACGTATAAGAGGTAAAATCATGCGTTCCGATTAAATAAGACAACCCCTTCTCCATCTCCTCCACATCCAGCTTAGTGGGATGATGGAAACGGTATGAGCGGCCAAACACATCGGGAAACTTTCCTGTATCAATCGTATACCGATACGTCTTTCGTTTCGCCGAACGCCGGGAATGAAAACCCTCGGCTACGTCCCATGCTTCCAAAATAATAATATCTTTAGGCAGTCTCGTATTAAGAGCAATAGCCCAACGCTCCGTCGGTATAGACGACTCCGTTAAAAAGTTAAACACTTGGCCCATAGCATGAACGCCCGCGTCCGTCCGGCCCGAACCGATAATAACAATGGTTTCTCCCGTCAAATGCTTGAGCGCCTTTTCAATTTCATCCTGTACGGTTCTGCCGTAGGGCTGCGATTGAAAGCCGTTAAAATGGGTGCCGTCATAGCTTACTTTTACGCCAATGTTGCGCACGCTGTCTCCCCCAGTTCCAAATAAAAAAAAGGTGGCCTCATCAGAGTCCACCTTTTTTGCTTGTGTGCATCTTACGCGCGGTCAACCAGCTCAAGGTAAACCATAGGCGCGGAATCACCGCGACGAGGACCTAGCTTAAGGATACGCGTGTATCCGCCTGCGCGCTCCGAGTAACGAGGAGCCAGCTCGGAGAACAGCTTTTGGATTGCGTCTTGCTCACCGTTAACGGTTTCGCGACGTACAAAAGCTGCTACTTGACGACGAGCATGAAGATCACCTTTTTTAGCTTTAGTGATCAGCTTTTCAGCGATAGAGCGAACCTCTTTCGCTTTTGCTTCAGTCGTTTGAATACGCTCATAAAGGAACAGATCAGTAACGAGGTCACGGAACAATGCTTTCCGCGCACTTGCGTCACGTCCCAATTTTTGATATGCCATCTTGTTTTCCCCTCCCTTGCTCTGTTGTCTTACCTGGTTGTGTGACTGCTATTCTTCCATACGGAGGCCAAGACCCAATTCTTCAAGCTTCTCTTGAACTTCCTCAAGCGACTTGCGGCCCAAGTTACGAACCTTCATCATGTCCTCTTCGGATTTCGTAATCAGCTCTTGAACAGTGTTAATGCCCGCACGTTTCAAGCAGTTATATGAACGTACTGAAAGATCCAGTTCCTCGATGGTCATCTCTAGAACTTTTTCTTTCTTATCTTCTTCCTTCTCAACCATGATCTCCGCATCTTTGGCTTCATCCGTTAATCCAACGAACAAGTCCAAGTGCTCGGTCAATATTTTAGCGCCGAGGCTTACAGCCTCTTCGGGGCGAATACTGCCATCCGTCCATACTTCAAGCGTCAGCTTGTCATAGTTAGTGACTTGGCCAACGCGTGTATTTTCTACGCTGTAATTAACGCGAGTAATGGGCGTGTAAATGGAATCGACAGGAATGACGCCAATCGGTTGATCGTCGCTCTTGTTCCGGTCCGCTTGCACGTAACCGCGTCCCCGATTAGCAAAAATCCGCATATGGAGTCGCGCTCCGGAGGCCAAGGTCGCAATGTGAAGATCAGGGCTTAAAATCTCAACATCGCTATCAGCTCGAATGTCGCCCGCTGTTACGTTGCCTTCCCCGTCCGCATCGATCTCCAGCACCTTCTCTTCATCGGAGTGGATTTTAAGCGACAGGCCTTTCAGGTTCAGGATGATTTCCGTTACGTCCTCAATCACTCCTGGAACCGTAGAAAATTCATGCAGTACGCCGTCAATTTGCACCGACGTCACAGCTGCACCAGGCAAAGACGACAACAGAATTCGGCGAAGCGAATTTCCAAGCGTCGTGCCGTATCCGCGTTCCAGCGGCTCGACCACGAAACGTCCGTAGGTTCCTGCATCGTTCAGTTCTACGGTTTCGATTTTCGGCTTTTCGATCTCAATCACAATAGTACCCTCCTTCAAACGTCGCTCCGTTACCTAGTCGTTGATTATGTCAAACCTCGTAGTATGCCAAACCTTCACAACCATTATTCACAAGTTGTTGTTATTTGATACCACCGTGGATCAGACTATACGCGACGACGTTTTGGCGGACGGCATCCGTTATGAGGAACTGGAGTTACGTCCTTGATCAGGTTAACTTCCAGACCAGCAGCTTGCAACGAACGAATCGCAGCTTCACGGCCAGCGCCAGGTCCTTTAACCATAACTTCAACCGTTCTCATGCCGTGCTCCATTGCAGCTTTTGCAGCGGATTCAGCAGCCATTTGAGCGGCAAACGGGGTGCTTTTGCGGGAACCCTTGAAACCAAGGTTGCCGGAGCTAGCCCATGAGATTGCGTTACCGTGCGGGTCGGTGATCGTAACGATCGTGTTGTTGAACGTGGAACGGATATGAGCCACGCCGCTATCAATATTTTTCCGGTCGCGACGTTTCGTGCGAACGACTTTTTTTGGTTTAGCCATTGATCATTATCCTCCCTTCTTATTTCTTCTTGTTCGCTACAGTCCGACGAGGACCTTTGCGTGTGCGCGCGTTTGTTTTCGTACGTTGACCGCGAACAGGAAGACCGCGACGGTGACGAAGACCACGGTAGCAGCCGATCTCAGTTAGACGTTTGATGTTAAGCGAAATTTCACGACGAAGGTCGCCTTCCACTTTAACGCTTTTGTCAATGGCTTCGCGCAAACGAGCCAGCTCATCCTCAGTCAGATCGCGAACGCGAGTGTCCGGATTAACTTCAGTTGTTGCCAGAATTTTCTGGGATGTCGTTTTGCCGATACCGAAAATATACGTCAGGGCGATTTCAACGCGCTTGTCGCGCGGAATATCTACACCAGCTATACGTGCCATGGGCTATATTTCCCTCCTTTTATCCTTGTTTTTGTTTGTGTTTCGGATTTTCACAAATCACCATAACGTTGCCTTTGCGACGAATGACTTTACATTTCTCGCAAATCGGCTTAACCGAAGGTCTAACCTTCATTGTGATTACCTCCCGAATCTTTCGTGGGCAAGCCGTAAGCCACGGCCTACTTCCGATAGGTGATGCGCCCTCTTGATAAATCATAAGGCGATAACTGAATGACCACTTTGTCTCCTGTCAAGATGCGGATAAAATGCATTCTGAGCTTTCCGGAAACATGGGCGAGAATTTGATGACCGTTCTCCAGCTCCACCTTGAACATGGCATTCGGCAACGGCTCAATGACCGTGCCTTCGACCTCAATGACGTCTTCCTTAGCCAACCGTCATTCTCCTTTCGCATACGCAAACTTCTGAATTGCATAACGTAACTTGGCATTGGTCACCCTGCCAGTCTCTTGCAAGCTGTTTGTTACTTCGTGACTGATGGCAGGCTGTAACTGAAGATGCAGAACGTTCTTTTTCTTTGGCGAATCGAATTTTTTCTTGTCGCCGTCGGCAATCAGGACGAATCGCTCGTCAATGATGGCGACAACTACGGCAAGGCTTTCTTCGTCTTTGCCTCGAAGCACTTTGACAATCTGACCGATTTCGGGACGCGCATCCATCATTATACGTCAGGCTGCTGCGGCAAAATGGTCAAGATCTCAAAGCCGTCCTCCGTGACAGCTACCGTGTGCTCAAAGTGAGCGCACCATGAACCGTCCCGCGTTACGACTGTCCAATCGTCTTCGAGCGTACGGACATATCGTTCACCGATATTAACCATTGGCTCGATAGCAAGCACCATGCCCGGCTTTAGCCGCGGCCCTCTGTCCGGTATGCCGTAGTTCGGTATTTGCGGTTCCTCATGCAAGTCCGCGCCGATTCCGTGCCCTACGTATTCCCGTACTACCGAGAAGCCTGCCGCTTCAATAACCTTTTGGATGGCGTGCGATATTGTATAGAGACGAACATCAGGCTTAATGAGCGCAAGACCCGCGTAAAGCGACTCCTCCGTTACATCCAGCAGCTTCTGAACTTCGTCCGACACCTTCCCGACCGCATAGGTCCAGGCGGAATCTCCATGGAAGCCTTCATACTGCGCACCGATATCAATGCTAATAATATCGCCTTCATTCAACTTGCGAGATCCAGGGAAGCCGTGTACCAGCTCGTCATTTACAGAAGCGCAAATGCTGGAAGGAAATCCATTGTAACCTTTAAACGAGGGAACTGCGCCTTGGCTTCTAATATACTTTTCCGCCATTTCGTCGAGCTCGCCGGTCGTAACGCCCGGTTTAACCGCTGCCGCCATAAGTCGGTGCGTTTCCGCAACGATTCGTCCGGCTTCCCTCATTAGTCGCAGCTCCGATTCGGATTTGCAAATGATCATTACAACGTACCTTTCAAGCAGGAAACGATATCGGATGTCACTACATCAATATCCTTCTCGCCGTCGACTTCGCGCAGGAGATCCTTACCGCTGTAGTATTCAAGAAGAGGAGCCGTTTTGGACGTGTATTCGTCCAGACGCGTTCCCACTTTTTCCTCTGTGTCGTCGGAGCGCTGATACAGCTCTCCAGCGTCTTTATCGCAAACGCCTTCGACTTTCGGAGGGTTGAACATGACATGGTAAGTGCTACCGCAAGATTTGCAGATGCGTCTGCCAGTTAAACGGGCAAGCAGCAATCCGCGGTCAACCTTTAAGTTCACGACATGGTGGATGCCGCGATCTAGTTCCGTAAGCATAACATCAAGCGCTTCGGCTTGTTGCAGCGTACGCGGGAAACCGTCAAGCAGGAATCCCTTTTGGCAATCTTCAAGAGATAGACGCTCTTTCACGATGCCATTTGTAATTTCATCCGGAACAAGCAAACCTTGGTCTACATACTCTTTTGCTTTCAAACCGAGCGGCGTGCCTTGTTTCATGGCAAGGCGGAATGCGTCACCCGTTGAAATATGAGGTATGTTGAATTCTTCTACGATGCGCTCGGCTTGTGTTCCTTTGCCGGCTCCAGGAGGGCCCATGAATAAAATGTTCATTACCGTGATCCTCACTTTAAACACAATAGGTCCGTTCGGGCTACCCGCGGAAACCGCGCCTGCAGCCCGCATTCGAACCTAATGTTATTTATTGATAAACCCTTTGTAATGGCGTTTGATCAACTGGCTCTCAATTTGCTTCATCGTGTCAAGCGCAACGCCGACAACGATCAGCAAGGAAGTGCCGCCAAGTTGTACCGACTTCGGCAATCCTGCTAGTGCTCCGAAGAACACTGGAAGAATAGAGATTAGCGCAAGGAAAATCGCACCCGTCAGAGTAATCCGCGACATAACGCGAGTTAGGTAAGACGATGTCGGTTTGCCAGGACGAATGCCCGGAATGTATCCGCCATTCTTCTTCATCTGATCCGCCATTTGCACCGGATTAATTTGCACGAATGTGTAGAAGAAGGTGAAACCGATAATCAGCAATACGTACAAGACCATGCCAAGCGGCTTGTCATAGTTCATATTTTCGATAATCCATTTCGCCCAAGTGTGTGTGGACCAGAAGTTCGCAATCGTAATCGGGAACATAATGAGCGATACCGCGAAGATAACCGGTATAACGCCTGCACCGTTAACCTTCATCGGAATATGCGTCGATTGTCCACCGTACATTTTGCGTCCGACAACACGTTTTGCGTATTGAACCGGAATTTTCCGAACCCCTTGCTGAATGAAGATAACGCCAACGATGATCGCGATAATGAAGATCGCGATTACGACCACTTTCGCAATGTTCAAGAACATTTGATCTTGAGCGCCAACGAATTGGCTTTCATAGATCGTACGGATGTGACCAGGAATACCGGCTACAATCGCTGCGAAGATGAGGATCGAGATACCGTTGCCGATGCCTCTTTCCGTAATTTGCTCGCCTAGCCACATCAAGAAAGCTGTACCAGCAGTCAGGATGATAGCAATGACCAAGTAATCTACGAAGGTTGCGCCAGGGATCATTTCTAGGCCGAAAGAACGGTTAAAGCCGATCGCGGTAGCAAAACCTTGCACCAAACCTAGAATGATTGTACCGTAACGCGTAATTTGAGCAAGCTTGCGCTTGCCGTTTTCGCCTTCCTTCGCCCACTCCGCAAATTTAGGAATAACGTCCATCGACAACAGCTGCACGATAATGGAAGCTGTAATGTAAGGCGTAATCCCGATTGCGAAGATGGAGAATTGGAAAAGCGCTCCGCCGGAGAAAGTATTCAGCAGGCCGAACAAGTCGGCGCCTGCCGAATTCATATTTTTGAATACATCTTTATTGACGCCCGGAACCGGGATAAAGGAACCGATCCGGTAAATGAATAGTATGAAAAGCGTGAAGAGGATCCTTGTTCTCAGATCCGTCACTTTCCATATGTTGGACACGGTTGTGAACAATTAGATCACCTCGGTTTTACCGCCGGCAGCCTGGATCTTCTCTACCGCAGATTGAGAGAACTTTTTCGCTTTTACAGTTAGAGCTACATTTAACTCGCCGTTACCCAAGATTTTGATTCCTGCCAAAGGATTTTTTACAATACCTTGCTCAAGGAGAACCGCTGGTGTAACTTCTGTACCTGCTGCAAAGCTGTTTAGCTCTTCAATGTTGACGATCGCATATTCGGTACGGAAAGGGTTGTTAAAGCCGCGTTTCGGAACGCGACGGTACAATGGGTTTTGTCCGCCCTCGAATCCTGGACGAACGCCGCCGCCGGAGCGAGCGTTTTGACCTTTGTGGCCCTTGCCGGCAGTTTTGCCGTTGCCGGAGCCGATACCGCGACCTTTGCGCTTAGGCGCCTGGGTAGAACCCGGTGCTGGTGCTAACTCATGCAATTTCATCGTTCGTGCACCTCCTTATAGATTTCGTGAATATCCGAGCTATGCCTTAAACTTCTTCAACTTTGACCAAGTGGCCGACATGGTTAACCATGCCGCGGATAGCCGGGCTGTCGTTAAGAACGACCGATTGACGAATTTTGCGAAGGCCGAGCGATTCAACCGTTGCACGTTGTTTCTCGTTGCGGCCAATCAAACTGCGAACGAGGGTGATTTGCAATTTTGCCATCGTATGTCCCTCCTTAACCTAACAGCTCTTCGACTGTTTTTCCACGAAGCTTAGCAACATCTTCCGCACGTTTCAAACGGGAAAGACCTTCAAGCGTCGCGTTTACCATGTTCAGGGAGTTCGAAGAACCAAGAGATTTCGTTAAAATGTCGCCTACGCCAGCAAGTTCGAGCACTGCACGAACCGGGCCGCCTGCGATTACACCAGTACCTTCGGAAGCTGGCTTCAGAAGGACTTCACCTGCGCCAAAATGTCCGAGGACAAGATGCGGGATAGTAGTTCCAACGAGTGGTACGTGGATCAGGTTTTTCTTAGCGTCTTCAATACCTTTGCGAATCGCATCAGGTACTTCGCCCGCTTTACCGATCCCTGCGCCAACGTAGCCTTTACCGTCGCCTACTACTACAAGTGCGCTGAAGCTGAAACGGCGTCCGCCTTTTACAACTTTAGCAACACGGTTGATATGAACAACTTTTTCAGTCAGTTCTAACGTATTAGGATCTACACGCAAGTCGATTTACCTCCTTATTAAATGATTAGAAGTTCAGGCCTGCTTCGCGAGCTGCAGTAGCTAGCGCCTGAATTCTGCCGTGATACAAGTAACCGCCGCGGTCGAATACGACCTCAGTTACACCTTTTGCCTGAGCGCGTTTCGCGATCAATTCACCAACTTTAGCAGCAGCTTCAGCGTTGCCGCCGTTTCCGATAGCATCAACTAGCTCTTTGTCCTTTGTGGACGCGGATGCCAATGTTACGCCTGCTACGTCGTCGATCAATTGTGCGTACATGTGCTTGGAGGAGCGGAATACAGACAGACGCGGACGTGCTGCTGTTCCGTTAATTTTCTTACGAACACGAAGGTGTCTTTTCAGACGAGCCTTGTTTTTGTCGCCTTTCGTAATCATGCTTGGGTTCACTCCTTTCCTTATGCCTTAGGAAGCTATAGCAAGGAACGCCTCAGGTTCCTTATTTCTTCTTACCAGCTTTACCTTCTTTGCGGATGATGCGCTCGCCTTCATACTTGATTCCTTTGCCTTTGTAAGGCTCAGGCTCACGTACGGAACGGATTTGAGCGGCAACAGCGCCTACGCGCTCTTTGTCGATACCGCGAACGATAATTTTCGTGTTAGCTGGAACTTCAAACTCGATGTTGCTCTCGGGAGCAATCTCAACCGGGTGAGAGTAACCAACGTTAAGCACGATTTTTTCGCCGGATTTGCTTGCACGGTAACCTACGCCTACTAGTTCAAGGTTTCTTACGAAGCCTTCAGTAACGCCTGTCACCATGTTTGCGATAACGCTACGCGTCGTTCCGTGAAGGGAACGATGCAATTTATTGTCGGAAGGACGTTCGACTACGATTTCGTTTTCCGCTACGTTCACTTTCATGTCTTTGTGAAGTTCACGGGAAAGCGTACCTTTAGGTCCTTTTACAGTAATAACTGTGTTGTCCAAGTTGATGGAAACTCCAGCAGGTACTTGGATTGGTTTACGACCAATACGGGACATTGTTACACCTCCTGTCTTTCTAACTTATATTACCAAACGTAGCAGACGACTTCGCCGCCGGATTTAACTTGGCGAGCTTCTTTGTCTGTCATAACGCCTTTGGACGTGGAAATAATCGCGATTCCAAGTCCGCCAAGTACGCGAGGGATCTCAGTGGATTGAGTGTATACACGAAGGCCAGGCTTCGAGATACGCTTAAGACCAGTGATTACGCGCTCTTGGTTAGGGCCGTATTTCAAGAAGATACGGATAATCCCTTGTTTGTTGTCTTCGATATATTCAGCGTCGCGGATAAAACCCTCGCGCTTCAAAATTTCAGCGATTTGCTTCTTCACTTTCGAAGCAGGCATTTCAACCGTTTCGTGACGAACGATATTCGCGTTACGAATACGAGTCAGCATATCTGCAATCGGATCAGACATAACCATTTATGTGAACCTCCTTCCCGAACTAGGCTTGATTACCAGCTTGCTTTTTTAACGCCAGGTATCTGGCCTTTGTATGCTAATTCGCGGAAACAAATCCGGCAAATTTTAAACTTTTGCAAAACAGAGTGCGGACGGCCGCAACGCTCACAGCGCGTGTACGCGCGCACTTTGAACTTAGGTGTGCGTTGTTGCTTCACTTTCATCGAAGTTTTTGCCACTGGGTATTACACCTCCTAAAAGTGGATTACTTCGTGAACGGCATGCCCATTTGGGTCAGCAATTCACGAGATTCTTCGTCCGTTTTTGCCGTCGTCACGATGACGATGTCCATACCACGAACTTTATCAACTTTATCGTATTCGATCTCTGGGAAGATCAATTGCTCTTTAAGGCCCAGCGTGTAGTTGCCACGTCCGTCGAATGCTTTAGTCGATACACCGCGGAAGTCACGTACACGTGGAAGCGAGATGTTGAACAGCTTGTCTAGGAAGTGGTACATACGCTCGCCGCGCAGTGTAACCTTAACCCCAATCGGCATGTTCTCACGAAGCTTGAAGCCCGCGATGGACTTTTTCGCGCGAGTGACAACCGGTTTTTGACCGGTGATGATACGCAGCTCTTCAACTGCAACATCGAGAATTTTGGAGTTGGAAACCGCTTCGCCAACACCCATGTTGATTACAACTTTCTCAATTTTCGGTACTTGCATAACCGAAGTATAGTTGAACTTCTGCATCAGAGCAGGAGTAATTTCATTAAGAAAGCGACCTTTCAATCTTGCTGTCATTGATCATGGACCTCCTTTCCTACTTTAACAATTAGTCGATCTGTGCTCCAGATCTTTTAGCGATCCGTACTTTTTTGCCGTTGTCGAGCACCTTATATCCGATGCGAGTTACTTTATCGTTATCCTTAGGATCAAGGTGCATAACGTTCGACACATGGATTGGAGCCTCTTGCTCGATGATCCCGCCTTGCGGATTAGCTTGGGAAGGACGCGTATGCTTCTTCACCATGTTGATGCCCTCTACAAGTACGCGATTTTCACGCGGATAAGCTGCGATGACGCGGCCTTTTTTGCCTTTGTCTTGGCCACTAATGACCATAACTTTGTCATCTTTCTTCACGTGCAGCTTGTTATTGTGGGATTCCAATACTTTTTTCAGCCTTGGCATTTGTTACACCTCCCGCTCACTTAAGCTTTCAGGTTTTATCTGGTTGATCAATTAAATTACTTCCGGTGCAAGCGATACGATTTTCATGAAATCTTTATCGCGAAGCTCACGAGCAACTGGTCCGAAAATACGTGTACCACGCGGGCTCTTATCTTCTTTAACGATTACCGCTGCATTCTCGTCGAACGAGATGTAGGAACCGTCTTTACGACGAACGGAACGTTTAGTACGAACGATAACCGCTTTTACTACGTCACCCTTTTTGACAACGCCGCCTGGTGTTGCTTGTTTGACGGAGCAAACGATCAGATCGCCGATGTGACCAACGCGACGGCCAGTGCCGCCCAAAACGCGGATACACATCAATTCCTTAGCGCCGGAGTTGTCGGCAACTCTCAAACGTGTAAATGGTTGAATCATTTCTGACGTCCTCCTTTCGGAAAAAATGCTAGGTTACTGCATGCTCATTACAGAACAACCGCTACTTCAACAACTTCTACCAGTCTGAAGCGCTTGTCTTTGGATAGTGGACGAGTCTCCATGATTTTTACGATGTCGCCGATTTTCGCTTGGTTGTTTTCATCGTGCGCTTTGTATTTCTTCGTGTATTTGATGCGTTTATGGTACAAATCATGTTTTTTGTAAGTTTCTACAGCCACCACGATTGTTTTGTCCATTTTGTCGCTTACGACTTTGCCGATTTGAACTTTGCGGGCATTGCGTTCGCTCATGTTCTTCCTCCTTCCTTCATCCGTGATCGTACTTTTCTTGGCAAGGATTTATTAGCTGCTGATTCCGAGTTCTCTTTCACGCAAAACGGTTTTAGCACGAGCTATTTCCTTACGCACGTCACGAATCCGAGTCGGGTTGTCCAGCTGGCCAGTAGCCAATTGGAAACGAAGGTTGAACAGCTCTTCTTTGAAACCAGCGATCTGTTGTTCAATCTCAGCAGAGGTTAGGTTGCGAAATTCACTAGCCTTCATTTGCTTCACCACCCACTTCTTCGCGTTTCACGAACTTCGTTTTGACAGGCAGTTTGTGAGCCGCAAGACGCATTGCTTCACGAGCTACTTCTTCAGGTACGCCAGCTAGCTCGAACATAATTTTGCCCGGCTTAACAACAGCAACCCATTTCTCAACGTTACCTTTACCGCTACCCATACGAACCTCAAGAGGCTTTTGAGTAATTGGCTTGTCAGGGAAGATCTTGATCCAAACTTTACCGCCACGCTTGATATAACGCGTCATCGCGATACGAGCCGCTTCGATTTGACGGTTCGTAATCCATGATGGCTCAAGCGCTTGGAGGCCGTATTCACCGAATACTACTGTAGTGCCGCCTTTAGCGCGACCTTTCATATTACCGCGTTGTTGCTTACGGTGTTTTACACGTTTAGGTACCAACATGATTAGTTGCCTCCTTCCTGGGGAGCTTTCTTCTTCGTAGGAAGGACTTCGCCACGGTAGATCCATACTTTTACGCCGATACGGCCGTAAGTTGTATGAGCTTCTGCTGTTCCGTAGTCAATGTCTGCGCGAAGCGTATGAAGAGGTACTGTACCTTCGCTATAACCTTCCGTACGTGCGATCTCAGCGCCGCCAAGGCGTCCGCTAACCGCAGTTTTGATTCCTTTAGCGCCAGCTCTCATCGAGCGTTGGATCGCTTGTTTCAGTGCGCGGCGGAAAGATACGCGACGCTCCAATTGTTGTGCGATGCTTTCAGCTACCAAGATAGCGTCCAGATCGGCTTGTTTGATTTCAGAGATGTTGATGTGAACTTTTTTGCCTTTAGAAATCTTGCCAAGCTCCGTACGCAGGTTTTCTACTTCGGAACCGCCCTTGCCGATAACCATACCCGGCTTAGCCGTTTGGATCGTCACGTTTACGCGGTTAGCCGCGCGCTCGATTTCGATATGGGAAACAGCTGCATCTTTCAGCTTGTTTTTCAAGTATTCACGGATTCTTACGTCTTCTAGAAGAAGATCGCCAAAGTCTTTGCCAGCGTACCATTTGGATTCCCAATCACGGATAATCCCGACACGAAGGCCGACTGGATTTACCTTTTGACCCACACGTTATCCCTCCTTATTTTTCAGATACCACCAAAGTGATGTGGCTGGTTCTTTTGTTGATGCGGCTTGCGCGTCCCATTGCACGAGGACGGAAACGTTTCATTGTTGGTCCTTGGTTCGCAAACACTTGCGATACGACCAATTTGTTCACGTCTAGCTGATAGTTGTGCTCAGCATTCGCAATCGCGGAGTTAAGCAGCTTCTCGATAATCGGGGAAGCCGACTTAGGCGTATGACGCAAAATCGCAATCGCTTCGCCAACTTGCTTGCCGCGAATCAAGTCCGCTACGAGCTGTGCTTTGCGAGGAGCGATACGTACGAATTTAGCGTGCGCTTTAGCTTCTGGCATGTGGGAACCTCCTCTCGTTCATTGAAAAAATGGTTAAGGGCAAATTAACGTCTGCCCGTTTTTTTGTCATCGCTGGCATGGCCTTTGTACGTACGCGTCGGCGCGAACTCGCCAAGCTTATGTCCAACCATGTCCTCAGTCACATATACCGGCACGTGCTTGCGACCATCGTATACTGCAAAAGTGTGGCCGATGAATTGCGGGAAAATGGTCGAGCGACGGGACCAAGTTTTAATAACGACCTTTTTGTTCGTTTCGTTCAGATCCTCGACTTTCTTAAGCAGGTAACCGTCGATGAACGGACCTTTCTTCAAACTGCGACCCATGTGTAATCCTCCCTTCGCATAAACGCTAGCGTGATGACACCATCACGCGGATTGTATCAAGCAACGATTACTTCGTGCGACGACGAATAATGTACTGGCTCGATGCTTTCTTTTTCTTGCGAGTTTTGTAGCCCAGAGTCGGTTTGCCCCAAGGAGACAAAGGCGACTTGCGTCCGATTGGAGCACGGCCTTCACCACCACCGTGTGGGTGATCGTTCGGGTTCATTACTACGCCGCGGACTTCAGGACGTTTGCCAAGCCAACGGGAACGGCCGGCTTTACCGATTTTCACGAGTTCGTGATCTTCGTTGCCAACGGAACCGATTGTTGCACGGCAAGTGTTCAGGATGCGGCGAACTTCGCCAGAGCTTAAACGTACCGATACATAGTCAGTTTCTTTACCCAGCAATTGAGCTTCAGTACCTGCAGCGCGAACCAATTGGCCGCCTTTGCCTGGTTTCAACTCGATGTTGTGGATAACTGTACCGACAGGGATGTTTTTAAGCGGCAATGCGTTGCCGATTTTGATGTCCGCGTCTGGTCCAGATACGACTTGATCGCCTACTTTAAGGCCTTTCGGTGCGATGATGTAAGCTTTCGCGCCGTCAACGTAGTGGATTAGAGCGATGTTGGATGTACGGTTTGGATCGTATTCGATCGTTGCAACGTTACCTACAATGCCGTCCTTGTTACGTTTGAAATCAATGATACGATATTTACGTTTGTGTCCGCCGCCGTGGTGACGAACCGTAATTTTACCTTGGTTGTTGCGGCCTGCTTTTTTGAAAAGCGGAGCAAGCAACGATTTCTCCGGTGTGCTTGTCGTGATTTCCTCAAAAGTGGATACGGACATATTACGACGAGCAGGAGAGGTCGGTTTGTACTTTTTGATTGGCACTTGTATTCCCTCCTTTTCTATACAGACGTTTCAAAGAACTCAAGTTCTTTGCTGTCATCGCTCAATTGAACGATTGCTTTTTTCCAGTCAGGTCTATAACCGCTATGTTTACCATAACGTTTAGGTTTACCCGCTACACGCATTGTGTTAACGCCGGTTACTTTTACGTTAAAGATTTGTTCAATAGCTTGTTTGATTTCGGTTTTGTTCGCGCGAAGGTCTACTTCAAACACATAACGTTTGGCAGCCATATAATCGCTCGTACGTTCCGTAATAACCGGGCGCTTGATAATATCGCGTGGATTTTTCATTACGCAAGCACCTCCTGTACTTTCTCTACTGCTTCTTTAGTGATAATCAGCTTGTCGTATACAAGCACATCGCGAACATTGATGCCGTCAGCTGCGACGAACTTCACGCCAGGGATGTTGCGAGCGGACAATGCTACATTATCCTCATAGTTAGCTGTAACAACCAAAGCCTTGCGGTCAGCTTTCAGGTTGTTCAGGATAACTTTGAATTCTTTCGTCTTAGGAGCCGCGAATGTCAGTTGATCCAAAACGATGATGCTGTTCGCAATCACTTTGGAAGACAAAGCGGATTTGATAGCCAAACGACGAACTTTCTTAGGCAATTTGAAACCGTAGCTGCGTGGCGTTGGACCAAATACTGTACCGCCGCCAACCCATTGCGGGGAGCGAATGCTGCCTTGACGTGCACGGCCTGTGCCTTTTTGTTTCCAAGGCTTACGTCCGCCGCCGCGTACTTCGGAGCGTCCTTTTGTTTTGTGCGTTCCTTGACGTTCTGCAGCTTGCTGCAAAACAACAGCGCTATGCATAACATGAGCATTAGGCTCGATACCGAATACGCTATCCGCTAATTCCAATTCGCCAACTTGCGAACCGCTCACGTTAAATACTGTTACTTTAGGCATTTCGTGTTCCTCCTTTCTTCAAGAGCAATTAGTTCTTAATAGTTTGTTTTACTTTAACGAAGCCGTTTTTAGGGCCCGGTACGGAACCTTTGACCAGAATGACGTTGCGTTCTGCGTCTACACGGATAACTTCAAGTTTTTGAATCGTGATTGTCTCGTGGCCCATGTGACCTGGAAGGCGTTTGCCTTTTGGTACGCGGTTCGCTTGAATGGAACCCATGGAACCTGGTCCGCGGTGGTAACGGGAACCGTGAGACATTGGTCCAGTGCTTTGTCCCCAACGTTTGATAACGCCGGCAAAGCCTTTACCTTTCGAAATACCTGTTACGTCAACGAATTCGCCCTCTGCGAACAAGTCAGCTTTAACTTCCTGGCCAACTTCGTACTCACCAAGGTTAATCCCGCGAATTTCACGAACGTAGCGCTTAGGAGTCGCTCCAGCTTTCTTAGCGTGGCCGATCTCTGGCTTGTTCGATCTCTTTTCTTTCTTATCGGAGAAACCAAGTTGAACAGCTTCATAGCCGTCAGTTTCTACGTTCTTTTTCTGAAGAACAACGTTAGGTCCAGCTTCGATTACCGTTACTGGTACTACGTTACCTTCAGGAGTAAATACTTGAGTCATTCCAAGTTTTTTCCCTAAGATACCTTTCATGTTGACACCTCATTTCCTCACTATGATCGTATATACGGTTTCTTACAGTTTGATTTCGATATCTACACCGGACGGCAGATCCAGACGCATAAGCGCATCAACGGTTTGCGGCGTAGGATTCACAATATCGATAAGGCGCTTGTGTGTGCGCATTTCGAATTGCTCACGGGAATCCTTGTACTTGTGCACCGCACGGAGAATAGTGATGATTTGCTTTTCCGTCGGCAACGGAATCGGCCCGGATACGCCTGCACCGGAACGTTTTGCAGTTTCCACGATTTTCTCAGCGGATTGGTCAAGAATTCTGTGATCGTATGCTTTCAAGCGGATACGAATCTTTTGCTTTGCCATATAAGTCCCTCCTTCTATCGCCCAATTTTTTAATCGGACATACTCCGTGAGAATAACCCGCCACAAGCCCCATGGCAAAGGAGCCGGGTGTGTCGGCAACCTCTCACATCAACGCAACGTCAGACCAACAGTCAATATTATATCGGATTGGGCGGGCAATTGCAACTAAAACCTTTTATCCCACGCATAAAAATAAAAAAAGCCGAATCCCGCGCGGGGATTGGCTTTTTTTACACTCCATTCGACTGGTCTGCACATGTGCAAATCATGCCAGCTAATGTGTTTCTTCTATTATATAGATCCTATAACCGAGGCTAGGAGTTAGCATCGTTTGCACCTATTGAACAAGCGTAGCGGAGTGCTGGAGAGAAGGTATGGCCGAAGGAGTTTACGTCCGCCTTTAAACGTCGTGTTCCACCCTGTTAGTCCAATTAAGAAGGAACGCGATGTTTAACAGCGGCCGAAGGCCATACCTTCTCGCAAGCGCGCAGCCCCGCATTGTCATCCCTTCATTTTAACCAAGCACGCAGCCCCGCGACTGTCTAGCCTAGCACTACCCGGTCATCAGCCATCTTCTTGCCGCTAATCTGCTCGAACTCGCCAAGCAAGCGCTCAACCGTTAAATCCTTTTTGCGGTTTTCGTTCACTTGAAGAATGATCTTCCCTTTATCCATCATAATGAGACGGTTGCCGAGACGAATCGCCTGCTCCATGTTATGGGTAACCATTAACGTAGTCAAATTCAGCTCCCGAACGATATTTTCCGTCAGCGTCGTGACCAGCTCCGCACGAGCCGGGTCGAGCGCCGCCGTATGCTCATCCAGCAGCAAAATTTGCGGACGCGTAAATGTCGCCATCAGCAAGCTTAGCGCTTGCCGCTCTCCGCCGGACAGAAGGCCAACTTTTGCTCCCATCCGATTTTCAAGACCGATGCCAAGCCGTGACAGCTCTTCACGAAATACTTTGCGCGTTTTAACGGTTACACCTAAAGAAAATCCGCGGCTTTTCCCACGCTTATAGGCGATAGCCAAGTTTTCTTCAATCGTCATGCGCGGCGCAGTGCCGGCCATCGGATCTTGAAACACCCGTCCGATCCATTGGCTCCGTTTGTAATCGGAAAGCTGACCGACATCGTTTCCGTCAATGTGAATTTTGCCAGCATCGGGTTTTAGAACTCCGGAAATAATATTCATTAAAGTCGATTTGCCCGCCCCGTTGCTTCCGATAACCGTAACAAAGTCGCCTTCCTTCATTTGAAGATTTGCATTCAACAAAGCGATTTTTTCATCGACGGTTCCGGGGTTGAACAGCTTCGAAACATCTTCAATCTTCAACATTACCGCTCACCTCCGTTCGCTTGAAGGGAAGCCATAACTTCTTGGGTTCTCTTTTTGGCCATTGCTTTTTGTGCCCATGTTCTACGAATCGTCGGGATGACCAAAGCGCAAATAATGATAATCGCCGTAATCAACTTCATATCTTGCGAATCAAGCCCAGGCACGCGCAGTGCAAGCGCATAAATGACTCTATATATAATAACGCCAAAAACAACGGCTATAACGGCTCTTAATATCGTTTTGGAGCCCACAACGGCTTCGCCGATAATAACGGATGCCAGCCCCACCACAATCATGCCTATCCCCATGTTATTGTTGGCTGCATTGTTCGAAAATGCGATTAAAGCACCGGAGCAAGCAACCAACGCGTTCGAAAGCGCTACGCCCATAATGGTCGTTGTATCGGTATTAGCTCCAAAGCTGCGAATCATCCGGCTATTGTCTCCAGTCGCTCGCAAGCTTAACCCTAGATTTGTTTTGAAAAACAACACCAGCAAAACTGAAACAAAAACAACTAAACCAATGCCGACAGCCAGTTCAGAAACATTTTCAAATAAGTTTGGTTCATTTCTTAAAGATACGGATGGTTTGCCCATAATGCGCAAATTGATGGAATACAGAGCAATCATCATAATAATGCCGGACAACAATCCATTAATTTTCCCTTTCGTATGAAGCAAGCCGGTACACATCCCCGCAAGGCCGCCCCCAATAAAAGCATAAACAACAGCGAGCCACGGTGGACTCCCGTTAATGGTCATCATTGTGCCGATAGCCGCTCCCGTCGTAAAACTTCCGTCAACCGTCAAATCGGGGAAATCCAGTATGCGAAAGGTGATGTATACGCCAAGAGCCATGAGTGCATACAACAATCCGCTTTCAACAGCTCCAATCATCGATTCCAGCAAATGAATCGCCTCCCTTTCTCATAGTAAAGGGGTGAATCGGATGCCCGATCACCCCAATTGTATTCGTACATCTTTCTTTTATTGAATAATATTGTTTGCTGGATCCTTTACATAAGCTTTCATAGCGTCCGTTACGGTAATGCCTTGTTCTGCTGCAGCTTTTAGGTTAAGAATGAAGTCCAGCTTTTGCGGCTTTGTGACATTCATTTCTCCAGGGTTTTTCCCTTTCAAAATTTCAACGGCCATTTGCCCAGCTTCATAACCATGGTCGTAGTATCTAAAGCCGACTGTAGCGAATGCCCCTTTTTCCACCGTATCGCGGTCAGCGGAGAAAAACGGAATATCGTTTTCATTGGCAACATCAATGACCGCTTCAACACCTTCAACTACTGTATTGTCCAGAGTGATATAAATCGCTTCTACCCGGCCAATAAGCGATTCAGCTGCTTGTTGAATATCCGAGTTGTTGGCAACAGGAGCTTTCACCAATTTGATATTATGTTTGGCAAGTGCTTCTTCGGCGACTTTGCTCATGATGACGGCATTATCTTGAGACTCGTCGATAACCATGCCGACATTTTTGACGTTAGGGAACTCTTTTGCAATAAAGTCCATCGTTTGTACAATCGCATCCGGATTCGTATCCGAAGCTCCTGTTACGTTGCCGCCAGGCGCCTCCAACTTCGGTACAATCTTAGCATCGACAGGGTCCGTTACCGCTGCAAACAATACAGGGAAGTCTTTAATTTCATCTACAAGCACCTGTGTATTTGGAGTGGCGATGCCAAAAGCCAAGTCAGGCTTGTCCGATGCGATTTTTTCGGCGATGGCTTTAAAGTTGTTTGGATCGCCTTGCGCATTGTTGTAATCGATCTTTAAGTTTTTTCCTTCTTCGAAGCCGGCATCTTTCAACGCGGCCAAAAAGCCTTGGCGTGTCGCATCCAGAGACGGATGCTCTACAATTTGCGAAATACCGATCGTATACGTTTTGCCCTCTGGAACATCTCCGCCGGCTGTCGGCTGACTGCTGCTCGACGGCTCCGTTTTGCCGCTATTGCCGCCGCAAGCCGCCGTTACAACCATTAAGGAAGCTAACGCCAGACCAAGCCAAAACTTCTTTTTCATATCAATAACCCCTCTCATCTTTTGTTAACCGTTCTTTTGCCCCTGTAAACCCGTGTCACGTCGAAGCTTTATCGCTTTTGGTCATTAAAGCAAAAAGACATGACAGATTCACGTCGCAAAAAAGCAACAGAATAACTTTTTCATCTTTAGCTTTTATCTTAATTGGACATGCGGCATACAGTCAATGCATATTTATTTGTTAAATTCCGTTAAGCCTATTCCTTGCAAAAGAATGCAAAAAACCCTCACCGAAGTGAGGGTTTTGCACGCTATGCGGCTCAAAGCCGCATGGCATTATTTTTGGATAGTTGCAACAGCGCCAGCGCCTACTGTACGGCCGCCTTCACGGATGGAGAAGCGAGTTCCTTCTTCAACTGCGATTGGAGCGATCAGTTCAACAGTAACTGTGATGTTGTCGCCAGGCATAACCATTTCAGTACCTTCAGGCAGGTTGATGATACCTGTTACGTCAGTTGTACGGAAATAGAATTGTGGACGGTAGCCAGTGAAGAAAGGCTTGTGACGGCCACCCTCTTCTTTAGTCAGAACGTAGATTTGAGCTGTAAAGTTCGTGTGTGGCTTAACGGAACCCGGTTTAGCCAAAACTTGACCACGCTCGATGTTGCTGCGGTCAACACCACGAAGCAATGCGCCAACGTTGTCGCCAGCTTGAGCGGAGTCAAGCAATTTGCGGAACATTTCTACGCCTGTTACTACGGATTTGCGGGACTCTTCAGCAAGACCGATAATTTCGATCTCGTCGCCTACTTTGATAACGCCACGCTCTACGCGACCTGTAGCAACTGTACCACGGCCAGTGATTGTGAATACGTCCTCGACAGGCATAAGGAAAGGCTTAGCTGTGTCGCGCTCTGGAGTTGGGATGAAAGTATCGATTTGGTCGAACAATTCGATAATTTTACCAGCCCAGTCTCCTTCTGGGTTTTGCAAAGCTTCACGAGCGGAACCACGGATGATTGGAGTGTCATCGCCTGGGAACTCATACTCGGAAAGAAGGTCGCGAACTTCCATTTCAACTAGCTCAAGAAGCTCTTCGTCTTCAACCATGTCGCATTTGTTCAGGAATACAACGATGTAAGGAACGCCAACTTGCTTGGACAGCAAGATGTGCTCACGAGTTTGTGGCATTGGGCCGTCAGTAGCGGATACTACCAAGATAGCTCCGTCCATTTGTGCAGCACCAGTGATCATGTTTTTAACGTAGTCGGCGTGACCTGGGCAGTCAACGTGAGCGTAGTGACGGTTAGGCGTCTCATACTCAACGTGAGCTGTCGAGATCGTGATACCGCGCTCGCGCTCTTCTGGAGCTTTGTCGATTTGGTCAAATGCTGTAGCTACACCGCCGTATTTTTTGGAAAGTACAGTTGTGATAGCAGCTGTAAGAGTAGTTTTGCCATGGTCAACGTGACCGATTGTACCGATGTTAACATGCGGTTTATTACGTTCAAATTTTTGCTTAGCCATTGAACTGAATCCTCCTCAATATCAATTAATTTTATGTTTAGGCCGGCACCGCAAGTGCGAGCACAACTGATGACGGCCAAGTACAAACTTTTGTTGCAAATGAAAATGAATTATTCGCCTTTGTGCTTAGCGATAATTTCTTCGGAGATCGACTTAGGAACTTCTTCGTAGTGAGAAAGCTCCATCGAGAATACTCCGCGGCCTTGTGTACCGGAACGAAGAGTTGTGGAGTAACCGAACATCTCGGAGAGAGGTACCTTAGCACGGATAATTTGCGCGCCTGCGCGGGAATCCATACCTTCGATACGACCACGACGGGAGTTCAACATACCCATAACGTCGCCCATGTACTCTTCAGGAACCGTAACTTCAACTTTCATGATTGGCTCAAGAAGAACTGGCTTACATTTTTCTTTTGCTGCTTTAAGAGCCAAGGAACCAGCAATCTTAAACGCCATCTCCGAGGAGTCAACGTCATGGTAAGAACCATCGACTACGGTTGCTTTGATATCAACGAGTGGGAAGCCGGCGATAACGCCGTTTTTCATGGACTCTTCGATACCAGCTTGGATTGGAGAAATAAATTCACGCGGAATCGCACCACCGACAACTTTGCTTTCGAAGGTGAAACCTGCGCCAGCTTCTTGTGGTTCGAATTCAACCCAACAATGACCGAACTGGCCTTTACCGCCGGATTGACGAACGAATTTACCTTCAACTTTAGCTGCTTGACGGAAAGTTTCACGGTAAGCAACCTGAGGTTTACCTACGTTCGTTTCAACTTTGAATTCACGGAACATACGGTCAACGAGAATTTCAAGGTGAAGCTCACCCATACCTGCGATGATCGTTTGGTTCGTTTCTTCATCCGTGTAAGCGCGGAAAGTTGGATCCTCTTCGGCAAGCTTGGAGATCGCAACGCCAAGTTTGTCTTGGTCTGCTTTCGTCTTAGGCTCGATCGCGATTTGGATAACCGGCTCAGGGAAGTTCATCGATTCAAGAACGATTGGGAACTTCTCGTCGCACAGCGTGTCGCCTGTAGTCGTATCTTTCAGACCAACTGCAGCCGCGATATCACCGGAGTAAACTTCGGAAATTTCTTGACGGCTGTTAGCATGCATCTGTAGGATACGGCCGATACGCTCACGTTTGCCCTTAGTTGCGTTAAGAACGTACGAACCGGACTTCAGGATACCGGAGTATACACGGAAGAACGTCAGACGTCCTACATAAGGGTCAGTCATGATTTTGAATGCTAGAGCCGCGAACGGCTCAGTGTCGGAAGATGGACGTACTGCTTCTTCTCCGTCTTCAAGCGTACCTTTGATAGCTGGTACGTCAACAGGGGAAGGCAGGAAGTCAACAACCGCATCCAGAACCAGCTGAACGCCTTTGTTACGGTAAGAAGAACCGGCAACAACCGGGAAGATTTTAACTTCGCAAACGCCTTTGCGTAGAACTGCTTTAAGCTCAGGAATCGTAATTTCTTCGCCTTCCAGATACTTCATCATCAGTTCTTCGTCAAGCTCGGCAACTTTCTCTACCAGCTCAAGGCGAAGCTCTTCTACTTGGTCTTTATATTGATCAGGAATTTCGCCAGCGATTGGCTCTTTGCCGAGATCATCTTTGTACGTGTAAGCCACGCGCTCGATGATATCGATAACGCCGATGAAGTCGGACTCAGCGCCCATAGGGAGCTGGATCGCAACTGCGTTCGCTTGCAGACGCTCGCGCATGTCTTTAACGACATTCAGGTAGTCTGCACCGATAATATCCATTTTGTTAACGTAAGCGATCCGTGGAACGCCGTAACGGTCAGCTTGACGCCATACAGTCTCAGACTGTGGCTCTACGCCTTCCTTCGCGCTGAAAACCCCAACAGCCCCGTCCAGTACGCGTAGGGAACGTTCAACTTCAACTGTGAAGTCAACGTGTCCCGGGGTGTCGATGATATTAATGCGGTTACCCTTCCATTGAGCGGTTGTAGCGGCAGACGTAATCGTGATACCGCGCTCTTGTTCTTGCTCCATCCAGTCCATCGTCGCTGCACCTTCGTGCACCTCGCCGATTTTGTGGGTACGGCCTGTGAAGAACAAGATCCGTTCAGTTGTCGTGGTTTTACCAGCGTCAATATGCGCCATAATCCCGATGTTACGCGTATTGTTCAAGGAGAACTCTCTTGACATGAAATTGTCTCCTCTCGTTTATGGTTATACTACCAACGGTAGTGAGCAAACGCTCTGTTAGCGTCAGCCATTTTGTGCGTGTCTTCACGTTTCTTAACAGATGCGCCAGTGTTGTTGGATGCATCCAAGATTTCGGCAGCCAGACGCTCTACCATTGTTTTCTCCCCGCGGTTACGCGAGTAGTTAACGAGCCAACGAAGAGCAAGAGCCGTACGGCGCTCAGGCTTAACCTCGATTGGTACTTGGTAGTTAGCGCCGCCTACACGGCGAGCTTTAACCTCAAGAACTGGCATGATGTTTTTCATAGCTGCTTCGAACACTTCCATCGGATCATTTCCCGAGCGCTCTTGAATCAGTTTGAAAGCATCATACAACAGAGTTTGTGCAACGCCTCTTTTTCCGTCAACCATAATACGGTTGATCAGACGAGTAACCAGTTTGCTATTATAAACCGGATCTGGAAGCACATCGCGTTTTGTTACAGGACCTTTGCGTGGCATGAGAAAGTCCCCCTTTCTTCTAATAGTGGCTTAATCTAGTTTGCAAGCGGCTCGTTCGAGCCCCTATCTTACTTCTTAACTTTAGGACGCTTCGTACCGTATTTCGAACGGGATTGGTTACGGTTGTTAACACCCGCAGTATCCAATGCGCCACGAACGATATGGTAACGAACACCTGGAAGGTCTTTTACACGACCGCCGCGGATCAAAACGACGCTGTGCTCTTGAAGGTTATGACCGATACCTGGAATGTACGCAGTAACCTCAACACGGTTAGTCAAACGTACACGCGCATATTTACGAAGCGCGGAGTTCGGTTTCTTAGGAGTCATAGTACCTACACGAGTGCACACACCGCGTTTTTGAGGAGCGCTGATGTCAGTTGCTTCACGTTTCAGAGCGTTGAAACCTTTTTGCAAGGCTGGCGATTTCGATTTAACGACTTTCGCTTGACGGCCTTTGCGAACGAGCTGGTTAATAGTTGGCATGTTGCCACCCCCTTCCTTAATTCATGTCTTTATGATGGTAGACATTTTACCCCGTATTTAAGCCCACAGACCCAGGCGGTTCATAATTGAACATGACAATTTCTAAAGCCTAGTCGTCAGGCACACTTCGATATATTATCATTTTGCGTAGGCGCATGTCAAGCGTGAAATATAGCGTCCTCTCATATATCAAAGCCTTTCTGCGCATTAACGCCTAATCGGCCCTAAACTCGGCTCTCTTCTACAGCGTCAACCGGCTCCCCTGGCTCTAGCTGTTTCCACTCCTCATCCCGACTTATAGACAGCAGCACATTCATCTTTTGAAGTCTCTCAAGCTCGATCCGTATCCCTGCCAGCTCTTTCTCAAACGGTTCGTCCCCATTCGGAATTCCCATGCTGCTTCTAATAAAATCAAGCACTTCGTCAATTTCATTCCCTTGGATCATGGCCGCCATCTCCGTTTCGGGCTCGTCGGCCGCATTCACGAAAGCCAACGATTGTTCTCTCTATTATTAAACACCAATACCGCTCCATTGGTTGATCCTTTTCTAAAATTTAATATAAAAAAGCATGCCCCTCTCTATATTGCTTCTAGAGAGAAGGCATACCTCTATCTGTTTATAAAATTACATTAGACTATTAGTAAATTTTGTGAGCAGCAATGCCGCTTCTTTTCGCAATAACGTATCTTTCGAACGGTAATCGACACCTTTTTCATTTTGGATAACATCGGGACCATAAAATGTATACCCGACGACATTTTTTACCGCTTCCACCGCCCAAGGCGATGTTTTTCCGGTTAAGTCCGCATCCGCAGCGGGAAACTGGTTAAGTACCATTATACGATGAATGAGAACGGCTGCTTCTTCCCTTTTGATAGGACGATCGGGATGAAATTTGTCTTTTGAATTGCCTTGAATGACGCCTAAATCAAAAAGCGTTTGAACTTCTCCCGCGTAACGATGGCCTTTCACATCTTTAAAGACGGCTGAACGCACAGATGGTTTAAGCGAAAAAGCTTTCGTAATTTGGGCTGCAAATTCAGCCCGGGTTGTAACGGCATCCGGCTGAAACTTATCCGCCTTAGGGTTTAAATCCGCTCCGAGATAAAATAATTCTTGGATGGCTGTCGCATATGGATGATTGTTTGGAACATCACGATAGGTTGGCTTGTTCAGCACTTTCCCCGTCCATGAATAAGGCATCAAATAGTGAAGGTATTCCACTTGGCCCGCTTCATTTTGCTTAAATGCGCCGAGCCTGCCTTGCTCATCTTGGAACAGTCCGTCTCCCACCGGGAACAACTTGACGGGTTCCGGCCCTGCAAGAGCCGAAGGCGCCTTTACGGACAAGTAGCCGTCCTTGGCTTCCACTGTGAATCTGTACAATGGAATGCGAAGGTAATTGTATACTCCTTCATACGGCAACAACTGCTGCTTGGTCATCGGAACAACCTTGCGCGGTTCTTCTTTGTGAGGATAGTAATGATCCATAAACGCTTTGACCAGCTTGCCTCTTACTTCAACCCCATCGTCATTTGTGATAAAAAAAGCGCCGACCTTCTGATCGGGAAGCAACCACATCATAGAATGGAAGCCGGGAACGTCCCCGCCCTTTTGAATAAAGTTTTGGCCGTTGAAGCTTTCGTAATCCGCCATTTCTAGGCCGAGTGTGGAGTTAGGAATGACCGGGTTGATCGCCACTTGCGTTTTACTCATTTCCTTTACGGTTTCCGGCTTCAAAATTTGGCTGTCGCCGAGCTTGCCCCCGTTTAAGTAGGCCAGCATAAAATTAGAGATATCGGAGCTGGTCGCCACCATGCTGCCCTCCGGTCTGACCGGCGGAGATTCGTAGTACAGCTCATAAGGCTCGTCATTATATTTGTAGCTGGTGGCCAAGTTTTTGGCAGCGGAATCGGTTAGCTCAATGCTGCTTCCCTTCATTTGCAGGGGTCCAAAAATTCGTTCCTTCACAAATTGCTCAAAAGGTTTGCCGCTCACTTTCTCCACGACATAGCCTGCAATGGCATAAGCCATATTGTCGTACCGATAAGCCTCCCCCGGCTTGCGTACAACGGTAGGCGTATTATCAGTAACGTACTGCCCCAGCGTATAGTCGGATGGAGCGCTTGTTACGCCTTGCTCTACGTCTGTATAATTGAATCCTGATGTATGGCTAAGCAGATGGCGCATCGTCAGCTTGCCGCCTGTCTGATTCGGGATTTTAACCCCGCCCAAATAAGTATGGATATCCTCATCTAAATTAACTTTTCCCTCTTCCACTAACTGCATAACAGCTGCGGCCGTAAAAACTTTTCCAACGGAAGCCATTCGAAATACGGTTGTGTCTGGGACGACCGGCTTTTTGCTTTTTACATCGGCGTAACCATAGCCCTTGTTAAGAAGCACTTTATTGTCTGCTACTACAACAAAGGCACCTCCGGCCATATGGTCTTTTATTTCAGGGTTTTGAAAAAATGCGTCGGCAAAAGCCTCCACCTCTTTCGCATCCTTCGGCCCGGTAGACGCTGCCGCTTTTGCCGTCCCATGAGGGGTAAGCGCAACGGAGCAAGCTACAGTGACGGCCAGTGCGGCCATCGCCCATTTCGATGTTTTTTTACGTATGGTTTCTCCTCTTTTCACACACTCCCATCCCTTCTTTTTGTATTAGAAACATCCTAATTTTAACATAAAGGGTCTCATCTTCCTCTGGACTACAGTCTATATAAAGCCTCGACTCCGGTCGTAACCAGCCGCTTCCGGCATTCCATCAATCAAAAAAGGCTCTACCTCACAAATGTGAGGTAGAGCCTTTCGTTGTATAGCTAGCCGCTTTAACAGGGCTTTATTCTACTACAACCGCTTCAGAAGCTTCAGTCGGCTCAGCCGTTTCAGCTGCTGCTTCTTCCATGCCTGCAAAGCGAATGTTGCGGTAGCGCTGCATACCCGTACCAGCCGGGATCAGCTTACCGATAATAACATTCTCTTTCAGACCGAGAAGTTGGTCGACCTTGCCTTTGATCGCTGCATCCGTCAAGACACGAGTCGTCTCCTGGAAGGAAGCTGCGGACAAGAACGAATCCGTTTCAAGGGAAGCTTTTGTAATACCGAGCAATACCGGTTTCGCAACCGCAGGTTCTTTGCCAGAGAAGATCGCTTCGCTGTTGGCTGCTTCGTATTCATGAATGTCTACGAATGCGCCCGGCAGCAGCGTCGTGTCACCAGCATCGACAATGCGGATTTTGCGAAGCATCTGCTTGATCATAACCTCAACGTGCTTATCGTTGATTTCAACGCCTTGGTTACGGTATACGCGCTGAACTTCCTGAAGGATATAGTTCTGCACGCCGCGGATGCCTTTGATGCGAAGCATATCCTTCGGATCGATAGAACCGTCCGTCAACTCGTCGCCCGCCTCAATTTGCTGGCCTTGAGCTACGCGGATACGCGAGCCGTAAGTAACTGCATATACTTTGGACTCGGCTTCGCCTTGAACTTCGATTTCGCGACGGTCTTTCGCTTCGCGAATTTCTTTGATCACGCCGTCGAGTTCGGAGATGATCGCTTGGCCCTTCGGATTCCGGGCTTCGAAAAGCTCCTGAATACGCGGAAGACCTTGCGTAATATCGTCTCCGGCAACGCCGCCGGTATGGAACGTACGCATCGTGAGCTGTGTTCCCGGCTCGCCGATCGATTGCGCCGCGATAATGCCAACCGCTTCGCCAATCTCAACGTGCTTGCCAGTCGCCAGGTTGCGTCCGTAACAGATTTTGCACACGCCATGACGCGCGCGGCAGCTCAGTACGGAACGGATTTGCAGGCGCTCTACGCCAGCCGCTACGATAGCGTCCGCTTTGCCCGCATCGATTAGCTCGCTGCGGTTCACGATAACTTCGCCGGTTTGAGGATTGCGAACCGTTTCGAACGCATAACGACCTTCGATACGATCGTACAGATCCTCGATAACCTCTTTACCGTCTTGGATCTTGCTGACGGAGAAGCCTTTATCTGTGCCGCAATCGTCTTCGCGGACGATTACGTCCTGAGCTACGTCTACCAGACGACGAGTCAAGTAGCCGGAGTCAGCTGTACGAAGTGCTGTATCGGCAAGACCTTTACGCGCACCGTGCGTCGAGATAAAGTACTCGAGGACCGTCAGGCCTTCACGGAAGTTCGATTTGATCGGCAACTCGATGATACGGCCGGATGGATTCGCCATCAGACCGCGCATTCCGCCAAGCTGCGTAATCTGCGATTTGTTACCCCGTGCTTTGGAGTCCACCATGAGCATGATGTTGTTGTAACGATCCATCGATTTCATGAGGATTTCCGTAATTTCGTCTTTACATTTACTCCAGATGCCGATAATCCGGTCATAACGCTCTTCGTTTGTAATCAAACCGCGACGGTATTGATTCATAACGGTAGCAACCTTCTCGTCGGAAGCTTTCATAATTTCCACTTTTTCAGGTGGAATGATAACGTCGGATACGCCGATCGTAATACCTGCTTTTGTGGAGTACGTAAAGCCGAGCTGCTTGATACGGTCAAGGATAACCGCAGTAAGCGTGGTGTGATATTGACGGAAGCATTCCGCAATAATCAGCGCCAAGTAGTCTTTGCCTACCGCGCCAGGCGTTGCGAGATCGTCGATAAACTTCTGAAGATCCGCGCCTTTCTCGTAGACAAAATATTTATCAGGCGTACCTTGCAGCAGGTTTATTTTTGTCGCTTCGTTGATGTAAGGGAAATCTTCAGGGAAAATTTCGTTGAAGATAACCTTACCAACCGTCGTGACCAAAAGCGAAGCTTGCTGCTGATCCGTAAAGATTGTTTTCTTCAGCACTTTCACAGGGATAAAGATACGAGCATGCAAGGATACAATGCCGCGCTGGTAAGCGGAAATCGCTTCATTGATCGATGCAAACACAGAACCTGTTCCTTTTGCTTCCGTGTTGTCCATCGTCAAATAGTAGCTTCCGAGAACCATATCCTGGGAAGGCGTAACGACAGGTTTGCCGTCTTTAGGGTTCAAAATGTTGCCCGACGCCAGCATAAGCAGGCGAGCCTCGGCTTGCGCCTCAGCGGACAACGGAACGTGAACGGCCATCTGGTCACCGTCGAAGTCGGCATTATAAGCCGTACATACGAGCGGGTGAAGCTTAATCGCGCGTCCTTCTACCAAAATAGGCTCGAATGCTTGGATACCGAGTCTATGCAGCGTCGGGGCACGGTTCAGCAATACCGGATGTTCCTTGATCACTTCTTCAAGAACGTCCCAAACTTCAGGGCTAACGCGTTCAACTTTGCGTTTCGCGCTCTTAATGTTGTGGGCGAGTCCTTTATTGACAAGCTCTTTCATAACAAAAGGCTTGAACAGTTCCAGCGCCATTTCCTTCGGAAGACCGCATTGGAACATCTTCAGGTTTGGACCTACGACGATAACGGAACGACCGGAATAGTCGACACGTTTACCGAGCAAGTTTTGACGGAAACGGCCTTGCTTACCTTTCAGCATGTGGCTGAGAGATTTAAGCGGACGGTTGCCTGGGCCTGTAACTGGACGGCCGCGACGGCCGTTGTCGATCAGGGCATCAACTGCTTCCTGAAGCATCCGTTTCTCGTTTTGTACGATAATGTCCGGAGCGCCAAGGTCAAGAAGACGCTTCAAACGGTTGTTCCGGTTAATTACACGGCGATACAGGTCGTTCAGGTCGGATGTTGCAAAACGTCCGCCGTCCAGCTGTACCATCGGACGAAGCTCCGGCGGAATAACCGGCAGCACATCAAGAATCATCCATTCCGGAGCGTTGCCGGAATTGCGGAATGCTTCAATGACTTCCAGACGCTTGATCGCACGGTTGCGGCGTTGACCTTGCGCCGTACGAAGCTCTTCCTTCAGCTGCTCCAATTCCTTCTCGACATCGATGTCTTGAAGCAGCTTTTTGACCGCTTCGGCACCCATGCCAGCTTGGAATCCAAATCCGTATTTTTCACGGTAGCTGCGGTATTCCTTCTCGGAAAGAAGCTGTTTCTTCTCAAGAGGCGTATCGCCAGGGTCCGTTACGACATAAGATGCAAAATAGATAATCTCCTCCAAGGAGCGAGGGGACATATCCAGCGCAAGACCCATGCGGCTTGGAATACCTTTGAAATACCAGATGTGGGATACAGGAGCGGCAAGCTCGATGTGACCCATACGCTCACGGCGTACTTTCGCGCGAGTAACTTCAACTCCGCAGCGATCGCAAACTACGCCTTTGTAACGAACGCGCTTATATTTGCCGCAATGGCACTCCCAATCTTTGGTCGGTCCAAAAATCTTCTCGCAGAAGAGACCTTCCTTCTCAGGCTTGAGCGTTCTGTAGTTAATGGTTTCCGGCTTCTTGACTTCTCCGCGGGACCACGAGCGAATTTTATCCGGCGAAGCCAGACCAATTTTCATATACTCGAAGTTGTTCACGTCCAACAAGGAGCAACCCTCCTTCGTCATGTATGACTGTGTCTTATCAAACGCTGAACTTCAACCGCGGCCCTGCAAAAGCGGCACCCGACTGAAGCTCAGCCATTTGTTATCACTTATTCGGCGCCTGCTTCTGCGCCTTCTAGATTGAGGTTCAGCTTATCGCCTGTCGCCTCGTCGTCATCGTCGATTTCTTTCATTTCGATCTCTTCTTCGTTCTCGGACAGGATTTTAACGTCCATACCCAAGCTTTGAAGCTCTTTGATCAAAACTTTGAACGACTCCGGAACACCCGGTTCCGGTACGTTTTCGCCTTTGACGATGGATTCGTACGTTTTTACGCGGCCGACCACGTCATCGGATTTAACCGTAAGAATTTCTTGAAGCGTGTAGGCAGCGCCGTAAGCTTCAAGCGCCCAAACCTCCATCTCACCGAAACGCTGTCCGCCGAACTGGGCTTTACCGCCGAGTGGCTGTTGCGTAACGAGAGAGTAAGGACCTGTCGAACGGGCGTGAATTTTATCATCAACCATGTGCGCAAGTTTGATCATATACATGACGCCGACCGTTACTTCGCGTTCGAAGTTCTCGCCTGTGCGTCCATCGTAAAGGACCGTTTTACCATTTCGCTGCATGCCGGCTTCTTCCATCGTATCAAAGACGTCGTTTTCGCGAGCGCCGTCGAATACAGGAGTAGCGGCATGAAGACCCAGGTGTTTGCACGCCATGCCAAGGTGAACCTCAAGCGCCTGACCGATGTTCATCCGGGAAGGTACGCCCAGCGGGTTAAGAACGACCTCTACAGGTGTTCCGTCCGGCAGGAACGGCATGTCTTCTTCCGGCATGATACGGGCGATAACACCTTTGTTGCCGTGGCGTCCCGCCATCTTGTCGCCTTCGGAAATTTTACGTTTTTGTGCGATGTAAGCACGAACCAACTGGTTTACGCCAGGAGGCAACTCGTCGCCGTTCTCGCGGGTAAATACTTTTACGTCTACGACGATACCGTCCGTACCATGCGGCACGCGCAGCGACGTATCGCGAACTTCACGCGCTTTTTCGCCAAAGATCGCATGAAGCAATCTTTCTTCCGCCGTAAGCTCCGTTACACCTTTTGGCGTTACTTTGCCGACGAGGATGTCGCCTGCGCTAATTTCGGCGCCGACGCGGATAATACCGCGCTCGTCGAGATTGCGAAGCGCTTCTTCGCCTACGTTCGGAATGTCGCGTGTAATTTCTTCCGGTCCAAGCTTCGTATCACGAGCTTCGGACTCATATTCTTCAATATGAATAGAGGTGTAAACATCCTCTTTCACTAGTTTCTCGCTGAGCAAAATCGCATCCTCGTAGTTGTAGCCTTCCCATGTCATAAAAGCTACGACAACGTTGCGGCCAAGAGCCAGCTCGCCCATTTCCGTGGACGGTCCGTCTGCCATGATGTCGCCTTTTTTAATGACATCGCCTTTGCGAACCAGCGGACGCTGATTGATGCAAGTGCCTTGGTTGGAACGCGTAAACTTATGCAATTTGTGCTTGATCAAATCTCCGCTGACCGGCTTGCCGTCGATCATCTCGACACGGCGCAGCCAAATCTCGTTTGCAGACGCACGCTCGATGATGCCGTCGTACTTCGACACGATACAAACGCCGGAGTCTTTGGCAGCCTTATGCTCCATTCCTGTGCCGACAAGCGGCGCCTTTGGAATAAGAAGCGGAACGGCCTGACGTTGCATGTTCGATCCCATGAGGGCGCGGTTGGAGTCGTCATTTTCCAGGAACGGAATTAGAGCGGTCGCAACCGACACTACCTGCTTAGGCGATACGTCCATGTAGTCAACGCGCTCGCTCGGCATTGTTAGAATGTTGTCAGCCTGTTTATTGTAACGTACGATCGTTTGCGCTTCCGCGAACTTGCTCTCTTCTGAGAGTTTAGCATTCGCTTGCGCAATGACGTAGTTGTCTTCTTCGTCTGCCGTCAGGTAAGCGATCTGATCGGTTACAACACCCGACTTCGGATCGACCCAACGATATGGAGCTTCAATGAAGCCATATTCGTTAATGCGCGCAAACGTAGACAAGGAGTTGATCAAACCGATGTTCGGTCCCTCCGGCGTCTCGATTGGACACATACGGCCATAGTGAGAGTGATGGACGTCACGTACTTCAAAGCCCGCGCGCTCACGCGTCAAACCGCCCGGTCCGAGTGCCGATAGACGGCGTTTGTGCGTAAGCTCGGCAAGAGGGTTCGTTTGGTCCATAAACTGGGACAGCTGTGACGAGCCAAAAAACTCTTTAATCGACGCGATAACAGGGCGGATGTTGATCAACGCTTGAGGCGTAATCGCGTTCGCGTCCTGAATGGACATTCTTTCGCGTACGACACGCTCCATACGGGACAAGCCGATACGGAACTGGTTTTGCAGCAATTCGCCGACGGAACGCAGACGACGGTTGCCCAAATGGTCGATATCGTCCGTGCTGCCGACGCCATGCAGCAAATTAATGAAATAGTTGATCGAAGCAATGATATCCGCAGGCGTAACATGCTTCACGGATTTGTCGATGATGCCGTTGGCAATCACCTTAATCACTTTGCTTTCATCAAGCGGAGAGAATACGCTGATCGCTTGTAGTGGAATACTATCTGCATCCAGCACTCCGTTAGCGACATGGTATGTCTTAAAGCCTACATCGCTCTCGAGCTTGTCGAGGATTTCATCCAGCAGACGGCGGTCGATCATTTGGCCGGATTCTGCGATAATCTCGCCCGTGGACGGGTCGATGAGATTTTCAGCAAGACGCTGGTTGAACAAGCGATTTTTAATATGAAGCTTTTTGTTTATTTTGTAACGGCCGACATTGGCCAGGTCATATCGTTTTGGATCGAAGAAGCGTGCAACAAGCAAGCTTTTCGCGTTGTCCAAAGTAGGCGGCTCGCCCGGACGAAGACGCTCATAAATCTCGATAAGCGCTTTTTCCGTGGAATCCGTGCTATCCTTGTCCAGCGTATTGCGGATATACTCGTCATGGCCGAGCAAATCCAAAATTTCCGCGTCTGTTCCAAAGCCGAGAGCACGCAAAAGCACCGTTACCGGTATTTTCCGGGTCCGGTCGATACGAACGTAAATGATGTCCTTAGCATCGGTTTCAAGCTCGAGCCAAGCTCCACGGTTTGGAATAACTGTTGCCGTGTATGTTTTCTTCCCGTTCTTATCCACCTTCGTGCTGAAATACACACTTGGGGAGCGAACCAATTGGCTGACGATAACGCGTTCGGCGCCGTTAATAATAAACGTGCCTGTTTCCGTCATAAGCGGGAAATCACCCATGAACACTTCTTGTTCCTTAACCTCGCCCGTTTCCTTATTGAACAGACGTACTTTTACACGCAATGGAGCCGCATATGTCACGTCGCGTTCTTTTGATTCATCCACCGAATATTTCGGTTCGCCCAAGTTGTAATCAATAAACTCAAGCGATAGATTGCCCGTAAAGTCCGAAATCGGCGAGATATCTTGGAACAACTCAATTAAGTCGCTATCCAAAAATTTCTCGTACGATTTTTGTTGGATTTCAATCAGGTTCGGGACTTCCAGCACCTCGTTGATCCTAGCGTAGCTTCTCCGCGTCCGCCGACCATACTGAACAAGTTGTCCTGCCAACTTAACCTCACCCCTCATGTCTGTCTCACAGCATCGATACTTACTGCGGTACCTACCAGCAGCAACAGCCGCCTATATAGATAAATAAAGAAAAGCCCTTATCGAATGGTTTTCGAAAGAAGAGCATGTTCCGGCAGCTTACCATGCGCAGCGCGGGCGCAATGGCCTCATATCAAGTAATTTTGCCCAAAATGTAAACATTATACGTCAAATGCCATAAAAATATGCATGCCGCGCTGAAAATTTGCACTTGACATTTTAGTTGACTAAAGAGATTTCAAGCAATTTTATGCTGACATTTTATAATATTACCATATTCAAAATGTCAAGTCAAATCATTTCTACCTGCTTTTTGCGCCCGCAATATGCGATAGCCTTTATCTTTCGTTACTTCCTCTACTTCTCCAAAAATAGACTGCAGCTTGTCCATAGCGGAAGAAGCGCCCTGCTTCTTCTGAATGACAACCCACATGCTGCCGCCCTCTGCAAGCTGTTCGTATCCTTCTTCAAAAATACGATGAACGACCGCCTTCCCCGCTCTAATAGGAGGATTGGTCAAAATGGCATCAAACTGCTTACCTTTGACCGCTTCGAACAAATCGCTTTGCAATACCGTTACGTTGCCGATTTTGTTTTTCCTTGCGTTTTCCTTTGCCAGCTCCACGGCGCGTTCATTAATATCGATCATCGTGACATGGCCTTCGCTCGAAAGCTTTGCCGCCGTCAGACCGATCGGCCCATAGCCGCAGCCAACATCCAAAACCCGATCCCGCTCGCCTAATTCCATTGCTTCTATTAATACACGACTTCCGTAATCGACTCCCGCTTTGGAGAAGACCCCTGAATCCGTGACAAAAGTCATGGCATACCCTCTCAGCGAATCGTTATGGTCTTGCCGATTATGGTCTACATTTGGCGTTTTGGAATAATAGTGACCTGACATTCCTTCGCCTCCTTAACATTATTGACGCATAACATGAAACGAACCCCTTGAAACGGCAAGTTTCAAGGGGTTCGTCGGCCGCAGCCTGCATGTTAGCCTGCCAATCGGCCATATAGTGAAGTCAAATTACTTAACTTCAACGTTAGCGCCAGCTTCTTCAAGCTTAGCTTTAACAGCGTTAGCTTCGTCTTCGCCAACTTTTTCTTTGATTGGTTTTGGAGCGCCGTCAACCAGTTCTTTCGCTTCTTTCAGGCCAAGACCTGTGATTTCGCGAACAACTTTGATTACGTTGATTTTGGAAGCGCCAGCGCTTGTCAAAATAACGTCGAATTCTGTTTGAACAGCAGCTTCAGCAGCGCCGCCGCCAGCTACAACTGCAACTGGAGCTGCAGCAGTTACGCCGAATTCTTCTTCGATTGCTTTAACAAGATCGTTCAGTTCAAGAACAGTCATACCTTTAATTGCTTCCAAGATTTGCTCTTTAGACATGGTATATACCTCCGAAAATGGTTTAGTTTTGGTTGGGTGTTGCTAATATAGCGAAGCCGGATTACCGTGCTTCGATTGTTGCTGCTAGGCGATATTAAGCGCCAGCTTCTTGCTTCTCTCCAACTGCTTTAACCGCAAGCGCGAAGTTGCGAACTGGAGCTTGAAGCACGCTGAGGAGCATGGAAAGCAAACCTTCGCGGGAAGGAAGCTCAGCAAGAGCTTTAATTTGCTCTGTGCCAACCACTTTACCTTCTACGATGCCGCCTTTCAGCTTCAATGCGTCGTTTTTCTTAGCGAAATCATTAAGGATTTTAGCTGGAGCAACAGCGTCTTCGCCGCTGAATGCAATTGCTGTAGGTCCTGTAAGAATATCGTTAAGTCCCGCAAGTTCTGTACCTTCGGTAGCGCGGCGAACGAGCGAGTTTTTCAAAACTTGGAATTCGATGCCCGCTTCGCGGAGCTGTTTCCGAAGTTCAGTTACTTGCGCAACGTTCAATCCGCGATAGTCAGCTACTACTGTGCTGGAGCTGGAAGTAAGCTTCGATGCGATTACTTCAACCGCTTCTTGTTTCGCTTGGATGATCTTTGCGTTAGCCATTCTGTACACCTCCCGTAATATTATACATCCCGTAAATACGAAAGATATTCCTTTCCTTTGGTGCATGAGAAAGGCCTTCGCAGACGATGCGAAGGCCATGAAGTCGTTGTCGATCGCGAGCAAGGCCAAGGCCCTGCCGCATTCCTAAACGTTTATCATAACACCTCGGTAGGAAATTAAGCCTTCATCAGGCACCTACTGTCTACGGTATGCGTATTCGAATTTAAGCAGCGTTTCTTCTCGACTTAACGGAAAGTTGCAGTCGATACACGAGCGCCAGGGCCCATTGTGGAAGAAACAGCAATGTTTTTCAGGTAAACGCCTTTAGCTGCAGCTGGTTTAGCGCGAACTAGAGCGTCGATCAGAGCTTTCAAGTTTTCGTTCAGCTTTTCAGCGTCGAACGATACTTTGCCGATTGGAGCGTGGATTTGACCCGCTTTGTCCAGACGGTACTCGATTTTACCTGCTTTGATTTCTTGAACGGCTTTTGCAACGTCAAACGTTACAGTACCTGCTTTCGGGTTAGGCATAAGACCTTTACCGCCCAGGATACGGCCGAGCTTACCAACTTCAGCCATCATGTCCGGCGTTGCTACGCAAACGTCGAAGTCAAACCAGCCTTGTTGGATTTTGTTGATCATGTCTGCGTCGCCAACATAGTCAGCGCCAGCAGCTTCCGCTTCTTTCACTTTTTCGCCTTTTGCGAAAACGAGAACGCGTTTAGTTTTACCTGTGCCATGCGGAAGTACGACAACGCCGCGTACCGCTTGGTCTTGTTTACGTGGGTCTACACCCAAACGAACCGCTACTTCGACGGACTCGTCGAACTTAGCTGTCGCTGCCTTTTTCACAAGCTCAATCGCTTGTGCCGGCTCGTAAGTTGCTTCGCTGTCAATCAGCTTAGCAGCTTCTACATATTTTTTACCGTGTTTAGCCATTGTAAGTTCCTCCTTATGTGGTTATAGCGGAACACCCTCAAAGGGATGATCCTCCCACCCGCGAGAGCTCGAAAGCCTCGCAAAGCGAGATGTCCGAAGACATCGCAAGCATCCTCGTCCTGAACGGACGAATCCGCATTAGTCGACGATAGTAACGCCCATGCTGCGCGCAGTACCTTCAACCATACGCATTGCTGCTTCAACGGAAGCCGCGTTTAGATCTTGCATTTTTGTCTCAGCGATTTCGCGAACTTTATCACGTTTAACCGTTGCGACTTTTTTCTTGTTCGGTTCGCCAGATCCTTTTTCGATACCAGCTGCTACGCGGAGCAATACTGCTGCCGGCGGAGTCTTTGTTTCGAAAGTGAAGGAACGGTCCTCGAATACAGTGATCACGACTGGAATAATCAGACCTGCCTGATCCGCAGTACGAGCGTTGAACTCTTTACAGAACGCCATAATGTTAACGCCTGCTTGACCTAGTGCCGGACCGATTGGCGGCGCAGGGTTCGCTTTACCTGCTGGAACTTGAAGCTTGACCATCTTGATGACCTTTTTTGCCATGAGTCACACCTCCTTGCCTTGATATACACACGCATTCTCATGCGCCTGCTCCGGAAACCAGATAGTTATATCTTCTCCACTTGAGTATAATCCAGCTCAAGCGGGGTTTCCCTGCCAAACATATTGACATGAACCTTCAGTTTTGCCTTGTCGAGTAAAATTTCTTCTACTGAACCGACAAAATCTGCAAAAGGTCCTACCTTGACGCGTACCGTTTCCTTCAGTTCGAACTCGATCTTCGGCCTCGGCTCTTCCATGCCCATGTGTTTCAAAATCTGTTCCACTTCATCAGGCAGCAGAGGAGTCGGCTTAGAGCCAGATCCTGTCGAACCAACGAAACCCGTTACGCCCGGCGTATTGCGAACAACATACCAGGAATCATCGGTTTGAACCATTTCTACAAGAACGTAGCCAGGGTAGACTTTACGTTGAACGGTCTTTTTCTTCCCGTCCTTCTCTACGACTTCGTCCTCCATAGGAACGAGCACGCGGAAGATCTTGTCTTCCATGCCCATTGATTCAACCCGGCGCTCCAAGTTGGCTTTCACCTTGTTCTCATAGCCGGAGTACGTATGCACGACATACCATCTTTTTTCCATCAATAATCCACCTTTGGTCCCTTCTTAGACAATCAGCTGAACCAATTCCGAGATCCCGATGTCAAGAAGCCAGAAGTAAATCGTTACTGCTACTACCGTACAAAGTACGATTAGAGAATAGCTAGTTAACTCTTTACGACTTGGCCAGCGAACCTTCTTCAGCTCCGCCCAGCTGTCGGCAAAAAAACTAAACGTTGTACCAAAGCCTTGCTTCAGTTTCGCCAAAAAAGCCACGGTCACACCTCCAATGGACTATCGCGTCTCGCGATGAGGAGTCTGCTCGTTACAGAACTTGCAAAACTTCTTCAACTCGATGCGGTCGGGGTGATTGCGCTTGTTCTTTGTCGTCGCATAGTTTCTTTGTTTGCAGTTTGTGCATGCCAACGTGATAATTACCCGCATTGAATTACACCTCCCGAACTGCTCAAAAATACGAATCATGAAGCTCTATATGATTTTCATTGATTCCATCGCCAATACGAAAAAAACCTCGAATTTAGGCCTACCTAAAACACTTTATCATACGGCCTATCCTGTGTCAATCAATGAATAGGGGGCGCAGCCTGCGAATATTTGGCATCGGATCCGGATTTGGATTCTACCAGTATGGACGACAACTCTTCTTTTAAAACCAATGGACTGTCTTCACTGCCTGAAAAACGTCAGACAGAAAAGACAGTCCGTTGTCAGAAAACCTCTATCGAACATTTTCGCAAAAAAGGATGAGCCGAATAAAGGCTATAAGCCGCCGAAATCCCGAACTTCCAAATACTTCTCCAGCTTGCGCTTGACGCGCTGCAAAGCGTTGTCAATCGACTTGACATGCCTGTCCAGATCGACTGCGATTTCTTGATAAGAACGCCCGTCTAAATAAAGCATCAGAACCTTGCGCTCCAAATCGCTCAAAATCTCGGACATCTTGTCCTCTAAGCCGACAAACTCTTCTTGGTTGATGATGAGCTCTTCGGGATCCGACACTCTCGTTCCGCAAATAACGTCGAGCAGCGTTCGGTCCGAATCCTCGTCATAGATAGGTTTATCTAAAGAAACGTAAGAATTAAGGGGAATATGCTTCTGCCTGGTAGCCGTCTTAATGGCGGTAATGATTTGCCTCGTGATACACAATTCGGCGAAGGCTTTGAAGCTGGCTAGCTTGTCGCCCTTGAAATCCCGAATCGCTTTGTACAGGCCGATCATCCCTTCCTGCACGATATCCTCGCGATCGGCCCCGATTAGAAAATAGGACCGCGCCTTGGCGCGCACGAAGTTTTTGTATTTGTTGATCAAATATTCCAGCGCCATGCTGTCGCCGTTACGGACCGCCTCTACAATTTCCTCATCTGAGCTGCATTCGTATTCGAGCGTACTCCATTCTTTGAGGTCGATACTCACACACTATCCCTCCGGCCTGCAAGGCGTACACCGCGCTAGATTCATAAGATTGCACGCGTAGACAACCGGCATCCGCCCACCATCAGGCAATCCAGCTACGCGATCATATAAGACTTCCATCAGGAGGAATCTTATATCTTCTTATCTTTAAACATAGAGTCAGTATACATTATGTAACCTTGCACCGTCAACCAATCGCAACCCTAAAAAGTATCGATATTCTAGCAAAAATGTAACTTTGTGGAACTAGTTGTAAGCGCTTCACTTCAGTTCACTTTTCCTATTTTTCCCCTCGTCTAAGCCTTTCCAGCTTACTCCAGACATCCAGGCTTATATTTTGGTCCAGCGAGTTGCGCTTGATTGGCCCTTCCTCTCGGATCGTATGCTCGATTTGCCGCCGGTTCTGCCCAATGTCAATCAGAAGCTCGCGAGCGGATACGCGCAGCGCGCCTTTGCCGAACGCGACGTGCTGCTCGACCAAATCTGAGGTTGCCACATAAACATTGCGCCTTCTCGTAATGAACTCGTTGCACAGCCTTTCAATGCATTCGTCCGCCGTTTCCTTCTCTTTCGTATAGACGATAGTCAGCTTGTGCTGCTTGAATGTCGCGCCCAGGCCCGGAACTTGATGGGCATCAAAAATAACGTATACTCCCATGCCGGTAAACCCCTGATAATCCGCCAGCATATCCAGCAGCTTGTCCCGGGCATCCTCCAGATCATGTTCTTTCAACTTTTCCAGCTCCGGCCAGGCTCCGATTATGTTATAGCCATCCACAAGCAAAACGTCGTTGCGCCGGCTCATGGCCTATTCGCTCCGGCGCTGTCTGACAACCTCGTACATGAGCACGCCCGCGGCAACGGAAGCATTCAAGGAGTTAAGCTGTCCAAGCATCGGAAGCTTCACTAAAAAATCGCATTTTTCTTTGATTAGGCGCCCCATCCCTTTGCTCTCGTTTCCAATGACGATGGCAAGCGGCATATCAAACTTTGTTTTGTACACATCCTGCTTGGCGCTGACGTCTGTACCGGCTACCCATACGCCCGCTTCCTTCAGCTTGTCTATCGTTTGAGCCAGATTCGTCACCCGCGCCACCGGCACATGCTCGGCCGCCCCGGCCGACGTTTTCAAAACCGTTGCCGTAAGCCCCGCGGAACGCCGTTTTGGAATAATGACGCCATGCGCTCCCGTACACTCAGCAGTACGAAGAATGGAACCGAGATTGTGCGGGTCCTCGATTTCATCCAGCAGCAGTATAAACGGCATTTCGCCGCGGCTTTTCGCCCGATCAAGCAGTTCTTCCACTTCCACATATTCAAATGCGGCAGCCTGCGCAATAACGCCTTGATGGGCGACGCCGGCGGCCATGCCGTCCAGCTTGCGCTTGTCCACAAATTGAACGATAATGCCTTGTTTCTTAGCCTCAGCCGTAATCGGCTGCGTCAAACTTTTTTGCGCGCCGTCGGCAATCCAAATTTTATTAATTTCCCGTCCAGAACGCAGCGCTTCAAGTACAGGATGTTTCCCTGCAATAAGCTCTTCCTGGTTTTCTTCAATGGACATAATAGCCCTCCTTGCTTCCTGTTCAAAATGATGTTGTAATCTCGTTGAATTTCTTTTTCGCCATTAAGCCTTAAAGCGCTATGTGGCTATCACTGTTCGCGCTCCGCCAAAGCGATTTGAAACAGCTCGCCGATGCGGTCCAGCCGGCCTTCAAAATACAAATGGCCGACCAAACACTCCAGCGCGGTGGCCATCCGATAATCGGCGGGATCGGCGTTTTTCGGCGGCGCGCCGGACTTTGTGTTCCGCCCGCGCCGGACGATATCCTGCTCCTCCTCCGTTAAATGCGGCTGCAAGCGCTCAAGCGTCTCCCGCTGAGCCTTCGCCGACACCAGCTTGGTCGCTTCCTTATGGAGATGGTGCGACTTGTTGTTCGGCAACGAAATCAAGTATTGCCGCACCAGCAGCTCAAACACGGCATCCCCCATATACGCCAGCACGACGGGATTGATCAGCCCCGTTTTGAGCGGCGGAACGTGCAACGCCAGAGGGTTGGCGGGAACGAGTCCCGCCTCATCCAAAGGCCGCGTCATTTGCGCCGCCAGCGGATACCTTGCGGCGTATCCTCAAGAACAATGTTTTTTTCGTTCAACAGGTCGCGAATTTCATCGGCCCGCGCCCAATTTTTGGATTTGCGGGCTTCCGTCCGCTCCTGAATAAGACCGTCGATCTCTTCATCCAGCAGATCGTTCCCCAAAGCCGACGGAAGCAGCCCCAGTACATTGTCGATGCGGTCAAACGACGCAAGAAGCAAAGCAAGCCCTTCCTCGGAAACAGCTTCGCCTTTCAAATAAAGGTTGGCTTCGGCCACAAGCTCAAACAGCGCCGTAATCGCGTCAGGCGTATTGAAGTCGTCCCCCATTTTCGCTGCGAACTGGGCTTCGATTGCGGACAGCTTCTCCTTAAGTCCAGCGGAATCGCCAGCCGCAGCTTCCCCTCCCGCCGCTTTTACCGCATCCAAACGATGCTTCAAGTTGGCATAGCAGTTCGCGATGCGCTCCACGCTGTTTTCCGCTTGGGCAATCGTATCGTCGCTAAAGTTAAGCGGGCTGCGGTAATGAGACGATAGCATGAAGTAGCGGATAGCCTGCGGCTTGATCCTCTTTACCAGCTCGTTCACCGTAACGCCGTTCCCCAGCGATTTGGACATCTTTTCGTTGTTGATATTAACGAAGCCGTTGTGCATCCAATAGTTGGACAGAGGCTTCCCTGTAAGCGACTCCGATTGAGCAACCTCGCATTCGTGATGCGGGAATTGAAGATCATGCCCGCCGCCGTGAATATCGAGCGTATCGCCCAAATATTTGCGCGCCATCGCCGAGCATTCGATATGCCAGCCCGGACGCCCCGGTCCCCATGGGCTATCCCATTTGATTTCGCCTGGCTTCGCGCCTTTCCAAAGCACAAAGTCGCCCTGGTTTTCTTTGCGGTCGCCAATTTCGACACGGATGCCGAATTGCAGCTCCTCAATATTTTGATGCGAAAGCTTGCCGTATTCCTCGAACTTAGCCGTTCTGAAATAGACATCACCTTCGCTTTCATAGGCATAGCCTTTTTCCACAAGCCCCGCCACAAACGCGATAATTTCGTCCATATGCTCGGTTACACGCGGATTCAGCGTTGCCTTGCGCACTCCGAGCGATTCGATATCGGCATTAAACGCCTCGATAAAACGCTCCGCCACCTCCGGAACCGTCGTGCCCAGCTCCTCCGCTTTGCGAATCAGCTTGTCGTCTACATCGGTAAAATTCACGATATAGTCGACCTTATTGCCCGCATGCTCCAAATAACGGCGCACCACATCAAAAAAGATGACCGGACGCGCATTTCCTATATGGATGTAATCATAAACTGTCGGCCCGCAAACATACATCTTGACTTTGCCCTGCTCCTGCGGCTGAAAGCTATCTTTCGAACGCGTCAATGAATTATAAATAGATACCGTCATGATTCCGTATTCCCTCCAAACTCCGATTCCCGAAGCCAATTCAGCTCCGACTTCAGACCGTCTATTTCTTTTTGCATCGCCCTAAACATTTCGATAACCGGATCGGGCAGCTGCGTATGGTCGAGCCTGTCGCCGACTCTTTCCCCGTTGCGCCTTACGACGCGTCCCGGATTGCCGACTACCGTACAGTTTTCCGGCACCGGCCGCAAGACGACCGCATTTGACCCTATACTGGAATTGTCTCCCACTGTGAACGATCCTAAAACCTTAGCCCCCGAGCCAATGACCACATTGTTGCCGATCGTCGGATGCCGCTTCCCCTTCTCCTTGCCCGTACCGCCTAGCGTAACTCCCTGATAGATGACCACATCGTCGCCGATCTCGCAAGTTTCCCCAATCACAACGCCCATCCCATGGTCGATAAAAAGCCTTCTGCCGATCCTTGCCCCCGGATGAATTTCGATTCCCGTCATAAACCGGCTTACCTGCGAAATCACTCTCGCAAGCGTAAACCAACCCCTTCTATAAAGCGGATGAGCAATACGGTGCGCCCAAATGGCATGAACTCCGGAATACGTAAAAACAACTTCGAATCGGCTCCTCGCCGCCGGATCGTTCTCGAACACCGTCAACACGTCCGAGCGAAACTCGCTGAGCATAATGAACTCTCCCTTCAAGCTGCCAAGCATTAACTTCGACTATTGCCAAAATAAAAAAACCTCCGCAGCATCAAATGCTGCAGAGGCGTGTAAACTCGCGGTTCCACTCTGCTTGAACAGCACGCCGGCGTCTATCCGGGAGGCTGTCATCTCTTCGTCTTTAACGCAGACGTTACGTTGCCGCCTACCCCGCTGTCACAGCCATTGCAACTGATGTGACGGCAGCTCGGAACAAGGCTCCCAGGTGCATATTTCCGTTTGTATGGACTGGACAACTTGCAGCCCCATTCTTTGATTAATGGCAAACCAAATTTGCTTTGCCGCTATCGATTCGAATGACGGTTGTCCTCTCTGCGAATCCACAATTTAACGTACTTCTCCTGTTCAAGGCCGGTTCATTGTATTAATAGTCATAGTATACCGAAACGGGCAAAAAGTGCAAGTCTAATCCAGCGCAAAATGAGCGCCGGAGAGCCTTTTAGGCCAAGCGGGCTTTCAGCCTGTCCGTCACTTTCGATTTGCCGAGCAGCACGATGGACTGGTTAAGGTCCGGCCCATGCGTTTGCCCCGTCAGTGCGGCGCGAATTGGCATAAAGAGCGCTTTGCCTTTGCAGCCCGTCTCTTTTTGCACTGTTTTGATCATCTCTTTAATTCCGTCCACCGTAAATGGAGCGGCATCCGCTTCAAGCAGTGAAAGGAATGATCCAAGCACAGCCGGCACCGTTTCTTCGGCCAGCACGGCCGCCGCCTCCTCTTCCTCCAGCACCGTCTCCCGGAAGAACAGCTCCGTTACGGCAACAATATCCGAAGCGCTGCGCAGCTTGTCCTGATGAAGCGCCACCAGTGCCGTTACCCACTCCCGGCCTTCCGCATCAAGCTCTGTCGTCACGGAACCGGCTTTTTGCAAATGAGGCAGACAAAGATCGACTACTCGGGCAAGATCAGCCTTTTTCATATATTCGCCGTTCATCCAGCTCAGCTTCTGGGTGTCGAAGACGGCCGGGCTTTTGCTAAGGCGATCCGCATTGAAGACGGACACAAGCTCGTCGCGCGTGTACATCTCCTGCTCGCCCTCCGGCGACCAGCCCAGCAGCGTAATGAAGTTGAACAACGCCTCCGGCAAGTAGCCTAAAGCGTCATACTGCTCGATAAATTGAATGATCGATTCGTCGCGCTTGCTCAGCTTCTTTTTGTTTTCGTTTACGATTAGCGTCATATGGGCGAATACCGGCGGCTCCCAGCCAAACGCCTCATAGATCATAAGCTGGCGCGGAGTATTGGAAATATGGTCTTCCCCGCGCAAAACATGGCTAATTTTCATCAGATGGTCGTCCAGCACCACAGCAAAGTTGTACGTTGGAATGCCATCTTTTTTCACGATGACAAAATCGCCCATCTCCGCCGTATCGAAGCTGATATTCACTTTCACCATATCGTCAAAAGCGTAAGTGCGTCCTTCCGGCACCCGGAACCGGATGCTCGCCACACGGCCTTCCGCTTCGAACGCCACACGCTGCTCCTCCGTCAAATCGCGGTGTCTGCCGGAATATCGAGGCGTCTCGCCGCGCTCCATCTGCTCCTCGCGCTCGCGCTCCAGCTCCTCCTCCGTGCAATAGCAGCGGTAAGCTTGACCCTTGTCCAGCAGCTGCTGCCAATACTCGCGGTAAATATCTAGACGCTCCGTCTGGCGGTAAGGGCCGTAACCCCCGCCGATATCGATGCTCTCGTCCCAGTCGATGCCGAGCCATTTTAAATAAGTAAGCTGGTTTTCTTCCCCGCCTGCCACATTGCGTTTTACGTCGGTATCTTCAATCCGAATAATAAACTTGCCGCCTTGGTTTCTGGCGAATAAATAATTAAATAAGGCCGTTCTTGCGTTGCCGATATGCAAATGCCCTGTTGGCGATGGCGCATAGCGCACCCGAACTTCAGATGTCATAACAATAGTCCTCCCGCAAAATAATATAGTGAAAGCCTAAGCTTCGTTTTTGAGAAGCAGCACAACGGATTGAGCGGCGATCCCTTCTCCCCGGCCTGTAAAGCCGAGCCATTCCGTCGTCGTTGCCTTAACGTTGACTTGCGACACATCCGCTTGCAGCGCTCCGGCTATCACTTCCGCCATTTGCGGAATGTAGGGAAGCATCTTCGGCTTTTGCGCGATAATGGTACAATCGATATTGCCGAGCCGGTAGCCTCTCTCCACCACAAGCTCCCATATCCGCTCCAGCAGCTTCAAGCTATCGGCATCTTTAAAAGCATCGTCCGTATCGGGAAAATGCTTTCCGATATCGCCGAGTCCAAGCGCTCCCAAAATCGCGTCGGAAATCGCGTGAAGCAGCACATCGGCATCGGAATGCCCGAGCAGCCCCTTTTCATATGGAATGTTTACGCCCCCAATAATACAGGGTCTGCCCTCTACCAATTGATGTACGTCGAAACCTTGTCCAACCCGTATCATTTATGAATCCCCTCTCTTCGCCCGCTGCTCTAGCAAAAACTCCGCATAGGGCAAGTCTTCCGGCGTCGTAATCTTAATGTTCGTGTAATCTCCCTCCGCTACAGCGACCGGAACTCCCATCCGTTCCACCGCCATCGCGTCGTCGGTTCCCAAAAATCCGTCCGTTTGCGCCAATCGATGCGCTTCCAGCAGCAGCTCACGACGAAAAGCTTGCGGCGTCTGTATCGCCCACAAGCTTTTGCGATCCGGCGTGGACACGATGACTCCCGCCTCGTCCACCTGCTTAATGGTGTCTTTCACCGGGACGGCCAGCACGGCCGCTCCACTCGCCAGCGCCGTTTTGCAGCAGTTGCCCGCTGCGGCTTCCGTTACAAACGGACGAACGCCGTCGTGCACCATGACCCAGTCGGAGCGGATGGCCATAAGTCCCCGCAGCACCGAATGCTGCCTTTCTTGCCCGCCGCTTAAGACGCCCGCCACTTTGGTTAAGCCATATAGGCTCACCCATTGCTCGCAGCGAGCAAGATCGCCCTCTCCTACAACCAGGACGATTTCCTCGACAAAGTCCATACACTGGAATCGCTCCAGCGTATGGACTAGGATCGGCTTGTCCCCTAGGGACAAATATTGTTTGCTTTCCTTCGTTCCCATCCTTGAGCCGCGACCGGCCGCAACGATGACGACGCCCCATTTTACATTCATATGGTCTACCTGCCTTAAGCGTTGTCCTCGCGTTAACGACTTTCGCTGCCATAGCAGGCTTTTTCTGTTCGTTACGCGCTGCAAGATCCCTTCGGCGATAATCGCCCTCCATCGGCATCTATGTACAATAGTACTATCATACCTTGTTACAGCGCTTTTTCCAACAGCTTAGGCTTCGCAAATATCATCCGTCCCGCCGATGTTTGCAGTACGCTGGTGACCAGCACCTCCATCGTCGTACCGATATAATCGCGTCCACCCTCCACAACAATCATCGTGCCGTCATCCAAATAAGCGACTCCTTGTCCATGCTCCTTGCCATCCTTAATCACTTGAACGATAATTTCTTCTCCCGGCAGCACAACAGGCTTAACGGCATTGGCAAGATCGTTTATGTTGAGCACCGAGACGCCTTGCAGCTCGCATACTTTATTGAGATTGAAATCGTTGGTGACGACTTTGCCTTGCAGCGCTTTAGCCAGCTTGACCAGCTTGCTGTCCACTTCGCCGATTTCTTCGAAATCGCCCTCGTAAATCAACACCCGAACATCTAGCTCTTTCTGTATTTTATTCAAAATATCAAGACCTCTGCGGCCCCGGTTGCGTTTAAGCAAGTCCGAAGAATCGGCAATATGCTGAAGCTCCTCCAGCACAAATTCAGGAATGACAAGTGTGCCTTCGATAAATCCCGTTTTGCAAATATCCGCAATCCGCCCGTCGATAATGACACTTGTGTCCAAAATTTTATGCTCTTCATATCCGCCCGGCTCGCCGTTTGCCGAACTTGGCCGTTTTTTCTCCGCCAGGGCAGTCAGACCTTCAACGATTTCCTCTTGTTTCGCGAGGCCGATTCGCAGACCCAAATAACCAAACGCCAGCGCCATAACGGCGGGAAGCAGTACGCCAACACCGCTGAAATCTGCTACAGCCGGATAGAGCAGCACCGACAACAGAAGACCTGACAACAATCCTCCCGTACCAGACAGCAATTGCCGAAGCGGCATTTCCGAAGTCAGCAGCACTCCGCGCTGCATGGCTTTCACTGCGGGACCTGCCAAAATAGTTGCCGCCACCACACCGATAAGAGCCCCAACTGCTACATTCATGTAATAAGTGCCGGATTGCTGCAGCATGCCAAACGAAGAGCTTGTCCATACGGCTGCACCGTTCACCCATCCATGCACTTCGCTACCTGCCATGCCGCCAAACAATAATCCGATTAACTGTATCATTCGTCTAACCATAATGGTTCACCTCCATTACAATTATGATCAAATAATTCAAACGTTAATCGTCGCAATAGGTAAAATGTTCAATATCTTATGTCATGTGGAAAACAATGGCCCTTGGCATTATAATAAAAGAGACATTACTTCTACAGGGTAGGTGAACAAAGTGGAATCCATGAATGATGCTCCAACGTTGGAACGGTTCCAGCAACAAGTATCGGAATTGCTTCTAAGGCACCGCAGCTTGCTTGACGTATTGTCCAAAATGGGGCAGTCAGGCGCCGCCGTCAATCGTGCGGTAACGAAAGCAGTAACAGACTGCGGCTGTATCGAACTGAATGCCCGCAAGCAGGAATACTCAGACTCGCCTGATCTTCAAAACGCCAAGCAAACGTTGCAGAACCATCTTGCCGGTGAACTGTGCGAACATTGCAATGAAGCGCTGAAGACCGAGCTTGGACGCAACTTGTTTTACATCACCGCTTTATGCAACCAGTTGAACATCCGACTCGACGAGGTAGTTGCAGACGAATATGACAAGTGCTCCACACTTGGCTTATTCAATCTAACGTAGCAGACGACAATCATACTTACCTATAATGAAAAAAAGAACGTTCCACTCGCCACAGCGTGGCGGGGAACGTTCTTTTTTATGGGACCGGCATTTATGCCGGCTTTTCGTTTTTTACGGACTCTTCCGAGTTGTTGTCGTTTAGGTCGCCGCGCTTGCGCGAACGTTTAGGCAATCGACGATCAACGTTTTTTTTTAAGCCATAAAGAGCATACAAAAGCAGCGGGACAAATAAAATTTTCGACAATTGATGCTCAAACAAAAGTCCCAATACAACAGAAATTACGACAATAAGCGGTATGACCCAAATGGCGCTGCGGGGAATGCCCACCTTCTTGAAATTGGGATATCGTATCGTGCTGACCATAAGGAAGGACAGGACGAGTGTGCTCGTTAACAAAACGGAAACGGGAATCTGGTCTTTAAACAAAGCCATTGTCGCCAAAACGCCGCCGGCTGCCGGAATCGGCAATCCGATAAAATATCCCGCGTTGCTCGTAATGACGTTGAAACGGGCCAGACGAAGCGCGCCGCATATCGGGAAAATGGCGGTAACCGTCCAAGCGAGCGCTGGGCTCAAATCTTGAAACGCCACTACATACATTATAAATGCCGGAGCTACACCAAACGAAATGACGTCGGATAAGGAATCCAGTTCCTTGCCGAATTCGCTTTGCGCGTTGAGCGCGCGGGCGACTCTGCCGTCTACGCCATCCAAAAGCATCGCGATCAGAACCATCATCGCCGCAAGCGACGGCTTTTCGTTAAATACCATTATGATGGCTATAACGCCCAGAAATAAATTACCAACCGTGAGAAGGCTCGGTATCGATTTTGCGATCATCTTTTCCACCTCTTCTCTACTATGCCCCAATGCCAGTCTCCATTTGCCGGACAATGTCTGGAACACATTCTATCAATTGTATGGGATTTAAATTTGCCTGTCAATGAACATCTGTTCCTTAATCCGCTTTAGACCTTCTTTGATCGCCCTTGCGCGAACTTCGCCAATTCCGTCGACTTCATCCAATTCTTCAATAGTGGCCATCAAAATATGCGGCAGCCTCTGGAAGCGCTCGATCAAGTTATGCATGATTGTGACCGGCAATCTTGGAATTTTGTTCAGCAAGCGGTAACCTCTAGGAAGCACAGCTTCATCCGCCATGTTATTGGTATGGGAATAACCGATCAAACGCACGATTGGCGAGGCGTCAAGCAGTTCATCCGAGCTAAGCTTTTTGAGCCCGAGACGGATTTCTCGAATTTTTTCGTCGGAATTGTCTTTGGCGTAATCTTTGAGAAGGAACCAGCCGTCCTCCTCCACCCCGTCTACCAATTCCTCCATTTGCATGCTGATCAATCGGCCTTCTGTTCCAAGCTCATTTATGTAGCGATTGATCTCCGTTTTGATGCGGAGTACCATTTCGACGCGCTGGATAACATGAGCGACCTCTTGCAAGGTGACCAGTTCCTCAAACTCAAGAGCAGACAAATTCGTCAGCGATTGGCTTAAAACCGCTTTGTATTTCTCTAGGGTTTGGATAGCCTGATTAGCCTTAGCCAAGATGACGCCGATTTCTTTAAGCGAATAACGCAAATTGCCTTGGTAGAGCGTTATTACGTTTCTGCGCTGCGAAATGGAGACAACGAGCTTCCCGGTTTGCTTTGCGACCCGCTCCGCCGTCCGGTGACGGATTCCCGTTTCGATGGACGGAATGGAGCTGTTCGGAATCAATTGCGTGTTCGCATACAAAATGCGCCGCATATCTTCGCTCATAATGATAGCCCCGTCCATTTTGGCCAGCTCATATAAATAGTTGGGTGAAAAATCGCAGTTGATGGAGAATCCTCCGTCCACCACTTCCATCACTTCCGGGCTGTAGCCTACTACGATTAAAGCGCCGGTTTTTGCCCGCAATACATTTTCCAGCCCTCCGCGAAAAGGGGTGCCTGGCGCAACTAACTGCAAAAGCTGATTCATCACTTCTTGTTGAGTCGGTTCTTTCATCTATTGCCCCCCTATCCAAGCGCCGCTTTCAGCGCTTCCGCTACGGTGTTTACTCCGATAATTTCAATGCCAGCCGGCGCTTTCCAGCCTTTGAGGCTTTTCTCCGGCATAATGACCCTTTTGAAACCTAACTTCTCCGCTTCCTTCACCCTCTGCTCCGCTCGCGATACCGCCCGAACTTCGCCCGTTAAGCCGACCTCTCCAAAAATAACGTCGTATGGCTTCGTCGGAGCGTCCCTGAAACTAGAGGCCAGGCTTACCGCTGCCGCTAAATCAACCGCAGGCTCATCGAGCTTAACTCCGCCCGCCACATTGAGATAGGCGTCCTGCGTTTGCAGAAACATGCCGTTGCGCTTTTCCAAAACGGCAATAATAAGCGCCATCCGATGATGATCGATCCCCGTGGACATCCGTCGTGGCGAAGGAAAGTTGGTTGTAGCTACAAGAGCTTGCAGCTCTACGAGCACAGGGCGCGTTCCCTCCATGCTGGCTACGACCGTCGAACCCGACACGCCAAGCGGCCTCTCCGACAGGAACAACTCGGAAGGGTTGGACACTTCTCTGAGCCCATCCTCGCCCATTTCGAAAATGCCGATTTCGTTTGTAGAGCCAAACCGATTTTTTACCGCACGAAGCAGTCGATAGGTATGATGGCGCTCACCTTCAAAATAAAGCACGCAATCCACCATATGCTCCAGCAGCCTAGGCCCTGCGATTGCTCCCTCTTTCGTCACATGGCCGACCAGCACCGTTGCAATTCCTTTAATCTTGGCGACTCTCATAAAATGGGCCGTGCATTCGCGTACTTGGGAAACACTGCCCGGAGCCGATTCAACTCTCGGATCGTAAACCGTTTGGATGGAGTCAATGACTAGAAAATCCGGCTGCACCGATTCGATCGCATCGTTAACTTGCTCCATATTGGTCTCGCACAATACGAACAAAGTTTCCGTAAGCGCCCCCAGCCGGTCGGCTCTCAGCTTCGTTTGCCGCACCGATTCCTCTCCCGAAATGTAGAGCACCTTCAGTCCCTTTGATGCAAGAGCATGGGAAGTTTGCAGCAGCAGCGTCGACTTGCCGATGCCAGGGTCCCCGCCCACCAAAATAAGCGAGCCTGGCACAACGCCTCCGCCGAGGACACGATTAAGCTCCCCCATTCTTGTTTCGATTCGCGGTTCTTGCCCACTTTCTATGTGTATGATGGATTGAGGCTTTTCTTTCGTCAGAAACGACGATAGACCGACTCCTTTTGTTTTGACGACCGTTTCCTTTTCCTCCACCATCGTGTTCCATTCATGACAGCCCGGACATTTGCCCAGCCATTTCGGCGATTCGGCGCCGCATTCCGTGCATACAAACTTCAATTTGATTTTGGCCATGCCGAACTCCTTTTACCCGAGCTTTTTTATCTGAACTTTTTTATCTGAATTTTTTCATTCGTTCTTTTTATTTGTTCTTTCTTATTTGTTCTTTTTCTTTCGTTCTTTTTCTTTCGTTCTTTATTATCCGAACTTCAAATCATTTGTAACTTTATTTTATCTTACCATTAAACTAAATTGGATTTAAACTTATAAAAAGTTTTGATTTTGCATCGAACCTGAATCTAAGAAATTACATCCCTACATTTAGGGGACCACATACTTAATGTTATGAAGCTACATCTAAATGACATTCATTTTGAACATAAAACTGATACTCAAAGTTTACCATTATATTCCGACCGATTAAAGCTGTAGTTTGTACAAAAATGAACAAGTACACTATAGTTTGCCGCGATTTTGTTTCTTTCATTATCGGATTTGGCGGGGTAAACGATTAATTTCGCAGTTCAAATGCACCATGCCTTTAGACATTGAAGTTCACTTTGATTTTTTAAGAGCTTGATTTAAGACAGAGTTGCTCTTGTTTTATTTTTTGCATAATTTCACCGTTTTTTTGTGTGGCTTCATATTTCATTCCTTATGCTAATTGAAATGTGTTGTTAATGTGCCAGCAAAATATCGGAGCTCACTCGCATGATTAACCTTAATTATTATTAGCTCAGATTCAAAATCTATATTTAAAAAGCGTTAAATAAATATAGCTATTTTCACACAATGCATGTCTGATGTTGTTTCACACAAATAGTGGTTTGTGGCAACACTAAATGACTCAGTTTGCCCCCTTTGAACCATTTAGTGGTTTTTGGCGATACTAAACGCCTCGGTTAGCCTCCTTTGAACCATTTAGTGGTTTTTGGTAACACTAAATGACTCAGTTTGCCCCCTTTAAACCATTTAGTGGTTTTTGGTAACACTAAATGACTCAGTTTGCCCCCTTTAAACCATTTAGTGGTTTGTGGCGATACTAAATGACTCAGTTTGCCCCCTTTGAACCATTTAGTGGTTTGTGGCGATACTAAATGACTCAGTTTGCCCCCTTTGAACCATTTAGTGGTTTTTGGCAACACTAAATGACTCAGTTAGCTCCCTTTAAACCATTTAGTGGTTTTTGGCAACACTAAATGACTCAGTTAGCCCTCTCTGATCCATTTAATGGTTTTTGGCGATACTAAATGACTCAGTTTGCCCCCTTTGAACCATTTAGTGGTTTTTGGCAACACTAAATGACTCAGTTAGCCCTCATTGGACCATTTAGCGATTTTTCACGATACTACACGCTTCAACTAAACCCCCCGCCAATAAAAGCTCACCCATACTAATAAAAAAGTGGCGCTGAAAGGGATCACATCCCGTACAGCGCCACTTCTATTTTAAAGAATAAACATCCTGAATCCATTAACTCATTTTCCTATTTACTTAGTTGCCGACTCTTCTTCCTGCGCTGACTCCCTCAGCGATTTGGTGACGACTAAAGCGCCGTCCTTTTCGTCGATGGTGAAGGAGTCGCCTTTTTGAATCAGACCCATCAGCAAATCTTCGGACAAGCGGTCCTCGATATGCTTTTGAATAGCCCGGCGTAGAGGGCGAGCGCCGTATTGCGGGTCATAACCTTCCTTCGCGAGGAAGTTTTTCGCCGCTTCGGAAAGCGTAAAGTCGACTTGCTGCTCGCGCAGCCGCTTGCGAAGCTCGTCGGACATAAGTGTCACGATTTGAGCAATATGCTCTTCGCCCAACGAGTGGAAAACGATCGTTTCGTCGATCCGGTTCAGGAACTCTGGACGGAACGACTTTTTCAACTCGGCCATCACTTTGTCCTTCATAAGCGAGAAGTCGCGGCCCGCATCCTGCACTGCCGTAAAGCCCAGCGACGAATTTTTCTTGATTTGATCGGCGCCAACGTTCGACGTCATGATGATCAACGTGTTGCGGAAGTCGACAACACGGCCTTTGGAATCCGTCAGCCTGCCGTCTTCCAGCACTTGCAGCAAAATGTTGAACACTTCCGGGTGAGCCTTCTCAATCTCATCCAGCAATACTACGGAGTACGGCTTGCGGCGTACTTTTTCCGTCAGTTGGCCACCTTCTTCATAGCCGACATATCCCGGAGGCGCCCCTACCAATCTGGAAGTAGAGTGCTTCTCCATGTATTCCGACATATCGATGCGGATAACCGCATTTTCATCTCCGAACATCGCTTCTGCGAGCGCACGGGCCAGCTCGGTTTTACCAACGCCGGTAGGACCTAAGAAAATAAACGAGCCGATGGGACGTTTCGGATCTTTCAGCCCTGCTCTTGCGCGCCGGATAGCACGCGATACAGATTTCACCGCTTCTTCTTGACCGATAACGCGATCATGCAAGATCGACTCCATCTTAAGCAGGCGCTCCGTCTCCTCTTCCGCTAGCTTGCTGACTGGAATGCCGGTCCAGCTTGCCACGACCTGAGCGATATCTTCCGGCGTTACCTCAGAATCGGTGCGGCCTTGCTTTTCTTTCCACTGGTTTTTGGTTATATCGAGTTCTTCACGAATTTTTTGCTCCGTATCGCGTAGCGCAGCTGCCTTTTCAAACTCTTGGCTTTGAACGGCCGCATCCTTCTCTTTGCGAATGTCCTCCAGACGGTTTTCCAATTGCTTCAAGTTCGGCGGAACCGTATACGAATTCAGCCTTACTTTGGAGCTGGCTTCGTCAATCAAATCGATCGCCTTGTCAGGCAAGAAACGATCCGTTATATAACGATCCGAAAGCTTAACTGCCTGCTCGATGGATTCATCCGTAATTTTGACGCGATGATGGGCTTCATAACGATCGCGCAAGCCGTGGAGAATTTGAATCGCTTCTTCCACCGAAGGTTGATCTACCGTAATTGGCTGGAAGCGGCGCTCGAGCGCGGCATCCTTTTCAATATATTTGCGATATTCGTCCAGCGTAGTTGCGCCAATGCATTGAAGCTCGCCGCGCGCCAGAGCCGGTTTCAAAATGTTAGAAGCGTCAATCGCACCTTCCGCACCGCCAGCACCAATAAGCGTATGCAGCTCGTCAATGAACAAAATGATGTTTCCGGCTTGACGAATTTCGTCCATAATTTTTTTCAAACGGTCCTCGAACTCACCGCGGTATTTGGTGCCCGCCACAACGGACCCCATATCCAGCGTCATAACGCGCTTGTCGCGCAGCGTCTCTGGAATTTCGTTGTTAATAATTTTTTGCGCCAATCCTTCCGCGATCGCGGTTTTACCGACGCCCGGCTCCCCGATAAGGACCGGATTGTTTTTCGTACGACGGCTAAGCACCTGAATGACACGCTCGATTTCTTTGCTGCGCCCGATAACGGGATCGAGGTTGCCTTCCTTCGCATAGGCGGTTAAGTCTCTAGCCAGTCCGTCTAGCGTTGGCGTGCTCACATTCGCTTGCGAGCCGTGATTGCTGGAAATCGCTTCGCTGCTGCCAAGCAACTGCAGCACTTGCTGACGCGCCTTATTCAGGCTGATGCCCAAATTGTTCAGGACGCGAGCCGCTACCCCTTCTCCTTCGCGGATGAGACCAAGCAAAATATGCTCCGTGCCGACATAAGTATGGCCCAGCTTTCTGGCTTCATCCATGGAAAGCTCGATCACCTTTTTCGCTCTTGGCGTGTAGGCAATGTTGTTTGGCTGTTCTTGACCGCGGCCGATCAAAGCTTCTACTTCATCCTGAATTTTTTCGAGGCCGAGACCAAGTCCCGTCAGCGCTTTAGCTGCAATGCCTTCCCCTTCTCGAATCAATCCAAGCAATATATGCTCCGTGCCAATATTGTTGTGACCTAGGCGTACCGCTTCCTCCTGCGCTAGCGCCAACACTTTTTGTGCCCGCTCCGTAAATCTCCCGAACATCATTGTTCAACACCCCCATGATCGTTTTGGCCCCTTAATTGGGTCCGTATTAATTCCGCTCTGCGGTAGTCCCTTTGCTCCGGGCTCATCTTTTCGTCAAAAGTCTGCTGCAAAAATCCCGGCTGGGTCATAACGAGCAGCTCGTTCAACACTTGCGGCGTAACTCCTTGCAATATCCCCAAATCCGCCCCAAGCCTAATGTCCGACAGCCGCTGCGCCGCCTCCTTGGAATCCATAATCGCCGCATGGGACAAAATGCCAAACGATCGTTTGACCCGATCCTCTATGCGAATACGCGATTCCTCCAGCAGCCGCTTGCGCGCCGCACGCTCGTGCTCGATAATTTGTTTCGCTACGCCATGGAGGTTTTCAATAATTTCTTCCTCCGATTGGCCAAGCGTAACTTGATTGGAGATTTGGAATAGATTCCCTAAAGCTTCGCTGCCTTCCCCATATAATCCTCTAACCGCCAGACCTACCTGCGAAACGGCTGTCAAAATCCGGTTAATTTGCTGTGTAAACACAAGCGCCGGCAAATGCATCATGACCGATGCCCTTATGCCCGTTCCCACATTGGTGGGGCAAGTCGTCAAGTATCCCCGTTTTTCATCAAAGGCGTAGTCTGCTTGTTCCTCAAAAATATCGTCAATTCCGCTAGCCAACGTCCATGCCTCGCCAATTTGAAAGCCAGGATATAAACATTGGATGCGCAAATGGTCTTCTTCGTTAATCATAATGCTGACGGCTTCATTGTCGCTCAAAATAACAGCTCCGCCGCGCGATTCGTTCGCCAAATTGGGACTGATGAGATGCTTCTCCACGAGTACCCGCTTCTCCAGCTCGCTTAGATCGGAGAGCAAAATCGTTTCAAAGCTGCCGTAAGTGTCCAGCAAGCCCGAACGCCCCACTTCCGTAAGCTGCTCTAGCACCTCCGCCGCTTGCTGGCTGGTTGCCAGCATAGGGAACGGCTGATGGCGCAAATTTCGCGCAACGCGCACTCTGCTGCTAATGACGACATCGGAGTCGGAACCCGTGCCCCTCATCCAATCGCTTAGCGCATCCTGCGAAAACCGATGCTTCGTCAAGGGAACCCCTCCTTTACGCCTATGCTATCGCTATAGCTCGGCGAGCTTTCGTTCGAGCTCGCGAATTCGGTCCCGCAGCTCCGCCGCGCTTTCGAATTCTTCTTGCTCAATATACGTTTGCATATCTCTGCGAAGACCGTCAATCTCCCGTTTGCACTGGATCAGATTACCGGATCGCTTAGGAATTTTTCCGCTGTGTACAGTGCTGCTGTGAACCCGCTTCAGCAGCGGATCGAGCCGGTCGGCGAACGCTTTATAGCAGGAACTGCAACCAAACCTTCCAATTTTGCTGAATTGCGTATAGGTTAGACCGCACTCCTCGCATCTAATCGGCTGTGGGGTCGCATTGCTAATAGGAGACCCGTTGCCAATCGCGTTAAAATCGAGAAGCCCCGACAGCAGGCTGTGGATCGAAAAGCTGTTCGGAGTGCCGGGAATGCCTTCGCCCCTTTCGCGGGCGCAGCTTTCGCAAATATGAAACTCCGTCTTCTCGCCATTCACAATTTTCGTAAAATGAAGTGTAGCCGGCCTTTTGCCGCATTCTTGGCAGTACAAAGCCTGGTTCCTCCTTCCTATTTGACCAGCAGCGAGATGAGCATGGACTTTAGCAGCCTCGCCCGTATTTCGTCGCGTACCGGCAGCATTAACGCAATCGTATCCCGGTGGATAGCGCTTCTCAGCAAATTTCCTTCCCGCTTGGATATAAGCTGGGCTTCTTCAAGCTGATAAATCAACCCTTCGGCTGTATTCTGGTCGACGCTTTCCCCAATCGTTTGTTCGATATGGTATTGAATCGTCTTCAGTGCCGGAAGATCCACCCGTTGAATTCGGATATAGCCTCCGCCTCCGCGCTTGCTTTCCACCATGTAACCCTTCTCCAGCGTAAACCGGGTACTGATGACATAGTTGATTTGCGACGGGACGCATGAAAACTTATCCGCCAAATCGTTTCTTTGAATCTCGACAGCTCCCTCGTCGCTGCCTTCCAGCATATGCTTCAAGTACTGCTCAATGAGATCGGAAATGTTACGCAAATCACCAACCTCCCTGATTCATCATCATTCGAAAGCCAGCAGTCTGCTAGGATAAAACAGCAATCCTCATCAATTGACTTTGACTTTCTTTGACTTTGATTTTATTATACGCAAAATTTTCCGGAGGTCAAGATGATATCGTTGAAATTTTCTGACTACTTGGCGACATAAAAGAAACAGCCCACCGCTAGTATCTAGCTTGGTGCGCTGCCGCCTCATTTATACCTTAAAAACCCTTACTTATAACAATAAGCTTAAGTTCAGTCATTTCTTCTAGCGCATATTTGACGCCTTCACGGCCCAAACCGCTTTCTTTCACCCCACCATACGGCATCTGATCGACCCTAAACGTTGGAATATCGTTGATCATGACGCCGCCGACATGAAGCTCCTCCGCTGCCTTAAGCGCATTTTGCAGCCCATTCGTATAAATGCCCGCCTGTAGGCCATAGCTGGAATGATTGACTCTCGCAATGGCCTCATCTATAGACTTCACTTTATGGATGACCGCAATGGGGGCAAAAACTTCCCGGCACGACACGCTCAGCTCATCCCCGGCATCCGTTAAAACAGTCGGCATCAAAATGCCCTTCGACATCCCGCCGCCAGCAAGCACTCTCGCTCCAGCCGCTTCCGCCTCCGCGATCCACGCAAGCGCCCGCTCCGCTTCGCGAGCCGAAATCATCGCGGAAACGTCGACGGCAGGGTCAAGCGGATCGCCCAGCTTCAACTCCGTCGCAGCGGCAGAAAATGCCGCAGCAAACGATTCGTACACCTCTTCATGTACGTATACCCTTTGCAGCGAAATGCACACCTGGCCCTGATTGGAGAAGGCGCCCATTACGCAGCGCGGCACGATAGCCTGTACATCGGCATCGCGATCCACAATAACGGCGCTATTGGAGCCAAGCTCCAGCGTTACCCGTTTTAATCCGGCCTTTGCCCGTATGCTTTTTCCAACCTCGGGACTGCCGGTAAATGTAATTTTCGCTATTCGGTCGTCTTGAACGATTAGATCACCCACTGTGCGCCCCGAGCCGCTTACGATATTCAGCGCTCCTCCCGGCAGTCCAGCCTCCTGAAACAGCTCGCCGATGAAATAAGAGGACAACGGAGTTTGGGCCGCTGGCTTAAGTACAACCGTATTGCCTGCCGCAATGGCGGGACCTACTTTATGAGCTACCAGATTCATAGGAAAATTAAACGGAGTAATCGCGCCTACTACGCCAATCGGTTCTCGCACCGTATAGGCGAGCCTGCCTTCGCCCCCTGGAGCGCCGCCCAGCGACAGCGTTTCGCCATGAATCCGCTTTGCTTCTTCGGCTGCGAACTTATACGTCTGGATCGTCCGGTCCACCTCGCCGAGCGCATATTTGACCGGCTTGGACGCCTCCAGCGCGATGATGCGCGCCGCTTCTTCCCTGCGCTGGCGCAGTCCGTCCGCCACCCGCTCCAAAATGGCCGCCCGCTCGTGAGCGGGCATCCGGCGCATGACCTCCCTCGCTTCATACGCTGCGGCAATTGCCGCCCCCGTCTCCCTAGCGCTCGCCGACGCTACTTCAGCGATAATCTCGCCTGAGTAAGGAGAGCGCAGCTCCACGTATTGCCCGGCTTCATAAGGCCTTCCTCCAATAAACAATTGTTGCTTCCGCACATAACCCCTTCTCTCCGCCAACATAACATGATGCTTCCATCCTACCATATGTCCTTGCGAAGCTGCACGGCCTTTGCGAGGCAAAAGAGCGAGGGCCAAGCATCCGACAGTTGACCGTCTATCCAAGGTGTCAAGCATTCCTGATGCGGGGCCTTTATTATGCATGTTGGAGCCTACCCCGGAATACGGACGCGGAAAAGAGTTCCGACTCCTTCGCGGCTCTCCGCTTCTATCGTGCCTCCATGAAGATGAACAATTTTTTGCACAATCGACAGCCCAAGCCCTGTACTGCCTTCATTTCTTTGCCTAGCGCTGTCTCCTCTATAAAACCGCTCAAACAGCAGAGGAAGCTGCTCCTCGGGTATGCCGTCTCCTGTATCGGAAATTTCAACCAGACAGCCAGCCTCCTCTTTAAAAGCTTTTATATGAATGGAACGGTCACTTGGTATGTATTTGACGGCATTGGAGAGCAGGTTGGACCAAACCTGCATAAGCAGCACTTCATCGCCGTATACGGTCAAGCCCGCTGGAACCAACATGCGGACGGCAATATCCTTTTGCGACAGCTGCCACTCCAGCAATTGAAGCGCCCGTCTGATTTGCGGCTGCAAGGGGAAATGCCGCCTCTCCATGGCCTCTCGACTGTTCTCCAAGGTTGACAGCAGCAGCAGTTGTTTGCTAAGCGCCGCAAGCTGCCTCGTTTCTTGCCCGATAATAGCGGCATAATGCCGGATTTGCGCCGGATCTAACTCCTCTTGCAACAGGGAATCCGCAAACCCTTGAATCGAAGCAAGCGGGGTGTGAATTTCATGGGATACATTCGCTACAAACTCTTTTTTCGACTTGTCCGACCGCTCCAGCTTAGCCGCCATCCGTTGAAAGTGCAGAGCAAGCTGCCCGATTTCATCCCGCCTCCCCGTCGGCAGCCGCAAATGATAATTTCCGTCTGTTATTCGCTTGGTCGCCTCGGTCAAAGAAATAATCGGCTGAACCAAATAACGCGTGCTGAGCAAAAAATAAGGAATGCTGAACAGCACGGTAAAGGCGAACATCAGCGCAAAAAAAATCTGCAGCTCGTCGAACTGCAAACGGGTGTTATGCCGCAGAAACAAAGCATAGTGGTCGGGGCCTGCTGTGACGGGCACACCGACCGTATTGCTGAGCCGATTTTCAAAATAACTCGCCACAAAAGGTTTATGCGGAAACTCTGCAATGCCGTGATACCTATTGCCGGCCATCACGCTTTCTTTCGCCTGAGTGCTCAGATCAAGCTTGCCGAATTCGCCTCCGTACAACAGTTCATTCCCTTTGCCATCCAGTACATAAAGCTGGTATCCTAGCGTTGCGGCATTTTGCAAATAATCACCAATCGCGGCGGGATGCTTCTCGATGTGGGTTCGAATAGCTTCCGCTACTTTGGACAGCTTGGCGTCGTGATACGTTTTGAGCACCCCGTTATAATAGACATTTGCAATATAGAAGCCGACAAAACTGCTGATTGCAATCGTATATATCGTAATAACAAAGACACGGAAATAGAGAGATTTCATGAAACGAATACCTCTAGCTTGTAGCCAATTCCCCGGATTGTCTGAATGGCAAAGCCTCGCTCTTGTTCAGGAAATCTTTTGCGCAGCCGCTTAATATGTACATCTACAGTTCTCTCGTCCCCGCCGTAATCCGTCCCCCAAATAATGCGAATGAGCTCATCGCGCGAAAACACTCTCCCCGGATATTCTGCCAATTGGGCGAGCAGCTCAAACTCTTTAAGCGGCGGGAAATACACCTCGTCCCCGTCAATCACTTCATAGTTTTTCCGGTCAATGACGATGCGGTTTAATCTAATTTTGTCGCTGGAGGCAAAAGAATACCGACGGAACAACGCCTTCACCCGGAACAATAGCTCAGGCAGCTCGAACGGCTTAGTGACATAATCGTCCGTCCCTTTTAAATAGCCAAGCTCCTTGTCGCTCAGCTGATCGCGGGCGGTGAGCAAAATAATCGGGATGTCGTAATTTTTGCGCGTATATTCGCATAGAGCGAATCCGTCGACCTCCGGCATCATCACATCGAAAATCGCCAAATCGACCGCATGCCTCTCCAGCACAGCCATCGCTTCGCGGCCGTTCTGCGCCTCCAGAACGCGGTAGCCTTCTTTGGTCATGTAATGCCCAAGCAGGGTCCGATTGTTGGCATCGTCATCTGTAATCAGCAAATACTTCATCCCTTACTCCAAACCTCCCTTGGATCGCCGCGAATTTAGCCTTTGCTACTTTTGCAAGCTGTCGCTTCTTTTTAGCATCACAATAAGAAATGGACCTCCGATAACCGCCATTACAATGGAAGCCGGAATTTCTGCAGGCGCCAGCACCGTCCTGCCAATCGTATCCGCAGCCAAAATAAGCAATCCCCCGCCAACGGCCGAAAATGGAATCAAAAGCTTATAGTTGGAGCCGACGAGCGATCGGCCGATATGGGGAACGAGCAAGCCGACAAACATAATAAGCCCGCCGATCGCGGTTGCGACCGAAGCCAGTAGAACGGCGACAGCCGATATGATCAGCCTCACTCGCACGACTCTCAGACCTAAGTTGCGGGCAGTCTCGTCCTTGAACGCCAGCATATTGCACCATGGCCCGAGCAAAAGAGCCAGAAGCAGGCCCGCTCCGCCAAATAGCGCCAAAATGTAGACATCCTCCCATGTTTTCATCGTAAAAATAGAAGAGATTGCTTGGTTGACGCTCGTTACCGCATAGCTCCCCCGATAATTAAACGATTGCCCAAGCCCAGTGAACGTCGCGTTAATGGCAATGCCGACAAGAAGCAGCCTCAGCGGGTTCAGCTGTGCCTTCCACGACAAGGAGTAGACGAGATAACAAGCGAGCGCCCCTCCCAGTACCGAAAACAACGGCGACCAAAAATAAAGCATCGGAAACAAAGTAACGACTAATAGAGAAACAAATCCCGCTCCGGAAGAAATGCCGATAATGCCGGGCTCCGCAAGCGGATTTTTCATAACGGCCTGCAAGAGCGCTCCCGAGACGGCGAGCGCCGCCCCGGCCAACATCGATACTAATATTCGCGGAAACCGCAAGTCTTTAATAATATTGACCTGTTCATCAAGGCCGCTGAGCAAGCCTTGCAGCAGCTCCGGAAAAGAAACCTTAATGCTGCCTGTCATCGCGGAAAATACCGCTGTTGCTATCAATAGAAGTGCCGTTAGCACAAATACGCCTGTTTTTTTCAAGCTCGTCACTATCCTTTTTGCAAATGCTAGGCTATGGGTAGAGCATCGGCAAAAGCGCCTCCAGCGCTTCCCCGACCGCCAAATTGCCCGTCGTTCCGAACAACTTTTCTTCAAGGTCGTATACACGGCCCTCTTGAACCGCTTTGAAATGATGCCATATATCGTTTTTTCGGAATTCCTCGTCGAACATTTTCACTACCTCTTCCGGCATGCCGTGCGCAGCGCGCAAAATGACATCCGGGTTCGCCTGTTGCAAATGTTCCGTGTTGGAGGCCAGAAACTCTACCTTTTCACCTTGGATGACGTTGACCCCGCCTACAAGCCGGACTAAATCGCCGATATAGGAATGCTCCGTTGCCACCAAATAGCTGCCCGGCACGCCCAGCAAAATTAGCACCGTTGGCGTTTCCTTCCCTTCCGTCGCCTCACGGATTGTATTCAGCTTTTCATCGTACTCGTTTACCATTTCAGCGGCTTCCTTTTGCTTGCCGTATCTTTCTCCCAGCTTCTTAATTTCCGCCTGCATGCTTTCAAGGCTAGTCAAATCCAAGAATTCGGCCTCTACTCCCGCATTTTCAAATACAGGCTCCAAATCGTATTGCAGCGTCGTGACAGAGAGCACTTCCGTAGGCTTTAACGATTTAACAAGCTCCATGTCAGGGCTCATCGGATTTCCTACTTTCGTTGCGCTCCCGTATCTTTCCGGCAATGTTTTTACGCTTTTGGGTATACCGACAAGATCCATCCCGAGCCGGTCCATCATTTGCGTAATCGCAACAGTCGTCGATACGATTCGATGCGGCTCTGCAGCGGGGGCCGTTGCCGATGCGGCAGGTGCTGATTCTTTCGCGGCGGGAGCCGATGCACCGCCTCCGCAGCCGTTTAGTAGAAGCACAAGAGCAGTAAACAGCGCTGCGCTTCTGAAAGCTTGTTTCAACATCCTATGAGAACCTCCCTGCTGCCTAACGGCTCGCACTCTTTTTCCGCCATACGTATAATCCGCCGGCCACTAGCAACAGAACCGCAATGAGTGGAGCCCATTTGTTCATGCCTGAAGCTTTGGTTTCCCCGTTTACTGCCCCTCCCGAGGCAGCCACAATCGTTTCTCCGTCACTTGTTCCGGCAGCAGAATGGAGAGTCTCTGCTTTCCCCGAGCCTTGACTGGCTTCCTCTACTTGCACAGCTTGTTGTTCGGCTACTATCGATCCTTTTTCTCCGCTAGAAGGCGGCTCCTGACCGTCTCCTCCATTTGCGGCTGCGGATTCCGAATTCTCTTCCGTTGCGCCATTAGCCGTTTCAATAGAAACCGTCTTTACCGCTTTTGTAGAGGAAGACTGTGCAGGCTTGGAAACAGACTCTTCTGAGCTGGAAGCTGAAGTCAAAGGGCCCGAGCCGTCAGTAGACATTTGATTGGAGCTGGACTCTAAGTTTAAGGTCGCTGCGGTGTTTGGCGCTGCTCCCGATTTTACTGTGGAACCCGCTTTAGGCGTGGCAGACGGTTTCGCAGTACTGCCTGGTTTGGACGTTGCACTAGGCTTTGCTGTCGTTCCTGGTTTGGGCGTTGCTCCAGGCTTCGGCGTTGCTGTCGGCTTCGCCGTGCTGCCTGGCTTCGTTGTCGCTCCCTGCGTTGGTGTTGCCGTCGGTTTTGCTGTCGTTCCCGGCTTAGCCGATGCGGAAGGTTTGCTGCTCGCCTCGGGCTTTGTGCCCCCGCCCGCACTTTTCACCAGCTTGAAACTGCCAAAGTCAAAAACTAAACGGATCGTATAGTCATGGTCATAATCAATTTGCGGCACGGTCACATGGATTTTGGATATAATCGGTCCCGTTACATCGGCCGCAAACTCGACCGTTCGTTTGTCCTCTTTTTTGTTGGTGGACACTACTTTCGTATCAATGTATCCGCTGCCTCCTGGCACTTTAAACTCGGTTACCCAAGCGCTATGATTAATGGTCAGCCGTACCGATGCTTTTCCACCTTTGATCGTAATCGTTGCCGGCTTCTCCCAATAGTCGTTCGCCATCGACACGTTATCGTTATCGGCTTGCAAGATGATATAGTCAGCCGTATAAGTTCCGTCTCCCGGCACCTCCTTCGCTAGTGCCACACCAGCTCCCACACAAAAAAATATAAATAAAGCTGTAAATAACCCTCTGACAGCCATTCGAATCGCCACCGCATTCCCTTCCCTTCTCATCAAATACAATGATAATGATAATTATTATCAATAAACATGCTACCAATATTTCTCTGCCCTTGTCAATATATAATTTGAAAAAGTTGGATATTGACTGTTGGACATGGAAAAGGGCTTCAGGAGACGGTTGGCCTCCCGATAGCCCCGGCAGCTATTGCACGCTCTGCTCCACTTTCTCAAGCGGCTCGCGTACAACCTTTACATCGTAAAACACAATTTTGTTCGATAGAATGTACTCCGGCGTCTGGCGATGCGAATGGGACTCCCGGAACGCTTCGCTGCGCGTCCACGCTTGGAAAGCCGCTTTGTTTTCCCATTTGGTGCTGACAGTTACTTCATCGTACTCTTTTGTATTTTCCGTCATCATCACTTCCAGACCGAGAAAACCTTCCATCGCCTCCACTTTGCCAACCCGATTGAACCTCTCGATCAGCTTTTGCCCATTGCCCTTCGTAATTTGCGATACATTCGTAACAATAACCATTTCAGACTCCTCCTTGGCATGTTGGGATATAGGAATAATGAGAGGATACGGACCGCCAAAATCAACCTTGGCCGCAACCCCGAATACATCAAGCAAAAAGTGCGGGTTAATGATCGTTAAGGGTGGTCCGCTAGCTGCGATTTTCCCTTTTTCCATTGCAATCAAATGTTCGCTGAACGCAGCGGCCTGCTGCAAATCATGAAGCACCATTACAATCGTTAATCCGAGCTTCCGGTTCAGCCGCTGCAGCATTTCCATAAGCTCCAGCTGATGCGTCATATCCAGATAGGTGGTAGGCTCATCGAGCAGCAAAATGTCCGACTGTTGGGCGAGCGCCATCGCAATTCGTGCTTTCTGCTGCTCCCCTCCCGACAAAGTAAAGAACATACGATCCTCTAGGTGGCTAATGCCGATCGCCTCCAAGGCTCCATCCACCGCTTCCCAATCCTCTTTGGTGGTGCGGCTTTTAAAAAGAGACTGCTTCGGGGCCCTCCCGTAAGCGACAAGCTCTCTTACTGTGATGTCGGGAATTTGGCCTTTTTCCTGGCCTAGCACGGCAACCTTTTGCGCAAATTGTTTTCTGGTATAGGACTCTCCCGGCTTCCCGTCGTAAAAGATCGCTCCTTTGCCCGGCTTGCTTAACCGCGCGATCATGCGCAGCAAAGTCGATTTACCGGAGCCGTTGCGGCCGACAATTGCAGTGATTTTCCCTTTTGGCACTGTCACATCCGCCGCTTGCAGCTTAAATCTTTCAAGCTCGTAGCTAAGCTCGCTTATATGGATTGCCATTACCGAATCAGCCTCCTTTTCTTAAGCAATATGAGGAAAAATGGAGCCCCTATGCAAGCAAGCAATACACCGGCCGGAAGCTCCAAAGGATCAAACCAGCTTCGCGCAGCCGTATCGGCCGCGACCATGAGCACCGCCCCTCCTACTATCGAAAAAGGGAGAAGGTAGCGGTAATCCTCGCCGATCAGCAGACGCACGGCATGAGGCACGATCAGCCCGACGAAGCCGACTAGCCCGGCCACGCTGACAGCGGCTCCCGCCAGCAAGGATGCCAGCGCTATGATGAAGAAGCGCTGCCGTTCCACATGCTGGCCGAGCGACTGGGCAGCTTGATCGCCCAATGAAAGCAAATTCGACGTTTTGGCGGCAAACGGCACAAGCGCCAGCCCCACAGCGGCATACGGAAGCAAAAACTCGAAATGAGGCCAGCTTCTGCCGCTAAGTCCGCCGGCAAGCCACGGCAATACGCTCTGAATGCGGTCGCTGTTCAGCACCATAATGCCGTTCATTACTCCGCCGAGCAGCGCGCTTACCGCAATTCCCGCCAGTACGATTTTGGAAGGGGAACTGCCTCCATCCCATGCCAGCAAATAAATGATTACCGCCGAAATGAGCGCCCCCGCAAAAGCAAAACCCGGCAGCAAAAAGCTGAATTGCGGGAAAATGACAAGGGCTACTACGGCTGCCAATCCTCCGCCCGCCGAAACTCCGATCACGCCGGGGTCGGCAAGCGGATTTTTCATCACAGCTTGCAAGAGGGCCCCCGACGCGGCCAGACATGCACCTGTCAGCATTCCGACCAACACTCTCGGCAGCCTTAAGTTCCAAATAATCGAACCTGTAGCGGCATCCCCTTTACCTAGCAAAGCGAGCCAAATTTCATATACCGAAATGGAAGCCGAACCGCTCCCTATCCCATATAAGAACACTGCTGCCAACAAGGGAAGAAGAGCCGAACCGATCCACCGTCTTCTTTTATTTCTCACCTGAACGTTCATGAATGCAGCAGCTCCCCAAGCAGATGAACGGCTTCTGCAATTCGCGTGCCGGGGTTCATACCGAACAGTTCCGGCGGCAGAACGTGTATCCGTCCATCGCGCACTGCGGGGACCGTCTGCCAAGCGGGATTGCCTTCCATCTCATGGAGGAAGCTTTTTTCAACATCCTCCTTATTGCCATGAGTCATAATAAAAATGACATCGGGACCGGATTCCACCACCCGCTCCGTATTCAATTGCGCGTAATTAGGATAGTTTTGCAGTCTAGCATACTCCGCCGCGATGTTTGCACCTCCGGCCGTCTCCAGCACATTTCCAGCAAGCGACTGCGGCAAGGCTGCCAAAAAAGTACCCGGGGCGCCATACACGATCAATGCCCGCCGCTGACTTTGGGTCTTGTTTTTCCACTGTGCAAGTTCGGTATCTATCTCCTTAATCAACTCCGAAGCTTTATCTTCTTTATTCAGCAGCTTGCCGAACAGCTCAATTTGTCGACGAATATCATCGATAGAATTGGCTTCGGTCAGTACAACCTTTGAGCCGATGCCCTCCAGCAGAGGAATGTCGTTTAGATTCATTGGGTTGTTTCCAAGCACTACATCTGGCTGGACAACCGCTATCTCCTCCAAATTGACGGTATGGGCCGATCCGACAACAGGAACGTCTTTGACCCCTTCCGTAATTAGTCCTGCATTATCCTCCGGCCTCCCGACTAAAGTGCCGCCAAGCGCGTAAACAATATCGACCTCTCCATTGCCAAGAGCCACTATTCTTTTTGGAAGATCATGTAGAGTGACTTCGCGATCGGCAAAATCGGTTATGACGACCGCGCTTTCCGTCCCGCCCTTGTCGCTAGCTTGAAAGCTGCTTGCGTCAGTGCCGCATCCTGCCGTCATTGCTGCCAGCAGCGGAACAGACAATAAAGCCCCCATCCACCGCCTTATGTTTGCTATCAAGTTTGCCATGCCTCCAAGCGAACATTATTGAGATTGATTATCAATGAAACTTCAATAGGATTTTACAGTTCGATTGTGAACGGAGCATGAATTCCAGATTACATTTTTTCCAATCCCGTGCAGCGGCAGTTTGTCCCGATTTGTAATCTAAAGTTCATACGCCGTTCATACAAGAGCTGTACAATCCGGGGTGTAGTCAAATTCGGGTTCTTGGTTCTGGAGTATTCGTTCATGGTAAACATATGGGAAGGGCGGCTTTTTTTTCGCCATATAATGAGAATGATAATCATTAACGTCCAATATGTATCGCAAGCCAGCGACCGAACCTTTTGCAGAAGGAGGATAGAGGTAGTCTACTGAGGGGCCCTCTTCGCACCTGAGGGCAGCAGAAGCGGCATTGCCAAAAAAACTATTAAATCTAAAGGAGTGTTTTTCATGATGTTGAACAAAGCTTCCTTCAAAAAAACGACGATTTCGATGCTAATGGCGCTGGCCCTTGTGCTGGTGCTGGCGATTCCGGCCAACGCGGCTGCTTATTCCGTTCAGTTTCTGAACAGCTCCGGCGCTCCATCGACGCATGCAAGCTCCTACATTGATGGCGGCGCAGTAGACGTAACAGGCTCAGCAGGCAATTATACCGTAACGGTTAAACTGAAAAATTTCGAGCCTTCCTTCCCTCTTATTCCAGTTAGCTACAATTACCTGAAAGTGGACTTGAATGGCGGTCCTACGGGAGACACTGTGTACGAAGTATCGGCAACAAAATCGGTTTCCGGCTCCTACACTTACTTCACTTTCAGCGGTGTCAACAACTTGACTGACAACCTTCCTGTTGCGCTGCATGTCAATGCAGGCGGCTTCCATTCGGCTGAATACAAGCTGTTTATCGATTGGCTGTAAAAAGAAACCTAGGCTCGCGTATCTATACGAGCTAGCATTTCTGCCGCTGACACGGGCAACCGCTGTTCAGCTAAAGTCCGCTCCCGGCTTCGGCCGCGGGGCGGTTTTTTTCGTTTTGCACCGTCATCTGGCTGACTCGTTGTAAAGGGCTCTGGAGGTTCAGCTCCACCATCGACATTTCAAGATCATTAAAGGGCTAAACCCGGACCCCACTTGAGGATTGGGTTGAAGAGTACCCCTCCTGCAAGGTAGCGTCAACCGTCAGCAAACAGTAGCCAGCGCTCTGCATAGGAGCTTTCCTGTTACAACAGTCCTTCGCGTTATCAAGAGTTGGATTAAGCTCGTTTGTACTCTTTTTGCACTGACGTGATCTTTAAACTAACGCAATTTTTACGGAAGCTAATGCAATCTTTACGCGATTGAACACGCAATCTTTTGTCTATTCTGGTCCTATTCCCTTCTGCCGTTTTTTTGCCTTTACCTTAGCTGTTGTCTTTGCTTTTGCTTTTGCTTTTGTCTTTGCTGATGCCAAAAACCCTCCTCAGGCACCTAAATGGGCTTGAGGAGGGTTTGCTACTGATGCTTTGGCTGATGCTTTGGCTGCTTCTTTGCTTGCTCGAATTTCTTTGCTTGCCCAGCTTTCTTGACTTACTCGATTTTGCTCAGCTTTCTTGACTTACTCAATTTTGCTCAGCTTTCTTGACTTACTCAATTTTGCTCAGCTTTCTTTACTACTCGGATTTCCTTGCTCTCTGAACTTTCCTTACTCTCTGAGCTTTCCTTGCATCTCTGAGTGTCCTTTGCTCACTCAACTTGGCTTTACTTACTCGACTTTCTTCGCTTGCTCCGCCTTATTTCCCTCCGCGCTCGCCGCCTCTTTCTCCAGCTGAGCTTTTTCTTTCCATTCCAGCAAACGGATAATCAAGGTCAAAGCTTGTGCTCTAGTTGCTATGGCATGCGGTTCAAACTGATTGCTCGCGTTGCCTTCGACGAGACCCGCCGCTGCCGCTGCCGCAATTTCTTTCCTTGCCCAAACCGGAATATCCGAGCCGTCCGTAAAATCAAGCTTTGTTTGGTCATCCAACTTAATTCCCGAAGCTCTCGCAATGATAACGGCCAATTCCGCCCTTGTCATTTGTTTTCCAGCTTTAAACGAGCCGTCCTCATATCCGCCGATAAGTCCGGCTTTTGCTGCCAATGCCGCATGCTTGCTCGCCCAATCCGGGATTTGATCGCTATCTTGGAAAGAAATCTCACCCGTCTCTCCATCCAGCTTCAGCGCGCGACTGATGAGCGAAGCGAACTCTCCGCGAGTAACCTTTTGCTCCGGCCGGAAGCTGCCGTCTGCGAAGCCGTTAACGATTCCCAGCTCTACTGCTTTGCTGATCGATGGGAAGGCCCAATGCCCTTTTGTATCGTTGAAGCTGACCTCGTTGCCTGTACCGTTTTCTTCGCCGCTTCCCTCTTCCTCTTCTCCTTCGCCTTCTTTACCGGGCTGCTGGCCGGGATTTTCAAGTCCAGGCCCGGAAACGTTGCCGTCAGACTCGGAGCCCGGTACCGATGGATTCGCACCTGCAGGCGCAATTGAGTTTTCATAGAACTGGAACTGAATATCGTAGGAGTGATGATAGTTCACTTCCGCCCAATCGACCCGTACGGTGCCGCTATGCTTATCCGTTAAATTAGGAATAGAATACGAGACAACCCTCGTATTTTTAGCCGGGTTTTGACTGACTATGCTGCCGCTGCTTCCATTCATCGTAATATTGTTGATTTCAAAACTCCGCTTCACTGTAAAAGAAATCGTTTTGCTAGCCCCCTCCACTTTAAGCAAAGCAGGACTGAAAACATATTCGTTGGCAATGGAGGTACTGTCTGTTCCATTTTTCAAAATACGATAACTGATAAAATAATAACCGTCCTGAAGAGCTCCCGGATTCGGATTAGGTCCTGTACCTGGGCCGCCTGGATTCGGTGCAACATATGGAGCTATAGATGGCAGATCAAGCTTAAAGCGCAAATCGTATTCGTTGTAATTGTTTTGCGCAGCCCAATTGAATTTAGCCCATCCAGTAGGGTTAACGGTCAGATCGGAAATAGAGAAATAAACGACTCTAGTATTTTCAGAAACATTAGTGCTTTGTACAACGACATTTTGCCCATTGACTTTAAAAGAAGGGATTTCCGCACTTTGCTTCAGGGTAAAAGCAATTTTTTTCGTTCCTCCGGAAATCGTCAGCCTTGCGGGAGAATGGACAAAACCGTTGACGAACGAAGCTTCGTCCCTGTCGCTTTTTAATAGCGAAAATCCAATCGTATATTCTCCATCCGGCAGCTGGTTGGCTGTAACGGCGGAAGCTTCAAAAGTGCGTACTGCTGTCTGAAGCGCCGTTAACGCAGCCGCAGTCTGAGCTTCGGAATTTGGCCCGTTCGCAGCCGGTTTGCCCGCCTCCACTATTGCAGCCGAAAGCGCGGCTTTAGCCGAATCCGAGTATTGCCCGAGTCCCGTTCCTGTAACGGCAGTTCTAAGCTTGGCCGAAGCGCCCCCAATGGCCGCTTGCAACGCACGATTGTCTACCCCGTTAAAATTGAAACGGATATCATATGTTTGCTCGTAAACGCCGCCTTGACGCGGTGTCGAAACTTTTACTTTTGCAGGAATGAGCGAGGCCAGGTCACTCACGATAATTTTAACAACCCGGCTGTTCGCCGCCGCATTTTCACTTACCGTTTCCGCTTCATGGTATACGCCGCCTCGCTCCGCTTGCAGGCTTTTGATAGACGAGCTATCCGTAACCGTAAACGTAACGGCTTTGGTTCCATCCGCTAGCGGACTCACTTTTGCCGGTTTGAAAAGGTAACTGTCCGCCACCGAAAAAGCAGCCTGATTGGCATGCAAAGTAGAGAAGTACACATCGTATTCAAATTGGGCTACCGCTTTGAACGCATCTAATGCCGTCTTTAGTCCAGCTTCCGCGTTCAAAATCGCCTGCCTAGTCGCATTCAAATTTTTGGAGACTGGATCAGCCGTTTGAATGGCGGCGGACAAATTGGCTTTAGCATTGTCATATGCAGCTTGATCCGCACTTTCAAGCTTAGGAGCCGACTGATGATTCCGTTCAGCCAGTTGTACCAATTGCTGCAGCTTTTCATGAATCAGCCGGTTAAAGCTGACATACAGCGATCTTTTTGTCCCTCCCAGCTTAAATGTAATATGGCCAAGTCCCGTCCACTGTGTATCTTTGTTAGGGTCCGATGCTTTAATAACCCCTTGGTAAACGTCTGCACTCACCGCTCTGTTAGGGGTTACGGTAACGGCCGACAGCATATTGTATTGCTCATACATATCCGGGCTAATATATGTCCCGTCTCCCCATGCGCCGAACCAATACACTTTGTTTTCATCTGGTGTAACGTTCAGTTTTAAATTAGCCCGCATTTCACCGAAGGTTGAATAATCTTTTGTATGAGTCAGTGTTGTAGCCGTTCTATCGATTTCGCTCGCAAAAGGAGACTCTACAGCGGTATCCCCTGCTGTGTCCAATACATATATTTGGAGCGGCTCGTTCGCTACATAGCGATTTTGCAGGGATGTCTCATAATAATCGCGCAGATTCGTCACCATGTTGTCGGCAGCTGTTTGAGTAACGGAAGGATCGGTCAACTGTACATCCGCTATCAGCAGTTTTTCTTTTAAAGTATTAATATACGTATGCTCGTATTCTCCTGCAACAACTGCCGCAGTTACGCTGCCCGGCGACCCGTTGGCTTGCCCTCTAACCGTAGCCGCATTCACAAATGCTTTCATAGTCGGAACAAGCGCTTGCAGAGCCGTCTTATTCGCAACGATTTGCCGAGCTTTGAAAGCAGTCAATTGCTGGTTCAACTCCTGATGGATAGAACCGTAAGCGGCTGTATCGCCTGGAGCGGCAAGCGACAGTCTGACCTCTGCGTTAAAAATAGCCGTATCAAGCTGCTGTTTGCTGCCAGCGGGGAATTGTCCAAAACCCGTCCCTTCGACACTTGCCGCATAAACCGTTTTAGCCGATGCAATGAGCCCATTCAACTGCTCCAAAGTGACCGGTCCAGTTCCCGGTCCGCCTTCGCCCGGCCCCTCCGTCCCGCCACCCGGCAGGTTGAACTGTGAAGTATCGATTTTAATTTGGGCATGATACCAATGGTTATAGCTAATTTGCGTGATATCGATATGCATCATAATATCTTGCGGCTTTGCTATATCCGAGATGCCATATTTCAGCACTTTACGTTGGCTGGCCGCCCCGTCTGTCATTGCGGCATCGATATAGCCGGTTTTATCCTGGACAACCGAATTGACGATTACGCCTTTTGGCACTCCGTCTGGACGATACGCTAAATATTTGAATTTGCCGAGATTTTCCGTTTCAATTTCATGTTCAAACCATATGACGCCGTTGTTAACTGTGAGCTTGCCTTTTGTACCGGGAATTTTCATGTAAGTATTCGCTGTCGAAACACTGGTTTTCCCGTCCTCCATAATGTTGAAGTCTACTTCGTACACTCCGTTCGGAATCGAAGAATTGGCAGAGCCGCTTGCCGCTGAAACGATTGGCCCGATTTGCAGCAGCGTTAACGTTAAACAAAGGGACAACCAAACCATAACGATACGTTTAAATCCTGTTTTCAAAAATGCTCACTCCTTATCCGTTTTTTCTTGGTCATGAATCTGTTACAACAAGCTGCGAACAATTATACAATCCCTCCCTCAATGCCCTTGCTTGGGCAGCACTTAAACCGGGTAATGCCTGGCGCCCAATAAATAAGCGGCACTTCTCCCAATCAAAAATGATAATCATTATCATATAGTGGGCAAAAAAAATAGGCTACACCTCGCAGCCGACTTCTATGTGACCGCATCCAGTCACTAGCTTACAAGTTTTTTATGAACGGAGCATGAACAACAGATTACACTTTTGGATGCGTTCATGCACCGTTGAAAGCTTGCATTTTCAAGGCTTACGCTGGAACCGTCACTTTCATTATTTGAGAGGCGTTGCCTTCCGCAGGGTAACTGTTTTTTACTTCTCCTTCGAGTTCAACGCGGACTTCATCGCCTACAACAATGTCGCTTGTCTCCGCCATATCCGTCACCGTCAACCAAATGGCATCCGGCTTCGTCACTTTTAATAGCTCATCAACCGCAGATTTATCTGCCGTAATTTCAATGTCTGTAATATCGGCACTCTCCACGACAAGAACTCGGCTTTCCTCTATGGCGATCACTCTTCCTGTCTCATAATTCCACGGTTCTTCAGGTAATTTTTCCTTTTGGCCGGAAGAGCAACCTGCCAGCATCATGATAGCGGCGGCAGCCACTAGAAGCGTTTTTTTCATATGTAATCCCCCTTATATAGCGCCATTTGCCTTGTTCGACTAATCGACTAAGCGCCTCTTACAAGGGGATACCCTGAATGTCTTCATTAGAAACATTTCGTTAGAAATATTTGCGAGCTTATTTCTTCGGAAGGATTGGGCGATCGGTCACTGGAGACGAAAGAATAACCGATGTATTTACATTTCCATATGGCATTAGACGCTCCACCAGCATACTGAGCGTGTCCATCCCTGTGACAGCCGCCTTGATGATATAGCTGACTGTGCCCGTAACGCGGTGGCATTCCAAAATATCGTCGTCGCCGACAATTCTTTTTTCGAACTCATTCGGTGAAACTTTCAACTCGCTGATTTGAATAATGAGCTGAATAGCTCTCCCGACGCCCGGCGGCGATACTCGTGCACTAAATCCCGTAATAATCTCTTTTTCCTGCAATCGAAGCAAGCGTTCGGATATGCTGGGACGACTCAACGCCATTTTTTTCGAAAGCTCGCTTACCGTCATCCGTCCATCCTCTTGAAGCAAACGAAGGAGGGATTCATCCAGTTGATCCATCTTTTTGTCCCCTTTTCATTTTGATCGTACATGGCGGGAATTTCATTCAATGTTAAATATATTAACATGTATTTCATTCACAATGCCATACCAGCTGAAATCCCCTTGTTGTATTCTATTTTATATAATACCTAACCAGGTGGTGCATGCAAAATGCTTCTATTGTCAGGCTTCAAAATGAAGGCATCACTTCAAAAATGGCTTCAAATTGCAATCGGCTGCTTCGTAACGGCTGGCGGCGTCATTATTTTAAAACACTCCGCTGTTGTAACGGGAGGAACTGCCGGTTTATCTTTAAGCATATCGCCAATGTTGGACATCCCCTTCCACTTTATGTTTGCTTTGCTTAATCTTCCATTTTTCATCTTTTCGTTTTATTCCATGGGCAAAGCTTTTACAATACGAACGATCATATCCATCGCTATACTAACATCTTTAACTTCTCTTGATGCCTTACTGCCCGACTTTTCCATTCCGACGTGGATTGGTACTATTGTAGGCGGGGCATTTATCGGTGTCGGTCTTATCGGTTTATTTAGAAACGGGGCATCGCTTGGCGGAGTCACGATCATCTGTGTGTACCTGCATAAGAAGTACGGCATTAATCCTGGCAAAAGCAACTTTGTTTTCGATTTCATTGTAATCGTCATGAGCTTGGTCACTTACTCCCTTGTAAGTGGGGTGTATTCGGTCCTTTCGATCGCTGTCACCTCCGCCATCTTAGCTGCATATAAGAAAAACAAATTAAAACCTGCCTCATCAGCCCAAGCCAATATTTCCGCTGTAACAGCCAATTAAGAAGATTCACTAATCTCTTCACATACCAAAAAAGCCCACAAAGGCATGCTCTTTGCCTTTGTGGGCTTTTTCTATTCACTTCTGTGAGTCACTCGAGCATCCTTTGGAGAGGAACGATCCCACGCACAACAAAAAACCTACCGTATCATCTACGGTAGGTCATCTGTGCTTGGCGACGTCCTACTCTCCCAGGACCCTGCGGTCCAAGTA
>NZ_JBHTHB010000010.1:0-52199 GCF_042675505.1 Paenibacillus sp. GCM10027627
AACTAAATAACCAGTCGCCGATTGAATATCGGCAACTGGCTATCTAGAATAGAATTAGGTGTTTTGATCCCTGTCTCATTAACGGGGGTCAGTTCCCCCTCTTGATGCCAGGCTTTTTTCATTTATAAAAACGACTTACCTTATTTGCTGAAAAATGGCTCCGCTATAAAAGGGTGAAATCCTGAGCTCGCTCAGCAACCCACTGCTCATAAGTACGAGCCGGTTTGCCCGTCACTTGTTCCACAGTCGGGAAGACGGTATAGGCGGACTCAGGCGGATTCTCATGCCATCCGACTACAAATTCAATCACTTCCTCCGTCGCTCCTCTAGCTCGCATCCGCTCACGAGCTTGATCTAAATCTACTTTTACATATTGAATGTTCCGTTCAAGCGTTTCACTCATTATCCTTACTCTTTCGGCTACTGACAACGCTGCGGGACCTGTCATCGTATAAGACTTGCCGGCATGACCGTCTTCGAGCAGCGCCGTTACAGCAACGCTGGCAATATCAGCTTCATGGATGACAGTGGAGAGAGTATCAAACGGCTCCCGCACAATGCCCTCCGTCCGAATCGACTCGACCCATTCCAATGAATTGCTCATATATTCAACTGGCTGCAAAATGGTCCACTCTAGTCCGCTCTCCTGAACAGCCTGCTCTACCGGTCCGTCTTCTCCGTTCCACAAAACGGTAACCCGCTTCACCCCGGCTTGTTCCGCCAGCCTTACAATTTCCGGTCCCGTTTGCAATGGGGCAAACCCCTCGCCGTTGAATGTAATTAAATGCAGGCCCTTCACTCCATTAAGCGCCTTCTCCAGCGTCTCCGGCGATGAAAGATCGCCTTGCACCACTTCTACGCCTTCCGGGAAATGAGCTTTGTCGGGTCTGCGCGATAACGCTCGTACAGACTGCCCAGCTTCAACGAGCTGCTGCACAATATGACGTCCAACGTTGCCTGTTGCTCCCGCTACTAAAATCGTCATGTTTCTCTCCTCCTCCGCCCTATACCCACTTATCTCTATTTTCTTCCATCGTCTGAATTTGTTTCCCTAAGCGAACCCAAGCCTCTTCCAGAACATGCCTTTGCCTGCTGATCTCTTGCTTCCTGGCTTTGTATAGCTCATACAACTCTTCGCAATACTCTTCCGTACGAAGACTTTCCTGCTGTTTAATATAAGGACAATACAATAAATCTTTAATTTGATCCGTCGTTAAACCAAGCTGAAGATACAGCTGAATCGTATGAATGGTTTCCACAACCGACTCATCGAATTCCCGATAGTTGTTATCGCTTCGGGTAGCCGGCAATAACCCCTTCTTGTCATAGTGGCGTACAGCTCTGGCGCTTACTCCCGTCAACTTTGCCAATTGACCGATCTTCAAGTAAGCTCCTCCTTTCCTGCTTGTTATTGTCATTATAAAGCATGACACTGGTGTCAAGGTCAAGGATAAATGGAAAAATAATTCAACCGTTGGCGCTCATGGCAAGCCACTCTTCTTTGGTCGGCCCGTATATGCCAATCAACGGCAGCCCCGCTTGACGCATCAACACCGTCAATTGTCCGCGATGGTGAATTTCGTGCTTCACAAAAAGAGCCAGCGTATAACCATTTTTCCATGTGTATCCATATATATCAACCTCTTCGTGAAGGGTTTCGTCCGTCCACTGAGCCGTGACAGCATCCATTAAAGCAGCGGCTGTTGCGCTGTATGCATCGGCAATCGCACTGGCCGTAAGTGCAGCTTCGTTAGGCTCTGGCGGCACTTGAAAGTGAAGTCCGGTTGGACCGAGCAGGCCCATCGGCGGAATGAGATGCCAAGCGAGCGCCCCTAGTTCTCGGCAGCCCTCCGCTATTCCTTGAGATAAAGACTCGTTTGTGAGCAATCTCAGCAGCTTCTCGGTGAACATAGATTCCGTCCGATAATCCTCAATAAAGGCTTCAATAGAAAGATACATAGGTAATTCCTCCTCATATTTTGATGATGCCGCGATCTCTCATCTGTATTTCAAAGTATAGACGACTATCACTGACAACAGCCTGTCAGTAATTTAGGATGGAATCACTTTTTTCAAAAAACTCGTCCTCCCCATCTCTTTTCCGCATATGCGGAAATTATGGCCTATGACCGATTAATATGATCCTTTTAGTTAGGAATGCATACTATATCACATTCATTTCATGAAAAGGCAGAGAGGAAAATAGATAGTGTACAACTTGTGGCTATAGAAAAAGATAAGGGAGAAAGGTGAGGATTAAAGTTGCCGGCTACAATAACAGGCATAGTCTTTAATGACTTAAATCATAATGGCGTTTTTAACCCTGGAGAACCCGGTATTCCAGGTGTTTTTGTTGTGCTCAGCAGCAGTTCCGCGGGCACCTGCATCCCTGTGCAAACCGATGCGAACGGCAATTACAGTTTTACCGTTACAGTGGCGGGCACCTATACGGTTTACGAGCCCGTGGCAAACCCAGGATCGACTTGCCCGCCAACCACCTTTACGCAGCCTACTGGCTTTACGTTTTCTAATGGCCCCCGCAAACTGACGGTAAGCGTGACCACTACTCAAATCAACAACAATGTCACCATTGCAAACAATAACTTCAGCCATGATACGATTAATAACCCTCTCAGTTGCAGTACGAGCTTAATTCAATTTGCAGGCACCCCTACGACTTGGTACAACATCAACGTTGTGACGGGCAACGCAGCCGTGCAAGGCTTGCTCAATCCGCCCGACAATGTGAACGCCATTGGCTACAATGTGCTCGACAACTATATTTACGCCTATGATCAAACGACCAATAACGTCGTTCGAGTCGACAACAGCGGAAATTTAATTACGCTTTCGCCCTCTCCTCCGGGGTTGCCGGTAGACGGCTACAACGTAGGGGCATTTGACCTGAACGGCTTTTTGTACATTTCCGTCAATACGGCTAACCGCTTTTATGTCATCGACCTGCGGCCTAACTCCTCCACCTTCATGAAGCTGGTCAATCCCGCCACGGGCTACACGGAGCAAACGAGCAATTTTGGCGTCGGCCTCAGCACAACTTTGAACGTAAGCGATTGGGTATACAATCCTTCAACCAGCTTTTTATATGGAATCAATCCAACAGGCTTCGTCCAACGTATTTCTCCCACGACGGGCAACATCACAAGTTTAACAACTACCCCGCATAATACGGGGCCTTTTGGCGCGATTGCTCAGGACTCAACGGGCAACATCTATGCCATTTCCAATCCAACCGGCACGATTTTTAAATATACCATTTCCGGAAATACCGCTACCGCCGTTCCTCTCTCCACCACCGTAACGACCTCGTTCAACGATGCTACCATGTGCTTGCTCGCTACAATCAATATCGATTTTGGCGATGCGCCGGATACGTCCGCCGGGAACGGTCCTAACAACTACTCCACTTTGCTGGCCAATAACGGCCCACGGCATGAAATTCAGAATGCGCTTTTCCTTGGAACTCAAGTGACATCGGAAAACGACGCCTATCAAAATCCAACCGCCACCGGCGACGATATTTCAAAAGGCATTCAGGACGATGGATTGACGGTGCCGCTCAGCACACTCTCTGTCAGCGCGACAGGCTATGTCCTCCACGTTACGGTGACGAACAATACGGGGACGCCTGCGAATTTGTACGGCTGGATCGACTTCAACCGAAACGGAATTTTCCAAGGCAACGAAGCCGCGCCCGCTCAAGTCGTCCCGTCGCTGCCCGGAACCCAGTCGATCCCGCTTAGCTTCACGGTGCCGTCAGGAGTCGTACTCTCTCCTAGTCAAACCTTTGTCAGACTGCGGCTGACTACCGACGTCCTGGTCAATGGGAATGCCGCCACGCCTACCGCTGAGGATACGAGAAGCCTCGGCCCCGCTTCCGACGGTGAAGTGGAAGACTATATTTTGAATGTCAATCAAATCGCGGACTTAATGGTCGTCAAGACGACCAGCCCGATTCCGCTTACGGCTGGAAATCCTATTCAATATACGATTGTGGTCACCAACAACGGGCCGGATACCGCTAACAGCGTAACGCTGACAGATCCCATTCCTCCTGAAATTGTAGGTCCGGTGTACAGTATTGACGGCGGAGCAACCTTCCATCCTTGGACGGGGAGTCTAGCGCTTGGAACATTGCCTGCTGGCGGCTCCATTACGGTTCTCATCAAGGCGACCGTAAGCACCTCCGCAACAGGCACTACCATTAATACGGCAACAGTGAGCAGTCCAACGGAAGATCCCGATTTGTCCAACAATACGTCGACGTCCATCGCCCCAATCAATCAATCGGCGGATGTGTCCGTCGTCAAAACGGCAAGCCCGTCGCCAGCGACAGCGGGAGAACCGCTTACGTACACGATTGTCGTTGCCAATGCCGGACCGGATGTTGCCGATGACGTCACCCTTATCGATGCCGTGCCAAGCGAGCTCACGAACCCGGAGTTTTCGACGGACGGAGGAGTAACCTTCGCTCCATGGCCGGGAACGTTCCTCATAGGCTCTCTCGCAATCGGCGCTTCGGAGACGATTTTGATCAGAGGAACGTTAAGCCCTTCCTCTTCGGATTCCATTACAAATACGGCTATCGCCACATCGACGACCCCAGACCCGGACCCGACCAACAACACCTCAACGATTATAACGCCCGTTCTCGAATCGGCCGACCTGTCGGTTGTAAAGCTGGACAGTCCCAATTCGGTGCTTGCCGGAGACCTGTTGACGTATACGATTGTAGTGTCTAATGCAGGGCCGTCCGACGCGCAAAATGCGACGCTTACGGATGCGGTGCCCGGGGCGCTTGCCGGAGTGGAATTTTCGACCGATGGAGGTGCAACCTTTAATCCATGGACGGGGTCCCTTGGTCTCGGCACGCTTCCTGCGGGCTCATCCGTTACCGTCCTCATTACTGGAACCGTCGTTTCCTCCGCTGTCGGCGCAATCGTGAATACAGCCATTGTAAGCTCGACGACGCCGGACCCGGATCCAACCAACAATACGTCGACGACCACTACCCCCGTCATTGAATCAGCGGATATTTCCGTAGAGAAGACGGGCAGCCCAAGTCCCGTTCCGGCAGGGGGCACCCTGACCTATACGATTGTAGCCGCCAATGCCGGACCTTCAGATGCATTGAACGTTACGCTAACGGATGTTGTGCCAGGCTCCATCATCGGTCCCGAATATTCTTTGGACGGCGGAGTCACATTCAATCCGTGGCCGGGTGCGATCAGTCTCGGGACGCTTGTAAACGGAGCAGCGGAGACCATCCTCCTTCGAGGCACCGTCGATCCGCTGTTTACCGGAACGATAACGAATACAGCTACCGTAAATTCGACTACGCCGGACCCGGACCCGACGAACAACACGTCGACCGAAATTACGCCAGTCAATACTTCGGCCGATCTAGCGGTCGTCAAAATTGGCAGCCCCGATCCTGTGCTGTCGGGCGGCGTGCTCACCTACTCTATCGTTGTCTCCAATGCCGGGCCGAATACGGCTCAAAATGTGCTGCTGACCGACGCGGTTCCCGCCGTCCTCACGGGCGTCGAATATTCTACCGATGGCGGCTTCACCTTTAATCCATGGCCGGGCTCGCTTAGTTTAGGCACCTTAAACAACGGCGCAACGGAGACGATCCTCCTTCGAGGAACGGTAAATCCGGCGGCTACAGGACTCATTACGAATACAGCAGTCGTTTCCTCAACTACGCCGGACCCCGATCCCACGAACAATACTTCGACGGAGACGACGGGCATTAATGCTTCGGCCGATGTATTCATTATTAAAGTCGACAGCCCCGACCCCGTTATTGCGGGCGAGCAGCTGACGTATACCATTGTCACGACCAATGCGGGACCGTCCGAAGCCGAAAATGTGACAATTGCCGATGCCGTTCCGAGCGAGCTTAGCGATGTGGAGTTTTCGACGGATGGCGGAGCGACCTTTAATCCATGGCCGGGTTCCATCAACATTGGCACTTTGGCGGATGGCGATTCCAGCACTATTTTGATAAGAGGAACAGTAAACTCTTCGGTCACTACGACCATTACAAATACCGCAACCGCTTCTTCCACGACACCCGATCCCGACCTCTCCAACAATACGTCGACCGTCGATACGGAAGTCGATACTTCAGCAGATGTTTCAATTGTGAAAACGGCAAGTCCCGATCCCGCCGTTCCCGGTCAAGTGCTGGAATATTCACTCCTCGTCGCCAATGCGGGGCCTTCCGATGCTGTTGATGTCGAGGTCATTGACGCAGCGCCTAGCGAGCTTGTCGATGTGGAGTATTCTACGGATGGAGGAGTCACGTTTAATCCATGGCCTGGCTCCGTCAATATTGGTACTTTACCGAGCGGAGATTCGGCGACCATTTTGCTGCGGGGAACGGTAAGCTCTTCAGTCACGGATTCCATTACGAATTCCGCTACGGTCAATTCGGCTACACCGGACCCGGATCCAACTAACAACACATCGACAATTGTAACGCCGGTCGCTCCTTCGGCGGATGTATCCATCGTCAAAACGTCGATTCCGAATCCGGTAACGGCAGGCTCCTTAATTACGTACTCCTTGGTCGTCTCCAATGCCGGACCGTCCGATGCGGAAAATGTCACGTTGACCGATGCCGTGCCGGGAGTCATCTCGGATGTCCAATTTTCGCTAGACGGAGGAGTTACGTTTCAACCGTGGCCGGGCTCCGTCAACTTAGGCTCGCTGGCAAGCGGCAATGCCGAAACGATTTTGATCCGCGGCATTGTCGACTCCTCCGCAACAGGCTCGATTACGAATACGGCAGTCGTCAGCTCGACGACACTGGATCCCGATCCGACCAACAATACGTCGACTATCGTAACGCCTGTGGTAACATCGGCCGACGTGTCGGTTGTCAAAACGGCAAGCCCTAGCCCTGTCACGCCGGGCAACCCGCTTACTTTTACAATCGTAATCGCAAACGCCGGACCGTCAGACGCTCAAAATGTACTTCTCGCCGACGCGGTGCCGGGTACAATTCTGAGCCCTGAGTATTCGGTCGACGGCGGAGTCACGTTTAATCCATGGCCGGGCTCGCTTAGCCTCGGAACGCTTCTTAGCGGAGCGTCGGAAACGATTTTGATTAGAGGAACGGTCAGTCCTTCCGCCGTAGGAAGCATTACCAACACGGCAACGGTATCCTCCACTACGCCTGATCCTGACCCGACAAACAATACGTCGACGGTCGTCGTCCCGGTTAGCGAATCGGCGGATGTTTCAGTAGTGAAAACGGCATTACCAAGCACGGTCATACCAGGCGATACACTGACGTATACCATCGTTGTCGCCAATGAGGGTCCTTCCGCCGCGCAAAATGTAACGTTAACCGATGCAGTACCCGCTTCGGTTTTAAACCCCCAGTATTCGGTCGACGGCGGCATTACGTTTAACCCTTGGCCGGGCTCGCTTAGCCTTGGAACTCTCGCTGACGGCACGACCGAAACCATTATTATTCGCGGAACCGTAGCCGCATCTGCAACCGGAGACATCACAAATACAGCAATCGTATCCTCCACAACTCCTGACCCTGATCCGACTAACAACACTTCGACCGCCGTTACGCCAATCAATCCGTCGGCGGATGTCTCGATTGTGAAAACGGCGGACCCTGTCCCCGTTACGCCGGGAGAGACGCTGACTTACACGCTTCTCGTCGCGAATGACGGCCCTTCCGCCGCCGACAACGTAGTCGTCACCGATGCGGTTCCGGCTGCGGTTACCGGAGTTGTATACTCTCTCGATGGCGGCGTTTCTTTCAATCCGTGGCCCGGCTCGATTGGTCTCGGTACTCTCGCAAGCGGAGATTCGGTGACGATTCTGCTGCAAGGGACGGTCAGCTTGTCGGCTGCTGGAGCCATTTCTAATACGGCAACAGTCGCTTCCACAACGCCAGACCCAAATCCAACCAACAATACGTCCACAATTGTCACTCCTATTAATCCGCTGGCAGATATCTCGGTTGTCAAAACGGCCAGCCCCGTCCCTGTTGCTCCGGGAGGAACGCTCACTTACACCATCGTCGTATCCAATGCGGGACCAAACGATGCGGATCAAGTCACGTTGACCGACGCTGTTCCTAGCGAGCTGGACAACGCGGAATACTCCACCGATGGAGGTATCACCTTCAGCCCATGGCCAGGCGCGGTCAGCCTCGGCACTTTAGCGAACGGCGCATCGACTACTGTTTTAATCAGAGGCGTGGTAAGTCAGTCGGCAACTGATTCTATCGTCAATACGGCGGTCGTAAGCTCAACGACAACGGACCCTGATCCAACGAACAACACATCCACAACGGTCACTCCTGTCAGCGCATCGGCGGATATTTCGGTTGTGAAGCTGGATAGCCCAAGTCCGGTTCTCTCCGGCGATCTGCTCACTTATACGCTGATCGTGTCTAATGCGGGTCCTTCCGATGCCGCTAACGTAACGCTGGCCGATGCTGTTCCGGCTTCGCTGCTGAACGTAGAGTATTCGACGGATGGCGGCTCCACTTTCAACCCTTGGCCGGGATCGATCAGTCTTGGCACGCTCGCAAATGGAAGCTCAGAAACGATTCTTATTCGTGGCACGGTAAGTTCGTCGGCAACCGGCAACATTGTCAATACAGCGGTCGTCTCTTCGACTACGCCCGATCCAGACCCGACCAACAACACGTCTACGTCCACTACGCCCGTTATTACGTCTGCCGACGTTTCCGTAGTGAAAACGGGTAGCCCTAGCCCCGTGCTCGCTGGAAACCTGCTGACGTATACGATTGACATTGCCAATGCAGGACCGTCCGATGCGCAAAATGTCACGTTGACCGATGCCATCCCGGCTGCTCTGCTCGGGACCGAATATTCGGTGGATGGCGGAGTGACGTTTAATCCATGGACGGGATCGCTAAGTATCGGCACTTTGCCAAGCGGCGGCACGGAGACGATTTTGATCAGAGGTACAGTAAATCCGCTCGCAACGGGTACGATTACGAACACGGCGGTTGTATCCTCCACTACGCCGGACCCCGATCCGACAAACAATACGTCTACCGAAATTACGCCGATTAATACGTCGGCCGACCTGTCCGTCGACAAAACGGGCAGCCCGAATCCGGTTCAGCCTGGGGATCTGCTCACCTACACCATTGTCGTGTCCAACGCAGGACCCAACAACGCTTTAAATGTCACATTGACGGATGCGGTGCCGGGCGAGCTTACTGGGGTCGAATATTCGACGGATGGAGGAGTAACCTTTAATCCATGGCCGGGGTCGATTGGTCTTGGGACGTTAGTAACCGGGGCGTCCGAAACCATTCTGATTCAAGGAACCGTTATTCCGTCCGCTACCGGAACGATAACCAATACCGCTGTCGTGGACTCCACTACGCCAGACCCTGATCCGACCAATAACACATCGACCGACCATACGGGAGTTAATGCGCTAGCGGATTTGCAGGTTATCAAAATAGGCGCACCCAATCCGGTGTTTGCAGGCGACGACTTAACGTACACCATTGTGGCGTTTAATGCCGGCCCGTCTACAGCGGAAAATGTCATCATTACCGATATTGCTCCAAGCGAGCTGACTAATGTGTTGTTCTCTACAGACGGAGGCGTAACCTTTAATCCGTGGCCCGGCTTCATCAACATTGGAAATCTGGCAAGCGGCGACTCCTTCACCCTGCTTATTCGCGGCACCGTGCTTTCTTCGGCGACAGGTTCAATATCGAATACAGCAACGGTCGCTTCGATAACGCCGGACCCTGATCCAACAAACAATACGTCAACGGCTGATACGGACGTAGACGCTTCGGCAGATATTTCGATTGTGAAGACGGCAAGCCCCGATCCGGCTAATCCGGGCCAACTGCTCACGTATACGATTGTCGTTTCCAATGCAGGACCGTCTGACGCGCAAAATGTAGTCGTCGTAGACGCCGTGTCTAGCGCGATTCCCGATCCGCAATATTCAACGGACGGCGGAAATACGTTTAATCCGTGGCCCGGGTCGGTCAATCTTGGAACTGTTGCGAGCGGAGCCAGCATCACCTTGCTCATCGAAGGTACGATCAGCGATTCCTTCACCGGAGACTTATCGAACACGGCCACAGCCCATTCCACAACACCGGATCCCGATCCAACCAACAATACGTCAACCATCGTTACGCCAGTTAATCCTCTCGCCGATCTTTCCGTCGTGAAGACGGCAAGCCCGAGTCCGATTACTCCGGGCACAGAACTCACGTATTCGCTGGTCGTATCGAATGCTGGGCCTTCCGATGCCGAAAACGTTACTCTGTCAGACGCTGTGCCGCTTCAAAACGTCCAGTACTCAACCGATGGCGGCGTCACGTTTAACCCATGGCCGGGAGCTATAAGTCTAGGAACGCTGGCGAGCGGCAGCTCGGAAACCGTCCTCCTTACAGGAAGCGTAGCCTCCTCCGTCACAGCATCCGTCACCAATACAGCAACGGTGACATCGACAACGCCTGATCCCGACATTACAAACAACACATCGACCACAACGGTTCCTGTCAGTCCATCGGCCGACGTATCCATCATCAAGCTGGCCGATCCGAACCCGGTTACGCCGGGCCAAACGCTAACCTATACGCTTTCCGTTACCAATGCGGGGCCTTCCGATGCGCAAAATATTACGGTCGTCGACGCCGTTCCCGCACAACTTTCAAACGTGCAAGTTTCCATTGACGGAGGAGTGATATACCATCCGTGGCCTGGGTCTATTTCAATCCCCTCTTTGGCAAGCGGCGTTACAATTGAAGTGCTCATCAGAGGAACGGTCAACCTTTCCGCTTCAGGCACAATTTCGAATACGGCGATAGCCAACTCGTCGACCCCCGACCCGAACCCAACGAACAATACGTCGACCATCGTCACTCCCGTTGTTCCTACGGCGGATGTATCGGTTGTCAAAACGGCAAGCGCAACGCTTGTAAACGTCGGCGATACGTTAACGTACACCATAGTTGTTGCCAACGCGGGGCCTGACGATGCGGACAATGTGGCGTTAACGGATGCTGTATCAAGCTTGCTCGCGAATGTAGAGTATTCGACCGACGGTGGAGCGACCTTCGCGCCATGGCCGGGCAGCCTTAACCTTGGGACTCTGGCAAGCGGCACATCCTTTACCGTACTGATTCGGGGAACGGTCGTGCTGACAGATCAGCGCAACATCAGAAATACGGCAACGGCATCCTCAACGACCTTTGATCCAAATCCAGCCAACAACAGCTCGACAATCAATACGGCCATTAACGTCGTCATTACGATTACAACCGAAGACGCCGTCAACTTGCTGCTTTCCTCCATTGCCGTCGAGGAGCTCGGAATCGCCCACATTATCAACTCCGAAGCCGAGAAGATTCAATACGCCTTAGGAACGCTGCCAGGCATTCAGACGCCAAGCTCCATTGATGATCTTCTCTCCATCAACTCAAGCGTCAAACAAACACTAAAAACGTTGAACCAGTTGGAGATGCTTCTGCTTAATAAATTGGAGGACACTTTGAAGATCGAAGAGGACTAACAGGAACAGGGCAGATCACTCGTAGAACGAAATGGCGAGGATAACTCAATAAAGAAGGGCAATAAAAGCAAAAAAGACAACTCATTCAACAATGACGTTGTCTTTTTTGCACTTATATTATTGTTTTGTAGCGACTCGCTTTTTAAACGGCTGCGCCACAGCATTTTTTGTATTTCTTCCCGCTGCCGCAAATGCAAGGCTCGTTTCTTCCCACTTTTACCGAGGTGATCTGCTGGTTCACTCTCAGACGGTATGGAGCCTGCTTGGCATCCTGCGCTTCCGGATTCATTTCTTTTAATTCCAGCGGAGTGTGACCCTTATTGGACCAAACTCTCGTATGATTAACGACATCAATAATAAGCGGCACAATCGCCTCTACTTGCTCTTTGTACCTAAATTCGATATTTCTGTTTTCAAAAGCTTGCAAAATGTGTTGTAGCGATCCTTCCATACTGCTAATCATTTGAATGTCTTCAATTAGCATTCTAGCCAAGTTAGCGTCGGAGCTCAGATGGTTGAGAATATAGGTTTTCAGCGCCACTAATTGCGAAGTGGAATCCGTATACCAGGAATCTTTATACTGCATCAATTCCGCTTTAGGCGGAGCGTAATAAGGCTTGCCCTTCGCTTTATTTTCCAATGCTTCGATTTCATCCAAACTTTCCAATGTTTCATCGTAAAATCGATTGTACTGGAGCTTAATGTGCCAATCGAGCTGAGGCAAATGCTCTACGATTTCAATAAACTCCGTTTCGCTCAAGACACCGGGATTTTGCTTGTTTAAAATGGCATAGAGCTCTTTAGTTGGAATAACCCCATATAAATTTACGCATGCCACTACATAATCCAACACGAGGCTTTGGCCCGGACTTTTGTTGCTTGTTTGCTCTCCGCTCATTTCGCGGAAGGCTCCGCGAACCTCATCCGACATGACGAAATAAGGTTTACCCTTATCGTTAAAGCAGAACAACCAGCCGCGCGATCTAGCATAGGAGAAGCTTGCGAAAGGGAAAGCCTCCAATGCTGCCTGATCGATGTTTTCGCTAAAGCGAAGCAACGTCTTCCGTTCCTCGTCGCTCAGCAATTCAGAGCCGCTTTCCAACTGCTGCGGCTCGATGATGATTTCAGCAAGCGCCGAAGCAAGCTGCGCCTTGTTCATTTTGGAGCGTCCGCGTAACGAATAGGTAGAAGCAAGCTCAGACAGCTCTGTTTTATTAAGCAAACTCAAAATATCCTCAAGCTTTGTACAAACCTCATTTTTAATGGCATGTTTCAAATCCATTTGTTCTGTTAAATCTTGATGTCCCGCTTGCATAGTCAACTGTACTCCATCTCCCTTTGTTCCTATCTCTTTTCAACCGATTTCTGCACATTATCCAGCATAAAAAACGGCATCTGACCGCTTTTCGTTTATATTCATGTTTGCCCCTGCTCTCGCAGGCTCAAATGTTGCCCGCCTTTTCCCCGGCAGGCTCCCGCTCCCAACACTCTACACCTTCCAACCCTTTAATGCTGTCCCTATAAAATACAGGGTCCTTGCCCGCCCGCTTCTGCCTTTTGTAATCGGCAAGCGCCGCAAAGGCTACTTTGGAAAGGAGCAAAATCGCAATCAAGTTGACGATGACCATAAGGCCCATAAAAATATCCGCTATGCTCCAGACGAGCTGAACTTTGGCAACGGAGCCGAACAGAACCATCAATAGCACACTAATCCGGTATCCCGTCAGCACCGTCTTGCCCGATTTCAAAAACTCGATATTCGTTTCCCCGTAATAATAATTGCCAATCAAGGTACTGAACGCAAACAGAAATATCATAAGCGCCAAAAAGCCCGATCCCCATAATCCGATATGCTCGCTAAGCGCCGCTTGCGTCAACTCGATGCCGCCCAGCCCAGTTCCTTTGTAAGCATCCGACAACAAAATAATAAAGGCGGTGCTGGAGCATACAATCAGCGTATCGATTAATACGCCAAGCGCCTGCATGAGTCCTTGCTTGACGGGATGGCTCGTCTCGGCGCTGGCCGCCGCATTGGGCGAACTGCCCATACCCGCTTCGTTGGAAAACAAGCCGCGCCTTACGCCCTGCAAAATCATCGCGCCAAACGCTCCGCCCGCCGCCTGCTCGAAACCGAATGCGCTTTTGACAATCAATGCGATGACACCCGGCAATTCCGTTATGTTGATCAACGATATAAAAAGAGCAACTCCGATATAAGCGACGGCTAGGACAACGACGATATATTCGGAAGCTTTCGCAATCCGTTTGACCCCGCCAAAAATAATGCCTGCAAACACTATCGTCATAATAAGCCCAAGGATGAACCTATTGGTGCCAAATGAGCTTTCAAATGCAACGGTAATCGTATTCGACTGAACCGAGTTGAAAACTAGACCAAAGGACAATGTAATCAGCACCGCAAAGACGGCACCCATCCAACGTTTCTTAAGTCCCTTTTCCATATAATAAGCCGGCCCGCCTCTAAACCCGCCATTTTCATCTTTAATTTTATACACCTGGGCCAGCGTATTTTCAATAAAACTGGAAGCGGAGCCAATGACGGCAATGAGCCACATCCAAAAAATAGCCCCCGGTCCGCCAAGCGCGATCGCAATCGCAATTCCCGTAATATTGCCCGTCCCGACCCTTGCCGCCATACTGATGCTGAACGCCTGGAAGGACGAGATGCCGTCTTTCGATTTCTGGCCCGATCCTTTCAGCACGGCAAACATTTCTTTAAACATGCCGAACTGGACAAACTTGGAGCCGATTGTAAAATAAAGGCCGCAGGCGATTAACAGCCCGATCAAAATTTTGGTCCATAAAAAATCGTTAACGAAACTAATTAGCTCTAATGCCGTTTCTTGCATGCGACTTAAAAACCACCCTTCTTGCCCATCTGTCGATACAGGGATGTCGTCTTACCACCTTTAGTATTTTCAAACATAACCCCCTTTATTGTCAAAAGTAACAAAATTACAGTTCGGCATCATCTTGGACTACGCGGTGCCCCTCCAGTCAGCCCATAAAAGAACATTTCCAACCATTCATCTATATTTCCGATTGAGCGTCCATTCCTCGATACCGATGCTCCCCAATGCCTAACCAGCTCATTTTTGAACATGGAGAAGTAACGCATCGCCATTTCTTCCGATTGATCCTCCCGTATAAATCCTTCCCGCTTTCCAAGGGCCACATATTTTGCAAAAAAGGCTTCAATCTTCCGCTCGCTGTAGCTCTCCATCGTTTCGATCAGCCCGTCCAATTCCGAGGATAGAGCCTTCGGCAATTCCTCCGACAGCACTTTCACATTGCTGGCTTCCAGCAGCATAATTTGCTTCGTCTTTTCGGAGAACGACAGCTCCGAATCCAAAATACTCTCGTATTGCACAAGCTGCTTGTCCATCCAATAAACGAGCGTTTCCGAATACAGCTGCTCTTTCGTACCGAAATAATTGTAAATGGTTGCCGGGGATACCTTCGCCTTATGCGCGATCTCATTCACACTGACTTTTTGAAAACCGAATTTAAAAAATAATTCAAGAGATACGCCATAAATGTTCTCCATTTTTTTCTGCTTTCGCCGTTCAAAGCCGTCCATCTCCCATACCCCCCTCTATAGTTTAGCTAAAGTTTTAGAGTATTTCAACTCAAGCAGTATAAAACCTTGAAATTAGAAGGAGCTGGAATTATAATAATTTTAGAGTGAATTGATTCATATAGTATAAAACTATTCAATTGACGGGAGTGTTAAAACATGAAGCAAATTGGAATTCCTTCTTTTTTTCATGACATTTTTGGGGAAAGGCAATCCCTTGGAGCTATCGGAGCTATCTTGCTTTTTGGAGCCATGTTAACGGGAGCTTTGTATGGGAGGTACCCTGAAATGATCGATGAGTTGCCTGTATGGCGCAGTACGCTGGCTCTTTTGCTTATTTTCGATATTTTCTCCGGCTGCGTTGCAAACTTTACGGCCTCGACCAGCAACTTTTACGCGGCTCGCCGCACAAATCGCATCGTATTTATATCCATTCATGTTCATATTATCGGCATCGCGCTCCTACTTGGAACCCATCTTTCCTATTCAATAGTCGTGTGGGCATATACGATTGGGGCCGCCTTTATCGTCAATTCCCTCATCTGGAAACAGCAGCAGCCCTTTATAGCAGGCCTCCTCTTGGCTGCGGGACTCGGTGCTATTCCCATGCTCCCTGAAATATCTCCGTATATGCTCATTATCTTTCTATTGTTCATGCTTAAAGTCATGTTTAGCTTCGCCGTAGATCATTATCGCCATGGCCAATCGAAGGTTGAGATAAAGCGATGAACGGCTCGCTGCGGGTTACGATGCTTTCCAAGAAGGATAAGTCTCGTTTCATTGCGCTTATGAGCTCCGCTTTCTCGCGCGACCCCTTATTTCTGCATTTATTCGGGGATCCCGCGCATAGCCAAGCCGCACTGAAAGAAATGGAATGCTTTTTTTCATTTATGTTCGATAAAAGCTTTTTTCTGCATGAAGAGGTTTGGGGATTAATTGAATGTCAGACCTTGTTAGGGGCTTATATCGTGGAGAAGCCAAATGCGAGCGGGCGGCAAAAAGTAAAAGGGACGGCAAGGCTCGTCGGCAGACTCCTTCCTCTCCTTTTCCAAATTCGCTCAAGCTCCATACGCTTTCTTAACTCCTATATGAAGTTATCCAGATCGACAGCGCCCTCATGGCCGCATCATTATCTCATTATGATCGGAGTTAGCGAGGATGCTCGGGGCAAAGGAATTGGCGGCGCCCTACTGAATCACCTGCTCGCCAATGTGTATGCCGATCCGCATACGAATGGCGTGGCGCTTGATACCGAAAATAAAACGAATATAGCTCTGTATAAAAAATTTGGGTTCGAATTAAACCATGAAACACGGCTGAACGGGCTGCCGATTTATTGTATGGCTCTCCAAAAAAGAAAATAAACCGCTTTTGAAGTATTTTGACGGGTATAAGCTGAACATAAAAACGGCCTAAATTCCGCGGTGGCGGAACTTAGGCCGGTTTATTTTTTTGAGTCAGCAATGAAGATATCGGTTATTTCACGGGATGAGGCTGAAGCTCCGCATTTAATCCAAGCGATTTTGCCGTGGTGGCATGAATGTTGCGAACCAGCTCCGGATTTTGCAGCAGCTTAACGCCGTACGAAGGAATCATTTCTTTAATTTTTGGCTCCCAAGCTTTTAATTGCTGCGGGAAACATTTTGCCAAAACTTCAAGCATGACGGACACGGCAGTCGAAGCGCCCGGAGAAGCTCCCAGCAATGCAGCGATCGAACCGTCAGCCGCACTAATGACCTCCGTTCCGAACTGCAAAGTCCCTTTGCCTGATTCCGTATCTTTAATAATTTGCACGCGCTGTCCGGCGACTAGCAAATCCCAATCTTCGCTTTTGGCATTTGGCACAAACTCTCTAAGTGCTTCCATGCGCTGCTCTTTCGACTGCATAACTTCCTTGATCAAATACGCCGTCAAAGACATGTTTTTTACACCGGCTGCCATCATCGTCACTAGGTTATGAGGCTTAACCGAAGTTATGAGATCGAACATGGAGCCGAATTTCAAAAACTTAGGCGTAAAGCCAGCAAATGGCCCAAATAGTAACGACTCTTTGTTGTCGATGACTCTCGTGTCAAGATGCGGAACAGACATCGGCGGAGCGCCTACCGCAGCTTTGCCGTACACTTTTGCACGATGCTGCGAAACGATTTCCGGATTTTTGCACACCATAAACAGTCCGCTTATCGGGAAACCGCCAATTCCTTTTCCTTCTTTAATGCCCGATTTTTGCAGCAGGTGAAGGCTGCCGCCCCCGCCGCCGATAAATACAAACTGGGCTGTATGGCGCTCAAGACCGCCGTTATCGACATTGCGAACTTTGAGTTCCCATCTGCCGTCACTGGTACGCTTGATATCGTCAATATTGCGTTTAAATTGAATGTCGACACCTTGTCCCTTTAGATGATCAAACAATAACCGCGTTAAAGCGCCAAAGTTGACATCCGTCCCGGATTCAATTCGAGTTGCCGCGATCGCTTTGCTCTTATCCCGGTCTTTCATCATAAGCGGAATCCATTCTTTCAGCTTGTCAGGGTTGTCGGAAAACTCCATCCCGTCAAACAGCGGATTGCTGGACATCGCTTCGTGCCGTCTTTTCAGGTAGGCTGCATCCTTCTCCCCGTGCACGATACTCATATGAGGTACCGCCGCAATAAAATCGCGAGGATCTTTGATTAGGCCGCTGTCGACTAAATAAGACCAAAACTGTCTGGACACCTGATACTCTTCATTCACTTTTATAGCTTTGCTAATGTCTACTGTTCCATCCGGCTTTTCACTGGTGTAGTTAAGCTCACACAGGGAGGCATGGCCCGTACCTGCATTGTTCCATTCGTTCGAGCTTTCTTCACCTGCAACTGCGCGTCTTTCAAACACTTTAATGTTCCAGTCCGGCGCTAATTCTTTAAGAAGCGCTCCCAAAGTTGCGCTCATAATGCCAGCACCAATTAAGATAACGTCTGTTTTGGTTTGTCCGTTACTCATTTTTACCGTCCTTACACGCTAATATTTGAAGAAAAGATGGGGACTCTTGCTCAGGCTACAAAGCATGCCAGGGTGCAATGTCGTCTCGCACCTTTCCCGGATCAATAATAACCTGATTATCGTGTATCGCTATTCGGTTCTGATGAAGCTCTTTACTATTATATGATAGTTGAAGTTGATTTAATAGACGGTAAATTTCAGGGAAGGCCGATGGGTCGGAATCCGTCACAAAATTTTAACATTTTCGACTCCTTTTTTTGTACAAATTTGCCTATCTCTAAGCTGAGTTACAACAGAAATGGAAACATTCGTTATGGCAACAAAAAATCCGCTGACCAGCAGCGGATTTTTTGTGTTTAGGATTTCCATTTTTCTGTAAGCTTCGCGTACTCCTTGTACCATTTATCCCACTCGCGTTCGTGCTTCTCCAATGTTCTCTCATTGAGCAAAGCTTCGATGACGTTCAAGCAGACATGCCAGCCCGCAAGGTCTCGTGGTGTATGATCTGTCATACGATGAATGGTTTCATGAAGGAAAAGAAGGCATCCGTTCAATTCCGGGTAAAGCTCGAACCGAACACGATCTTCTCCCCAAGTGTACTCCAAAATGGAATAATTGCTCACTTCGACGATGGCAAGCTCTTCAAACGTTCCTCCCCCCATATCGAATTTGATAACTCCGCCTTTACGAAGCTCGTCGATATGCAATTCCGGGAACCATTGCTTCAGCTTCGCATTGTCCGTTAGCACAGCCCACACCTTCTCCACAGAATGGTGGAAATGACGTTCAAAACGAGCAGCATACCCTGTTTCAGTTTCCGTTATAACGGCCAGCATCTTTTTCCTCCTTCTTATTCTTTATATTTATCTTTCACCATACCAGAGCCGATCCCTGCGCCAATCATTAAAAATAAGGGGGAAAAGTTCCAAAACCATGACCCGCCGGGCAAAGAAAGCTCTAATGCCGTAAGTTTATCCAAAGCCATAACGCCAAGCTTGATGACAAGCAAAATCGATCCAAGCAAAAATAAAATATCGAATAATGACTTCAGCCTAGGATAAGCAAGCTGTCTGCTGTCGTTAATCACTTTACTTTTCAACTCCTCGTCGCTCCTTAGCAATTCATCAATGGTCATGCCAAAAAGATCGCTAACCTTTATAATGGTTTCAATGCTGGGATAATTTTGCCCGTTCTCCCATTTGGATATCGACTGTCTGCTGACAAAAAGCTTCTCAGCCAGCTCTTCTTGAGACCAGCCTTTATTTTTACGCTCATTTTTGAGTTTCTCGCCAAAGACCATTTCCTTCTCACACTCCCCGCTATCTGTATCTGATTATGGTTGGCGCTTCAGCCAAAAGTAAAGATATGATTAGTTGCCGGGGCCCGCAACCTCAGGTTGCATAAGGCTTCGCAAGCTTTTCCACTACGTTTCTCTTATAATGTTGTCCATAGATCAATGAGGATAGCCCTAATGATTCACATTCTAAACTGAGGAGAGTTGTATAAATGAATTGGAAAGATATCGGCTATTTGGACAAGGGGAACGATCGGCAGCGCCAAGCATTCCGTTGTTTAACCAAACTGAATCTGTTTGCTGATTTAGCCCATTATTGTCCTCTGCTCGTCGGCACAATCCCAATCGATATAGATATAGCAGAAAGCGATCTGGACATCCTTTGCGAGGTGCATGATTTTTCTCGTTTCGCTGAGGAGCTTAATAATCTGTACGGCAAACATAGCGGATTTCGTATCCAAAATGATCAGATTCGGCAAGGGCCTGTCACCGTTTGTCAGTTTTATTACGAGGGTTTCGAGATTGAACTGTTTGGGCAAAGCCGCCCTGTAGAGAAACAAAACGGCTATTTGCACATGCTGATCGAATCGCGTCTTTTGGCTTTAGCTGGCCCCCAAGCGCGCGAGGACATTCGCAAATTAAAAAAGCTCGGTTACAAAACCGAGCCTGCTTTTGGGATGTTTTTTCATTTGAGCGGTGATCCCTACGCTGAATTGCTAACGCTTGGAGAGCTTTCGGATGCTGAGCTTGCGAAGAAGCTAAGACTGTAAAGCGAAACGAATCGCTCTAGTTTAGTCCCCCGCAGAGCTTTGTTTTGTAAGCTATCGTTTCACTGCGGAAATTAGCAAAAACATCGGGCGGCGTACTTCTTCCTCCCAGGCTGGATTACTGCTTAACATCTCTTCGGTTGGCTGAAGCTCCGATAGCTTCACAAGGCTGAAGCCGGCTTCGATCAACGCGTTAAGATGAGTGGATACGGAGCGGTGATACTTAACAACCCGATCACCTAAAAAGATAGCTTCCCGCGCCCCTTCGTTGTGATATTGATCAAGGGGCCAATGCTGCTTCTCGCCTTGCGGGCTGTAATGCCAGTCCTGAGCAGGGAGCGCTGTGAAGATCGGATGCTCAACCGACAACACGAACGCTCCGCCGGGCGCGAGGAAACGGGCTATTTTGCGGCAGATGGCTTCGAAATCCTCTACATAATGAAGGGCGAGCGAGCTAATTACAACGTCAAACTTTCCTTCTTCGAAGTCGATATCCTCAATCGCCATTTGACGGTATTGAATATGAGGGTCATTGGTAGCCTCTCTTGCCCGCTCCAACATATTGGCCGACAGGTCGACTCCTACGACCGACTTCGCCCCGTGCTCCCGCGCGTAACGGCAGTGCCAGCCAAAGCCGCAGCCCAAATCGAGCACTTTTTTGCCGCTTAAGTCGGGCAGCAGTGCACGAAAAGTAGTCCATTCCCCTGCCGCATCCAGTCCGCCAACGGATCTGGGCATCTGACTGTATTTATTGAAAAATGCTGAATCGTCATATTTATTTTCTTTCATTTGCTCTCCGCCTCCTTGGATACATCATGCATTTAAACAGCCGCTTCTTTTATTATAAAAATGGCTTCCGCTATCGGCAATAGCCGCTACGCGCAAGCCAATTTCGAACCAGCCTATATTCAATTGAATCGGCCCGCTATTTTTTGAACCGAATTAGCTTCCGTAAGAACAACATCCCAAAGGGCCAGATGGGATGAAGAGCCCGCTTGATCATTTTCGACTTTGATCGTCAGTTCCTTGACCCCCAGTAAAGGCACGTTAAAGGATTCCATCATTTGGTTTCCACTTTCTAAACTTAATTGATAAATAATCTTATCCGCCTCGCTAAAAGTGATGATAATCGGTTCACCGCTTGGTTGGCCAGCCGATTGGTCCAATCTTAACGTATTACCCATTAGTTCCACGTATTGTCCGTCCAATGGGTAAATAAATTCGTTTAAGCTTATATCCCTTCGGTCAAAACGATTGATTTGAGGCTCCAATGTTTGCTGCTCCCATGCAAAAGGCGATGGGGCGCCCTCCCAAACGTCATGTCCGTTTGCGGATGTCAACGTGTGAATCGACACCGTTTCACCGTTTGTTTGAGTTAAATAATGATTGCTTCCCCCGACAGCCAACACAAAAGCCGAAGCCATCACACTTGCCATCACCGTTATTTTAACAAAACCTTTTAACCGATCCCGATCTCGCGAAACGAGACGCTGGGCGAAATACCCTGTCAAAGCTCCAAGTGTATTCAAAATAATATCGTTTATATCAAAAGAGCCCAATCGAGTAACCATTTGAATCGTTTCCAAAATCGTAATCGAGAGAACAAACAACAAGGCAAAGCGGAAAAATCGAATGCGGTACAACAGCGGAAGCATGATGCCAAAAGGAATAAACGCCGCATAATTGCCTATGTTAAACAACCAGCTATATAAGTCTCCACCCATTGGAAGATAAAGATTAATCCCGTCAGGAGTTAAATTGTATCTAAAAGAGTAAACTCTGATGTTCGTTCTGCCAAACCCCACGTACAAAAAAAATAAAATGAATAAGGTATATACAAACAGCGCTGCTATCGCCACTTTTCGCAATCGACCGTGAAACATTGTCTTCATCCTTTCTTAGCGCCAGTCGATCTGGGCCTGAAGGCCGCTTTATTGACCGCTGCTTTTGGTGCGCTTGTTCATTATAAAAATTTTGAAAGGATGAAGCTTTAAATAACCTTTAACGTTTTCTTACTTTTCCTTATTAAAAGGATAAATATCTTTAGTCGTATCGATCAATCTTTCCATAAATAGATGGCTGGCCGCGCATAGATGTTTGTTTTTACGGTAAACGATGCCGATTTGAATCGTCATCTCAGGTTCTCGAATAGGAACTTTGCGTATGGCTTTGTTGTCGATGTAGTCTAAATAAGCTTCCGGCAAAATGGTAACGCCGATTCCTTTTCCGACCATATTCACGATCGATTCCATCGTTGTCATTTCCATAACCGGGCGAGGCGTAAATCCATATGTCTGGCATTTCTCATCGATTAATTGACGCATAGAATAGTTGCCCGGCAACAACACGGACGGCATCCGCCGCAAAATTTCCAATGTGACATGAGGGTGGCTGGTGATGGGATGGTCGGCTGGAGCCGCCAAAGCCATCTTGCCGTTGTACAGCGGAACAGCGTCCAGATCGTTATGCTCTATTGGAAGCATGACAATGCCTAAATCGAGCTCGTTACGCAATAACCCGTCATAAATATCTCCGGTTCTAAGACCAAGCACAGACAGCTCGATACCGGGATAGCTGCGATGAAAATCAATGACCGCCTGCGGAAGCAAATAATTCACGACCGTTAATAATGCGCCGATTTTTAGCGCCCCTCTTTTCAGTCCCTGCAAATCATTTATAGCCGTACGCGCCTGTTTCAGCTCATGAAAGACGTTATATCCATGATTTCGCAGCAGAGTTCCGGCTTCCGTCATCACAATTTTTTTCCCGATTCGGTGGAACAGAGGCGTTCCGACTTCATGCTCCAGCAACCGGATTTGCTGGCTAAGCGACGGCTGGGCAATGCCTAGTTTCTCTGCCGCCCGCGTAAAGTGAAGATCCTCGCATACCGCCATAAAATATTGCAACTGCTTCAGTTCCATAGCAAATCCTCTCCCTATATCCCCTTCTCCTTTTTAGCATCATAATAGTCCTGACTTATCATTTCAACCTATCCATAGGAAAAACCTATCATGATCAGTCAAAATATGAAATTGAACTGCTGCGACGCGATCGCTATTATAGGGAGAAATAAAGATGAGGACGTGAGAAAATGAACGTTCACTTTGTCATCCACGAACAGTTTGAAGCCCCTGGCGCCTTTCAGTTGTGGGCTGAAGAGCGAGGTTATCGTACCGGCTATTCAAGAGTTTATACCGGAGAGAAGCTCCCCTTGTCCCAAAGTGAAATTGACCTTTTGATTGTGATGGGCGGCCCGCAAAGTCCAGATACAACAAGAGAGGAATGCGCCCATTTTGACGCGGCGGCAGAAATGGAATTGATACGCTCCTGTATAAGAGCAGGAAAAGCCGTCGTAGGCGTTTGCCTCGGAGCGCAGCTCATCGGGGCCGCTTTGGGTGCCCGTCAGGAGCATAGCCCGGAAATCGAATTGGGCTGCTTCCCTATTTCTTTTACCCAAGCGGGCAGTGAGCATCCCTTATTCGCACACTTTGGCGAAACGATCAGTACGGGCCATTGGCACCATGACATGCCTGGACTAACAAAGGACAGCAAAATCATTGCTCATAATGAAGCCTGTCCGCGACAAATCGTAGAATACGGCAGTCTGGTGTACGGGTTTCAGTGCCATCTGGAGTTTACTCCCCAGTCTGTCCAGCTTCTCCTTGCAGCGTCAGCGGCGGAATTGGAACAGCATAGAGACCGCAGGTTTGTGCAAACTTCGGCTCAGCTCAAAGATCAAAATTATCAAACGATGAACAATCATTTGTTTTTATTTTTAGACAAGCTTGTAAACCAATATCTGAACCATAAATAAAGAGATAAGCTAGTCGTGATCGGGGTTTTGCGGAGAGGAGTTACGTATGAAAAATCAAGTACAAACCAATTTGGAAGCAGTCAGACAGCAAATGAAGCTGGCATGCGCGGCGGCGGGACGCAAAAGCGAAGACGTAACCTTACTGCTGGCGACAAAAACAGTCCCGCTAGAAAAGCTGGAAATGGCCATTCAAGCAGGCGAAACTTTATTTGGCGAAAACAAGGCCCAGGAATTGCGGGACAAATTTCCGCTTATGCAGCAGCACGGCGGAGTCGATTGGCATTTTATCGGCCATCTGCAAACGAATAAAGTAAAAGACGTCGTTAAACATGTGACGATGATCCATTCGGTAGATCGTTTAAAGCTTGGACAGGCGCTGCATGATCAGCTAATGAAAGAAAACAGAACAATGGATATTTTGGTACAAGTGAACACCTCTTACGAGGAAAGCAAGTTCGGCATCCCGCCGGAACAGGCGCTGACGCTCGTAGAGCAGTTATCGCAATTTGAAACACTCCGCATAAAGGGCTTAATGACCATCGGCAAACTGAATGCGTCGAACGAGGAAACCAGAAACTGTTTCCGCTTGCTGCGCCAAATTCAGGAGCAACTACGGGAGTCCTCCATTCCAAACGTGCAGATCGACATTCTCTCCATGGGAATGTCCGGCGATTTTCAAATCGCTATTGAAGAAGGTGCCACCCTCATACGAGTGGGGACAAACATCTTTGGCCCTCGCTATTTGCCGGATGAATACTATTGGAATGAAAAAAAGATTGTGGAGTAGAAATCAGAAGCCAATAGGGCCCTCTCGTCGCCGTATTTTACGACCGATAGAGCAGCCCTTTTTTATTCAATGTAGAACCGCAAGTTAACTTCGAGTTGGCTAACAAAGTCACGCTTCCTCTCGCTTGCGCAGAGCCTCTTCCCTGTCGATCCTCAGGAAACAGACTGGCCCGGGTTCGCCGGGAATATCCTTCACCGTTCAAATCTACATATTGCTCATAGCCCGGATAGTCGCTCCATCTGAACGTTTGAATGTAACCGATCGGGGTATCGCCATTTAAGATCAAATAGGGCTCCGTCGGATCGTCTCCGTTGACGCATCCCACAAACTCGCTGACCGTTTCCTCAAAGGTTCCTTGATGCGCATAGCCCCACGATCCTTTCACCTCTGCATCGGTCGTAAGCCATTTGTACATAAGATTCATGTCGTCTAACGTCAGTCTTCGAAAATGAATCCCTCTCTCCTTCTCCTCCATAACGGTTAGTCTCCTCCATGAGCATCCTTAAGCGTCGCGGTTATTGCCACGCCCAAGGGGACGCCGACAAGCCGAGCCAATTCATCCCTATGTTCCACAGTGTGCGTGAAACTGGCTTCATTTTCTCAGCGGTACAAGCGGATTCCGGTTCGTAACCTTTTTGCTTCGCAAGATCCCATGTCGTTTCTGCCAAATTGTTAGTCAAGTCTGCTTCATTAAAACAAGGCGGGGCCGCGTATACCAGCAGAGTATGGTCAAGAATCATTCTTGTATCTCCCGGCGGCTGAGTGGGCAATGGTACCGATACGACAAGGATAATGAAAATAATGATCCCGCCGCTCAACCACCATTTTGTTCGTTTAGTCATAAGCAATCGTCCTTTCCTCATCCTATCCTTTATTTTAAATGGAAATAAAAGAATAGTCATGCCCCGCTAGAGCCAGATACTTTGAACAATTGGTGAAGGAAACGCTCGATCTTCCTCGACATATATTCCGAATTTTCGATTGGGCAGGCCATAAAAATCGTTCTATAGAAACTTCCAAATATTTCATTTTCAAAGTAAGATAGGGACAAGCTCATATCACCTTATGGGAAAGGATGAAATTATGAAAAAGAAACTATTGTCTCTTCTTGTTTTATCCTCACTGTTTGCCTCAAGCGCGCTAGCCAACACCGTCATTACCGGATTTACCAGCGGCGGCCCGAGCGGGCAATTAAGAGTTTTTGGCTCCATCACTGCCACTAACGGCAATCACTACGATACCGCCAGCGCTTCTACAGGCAATCAGTACTACCAATACGCTTATCATGAGGTTACCCTTCGCATCTATTACAATCAGCCTGGAGGCACCTCCGGCTACGTCGATGCTTACAACAGCGACTCCAATAATACTTATGTGACTGCATCCGCTCCTCACGCGAACGCTACTTATGCAACTGGGTCACATTATATTTCGAGTCCGGACTATGGATCTTGGAGCGGCACTACCAATGTAAATTATTAAAAATGAAACTTTTTAAATAAAGTGAGGGGCTGTCTCAAAAGTAGGTTTGCTTGCTTAATGAAATCGCCCGCATGATTAAAAAAAGCAAAGGAATGGCGATGTAGAGGAAACTCTGCATCGCCATTCCTGTTTTTTGGTCTATAGCTGTCTTCGTGATCATCAACCGTTAAGCTTGTCTTCCCATTCCGATCGCAAAATCCCCATTACGATACGGTCCACCCGTTTTCCGTCCCGCCAAACCGATTCTCTTATTCGGCCTTCAACCTGAAAGCCCGCCTTTTCGTAGGCGCGAATTCCTTTGGCATTATATTCAATCACGTCGAGTCCAACCCGGTGCAAGTTCAGTTCGTGAAAAGCGTAACGAAGAATAAGGTTTAACGCTTCTGTACCGTATCCCTTATTCCGATTGCCGGCCTCCCCGATCCCGATAGCGAGCCTTCCTCCCCCATTGTTCCATTCAATGCTATGAATGCAAATAAATCCGATTAGTTCGTCATCGCTTATTTTTCTCAGTCTGAAATAGACTTCATTTGCATTTGGAGCTCCTTCGGATTCCAATTGCTTCTCCGACGGAGGCAGTGCGATATCCGTGTCCACATTGCGCAAATAGTCGGAATCCTCTCCCCATCTCGCCATTGCTTTAACATCTTCCGCTCGGGGCGCTGTGAGCTTAATCGAAGAACCGTAAAAAAGATTGCCTGTTGTTGTCATAACAATGTCACCTCTAAGTTAGTTTTAATCGTTCTCTTTGTCATTGTCTTATCCGAAGGTTCTCTTTCGATTCAGTCGCCCCTTAAAATCAGATAGGCTAAATGTATTGGAAATTGTATACGGCGTCAATCGATTAATTAACTATAGCCATTTAATACGCTAGTTGCGGTGCCAGCGAACGAGCCTTAAAGCGATGCCGCCTTTAGAGCCTTTTTTTGCAAAAGTAGGTACAAGCTCTTCCTCTTTCCTAGCAACTTCATAAGCTATAGTAGTGCAGATGGACATGCTTTCTTCCAAAGCGCTATACCAGAGACGGGAGGTGAAGAGCTATGAGCGAAAATGTTCTAGGAGGCGGTGTCGGACTTTCTCCTCCCGATGTGCAGTATTACAACGAAGTGAAGTATTCCGTTGGTGACGATCATCAAGTTAAGGTAGGTCCTTATTTTCAGGAGCCTAACGGCCCGACGATCATTACTCTGCATGTCAAAGGATTGAAAAAAGCCCAGGCGCTCGCTACGCTGCTCGTTAACAGCTTGTCGATCGGAAACTTTAACATCGAAGTGCGCGTACTGTACAAAGGTCAATTGGTTCTACCTTTTATTGGCGTCCTTACACCGTTTGAAATCGTAAAGCTTTACCAGATCGCTTTTAAAACAAACCGACTGTACAAGACCACAAAAGCTAGAGATATTTTTGACAACGTGTTCGTTTATCCTATTTTCAAAGCGGAAGTCGTGCAATTTTTCAACGACGATATATCCGACTATTACAGCAACTACAACAATGTCGCCGCTTTTGTGTTCAGAACTGTGTTAAAAAATGAAATCAGCGGCACGATCATTCAGTTTTCCACTGCCAAAAAGAAGAAGTAATGGAGCAGCCCTCTCCGAAAAAAAGGTGTCCCGCAAGCTATTAATAGCTGCGGGACACCTTCTTTCATACTGTTCAACTTTTATTTAATCGATGACTTAAATGACTCCAGTTTATGTTGAGCGCGCCTATACATCATATAATCAAATAGATTGGCTAAGCAGATCATCCCAAGGACGATTAAAAATAGGGATGTAAATCCCCCTTCTGTTTCCATATCGCTTCCAGAAATCATGATGAGAAGTGCCATAATGAATGCAGCAACCATTAATGCAATTAAGTTGTTAATAAAAAAATAAGTTCGCACTTTCGCTAGGCTAACGGGAAGTTTAGATGTCAGCCATTCTGTAACCAAACCAATAATAAAGCCTATGCTTCCGCTAGCTAATACCGATAATACTTTGTACGATAACTGTACATCTGCTTCATCATAAACCTGTAAAACAACACCGATAAGGAGACCTAGAAAAAAGGACTTTACAACACTTTCTAAATTAATTTTCTCCATAAATGGATCTCCTATATTTTAAGAGTGTTTCTAAGCTTTTTTGAGAACATTTTGGAAACTTCAAGTTCGACGCTGTTGTCCATTCTGAGCACATACCTGGAGTTGAACCAAGGAATGATCTCTTTGACGTGCAGCAAGTTCACGAGCTGTGATTTATTGATTCTAATAAATCCTTTTGCGCTCCATATGTTCTCATAATATTGCAACGTTTCTTTGACGCTATACCGATTTGACCGGGTATAAGCCATCATGCCATCAGAACCGGCTTCTATATATAAAATATCCTTCGGTTCGATGACCACAAATTTATTATTGTTTAAGCCTGTAAGAGTATTCACGAAATGCATGTCTTCCCGAACGCCGGAGACCAACAGCTTGACCACATCCATGTAATCGATGGCATCGAATACGATACAAAGCTTATCCCCTGGAAGGTCGTACCCTTTTTCCACCAGCGCCAAATCGCTGTCTTGATTAATTTCAATTTGGTATTTGGATAATTCTTGTTTCAATTTTTCATAAACTTTTATTGAACACAATAATTGAACCATCATGTCTCCTCATGACAGAAAATATTTATTCCACTTTCATCCTATCATAAATCATTTTGATTTGAACTAATTGTTTTATCCCTTCTTCCGCAAAGCCAAGCGACCCAAAATTGGCGATATAAAAGGTGTCCTTCTTTTTATCATATAGTGCGTATGTCCCTGTAGCTCCCGTTGCGCCATAAACATCTGTCATCGAGCCCAATAGGAAGGAAATTTCGCTAAAATCAAAATACATCATGCCCATTCCGTAATAAATGCCTTTATCATAGCGCTGCGTAAAGTCGGTCATTTGTTTATAAGCTTCATCCGACAATATCTTCCCAGCTTCTAAAGCTCTCATAAACGTCAGAATATCGTTCATAGTGGTCACCACACCGCCGCCCGCCCAGTCAACCGACAACGCTTTTTTGTCGCTGAAGTCGACGCCGTTTACATAGACCCCCAATATATCAGCCTGGCTATCGTTATAAAACATCAGATAGCTGTCTTGCATGCCAAGCGGCTCAAACAGCTTCTCTTCAAGGATGTCCGAATAACGCTTGCCCTCTATCGCCTCCAAAATAAGCCCTAACAAAATATATCCCGTATCCGAATAATAAAATTGTTGCCCCGGCCGTCCAACAGCCTCCTGATTTTCTCTAGTAAACGCAAGTAACGATTGTGGAGTAAATGAAAGATCAGGATTGGATGTAATCAGCTCCAGCATCGTCTGCCCGTTTTTAACCGGGCCTTCAAAATAGTCGCCCACCCCTGACGTATGGTTTAGCAATTGTTGTACGGTGACCCCGTCGCTGTAATCTTTACCGCCTAGCACAAATAATCCTTTTAAAATATCGTCCTCAAGCCACGTATTAATTTTATCGTCATAACCGATTTTGCCTTCGTCCACTAACATCCCAACCAGTGCCGCACACATCGTTTTACCGACGCTGGCGGAATGATATTGGCTGTCGACCTTAGCTGGCTGATTCGATAGATGATTTTTGGTGCCTGCCGCAAATTGTGCGAAATAACCTGACTCCCCAGAATGAATCGTTAATAATACGCTAGATAACGAATCGTTTTTCTCTAAGATTTTTGTTAAGCGTTTTTCAATTTTTTTATTTACTGCCTCTTTGGTTATCGGCCTATTTAGATACGCCAATAAACCGACTCCGATTACAACTAAAATAAATACACCAACCGAGATTCCAATTGCCGCTTTCATATGAGCCACCTCTCGTCTTATGTTCTTTTCATCCATTAATCTAATCGGAGACATCACATTTTGAAACGCTTTTGGGTTAAGCGGCCAAAATTCGACGTTAAGATGGCTTTTTGAAGCTTTATCTTTTGGTACGTTCTCTTTAGTAGGCATAAAAAGACGGTGCCAGAGTAACGATCTCTGCACCGCCTTTTTATCATTATCGTTAACTATTCTCGAAGAAAGCAGCATAATCGAGCTTCCCTTTCAAGCGGCTGTCCTCACTGGCAAGAAAAGAAAATGCCGCGGACAAACGGTCCACATGCTTTAATCGGATTAATCCCTGTCGCTGAATGTCCATGCCCGCCGCATTTTCTTTAATGGCCGCAGGCAGCACAACAATAATCCAGCGCAACTGCGGATGCCGGAGCAAAGGCAAAGACTCAAGCATCGTATCTAGAGAGGCGATGCTGGTCTCCTTAATGATCCGATTGTCGATGAGGAGATGAAAGGGTCCCGTCACCTCCCGCAAAGCTGTTTTTGTATCCGTGGCTATATTGCTAAAATCTTCGGCAGTTACAACCGGTTCAAAATGAGTTAAAGCAAGTAACAATTTCTCTTGCAGCCAACCTGCCCGATATCGCATCTCTTCCTCTCCCCTCTGTTACAATTCATGTTTAAGCGAAGCCATCTGCTGGCTGTAAGCCAACAGTTTTTCCCGCTCTTGCCCTCCAAGCAGCGGCGGGTTGAACTGCATTGGCAAATTTTTGTTCCAGTGCACTTCCGTACGCTTTTCCAAAAATAGCCGCATGACATGCATACTTCCTTTGGACACAGAGCTGCCCATCAGCCAAGTTACGATCCGAAAGGGGAGCGGCGCATTGCGCAAAAGATTTGTCCGCACTACTCCCGGATAACAGGTATGCACACGAATATCGGGATTGCGGACAGCCAACTCGCTTGCATAAAGATCGACGGCCAGTGCAGCCTGAAAAGCGGCTTTCAGCCCTGCTTGCGGCTGAGTCCATGCAGTAGGTGCTTTTTTATAATTGCCGTTGCCTCCAACCATTACGATGCAGCCTCCGGGAGCGATTTTGTTTTGTTGCAACAGCAATTGGGATAGGAGGAACTTGCTTAAATAATTTGTGGCAAATACCGTTTCGTGTCCTTCGCCAGTGAAGCGAACGGATGAGCTCAACGAAACTCCTCCGGCACACATCGCAAGAGCATCTATCGGCTGAGCTACGCCTTCTGCGATCCTGCGCACTTCCGACATGACAGACAAATCAGCTTGAATAAATTGCCCTCCCAGCTCCTCTGCAATTCGAGCCCCCCGCAATACGTCACGTCCGACCAATATGACTTCCCAGCCTCGTTCCGCAGCGAGCCGCGCTATCCCATATCCAATTCCGCTCGTTCCGCCTGTCACTAAAATTCTCATAACCTCACTCCTTTAATTAGGATGCTAGCTAAATGGCAATCTACAACCCTAAATCCTTACTAACTCCATATCATCCTCCTTTCAAAAAAAATTAGCATCCTAGTAATTAATGATAGATCAAGTGCTTTTAAACAACTCCATATTCAGTCCTTGACGGACTCAATAATATTCCGTATCGCCGAGATTTTTAGCTACTCGCTGCAGCCATTGCCCCAGCAAATCCCGTTCCGGCTGAGAAAATCCGCGAAGCATTTCATTTTCAAAATCATGAATAAGATCGATCAGCTGGACAAAAATATCGCGTCCTTCCGCCGTCAGCACGACCCTGTTCGCTCTGCCATCGGACTCGCTCGGTATTCTTGAGATATAGGTTCTCACTTCAAGCTTATCCAAAATGCCAGTTAACGTCGCGGACGTCACACCGCTATTGTGCTGAAGCTTCTGTTGCTCCATCCCGTCGGACTTATATAAATAACCCATTACCTCGAATTGCGAAGTTGTCAAATTGAACCGGTTCAGCCTGACATCGAGCTCTTTTCTCATAATGATATAGGTTCGTTTAAGATATAGGACCGATTGTGACATCCTGCGTGCTCCGTTCATCGTATTCATAATTTTACTAGCATGCTAATTATATGCATTTATTACCATTTAGTCAACAGACTGCTGTCCGCTAATCTCCGTATCCTTCCGCCCCGGACGCCATTCCGACTGCCGATAGGCCTTCGGCGTCATCCCCGTCCACTTCTTAAACACTTTGTTAAAATAACTTTGGTCGTGAAAGCTAAGCCAGGCGGCAATGTCGGTAATGGGATAACCCGTCATCGTGAGCAGCTTTTTCGCTTCTTCTATCCGTTTTTGCTGAATATATTCGGAAATCGTGAGACCGACTTCTTTTTTAAACAGGCTTGATAAATAATTGGGGCTGAAATTAACCCGTTTCGCCAACTGATCGAGCGTAATTTCACCGTACAGGCCGTTCGCAATTTCATGCAAGCAATCCTGAACGGCGGGCGAATAATGGCCGCGACGAATGTCGGCTACCCGGTCGACGAAATCAAACATCGCTTCCGTTATGACCGAATTGATCCCTTGCAAAGAATCCTTTTCTTCCAATTGCTGAATATAAAAGTCGTTGAGCGTAAACGCATCCTCCTCGTGCATGCCCCCTTCTATCGCTGCACGGCACACAAGAGCAATTCCCGTAATCATCAGGTTTTTTTCGCTGCGCAGGCGGCTCCGCTTGGCGAGTATGCCCAGCTCATCCTCTCCGATGATGGATTCCATAACGAAAGAGCGTATTCGCTCTTTTTCGCCTGAACGAACATAATGCAGCATAACCCGCTCCATAGACAAATTAGCGTGCAGCATCCCGCTCCGGCGCCCACGGGACAACTCCGTCTCCGATTGCTGCTTCTCCTGTGCCGTCTCCGGCATGGGCGCTTCTTCCGCCAAAAGCTCCGCCTCCAAATCGACCGTCCGGCGGCTAATCGCATAATAAACCATTCGGCTAATCGCAACCGCTCGCTCGGAAGACACCAAAGCCACCTTTTCATATAGGTCCAGAAACTGCAGCCGATTGCCCGCATGAAGCTTGTCCACCGTCTCCTTCCATCCTTCGTCCTGCGGCCTCTCGCTCACGAACGGGCCTGCTGCAAGCGTCCCTTCAAAACGGCCGTCGTCGATGACATTCACAAAAAAATAATGCAGCCTCGAACGGGTGAAATGGACCGGCTGATCCCCCGTATAGATCGCATAAGAATAACCTGCGAGCTGATCGCGAATCGCGGAAAAATACGGATTCATCCGAAGCGAGCGGTCCGCAAATTCCGATTCGATCGTCCGACCCGGATTTATAATAAAAATTGGCAGGCCAAGCGCATCATGCAATAAGCGTCCAAATTCGGTCAGTTCAGAAAGTTTATTCATAACAACCTCCGCAAGTATTATCGGGGATAAAAGGTTGATAAAAAAATACTACAAATCGTGGGTAAATACAATTTATGAAATGGTAAGCGTATTAAACTGAGAATGTAGCTGAAGTTCCCACCACACTTTTGAAAGGGGCTAACCCATATGTTGAACGATAAAATCGCAGTTGTAACCGGCGGAGGAAGCGGTATTGGCCGTGCAAGCAGCTTAAAGATGGCAAGCCAAGGCGCTAAAATTGTCGTCGTTGATTTCAATGAGGACACCGGCAAAGAGACTGTCCGGCTTATTGAGGAGCAGGGCGGCGAAGCTATTTTTGTACAGGCGGATGTATCCAACAGCGAAGATGTTCAGCGTTATGTAAAAACGGCGAAAGATGCTTATGGCCGAATCGATATCTTTTTCAACAATGCTGGTATTGTCCAAAAGTTTGCCAAGCTCGCAGATGTAGGCGAAGATGAATTCGACCGGATGATGGGCGTCAACGTACGTGGCGTGTTTCTCGGGATGAAATATGTATTAAAAGTGATGGAAGAACAAGAAAGCGGCGTTATTATTAATACTGCCTCTACTGCCGGAGTGAAAAGCGAGCATAGCGCAACTGCTTATTCTGCCAGCAAGCACGCGGTAGTCGGCTTAACAAAAGGCGCGGCTATGGAATATGTGAAAAAAGGCATTCGCGTCAACGGTATTTGTCCGGGCGGAGTCGCAACAGCGCTAACCAAAAGCGTAGAAGAATCCTTTATGTCGGGCGGCTACGTGCCGGAAGAAATTCCGAACATGCGTATGGGCCGTTACGCACAGCCGGAAGAGCTTGCGGAAGTTGTCGCTTTCCTCGCTTCCGACCGCGCCAGCTACATGACAGGCTCCATGGTGCTTGTGGACGGCGGATTGACTCTTTAAGCCTATATTCCAAAGTTAAACGAATAAAACACCTCCAACAATATCTCCCTGATCGTAATAAAAGGGATTTTGTTGGAGGTGTCAGGTGTCAGCATATAGACTGGACATAAGGGATCCATTATGGATCCCTTTCATTTATTCTAGATTTTAAACCTAATAGGCCGTAATATTGTAATTCAAGTTGCTGATAGTTGCAGAGGAGGTGCCCGTCAAAATGACTAATTTATAAGTGCCTCGCTTGGCTGTCGGCTGATATCCAGTTTCTCGCAAGTCATAAAAATGAAAATATTGAGGCGTGCCATTAGCATCCTTTGTGTATTGTTTCCCTTGAAGAGTAAGCCATGTACCGTTCGGGAGCAAATAGAGCAGCTTAGCTGTAATAGTAGACTGCCCTCCAGATACAGAAGGAAATGTAACATATCCTGATACCGATATATCAAAGCCAGCGGAACCGGCATCCACATAACCTAAATCTATTTCTTGTTGCACATAGCCACTATAGGCTGAAGCGGCTCCACCGAAAGAGAATAGAAATACGATCGTTGCCATCAAAACAAAAACCATTTTTTTCGCAGCTTTCCTCATTTCAATCACCTTTTTCATTTAGATTGGGATAACCTTTTGTTCCGCGTCGGTAAAGCGTCAGTGCATGAGTTCAAGCCACCCTTCTTAGTTTGATGATTAGTCCACACCACCTCCTCCACTCTGCTCCAAGCTATTCGCTTACTCCGCAGCATCCTGCATGAATTTGATTGGTGCCATGCCTTCTATTATCTGCGGCCGCTTGCCGTTTGCTCATTTTTCAAATTTAAATAATTTTGTTCAGAATTTGTCAAGTTCTGTCGGATACAATGTAAGCAAATGACATTTGCTATGAGGGGAATGGGAACACGATGCATCGGAATGTTCTTAACGAAATCCATAAACTCAGCCACAATGACGAGCAGCGATATCGCCTGCTTATGAGTTATATGCGAACGCGAGTAGAAGAAAAGAAACAACGGGGCTTCCTTAAGAAGTTCAAAAAGCATTTGAAGTCTGCGCCGCCTTTGTCATAAATAGAACATATCTTAAAATGTTGCATCACATAAGTACCAAAAATTATAGTACCTTCTTAATGAAAGCATGCTGATTCCATAATCGCTCTAATAAGCCAAAAAAAGCTGCTTCTCTAGAGAACGGCAATTAAGCTCGTACTCCCGATAGCAGCTTTAACATCGATTCGGTAAACCTCCCAGCATCTTCACCTGAGTCTTTTATTCAATATGGCAGCCGAACAATAAAACGTGTTCCTTGATTCAGCTCGCTTTCCGCTTCAATCGTTCCTAGATGAGCCACAACAAATTGTTTCGCAATCGCCAGCCCTAAGCCTGTACCTCCGCTTTCTCTTGTACGGGCTTCATCGGTTCGGTAAAACCGATCAAATAAATAGGGCAGATGTTCGAGCGCAATGCCAATTCCCGTATCTTCAACCTCAATAGTCAGCCATTGTTTCCTTTCCTCTCTTAACCGGACTGTTATCATGCCTCGATGCGGCGTATAGCGAATGGCATTCGTTAGCAAATTAATTAGAACCTGTTTGATTCGATTGGAGTCTGCAGGTAACGATGTCCTTTCGGTCGAAACCTCCAGTTGAAGCGCAATCTCCTTCTCTTCCGCTAGAGGCTCTACGACGAGCAGTATCCGGCGCGCAAGCTCCGCCATATCCGTTTCAGACTTTTGCAAAGTTAACTTGCCTGCTTCCGCCAGCGATAAAGTGCCCACATCTTCAACGAGCCGATTTAGCCGAATAAGCTCATCCTGCAGCGGCAGCAACGTTTCCGGCGGAACGGGCTGACCATGATGCTGCAGCTCATCCAGCTTGCCGCCGATAATCGTAAGCGGTGTCCGGAGCTCATGAGCGATATCCGCTGTCAAATTCCGTCGCTGTTTCTCCGCATGTTCCAGCTTGGATGACATTCCGTTGAGCGCATCGGCTATTTTTCCATATTCATCCTTAACATGAACTTGCGCCTGAGCCCCCAGCTCCCCCGCACCTATCCGCTCAATAAGCGGCAGCAAAGCCTTTAGCGGCGAGGCCAGCCAACGCGACAGCAAGTAAGCAATAAATAAAGAAATGAGGGTAAGCAGCAGACCGCTCCCCGTTAAAACAAAAGTAACGGCTATTGGAATACCGAGCATCAGTTTATTGGAAAAGGCAACCTCCGGGTCGTAATAGTAGATCCACCCCGCCCGCTGACCTTGAATGACTACCTCCTGCTTGACCCCGAGGCGGGTAATCATTTTTTCAAAAACATCCCCTTGAATAGTGATGACTTCTTCAACGCTGTTCTTAATTAGAACTGCAGGCTCGTCCTGAGCGATGCCTACCAGCAGATCAACCTCTTCTATCCTTTTCCACGAGCCACTATTTTGTACATAGTAGTTCGAGAGCTTCTCATCAAGCATCTCCATTTCTTTGCCTCTTGTCTCATGAATAACCGACTCAATCGCTTTGGTGACGACTACACGGGTAAGCGCGATAAAAACGATGCCAATCGTTACAATCGTCAAAGCCATCGTTATAAAAAGCTTAAGATGAAATTTCATAGCTTGCCGCCAAACCGATATCCAAATCCGTACACCGTCTGGATGTAGATCGGATTTAACATATCGTCTTCGATTTTTTTCCGCAGTCGACTAATATGCGCATCCACCGTTCGTTCCACATTGATCAAATCGTCGTCCAGTGCAGCTTTCAACAGCTGAAGACGACTGTATACAATACCAGGCTTAACAGCGAGGGTGAGCAATAGCTTGAATTCGGTTGGCGTCATGCCAATTTCCACTCCCCGCTTCCATACGCGGTATTGCGAGCTGGATATCGTGAGGTCGCCTCTAAGCAGTTGTTCTTCTTCATCGACGGAAGCTCCTCTAACTCTCCGCAACACCGAACGAATGCGAGCGAGCAGCTCCCGAAGCGAAAACGGTTTGACCAAATAATCGTCTGCCCCTACTTCTAGGCCGATAATCTTGTCCGTTTCATCCGATTTGGCCGTTACCATAATAATGCCGATCCGGCTTTTGCCCCGCAATTCGCGGCATACATCAAGCCCGTTCATGCCAGGCATCATCCAGTCCAGCACAACTAACGAAGGTTTCGCCTCTTCCGCCTTGATCAGCGCTTCTGTGCCTGATCGGGCCGTTACGATTTCAAACCCTTCTTTTATCAAAAATGAACTCATAAATTCGAGCACTTTTTCCTCGTCGTCCACAAGCAAAATGGTTTCCACCACACGCCCAGCCTCCTTATCCCTATGCTTCTCCCCGTATTATAACCGAATCTCTTGCTATCCGAGGAAAGATCACAACAACCGCATACCCTCGTCACAAGATCACAACATTTGTTTGATACAGTGGCGTTAGCGAATACGATACTCTAGCAGCGCTGCTGTATGGATTTCGATTTCGACAGCTATGTAAGGGAGGAACTATGGATATGGCCTATCGCTTAAGCCAGAAAAAAAAGAGCCTGCTGGTCGCCATCCACGTTATTGCCGCCTCAGCCTGGATCGGCGGAACTTTAGGAATGTTGATATTGGCTCTTCATTTGCAATTTGGCACCCATAATGAGCAGCTTACTTATACCATTTTCAGCATGGAAATCATCGACGAGAGTTTGCTGAAATACCCGGCATTAGTTACTTTGTTAACCGGTGTACTGCTGTCGGTCTGGACACAATGGGGGCTGTTCAAACATTATTGGGTGGCGATTAAATTGGTTCTTACCGTGGCGACAATTCTCATCGGAATTTTCTTTTTAAACAAATGGACAGCTTCGCTTGCGGACTTTATTCACCATGCAGGTTATTTCGCTTTGGAAAACGAGAGCTTTCAACAGAAATGGCTGTCGATCGTCGTAACGTCTAGCTTCAATGTGTTTTGCCTTTTCTTTATGGTGTTTATTACTTACCTTAAGCCATTTGGGAAAATCGTGAAAAAACGAACCCCCTAACATTATGAAAAGAGTGGAATGAACTATGACTAAAAACACTAACCAGATGAAGCTGTCAGCTATTTTAAAACAAAACCTGCTGCTCATATGCGGACTAGGCGCGCTGGCGCTTTTACGGCCTATTTTAAAAATAACTGGACTCATGGACCTCATCGGCCAACAGCTCGGCAGCATTTTGATCACTGCCCTAATTACGGTTGCTTGGATTGTCATCGTGCTAATGAAAAAAACCGCATATCCGGTAATCGTTCTCGTTGGCGCTGGCATCAGCTATGCCGTGTTTGCTACTATACTAAGCGGCACTTTGTCTCCTATTTTAACGGGCGAGCTGCAAGGTCCTTTAAAAAATCCGTTTGCTATCGTTAGCGTTCTTGTTGTGAATGCGTTATGGGGTTTTATTGCTGGGGGGCTAGCTAATTTACTACGCCGATAAGATTAACTTGGTGTACCCGGAAAAAATACGAAAAAGAAGCCTTCGGCAAGTTCGATAATGCCGAAGGCTTCTTTGCACCCTATTGTATTTACTTAAAACGATTTAAACGCCTCTTCCACTTGTACCAGCATCTCTTTGCGAGTTTCGTCGGTCGCTACTGTTGTCACTCCGCCAAAGTGGAATAACTTCACGGTCTCAATTCCGCAAAATTCGAAAATACCAGCTTGAGAAGTTTGTTTGATCGAGCGGTTCATCCCGGTTGCTTCATAAATGTGTTCCGGCGTCCCGAAGGTATTGATGATGGCTCCTTTTTTACCCGCAAGCAATTGCTCCAACTCGCCTTGATCGTTGAATTGATAAGCAAAACCATAGGAAAAGACACGGTCTGCATACCCTTTAATAATAGCCGGAAGTCCTGCCCACCAAATGGGATAAATGAACGTAATAAAGTCAGCCTGGGAAACAAAATCCTGTTCCGCTTTAATATCGGCAGGGATGTTTCCAGCTCTCATAGATGCGGTATCTTCAGCTGACAAAATCGGGTTAAACTTCAGTTTGTAAAGATCGCGTACATCAACTTGATGCCCATTGGACTGTAACGCACGAACAGTGGTGTCCAAAATAGCTTGATTAAAGCTTCCTTCATGCGGATGAGCATAAACAATAAGATGGTTCATAGGGAATAGCCTCCTAAATGGAATAGTTTATTTAGATATCATTTGCCAAATGGCAAACGGTATTCTTTAGAATAATGTAATGTAACTAATAACATTACATTTAATACGAAAAAAATTTAATTTTTACTCTTAATATCTTCTACAATTTGCTGAACGGTTGTCGTGGCCAATACCTCTTCCATGTAGCTCTGCGCTTTCAGCAGCGGCACTTCCAATGCCGACTGAATGTTTCTGCCTACCAGACATTTTATATTTGTTTCCTGGTGAACGGCAAACAACTCTTTTTTCTCTGGCGGCTCGACTGCGTTATAAACATCAAGGAAGGTAATGTCGTGAAGCGGCTTAAGCAGCTTAATACCTACGACTCCCGGTCTGGAGGAAATCAGATTAGCTTTGCTCAGCATCCCCATAATTCGGCGTATGACGGCCGCATTCGTATTGACACTGCCCGCTATAAATTCTGAGGTTACATTGCCGTCGTTCACATCAACCAGAGCCAAAATATGAATGGCAACGGAGAAGCGGCTGCTGATCATTGGACTTTCCTCCTCCTATTCGTTGAATGTAACTATAACAGTTACATTCAACGAAGTCAATGCTTCATTTCTTTTCATTAAAAAAGTCTGTCAAATGCATTATACCAAGCCTTTTATGACCGGATAGGAAATTAAATTTCTATCCCTACTCATCGAGATCAATGAGTCCGCATTCTCCGCAAGGACGCCCCGCTGCAAAATAACGGTTTGGAAGCCGCGCTCTCTCGCCCCGTTGTAAGTAAACAGTACGCAATGTTCTGCGGCAAAGCCCGATAGGACGACCAAATCTACAGCTTCGCCGCGTAATATTTGTTCCAAATCGGTTTGCCAAAATGCGTTGCTATGCACCTTCTCCACGGTCAAGTCTTTCCCGCTTATATTCACCTCTGAAATAAACTCATACTGCTCTCTGTTCGTTCCGTCTCTGCCATCCACATCTTGAACATGAATGACGAGATGCTCCTTAGAGCGGAGCAAATCCGAAACATAGTTAATGACTTCGCAAGCTTGATCAATCTCAGTTTGAGACACTTTATTTGTTACATATACGGATTGCAAATCAATGATCAAAAAAGCAATTTTCATCTTTTCTCCCCATTCCGCCTAATCGGCATATTTTACTATTGTAACATTAGTCAACAATTGATTAAATGTGAAACCTATTTGCAATTCAAATAGGGCCATTCCTAAGATATGACCCATGTGTATTTCCCATCAACTTAATCTATCGATCCGTTAAAGAAGCCTACTTCATCAAACCAAGTGCTTGCAAAGTTGGGATAAGCACAGTCGCAGTCTGAGCTCGCGTCGTATCCCCTTTCGTCATACCTTTTTCCTACCGTGACATCCTCATATGTTCTTCAAAGAAGCGGTTTTTATTTAGGCTTTACTCTAAAAAGTATACTCCGATAATTTCTCTCACTTATTACTAAATGTTAAAGGTTAAATTTCCTGTAGCCAATGGCGGAGGGTAACCCAGTTGCCTAGCCATCGATACGATCTGTCCTTTATGATGAAATTCATGTGTCACCGTATGGGTGAATAGCCAAAGCGGAGTGGTGCTCCACGGCTCCTCCTGCCATTTTACATGATTGGACACAGGTTCGAACCAACGTGAGTCGAAATCTTCCAAAAACCGGTATGCCGCCTCATCAGCCAGTTGAAACCTGTCGCGAATCCAATTCACATCCGCATGTTCAATCTCGTTTACCGTAGCGAACGAGAAGTCAGCCCGCTTCTGATTGAAAGCATACGAACCCAGCCAGAACCTGTAGCAATCTGCAACATGAATATGGGTTTTTACAATGCTTCCAGACCCGAAATCCGGCAGAGCCGTGTGCAGCTTATCCAACGGAATATTTTCCAATAAAGAAAACAAGCTTTGCCTGGTTATTCTAATGTATTCATATTGCTGCTTCAATACATTCACCAAACAATATCAACCCTCTCCATAATTAATCGTCCATCTCTCCATCCTTATTTTACCACAACCGATTTCGAAGAAATTAGACAGCAAGAATGGCAAGAATACGTTCAGCTTAACAAATAAAAAAGCCGCTCTTATCGAGCAGCCTAATCCTCACTATTTCACCGGAATGCTCTGAGCGAACCGGAACACATTATGAGGGTCATATTTCTTTTTTACCCGCTTCAATCGGGCGAAGTTCACTCCGTAATAAGCCTTGGGCCAGTTTTTGATTTGCAAATCGGGAAAATTCACATAATCCCCAAATACAAAAGGACGCAGCGCTTTGCGGAACCCCTTCACCCATTCGATATTCCGCTGCTGCTCCTTGTTGTTACGCCAACGCGCCGACAGCTCATAAATCGTCTCTGCCTTTCGATGCGGATAAGCTGTAGCCGTCGCGGATACCCGGCTCACCGCGCTCCCTGCGCCCCCCAAGCTTTGGCTCCATACGGAAGAGTGCTTGTTCGGAGCTTTGGACAAAAAGTCTCGGATGACTTTCACCCCTTCGCGAGGCAAAGGCTTGTATCCGTAAGCTCCTGTAATTTTAAACTTAGGCTCCAAGTTCAAATCGGTTGCGGCAAAAAATTGCGTGGCTTTTATAAATGGCACCGTCCGCACCATGACCTTCACCGGAACCCCCGTTTGAAGCAACGGGCGGATGAGTTGCCGCAGTTCTTTTGCGCCGCCCAGCAATTGTCCCGTGGAGACGATCGTTCCGACCTGCTTCGCAGCTACCTCAATCGTGGAGGTGAGGCGATTCGTAACCGAAGGAGCCCATCGCTGCCACGCAGGAAGGACCTTCTCCAAATCGCGCCATTTCCACGTAATGCTGTAGATCGAAACCGACTTAATAGGGTGCACCCGAAAAGTAAACTCTGTCGCAATGCCAAAGTTGCCTCCTCCACCGCCTTTTGACGCCCAGAGCAGGTCGGAATTAGTTTTTTTGCTCGCGGTTATCGCCTTCGCCCCATATCGTCCCGAAGCGACAACCGTTTTGACTGCTTTCAAGTTATCTAAAGTAAGTCCATATTTGCGTGACAGAAGACCAATTCCGCCTCCCAAAGCAAGCCCCGCTACGCCGACATCGGGAGCCGTTCCGGCCGGAAGCGCCACCCGTTTATCCCAAAGCTTCTTATACACGCGGGCAAGCGGATTTCCCGTCTGCACATAGGCCACCTTATTTTTGCGGTCTACTTTCACCCGGTTCATCTCACTCACATCAATAATAATTCCGCCATTCACGGACGAAAATCCCTCATAGCTGTGCCGCCCGCTGCGCGCTCTAAACCGCACCCCCCGCTCGCGCGCCCATTTAACGGCGTTAATGACATCCTGCGTTCGTCTGCAAAAAACGATAGCCCGGGGAAACTTGGAAAACCGCCTGTTGAACTCCATTCTGGCTCTATTGTATGTCTTGTCTCCCGGCACGACGATCCTCCCGGTCAACCTAGTCCCCTTCTTTCTCCGGCTCTGCGCTTTCTTTGGTGCCACTGACTTTCACCATCCCGTCACTAGAGTAAGCATCTGCTTATTCCTATGTATGGACACTTGACCCGGCAACGGCATTCGCCTTGAAAATAAAAAGAAGCTCCCCTAACAGCAGAAAGCTTCAGCATTATTTTATACCGTTAAGATACAGCCTTCAGTCCAGTTACACCTATCACAATAATGATAAGACTGAGAATACGCCCGATGCTTTTGGATTCGTTGAAAAAAATCATATTGACCAGAACCGCACCGGCCGTGCCCACCCCAACCCATACCGCATAAGCGACACTAAGCTGAAGATAGTTGAGCGCGGAATAGAGAAAGGCAAACGAGGCCCCGAATCCTCCGAAAAAAAGTGCCGTGTTCTTAAACGTTTTTTGCTGACTAAACTTTTTTAGGCCAATAACGCCAAACAGTTCGCATGTCGCCGCCAAAAATACAAATAACCAACCCATTATGAAGCAGCTCCTTTCCTTGGTTCAGCATCGCTTTTGTTGTCTGCCATCTTGAGCGTAATGACGCCGACCACGAGAAGGCCCATAAAGATGCCTTTTGCAACGTTAAACTCACCGCCAAATATAAAAATGTCCATCAAAGCTGTACCCACCGTACCCGCCGCCGCAAAAATGGCATAGACAGTGCCCGTAGGCAATGTTTCACACGCTTTGGACAGAAAATAAAAATCGGTCATAATAATGACTAATATAATGCCCCAGTGCCAAGGTGCCGCTGCCACACTAAATCCATAAACCCAAAACAGTTCAAACAAACAGGTTAACAGAACATAAGTCCATCCTTTATTCATAATTCCTAACTCCTTTTGTATTTCGTGGTTGTCAAATTGTCTTCTTATTTTTTGCTGCTTAAGTTGCAATATTCAGCCCCTTTAGTTATGAATGACTGTCAGTCATTAATCATCAAAAAAAATATGCGTCCCCCCTGTCAGTTTTTTTCTGTAAATAACGATCTTTTTATAAATTGAAAAACTTCCGCCTTAAAAATATCGAGATTTACATCCTGTTCACGGCCAATATAAAAACGTTCTGCTGCGTTTTCAATGAGGTTGATTAGCAGCTTGGCGGTCCATTTCACATTAATGTCGCTAATAATTTCTTGGTTCTGAGCCGCTTTTGTAAGCACATCTTCAAGCCATTCATAATAAGGCGAATAGATGGCCTCCCATTTTTCCATCGAATGTTCGAAGGCAAGACCAGAATAACAAAGGACAAGAATATCCTTATTGGAATCGGTCAGAATAAACGTTTCATTAATCATAATGGTGAGGATCGTCCAAAAGCTGTTTTCCCCTTGCGTTTTTTCTTTGGTAGCCGCTAAGGTCGTGTTGAGAAAATGATCGGCGATGGCCGGAATTAAAGCGTTTTTGGAGGGGAAATATAAATAAAACGTTCCTTGCGCAACGCCCGCTTTTTTTACAATATCTGAGACCGACGTTTTTTCGAGACCTTTTTCGGGGATAACCTCAATTGCGGCTTCTAAAATCTTTTTATATTTACCATCAGAAAGGTTTGCCATGCCGTTTCCTCTCTTTCTCCCGTGAATCATGACTGACTGTCATTCATTTTATTTCATTTTCATAATAAAGTCAATCAATCTCTCCTATTCATTGCCATCCGCTTCCACTGGCGGTAAGATGGAAAAGAATCGCAAATTTCATCGCCGGAGGTAAACTATGATTCAACGTACCGTACTTTTAAAATTTGCTGAAACGACTACTCAAGATCAACTTCAAGAAGTCGTGAACCGCTTCAAGGCATTAGAAAGCTCCGTTCCTGGCATTGACGAAATTCAGGCGGGTCTTAACATAGCCGAAAAAAGCAAAGAGTTTCAAGTCGTACTTATGGTTAGATTCCAAAATCAAGCGGCTTTGGACGCTTATACGGTGAACGAGGATCATCAAGCTGTCGTCTCTTACATTCGCGAAGTTGGCCGTCTGGACAGCATCGGTGTCGATATTAACGTTTAAAAAAACGGCCTCGGTCCAATGAGTTTCTGGACTTGGGCCGTTGTTTCATTTTACACCTGCACGTTCCGTCTCGATTCTTGCTCGGCAATAATCTCATTGTCTTCCACGTTGTCTCTCGTTACTTTCTGGACGCCAATCGCGCTGTAGGAAATTAACAGAATGACGGCTATGTAATATCCCTTCACATTCAATTCAAACGGAGCGTTAATGAGCCCAATAACAAACATCCCGTACCCGATAATCAAGCCCGCAATAGCCATCGCCGTAAAAGCTCCCGTGTTCCGCATCCGATGTTTGGGATTGTCGAGGCGTATGTCTCTGTCCTCCGTATTGTCCCGGACGACTTTCTGAACCACGATACAGCTAAGCGTAATCAACACCATGCAAAGCAAATAATACCCTTTCACATTCAATTCCCAATCCGCGTTGTACACGCCTAAACAGAAGAGAAAAAGCCCTGCCGCCAATGCAAAATAAGAAGCCATCGTAAAAGCAGCCGTGTTTCTTTTGCGGTATCTTTGATTCATATGACATTCCTCTCCCGATCTAAAATAAAATAGTCGTTGCCCTCTTCACTATACAGCGAAAGATCGACAAATTTCTACCCTAAATTTGGATTTTTGGAATTTTTTATCGTCATAGAAAGGATATGAATGGAATCAAAGCTTATGCAATTGTTTTCGCTTTCTGTTTCATGATTCTGTTAACTTTTTCAGAGCCAAAAAGCATGAGCACAACATACGCCGTCACAAAATAAGGCATAACAGCCATGCTGGCGCCGGAAGCAATCCAGCCAAGCATCGGCGGCAGAAGTGTAGCTCCGGTATAGGCGACCGCCATCTGATACCCCATCAGCCTTTCGGTTTGCATCTTGCCAAAGCGCGCAGGCGTCTCTTGCAGCATACATGGATAGATCGGCGCAAGGCCAAGACCGATTAGCATAAAACCAATTAACGAGCCGGGGGCGGGCAGCGGCAGGAGCAGAAGAAGAGCGCCAGCCAGTGATACGAGCAGCCCAGTCCGAATAAGAACAGCATTGCTGAACCGAAGTGTCACAAACCCTGTAATGAACCGACCAATCGTAATGCCGCCATAATAAATAGAAACCCATTGCGCGGCAGTCGCAGCGGACAATCCATCCACTTTGACCAAAAAGCTGCTCCCCCATAAGCCTACAGTCGCTTCCGCGCCGCAATAGAAGAGGAAGGTCATCAAAGTAAGCTTTACGCCCTTCATGGACAATAGTTTGCCTCCCTGCCCTTGCTCCGGGAGCGGCTTTTCTTCAAGCTTGGCTTCGAGCCTTGGCTCTGTCAATGCCTCGCTATGACGTTTCTCCATTCGCTTCCATAATGGCAATGTTGCGAACAGAATGACAACTAGCGCAAACTGGATGAGCGCAACGGCCAAATAACCGCTCCGCCAAGAGCCTTGACCACTCATGAATCCGGACATAATGACAGGCCCCAAAGTGGCGCCCACTCCCCAAAAGCAGTGCAGCCAGCTCATATGATGAGCTTTATAATGAATAGCCACATATTGATTCAGCCCTGCATCAACTGTGCCTGCGCCAAGTCCAAGCGGCAGCGCCAATACCATAAGCCAGATGAAAGACGGTGCATAATAGAAACCCAAAAGCGACGCCGCTGTCATGATACAGCTTATAAGGGTCACTTTTCCCGTCCCTAACAGACGTAAAACAGTACCGCTCGCCAAACTCGACACAATGGTGCCTGCGGCAATAATGATCGACAATGTTCCTGCCGCGCTGAACGGCGCTTGAAGTTCAGGCCGCATCACCGGCCAAGCGGCTCCCAGCAAAGAATCAGGCAAACCTAAGCTGATAAAAGACAAATAGATGATCAACAAAAATAATGTAGCCACTTCTCGCTGCTCCTTTTTTATGACTGTTTTGTGTGCATGAATGCTTTCAAGATGGGACTGTCGTTCATCAAATGCCCCTCTTAACTCTACCTGATGAAATCCAGCAAGAGAAGCTTTACAGTAGCAATCAGTTTAAAAAAGATTATGATGAGTAGGCGAGCCGTATTCGCCGGTTCTGAAAATCGAGCCGTCTATGTCTTATCAATATGGACTTCCTATGAAAACATCGGTCAGATGCCAAAAAAACAAGAGACTCCTAATCGGATTGCTCTTATCCGATCAGGAGTCTCACTCTTCTTATTTCTATCCTCTAATCCCAAATCAGACTAATTACCGTTCCACGCCCAACTTCAGTGTCAATGGAGATGCGGCCTCCCATCGCAAGGACGAGCTCTTTTGTAACGGCCATGCCCAGACCGCTGCCCTCCATCGCGCTCTCCGTACTTGTCCCTCGGTAATAACGTTCAAACAGCCTCTCCATCGTCGCTTGATCCATTCCCCTGCCATCATCTCTGAAATCGATGCGCCAGCCTTTGCTTTCAAGGAGAATCAACTCCACCTCGATTTTCGTTTCGGGAGGATTATGCATAAGCCCGTTGGCGAGAATGTTTTGCAAGATACGGTCGAACCAAGGCGGATAGACAGCAGCGAGCACTGGGCTGGACGGCACCTTGCAGCGAATATCTCTTCCCTCAAAGGCGGGATGCGCCGCCGCACGATCTACAGATTCGGCTAATAAGGCGCAGATGTCCTCCTGAGAGAGTGTGGCCGGTATTTGTCCGCTCCTAAGTCTATACGTTAAGGCAAGGTCATTGATTAGAGTGTCCATATATTTTGTTTTCTCTATCATTTTAGACGCATAGCTTCGAACCTCTTCGCTTGTCCAGCTATAATGCTCCGCCTCCAGCATATGAGCATAGCCTTGAATAGAGGCGATAGGCGTCTTCATATCATGCGTTACGCCGGCAATCCATTCCTCCCGGTTCCGCTGCGTTTGCTCCATCGTTTTTCTTCCTTCTTGCAGCGTGACAGACAGGTTTTGGACCGACTCCATAATGTCTCCAAAAACGAGGTATTTCCGTTTCCACTGGCCTTCCTTGCTTTTGATGTCATTGCTTTTGCCGCTCTCACTGGCATAATTCGTATACTTTCCTTCTCCGAGCTTTTGAATCATGTTCAAAATAAGTAGGATCGGCGTTCCGAATCGTGACGCATACCAGAGGGCCATCAAAATAAACACAATCAACGACGATAGCAAAAATGCGATTATCGCAATAACCATGACCTGTATTTCCGAATGGATAAACGACTTACTAGCTGGCTCAGTCCCATTCCGAACAGGCGGATATTGGACAACCCAGGTCAATCCCGAGCTTTCGTCATATTTTGTTTCCATACTAAACCCATCGTAACCTTCTACTTGAATAGCTCTCATGGATAGCTCTTGAAGAGTATACGATGCTAACGCCCCATCGGGCTTGCCCCAAGACGCGACTTCCATCGCCTCCTTATTCAGCACTTGCACCCAGCCACTCGACTCCTTTAATTTCTCCTTCGCATGCTGAGACAAAATAAGAGTATCACCTTCCATTTCGCTCCCCTCCATGACGAGCTGCAGCAACTGTTCGGTTGTTACTTTTGTCCCGTACAGCAAGGTGAACAGGTGTCCATCCTTTGCTTGCATCCAGAGCCCTAGCTTGTAAGGGTACGGCTCGCCCCCAATCCAAAAATCAATCAATTGGCCGGGTATATACCGGGTTGGCAAACCTTCTGGAGCATTGAAGGACTGGAGAACCTTCCCCTCCGAGTCCAGACTTTGCAGCCATCCTCCATCCTCCTCAAGCCGCTTAAGCAAGGTTGGATCTACAATCAAGCCTTGTTCGTTCACTTTTGAATCCGACAAAATACGGGATAACCCAAGCGGAGCAAAATTGCGCTGAATTTCTATATCGGTCAGCTTCCCGAGCGCCCAAATGGCAATGGCAATAGCGATCATTGTGAGCAATACCCCCGCCGCCGCCAATTGAAGAGCAAATCTAGTGGCAAGCCTTCTACGTATCACGCGATCGCTCTCCCTTCGGCACGGTCAGCTTATAGCCCATTCCTCTCACATTCACTAAATACTCCGGCTTAGAAGGATCTCTCTCAATTCTTTCTCTCACACGATGAATATGAACCATAACGGTATTATCCTCGTTGTACAGTTCTTCTCCCCATACTCGCTCAAACAGCTCACTTTTGCTAAAAATCCGGTTAGGGTTCATACAAAAAAACAGCAGCAGTTGAAACACAAGCGCCGGACAATGGGAAATATGACCCTCAACGGTTAAAGTCCCTTGCGATGCATCCACTTGAAACCGTCCAAAGTCATAGATTTCGGCTTGCTGGCGAGCTTGCGGCTTTACTTGCAAATATCTGCGCAGTTGGGCCTGTATTCTCGCAACAACCTCAAGCGGATTAAACGGCTTCGTAATATAGTCGTCGCCACCGACGGCAAAGCCCGACAGCTTATCGAAATCCGACATTTTTGCGGTCAGGAAGAGAATCGGCGCATCGGTCGTCTGCCGAATGAACGGGCAAATTTCGAGGCCGCTTCTGCCCGGCATCATCACGTCGAGCAGAACGAGATCATATCTTTTTTTGCCGCAGGCCACGAGCGCCGCTTCTCCGTCATAAACAGTATAGACTTCAGTAAAGCCTTCCTTGCGCAGCACTGTTTCCATAATTTCAACTATGGCACGTTCATCGTCTACTATTAGTATTTTGGCATCTTTCATCCTCATCACTCCAATATGACTCTGTTATCACTTCAGCTAGTTGGCGAATTTATTGTAGCACGACAATCTAACCGAATAGACAATGGAATCTTACCGGAACCTTACTTTTTGGGCGAATTTCAACAAAATAATTTATTTAGCGGTAACTCCGCCTTATAGAAAGCGTAAGATTCACTCCTTATACTGGAATTAAGTAAAGAAACAACGAGAGGATGGAGCAAATGAACAAAGTAAAAGAAAAGAAAAAAATGGATTGGAAAAAAATACTTAGTCTTGTGATTTTTATGACAGTCATTATAACGGGTTGCAGTAATGACAGTACAACGAATAAAGGAGGAAATGCGGTGACAAACGGGCAAAAGGAAGAATCTGGAACGGAGAACAAATCCAAAGTGGAAGCTAAAAATATAGCCGCCGCTTTGCTCGACAAGCAATACGAACAGCTCTACACACAATTTGGGGAGGGCCTGAGGGGAGCAATTACACTAGAGGATTTTAAAGCGATGGGGGATGATTTTGTATCGGACATAGATAGCTTCAACGTTACAACAACCGGTTCTCTAAATGGGTATGAATCGTTTGTGTGGGCTGACTCCTCCGGTAAAAAAGGATTGACAGCAACGGTAGACAAAAAGGGGATTATTGAAGTTATTCAACTTTTAAATCACACCCTACATCCCGAAACTGATAATGCCTATTCCAAAACAATCATAGAGTTCCCTTTTAAAGATGAATGGTTTGTATTTTGGGGCGGGCATAACACTCTGCTCAACTACCACTATGAATATAAACATATTCGTTACGCCTACGATTTGGTGAAAGTCAAAGATGGCTATTCCTATGAAGGCGATCCTACTAAAAATGAGAGCTACTTCGCGTTTGGTCAGGATATGCTGGCGCCAGCGTCTGGGGTAGTCGTTGAAGCCGTAGACGGAATTCCGGACAATGAGCCTGTTGGCAAAATGAACGCAGAACAGCCTATGGGCAATATGGTGCTCATTAAACACGACAACGGGGAATACAGCATGATGGCCCATTTGAAAAACGGTTCCGTCAAAGTAAAAAAGGGCGATACCGTTAAGGTTGGCGAGCTTATCGGGGAATGCGGCAACTCCGGAAATTCGAGCGAAGCCCATCTTCATTTTCAAATGATGCCGGCAGAGGATAATGGAAAGATACTGACGACGATTCCAGTTAGCTTTAAAGACGGATCGAAGCCGATTCGCGGTGAGATGATCGGAAATGCAAAGCCTTAATCCGATTCGGTGTTATGAGAATACTGTCGGGTAATCCGTTTTGAAAATAAGGACTGACCGGGTCCGCCATCCGGTCGGTCTTAGGTCGTTTTTAGGTCGTTCTTAAGTCGTTCTTAAGTCGTTCTTAAGTCGTTTTTAGGCTGCTTTCTTAAAATTAGTTGTTTTTAGACGTTTAGGGTTTCTATATTAAATTTTATTTACCACAACTTTGGAAGAATTTACTCATCTAATTAGAACAGCGTATATTTATTAATGAAAGATGCTTTCCGATTATAACCAAAGTATCCTCTATAAAAATAACGATATAAAAGGAGAGCTTGCATATGAAAAAAATAATAACGACATTAGGAGTATTAATACTATTAGTTACACTTGCAGCATGCAGCAGTAAGAATAGTAGCTATACAGACCCCGATGGAAAAGAATATAAATATAAATTAGAATTAACGGGTACAATGCCTAACGCTTCAAAAGAATCAAAATATATTATTTTAACAAACGACAACACATTAACCTTTGATAAAGTAGCTAAGAGTATTACTAGTAGCAATAGTAAAGACAGCGATGGAATAGATTATTATCTATTAAATGAGTAATCTATCATTCAAATTCAAGAGCATCAAGGGGCTGCACCAAAAGTCATTTTTTAATTTTTCTACCCCTTATACTTAAAAAAGCCTTCAAACCCGCTGTCGCGGTGGGTTTGAAGGCTTTTTGGCAATAAATGTGGGACTGTCTCACCCGTCTCTGCCCTTTTGGAGCATCCTTTCAGACATTTAGTTGAGCCAAAAACCACCGGAGTACTCGCGGAGCCCCCTCTTGGACATTTAGTTGTGCCAAAACCCACTAGAGCTCTCGCGGACACCTCTTTCGGACATTTAGTTGTGCTAAAAACCACTGGAACTCTCGCGGGCACCCCTTTCGGACATTTAGTTGTGCCAAAAATCACTAGAGCGCTCACAGAGCTCCCATTTGAAAATTTAGTTGCGCCAAAAACCACTAGCGCGCTCACAGAGCTCCCATTCGAACATTTAGTTGTGCCAGAAACCACTAGTGCGCTCACAGAGCTCCCATTCGAACATTTAGTTGTGCCAGAAACCACTAGTGCGCTCACAGAGCTCCCATTCGAACATTTAGTTGTGCTAAAAACCACTAGCGCGCTCACAAAGCTCCCATTCGAACATTTAGTTGTGCCAAAAACCACTAGCGCGCTCACAGAGCTCCCATTCGAACATTTAGTTGTGCCAAAAACCACTAGTGCGCTCACAGAGCTCCCATTCGGACATTTAGTTGTGCCAAAAACCACAG
>NZ_JBHTHB010000010.1:52292-78331 GCF_042675505.1 Paenibacillus sp. GCM10027627
AGTGCGCTCACAGAGCTCCCATTCGAACATTTAGTTGTGCCAAAAACCACTAGTGCGCTCACAGAGCTCCCATTCGGACATTTAGTTGTGCCAAAAACCACTAGCGCGCTCACAGAGCTCCCATTTGGGTCTCATTAAGTAAACGGCTTATGGGACAGCCCCATCTATCTAAAAACATTACTTTAAAATAGAAGCGACATCTAAAATACTAATGAAGTGCTACTTCAGCCATTTCTTTAAACTATTGAAGCGGCTGAAAAGAAACATTCCAAATGCCGTCATCATCTTTAATCATTTGAAAGCCTGCTTTCTCTTCCCCTACTGTTGGTTGAAACTCAATATACCCTTCGAAATCGCTAGTTTGCACGAATTCCCCTTGATCAATTCCATTAAATTGCTTGTAGATTTGTACCTTTGTTCCTCTATCGGATTCGGGAATTTGTTCGTCTTCTTCTTTTGTCCACTGTACATGACCGCTTTTATCCGTGTATAGCGCATAAGCTGCTTTATGGTTTTGGTCCCATCTGGCGAGCACATACATTTTAGCTACGCTAATCGGTTCCAAATCTTTCAGCTTCTGTTCATCCAAGTCGTTTTGAAAGCTTGCATACGCCTCATATTCATCGATAGACAATATAGCAGGTGGTATTGCATCCGAAGATACGGTGGGCATTGCAACCGAAGATGCAGTCGGCGTTGCCGTTGGAGCCTGCGTAGAGTCCACAACCTTGTTTTCCTTGCTTTGGCAGCCGCTTAGCAAAAGCAAGATCGCCGCCGATGATAAAAGAATCTTCATATTCATCTCATCCTATCTCCTTCAATGTTAGTTCAGTAAAAGGATATTAGTATTTGGATTTTTATTCCATACACCACATATTAGGAGACGAATTGTCTGACTCATAGGTTGCAAAGCCAATAAAAATAGCCAGAATCTTCCCATGACCGGATCCGCTATACAAACCCGTTCATGAAAACTGGCACGTTATCATATCCGCCAAATCTCATCCTGTCAAGAAAAAATGCGAAAAAAAGCGATCTAGCGAAGTAGCCCCCTTTTGACATTGGAAAGGGGAATGAATTTCCTAAAATAAAGAGAAATTTCGCTTTTTTTAAATATTCCGCTTTCATGTAAAATGTTGTTCAACTTAATAAAAACCTAAGAGGAGAATTGTCATGCATAGAGTGGATAAAATCAGATATACTCTTTTTTACGGTGAGGTGCCTGAAGGGCCTTATTACGGTTACATGGAGCTCGATCGGAAGGGAACCACGATTGCTCTCTACAATTCGTACGGCGAAGAAATTGACATGTATGGCGGACATGAGTTTATAAAAATTCGATCACTTGGCAAATTTAATGAGGAAGACCGCGACAACTTTTATTGTTTGCTGGAAAGCGATGGGGTCGGATAAAAAGCTTCCTATTGAGACCGCTCTATCGTTGCTGCATACAGAAACTCGCCTTGTTCAGTTTGGGATGCGCGTCTCAATCTATCAAAACATTCCATCCTTCCCTACTATAGAAAAGATTACTTGTATCCTATTTAAATATACTATTGTACCTATTGAGGATCATAAATCATTGGAATAGAATCTAGGTAAGCGCTTACTTTTATTTCCACTTCAATCTGCTTTTCCTCCTACCTTCCCTACTACCTTCCCTACTACTCTTCTGCGGTTCTGTTCGTTCTAACGATCCCTTCCTACCACTCTTTCCTTGTCTATTGTTTTTTTTCAACTTCATTTGACGACATAAACTGGCGAACTGAGAGCCTTTCATTGGGCTATCCTACCATGCCTGCGGATCACTTTTTGGAGAGGGGGTGATTGATTTCATCAGACTCTAATGGAGGTTTATTTCGCTATTTTTTCTGCCCGCTCCACAAAAACCAAATTTGAGGAGGAATCATGTATGATGATGCAGCAGCAAGCTTTTTATGAAACCAAATGGTTTAAGATGCTGGTTGCCGTTGGAGCTCTATTGCTCTTGGTCACCTTCGCTAAGTTTTTTGCTGAAAGCTCATCCGCCCATGGTTACGTACAAAATCCGCCGAGCCGCGGCTACCTGTGCAACACGACAGTGAATACCGGCTGCGGAGATGCCCGGTACAATCCGCATAACTTGGAAGCGCTCAAAGGCTGGCCTGCCGCTGGACCTGCGGACGGTCAAATCGCCAGTGCGGCCGGCAGATATCCTCTACTCGACGCTCAGACTTCAAGCCGCTGGTCCAAAGTGAGTATGACGGCCGGTCCTCGGACATTCCAATGGAGCCTATCCGCCGCTCACTCGACTGCGAGCTGGAAATATTATATAACGAAACAGAACTGGGATCCGAACGCGCCGCTCACTCGCGACCAGTTCGATCTCGTTCCATTCTGCAATATCCCTTACACCGGAAGCCCGCCGAACCCTTACTCCAGCACATGCAACGTCCCGGCCCGTACCGGATACCAAGTGATTCTTGCCGTATGGGAAGTAGCCGACACGGCCAATGCCTTCTATAATGTGATCGATGCGGACTTCGGCACTCCGCCGGAACTTATCCCTCCAACCGATCCAACGAATCTTGCGGTTACTGGATCAACAACGTCAACCATCTCTCTTTCTTGGACAGCCTCTACCGATAACGTTGCAGTAGCCGGATACGATATTTACCGCAACGGCGCCTATGTGGGCTTTGCAAATGGAACGTCCTACACGGATACGCTGCTCACCCCGAATACGTCGTACACCTACAAGGTGCGAGCTCGCGATACGTCCAGCAATGTATCCGTCAACTTCAGCAACGATGCGACGGGATCGACATTGCCGGGAAGCGTCTGTCCGCCAGATTGGGTTGCGACCGGAGTATATGTCAAAGATTCGGAAGTTGTCCTAAACGGCATTAAATATAAGGCCAAATGGTGGACGACAAATCAAAATCCAGCCACGAACAGCGGTCCGTGGGACGTTTGGATAAACCTCGGCCCATGCTAATGACCTTATACAATCTGTAGGCAACGAATCGAAAGCACCCCTTCAAGCAAACATCGGGACACGCCTCTGGCGAAAACCGCTGCACGCTTTTGGGGGTGCTTTTTGGTTTAAACTATTTTGTATTGACTCTAACGCAACGTGATCGTTCATAATCAAAACTAATGAAACGAAGGGGTGAAACATATGGAAATAATATCGTTGCGTTCTGATCACATTTATAAAAAGGTTTTGCAAGCTCCGCAAACGGAAAGGGTCGAGTTTTACCGACAAGAAATGTTAGCGCCATTTATAAAAAAGTGGGAGATTCAGCATATCCCTTTTAAAAGTGCGGAACCGGGCGGTTTTGATGCCATGACCTTAAACGATATGATGGGCATCTCCCCCGCTCAACTACATCTATTTTCAGCAGAAATAGAAGCTTTGTCATCCGACTCCTTTTGGCAGGAATGTGAAGAAGCGGTCGCCAAAAGCTTTCGTTTATTTGAAGAACATGGAGTGAATCCCCCTGTATCCCGATATTTATTTACTATTTTATTAGGAAATCCCAACAATCCCATCTTAATGATGAATGAGGGCTACACGGGGGATGGCGGTATTCCCGGCTACATCATCTGTTCCATGGTGCCAAACGAATATACAATGCCCCGAATGAAAGCGGCCTTGGCTCATGAATGCAATCATAATGTTCGCTATCAGTTTATCGAATGGGATTTTTCTGCCGTGACGCTAGGAGAATTAATCGTAAGCGAAGGGCTTGCGGAATACTATGCCACTAGTCTTTTCGGAGAGGAGCTGCTTGGTCCTTGGGTATCCAAAACAAGCGAGGATACGCTTAACAAGCAAATTAAACCTGTGCTCAAGCAGAAGCTCCAGCTTGCAGGCTTTGGTAACATTACACCGTATCTATATGGTGATGAGCTAACCCAGCTCCAAAACGGAGCTCCGGTCGGCATGCCTTATTGCGCCGGTTACGCCTGCGGATATTATTTGATTAAGTACTATCTTGAAAAAACGGGCAAAACGATCTACGAAGCAACCATCATTCCAGCCGATCTCATATTAAAAGAGGCAGAAGGATTTTGGGAGGAAGAAACGGTTACTTGCGGTTAAATAAACCCGCCCGGCAGCTTTATGAACCATAAAGCTGCCGGGCGGGCACTTTCTCCTCTAGCATCTGACGTGTTTTCGTTTGAAACCGATATCGCCTTTGTCTGCCGCCTTTTGAATCCGTTCGGAAGCGTTCAAAAATTTACTTTTTTTCTTATGGAGATCCACTTCCACCAGTCCAACCGTCTGAGCGATTTCAACCGCCTTCTCATGGAGCGGCTTATATGACGTGCCCACTGTGAAAATAAAGTTGTTCATGGAATATTTCGTTCGATCAGGAGCGTCATGAATCGTATTTTTGACCTGTTCAAGCAAGCCAGCGAGCTTAGCTTCGGAAAATTCAGCGTCGGGACGATTACCTAGCAGCCAGCAATAGCAGCTCCAGCCCGCCGACATCTTCAATTCATCTCCGCTTGCAATCCATTTGTCCGACACTTCCTGCGCAATATCCGTTTCCGCTAAAGTAACGGCCACCACGTAATCGGAAAGCATATAAAAATAAGCCTCTTTAATCCAGCGGTCAAAATCCGCTTCCGTCATCGCCTTTGGATCGGCAATGATTCCAGCAAAGTACATAGCGTCGTAATTACCTGTGGCGTAAAGCTGCTCGGCAAGCGGCTGGTTAATTTTCGTTTTTTTGAAAATAGGCTTCATCTGCCCGGTTGCAACGCCAAAAAGCGGCTCTTGAGCGCCATTAGACATATATATTTTTTTGGTTCGCTCTTTGCCTAGAGCTTCAAGCTCTTGCATCACCATATCTGCATTCATGATTGAACCCCTTCCTTTTTAAATGTGTTTTCCAAAAAGCCGATTATGTTTATTTTCTCACTCTCCGCTCCCCCTGTCCAATGAGGATACCTGGAATATTAAACCTCAATAAACAGGATAAACTTTTAAATAGGGAAACGGTTTTCACGAATCGCCCGTATATAAGCAAAAAGATCCGAGAGGAGCATTCATCCTTGATTCCCGCAGAAAGAGAACGGAAGTCTTTGATCATTTCCGCGATCATTGGCGCAGTTTTATCCATCCCCATCTTCAGCCTTCCTTACCTTCAATTTAATCTTGTAGAAAAATTCATTCTGTTTGCAGCGCTCGTCGTTGTTCCTTTAGTCGTTTTACTTTTGAGCTACGATGAAAAAAGTAACGGGCAAAAACGCCTCTACGCTGTCATAAGAATCTTCCAACTCCCCGCAGCGTACGCTGCCTTTATGTCCGTCCTTTATTGTAAAACGTGGGAAGCAAGTACGTCTGTTTCCGGAGCGTTCTCCCTAGTCTGGCTGTTTTTCACCTTGCTGCTCGGCTTATATGGAGTATCCCTAATTGCAAACCGCAAAGGGAGTGTAGCGGAAATCGCCATTGGCGCGGGGCTTATTTATTTTTTTGTGGGGGGAGTTTGGTTTGTCCTCTATCAATATCAGGTTGATTTATTTCATGCGAGTCCTGCCACGCACGGCCTAAGCTCGCTCCACTTCCATCTCTCTTCCGCAATCGTCCCGATCTTTATTGGTATGCTTGGACGGATGATGAGCAAAAAAAGCTGGTATCCTTGGGTCGTTGCCATCGATATTATTGGTCCGATCCTAATCGCTATCGGCATTATGTTCTCCAAACCCGTCGAGTACATTGGCGTAGCCTTGTTTGCTTGCAACATCGCGATTTACACAACTTATCTCCTTGCCTTCTTGAGGAGAAAGGGGCTGAGCGGATTAACCCGCAAATCAGCCGTCTTTTTTGTTATATCCAGCTTTGCCTTTTACATCATCGTTGTCCTTTCCATCTTTTATCCGCTGCTGAAAAAGGCGTACTCCCTCACCATACACGATTTTATTCCGATTTACGGATCGCTGCATGCGTTCGGATTTGTTTTATGCGGACTAATCGGATGGATATACATGTTACACTCTATTAAGAAAAACGATGGATACAAGATATAAGAAGAGCCGCTTCCCTCCATAACGCTGGAACGAATCGGTTCAATCGTACAAAAAGCCCCGGGAAACCCGGAGCTTTTTTGCATTTTAAGCGATAGTAGCGTTATCGATTCTGTTAAGAAATAACCTTGCTGCAAGAAATCGTGCTACTGTTTTAGAAACTCCGTAAGTACGGGAAGCAGCTTGTCAGGGCTCGGCATATGATCTTCGCCCGATAATACAGCATGGCTGGCATTCGGCATAGCTTGGCTTAATTGGTTTGCAACGTCGTGCAAGGAGGCCGGGCTTTCTTCACCCACTATAACTAAAGTTAAAGTGTTGACTTCTCTTGCCAACTCAATAGGCGGTGTATGACTTGCCAACTCTATGTCGTAAGCAAGAGTAGGCGCAAGCGCTACCATCGTTTTCCACTCTGGAGATGATTGCATATAAGAAATCGCTTCGTCAGGCAGACCTATTCCTTCTAAAAATAGAGTGATTGCGTCTTCATTTTGACCGTTTTCAAGCGCAGCGCACACCCGCTGCCCCAGCTCTTGAAACTCGTGCAAATCCGCTTCGTTGTTAGCATAGGCCGGGTCGTAGAGGACCAGCTTGTTCACTTTGTCGCCAAATCGCTTAGCTGCTTCAAGTGCGAGAATAGCGCCTGATGAATGTCCGTATAACACAGCCGTACCGCCCGCAGCATCAATCATCGATTCGATATCTTCCAATTCGCGTTCTACTGCATAAGGCAATGTGTTGCCACTATCTCCGCGCCCGCGCCTATCATAATTGTAGACGGTAAATTGCTGCGCAAAAACTTGAGCGTCATGCAGCACAAACTCTGATGAGCGAAAACAAGTTGCCCCCGTAATATAGATAAGCGCAGGGCCGCTTCCATAAACATCATAAACTAATGGAGTACCGTCTTTCGATTTTGTCGTTTTCATATGATTTGCCCCTTTCTTCCGTTCATACTATTTAAGACGAACGAAGGGCTCAGAAATCATCGGTCCAACCTCATAATAGTCGGCAAACGGAATGAATCAAATAATTTAGCATCAATAAAGTGATGGATATGCGCAATCCTTTCCTCTTGAATCTCAAGGATATGAATAGCCCATGGCTCCAAAATGCCATCTTCCCCGGCAGGCATATACTGTGCAAAAGCGGGGCAATTTCCGTTAGCTCGTACAGGAATGAGTCTTGATCCCATACAATGACTGCCGGTTGCCCGATAAAATGAAGCAATATCCATCTTCCCTCGTAACCACATGGTGAACGGCGGCATCGATAGGCTTGCGCATTCTTTGAACAGTGCCAGTAGTGCATGGATATCATATTGTTCAAATGCTTTTACATAACTGGCAAGCAGCCGTTCATCTACATCGTCATCTATTTTTCGCAGAGTGTCAGATTTAAGCTGTGTTTGCTTAATCGTTGCACGCGCCCGCTGCAAAGCGCTGTTGACCGCTGCTGTCGACATATCTAATGCCTCAGCCGTTTCCTTTGCCGACCATTGGAAAACATCGTTCAGGATAATAACCGCACGCTGCTTAGGCGGTAAAGCTTGCAGGATCGCGATAAACGACAATCGGATAGATTCCCTGCCCATTGTGATAACGGCCGGATCGGCCGCTAAATCAGGGAAAGGCCCAATCCATGCCGATGGCTCAAAAGTTTCTTTAGGCTCTATTACCGTAATAGCCGGATCTGACAAATCCATCGGGAGCGCTCGGCGTTTAGCTTGGCGGAGTTTGTCCAAACAAACATTGGTGGCTACGCGATAAATCCATGATTTTAGCGAGGCTTGATTCTGGACGTGGTGCCCTCCCTGCCAGACGCGCACCAAAGTATCCTGTACCGCATCTTCCGCCTCGGCGAAAACTCCAAGCATTCTGTAGCAGTATCCTGTCAGCTCGCCGCGCATGTCCTCCGCCATTTTCAGCTCTTTATCGGATTGGGTCATTTCCACTCTCCCTTCTTGTCCCACTCTTTTAAAATATCCGCAGCGAACTTGGAGCGCTTTATCCATCAAAAAACCGCCACCGATGCCCATTACCATACCAATTCTATTGGTAAATTCTATATTTAATGGTACCATATTTCGCAATGGATATTGACGTTTTTTGTCGATTCTCATTTTTATTGAACTTATATAAAAGGCTGTATCCGATAGCCGATTCATTTTCTGAGCTTTTGGATAAGTTATTTATGAATGAATAAAATGTATTCCGAACTCGCTAAAATAGCGGGTTCTTTTATTATCCAAGTTTTACTGTGAACGATTTCATAAATGCGCTTGCAAAATGATTTCAATGCATTATAATACTTGTATACAAGTATACTTGAAGGAAGAAGGTGAGTAGATGACCGAACCGCGGGACTTTTTATATCCCTCCAAGTGGCTTTCCAAAGCCTCCGCTGGTGATCGTGTGGCCTATGAGCTTAGAATGCGAATTATTTCCGGCCTGATTGAAAGCGGTACCATGCTTTCAGAAAATAAACTGGCTGCCGATTTTGCCGTAAGCCGCTCTCCCATTCGCGAAGCGCTTAAAATATTGGCCTCCGAAAACATTATTCGTCTAGAAAGAATGGGCGCTGTTGTTATAGGGCTGTCGGACAAGGAAATCAAGGAAATTTACGATGTCCGTTTGTTAATCGAGACGTTTGTATTCGAACGGCTTGCCAAAATGGATACCGCTGGGCTGGCAAATGAACTGAGCAAAATACTTGAAATGATGAAAATTTCCATTAAATATAACGATGCCGATGAGTTTTCCTATCAGGATGTCCTTTTTCACGAAACGATTATTCGCGCCGTTAACCATTCCTACATCCTGCTCATTTGGAATAATTTAAAACCTGTAATGGAAAGCTTCATACTATTATCGATGCGCATGCGCTCGAGAGAAAAGATGGACGACTTTGCGAGGATTATCCAAAATCACGAGCTGTATATCGAAGCCATCAAAACGAAAGATCGGAACTTGATGATCAAGTCCCTTCATGACAATTTTGACGACGTTCAGGATACGGTCGAAGACCTGTGGAAATCTCAACAAATGCTTTCAGAGAAGTAAGGAGTCGTGCAATCAAATGAATAACTATATGCTTGCTGTAGATATTGGAACGACAAGCACAAAAGCGGTTTTATTCAGCGAAAAAGGCGAAGTCATCGGGCAGCAAAATATAGGGTACCCGCTTCATACACCGGATATTTCAACAGCCGAACAAGATCCGGAGCAAATTTTCCAAACCGTGCTGCAAGCGGTCTCGAATATTATGAAACAGCATTCGGACAAAAAGCTAATGTTCATCTCCTTTAGCAGCGCTATGCATAGCGTCATAGCAATGGATGGGGACGGCATGCCTCTGACGCCTTGTATCACTTGGGCAGACAACCGCAGCGAAGCATGGGCGCATAAAATTAAAGCTGAATTAAACGGCCATGAAATTTATATGCGCACGGGTACGCCTATTCACCCTATGTCGCCCTTGTCCAAAATTGCTTGGATCGTCAATGACAGACCCGAAATTGCATCCAAAACGAAAAAGTATATCGGGATTAAAGAGTATATTTTCAAAAAGCTGTTTAACCGGTATGCCGTCGATCATTCGCTCGCTTCAGCTATGGGCATGATGAATCTCCATACGCTGGATTGGGATGAAGAAGCTTTGACCGTTGCGGGCATTACGCCTAACGAGCTGTCAGAGCTGGTACCGACTACGGAGCTGTTTACCGGCTGCGATCCCGATTTTGCCAAGGCAATGGGCATCGATCCGCAAACGCCGTTTGTCATTGGAGCAAGCGACGGAGTTCTTTCCAATCTTGGCGTCAATGCGATCCGCAAAGGCGAAGTGGCTATTACAATCGGGACAAGCGGCGCCATTCGCACCATTATCGACAAGCCGCAAACAGACAAAAAGGGAAGAACGTTCTGTTATGCGCTAACCGAAAATCATTGGGTGATCGGCGGCCCGGTCAACAACGGCGGGATCATTTTCCGTTGGATTAGGGATGAGCTTGCTTCATCGGAAGTCGAGACGGCCAAAAGGCTCGGCGTTGATCCATACGAGGTATTAACGAAAATTGTGGAACGTGTGCGGCCGGGATCGGACGGATTGTTGTTCCATCCTTATCTCTCCGGCGAACGCGCGCCGCTTTGGAACCCAGATGTGCGCGGCTCCTTCTTTGGACTTACCTTGTCCCATAAAAAAGAGCATATGATTCGCGCAGCGCTGGAAGGGGTTATGTATAACCTATACACCGTTTTCTTAGCTCTCATCGAATGTATGGACGGGCCGGTGACACGTATTCAAGCGACTGGCGGCTTTGCCAGATCGGATGTTTGGCGGCAAATGATGTCCGATATTTTCGAATCTGAAGTCGTCGTTCCAGAAAGCTATGAAAGCTCTTGCTTAGGCGCCTGCATTCTCGGCCTGTATGCGACCGGAAGGATTGAATCGTTTGATGTCGTCTCCGAAATGGTCGGCTCGACCGTGAAGCATACGCCTAACGAAGAAGCGGCTAAAGAATACAGCAAACTGCTGCCTATCTTTATTAGTCTAGCTAGAGCTCTCGAAGAGGAATATACGCATATTGCCCAGTACCAAAGAAGTTTGATTCAACCTTCAACTAGATAAAAACAACAAGGGGAAATGACAATGCCATTAGTAATAGTAGCAATCGGGATATTAGCCTTATTGATTTTGATCATGGGCTTCAAATTAAACACTTTTATTTCCTTGATCATTGTATCGTTCGGCGTTGCGCTTGCGCTTGGCATGCCGCTGGACGAAATCGTCAAAACGATTGAAGCCGGACTAGGCGGAACGCTCGGTCACTTAGCGCTTATCTTCGGTCTTGGCGCGATGCTCGGCAAGCTGATTGCCGATTCGGGCGGCGCACAACGAATTGCAATGACGCTCGTCCACAAGTTTGGCGAAAAAAATATTCAATGGGCGGTTGTTGCCGCTTCGTTTATTATCGGTGTCGCTCTCTTCTTCGAAGTCGGATTAGTATTGCTCATTCCTATCGTATTTGCCATCTCTAGAGAGCTGAAGGTTTCGATTCTTTATCTAGGTATCCCGATGGCTGCGGCGTTGTCCGTTACACACGGCTTCCTGCCTCCTCACCCGGGTCCAACCGTTATTGCAGGCGAGTTTGGCGCGGACATTGGCGAAGTATTGCTGTACGGCTTTATTATTGCTATTCCAACTGTACTGCTCGCTGGGCCTATCTTTACAAAGTTTGCTAAAAAGATCGTACCTGATTCCTTTACAAAAACGGGCAATATCGCATCTTTGGGCGAGCAAAAGCAATTTAAACTAGAAGATACGCCGGGCTTCGGCATAAGTGTTTTCACCGCTATGCTTCCTGTTATCTTGATGTCGATCGCAACGATCATTACTTTGGTTCAAAAAACAATGGGATTTGAAGACAACAGCTTACTGGCCGCCATTCGTTTTATTGGCGATGCCTCCACGTCTATGCTCATTTCCTTGCTTATTGCGGTTTACACGATGGGTATTGCCAGAAAAATTCCGATCAAAACGATTATGGAGTCTTGTACGACAGCCATTACTCATATCGGAATGATGCTTCTCATTATCGGGGGCGGCGGCGCGTTCAAACAAGTTTTGATTAATGGCGGCGTTGGCGATTACGTAGCCGAATTGTTTAACGGAACTTCGCTTTCACCGATTTTGCTCGCTTGGATGATTGCAGCGATCTTGCGTATTTCGCTTGGCTCCGCTACAGTTGCCGCTTTGACAACGGCAGGTTTGGTTATTCCTTTGCTGGGGCAAACGGACGTGAACCTCGCCCTCGTCGTTCTTGCAACAGGCGCAGGCAGCGTTATCGCGTCGCATGTCAACGATGCCGGCTTCTGGATGTTTAAAGAATATTTTGGCCTGAGCATGAAAGAAACGTTTGCAACATGGACTTTGCTGGAAACCGTCGTTTCCGTTGCCGGTCTAGGATTTGTCCTATTGCTTAGCTTAGTAGTATAATTTCATAATATTTGAGCAGCATCCCCCACTTATAGACACTTGTTTTTCAGAGTCTATAAGTGAGGGTTTTACTGTTTATTAATCTTCATTAAAAAAGGAGTACTACAACATGATGAACACAATTGGCGTTATTGGACTTGGAGTAATGGGCAGCAACATCGCATTAAATATGGCGAATAAGGGCGAGCGGGTCGCCGTTTATAACTATACAAGGGATTTAACCGATAAATTAATGGATAAGGTAGACGGGCAGTCCCTCTCCCCTTTCTACGACGTAGAATCGTTTGTGCAATCGTTGGAAGTTCCAAGAAAAGTGTTTGTCATGGTGACTGCGGGCAAAGCCATTGATTCGGTCATCGCTTCCTTGACTCCTCATCTGGAAGCTGGCGATGTGATTATGGACGGCGGCAATTCCCATTACGAGGATACGCAGCTCAGATATGAAGAGCTGAAGATGCGTGGAATCGGATATTTGGGCATCGGCATTTCCGGCGGCGAGGTTGGCGCACTAACGGGTCCTTCCATTATGCCGGGCGGAGACAGAGACGTTTATGAGAAGGCAGCTCCTATTCTGACCAAAATAGCGGCTCAAGTGAACGGAGATCCATGCTGCACTTATATGGGGCCACGGGGCTCCGGGCATTTTGTGAAAATGGTTCATAACGGAATCGAATATGCGGATATGCAATTAATCGCAGAAGCTTACCTGTTCCTGAGAAAACGTTTGGGGCTGACTGTTGAAGAAATTGCCGACATCTTCGAAACGTGGAATGCGGGCGAGCTGCAAAGTTATTTGATCGAGATTACAGCCGACATTTTGCGGAAAAAGGATGACATCACCGGCCTGCCGCTCATCGATGTCATTTTGGACAAAACGGGACAAAAGGGCACAGGAAAATGGACGAGCCTGCAAGCGATCGACAACGGCATTCCGTCCTCTATTATTACGGAGTCGCTGTTCGCCCGTTATATTTCCGCTTTAAAAGAAGAGCGTCTTCATGCGGATAGCATCTTGTCCGGTCCGGAGACGGAACAGCTTGAGCTGGATAAAGAAACGTGGATTGAATACGTAAGACAAGCGTTATATATGGGCAAAATTTGCGCTTACACACAAGGATTTACGCAATATAAAATGTCGTCCGAGCTTAACGGCTGGGATTTGCCGCTTCAAGATATCGCCCTCATTTTCCGTGGCGGCTGTATCATTCGCGCTCAATTCCTTAACGTCATTAGCGATACGTACGGGGCTCAGCCGGACCTAGCTAATTTGCTCGTCGCGCCGTATTTTGCAGACAAGGTTAAGCAATATCAAACGGGAATGCGCAAAGTCGTCGGCGATGGCATCATGACCGGAATCGCGCTTCCATGCTTAAGCTCCTCCATCGCTTATTACGACAGCTATAGAACGGGCCATTCCAACGCTAACCTTCTACAAGCTCAGCGCGATTACTTCGGCGCCCACACTTATGAGCGGACGGATATGCCGGGGTCGTTCCATACGAACTGGCAATAATCGAATCTAGATTTGACTATAAAACAGAGGACCGTATCCAGGAGATGCGGTCCTTTTTTAAAGGATGAGAGAACGATGTACACAATCAGCAGATTTTCTCAGCTTTGCAAAATGAGCCCCCGTATGCTGCGCCACTACGATCAAGAACGGCTTCTGAAGCCCATGCATGTCGATGGCTCTAACGGGTATAGATATTACGACAAAACCCAATTGGAGACGGCCCTGCTCATTAAGAAATTGCGAGATTTCCGGTTTTCGTTGCCGGAGATTAGAACGATCCTTGAAACGAGTGACGGTAAATCAACATCAAACGAAGAGCACCTGAGCGATTGGATGCACTGTAAAATACGGGAACTGTCAGGTGAAATGAGCCAGTATAAAGGGATCATTGCGGAGATGCAGGGGATCATCGATCAAAAAGCGGTTTCGCTGCCCCGAGAAACAAGAGCGTACGATATTTTATGCGGAATGAGGAATGAAGTATCCGTTATTCGCCAGCGGGTGCAAATGAACATTGCCGGCATGGACAAATACGTCGATTCATTGTACGAAGCTGCGGAGAAAAGCCAGTTGGCGCTGCTTGGCGCTCCCTCCGCTATTTTTTGGGATGAGGAATTTAACGCCGACTGTTGCGATGTTGAATTAATGCTGCCTATCGCGCTTAGCGGTTATGCTGTGGAGGAAAGCGACATTCATCGTCTGCCCAAACAGCTTATCGCCGCTGCTTTGCATATCGGAACCTACGACTATATCGGATACGCGCATATAGCGCTCGAAGAGTGGATAGTCTATAACGGTTACGAGTTCGACGGCCCTCCATACGAGACTTATTTAAAAGGCCCGGAAAGCGAATGCTCCCCGGAGGAATATGTAACGCAGGTTTGTTTTCCTATCGTAAAAAAATGACGGTATTTAGTCCTTGACCTTCACATAATGTCAACGTTTATTCTACTTCCATAGCAAGCATGTTAATCCGCACAAGGGGAAATGCTCAAATGAAAAAACGAATGGCATTATGTTTAGGAGGGCTACTTATGACCGGAGCTTTAACAGGAGCGTTGACCGGCTGTACACAAAGCAATGCTCAACAAAATCGAGGACAAACCAATCAATCAGAAGTAAGTCAAGTTTCGGCGAGCCCATCCAAGGTAAGTCGGACCACGAACCAACAAATCGTCGGCAAATACACGATGCCCGAAGAAAAAAGCGAGCATGAGGGCACATGGCTCATATGGCCGCATAATTACACTTATGGTGAAGGCACCAAAGAAAATCTCGAAACGATTTGGATAGAGATGGCGTCGGCTCTAAGCAAAGGGGAAAACGTTCATATTATCGCTTATGATAAACATGAACAGGATTATATTTACGATCTTCTATATGATGAAGGTTTAGATATGGCTAAATTCGACTTCTACCTCATCCCTACTGACGATGTATGGGCTAGAGATACTGCTCCCCTTTTTGTATACGATAAAAATAATGATTTGAAGCTAATGGACTGGGGCTTTAACGGCTGGGGCAAAAAAACGGCTTATAAAAAAGACGCCGCGCTTGCAAAACATATGAGCAAAGAGCTCGGCATGGACAGAATCGATCTGAATGGGATTGTTCTTGAAGGAGGAGCCTTCGAGCTGGATGGCAACGGTACTTTTGCCTCTACGCGCAGCGCCGTCACAAACAAGAACAGAAACCCCAAAAATTCAGAAGCCGCTATTGAAAAGGTGATAGCAGAAAACCTTGGCGTCTCGAACTTCATCTGGCTGGACGGCGTGCCGGGGCTCGACATTACCGACTTTCATATTGATGGGTTCGTGAAATTTTATGATCCGTCTACTATCGTGACCATGAACAAAGCCGATTTGAAGGAATGGGGCGTCACCAACAAGGACGTTAAAACGTTGATGAATGCCAAAAATGTGTCGGGCAAGCCTTATAAATACGTGAACTTGCCGATTACGAAAAGCAACGTTGTTCTGGACAGCGGCGAGGATTTGGGATACAGAGGTTCATACATCAACTATTATGTTGGGAATGACGTTGTTCTCGTACCCAACTATTACGATCCACAAGATCAAAAGGCGAATGACATTATTCAGAAATTGTATCCAGACCGCGAAGTCATTGGCATTGATGTCAGAGAGCTTTATAAAGACGGCGGCATGATTCATTGCGTTACTCAGCAGCAGCCTATTCGTTTAAAGTGAACCTATTAAAAACCGCTCCTCGTCCAAATGGCGTCAGCACTTCCATTTGGACAAGGGGCGGTTTCTTTTGTGGAGTCAGGTCTAGAAGCAATTCACAGCTATTTGCGGATATTGATACATATTTACACTACAAATACGCTATGTTATCTCCTTTGCACTGCGAATCGCAAAACCGTCTTTAGCTTCGCCGCTTCTGTCTTGCGCGGATCTGATAAATAGATTTCCCGATGTGTTTTGTCAGAACGGGCATATCCTTGCTCCTCGCAAAAGGCTTCCATCTTCGCAAAGCTTTCCGGCTCGCTGTCGAAGCTTCCGATATGCATCGCTTGGCAGCATAAGCCATCCTTTATACTGCTAAAGACGGCCTTTTCGAGGTACGGATTAGACTTTTTCTTTGTCGTCTGTTCGACAAACTTTAGAAATAATTGTTTTGTCAAAAAGTCCGGTTGGCGAATCATCATCGTATATTTCAAATTGCTTTTGTCCGTTGACGGCTTCGAATAATCGATTAAATCCCAAATCCCCTCAAGCGGGAAAACCGTATATTCATAATACCCGACAGGTACATTGGCGCTTTTATAGGACATTTTTACCGCATAACTTAAGCTGTATAAAGCCTCAGTTGCAAGGGAGAACTCCTCCCCATTGGGATCACCTTGCCCGCTAACCGCGATAAACGGCATTTCAGGAATTTCAATGATGCCGGGTGTCGTAGTGGGCACATAAAGGGACTTAAAATCTTTTTTGTATTCGATTTTTTTGCTCATCGCCGCTTCCTCCTTAACCTTTTGACATGAGCATATCATGAGCAATAGGACAACAGTATGTCATGTTACTTTGCTGCCGCATTATTCAATCTTCCCTTTAAGCTTGGCAAGCTTTAGTTTTGTATTCAAATCCACCTGCAAAGCTGCCAGCACCTCATGGGTCGGTTTTCCTTTACGCATCTCGTCGATTGCCGCCTGTAATCCGTAATTAAGATCCTTCTTGAAGCTCTCTCCTTAAATTCTCCAATTTGAACCTTACATCTAGCTCCAATACTGATTTCAGTGTTGAAGTTTCAGCCGCTCTCTTGTAGACTTTCAATCAAGAAGCAAGCCATTCCTGAAACAAGGAGAATGAGTGATGAGCTGGAGCATGCGCCTTACGATTTCCTATTCGCCCGTCTATGAATTTCTAGTAAGCCTCCACACGTACATTTGCCGAAAATCGCATAAAAAAATAGACCTGTCGGTCTCATGGGCAGCTGAGCTGCAAAAGAAGCTAACTCCGGAGCTGGAACACAACCTTCAGCAAATAAAAATAGACGATGAATGGAAATCGACTTTTCTACTGGTGCATCTTAGTCCGCAAAGGAACTCTCTTCCCCAATTTCTTGCTTGGCTTGAACAAATGAGCGGAGCAGCGTTAAAACATTTGTTTGCCGAATACAGCCATCCCTTCCCGGCCGATATTGACGATTTCCTTACTCGGACAGTGAGAGCGTTCAAGGGGTGGTATGAACAATACTATCAATTTGTTGATCCTTCCATAGATGAAGCGCTTATTCACGAAGCGGCTGCAAGAACGTCGGCTTTGGATGTGATGCCAGCCGAACTGTTGATGGACGAGACAACGAACGGGCTTGTTTTTGGAGCGGTTACGGAAGCCAGTCGTTTGCTGCTTGTTCCGCAATATCATTTTCAACCGCTAAACATCATTTATCAATTTGACGATCTTATCGTTTGCCATTATAACGCACGCATCTACCTAGGTGACGACACGCTCATCCCTACTCCCGATCTCCGCTTGATTCGCAGCCTTGGGGAGAGAAGCCGCCTAAAGATATTGCGTTACCTAGAGTCGGGACCCCGTACATTCATTGAAATTGTGCGGCACCTGAAATTGTCCAAAGGAATTACTCACGACCATGTGTCTAATCTGCGGAAGGCGGGTTTGCTGTACGCCCATTTTGAAGGGGAGACTCTGGTCGAATACAGCATTCGCAAAAAGGCTCTTTATCAGGTGCAAGACAAGCTGCTTAGCTACATTGAGCAAACCGAGGCAACTAGCTGTTCTACAAACCACTAGACCTGCTCAAACCCGATGATCCAGGCTTTTAGTTATTTCACAAACCACTAGACCTGCTCGACCCCGACGATTCGGGCTTTTAGTTGTGCCACAAACCACTAGGCCTACTCAAACCAACCAATTCGAGCGTTTAGTTGTTCCACTAACCACTAGTCTTCACCATATCCAAGTTACTCTACAGCCTAAAAAGCCCAGTAAGGGCTTTTTTCATTTTTCAATATTTTGGATAAGCTAGCACAAATATTTTACGGTTCTCTATTTACAGAACCGATTCCAGTCCCTATAATGAGCTTACTGACGTATATATCACACTATTCTAATCGGAATAAGTTGATTTATTGGATTTGCTTTTGAGCCGTCCACGGCAAACGGCAACAAGAGCTTTTTCCACATATACGGAGTAGTATGATTTACTCGTCCATTATCTCAATTAACATTCGAAATTATGGGAGGGTTTTTCATGAAAAGAAAATTCAAACCGCTTTTGCTCGCCATTTTTGCCGGAACATTACTGCTTGCGGCTTGCTCGAACAGCAATACTACCGCTCCGAAATCGTCGCAGCCAGCCGAATCGGCCACTGCTTCTCCAGGCGCCTCATCCTCACCCTCAGTTGACCCCTTACAAGGAGCCGATCTCACCAAGCTTCCCGATGCCGCAAAAAAACGAACCGATACTCTTATTGTAGGATTGACCGATCCCTCTGGAGCGTTTACACCTTATTTCCATCAATCCGGGTATGATGGCAACGTGTCCTCCCTTTTGTTCGCATCGTTAATTACGGTAGACGAGTCCGGTTTGCCTGTTCCCCATCTTGCCGAAAAATACGAAGTTTCCGCCGATCAGCTTACATATACGTTCACCCTTCGCAAAGACTCAAAATTCAGCGACGGCTCCCCGCTTACGGCGGACGATATCGCCTTTACTTGGACTCTTCTGCATGACAAAGCCTATGACGGCGACGAGGACATTATCCGCGAGGCTAATATTAAAGGCGGTCAGGCATACAAAGACGGTAAAGCAGCCGCCATCGAAGGCATTAAAATTATTGATCCGCAGACGATTTCCGTCACGCTGGAGAAACCGATCGCAACCGCTATATTCACCCTCGGCTCAAAAATTCTTTCCAAAGCCTATTATGGAAAAGACTACAAGTTCGGCAATCTGGATTATATCAAAAACCTTCATGCCGCCCCTCTAGGAAATGGCCCCTATAAGCTGGAGAAGTTTATTCCCGGCCAAGAGGTACGGTTTACGGCCAACGAGCATTATTTTAAGGGCGCACCAAACATAAAAAATTTCATTTACAAAACATCCGATGGCGACTCCTTCCAGTTTGTTGAGACGGGAGAAATCGATTTTGCCGGCTTTACCGCCACTCAGGAAAATATCGATAAGCTGAAAAGCTTGCCTTTCTTAAAGCTGCTTCCTTACACTCCTAGCACTTACGGGTACATTCAGCTTAATTTGGAAAAGGAGCATTTGAAGGACAAAAAGGTGCGCCAAGCGCTTGTGTACGGACTTGACCGCCAAAGCATTTATGTCGACTCCACCCAAGGAGCCAATTCCATCGCCAACATCCCTTCCTCCCCCATTTCTTGGTCGTATACGGAGGATGGCATCAACAAATACGAATTCGATTTAGAAAAAGCGAAAACGCTGCTTGACGAGGCTGGCTGGACGGTCGGCAAAGACGGTATCCGGGAGAAAGACGGCCAATCGTTAAAATTCCACTATCTAGGTTCAAAAAGCGCTCAAACGGATACTTTCATCGCCGTTGTGCAAGAACATTTTAAAACGCTCGGCATCGACTTCCAGCCTGAAGTATTCGCCGACTTCAACGCCCTAATCTCAAAGGTCGAAAGCGGCGACTATGACGCGGCCTCCTTCTCTACGCCAATGCTCACCGACCCGTCGGATGGTTTGTCCAGCTTCATTAATGGCGAAATAAAAGGCTACGACAATCCGAAAGTGAAGGAGCTGTATACCAAAGCACTGGAAACAACCGTTATTGATGAGCGCAAAGCGATTTATAAAGAGCTTTATCAATTGCTGAACGATGAGCTTCCGGTTATTTTTACAAATTACAGAAAAACGATATACGCCTACAACGGCCGAATTGAAAACTTATCGGTCAGCCCTTTCCGAGGAATCACGGTTAGCCTGCCTGATTGGAAGTTGTCTGAACTGAAATAATCTCATCAGCCGCTTATTTTTCTTCTGCCTGTCCGCACCCTGCCGGGCGGGCAGAAGCAATAAGGAGGAGCGTCCTATCAGCACTTACCTCATTAAAAGATTATCTTATATCGTCATCATCATGTTTGCGGCATCGTTTCTTATTTTCAGCCTATATGCTCTGACTCCGGGCGACTTCATTACCGGCAATATTAAGTTGAGCCCCGAGCGCAAAGCGGAGCTTCGGGAAATTTACGGCTTAAACAAACCGCTTCTGGAACGTTATTGGATATGGCTAAAAAATGCGCTGCAAGGCGACTTCGGCTATTCCATGCAGCAGCAAAAGCCGGTGCTCAAGCTGTTTAACGATTATATTTGGAACTCTTTTTTGCTTGCGGCCGTTTCGACCTTTTTGACTTGGTTTATCGCCGTTGTCATTGGAGTGATCGCCGCTTATCGGCAATATTCCTGGTTCGATACGCTTATGATGGTATTTATTTTTGCGGCCATGTCGATTCCGTCGTTTTTTATCGGGCTGTTTTTTATTAAAATTTTTGCCGTCGATCTGCACTTGCTGCCGCCAGGAGGCATGATTTCGACCGGAAGCAACGCGACCGGACTAGCTTATTACAGGGATGTCATCGACCACATGATCTTGCCTGTTCTAGTTATGACTTTGCTTGGACTCGGCTCTCTTACCCGGTATATTCGCAGCAACATGATCGATGTCATTCGCCAAGACTATATCCGAACCGCTCGCGCCAAAGGGCTGACCGAACGCAAAATTTTGTTCACTCATGCGCTTCGCAATGCTCTTCTTCCGGCGATTACGCTTGTCGGTTTCGAGCTTCCCGCCTTGTTCGGAGGATCGCTGATCATTGAACAAATTTTCAACTGGCCCGGTATTGGCCAGCTTTATATGGAATCGTTCACTGTGCGGGACTATCCGCTGTTAATGGGCTTTACAATTTTCATCGCCATTTTGACCGTAATCGGCACGCTGCTCTCCGACATCCTGTACCGCTATGCCGATCCTCGCATAAGGCTGCAATAAGCCTCTGCTTCCGATGCAAGTTTTGTTGCGGGGTTTTTCAAGCAGTATGGCTCCACAAAACTTAAGCACATGCTTCCGATGCAAGTTTTGTTACGCGGTTTTTCAAGCAGTAGCGCTTCACAAAACTTAAGCACATGCTTCCGATGCAAGTTTTGTTGCGGGGTTATTTCAAGCAGTAGCGCTTCACAAAACTTTTAAGGAGTGTTCATTCATGTATGCGAACGAAGGGGTTGTTGAAGCCCGCAAGAAGGTGATGCTCAAGGAGGAAAAGTCGTCGCTATGGAAGCAGTCGTTACGAGGATTGCTCAAAAATAAGCTCGCAGTAGCCGGCTTCGTCTTCATGCTGATGATGTTCTTCGCCTGCTTCATCGGTCCGCTCTTCTCCCCTTACGCTGACAATAAAATCAATATGGCCGATATGAAGCAAGCGCCATCGAGTGAACATTGGCTGGGGACAGACTCTCTCGGTCGGGACGTGTTAACGAGAGTCCTTCAAGCAGGCCGCATTTCGCTCACGGTCGGACTCGCTTCTATGGCTCTTTCCGTTGCGATAGGCGCCGCGCTTGGCGCCGTTGCTGGATATTATCGAGGCATAGCGGATCAAATCATTATGCGCCTTGCGGACTTGCTGCTGACGATTCCGGGTCTCCCGCTGCTGTTTATTTTCGGCGCGCTGTTGTCGGAATGGAAGATACCTACAGACTACCGAATGTACATCGTTATGCTGATGCTAAGCGTGGTCGGCTGGCCGGGCATAGCGCGAATGGTTCGGAGCCAGATATTAAGTCTGAGAGAAAGAGAGTTTATGCAAGCAACGGTAGTTCTCGGACTGCGGGACCGCCGCAAGCTGTTCGGACATATGCTGCCGAATGTTACGCCCCTGTTGATTGTCATTTCCACACTCAGCATCGGCGGCGCCATTCTAAGCGAATCCGTTCTTAGCTTCTTTGGCCTTGGCGTGATGGCTCCGACTCCGACGTGGGGCAATATGATTGATGCCGCTAACAACATTATTGATTACGAGCAGCATCCTTGGCTTTGGATCCCGCCGGGATTATGCATTTTTACAACCGTAATTGCGATTAATCTTTTTGGAGACGGACTGCGAGACGTGCTTGATCCCAGAATAAACAGGTAGGTGACCAACGATGAACAACGTGATCGAAATTGACCGTCTCAGCACCCATTTCCACACCCCAAAAGGGGTCGTCAAAGCGGTTGACGAGGTCAGCTTGAGAGTCCGCGAAGGCGAAACGGTTTGTATTGTCGGTGAATCCGGCTGTGGCAAAAGCGTCACCGCCATGTCCATTATCGGTCTTGTTGAGGAGCCGGTCGGAAAAGTGACAGGAGACGCGATCCGTTTCGATGGACTTGATTTGCTGAAGGAAAGCAGAAGCTTACTCCGATCCATTAGGGGAAATGAAATTTCGATGATTTTTCAAGAGCCGATGTCCTCACTAAACCCAGTCCTAAAAATTGGCGAGCAATTAATGGAGCCCCTTATCCTTCATAAAAAAATGAGAAAAAAAGAAGCCCGCGCAGCCGCCCTTTCGCTCCTTGAACGAGTAGGCATCCCGCGAGCCGAGCACATCGCCGAGATGTATCCGCACCAGCTTAGCGGCGGCATGCTTCAGCGGGTCATGATTGCCATCGCCATTGGTTGCGAGCCCAAGCTGCTGATCGCCGATGAGCCGACAACCGCTCTTGATGTGACGATTCAAGCCCAGATTCTCGATATGCTTCGCTCCATCAAAGAAGAAACCAATATGTCGATTTTGATGATTACCCACGATCTGGGAGTCGTTGCGGAAATGGCGGATTACGTCATTGTGATGTACGCGGGGAAAATTGTGGAGGAAGGCGAGGTAGTCGAGTTATTTAATAACCCTAAACACCCCTATACGATCGGGCTGCTTCGGTCCAAGCCAATTATAAACCAGCGGCAGGAAGAGCTTTATTCCATCCCCGGTCAGGTACCAAACCCGCTCGAATTAAAGGAATCCTGCTACTTCCATGATCGTTGCGATCGCTGCATGTCGATTTGCCGGACACAGCAGCCCTCTCTCCAAGCCGAGGGAGATCGGCATCTGGTTGCCTGCTGGCTGTATGAGGAGGTTGGCATTTATGGCTAGCCCCTCCCCTTTGCTTGAAGTAAAAAACTTAAAGACCTACTTTCCCGTACATAAGGGTCTTCTCAATCGAACCGTCGGCTATATTAAAGCTGTGGACGATATCAGCATCACGATCAAAGCGGGTGAAGCATTCGGCCTGGTCGGGGAATCCGGAAGCGGCAAAAGCACAGTTGGCCGTACGATTGTAAAGCTGAATGACAAGACGGAAGGCGAAGTCCGATTCAAAGGGGTGGATTTGCATACCCTCTCAGCCGAAGACATGCGCAAGCTTAGACCGAGCTTGCAGCTTATTTTTCAGGACCCGTATAGTTCGCTCAACCCTCGTTTAAGAATTGCGGATGCGATCGGCGAAGCGCTGATTGACCATCACCTGGCGCCGCAAGAGGAGATTCGGGATTGTGTCGAGCAGGCTCTAGAGGCATGCGGACTTCCTTCCTATCACGCCGATCGTTTCCCTCATGAGTTTTCCGGGGGACAGCGACAGCGAGTCGGCATCGCCCGCGCGCTAGCGCTAAACCCGGAGCTTATTATTGCCGATGAGCCGGTGTCCGCACTCGATGTCTCCATCCAAGCACAAATCATCAATCTTTTCAAACGCTTGCAAGAAACAAAAGGACTTTCTTATTTATTCATTTCACACGATCTTAGCGTCGTCGAGCATTTGTGCAGCCGAATCGGCGTTATGTATTTAGGTTCAATAGCTGAAACCGCGCCAAGAGACGAGCTGTTCAAAAACCCGCTTCATCCTTATACGAAAGCGCTTTTGTCTGCTGTCCCCATTCCGATTCCGAAGCTGAAACGTGAACGAATTGTGTTAAAAGGAGATATCCCTAGCCCCTTCAATCCGCCAACCGGCTGCACCTTTCATACAAGATGCCCGTTTGCGACAGACATTTGCCGCGAGCTGCGACCGGCCCTTCGGGAAGTCGGCGGCGATCACTTTGTCGCTTGCCATTTGGTTTAAGGCCAGATGTGCCCTCATATGTAAAAGACCCGCTCAAGGTTATGCGTGCCTGGAGCTGGTCTTTTTTGATCCCCGGATAAAATAGTAGCTGCTCCTTAAATTTCTTTAATGCTCCTTATTGCCCATCCTTATTGCCCTTCCCTTAATAGGTGTTCAATTCCGTTCTTTCTTAACATGAGTTTTAGCGGTCGTAGGTCGCCAATTGATGATTCGAATCAACTGATCCTGCATGTAGGCAGGCGTATATTGGAAGCCGCTTTCAATCCAATGGAACACAAGTCCCATTAGAGCATGAATGCTATAAACCATCAGCAGCTCGCGATTAATGGAATCCGTCTCCTGCTCCAATTCCTCGCTGGACAACTTCTTAATGGTCGTAAACATTTTTTCCTTGATCAACGGCAGCACCTCGCTATGAAATAACGTTGTGTACACCGACGCGCGGTCGTGGATATGTTCAAAAATTTTAACTGAGTTCGCCGACAATTCATCCACCCGAAACACATCCACATCGCCATAAGGCGCCCGGAACGACTCCACCAGCTCGTCAATCAGCTCCGAGATAACATCATCAAGAAGCGCTTCTTTGTTTTCGTAATGGGTGTAAAAGGTTCCTCTGTTATAGTTGGCCCGCTCCACGATTTCCGTAATGGAGATTGCCGAAAAGCTTTTTTCCGACATAAGCGTCAATAGAGATTCCTTTAAAGCCAGCTTGCTGCGCACAATACGCCGATCTTCCTTCATAACCTGCTTCCTTCCACAAAAAAGTAATCAACAAACGTTCGCTAATTGTCTAATATCGAACAAGCGAAGATGTTTTATATATTGAGGCTGTCCCGCTGTTATATTATATTGATCTTAACACCTGTATATTATTATACAAGTGTTGAATTCCGCCTCATTTGCGCATAGCCGCAATCCATCTTGGATCATACTACCTTTTTAGAGGAGGACTTACACATGAAATTAAATGGAAAAGTAGCCGTCATTACAGGCGCAGCATCTGGTATGGGCAAAGCGACAGCGCTGCTGTTCGCATCGGAAGGCGCAAAGGTGGTTGTATCCGACCTGTCCGTCGACAACGCTAATGTTGTTGTTCAAGAGATTGAAGCGGGGGGCGGCAGCGCTATCGCCGTCGCAGCAAACGTAGCCAAAGAAGAAGATGTGCAAAAGCTTATCGATACAGCCGTACAAACTTACGGCACGCTTGATATTTTAGTCAACAACGCCGGCATTATGGACAACTTCGTTCCAGCGGCCGATCTGACCGACGAGTTGTGGGAGCGTGTTTTCGCCGTTAATACAACAGGCCCGATGCGTGCAATTCGCAAAGCTCTACCGATCTTTACGGAGAAGAAAAGCGGCGTCATTGTAAACATCGCTTCCGCGGGCGGCTTGTTCGGCTCCAGAGCCGGAGCGGCTTATACCGCTGCCAAACATGCCGTTGTCGGCCTGACGAAAAACGTCGGCTTCCAATACGCTTCGCAAGGCGTTCGCTGCAACGCGATCGCACCGGGCGGCGTGGCGACGAACATCGGCACCTCCATTAACGCTCCGAACCCGTATGGCATGGAGCAAGCGATGAAGGGCATGGGCATCAACCCTCGCACAGGCGAGCCGGAAGAAATCGCCAAAGTCGCGCTGTTCCTCGCTTCCGACGATTCCAGCTTCGTCAACGGCACGGTTGTGACGGCGGATGCCGGTTGGACGGCATATTAACAGGCGGTCTAATGATCGCTAGTTGCTTTAACAATTGTGGAGCAGAAACCTTTGCAAAGTTGGCTTAATAAAAAAGCCGGAAGGCCGTCGCAAGACGTGGAACTGACCCCATAGTGTGAGACAAATCAAAACACCTTCAAGAAAATGCCGAGACATCGTAAGATGTGGAGGACAACTTTGGAGGTGTTTTTGTTT
>NZ_JBHTHB010000011.1:0-6480 GCF_042675505.1 Paenibacillus sp. GCM10027627
AACGTCTCGTGCCGGCGATCGAGCTCCAGCTGACGGCAGCGTCCGCGATGACGTCGGCTGCAGCTCCTCCGGATCCGTCGCCGGTGTAGCAGCTGGTCAATCGATTGGCCGACCCGGCTGCGCTCCAGGAACGTCTCGTGCCGGCGATCGAGCTGCAGCTGACGGCAGCGTCCGCGATGACGTCGGCTGCAGCTCCTCCGGATCGCCGCCGGTGCGCAGCAGCTGGTCAATCGATTGGCCAACCCGGCTGCGCTCCAGGAACGTCTCGTGCCGGCGATCGAGCTGCAGCTGACGGCAGCGTCCGCGATGACGTCGGCTGCAGCTCCTCCGGATCCGTCGCCGGTGTAGCAGCTGGTTAATCGATTGGCCAACCCGGCTGCGCTCCAGGAACGTCTCGTGCCGGCGATCGAGCTGCAGCTGACGGCAGCGTCCGCGATGACGTCGGCTGCAGCTCCTCCGGATCCGTCGCCGGTGTAGCAGCTGGTTAATCGATTGGCCAACCCGGCTGCGCTCCAGGAACGTCTCGTGCCGGCGATCGAGCTGCAGCTGACGGCAGCGTCCGCGATGATGTCGGCTGCAGCTCCTCCGGATCCGTCGCCGGTGTAGCAGCTGGTCAATCGATTGGCCGACCCGGCTGCGCTCCAGGAACGTCTCGTGCCGGCGATCGAGCTCCAGCTGACGGCAGCGTCCGCGATGACGTCGGCTGCAGCTCCTCCGGATCCGTCGCCGGTGTAGCAGCTGGTTAATCGATTGGCCGACCCGGCTGCGCTCCAGGAACGTCTCGTGCCGGTGATCGAGCTGCAGCTGACGGCAGCGTCCGCGATGACGTCGGCTGCAGCTCCTCCGGATCCGCCGCCGGTGCGCAGCAGCTGGTCAATCGATTGGCCAACCCGGCTGCGCTTCAGCTATGTATAAATAAAAAATAGCTGACACCGCAAGAATTCGGCATCAGCTTTACATTCTGGGATTATGAATTTGCTGTTCTAATCGCAGTATAAAAAGGTTCTATAACTTTCGTCCAATCTAACTCTCCGTTTGCAACTCTATCAAGTTCCGACTCCATATTCGCAGTGAATCTAAGATCAATTAGTGATGGAAATGTAGATTGAAGAGTTTGACAAACTTTTCCCCCTAATTCTGTTACTATAACTTTTCCTTTTACGATTTGAACATACTTGCGTAATAACAACTGATCCATGATTTGTGCATACGTTGATGGACGACCGATTCCCCACTTTTCCAGCGCTTTAATTAAACTTGCTTCAGTGTAAGCAGCCGGTCCTTTGGTCTGGTGCTTTTTGGCCTCCAGATCCTTGATACGGATGATGTCTTCTTTTTCAATGCCTTCTAATCCAAGCTGCAGACGCTGCCCATTTTCATCGTTTGCTAGCAGATCTCGCCATCCTCGAAACAAAATGCGGCTGCTGAAAGCCCTAAACCGGGTCTCATAAGCGTTATCCCATCCCGATATAGTAACATTTGTTTCGTGATGTATGGCAGAAGCCATTTGAGAGCCTAAAAATCTAGTATAAATAAGCCTGTACACCTTTTGCTGATCGCCAGTCAACACCTGCTTTGCCTTGTCTGGTGTGAAGTTAATATCTGTCGGTCGTATACATTCGTGCGCGTCCTGTGCATTTTCATTTGCTTTGTATTCCACATGTTCATCTCTGACAAACTTTTCTCCATACTGGCCTCTAATAAAATCAGCAGCCTCCCTTTCCGCCGTAGCATCCACCCTGGGAGAATCGGTTCTCATGTATGTAATAAAGCCATGGCCTTGTACACCCTCAAACAATTCTTGTGCTATACTCATAGTTTTTTTGGGGCTGAAACCCAACTCGCTCGAGCTAAGCTGCAGCATAGTTGTCGTAATTAGTGGAGCCGGTGGCCTGTATTTTTTCGTTTGAATAGAGACTTCATTAACCTCGAATTGTGACTGTTTCAAATGTTCAGCGATTGCTTGAACTTCAGATTTTTCCATGATGGGTTCTGCCTCGACACTTTTGTTCCCGCGATAAATAAGCGCAGCGTTAAACAATAAGTCTGGATGTCTCTGAAACGTTGCATTCATCATCCAATACTCCTTAGATTCAAAACGATTCATTTCGTCCTGACGATCAACGACTAATTTTAAAGCTGCTGATTGCACCCTGCCTGCAGAAAGGCCAACATTCCCTTTCAATCTTGCCCACAACATCGGAGAAATTTCATATCCAGCCATTCGGTCAAGCACTCTTCTAGCTTGTTGCGCCATGGCCATATTCATATCTAAATCACGCATGTTTGCTAGTCCCTTTCGGACACCTTCCATTGTGATCGCGTGAAAAACCGCTCTTTTACACTTTTTCCTGAGGCTAATCGGCAACGATTCATAGATATGATAAGCAATTCCTTCCCCCTCGCGATCCGGATCCGTAGCTAGCACGATACTTTGGACATGTTCTCCTGCAGCCTTAACTTTAGCGATGACCTCATTCTTCCCTCGAATGAAGTGTAGTTTGGGCTTAAAATTATTTGCGTAATCGATAGCGATCTCATTTTTGGGCATCTCCTTGATATGTCCATAAGTAGCCAGAACCTTACAATTTAGCATTGACTGTATATGCTTGGCCTTTGTAGGCGATTCCACAATGATCAACATCAACATGCATCATCCCTCCATTTATTCTCCTCGTGAAGATCTGCGTTTGTAGTTAATTTCGTCCATGTAGTAGAGCTCTATTACCTTTTGATGAACTATCGGACGTGATCCTGACTTAAAGACGAGACCCACATCCATATAAGCCTGAAGCTTAGCCTTGCCATCTTCACCGGGCCGACAATCCCTTTTTATCGTCCCTTGAGGAAGATCGTATTTTTCCTCCAGGACACTCCCCAGTTGATACTGCGGACCTCGGCTCCTGCATACAGGGCAAATTTTTAATCCGCCTATGGATACAACCGGTTCCTCATCAAAGGGGCGATCACAGAATTCACAACGATGAACTGCATGTTTCCCCCTTAATGTGTTCAGCTTCTCCTCTGCTTGGTTAATTTTTAAATCTAAATCGTTAGCAACCGCTGTGAGGCTGTAATCCACAGGGTTTAATTGTTTAATGTAATCACGTGCGCTTTTCATTTGCTCGATTGATTTGACATAACGGGCAATCAGATCCATGAAACATCCCTCCTGGCTGTATTTTAATCCATTTAGGGATTAATGTATTCATTTACGGATTAAAACACCCGTGGAACATTGTTTGTGAAACATTTTGAATAAATAAAAGCAAAGGGGAAGGATCCTCCTTTGCTTTTTGGATCTAATCTTATTGACGGACGGACATGGGGTGGTAGCTTCTTGCCGGTTTTCGAACTCGAAATACCCGGACTCGAGCTCGTAGCCTATACTCGCCAGGAAAAACTTCATCGCCTTCAAGTAAATGGCCAAAACATAACCAGGTAATCAATAGGGCCATAAACACAACAAAGATTGTCCATCCAACAATTCCAATTAACAACTCCATCTGTACATCCTCCTGCATCGTTTGATAGTATGGAGGAGATGAACTAGGGCCTTCCAAACCTTGTTCTTCTCCAAAAAGCCGCCGGCCTAACGGTGGCTTTTTTGTATTTACACTTGTTACCAATTATAAGTCATGACTTTTTAAAAAGTCAATACGTAGTTTTGAACTTTCATATTTCGGCGAAATTAACTGTAACAATTCAAATTCGATTGTTTACAATAATATTCTACTTGTTTACACCGATTTTCTTAATGTTACACTAATTAACAATCAAATACTTAATAAAATAGGCTGCTTGAGGTGATTCCCTCAAGCAGCCTATCCGGAACCTATTCAGAATTCTGTTCATGATATTTGTCTATGAACGTCTTTATATAGCGTTCTTTCTCTTCCACGTTTTCAACTTTATGAAATAAACCTTTTCTTAAAAATCTGACTTTAGCCGGTTGCTCCTGCCAGCTCTTGAGTGCTTCCTCCCGCAATTTCCTTGCTTGACGACTTTCCGTTACTCGTTGGTGTTTTAATGATGAAAATAGCTCCTGCATACGCTTGGCCACAACCTCATCAACCAATTGTGCCAAACGGAGATCACGTTCATGAAATTCCCTGGAAAGAACTTCTTGCAAGCCGCCTTGATAATCGAATATTTGAGTTTCAGCAGACGTCATTCCTTCCGGGAATGGCCGTAAATCCATGATTTCAGGCAACTCAATAAAAATCGCATCTAAAGCCCATGCTGTCTTTCCGCTGGTACTTCTTTTCTCGCGAATGTACCGGGCAACTTTAAGATCAAGCTCATCGTAAACCTTCTCTCCTTTAATTCTAGTAATATAATGCAGCTCTTTTTCTTCGAGTTTCTTAAACCAAATATCAACTGTATTTGCATGTTTTCCTACCAGTGAAGCGAACTCACTTATTCCCCAAACGTTTTCATTCATTATTTCTCCTCCAATCACCCGCAAATATGGACCACATGTGTTCTACAGGCCATATGTGACTCACAATAGTAAATCAACTCATCTCTACCGCTTGATGTCGCAATCGCCTCAAGTGGCCTATAGTCCATATATGACCTACATTCCATGAATCATTTAGCCCACATAGGCCCCATAAATCACATATGACCTACATTGACAAAGACTCCTGGGGCGCATATGTGATTCACAAGCCACATATGGCCTACAAATCACTTAAAACACGTTCTGTTAAGCAAAGCTTTTTATCTTAAATTCCACAAATAAGAATTTTTTCCTTTTTTCATTGTGAGACTAGCAGGATATTTCGCGTGAATCGCAGAAGTGTGTAAAACAGGGTTTATAGTTACACAACATTTTCGCACATCCCTCCACACATTACACACTTTTAATTATATATTGTGTAATCTAAAAGTATGTGGTACGATATGAGTGTGTAATAAATAACAATATGTGTGTAATGGAGGAGATTTAATGGCAAAGAGTACAAAAACCAACCTGCCTACTTATGTGGTGGCTATGGACACCGGTAATGGACTTAATAAAATCGTATCGGATAACAACAAACGTGATCATTACGAGGCGGTTTTGGGAAGATACACTGCTCCTCAAGGTAATACTAGGATGTCCAAACGCAGCACTGCGACTACTTACCGAGTAGATTCCGATCCGCAAGAGTGGGTTGTAGGATATCAAGACATTCAATCATACAAGCTGGAACCTATCCCTGTTTACTCTCGAAACAGTCTCAGTCGTTATTCCCAGCCCTTATTTGCAACATACGCAAAGGTTGGGCTAGCAAAGGCAGTAGAAGGTGCTGACGATATGCTTCCAATTCTTCTTGTAACATCAACCCCTGCGTATGACTTTCACAACCCTGGCGTGCGTGAGCAACTTAATAAAGTCTTCCATGACCTACATAAAGTCCACGTTAACGGTGAACGCAAGGTGATTAATGTCGTTCAATACGAGCCAATGAGTGAAACTGAGGCTATTCTATACGATCTCTATTTCGATGATAATGGCGAAGTAGCTGACGAAAAAATTGCGGATGAGGATGTCCTAGTCATCAATTGTGGCTATGGAACAACCGACATAAGCCGCTATAGCGAGATGGAATATATTCGTATGGACAAGGAAACCTTGCACACTTCATTTCTTGACGTGTATAAACGCTGTTCTGCTTGGCTCACTAAGGCGTTAGGGAAACAAATCGATATACAAGAAGTCGCTAGACAACTAGAACCTCAGAAAGAGAAAAAGAACAAATCATTCAATTTTGTTGGGACAGATGTTGAAAATTTCAACGAGGTGTATGATCAAGCTATTCATGGTGTTTTCGAGGATCTACGTACCGAACTGAACAGCATTATTGACGATCCTGATTTGTTCAATCGCATTGTAGTTGTTGGTGGTCCAGTTGAAGAATGGGGTCATCTCTTTAAAAACTGGAACTCCAATCGTGTTCAAATTCCTGAAGATCCTCAATTTGCGCCTGTTCGCGGCATGTATAAGTTTGGCAAATTCTTTGTAATTCCAGATTTACATGCTGCTCAAGCTGAAATTGCAAGTACAAAGGACTGATCTAATTGTCACGCATACAACTACTGGCAAGCCAAAAAATACAATCGTGGTGGTTGGAAAGCCAAAAAGATCCAAAACGCCAAGAAAAACTACGATCCGCGACAGAAATTGGGTTAGAAATTATTAGCGGTTCGAAAGTGGCCATCGATGCCGATAAAATGGAACTGTATGACGCTATTGAAAAACTGATTAAGTCAGGTTTGATAACAAATGGGGGAGGAATTTCTCTCCCACAGTTACAAGCAAAACAAAATAGTGAAGCACCGCCTGATATTTCAGTGCCGACACAAGAATCAGCAAAAGAATCAGCAAAAAAACCCGATTTGAACAAAATCGGTAGACTTCGCAGATCCTCTCTTGAATCAGATTAAACAGGTGCCCTCGAACGTTTTCGAGGGCACCTGTTTTATTTGGGG
>NZ_JBHTHB010000011.1:6577-75591 GCF_042675505.1 Paenibacillus sp. GCM10027627
GGGCGACAGAGCCGGCGCAGCTGCCCAGGGCGATCAGGCGGGGCGACAGAGCCGGCGCAGCTGCCCAGGGCGATCAGGCGGGGCGACAGAGCCGGCGCAGCTGCCCAGGGCGATCAGGCGGGGCGACAGAGCCGGCGCAAAATGAGCGAAGCGAATGCATTGGGTGCCGTCGATGGAATACGTGCGAAAATGCTGGTACTTATTCCGAGTGGGGTATCTCGGATAAGGACCGGCTATTTGAGCCGTATGGAGTCGAGAAAGATGAGTATTGAAAATACGAGTACTTTCTAAGGCACCAAGTCGATCTCTCTTTTAGCTATACTATTGGTTTTATTAGTATAGTGATGTTGGTTTTTAAGGTGGTTATATACGCAGTTTTTTGTATCTTATTTACCATGTTATTTATTGCAATATAGAATAGGATTTTCGGCCCAAAAAATAAACTATTTTATGTATATTATAGTATTCAAATCATGGACAATAGTACCTATTTTGGTATATAATATATGTGTGATTTACCATGTTATTTGTTGCTTATTTACAGTCATCAAAGAGGGGAGCATAGCGCTTTTACTAGTCTAAAAAAAAGAGGAACCTACTCTAATTTCAACTTGAAAGGATGTTCTATATGAACCGTAGAATTTTCTCCTTGCTGTTGGTGATCAGCATGATTACGAGCTTAATCCCTATTACTACAGCAGCAGCCAAAGAAAAGGTCAAAATCAAAAAAACCTTTGAACTAACGAAAGCCACCGATTACATCTCCTTTACGATTGAAGGCTTCGACGGGGATTTCACGTCAGTCATGATTATGCCAGGAGGTAATAAAATTCCGAGCTCGAAGAGCAATAAAATCGTCAACGGAAAAAAGACCTATTGGTCAAACAACTATGTAGTCAAACCAGCACCAAAAGGGAAATACGTGTTTGAGATTACAGCTCCTAAGTCTTCTTATTACAACCTCGTAGTAGACATCCCACTATTCAGCGATATTGCTACTCATTGGGCTAAAGACGTCATAACTGATTATGTTCAAAAAGGAATTATTAACGGATATGGAAACGGCCGTTTCGGACCCAATGACAATGTTACGGGCCAGGCCCTGATTAAGATGGCTGTGCTTTCCCTAACAGAGGAACTTCCGAATGGAATGAGCCAGTGGAAAAAAGAATTTCGTTGGAAAGTAAAAGACGAGGAGATTAGTACTGAGATGGGTTGGCATGAATATAAGTTTGTAGCCAAATCCGGAGAGCATTGGTCCAAACCTTATACAGCTGCCGCAATGGATATTGGAATAAGCAAGAACTGGAATGATAGTCAACTTGGAAAATCATTTAAACGCAAAGATGTAGCACTCCTAGTGTCGAACGTAATGGAGCTCGTCACTTCAGCGGAGACACCAAATCCTACTACATTTAACGATCTGTCCAAATTAGATACCCAGTACAAGACAGCAATTGGACTCGTTAGCAAACACGCCATTTTTAACGGCTATCCGGATGGATCCTTCAAACCTGAAGCTACTGTGACCCGTGCCGAAACTGTGAAAATATTATCAAGACTTGACGGCTACCTAAAATGATCCGATACCCTGCATCTTTATCTCATTACATTGAACCATTTCTGGAGCCCGACCAGCACGATCGAGCAGCCTACAGCTGATGCTCACTGGCAATGACTCCTGGAGCGCAGCTGGCGCGATCGAGCAGCTGCTGCGCAGCGCCGGGCGCGATCCGGAAGAGCTGATGGCCGATATCGCCACCTTCAGCTGGTGCTCACCGACAATGACTCCTGGAGCGCAGCCGTCACGATCGAGCAGCTGGTGCTCACCGACAATGACTCCTGGAGCGCAGCCGTCACGATCGAGCAGCTGCTGCGCAGCGTCGGGCGCGATCCGGAAGAGCTGATGGCCGACAGCGCCACCTTCAGCTGGTGCTCACCGACAATGACTCCTGGAGCGCAGGTCACGATCGAGCAGCTGCTGCGCAGCACCGGGCGGATCCGGAAGAGCTGATGGCCGACAGCACCACCTTCAGCTGGTGCTCACCGACAATGACTCCTGGAGCGCAACCGGCACGATCGAGCAGCTGCTGCGCTGCGTCGGGCGCGATCCGGAAGGGCAGATGGCCGACAACGCCACCTTCAACTGCAGCTCGCTAACCGGCAATGACTCTTGGAGCGCAGCCGGCACGATCGAGCAGCTGCTGCGCTGCATCGGGCGGATCCGGAAGAGCTGATGGCCGACAGCGCCACCTTCAGCTGCAGCTCGATTGCCGGCAATGACTCCTGGAGCGCAGCCGGCGCGATCGAGCAGCTTGATAAATAATTAACTACAAATCAAGGAGGAAGAGAAATGAAAAAACAATTTTACCGCTTTATTATCGCAACGATCATAGTTAGCCTAACAATCCAATTAGGAACATTCAGTGCCTCCGCTGCCAATACAGAGTTACCGTTTAACGATATTTCGAATCATTGGGCTAAGGATAACATCCTCAAAGCCTACAAAAATGGATTGGTAGATGGTTTCCCAGACGGTACGTTCCGCCCGGACGACATCGTTAAAGCAGATCAGTTCATTGTTATGATGCTAAGAGCACACAGCATCACCAAGAACGGAAAAACGGAATTTGACCCAGCTTGGTATAAAGAGCTGAAAGATCAACAACCTGCATTCCTGAACAAAATTATGGTCGCTGTTTACCAGCACAATTTTAATTTTGAGCCAGCTGCAACCGGCTACTGGGCAAAGCCTTATATTGATTTTATCTATGATACTCCGTTTATCCAGAGCTTTGATTCAGTTTTTCCAAAGAAATACGATTTGTATAAAAAGCAAATTAAACGCGAGCAAGCGGCTTACTTACTGGGTCTTTGGTTTGACACGTTTGATACATCCTATCAAAGTCTCTACAAAAACTTTGTATTGAGCAAAGCAGGCATTAAAGACATTAACACGTTTGGCTCAAACGAGGGAGGTTACCTGGGTCCTATTCTTATTTCTGGGCTGATGAATGGCTATCCGAATAAATATTTCTACCCTAAACGGTATGTAACTAGAGCGGAAGCTTTAACAATGGTACTCCGTTTAAGAGATGACAGCTTACGAAAACCTTTCAAACCGAGTCTCGCTGGCCAGCACTATATTGAGCAAGGTGGGCAAATTTACTTGTTTAGTGACAAGTTCAAGCATGACACCTATAAAAAATACCTTGAACTAGCTAAATTGCATGTGAAATCAGGGTATGTCGCTCAAGATTCAGCTCATTTGGTGGCTGTTTATAAGAGCAAAGACGATTATGAAAAATATATTTTCATGACCAAAATGGGAAGATTCGACGATAGGCCCGATGATGAAGTCACAGCGTTCGTTGGAGTCGGTACCGATAAAACGATCGGCATTAACTTCCCCGAATTGTCGAAATTTACGAATAGCAAGCCTTACTTAAACTCCCTGTATGAAGTCCTGGCCGGTAAGGGAAAGGGACCAGAGCTAAAAATCAAAATCGATGAGCTTATCAGTAAGAACTCTCCAGAAACTGAATTCAGAGTAAACAACAAGAAATTTAGATTTTTCACATCCGGAAATCGAGTTTTTGTCTCGCTCTCCTACTAAAATTAAAGAAGGTGAACTTGAATGCGTAAGCGCAATAAGAAATTGGCTTTGCTTTTACTGATTACTTATCTCCTTTCCTTTACAGAGTTTATACCATTTGAGTGGTTCAAAATGGAGTCTGTAGATGCAGCTCCATCAGCCGTGAATGGTTTTCCGAATACTTGTAAATACGACCCTAACATAGATGGTCCAATTCCTTCGCATGTTAAGCCGTGTTCTACCAATGGATTTAAATTCAATTCGAATTACTACTACAAAACGTGGGTACTAAGCAGCGAACCGTATAAAACCAGTCCTCAACGCAAACTCGTTGTATATGGTAACGTAGATTCAGTTGGGGACATTCAAGATTTTAAGAAGGGATGGCAGCCGGGGGGACCAGGATCTGAAATTTTTACTGAAGGCCATTTCTATGCGTTTAGCCCAAATGATGGTGGCATGACCTTTGGAGAATATCGCTACTTAGGGTTCACTCAAGACGGAAACCTGTTCTCCAATATTCATTTCATTAACGACGCCAATTCAGGCAATAAGCTATCGTCCAAGCATTGGGTCTACACGCCATGGTCAGATCTACCATCCTGGTATAAAAGAAAACCTACTACACCGGGAGCAATTTATAAGAACGACTCAAACGTAACTAGCGATAAATTTCGAAATATTCGTGATTATTTGAACGAGGCTCTAGGTTTTAAGATTACTCAAGGCGTCAAATATGCTGATCGTTATAAGGTGTTATCTGGCACTGAGAATCAGGATCCTCGCCTATACATGTCCATTGAACAAGCTCCTACGACAAGGGAAAAGGGCTCCGGAACCATGTACCATTACAGCTGGGAGACACATTCCCTTTGGTATCATACTTACACATTACCGAAAATGGATGATACGCCAAAAATACCTGTTCCCGTCGCTTGTGTTGCCCAACCGGTTGACAATAAACCCATCAAGATCGGGAAAAGCAATACAGTGAGTGTCCAGGTTAAAGTAGTTGGTACCTTGCAGGATGAACTTTTCTATGGCGATCCATATGATATGTTCTCCATGTATTCGCGCGATGATGTTAAAAGCTGGCGTTTGGATATGCAAGATAAAGCAACCGGCACATACAAGCAGCTCTCGTCACAAAATGCGAAAGATGGCGTCATCGTTAAAGATAACAAGGCTTCTGCGATCTTCACAGTGAATGTTGATCTCAACAAGCTTGATAAATCTAACGACAAAATGTGGAAGTTCAAAACGAATGCTGGTGCATTTGCGACTTATTATAATCACACGTCTAGTAAACCAGCCATTTCGTCTCAATATTGCAACTTGGAAATTAACGTGGAACCTACCAAAAAGTCCCCGATGCTAAGCGACTTTGGCGTAGTGGAAACCATCCAATTTGAAAAAAAATCTTCTTTCGTTAAAGAGATGGTTGGCTATCAGGATTTTTCCTATGGTAAGGAAGTCGATTACTACGAGTTCGAGATTATTTCCGAGTCTGATGGAACAAAGCAGACCAAGAAATATAACCCGGCTATACCCGAAGTAAAGGCTCCTAAAACCGGATATCTCGATCAGGCATCAGTTAACAACTTTCTGTATGGTTTCATGGCATCCAAATTCATTGGGGAAGAAGTAACCAGCACAACAGCCATACAAAAGACATTTATTATTAAGCAAACAATCGTCGATAAGGATTCAACCGTCAATAACAAGTCGGAACGGGTGCGCAACGTAACCATCCTCCATACTCCGGTAGCAGGCTGCAAACCCGATGATCCGTCTCTAATGACGCCAAAACAATTTATTTCACCTAAAGCGGATTGGCCTCTTGATTGGTATGATGTCGTGCCGTTCCCAGTCAGCGATGCGCCGCCGGACTTAGTTCCAGCAAAGAGCTGCGAGACCCCAGCAGATTATAGTGAATTCAAAAAAGAAGTGTATATCGATGGTAAGCGTATCAGTGCAGATGCCTTCTATGGTGGGCAATACGTGTTTGGAGAAGAGCTAGCTGGCCTCCGTGAAGTAACTGCCACTTTCACTGCTCCGGACGGCTCTGTGTCGCACAAGACCATGTACGTGGTCGTACACCCAACAAAACCGAATGTGGCCATCAAGCTAGAAGGTCTTTACAAGCAGAATCGCACAATGTCGGCCATTGACCGTTCGGCCGAAACTAACGATCCTTGGGTTGAAGAACGTGCTCCGCTAGAAATTACGTCTTTCAGCTTTGTTAAAGCCAATGATCCCAACTTAAAATGCAGAACGGGATACTGCGAAAACAATCTCTCCGAAAAGATGTTTCTATACAAGAAACCGGGGAATTATCAGTTTAGCATATCGGCAAAACGGGTCATTAATTACCCTGGTGGCTCAATAACGCGGTATTCGGATCCCTATGTTGTTGATTATCAGATCCTTCCCGATCACAAGCCGGCTATCTCCGCTCATGTATACACCCCGCAAGGCAGCAGGCTGGACGAGCTGCAGCTGAGCTACGATGTGGAAAGTACCGATGGAGATTTCATTTCAGAGAAGCAGCTGAAAGTCTATTATAATTCCAATAACGATGGAACTTTTGACAAGCTCGTGTATGAAACGAAGGACGATATTACAGCTCTTCCTAAATTCACACAGCTCGGACAATACGAGATTGTAATAGATGCCAAAGAAGGTACGGACCAAGACCGGCTAATGGAGTTTATAACCCCGGCAGACGATCAAAAGCATCAAAAAAAATCGTACTTTTTTATCGATAACTATGCGCCGACAAGCGATTTATACATCGATGTTCCGAATGAAAAAGCCGATATGGACGTTTATTTTATGCTGGACCAACATCTAAAACAGGGATCAACAGATTACGTCCGTAACAACAAAGTTACCCTGACCAATAACTTTAATACAGCGAATATGTTGGCCAACATTGGAATATGGGATATGCGGACCTATATGGATCCTCAATCTGCAAGCACCAGTCGAGGCACTGGCACATCATATCCGCCTAGCAGTATTTCATATAGTTCGAATGGCTATTCTGGCACTCTATCAAGAACAAATGTATCAAATACCCCATATCAGCAGGACGATGGTAGGTATGTAAAAGTCACTGACTCTATGACCGCTACGGACAGCTGTAGCCATACGAAAAGCTATTCATATGATAAAAAGGGCAATTACTCCATAACCTATGATAGTGGAGCCTGTCCTTCATCAAAGGGTTATAGTAGTGGGGGCTATTCTGGCACTCTTTCTCGTACTGGGGAAACAGGTAGTGGCTGTCCGAGTAGTGGCACACCTGGAAGCTCCTGTACTGGCAGCTGGACTGCATATTACGCTGGTACCGTAACAAGAACCAGAGACGTGTGGGAGTCTGACTGGAACACGTATGACAGCTACACAGGCTATTATGCAGGTACGATTCACAAGCCAATACGGCAGCCATACGATACATCCTACATGAGAGCTGTCCCAACGAAATACGTGGTCTACATCTCAGATTCCACTATTTCTGAGCTGCCTGATCTACAAAATGTAATGCAAAAGCATAATGCACATCTAATTCTCGTTGGAACCAACGAAATGAAGGCGCAGATAAAACACGATAAATTTATTATAAATGATGGAGATATTGGGCAAGTGGTCGATCAGGTCATTTCCTATATCTCAGAAAGCAACCCAGCTAATCCTAAGTTACTGCGGCTAGTGGGCGAAAGTATTGAAACGGTAACGGCCACATTCGACGCAGAAGGGGATCCTATTCCAGATAGCAACAACCAGCTCCAAATCACCCAGGATCCGAATTATTACGATAATTCGATGGGGTTTGATTCCTGGGGTGGTAAATCGTTAATCTCGGAAATGTCAGCTGCAAACTGGCGCCCTTATGAGTCGATCGTTACGCTTAATAAGCCCGGAAAGTATCAGTTTATCCGCCGTACCAAAGACTTACCAACGACGGATCCGAATTTTGACATGTATGGCTACTACTCCAATGAGTCCGCCATCGATGTTTTTGTCCACCGGCGACCGATAGCAGATGTCACACTGGATTTTGACTATATTCCTGCCTCTAACACGTACAAATCGACATGGGTGGACTTGAGTTATGACCTGGATCATAACATTACGCGCGCGGCAACGGATCGCGGAATCCAGCAGAGAAGTATTAAACTCACAAACAAGGGTACAAGCGAAGTGTTTACGCGGATACCAGCTGAGTTGCCTCCTGGAACATACGTGCTCGATTATATGGCGCAAGATATCGAAGGGGCTTGGTCTTTACCAATACAAAAAACGTATGTATTGCCGGATACTGTCCCTGTTCAATTCAAATCCAATTTACAGACGCAGTACAATGGGTTTTCTTTGAATAGCGTACCTGCAAGCGAAAATCTTGTGGCAAATCAGCTTTGGACGCGTTACCCATATTCAGTATCCTTACAAATGACAATGGGTAGCGTCCTATCCAGATCCATCCCATACTACACGGGGACCAAGACTGGAAACGACATCAACTGGAAAAATGAGACCTTTACGATTCCGAACACGACACCTGACGGCTTGTATACCTTCCGGATTCGCGCAAATGGATCCGTAGCAGGTTCCTATGCAGAAAATACTTACAGTGTCCGTGTTGAGACGCCAATTAATTTATATGGCCAAATCAACACACTATCGGCTTCGAAGAACGTCACGTCATTAGTGAGAGGAGACACCTACGAGCTCTATGCCGGCACAACCAAGTATCCGGATGCGAGCGTGAATAACAACGCCACACAGGTTACCATGTTTAAGGGAACGCCTTATCAGCAGATCGTAACTCTAGCTTCCACAACTAACAATACAAATGGTTACGGATCTAAAACATGGAACAAAACGTTTACAGTTGGGAATATTCCTGAAGGAACGTACACATTTGAGTGGCAATCCAGGACACCGAATGGTAATATTGAAACCGTTAGAAAGACAATCGAAGTTGTTAACCAGAACTTTCAGGTCATCGACGTCGTGCCGGATATTGAGTATTATGTGCCAGACATCGATAAACCGGATCAAAAGTATTTCATTGTTGGTAAGGAAGGCGTCGCCTCGTATGATGTCAATGTACGCGTCAGTAAGCCTATAGGTGGCGGAAGCAATAACGTCACTGTACGGCTTAAAGTAGAAGGGTACAATAAAACAGTCGTCTTGGAGAAAGTCGTCAATGTAGGATTCAACGTGACGACAGTTACCTTTGAAGATATCCCTAACATTACAGAAGACGAACTACGAGCCTACCAAACCGATAAGGGGAAAATGCGATATTCCACCCTACGCTTTACAGCTGAACTTATTTCCGGGGTCTCGGAAACCACTTTAACGGATAACATCAAGAAAAATACAACTTTCACCGGCGAAAAAATTAACTCTCAATTAATTGATTAAACCCTAAAATCCCTGGTCAACGTGATCAGGGATTTTTCATTGTGATTTAAACTCGAAGATGACCCTCGCCAACGATTAAGCTGGCAACCGGCGCAATCGATCAGCAGCTGCGCAGCGCCGGGCGCGATCCGGAAGAGCTGATGGCCAACCGCGCGACCTTCAGCTGCAGCTCGATCGCCGGCAATGGCTCCTGGAGCGCAGACGTCGCGATCGATCAGCTGCTGCGCAGCGCCGGGCGGATCCGGAAGAGCAACTGGCCGACAGCGCCACCTTCAGCTGCAGCTCGCTAACCGGCAATGACTCCTGGAGCGCAGACGTCGCGATTGAGCAGCTGCTGCACACCGCCGGACGGATCTGGAATAGCTGTTGCCGATGTCACCGCTGGCTGCCGTCAGCTGCAGCTCGCTAACCGGCAATGACTCCTGGAGCGCAGACGTCGCGATCGATCAGCTGCTGCGCAGCGCCGGGCGCAGTCCGGAAGAGCTGATGGCCAACAGCACCATCTTCAGCTGAAACACGATCGCCGGATCTCATTCCTGGAGCGTAGCCGGCACGATCGATCAGCTGCAGCACGCTAACCAGCAATGATTCCTGTGGCACAACCAGTGTGATCGGGAGAAACTACTTTGCACCAATCAAAAGATTTCAAAAGAAAAAAATCCCCCCCAGACCCCCCCTGTGAATAGTGCTTTCTACTTCTTTCGATCTTCGATCCCCCTTAACCCCTGCCGCGCCTTCGGCTTGCCACAACGTGCTCGGATGGATCGGATACACCCCAATCCGACCATCCTCCGCCGTTTCTCTTTTATCTCTACTTTGGCTATTTGAGTTACCCGTTTCACTCCTTTGGGGGCGGAGTCCCCTCAGAACCACTCTTTCATTCTTACTCTTATCTCTTTTCCACTTGTGGATAACTCCTTCCTCCTGCCACTATCCCCAGCCTCTTAAAGCGGTTGCCTTGCTACGCAAGCCTTCGGGATTATAGCATCCTCCCCACTCCCGCCCCTTCATTTGTGGCTGCTTAACGATTTTTGAAGGATTATCTGCGAAATATCTTGACACGACCCACAGGACCCCTATCATGGAGCGTTCGGCAGCCACAGCCCCCATAAAAGAGATGCGAAATAATAGAAATAATCGCTGTCTCAATTATGGAAGCTATGGTCATGGATCGGCCGTCACTCATAGGGGAACGGCTCCCTCAGGCGCCAATTAAGGCGCGACCATCGGTATCTCTACCGAAACTGCTATTCGACGTGTCCAGGTCGTGCTTTACCACGTATAGTCAAACTAACTCTAGCAGTCAGCCTACGTCTCTCGACGTACACGGACGGTTGTTCGGTCGTTGGAGTCACAACGCCGAAGTCTGGAAAGGGGCGGATTACAGATAGACTTTTACCCAGCAACGGAGGACACCTGCAGCCATCTTGTCACTGGACACCTGTACCGTCTTGCGAACGGCTCGGCCAGTGGGACACTACGCAGGGGGTGGGACGACTTACCATCACCATCAAGGCCAGGATTGGCCAGTTTGTTTTACGTCGTTTTGGGTGCCATTGCCTCCCTGATCGGGGCGGCGGCCGATATGAAGTTAACGTCCTCATTTGCCAGCTGGAGCAAAGACTCCAGCATTACACTTCGTACAAAGAATTTTTCTCTCGCCTAGCTTTTCTGCTAAACGAACCCTATTTGAACAAGATGTACATCGATAGATGTACATGCCCAAAATCGTACCTACCGCTTTCTTTGCTTCTTGCGCTTTCTCCCTAATCCGTTTCTTCCGGTCTTTCTTTTGCTTGCGTGTCTGTCGTTCGATGTTCATGGAAACGCCTGTTTTCATAGCATCCCTCCTGTTTTTGGCCACAAAAACGAGACCCGCAAAGAATCAAATTAATGATCTTCGGAGCCAATACGATCTGAGCCTATGTTTAAAAATCGATTTACTTGTACAAGATAGATAATGTAAGGCATTTCGGCATTCTTTATCTATCAAATACATAGAAGTGTTTTGTGCTTCATATATATAGTCAAACCGATCTTTTTGAAGAGCCGGTTGGAGTATAAGCTGCTGGTCTTTTCTATGTCTCAGTGCTAGTTCCATTCTTCAAATCTCCCTTGTCATGAGATGAATCTGTTTTTAGACAATAAGAAACTAGAGCCCATTCCCTCAAATTTTTTCGAAATTTAAAAGGGGCTTTTCATATGTTTCATTCAATTCATAAGCCATTTATGATTTAACGGCTGCCTGTTGGGCAGGCCCAAAAACCCATGAGATACGTCGAAAGATGTAGATAGTTTTGCCCGAAATACCCAAGATTGTATACAATTTTTTGCGAGAATCCAAGTTTTAATGTCGATACGTGTCGAATTACAACTAGTTTTGTCGAATAAAACTTCTAATCTCTTGAAAATCTCGTTAATGCCTGCTATACTGTATACAATCGAAAGACAAAATTAAAGACGACCTCCATCGTCCATTTTCGAAAAAATGGATGAGGAAGTTTGGATTCTTTTATTGCCGAGTCGGATTACCAGTCCAGATCGTCGGCGTCCCATTCACGGGTTACCAGCCCGCGGTATGGTGGATTACAATGTTACAACTCCAAATTTTTAAACTATCCTCAGACACCACTCTGAGGTTTTTTTCTATGTAAAACGCGTAATCGGTTACCAAGCCGCTCACACGATATTACCTCAACTAAAAAGGGCAGCTACAGTAGCTAGACATGCGATTAATATCGCACATCCTGCCTGCACCTGCCCATTGTATACAGATTCCGCAGGGGAAGCCGTAGTTACCCAAATTTACCTAGGTTTTTACTACGAATCCCAGCTTCCCCCTCTTGATAACCCGTTGGCCATCAAGTATACTAAAAGCAGGTGCAGGACAAGTACTAATGGAATCCACTTTATCTCCAAGGGCCCGAATCCGAGGATGAAGTGGATTTCGCATTTCTTGTGACTATTATAGCAAGGGTTGCTAGAGACTAGCAATCCTTTTTTTGTTTTTATCCACATCTGGATAAGTAAAAGGTGTTTTAAATTTACATTATGTTGCCTATTGTATACATACTATGGATTGCAATAGATTGTTAGCTAGATAAAATCTCTCTACTTTTGATACGCTATTTCCTATAAAGAGAGGTTGATAGCGTTGAGAAAATTACTTGAACCACAACCATTGCGGGTGCTTAGAAAGATTAAAGGATCAAGCCAGGAACAATTAGCCCATGCAGCCGGCATCACGTTGCTGTATTATCGCAAGGTTGAAAAAGGACCCGCTAACGGCGGAAGTATGCCAACCATTATAATTGCAAAGAAAATTGCCAAAGCGCTTGGCGTCACTGTTTACGACATCCTGGAATGGGAAGATGAGATGTGAGACGTACTTCTTCGCTTACAAATCAAATTTAGGAGCTCCATACTTCTCTCTCAAAGCCTCCTTATGAATTAGCCACTGGCGCCCTTTCTGCTTAATAAGCCCTCGTTCCATTTCAGTATCAAACTTCCGATCACGTTTGATCATAACTAAGAGCGTATTTGTTTTAAGGTCATATGCCTCTTCAGCTTCCTGAAGGGTTATATATTCCTCTAGTGACTTGCTTAATACTCTGATTTGAAGACGGCCTAATTTCTCCAACTCTCCTAAAATGTTCTGCAGCTGCTGCAATGCCAGGCTGGCCATTTCAATATCATTTAATTCTTTGGTTAAGTCCGCCAGTTCTTTTACTTCGCTCCGGAAATGAAATTCCACTTCAGCTAACACTGTGCCAGTGGGTTTCACCGGGGTAAGGAACGCTCGTTTCTCATGAATAAACTTCTTCAGTTTCTCGAGAGCTTTGGTTACTGTAGACTCTCTCCCCTTTATCTGAACCGTGATCACCCGTAGCTTCTCCTTTCGATCGCGGCCGAATCACACATACCCTCCACACAATTCGTTCAGGCACACTATAAACCCGACCAAAGTATTCTTCTTGCTTCCGAATAAACTTCGTTTTGGACACAAGAAATAGATAGGCTGGAGTCATTACCCCTTCATACTCTACAAAATCGGCTATTGATTGAATCTTGGCTCGCTGCTTGGCGCCTATGTCCGCATAGGTGTTACCGATAAAAACCGGATTCTCTCCCCACACATCACTATTAAGCATGGCCACATCATCATTCATGAGCCGGATGCTCGCCTTCAGGGACTTACGTTCCTTCAGCTTCTTGGTGTTCACATGCAGCTTGTAAACATTGTGACTACTAATCGGTTCCTTCCGTACTAACAACCGCGCTAAATTCACATGGATCGGCATGACAAAATAATGATTTAGTCCAAGCTCTTCCGACTTTTTGCGATAATACTCCATAGTTGCCATTGCAGATGCGAGGTAAACCAGGGAGGTTAAAGCTAATACTAATGAAAGCACTGCCTTCCCACACACTAATAAAATAAAAGCAACGAAGACGATTGAGACTCCCAGACCCGAAATTTCATCAGAACTGAACCAAGACCACCATTTATTCTTCATAGGCATACCTACCTGCGAGTCGGACTTGTTCGGTAATATTTGTATTCTTCCGTCCTATCCTCGATTTTCACATAATGAGGCTTCCAAATTGGTTCCTGCAGCTTCTCCGGGTCTACTTTAATGTAATCTGCGAGCTCGCCGGCACTTGGACTTACCGGGAAGGGTCCTCGCAGATCCGTTTCAGCTGTGATGTCATCCGCTTGTACACTGAAAGTCGGGATCCGCTCATAAAGGTTCAGATAACCACATTTTACAAGCGAGGCCATTGTGGTCCACTCATCCCAAAAATCCAATAGGACCGGTTCATTCTCGTTATAGAACTCTATCGATCCTTCCTCCTCAATTTCATCCGGATGGCGCGAGATCCGATTATCGAAAAAAGGACCGGATCCGGAATAGACTCGTGCATGAACACTTTCCGCAGCCAAAGTCTGCCCTGCGACGTCTCTTAACAAGCGGCCAAGCATAATAATTTGTGTTGTGCGATCGTCACAATCACTATAAGCTGGATCACAGAGGAGATCGAATAAACCGATTGGCGTGTCCGATTCTCCTATTTGGCCAGAATAGAGTTGAAAGTAATAGGGTCGCTGCGCTGTACCGTTTTTTTCAATCCAGTTTCTTGTATCAATAAATTTCATGGCTGCTTCCTTTCTTTTAAAATGACATTTTCCACATAATAACATTGACTTTTTAAAAAGTCAATGTTATTTAGCTTCTTCCTCGCTCGAATAACCAGGCGGCCGCTAAGCGGTCTCTATCGTTCCCAAGCACGTCCGCGAACTTACGGAAGTGATCAACTTCCATGTCAGGAGAACATTCGTCAGAGTGTCTGAGGTGATCATCGGTTCGCAGTAGACCAGGAGTCAATTCGTTCTGCGGGCTTTCATTTCGAATAACAGCAGCCTGGTGTACAACTGCATTCGCCACTTGTATCTGAGCTTGCCATTGACGGTGATCAAGCGTCGAGTTCGGGTATCTCATTTCTAATGCTGGACGGCTACGGATACTATCGATATTTGTAGCATTGAACATGATATAACGGTTGCGATCCGATAATTTCCTTCTAGCATTTGCTGCGGAATCAGTACCTTTTATATATGCACTTGTATTGGGTAGTGGACGAGCAAAATAGATTCCACGATGTTTTCCAGGTTGCCCCGTTTGACGGTATAAATCTGCATTCGCGCCCCCTAAGCGATAGAGGGTCTTTTCATATGCTGTTCCGATACGAGACAAACGTTGCCATGAATAGGTGCGATGGTCTAATGGAGCGATACCTACATGTATGTGACCGCCGCAGGACTCATTCACTTTACAACCCAGATCTTTCAATCGTGTACACGCTCGTTCGATTTGCTGCCATGTTTCAGGGCGATCATAGAGCACAGGAGAGACTAATTCTAAGCCACTTGGTTGAATCGAGGAGTCATTCTCAAGTCTCCAATATCCCGGACCTGTTCGAGACCCACCTGCATGATATCCATAATATGTGGGTTGATCAAGCAATCCTTCTTCGTAAAGAGCTCTTGCAACCGTCTCCTTAGATACTCCCCTGGGAATCGAGAACTCTACTTCCATACCAAAGCTATTTCCTGTATTTCCGAGTACATTTTCATATTGATAATCCCATTCTTGTTTAGAACGTCTGGACAAGTCTTCCCAAGCTTCGTCATCTTCATGGACCATTACACCATCAAAACCTCTTGTGCGGCGCCATTGATCCAGGACAGACTCTCTTTCCTCTTCGATCAACCAGTCTGAATTTGCAAACGATCGTAATACTTCCTCATGTCTGGACTGATCTACAATGGACTGAATTACCGGGTTAATCTGCGGTTCCTGTGGTAACGCCACTTCTATATCTCTGCGAGCTGCAGTAAACGCGTCCATATGTCTGCAATTTCCGCCGGACTGTCTCAACCGGTGCGTAAAATGAGGACATGTACAAGATCCTGATGTTACTTCATATGTATGACCAGAAGCTGAAGTGACCCGAGCATGATGCTCATCACTGAATTCAACCTGGCACTCCTCTGCCTGACCGCGTGCCTGCGACCAAACATTCGATACGGTTTGATCCGCAGGTGCTTGCGCATCACTCCCTTGCCCTTGTCCATTTTGAGCTCCACGGCGCGAAACTCGTTGTCGGTATGCCTCCTGAGCAGCCAAGGTAGCATGTATTTGTAATCGATTGGCATCTAACTGAGCGCCAATTGAGGCTGCATAAGCCAATGCTTGTTCAAAGATAACGCCAAACCGCTTTGCACACACTGGCCCCATAGATACTGCAACTGAGTTAGGATTCGTGAGTTTTCTATTACACACACGACACGATGTAAATGTCGGCATTTTTGCACTCCTTTCGAACTACTTCATAGTTCAATTCTACCATCTAAGAGAATAGTTTCATATTGATTCCACAACATTCTTGTTAAATATCCGTTCAGTGTATAGTTTTCGGCAGGCACCGTCTCGACGTCGTTTAACCGTTATTCCAGATCCTCCCGACGTGCGCATCAGCTCCACTATGTTTGGCCACGGCGGCTACGATCCAGGACTCTCAGTGCTTGCAATTGAGCAGCAGCTGAAGGCAGCGAGCGACCACGACGTCGGACAGCTGTGCTTTCAGTTCGCCAGGCGTTGCGCAACTGCTCATCTCCCGTGACCACACATGGCCATTTTTAATAGCGGAATAAAAAAAGGCTGGAAGCAACATGCTTCCGGCCTCTTACTACATATGCACGCTCTCCAGAACAGGAAGGCGCATCAACCCTGATTTATAATAACCTCTGTGTTTAATGCTGCAGCTGATTATCGGTTCAACATTAACTACTTGCTTGTTTTCGTTAATAATCAATCGATGTAACATCGGCCAAACCAATTTTCGATGCTGGGCAGTAACGCCGAGCTCAAGCGAGCCAAGAGGCGTTAATTTCCCACCATCTACCTTGCCGATAAGCCATTGATTAGTCAGCTTTGAATAACCTGTAATCCTTATATCATGAGCAATATCGTAATTAATGACCTTCTGAACGTCCCATGAGCGAATACCTTTTACACCTGGCTCACAAGGGAGCTTACGACTCAAATATTTGCCCTTTCGGTTTTTTAGTACTAAGCCCTCAAGTCCAGCAGATTTAATTATATCGAATAGTTGAATAGCACTTCCCTCAAAACAGCGAGCGCGAGAATACACATCGTTCTCTTGCAGTTCTGTCTCAAGCAATTCTAGCCGCTGCTCCAACGGCAGACCCATTACATTCTCACCGCGGTAATAGAGAATATCAAATGCACAGACCTGCAAACGGTGCTTTACTCTTTTGGAATTAAAGCGAGCAAGGCAAGCCTCGAAATCAGGATGGCCTTTCTCGTCCGTTACAATCAACTCAGAATCTATTATGGTCCCTTTACTAATCGGCGGATCGTGGAGCTCTGGAAATCGACCAGTAACGTCAAGATTTTTCGTATATAAGTGTAGTTTGTTCATATTAGAAACAAGTAAACGAATTCCGTCCAACTTTAGCTGCACAACATAATTCGGATCATCAAAGGGAGCGTTATTTTTTGCATACTGCAATAGCATCGGAGGAAAAAACATAAGCATCACCCGAGCATATCGTAACATAGTAGGGGTTCAATTTGATAATGGGACTTGATGGGTGAATCTCCATCCGTGAGCTGGTCGTAAATGCGAAGCAACTCCTCAATCGATTGGTCATGCCGACTTCGAACCAGGACCGGTGCTGATGATTGAGCAGCAGCTATTCGATTGATTGGCCGACCCGGCTGCGCTTCAGGAACGTCTCGTTCCGGCGATCGAGCTGCAGCTGAAGGCTGCTACCGCGATGACGTCGGTTGCAACTCTTCCGGATCCGGACGCCGGTGCGCAACAACTGCCGATTGATTGGCCGACCCGGCTGCGCTCTAGGAACGTCTCGTGCTGGCGATCGAGCTGCAGCTGAAGGCTGCTACCGCGATGACGTCGGTTGCAGCTCTTCCGAATCCGGACGCCGGTGCGCAACAACTGCCGATTGATTGGCCGACCCGGCTGCGCTCCAGGAACGTCTCGTCGATCGTGCTGCAGCTGAAGGCTGCTACCGCGATAATGTGCATCCACTCTTCCGGATCCGCTCACCGGTGCGCAGCAGCTGCCGATTGATTGGCCGGCCCGGCTGCGCTCCAGGAACGTCTCGTGCCGGCGATCGAGCTGCAGCTGAAGGCTGCTACCGCGATGATGTGCATCCACTCTTCCGGATCCGCTCACCGGTGCGCAGCAGCTGCTCGATTGATTGGCCGACCCGGCTGCGCCTCAGGAACGTCTCGTGCCGGCGATCGAGCTGCAGCTGAAGGCTGCTCCCGCGATGACGTCGGCCATCAGCTCTTCCGGATCCGGACGCCGGTACGCAACAACTGCCGATTGATTGGCCGACCTGGTTGAACGTCACATGCCGGCGATCGTGCTGCAGCTGAAGGCAGCTCCCGCGATGACGCTGGCTGCAGCTCTTCCGGATCCGCTCGCCGGTGCGCAGCAGCTGCTCGATTGATTGGCCGACCGACTGCGCTCCAGGAGCGTCACGTGCCGGCAATCGTGCTGCAGCTCTTCCGGATCCGCACGCGCCGATGAGCAGCTGCTGCTCGATTGATTGGCCGACCCGGCTGCGCTTCAGGAACGTCACATGCCAGCGATCGTGCTGCAGCTGACGGCAGCTCCCGCGATGATGTCGGCTGCAGCTCTTCCGGATCCGCTCGCCGGTGCACAGCAGCTGCTCGATTGATTGGCCAACCGGCTGCGCTCCAGGAGCGTCACGTGCCGGCAATCGTGCTGCAGCTGACAGCAGCTCTCGCGATGATGTCGGCTGCAGCTCTTCCGGATCCGTCCACCAGTGAGCAGCGCAGCTGTACATTTGACTGTCCGCGCTGGTTGTTACATAGTAGCTCTGCGATCATATGGCCATGCTCAGAACGCATATTAATTCCAAAAACACAAAAGACCCACCGTATTTACGATGGGTCTCTTTCTGTTGAAATCAGATTTCTCTCATACTCATTGCATAGTTGTAATCGATCGGAAACTCATTTGCCGTCTCGATCCATGCACGTTCTTCATGTGAGTAATCGCTTATTTTTCGAGATCCATAAGACTCGAATACACGATCAATCTTCTCCAATGTCGCAAGTTCATCTTGATCCAAAACGGTTGGATCAAATTCTTGTGTTGACCTTACTTCCATTCGAACCCAACCTTCCTCATGCTGCTCATCAATTTTAATTGTATCCATATGTTGAAGATGAGCCAACAGAATTCCGTGGTCCTTGGGAACTGGTCCAAATTGCAAACGTTGATACACCGCCCCGCTAATCGAAACTGTTTGTTTTCTGTAATGATAAAAATCAGAAAACCACAGCAATTTCATCAGCTTCGTTTTATTTACCCCATCCCTTGCGAAATACAAAATCATATTAACAAATTTCTCAAAATCAAATTCCCGAAAGCCAGACAATGAAGTATGTGAAAAAGGTTTGTACAACTTTTCTATAATATCCTCATCGGGAATAATGGATTCCTTATCAATGAAAGAATTCATTATCAACTCAGTTTTTTTCAATTCACGTGGCGATAAATTATGTTTGTTTTGGTTATAATAATCAACGATCTTTCTGGGATTATTTTTAAGCTCTCGGTAAATAGCCAGATTTTCCGAGCTCATTGGAGCTCCAGATTCTGACTCATATCGACCTACACTTGCGTATCCAATATTTAATAATTTTGCAAACGGTCTTTTACCAAGTCCCGGATACTGAGATCTTATTTCTCGGATTTCTTCAACAGTCAATCCACCATAAAGCTCTTGGTAAGTCGTATGGATTTTACTCATATTCCCGTCAATTACTTGCTCATCAAAAACTTCAGCCCCACAAATCTCACAGGTTGCACTTAGTATCTCCACATCGAAAGTTTTACCATGAAGGGTGTAACTTTCAACTTTGTGTTGGAGAATAGTTCCTTGTTCTCGATTGCATTCATCACAGTATTTCATTTATATCACTTCCTTAAAGGAGTTTGTATGTAGAGTGCATAAGAGGAGCAGGGAGCTGATCGCTCCTCCTATGTACAAAATATTCATAGTAGAATATGTACTAATTTATAGCTGATGTATTTGTAGGATGAAACGATAGGCACACACATACGTCGCCATTGTCAGACTGTTTAAGCTTCATTTTAATGTAGGCCGTAGTTCCATTTGGCATAGCTTTTAGAAAAAAGAAGACCTTTTCACCAGAGCCGTCTTCGTCGTATTCAGGTGGTTTATTGGAATGAATTATCTGTAGGCTCATGATCGTATTCCATACATCTCTCGTACTTGATAACCCGAGATCAATTAAATCCTGTTCAAGATTTCGAGTTTTCCTTCGAACCAAGTGCCGCTGATTAGCTTGGATGCGCATTTTTGCTTTAATTAAAAACGATTCAATTTCTTTGGTATCATCGTCCACCTTTGCACCTCCTTCCCCTGTATTTAGTATACCACAAACACCCCGTATGTGATACCACTTATTTTAAAAGTGGTATCACATACGGGGTGTTTGATTAATTTATTCATAATTCATACACCATTGGGCTTTACCGCCACCTGTTCTTGTCTAAAGGCCGCCAAGTCGGTGAATGATAAGCGTGCTTATTTTCATCCCATTTCATTTCAACTTCCAGGATTTCATCGTCCATACTGGTTGTATGCGTCGAAAATAGGTGTCGCTCCACCCAGCGGATCTGGCTCTCCAGCACTTCTGCCTTGCCCCAGTGCTTTTCATAAAATATTGTATCGAAGAACGAAATTCGTATCTTCGTTGCAATATGCTCAATGAAATTCTGTACGCCCGGTGTATCTTCTTTTGCGGTGACGATAACAGTGACAAGTTTATTTTCAACCATATCCACTGGCTGGCCAGCTCTGATCTCTACGTCACAATAGTAAATCCTAACTTCATCTTTTTCATTCTTGCTTATATGTGCGCCCACATATGGGAATTGAAAACGATAAATACCCGATTTCATAGGTTATTTTCTCCTGTCTCTATAATTATAAGTTTTTATACTGATCGATAGCTAACATCATATCATGTAATGATGGAGAAATCTTACGGTATTTCGGTCCCTCATAAGTCATCATCCTGTCTTCCTTCCATGGTGGTGGTAGTGATTTTACGACTTCTAGGAGCTCGTGAAAATCTCCAGAAGCAATAATTCTTTCTCCATCCTCCAGCGTAGCCAACAGAGTACTAGGATTTAGCTGATATAAGCCTCCGATATATACCCCTCTAACCACAAATAGAGAGTACTCTCCTTCATGCGCAGCATCTAATCCGTATTTAAGCGGATAAAGAATATACCTTCTATCCGGACCTGGAAGGTTCAGCTTAATCATGTCGCTATATGGATGACTAAGGACTACATCTATTGTCATACCGGAACCTTCCTTTCCGATTATATATCATAATAATGATCGTTTCAGCCAGCGTTGATAGCTGAAATCCACGCCTATGAAAAGATACCCATTGCCTTGTAACAGCATCTTTATAGAAATAAACACCTGCAGGATGATGGTACATGTACATTAAACCAATTACAGTGTCATCAAAATTTTTATTCTTCCTCGAACAATACTTATCAATAGGAACAAATCTCAAATCCCTTTCATCTTCGCCGTGGACACAAAAACCAGCCTTCTCTAATTCGCTTTTCAATTACAGCACCTCACTTTTGTTCGATCGCGTTTTGCAATAATGCAGCTCTCTTTCTAGCATTAATAACATATTTATTATTATGTAACTTCTTTTGTGGCAGTCAAATGAACAAACTAGCTATTCATCCCTTTCGTCCGATAACTCAAGATATTCTTTGAAGTACTTTTCAAATACTCCGTCTCCATAGGCTGCATTCATTCGATGCCGCAGGAATATGATTAAACCTCTCTTATCAAGATCGTTAAAACCTTCGAATAAATCCAACATTTTTTTCAATTCCATTTGCAGCGATCACTCCCTGATTATGTTATTTACCTTTAGAGCCATCTCGCGGCTTTCCAGGAACGACCGGCGCTGTCGAGACGCATCTATCCGCAGCTTCTTAAACAATTAATAAGGGCTTTTCATCAGCGTTAGGATACAAATAATCTACAATAGAGACTCCATCACACCCAACACAAACTTCATCCTTATAAAACTCACCAGCTACCCATGCTACAAATTCTTCGCGACTGCTGCCACAATCATCGCAACTCTCACTGGTCGATAAGGACAAAACCGTATACTTTCCACATGTCCACTCCAATGCACCACGTTCCCGCATGGCCTGTATAGCCTTTTCGATACAGCCATCACATATAGTTCGACTGTCATCAAACTCAGCATCCGTGTCATCCCAGTAGCCGCACGTCTTACACGTTGGCATACGCTCACCCCCCATTTAATGTTGTTTCGGGTTTAGACTTATTCATGCTTAATGACATTATCTTCGTCATCCAGCAAATCATTTTGAAAATCCTCGACCGAGCTAGTAAATCCAGCGGCCTTCAGCGTAGCGAAAATTTCTTCGTTATTATCAACCTCTTGTATTTCATTGGCTTCCGCGAATACCCGTAAAGCTTCAGCAACTGAATGCCCATCAATTTCGTTTTCCATGGCAGCTCCAATCTTCTCTGCATTGTAGAGTCGGTTGCGCAAATCCCCAATAATCACGCCCGCATTCCAATCCGGCAAACATACAAACCACTGTCCAAATACAGCAGCACCAAAGTAAATTGAAATGCCTGAACCCTTCGCACTAATATTCAAATAGTAATGACTTCCGTATTTCTTAGAATTGCGAATCTCGCCTTGCCATTGCTGTTTGCCGTTCCCACAATTAAATATCATCCTGATTCTCCCCTTTTAAGAAATTAAACTTCGATAACGAACCGATCACGACGAATTTCTAATGACTGCACGAATATCTTGTAGACCTCATCACCAGCGTTTCCAATCAATTGCATTAAACCAAAATGATGATTACTGCCAGTAAAGAGTTCTACAGCAGCTCGCGCAAGCGATCTATACGCGCTGGAAAGCTCTGACACAATTTCAGATTCTTCGTGATAACCATTTGGATCGTTATCATCCTCCCCTACCCATTCCCCCCAATACCATTCCACAGGACCGGTCGTCTTGTTCCAATCAATTCGTCCGAAAATTTCTGGATGAGAAACAATATAGCACGCTGCAGCGTATTCCTGATTCCGCGTCGCCTTAAACTTCCCCAGCAGCTTAACAAAATTTTCTCCATGTTCTTGAGATGAAAACCACACATTTCCTAAAGTCATGCCGTACTCTTTAGGCTGATTTGCTCTATCCTTGTTTGTCCGATTGGTATTTGTAAAATCCATCTTTCAACCATCTCCTTTGTAATATAGCTTGTTACGGGCTTCAGATTATGTTCCAACAGGTTTTGATAATCTATTTGCAAATGATATTCAACTAATCTCATCCCATGCTTTTATTAGATTTTCTATACCTGCAAGCTTTTCAGATTCTGTCAAATGCTTCGCTTTTACAAGACTTTCTGTTAAGCCAATAAAAATAGCCATCCGATACCGGCGCTCATCTTCCAAAAGAATTTCAGATTTAAAATACTCAACCGTTCCAACCTTCATCTTTTCGCACCTCACTTTGCTTTTCCCTCTCTAAATCTCTTTGTTGAAGTGCAGCTTTTAATTTACCTCGGTATGCAGGTTTAACCCTTAGTTTTTCATTGTTCGTAAAAACAAGCACCCCATTATTAAAGCTAAAGAATTTTATATTATTTACATTAACTGTCCGTTCATCATCAATCTTCACAAAATGCCCGGTGCTTTCGACAAATGCAGCTATGTCTTCAGGACCTTTAAATAAAACTAAATCACCGTTTTCATTTTTGTAGCCTATTACTTCCCCGCCCAAGCTAACAAGCTCCTTGTCCATCTTTTGCGCACGCTCCCTTTATATGATGTCATTGATGTACAGAATCATCTTTTCAATCACTCGCATTTGTTAATTGATAAATGTAATTAACCCCTGAACTCATCATCTTCCCCTCGATGGTTACGGGGCAGAAAATCTTCCCTGAGCTCATCCGGTAAATTTGTGTAGGTTGACAAGTACCGGTCATTGGAATGCGAGAGCTCCTGTTGTAAGAGCAGCACGTTACCTCCACTTCGAAGAGAAAGGTAAACCCCATACGTATGTCTAAATCGATGTGGCGTCAACGGGCCAATCTTTCTCGACGGATCTGTTTGCTCAGCATCATGCATCCTACCAATCTTTTGAACAACCTTGTTAATTCGACTCACGTTCATACGATCATCACCGTCATCACCCAGGCCGTTAAGAAACAAGGCACGAGATTCTGATGTCGCATCGAGCGGACGTTCAAACTCTAGGTAATCAGCTAGAGCTTCGCGAGCATCCTTATCAATGATAATTTTATTTGTTTCAGTAAGCCCTTTTCCTGTAATTCGATTAATCCGAAATCTTCTGGCAGCTCGCAGGGCATCGGGATCATTGGGCTCTACTTGGTCAATATCAATGTTGACCATCATCTCTCTCCGAATGCCACTGGCCAAAAACAGATAAACAATCGCACGGTTTCTCTTCGGCCTAGCGTTTTTGCGTAAAGGTGGACATGGTTCGTTAGCCCATTTTCGCCCCTTCATCATATAGAACCGTTCGAGCCTGTCCAAAAGGTTAATTAACGAACGCAATTGCGGATCGGTTAAAGCTCGAATGTCTGGTGCCGGCAGCTGTATATCCTTTAGCCCTTTCCCTTTGGCCGGATCTTCTGGCAGCAAATGAGGTACACGCTTTCGGATCCATCCCAAATATAAGGAGAGATGTGCTTTATGGTTATTGACTGTAGATGCCGCGAAACCTTTCCCATTTTTATATAAGTGATCCCTCCATTCGCGGACAATTCGTTTCGTCACTCCACTAATACGGTCATGGCCAAGTTCTTTTTCCATATAAGCAATGAATCGTCTAATTTGTGTTTCAATTTTCTTCTCTACATTTTTGGTTCTGAAGCCTCTGATCTCGTCCTCAAAAAATTGCTCAATCCAATGTGTGAGTGAATCGGACCCGGCCTCATAAGCAACCAAAACCTTCTGTTCCCCTTTTTTAGCCACTTAGCGACCCTCCTAACCTGCTGTTTATATATCTATTTTATCATAAAAGGGTAACAGAAGGTATCTTCTGTTCCCTTTTTTCACTCAAAAAAAATTTGGGTTTGGGTATGAGATGTGTAGCCATAAGAACATACACCATTACCGGACAAGAACATACTACAATAACTCGATTTATTAAATACTTCTGTTTCTATAGAAGCATGTTCTTGTCGCTGCACATGAGAGTCTATCCATATGGAGCGACAAGAACATACTACAATATCTTACACGTCTTACACGTTAGCAGGCTTTTATCGGTCATTGTTTTTCGTTCCTTCGCAATATGTATCAACTACGAACACTTGATATTCAGTGTGTTGTACTGTCGTACTGCGACACTAATTATTTCGCATCGCCGCAATCTCCACACCAATCTTTACCGTTAATCGGCACAGGATTCCAGTGCTTTTTCCTACACCAATAGCACGTTGCTTTAGCATCTTCGCTGTTCGGCCCAAAACCTTCATCCGACAACTTACTAGCACAACTGTCACAAACCTCATAAGTTTCTGTCTCATGCTCATTGGTCACACTTGTATCAGCTTCACGTTCCTTGCAAATCTCACAAAGCATTTTCACCCTCCGTTCTATTTCACTCAGATGCTTCAACATCTTCTGATGCGTCAAAACGACCATGTTCCCGATATGCTTCTTCTGCCTCGATTTCTGCTTCTACTTCCGCTAAATATCCCCATGGATTAAAAATTCTCATGCACGCTCCCTATTCATTTTGATACTTCGATCTGATTCTTCCAATTGTAACTTTCATTATTGTTTTCATTCCAAAGCTCAATGAGCCTAAGAATATTCTCTCGCCCTTCCTCATTAAATCCGACGTATAACGACGGAACCCATCCACCCCGATCATGTGGGTCATCCTTTTCTTCCGGACGTAACTTCTCTCGACAATCAGTACAATAACTGCAATTATCAATTCCAAGATAATGTACAGTTTCAAATGGTTTGAACAATCTGTAGCAGTTCCCACAATCTTTGCGACCAGCAATTCTCCTAAGCATTACAAGGACTCTCCTTTACAATTTAAAGTTACTATGCACGTTCATTATTCATTATGTATGTTTGTTGCATCAGGTTTTAATACTTTATTGATGTATGTTCTTGTCGCTACACGGAGTGGCGCCCGCTGCATACCTCCATGCTGTAGATACCCTGGTAGTCCACACTGTAAACGATATCGTTAATATTATTTTGCTTCGGCTAGTATGCTCAACCAGGCCCACTGCCAATATATACTCCATTGCGTTATCCAGCTTATCCAATATCCATTTAATCATATCAAGTCCCCCTCTCTGTCCGTTCTTGCTGGCCACCAGTGATGCTGCCGCTTTTCCTCCGAAGTTGCTTATGACCTTTTATCACGCTCGTCAAAGACTCGGCTACGGATATCGGAGCAAATATCAGGACCGGAATTAAGAAGTACTTATTTTCTGTCACTAAGGCGACGACCACGAATATTAACACTATCATCCTTGAGATAAAACCAGCAATTCGGAATGCTTTCATAGTGAAACTCCCCCACTTTTTTTGGAATTCTTTCTTTTAAGGGACCAATCGTTAATATAGAAAAGAGCAGTCACTAATATCCATATTATCAAAAACCGGGTCCAGAAATTGAATGTGAACACTTCGGGGATTACTTCTTCAAAACTGGATCTTACTGTCGATAGCATACCAGTCATAACAGTCTCAGAAAGTGGATGAGTTGAGAGTATCCAAGAAATCACAGTCATTATCAGAATAAGTATAGCCAAATGTAGCAACAGGAATATTTTCTTCATGTAATGTTAGTTCCTCCTTTAAACAAATCATTCCACTGGATCAATACTTTTTTTATCTCCTAACCCAAATGCTTTGAGTTTATACAGGACAAACCAAATTAAAAGGTAAGTTACATAAAACGAAACCATTAGCCAGCGAAACCAACCATCTTCTGTAAACCAAGCCCAAATCGCGCCAAACAGAACGATTAAATGACCGAATTGAAAAAATAAACGTTCCACAACCATCATCCCCTTTGATGTATCCTTTATTTCTCTGTTCATTTTAGTTCATTAACTCAGCTTTATGTTTACCTATAATTTCCGTAATTCTGCGTTCAGGCCCATGCAACGACACGCGCTGCAGATCCGGATTCGATTGACGCAGCTGCAGCTCCCGACAACCAAGACAACGGCGCGCAGTAGCTACATCAATAAGCAAGAGGATCATTCTTCAAGCAACCCTTTGCCTATCAGTTCCCTTCCGTAATACTTGAAAGTGGTGTGTTCCACTTCTTACAGTCATAAATGAACTCTTTGCCGTTCCACTCGATAGTTCCCTGGTCAAAGGCATATCCAAACTCCTCTGACTGATCAATGAGTAAGTACCATACGACTTTTGATTCTAATTCTTTCTTTAGATAAGCTTTCGCCACTCTACTTTCCAGACCATCAAATACCTTAACTTTTTTGCCTATTTGGTATACTTCCTCGTCTCCCAAAGCAATTCTCGCATCCCCAATAGTTCTGTAAAGTTCAATCAACTCCGAAAACAAGGAATTAAATTTCTTGTTATTCGCATAAGGAATACCAAACGACTCTTCCATTTGCGTCATAATCGCTGCCAGCTGCAGGTCGTGTTCCTCGTCTGTAAGTTTTGGATCCTTGAGCACCCTTTCGAATTCAACTATAAAAGGGAGCAGTCTTGTGTCTCTTTTCTTATCCATTATACTCTCTCCTCATGTTTTTCCTGGGTAGCTCGCTTTTGAAGAGCTCCCACGTGATTGTTCAAGTCCTCCCAGCATCCCTTACAAACATCGAATAGATATCTGGAGGAAACAAATCTCACAATTCATGATTATTTTATTCAACTCAAGTCCCTCTACTTAGTTTTAATCTCATTGATAGCTCTCCATAAATTCTTAATCGCGGGGACATTCATCAAATGTATGGCTTTATGCAAATCAGCTTCGCTGGAGCTTATTATTTCATAAACCATTTCCTCTCGAGTCGGAACGCTCCTTTTATTCCTTTTGGGCTGAGTAACATGATAACGAATAGTGGATAAAACCGATTTAGTTGGCCCTGTTAATATTTGTTGAACACGACTACCGGTTAAACCAACAACTTCTCCGATTTCACGGTAATTCATCCCCTCTTTAAATAGCTGAACACATTGCAAATTTTGGCCTGTTAAAACTTTTTGGAGATCCACCCCTAGACGATCTGCATCATTTAGAAGCTTTATTAAGTTGTTTTTTTGTAACGATCTTAGTGAGTCCCTCTGTTCCAATCTAACTTCCCTCCAATCAAAAAAACTACCCCATAGATATCCGATTGAAAAGAAAGCAATTGCAATTAACCCTCAACGCTTCCAATTAAATCTACTTCTCTTCCTCGCCATATGTTTAGCTATAATTTCTGTTTGAACAGTTTTCATTGGTACAAATTAATGCAACATCAAACTTATTTTTAATGTCGTTTTCAAGATATTCTGCCTTTTCTAACTCACTTCCACAATCGAGACATCGATTTGCTGCAAATAGTTTCTCTTTATACAAATCAATTTTTGATTCGTACCATAAGGGTTTACCATTTAATTCTGCATCAGGTTCTGGCAATGGATGTGGGCTTTGTCCTTTTTCTCGTTGACGTTTCAATTTTCCACTTATAGCAGCTCGACTGACACCGAGCATTCTAGCAACCTGGGACTGGTTAACAAGTCTATCCATATTCACCCTTCTCTCCTCTATATAGCATATTATAGGGTAGGGGGTTAACACTTGTAAACCCCCTACCCGCGCGCGCAGCAGCTGTCGATCGAGCCAGCTTCTTTCCAGGAATCAGAGCCGGCGATCGTCCTGCGGCTACAGGTGGCGCACCGTTAGCTGTGGAGCGACAAGAACATGCTTCTATAGAAGCATGTTCTTGTCGCTACACATTGGGCCATCAGCTCTCCCGGATTCGCCCGGTGTTACGCAGCAGCTGCTACGCGCCCGCTGTGTTCCAGGATTCAGTGCCGGCGAGCAGGTGGCGCCGTTAGCCATCAGCTCTTCCGTCCAGATTCACCAGGCGTTCGCAGCAGCTCTATCGCTTCTGCTGCACCAACCTAGAATTCTTAGTCATGGCAAGGACAGTCATACAAAAAGAAAAGACCCCCGACGATGAGCCGAAGGTCTAAAGCAATAGATTATCATCCTTATGACGCTTACCGGCGTGCATTAGGACAAGGAACTCCAGGTATTGCATTACTGGAGGCTCCTCAACAACCTAACAACTAAATTTATGTCAATTTCATTTCGAGTAAGCTTATATTAGGGTTTTCACTGGTGTCACCAGCAGGTCTTACAAATTCGATCTTTAATTGCAAACCTTTGTCGAGATTCACGCTTACTAATTTAGGAAGCTCGCCTTTCTTAATGGTTATTTCCTGGCTTAGCTTGTCGTCTACATAGAACTTCACTTCATATCCTTTGTCTATATCATCCAGACGATAATTTTCGTCGAATGCTACAAAGCCTTCAAGCTTGGAATACTGCCCGTCTAGATTGTAAAACAGCTTTCCGATACCATCCGAATCAGGAGTTACCGTTATTCCTTTGCTGTACTGCTTGCCTCCAGATTTCATTACAAAGTTTTTTTCATAATAATAGGCTCCCGATTTACTCATACCCTCATCATTACTATTATTGATTTTGAAAGCGTGTATCTCATCGGTCATATATGGTATAGAATCAGTCAAATAGTTACCCTTTACGTTTTTCCCTATTATTACAGTTCCTGTGGCGCTATCGTAATCTACTTTTTTCCCCAGAGTCTCTCCAATATAACGCAGCGGTACATATGTACTTCCTTCGAATACAAATGGCATCTTGTCGGAGGACGGCGTCTTATCAATTCCATCAACTAGTATCCTTTTTACGACTCCGTAAGTTACTCCTATATTTTTCTTGATGCTTTCAGCAAATATGGAACTACCTTGAGCCAATAAAACTCCAGCAACAATGCCTACTACAATTCCCTTCTTCATTCTCATACGCCCAGCCCCTTATATGCATTATCTTCCATGTATTTTATTTCAGTCTATTAGATGAGTCAATAATGCGGCCCGCCATGAACAAGCCGGTGAGCTCCCTTTAGATTATCCGCCGCGCAGTGTGGATCCCTGACGTCGCGAATAACACGATTTACAACGCGTCCGCCAGCTTTGCTCTCTTACAGCGACTAGATGCCCTTTACCACACGTCACACATGGAATCCTGATGCGATCAAGAATCCAATCCAGCATATTACGATCAAATTTGTATTTGTTGTCTTTATCCGACGGATCCGGATTTTCCAACTTCACAGTGTCTATAAGGCACGACTCGCACAGCTGCCTGCCTCCATACTCTCGAAGTTGCACACGCCCAGAAAATCCCCAATCAATTCCCTCAACCTTACTACAACAGGCACAAATTTTATTAGAACGAATAAGATCGATGCGCTCTTTCTCTTTCTGACAAAACCGCTCATGCACTGACGTATAGTATCCGACTGCCTTCATATGATTAGCACAGCTGTAACAATTCAAATCCCGAATTGGTCCTGAAGGAACCTCAAAAATGAAGCCGCCTCCCCCAGTCTTCCTATCTTCCTCCCAGTGCGCAATACGATCTATGCTTACTTTATTCGGAAACTGACAGCTCGGACAAACATGAGTCTGGATAATCTCACAACAATCACTACAATCACACGGCATATTCCAATCATGCTTAGCCATAATAACCCCCCTCTAGTACTTAATCATCCGATCGTCAGCCGGCACTTTGGCCACACACTAGGAACGGCCGCTGCGGCCTCGACCTGCAGATCCGGTTCCCGACAGCGCAGCAGCTCCTCCATCAGATCCACTAGCGGCCAATAGCGCTCCACTTACAAGAAAAAAGCCAAGACCAAAAGGATATCCCTACTGGACTTGGTTTTTTAGAATTGATTATGTAGATATATGTGCATGTGTTTGCGGTGTAGGCTTTCGGCGGTCAATTACTTCGGTGTTAACGACATTCAACGGTTTCTGACCTTTGAGAAACTTGGTGCCGTCACTACTTTGGTTCACACGCTCTGTGAAGAAAGTACGGGGAAAGTGCCGTCCTGCAACCTTGTCTTCATCAATTCCAAGGTGAACATACACATCAGCGGTTGAGTTATATGCAAGCAATTTACATTGAATTTTACTGCCCTGCGGTGCTGCTACAAAATCTAGCATGATTTTAGGTGAATTTACGATGCTTGGTATTAAGTAGAAAAAGACGAGCTTGTCCTTAATGAGTGAAAAATGTTTTTTTGTCTTGGAGTTTCGAAGACCCTTTAAAGTTATTGTGCCATTTTGAATATTTTTGTATCCTTCTGCGCCAAAATACTTATAACGGTCTTTTACCGCTACAAAGTTAACAGCGAGCTTTTGTATGCCGACCAGATGGCAAAATTCCTCTTTCTTGAAGTCGAGGCTGATTTTCTGACCATCCTCTAATTCAAATACAAAGGTAAATGGCTCAAGGTGTATCTCGTAAAACTGCCGAAGGAGCTCCAACGATATCTGGTCGATGTTGGGCTTATCAGTTAGTGCTGCGAGTGCCTTTACGGTAAGTACCACGTCTCCTACTCTCCTCGACCCGACAAATAAAACGCCTCTGAGCATGAAACTCAGAGGCGGTGTTTGAATGATAAAGCGACAAAATCGGTTTCCGTTTCTTAATGGTGATAATTCACCACTCTCCAGATTAACTGGAGTTTAACGTCCACACGGCATGGAACTGAGGGTCGCTATCCCCAGTGACTTTTAGGGTCCTCGTTTATTCTTACCCAATTATACCGCGAAATATGCACTCTTTCAAGCAATTTATTGCAATTTATTGCTGTCAGCTCTCCAAAACGATCCCTTAATTATATTCGGATCATTACTTCCAAGTACTCATCTTTGAAGCTTCACCCTCAACCTGCAGATACCGATCCGCCCGGCGCAGCAGCTCTATGATCGCCAGAAAAGCTGGGACATGCCATGAACGCCTATGGGGGTTTCAACTATAGATTCGAATTCAGCCGGCACAGCTACATCTCCTCGATCGCCGGCACGATGGCCACGTTCCTGATTCCGACATAGTCATCATCTGTGGTTCCTCCAGAATCACCAATTGTTCCGGACGCCGATGATCAGTTCCCGGTGCTGGCACAGACGTCAACTTCCGATCTTCCGGATGGCCAGCAGACCGGGCGCCCGCGTTCACACTCCTGGTCCCTGCACGGCAGCCGATCAGCCTCATCTCTTCCAGATGGCCGGCGCCTGCTGCTCTGAATGTCCATCCAGATAAATCCGGACGCCCGCGATCGCAATTCCCGGTTCCCGCGCGGCAGCCAGTGCCTCCAGCCTCCAGCAATGGCATTCCTTGCTGCTCGACACACCTCAATTTAGGCTCTTCCAAATTGGCCAGTACGCAGCAGCCTTCATCGCATGCCGTATAGCAGGATTACTGTTTCTGGCTTGCCGATCGCAAAACTGGTGTCTAGGGCTATAAGAACTAGGTATTTTTATAAGATTCCAAATAGTCCACCCACCCTATTCTAATCATCTGAATAATGAATTAAGCTATATCAGAATTAGAAATTTATGGTATTGAAAATGAATATCTCATTGTTTCAAACCAAAAAGATCGGAGTGAAAAAAATGTTGAAGTTACGTAATTTAATGATTGTTTTATCTATTGTAGTAGCATTGAGTTTATTGCAAGGAATAGCAATTGCTCAGCCAATCACAAACCCGGGTCAACAAGAATTAGAATTTAAGCTAGACAGCTTAGTTAAGCAAAATATCATCACTGAACAAGCAGCAAAAGAACTATCGCAACCATCCACGGTCATTAATGCAAAATTACAAAAGTATAACGATTACCAAGTATTAGGATCAGAAGTAGGCATTTATGCGATTGATCGACAATCAAATGAAGCAAAACAAATCGCTTCAACAGAGAACAACCTGAGTGTTACGCCAGCATCGGTTAATTATAATCTCACTTATCGCGTGGATATTTTTCACTTGATTGCTGATGTTGCAATTAATCTGCCGAAATTTGTAACACTAAGCACTGTAACAAAAGTGAGTGGAAATGGCTCTAAGCCAACCAGTTATACCATCTCCACTAACCATGGAACAAACTACCTTCGGCAAGGTCTTTTTGTTACTGGAAGTAGCACTACTAAAAATGTAAAATTGAATGAAACCGTAGTGTTGGAAAGCCCCATCTCTCAAACTAAATACTGGCGGTCTGAATCAAATATCAAGGCAAATTTCTCCGTTGGGCATGTAATTGCAGCATCAAAGACAAGCGAAGTATGGCTCGCTAATAAAAAAGGTGTCCGTTATCCAACTGGCTATACAGACCAACAATCAAAAATTGTACTATGGGAGCCACCAACCAACCTAACTGCCAACCCTCGGACGCCAGGCAATTATCGTAGTGCATTTATTGCACACTACGAGTCTACTTGGGGTGCTCCTCTTAACTTTACGTGGGACGATGTACAAATCCATCACATGAAGCCAGTAAAATACAATGGCCCAGATTCTGTCTCAAACTTAATTCCTCTTTGGAGACCGGGTTCACAACCTCAGAATGGAATTAAAAATCATTCTGAACTGACGACATGGTGGGCAAATTATTAAAATTTGTTGGAGTTGATTATAATGGAAAATCGTATTTCTCAACTCGTCGGCTTCTTACAACAAAATGCTTCAGAGACTAATCCCCACAGGAGCCTAATTCCAGATATGCCCTCCCCTACTTTGATATGTGTGTGGAATGATCCAGTTTCCGAGCAATTACTTGATGATTTTTTTAAGGATAACAATTGGCTCATGCCCGAAGACTACAAAGAGTTTCTTCTCAAATGCAATGGGGGTATTTTGTTCAAACAGCCTAAGTTTGGCGGAGGAACAGAATTATTAAGCCTGGAGAAAATTAAAGCAATCTCCAAAACTTATTGTGAGCAAATTCCATCTCATTGTTTTCCTATCGCTTGGACAGACCATCGGATCGGTGCCATTCTTATAGACTCAAATAAAATAAGAAGTAATGAAGCTCCATATCTATACTTTCTTGATGCAATGGATCATATTGAAGATGCCATTCCCATCCCGTTAACATTTACAGAGTTTATAGAGCGAATTATTATTTGCCAGGGCGCTGAGTTTTGGCACTGGAAAAGTTAATATGGTATTAAACATTGAGGCTGCCTTGGGTAGTCTCTTTCCAATTTTCCACTCCTGCTACAAAAAACAGCCATTTCGAAGTAATTGAATTGAGCAGCTGCTACGCATAGCCGGACGGATCCGGAAGAGCAACTGGTCATCACCGCAGGCGCTGCCTGCAGCTGCAGCTCGATCGCCGGCACAAGACGTTCCTGGAATGCAGCCGGGTCGGCCAATCATTGACCAGCTGCTGCGCACTACCGGACGGATCCGGAAGAGCTGCTGGCCGGTCGTCATCGCGGGCGTTGCCTTCAGCTGCAGCTCAATCACCGGCACGTGACGTTCCTGGAGTGCAGCCGGACCGACCATCGATCGAGCAGCTGCAGACACTGCCGGACGGATCCGGAAGAGCTGCTGGTCGTCACCGCGGGCGCCGCCTTCAGCTGCAGCTCGATCGCCGGCACGTGACGTTCCTGGAGTGCAGCCGGACCGGCCATGATCGAGCAGCTGCTGCACTCTGCCGGACGATCCGGAAGAACTGCTGCTCGTCACCGCAGGCGCCGCCTTCTCGATCGCCGGCACGCGACGTTCCTGGAGCGTAGCCGGGTCGGCCAATCATTGACCAACTGCTGCGCACTGCCGGACGGATCGAGAAGAGCTGCTGGTCGTCACCGCGGGCGCTGCCTTCAGCTGCAGCTCAATCAACTGCACGTGACGTTCCTGGAGTGCAGCCGGATCGGCCATCGATCGAGCAGCTGCTGCACACTGCCGGACGGATCCGGAAGAGCTCCTGCTCGTCACCGCGGGCGCCGCCTTTAGCTGCAGCTCGATCGCTGACACAAGACGTTCCTGGAGCGTAGCCGGGTCGGCCAATCATTGACCAACTGCTGCACACTGCCGGATGGATCGAGAAGAGCTGCTGGTCGTCACCGCGGGCGCTGCCTTCAGCTGCAGCTCAATCAACTGCACGTGACGTTCCTGGAGTGCAGCCGGATCGGCCATCGATCGAGCAGCTGCTGCACACTGCCGGACGGATCCGGAAGAGCTCCTGCTCGTCACCGCGGGCGCCGCCTTCAGCTGCAGCTCGATCGCTGACACAAGACGTTCCTGGAGCGTAGCCGGGTCGGCCAATCATTGACCAACTGCTGCACACTGCCGGATGGATCCGGAAGAGCTGCTGCTCGTCACCGCGGGCGCCGCCTTCAGCTGCAGCTCAATCACCGGCACGTGACGTTCCTGGAGCGCATCCGGCATGACCACGTTCAAGGAGCTGCTGGACGAAGTCGCCGCTGGCACCGCCTTTAACTGCCAGTGCGAGAGTTTCCCCCCCACCGGCTGATGATTTTTAACTCACGAATGCCGCTGAAACACACATATAAAAAAGACTGCAGCGCTTTAAGCACCACAGTCTCTTCTCGTTATATATAATTGTTATCACTTTGACGGTTGGCCATTTACAAACAAACCTTCAAAGATTACCGCTCCGTTTTTTGAAATATGACTCCCAACTCCATTGGCTAGGCCATTTCTAAAATCTCCAATGAGCTGACTGCCATCAGTAAACCACATTGTTCCTCTACCTGATGGCTGCCCGTTTACGAATAAACCTTCGTAAATCACTTGTCCTCTGTCTATTTGTTGTCCAACTCCATTGGCCAGACCGTTTCTAAACTCTCCAATGATCTTACTACCATCAGCAAACGACATTGTTCCTTTACCCGATGGCTGTCCATTTACAAAACTACCTTCATATATCGGTTTGCCGCCATTTTCAGTCTTCAGTATCCCTATACCATTAGCAAGGCCATAACTAAAACTACCTTTAAGTATACTACCGTCGGAAAGGCGCATCATACCTTCTCCTGATGGTTGACCATTTACGAACGATCCCTCATAAATCAACTCTTCACTTTTAGAAATTAACTTCCCATCACCGTTTGCCAGTCCATCTCTAAAAAATCCGATAATAAAACTGCCATCAGCAAACCACATAACGCCCTCACCAGCTGGTTGCCCATTCACAAATGTTCCCTGATAGATTTTCTTTCCATCTTTAGATTTCAATTCACCGTTTCCGTTAGCGACACCATTGATAAAATCCCCTGTTATAAAGCTACCATCCGGGAATGTTTTTTTGGCTACCCCAGTGTATCCTTCAGCACTAACCAAAAATGGCATAACTACAAGTAAAGATACTATTAATAGAATGGCTTTTTTAAACATCCGATCTCTCTCCTCTGTTAGTTTGAATAGCTAGACTGGATCTATTGTATCATTTTTCTAAAAGAAACATTTCTATAACGAGTGACCATTCACAATATTAAGCTTTTACACGAACCAAGTGACCTTCCCTTATATAAATAGTGGAGTCACGGTTAGAACAAACCGAAATAGGCTCACCTTTTCCGAATGACCATTCATAACGACCTGAGATCCAACCGTCACCAAACTTCACTTCGATATATGACCCAGCGTGTATCGGCTTGTTTGAAACGTAATGCCGAAGACTTCCATCCCGCTCAACCAGGTGGATGTAATCTTCAATCATTCCGCCCTTTTTAGGTTCCGGGGTCATAGGATCCTTTTCTCCTACCCACTTTCTTACCTCCATTGTATAACCCGGTATAGGCTCCAACCAGTCGGCATCTGAGTAATATCTACCAGTCTGTGCGCCGAATTCTTCAGGGGTAAATAAAATTCTCAAATTATTAAAATAAGGTACTCGAACAATTTCTTCACCCACTTCAGGGTAACGTCGATCTATCAGATCCCCCCAAATTTCAGAAATAAATTCGTCGTTGTTTTTTAGCTCGAATCGAGGCAGTGCCGCCAGGTATTCAGATCTTCTAGCACCAATGGATTCGATATCTTCTATTAATCGTCTCGATGACGGATCATGATATAAAACATACAATCCAAAATGGTACAAATAAGCGTCAATATCTCCAGACATGAGCTTGTCTATGATATATTTCAACGCCTTGAGACGTTCGGCTTTTGTATTATCCGGCAAATAGACTTTATATTTCATTTTCAAATTTTGAAAGAATGTACTAGGGTAATAATGCACTGCTCGGGTTCCATCTAAATGGCTTCCCCAATTCCGTACAATTAATGGCCAAACAGCGCCAGCTTTCCCCTGCATACCATCGTCCATAATAGTGCTGAAAAAGATACCTAGACTCGCTAATTGCTCATCAATACTGATTGTTTTCGTCATATCCTCATTCTCCTTTATGAATAGTAATAGGGGAGCAAACCTTTACTCTACTTTCATTGCACTAAACGATTTTAGCAAATCTGCTAGCTGTTCCTCCGTTATGCTTGTGTACTGCGTAATCTCTTTAACGGTGAGTTTCCCTTCCTGTACAGCTAGCAATATATCCTTTAACTTAGTTGCTAGAATCGTTTTCCGATTCATGCGATTTAAACGTTCAATTTCAGCAGCATGATCTTCTGGAGTAATGATTTTACTCACCTACTCCCAATGAAGATGACGCCTGCTTAGCCCCATATTTACACACGTCTTCTAGTATAAGCTGGATCATCATCATCATCGCCAAGTCATCATTTATTAAAGTTGGTATGGCCGTTTTTAGGCGAAAAGCCTGATTCTCAATATAACCTTTCTCGACAATTCCTAATTCCATAGCCATCCTCTACTCCCTTCTATTCTCTATACTCTTTTCCAAATCCTTTACTTGATCACTTAACACCGTCAATTGCGCCGATACATGCCTCAGTATGCTGCTATTTCCTGAACGTCCATTAATGATCATCTTACGATATAGACTATCGGCGCTCCCGGATAAAGCCTGAATACGCCTTTCCAGCGATCGTAATTGTTCCATTTCTTGCTTACTTAGATTCACCAAAAGTCCTCCTCTGAAATTGATTCATATGCTTGAATCAGCTTGTATGTCGGTATATTCAATTCAGCGTACCCCTTTTGGATCTTGGCCAAATAATGTTCCGCAGGCAGCTCCGGCGGAAAAGATGGTTTTAAAATATATGTCAATGCCTTAATCTGTTCATGGTCATAAGTAAAAACCTTGATTTCATGGCGTTTGTATATGAATGGATGCCCCTCATAACGGTCTAACTGGGCCAAATCATGTGGTGTTATTCGATAAATCGCGCCCTCGACAAACTCTCCTTGACTCGGGACGATAGTAGCCACTCCAGATCGCCCATTACTTTTAAAACTCAAGACGTAGTGTGGTAGATAGGCTCTATTTAAAATGGAAGATCCGGGGCATCTGCTTTTCATTTGTGCTTGGTCTAAGTTCGAACCATATGCAAAATAATAAAGGGGATCTGCATTTAATTTCTTATTGTTAGCTTTAATCACTCCTCAGTGGTTTCCATTACCTCACGAAGCTCCTGGATCACACGATTAGATCCCAAGCTTCTGAACGCTTGAATAGGAACAGCAACGGCTTTATCAAAGTCGCTTAGGTCATAGCGGACAAGTCCCTGAAAAAAAATTTTGTTGGCGCCAATCCTGTTTAACCAGCGGTACGTATCTACGTTATATTTGTGTCCTTGCATTAATTTAAGGTCTTTCAACGAATATAGTTTATCCGGTACTTTGCCAAGTCGCCCTACTTCAGGCTCTGACTCGCCATACAACGCAGCTGCAGCCAGATTTAAGCTAGCTCGTTTCTCCTTCCTATCGGTCGGCACCTTGGACAATATATCCTCCCAATCCAGGAAACCAAATTTTATTTCGACTTGGAGATTTTGAATAAAGCTCTCCACATCACTACGCAAGAATAAAATACGCTTATTAATTAACCGTAGCTGCTCTTCTTCTATAATGATCAAACCCTCGTTAATGGCCCGGCGTATAAATTTGCGTCCAGTTGTGGAAACGATGATAAATTTGCAATAGTTTCTGATATACGTTTCGATGGTGAGACTATGGCAGCTGAAGAATACCGCGAGCTCTTCAACGCTAACATCAAATCCGCCTTCCATGTATGCCTGGTATGTCTCAGCGATTTGAATCCAGTTCTTATCTTGACCCTCGACCATAACCAAGTTCTCGAACTTTTGCTGGAGAACTTCTTTCTTCACTTTTTTGTCAGACACAGCACTGATCCCCTTCAAAATTATATTAAATATATTATAAATAAATATAACATATAATTCGGGGAACGGGCGCCTTTACTTTTTCACATCCCCGTGTTCTATCCTCCTCCGTTCTACCTCATACATTAAGATGTGCTGTAGATGGATTCGTTGCAGCCTCAGGGCTGGAATATCATCAGGGCTATCCACACAAACAGCCCTGACAAATCGTCTGAGGATGTCCAATCCCTTCAGGAAACAAGTGGGCATCGCTTCATCCCTCCTTTATTTCGAAGCCCTAAGACTAGGCTATATTCAGCTTTGGCTTCAATATGCGGGAACCGCCAGACAAGTACAAATATTTACGCCCGATTCGGTTTATGCTGTACGATTTACCGCCCCATAAAACAGCATCCCCATAATAGTAATCTTCTGCCGATCGATTGAAAGGCACTTCTACAATGGGTAGCTGACCTCCATCTTGGATATATTCTTTGCCGATCCGCAACAACTCGTTAATTTCATAATCCTTTAATTGGTATGGGGAAAGCCTTTCCGTCAACTGGCCTGCACGATCCCGATAGTCGTTTTGATTTTTGGCATATCCAAAAAGTTGATAGGCCGTTTCTCGGAATAGACTCCAGTGATCGTACCCTCTATATTTATGAATTGCAGCAGCATGTACATGAGCCACAAGATGGCGTAGACTAACATCAACCTCCAACCGTTGCCTTAGCCAAAGACTCCGGTCTCGTTTCGCCTGCTGCTCACGTTTAGACATTTCTTCACGGACCGCATTACATAGTCGGACCATAAAAGGCCGGACATCCTCCAGGTAAGATGATCCATTTTGAATCTTATATAACTCGTGCAATTCCAGCCTTTCTTCTGCTGTCACATATTCTTCGAGAAGCCTTTTCATCTTGTCACTCGCATGTGATTTCATGCTTTGCCCTAGTCCGTAACGCGCCATAGCAAGCTCAAAGATTTCTTCAACTCGTTTACTCGCAGCTGCCTTGTCCTGCGCTGCGTAGTACTGATCTTCTTCCTCGTAGGCTGCCTTTAGGAGCTCTAGGTAATCAATCATGGCCGATAAAGTATCATTTGATGGTATATATCCAATGGCCGCCTTCACCCTTCTCTTCCAGTAGCGTGATTCATCATAATAGGCGTATCCGTATTTGGATTCCCTACATTTAATTCTAGTGTCAGGTCCTGGATTGAAGGTTACACGTGCTTCATATTCTGGCCTTCCGTGGCGCAATGTACGATATAGTCCAGAAATGCACCACCCCCCCTTTGTATCCGTCCATTCACCATTTTTGTTAACCAGCTCATACGCATTTCGTCTAGGTTGATTTTTCGGTTGTATGGTCAACATAACCAGCTCCAATCAAGTTTTATGATTTGTTTCTAAATAAACTCTTTAACATTTCCAATCTCTTAGTTTGCTTTCCGCTTCGCCCCTTGGGCGATTCGACTGGGAGCAACCTCTGCCTCATCAGGCGGACAAATGTCTTGATTTGACCTATGCATCGCATACATCATGCCCCAAAAATCAGGTAGGATTTCAATAGGAGAAGCTTTTAATAAATTCGCTTCATTCAGTGCAATTATCGTTAAATTGCCGCCATATAGAATAGTGATCGATAAATCCGTGTGGTAACAAATCCAGGTACAGGTAGTTTCGCTTCCCGTATAATTTAGCTGCTTTAATACCTCCCCTAAGAAAACATCGTTGTACAGCGATCCACGTAGATTTACGGTTTTATGAATAGGCGCCATGTCCAAAAGATGAATCACATTTCCGATTCGCTGAGCGGCTACAGCAATGCTGCAAGCCTCGATCAATTTTATATTCATGATTGATTGCTCTTCTATCACGGTTTCATCCCCCTTAGTTCTGGAGCTCCTAGTCACTAAACCAGGAGCCCATTTCTAATTAAATGAAGAAAACTTTTTTACATTTAGAATTCGTACACTCAAAACGCTTTACGTCATATTCGCCTTCATATTGACGCCCATCCCATTCCCCATGCTCCACAAAAGCACTTCCTATTTGTTCGGCTGGGAATACACAGGCTGGACAAGCCGGATCACTCTTTTCGTCTGTAATGCTCCAACTCTCTTCCATCGAATAGGCTTTAATAAAATTAGCCATAATCTCATGTTGCTCCGGGCTTAACTCGACCCAGATTTCTACTTTATTATCAGGCAGAATGTTTGTCCGGAACGGGATGTTCTCTATCACCAGCTTTGAAGCAATATTCCCTAAGTTGAATCTCGGTCCCGTTATTCTCATGATAGTCGCTCCTGTTCGCCTATAATTCTATGTTATAATTATTTGTAACATAGTTATTCCTCGTTTTGTTCCCCCGACCTAACAACTTCAATTAAGCACGAATAGCCAGGTAGCAGCCGTTCGATTGCCTTTATGACTTCATTTTTTACAATGGACATGGACGACGGGTTTAGTTCTCCAGCTTGATAAAGCTGCATCATGCGGAGCAATCTTTCTTCATCGGAAAAAAGAAGTGCATTTACCTTCACCCAGCCCATCATTTCACTGAAGGAGAGCTGATCCTCCTTAATTGCTTCTAACCTTTTTTCACAACTCTCCATATGTTGAGACAAGCTGCATGCAAGGTCCTTCATGCTAGAAGGTACGCTTTGCATTCCCATGATTACCAATCTCCTTTCATACATAGATAATTAAGTACTTTCGACTTACCCGTAGGATTTATTGCTTCCTCTCCCTTTTATTTTGATTTAGTAATTACTATTTCAATATTGCCATTATATTCGATCACATTTGAATTAGCAATGCCTATTTCAAAAATAGGAGAGAGTCATCTGCAAACCATTATTTTATGATCAAATAAAAAAAGGCCCTAAACAGGGGCCCTTCGACATTAAACCATTTACGCTTATCACTCTGCATTGCCGTCCTTCTCGACCTTAATCGCAAGTGTATTTTGAAGATTTTTTATAAGCTGCGCTTGTTCAATAGCAGTGTAACCACTATCTCTCATAATCGCTGTTATTGCTGTAAGTACATCTCTGATGACATCAACCCGATGACGCTCTGGGTGTTTCTTTGGCTCTTCGCCGTCCCGGTATTTTGCACACATATCAATCCAATCTACAACCTCTTGGGGCAATGACATACGAGATTGTAGGATAACGAGGTCACGCTCTGCAAGATTCTTTCTTCCTGCTCCCTGGCGTGCTCCTCCTTGGATAGATTTCTGGGATTGCCCTGGTGGATGGTTTATCTTCTTCACCCTCTAACAATAAGTATTTATTTGAATTAGTCACGACTATGATTTACTAATTAATAAATCAATACTACATACTTCACCTCATCTTTGCAATCCTGTCTCGCGGGCTCAAACCAGGACTCAGTGCCAGTGATCAAGCTGCTGCTCTTCCGGATCGCCCGATGCTGCGCAACAGCTGCTCGATCGAATTGGCCTGCGCTCCAGGGACCGTCAAGTGCTGGCGATCGAACAGCTGATCTGCAGCGAGGTCTCCAGCAGCTTCCTAATCTGTCCAGCGTTGCGCAGCAGCTGCTCGATCGATTGACCGCGCCGACTGCGCTCCAGGAACGTCTCGTGCCAGCGACCAAGCTCCAGAAAAAGGCGCTGTCCGCGGCGACGTTGGCCAGCTGCTTCTAAATTGCATGCTGGCTTAACCAGGAATGTCTTTGTGCCAGCGATCGAGCTGCAGCTCAGCGATTACAACGTCCGTCCAGCTGCTCTTCCGGAGTCCGCCCGGTGATGCGTAACTGCTCCGATGCCGGCTAAACCAGCTGCAGCTCTTCCGGATTAGCTGATGCTGCACAACAGCTGATCTGCAGCGAAGTCTTCAGTAGCTTCCGAATCTGTCCGGCTTTGCGCAGCAGCTGCTTGATCGATTGGTCGCGCTGGCTGCGCTTCAGGAATTTCTCATTGCCGCTATCAAACTGCAGCTGAAGGCAGCGACAGCAGCGACGTTAGTCAGCTGCTAACCCTAGAGTCCGCACGGCGTTGCGTAGCAGAACCGCGATCGTTTGGCTATGCCTACACTGCAGATCTGGCTTCCCCCTGAATAAAAAAAGAGAACGGAAAATCCGTTCTCCTTTTTCATATCTCAGGTTTATTCTTAATCAGTTTCTTCTTAATCCAGTCAATTTCGTCTCCTTCAACAAAGAACACCATTTCCGGCAACTGAACATGATTTTTATAAGATACTGACTTGAGCGCATCCCAGTTTCTTTCTAAATACTGCTTCCTTTTATCCGAAATAGTGACCCATACGATGGGGCGAGTTAGCCTCAGATTTTTATACAAGTCCACGTATCGCTTAAATTTCGTTTCTATTTGTTTTGGCCCTTCGGTGTCATTGTCGAATTCGACGTATAGGTCAACATAATTCGATTCTGTTCCTACACGCATACCACCATCAGGACGAATCACATTTCGTCTATCCAGCCCTTCTCCTATTGTTTCACTCCAGCGCATAATCATGAGATCCGCAATTTCATAGGATGATTGCCAGCTCACTACACCGAACTCTTCAATCGATCGACACAATATATTATTAATGCCAGAATAGTGAACCAACTGTCCGGCAGGAGCTTCTTTGACCTTGCCGCCCTGCAATTCCATTATCGTCTGAACATACCTTATACCGTCAGCAGTCAGTGAGTAAATTGCAGTTTTAATTTTAGTTGGTAGTCTAGGGAGATACCTTGCTCGAATGAGAATGGTCTCCCCTCCTATCTCTTTTTCCAATTTACGTACCATAACAAATGCGTAGTCGAGACTCCGGAAGCCCCATTTTGTAATCTTCAGAAGCTGTTCTTTTGTTGCCATACCTAGATCAAATAACAGGCATAGCAATTGATCTTCTCGACGCAGGTTTGGGTGGTCCACCCATTGGAATATCATACTTTTCAGCCCTCTCTCTATCTAAAACTCCCAGCGCATTGTATCCTCTTCTTTTTGCGTGGCAGCTCTCTCTTCGGGCTGCTCAGCACTCGATTTCTCTGTTGATTCGGCGGTGGAAGGTGCTGGCATGTCCCTTTTTCGTTGAATCTTAGGAGGAGATAAAACCGGTCTTTCCAGAACGTTCTCGACCTGTTTATTTTCCGATGACTCATTATCAGAAGTAATTTCTATTTGTTCCTGAGCCATCTTTTTTTGACGCTGTAGTACGGTGCCAGTAGTCAAATACTCGTCTATCATCTCATCTACCTCGTCCGCACGCAAGCAATCTCGGGCCATTAGCTCCAGCCCTTTTTCTTCTCCCCATGCAAGCGCAGCTTGCATCTCTTTTTCATTTTCATGATCTGCCCATTCGCCACTGCCATCCGGTTTATAAAGGTAAGGCGGATCGCACTCTACTGTAAAAGTCTTTGGCTGGCTCTTTCCCTCCACTTTCGCCTTCGTATAGACAGCCAGCGTGCGCTCTGGCAGCTTTTGCAGGAAATCCCTATCAAATGCACCAGCAGTCATCTGCTGCACAATAGCAGCCGATTTATATCCTTGAGCTGATGTAAAGACGTTATTCACAATTTCCGTAACGGAGTCCACGATCTCCTTATCCATCTGGTTAATAGATTGTGTACTTAATCCCAAAGATAACCCAAATTTCCTATCCTCTGCAAATATTTTGTTCATGATAGGATGCTGGCCTCGGTGGGCTTCGTCATAAATTTTGATATGTACCTTGGAACCTGTTTGTCTGGTCTGTGCTGTCTTATGAAACTGATTCGCGATATACCCACCAGATAGCTTCGTAGCTGCCTGATTGACATTTTTCATATTAAAAAGAATAATATGTCCCTCATCCATCCACTTCCGGAGCTCAAGCCCCATTTTAGGCTGACCGAACATTCTGCGCATCGCTTCATTCGTCTGAAATGGAGATAACCGATTGAGCAGTGGCCCTACTGCCTGACCAATGTTTTTTTCTAAATTCGGAAATTCGCGCTCCCAAAACTGTAATATGATCTTGTCTTTTATATGTGGCAGAACGCGATCCCTAAACCGCTTCTCCATTAACAACGGAATGATGCCTAAAATGTTATGATCCTGGCTTGTGTCAGAAATGAGCGTGGTAAGCGCGTTCCGTAGAATACGGTCCATTTGGGGTGTATCCCCACCATACGCGGCTTTAATCAGGTCAAACGCTTCATCGCTAAGAGAATGAACCGATTCATTATTCGTTCGCTTTAGGAAATTGAGTGGCAATACATATTCCGGACTTCCCAAATCGAAATAATGCACCTTACTCCAATCGACCGGGATCCCTATCTTTTCGTAATGCCTCAATCTGTTCAGTATAATAACGGCTGTCTCCTGTGCCGGATCAGACAGTGAAAACCCTGGAGCGTCGTTGGGGTTAGCTAACCAGGCTTGTACGATGGATTCTATCATTTCTAGAAGGAAAGACGATTTACCTGCACCGGTCATCCCTGAGAGAAACCAATGCCGCGTAAATTGACTGATCGGCATTCGAACTTCTCTGCCTTTCTGTACGGGATGACGTGCCTTACCAATACTAACCCCTTCATTGAATTCATCGTCTTTCAGAGTCTCTTGACCCTTCTGGAGATGAGGAACGTATTGATAAATCCGATGCTCCCCGCGCGGCAGCCGAAAGATGTTACTTAACTCCTCGCCGGTCATGTATACGCTGTTAATCTTACTTGGCATTGGAGCACTATCAAAAATAGATTTAGGTAGATTGCGATCTCGAACAAACCGTAAAGCGTTATCAAAATGAAAAGAAGATCGGATCGCCGTTGCTGCCGTTTGTGCAATTGAATGTGCATGTTTACCATGAGCGAGCAACCTGATGCTAACTGCAAAAGCTGTCTCTCGGCCGGTAAATCTCTTCTGCATCATTCGAATCCTTTCCTTGTCATCCGGATCCAGATCTGTAGGACTCACTTTTGTTTTTAATGGCTTGGCTGACGTCTTTGTAGATTTTTTCGCTCCAGGACCCTTTAGGGCTTCCCCAAGACTTTTGAGATTCATATCAAACATGTGCGGATCTGTGATGCCATGTTTGCGATAAATGGATTTAATCCCCTGCTGCACGCGCCTCCTGATCTCGTTATTGGATACAGGGGAAATGAGAATATCTAGCCAGCACTCTGTCTCCTTTGCGCTGGCGTCAAGGCTATACAGGATGTCTTCGATATCATCTTCCCCACTATACGATTTAAACGCATATCCTTCTCGTGGTCCTTTATCTGCCGCTAAAAAATGGCCACCATAGACTGCAGTTTTCTTCGATTTCTTTTCGGAATCAATCGGTAGATCGGTCATAGCCAATGGTAACTCATCGTGCTGAACGTCATGCAATTCGATTTCAGGATAGATGTTTCGGTATGCACGCTTAATTCCTGTTTGTCTATCCTCCGGGAAACCAATATATAGCGCGATTTCCCCCGTTACATCTTTGTGAATCAAATACCGGAACCATTCTTTTCCCTTCCGAATTTGATCCATCCGTGTTCGCTTGTATTCATGCAAATTCTGAATGAGTCGCATGATTTTGTCCGGGCTTGCCCCGGTTTCTTTATGCGGGATAATCCGCACATAACGATACTTGGATCGATTTTCTTGTTGCCTTTTTTGTTGCTGAATGCGATCGACAGCTAGTATCGAAATAAAAGCAGCTCCGCCTAAAGTTAACCACCATGGATTCATTGGATCGCCCCCAACGAGGATTGTTGGATAAAAGCTGGCATAGCATTACGCAAATGAATGACATAAGGCGACCATGTCCGTTGTGGAATAGGTTCTGGATCAGGGGTTATCTCAATATGTTCTTCTACTGATGCAGCCGCAACTTCTTGCAGCAAACCAGGATCCTCTATTTCGGAATACGTTACCGGAGCCTCTACATTCGCCACCGGCCTGCTTTGATACTGGTTAATAAAATACGTCGGAGCATGATGCTCAATCGCAAATCGCATTCTGACGGCATCCAGCATCCATGATTGTTTTTGTTCTTCATTCATCTGTGATAAATGCCGAACAACTTGTTCATCTAAAGCATGAGTGGGATCCAATCCTTGTAGTGGATCTAGAGGCTCCTTCATTTCAGCCGGTTCAGCGAGATGCAGCAGCCATGACTTCAGATCCTCATATTGCTTCGGGTGGAGCTCACTTCCCGTCTCCTTTAGCATAAAAAGTTGCATTTCTACGCGCAAAAGTACGGCCTCCCGAATCCAGTGCGTTGTTCTAAACCCTACTGTTCCGTTTTCTTCTTGATCCAACGAATCGAGTATATCCATTGCCTTCTTGTCCAAATCTTCCTCGAAAATTAATCTCGTGCTATAGACTTTGGTTTTTGACATGACTACTCTTCGCCACCTTTAAAATATGAAATGGGGTTACTTGAATTAGCTGCTCCGGGTTCAAACACTTCAAAATGCAAATGCGGCCCTGTACTTCTGCCAGTGGAACCGACGGTGCCAATGACTTCGCCGCGCTTCACAGAATCCTCTTCCTGTACATAAATCTTAGTTAAGTGCATGTACCAGGTAATGTAACCGCTTGGGTGCTTGATCTTGACATTGTTGCCTGCTATTGATGTGAAACTGGACTGAATGATTACGCCTTCGTCTGCAGCAATCACATCCGTCCCTTTCGGTGCCGGTATGTCCATGCCCGTATGCATACGCCGTTCCCCCGTAATAGGATGAACCCGCATACCGAACGATGACGATACCTTTTTTACGGATGGCACTGGCCACGCTAAGAGCGTATCGCCCGGCACATCAATTATTTGGCCGCTACGATCTACTTCAGACTGCCCTTTTTCAAATAACCCATCGTCATAGAAATTGGGATCGTATGCAAGTGCCTGATTCAAGACGAATCTGAACTCATTTTCGTCTGTTTCATCCATTCGAACCTCTTTCATCGCCTCATAAAGCACAGCATAGTCCTCTTCCCGTTCTACCGATGAGAGCACTGGTGTCGTGGTTACGGTAGTTGTCACGACTTCTTTTTGCACTGTCTCCGTTTGTGAATTGCTCGTTGATGTTGAGGAGTTTTTCTTCGACATATATTTGAAAGAATGAAGACCATTATACGTAACAAGACTGGTGATGAATGCTTTCTTTGTTTTTGTCGTACTGCTTTCGCTTGTTACACCAGGTTTGGCACTAGAATTGTTGACAGGTCCCGATTCTTTTTCATTCGTAGGGCTAGTTGATGAACTTGGCGTATTTATTTTGGTGATGGTTGTGACTGTCGTCGTTTCTGTGACTACATCGAAAAATTCAATCTTTACTTCTTTGGGCTCTAAGATCTCAGCAAGCTTCCCGACACATTCTAATTCACATCGCTCTTTAACCTGGCTTAAAACCCATAGAAGCCCTTTATAATCACCGATTTCTGCTTCCTTCAGTTGCTGTCTCATTTCGTTATTAAGACCAACCTGCCGCTGACCACTGGCCGGATCAATCCAAGTCACTTTATCCATCCAGTTTTCAGCGATAAGATCATACTGGATGTCTTCTTCCTGGTCACCCTTGTCTATAAACTGACTGACAGCTGCCTTCCCTGATATAATCGAGAACGCTGAACTGACCAGCACGATTATTAGAAGTGCAATTCCCATAATGAGGACAACTTTTAGGCCCAATATAACGGTTATTCTGGAAACCCATTGATTAAAAATTTCCTTCATCAATCCACCACCGGGATTTGAGCCAGATAAGTCACCTTAAACAGACCTCGAAGGATCGCAAATTCCGGATTGGCCACTGGTCTCGCCAGTGGAAATTTCTCCTTCAGCTCATTCATAATGTGATGAACATCTTCTCCAGCAAGCAATTGATCAGTCACGTTATACTTTGTGATCAGCTGATGCATCTGCCCGCTAAGTTGTTCAACCAAATTAGCTTTAGCCTCACTAATAACCTCCCCTAAATCGATAGTCTTGCCGTCAAACATTGCATATCCATCCTCAATTGCTTGCATCTCCGAGTATGGACGTAAAGCAGATTTTGTCTTGTCCATGTAATAACGTTTGATTTTAAATAGTAGCGTGTTGAGACTTTGAGAAAAACGTCCTGCCTCAACCATTTCTAGCGTTTTTTCGCGAATGATTACCCATTCGGTTTGCTGCATCGTTACACAGAGCAGCATAAAAACGCGGCTTTCCTCCCCCATTGTGGAGAATTTCTTAACGGATTCATCATCCCCTTCAAAAAAGTCATCCTCTGACACTCTGTCCCTAAGAAGCGCGTCAAAGGACAAACATACGGTAGTAGGGATGATGTCAACCTGGTCGAATTGGATTCTAATAACCTTGCCTGTCTTTAAGTCCTCGACCGTATAGGCCATCTCCTGAAGGGAATTTCGAATCAGTGTAGCGTTACGATATTCTGACAATGGAACAGATACCGTAAGCCGTTGTCTGTCCGGCTCAGGAACTCCTAACAGAGCTGCAGCCAATATCGGATGAAAGAAAGGATCTGCGACATCAGAAGGAATCACAACGGATTTATCCGGAGCAGGCCCAGCCAGAAGGGAATAGTAGTAAGGAGAGTTTTGATCATCCGTCAATTTTAAAACGTAGGCCGCGTCGTCATCCCGTCCAGGCACGACATATGAAGGAATTGTAGTAAAAGTCAAAGCATCTGTGGTCATATGTAAGTGTTTCGAGAAATGAATACAAACGGTCATAGCCACTTTCCTCCTGTTACCAAATAGATGAGCAATGCCACACACATGTAAAACAGCATGGGGGCATGCGTTTGAAACCATTTAACGTGAGCATACGCGAAGACGTATGTCATCAAAACGAGAAGCCATGCAGTTACTGGTAATGCCAATGCCAATATCGGAAAAACCCACTTATCTGCAGCTCCTACTCTCTTATTTAAAACTAGCATGAACAAGGCAAGAAGGGCCGCGCTCAGTAAGGAGAGCAACATATGAGAGTACGCTATCACGATACCGATTAAGCCAAGTACCAGCACCGTCCATACCGGCACTTGCCTAAATCGTAGATCCAAGTACCCGAGCACGCCAAGAACCAGAATAAGACTCCCTTGCAAAACACTCATATCAGTACTCCCTAAAATAAGAGAACATGACCGGTGCTGGCACAATTAAGTCCTCAGCGTCTCCCCCTAACCATTCATAGAGATCTGCACCTGGAAGCATGACATTGTACACTGCCCTCACAGTTATATAATCACCATCAAACGGTTGGATTTGGATGTTGCTACGCTCGATAAGATTAATTCCCTCACGAGAATCAGGAAGCACATCGCGAACGACTTCAAAAATCCTGTCTTCTACGGCAGCTGCGTTTGGATCGATGGCCCCTTCTCGAGCACCTGCCATTATCGTAATGGCAAAAAACAAATAAACGAGTGCGTAGTAGATTAGCATGATGAAGCAAAGCATTAAAATAATGGCGAATAAAATGGTCACTGGGGAGATGGCCAGTTCAACTGACAACATACCATCCATTTTTTTATTCAGCAGCTTCTGGATCCTTTGTCTGTAATATCTCATCATACTGGTCTCTCCCCTTCCTTTATACAAATGAACCGATGTCGGTGATTAAGTTGGTAATCGCGTCACGCAACGCATTGAGAATGGTTAGTCCAGCGGTCCGGGCTGCCGTCGAGTTCCCTACAATGACCCAAAGTACCAAGGCAACGACCCCGAAACCAACTAATTGCTCCCAGTTAAGGCGATCTTCTTTTGTTCCAGTTTGTCTTTTTAGCATCGACATTACTAATTTCATGAATTTTATCTCTCCTTTAAATGTTCAAACATTTTGGTTAAATCCAAACTAATAATCTCTTGTTGCGCTGATACCCCGGCGTTGCCAACGATAGTCCAAACTCCATCTGATTTAGACTGCGTACTTCCCTATTCGTGGTAAACTGAGTCGACATCGGTCCAAAACTCTTCGCCATTTTCATATTTGCTCGATGTTAGTTCAACTAAGTCGCCTTCTTCAAACCGAGCCTTTTTCATGGTCTTAATTGCTTCTAACATTTCGCCACGGTAGATCCGAATAGCATTTTTCACGGCATCGGGAACATCAGGGTTAGCCCCTTGCCAAGTCATGAGCTCTGCGATGGTACTCTGCATTCCAGTTACCAATTGTTCCAATCCTTCATACACTCCACTTACTGGCTTTGTAATAAGGGAATGCATTTGTTATAGCTCAAAATCTTCTTGGCGATCTTGCTTTGCCTTAGGAGAACTAAACGTTTTGAACACGGTATATCCGGAGAACGCTACACACAGAATGCCGACAACCAGAAACGGGATGTTAAATTCAACAGCAACAGCGGCGAAAGAAAAGGCGCCAATCAATAGGAAAATAATTGCCGAAAGAATTCGACCTGTCTTGAGAGCCTTCTTACTTTGATTCATGGAAAAACACTCCTTTTATAATTTTTTAAATAAAGCCCCTTGCTAATCGATTTGTGCCTAATCCCCACCTCCAGAACAAGTAACTGCTTTTTATCTCAAGAACATAAATCCGCCGGCGCCAGTGAAGTAATCGAAGAAAGCAACGACAGAGAACCACACCGTTAAAGCCAAAGTCCAGACGGAAGCCACCGCCACCACACCAATCATTTTTCCCTTGGTGACATGAAGCTTTTTCTCGACGAACTCCTCCAATGACGCATTTTCTTTCAGCGTCTGTCGGTAGATTTGGTCTGCCAGCGCTCCGGGTGATTTAAGCTCACTAAGCTCAATGGCCATACAAAACGAATTGAGTGTGCTGACTTCATATTCCATGCGGAAATCCGCCATGACATCTCGAAGCGACCGTTTATTCTCGTTTGTTGTGACCTGATCCATGTATCTGCGAAACACTTCTCCAAACTCGCCAGGAGCTAAGTTGGCGACATTATCTAATGCTTGTATGATGCCGACTTCATTTTTTAACAGATAAATGAATCTTCGCTTTAGGAATCGTATTGACTCCGTAGCGTATAATTGCCTCTCATTCTTCTTTTTCCGAAGAATGACAATATGCCATGCTGGAACCAAAAATGAGAGAATAAGTACCGGCATTCTTGTTGTCTCCACGACCTGCGTAGAAGCATATATTCCGGCACCTGCAATCACAACATAAATGAAGATGAGTTCTCGAGCACTCAGTCCCATCGGATACCCGGCTAATCGGATCAACCTTTCAAATCGACGAATTACTCCTTGCGAAACCACAACGTCCGTCTTTCTGGAAATAAACTTTAGTGTACGCCGGTTTTGTCCTTTCATCGATTTGTATTCTTCGGCCCAATCGTAGAAGAAATGAAAAACTTCTGGACTAAAACGCCGGACAAACGGGAATGTCAGCAAAAAAACCAATGCTACATACATGACATATAAAAAAATCGTGTTCATCGTCTTCCTCCCTATAACACATTGCTTTTCGTCGCATGTAGTCCATACCAGATAAACGCAACATAACCTAAAGCGCCGACCAGCATAGCAATGTTCATAGTAGGATGCAGCTCTAGCGTCCGCTTGATGGCAGGTTGAAAGAGCAAGTACATGAAAATTGGGAATCCTCCGACAAAGAGCAACATACTTTGCCCTGACTGCCGCTGCACCTTCATCAGGCGCTCGAATCTCTCTTGGTTAATAATGTCGGCCATGACCTCCTCTGTATACTTGACCATATCCCCGGAATTCCGATATTCGTGCAGGATTCCTGTATAGACAAGCTTTAGATAGGAGTCAGGGCTTTTTTGAATCAGCTCTTCAACAAGGCGTGGTGTCGTGTACGCTGTTCCCCAGTTTTTATTGGCCTTGTCAAAAATAGATCTCAGCGGACCATCGAGCTGCGGAACGACTTCTCGGATCCACTCCTCCACGCTGCCTCCAGCTGTTAAAACGGAATGAAGAAACTCTATGCTAATGCGGCCGTCTTTTTGGAATGAACGTTCATAGTGCTGATATAGAAAAAGCACTATGAGCCATGGAGCCAGTGTACCTACAACAAATCCAATTCCCCAAGCAATTCCAAGAATATAATGAAATCCGAGTGCAGCTAACACACCAAATGGCGTTGATAGCAAAAGAACAAGATTCCGTTCCTTAACAAGAGCTTGGACATTGAAGTTAGCGGCCACCCTATCAATCTTGGAGGATTCCACCTTTTTTGGTGAAATCCATCGTTCATACTCTGCAATTCGATGACGTCTTCGAAGTCGGATGGTTTGGATGGCTGCCAGTAGTAAAACGAACCAAACAGCAAACAAAATTATGCCCGTCATTTTTTCTCCCACTTCCAACTTTTCGGTATTTCAATTCCATTGTTCATCATTTCCTCAACGAAACGATCAGTCGGCCCCATAAACTCAAAATATCCGACTGGCTTCTTTGTAAAACGATCAACGCCCTGTTTGACAAACCTAGAGACCGTATGAAGTTCCCCCGTTTCCGGGATCATCTCACATACCTCGTCCATGAACCGATCTTCAAGCTCTGCATTTAAGTGAATGATTACATGCAGACGCTCATGGAGGATTTTTAAAATTTGATCCCGATCAGGTCGCGATGGATGCGATGCAGCTAAATCCGCGATCCGGTTTTTCACCGCTTTGCAGCTCGATGCGTGAATGGTGGATGATGACCCATCATGGCCTGATGAAATCGTTTGAACATAAACATAGGCAATTTTATCGCGAATTTCAGACAGGAAGACGATATCAGGGTACATACGCAATGCGCTTTTCAATCCGTCCTCTAAACCAAATACTCCAGGTCTTTCGTACAAACGAATGACATGCCCTTCAATCTGCGGCTGCATCTCAGGAGACTCCTCCAGGATCAGCAATAGTGTTCCTGGTGGGATAGCTGCCAGGTTAGCATTGGCGATTGTCGTTTTCCCCGTCCCTGTTCCACCCGAATACATTAAGTTTTTTTCGAGTTTCTGGGAGATTTCCAGATAATCCATCGTAGCTTGATCAGCTACAGCACCCTTTCCAGAAAACGAAGTATAGACTGGCAGTCGTTTTATCTTTTTCAGATCTACACGTGCCATGAGACTAGACTGGTCAACCAGCGGAATCGTATGCTTCCCTTCATTTTCATCGGTCAGCTCATGCCAACTAAAAGGGTGTAAGAACCGGCGTATGGAGATAATTAAACATCGAACAAACGTATAAGTTCGCTGGATTGGATCAAAAGTGGAGTAACCTGACGTTCCAGAAATGATGTGAATCCTTTCAAAATTCGGGAACGTTCCGTCCAAGTAAATTTTCGCCGGGTCATACCGTAAATTGATTCGGCTTAGATGATGGTTAATCCAATCTGTTGCCTGTTCAAAAGAACGAAACCGCTGATCTTTAAAAATTTTCCGTTTTCGATTCTCTACATAAGAGATAATTTGCTCATGTCGATCGTCGTATGGAATGAATATTTGAATATCTGAAACCCGCGGCCTCTCCCACAGCGGCTGTACCGGTCCATATCGAAAGGCATTATCCAGGTATTGCTTAATTAAATCGTTGTAATGTATACTTGGAACTTCCTCAATGGTCTGGATAATTTCATATAAGTAATGCCGATATTCCGTTTCCGTAAAATCGACGGTTCCGCCGCGATTTTCTGATCTCCGTCTATCCTGGTCCTTTAAAACTTCGCTAAGCAGCTGCGTTTGCCATTGCTTCCACTTTTCCGGATTGACCTTCCCTGATTCACCTAGATGTACCCAGTCTGCTTCGTAATCCGCTATTTTTAAACCATTCTCCACTTGGATCTCCTTTCTGCTAGGCTACTTAGCATCTACCTTTTGGCCTTGTGCATCAATGTACTTGGTCTCTGTATCTTTCGCTTTGGCCCCTATAAATGGATTAGGGTCAATGACTACATTGTATTTACCAGCCCAGATATGCTTGGAGATTTCAGGCCCGACTTCTCTAGGGACAAGTACAATAATCTTTGGCCGGCCGGACCGGGAATCATCAATCGCTTGAGCAACACGAATATTTTCAACGACGTATTTGGATACGATCTCTTCGCCGGCTTCCGTATTTCTCTTGGTCACTCCGATCATAGACACGATATCACCGTTCTTAATGACCTCAAGCGGCATGTCCTCGTTATCGATCGGAATGGCCATCGAGATAAAATTAGCTCCGGTATTCTTGACAACATCACGAATGGATCCAGATCCGGAGACCATTCGATCAACCAAAATTTGTCCTTCCAAAATCGATATGCGAGCAAGCTTTCCCTCGATGACCTTCAGATCCTGCTCCGTAATGGCATCAGCTGGGATTTTGTTTGTGGGATATGTCTCACGGGTAAAATCGCTAGATGACATTTTCTGATCGACCGGAATTTCACGCTTGGCAACATATACAGGCGTTAAATCACTCCAAGTTTTTGATGCATTAATATTAATGACGAACAGAATTGCAGCCACCGTAGCAGTTGCTAGCATCCATATCATCCAAAGTGGCACTCTCTTCTTCATCACAGTTACCTCCTATACAATAAACCGCGCAGCCCCAACCATTTTGCCTTTGGTTTTTCTGCCTGGTCATTCTTCGTTGTCTCTTTATCTGATTTTGTGCCTGCACCGTTGTTCAACTTCATTTCTCTAAAAATAGTTCGAATTGCTTTGCTGTACGGCGATTTGCGCGGTTCATTGTACATTGGCAAGCTATCCTGCTTAAATTCTTTCGTTTCTGGCAAAACATGCAAGTTAATGTGTTCCATGCCAAGGCGTCGTAGAGCATATCGAACATGTTCAATTTCTTCTCGATTGCGTGGACGATTGACAATGATGTGGATCTTTTGTTGATCAATGTTACGATTCATAAGCTTCGTAAAAAACTCCGAATTGCGCTCCATATGCCGCCGATCGCTATCAATGATCACTACAACATCAGTGGCATAATCTTTGAGATAATCAAGATGTGGCGTGTATCCAGCATGTAAGTCCACTACAATCTGCGAATAAAACCGTTTGTATGCGCTGAATGCATGCTGCAGTGTCGCAGTTGGTATGGCTGCCATAGCATTCAACGGAGATGATAGAATCTTTAAGCCGCTTGCCTGATGAGTGACCAGCTTTTCATTTAGCTGCTCCCGGTCATATTTCATGGACTGCTCATCGCTAAACTCAGCAATTGAATTAATGCTCTCCAGATCAGCGATACGTGTTATATTTCCGCAGTAGTCAGCGTCAATTAACACCGTCTGCCCGGACAATTTAGCCATGGCTGCGCCGATTTGCAAAGAAAATACGCTCCCACCGGTCCCGCCTTTTGGTTTACACACGACCACAAAGCGCTCCCTGGTTATGGAGTTTCCTCCGAAATTGACATCGATCTTCCGACCTTCCCCGACAAGCGTCGTTGCAGATAATGGCCTATGTAAGTTAATGTCTGAAGGGTTTATGGGGTAACAAATCGAATCCTTAACTCCCAGATTAAATAGGTCACCTAAAGAGTCGGGATTAACATCACCTACTACAAAAACCTGCGTACCATCTTTTATTATCTGCATAATATTAGCGACGTTTTCGCGTAGGTGGGGCATTTTCGATGAGACAAATACCGCATCCACTCTACTTTCCACCTCATAAATCCCGTTCATATCAGCAGGACGCTGCGCATCATATGCTTTCCCGTAATCTTGCAGAGTGGCCAACGACTCCATTAGCCTTGCGGAGTCTGTATCAATGACGACAAACACTTTTATCTCTTCGGATTTCACAGTCTCACCTCTCTCTCAACCATTCGCTTTAGCTCATTCCAGCTCTCACGATTCTCGTTTTCCATAAGCACCCATGCGCGTTTTCCCCAAATAGAATTCATGACTTGCCGCGGCTGCGATGGTACAACCAATTGAAATTTCATATTAAATCGTTTTTCAAATTCGGATACTGGAATGGAAGAGCCCTCTGGATACTGATTAAGGACAACAACATGTGCGTCAACTTCCGGCCGAATCCCAATAAACTGCGGATCTGGTGCTGCGATAAAAATGCGCACCGCCGCACGTTTGTACACTTCCAAGTCCCAGCGATGACCACAGTCAACAACTAATCGTTTCGGCACTTCCCGCATAGCTTTCAGTTCGCGCCTTCCGGTTTCTTTATCAGCTTGTAGCGCAAGCTCCAGTTCATCCAGATCATGACTGTAACGATCCCCTTGATGTGTCTCTAGAAACTGTCCTCTGGTCACAGCCTGTTCACCTAAGCTAAACCAAGCTGCGAGCGTCCCCGTTTTCCGACCTTCCACCAAAACCCTCGAGCCGTCCAAGATCCGCGCCAAATTCCAAGCAATGAACGAGGAGCCTGCTCCATGAAAGCCAGCTACTGCCACCACATTTTCCAACTCATCCGGCAAAGAAGCATGCGCTTCGCTTCGTTTGATTTGCAAAGATTGTTTAGTACGTTGAAAGATGCCTGCGATTTTCTTTTTGGACTCAACATCCAATTCGTATTCATCGTCGATTAAATCAGACGATTCGCCACCAGCTCTTTTGAAAAATAAACTGTCGCGTAATGATGAGGTTTCCTTTTTTTCTGCAGTGGTCGAGTCTACTTTTACCTCCCCTAACGTTTCCTGGCGCTTCACTTCCTCGTATAATGCGATCATGCCAAGAATTTGTGCTGCGTCTTCGACCCGATCCACATGCACATGAACTCCTCGTGATTGAAGCTCCTTTTCCATTTGAGCCTTCTCTTTATCGTTTTCATTTTCGACATACCAGATCACATCCACCGTTGTATCGACCGCTTTTATGGCAAGATCATATAGATGCTGAATTCGGTCCAAGTCAATGTCATAGAGTAAGATAGCCTGGCAGCCTTCCCAAGGATCGTGGTCTTGTAGGGACAATATGTTAGTTCCCTGCATTTCGTGTTTGATATACTCGTCCACTACCGGATTGGTCGTATAAAGCCCGATAGTAAATCCCTTTTCATTGCTATTCATGAACAACCGCCTTTCTCTTCTTAAAGAGTTGCAAAATATAATATCCGTCTGTTCCTCGATACGGAATTAGATTTCCAAAACTCAATATCGCACAACCCACAAAAACTAGAATGATAACTTCCAGCCACTCAAACCGCAAAAGATCGAACTTGGCGATAAGCACAGTCACAAACCACTGAGCAATAATGCCACCCAGTCCAATCAAGACACCTTTCCATTTTGCATTTGCAAGCCGAACCCCATTAGGGCTGATGCCACCACTAAATGGAATCAATCTCATTTCAAAGATTCCAATTCTGAATAGTCTTGGCCCACTCCCCCACTCGATAAGAGAAACTGGAATACGGAAAAGCTTTTGAAAGAATGCATGACCCAATTCATGGACTATAACAGCAAGTGCAGCTCCAATTGCAAATTGCACATACCCCATTTATCGTTTCTCCCTCATGGTCGAAGTGCCTTGCACATTATCATCTATTGAATCGGGATTGTAATTGCTATCAAATACAAAGTTGAAACCATCAGCAGCTCTTGTAAAGTCATGCTCGAAATCGACATCTCCCCCGATTGAGTGCTCATCCGGAAAAAAATAACTTGGAACTTCAATCCTTGTTGTATCCAAACCCAGTTCTTCCATATTCGATAGATTTTTGAGAAAGGTGCTTCGAGCAGCTTGCTCAGCCTTGCTTTGGTTAAGAATCAGCCTTGACTCCATGTCTTCCCCATTTTCGGACCAAGTTAATTCCATCTGAATTCGTGTTGCCCCGGCCTCTGTCGATGCGTCAAGTGCAGTTTGCGTGTATACATGCTGCACTAACACGTAAAACAAAGCAGACAAAGCGCCGAGGAAAACAGCAAAAACGATGTAAAGAACATACAGAAACGGTATCGTTTTCAAACTCTACAGATCAACTCCTTATTTGTAGCTTATTTTATAGGTTATTTATAGGTAATTATACCAATCAGATTGGAAGATGACAACAAAAAACACAACAATAGGCCCATTTTATATAAAGGGATAAAAGACTCACTTTGGACTTATAAGTCCTAAATTATTGTATAAATAAAATATATAGTATGTATACGATATAAACCATTTTAGGACTAATTACCCTATATCTAAAATAAAGAGAGCTGGCTACTCCAACCTCCATTTCCACCTTCGTTTCCATCATATTTTTTTCTCTAATTTGTAATATTTTAGAGATCAAAACATTTCAGAATGCTGTGGCAACCGCACATCACTGCAGGTCAGAAATACCAGTGGAATGACGTCAGTCGCCAGCTCTTTCGAATCCGCCCCCACTGTGCAGTTGCTACTCAATCGTTTAACGCGCCGGCTGCGCTCCAGTGAACGTGCCGGTTATCGAGCTGCAGCTGATGGCAGCGTCCGCGACGACGTTGGCCGCCAGCTCTTCCGGATCCGTCCGCTACTGCGCAGCTGCTACTCGATCGTTGAACGGCGGCTGCGCTCCAGGAACATGCCGGTTACCGGGTTTCAGCTGATGGCAGCGTCCACGGCGACGTCGGCCGCCAGCTCTTCCGGATCCGTCCGCTACTGCGCAGCTGCTACTCGATCGTTGAACGGCGGCTGCGCTCCAGGAACATGCCGGTTACCGGGCTTCAGCTGATGGCAGCGTCCGCGGCGACGTCGGCCGCCAGCTCTTCCGGATCCGTCCGCCACTCACAGCTGCTACTCGATCGTTAGACTCGCCTGCTACACCTCCAGGAACGTGCCGATTATCGAGCTGCAGCTGATGGCAGCGTCCGCGGGGACGTCGGCCGCCAGCACTTCCGGATCCGTCCGCCACTCGCAGCTGCTACTCGATCGTTAGACTCGCCTGCGGCACCTCCAGGAACGTGGCGGATATCAAGCTTCAACTGATGGCAACGTCCGCGGCGACGTCGGCCGCCAGCTCTTCCCGATCTGTCCGGCGGTACGTAGCCGCTGGATCGTTTGGACGCGCCAGCTGTCATAGCGCAGGTCTTTAATCGATCAAACAAAAAAAAGAGACGGTTATCCGCCTCTTAAAAAAGTGAAATGTTTTTTATGTACGATCGCCACTATCCCTTTTGACTGCAACTACATTACCGCTTTTGCTTCCGCCACCTTTTCCATTGTCATTACTATCAGGAAGGTTTATAGTAGGTGCTTCGATAGGTTTACGTGTCGCTGGCGGTGGCTTACTTCCATCAGTATCTTTTGCCCGTTCGTTGGCACCACTTGAGCTATCCACTCTATCATTAGACTTTCCACTGTAAGATTCAGTTACTGTAGTAACCTCGTCAGCATCATCATTCTCATCATCTGCATCTTCGTCATATTTCTTACTATTCCTACTCCGGCGATCGATTTGCCTATTTCTCCTTTTCCGATTGTATCGGTTTAACATGAATTTCTTCATAGGAGCAACCGCCGAATTAATTGGCGCAAAAATCTTATATCCGAATTTGGATAACAAAAAGAAAAATATAACGATCGATGCAAGCAATAATAGTGACATAAAAAGCATTGCAACCACAAAAGACAAAACATTATCCAACATACTTTTGATCAGGGCTCCGGATATCAAAAAAACAAGCCCTACATATGCCCCCACTACTACTTTTGAAATGAGTGGAGCGATGATCTGTTTAGCCCAATTCTTCAGCACAATAGGCGCCTCTGACGGTATAAATGAAAGGGGAATAATAATCATCCCACCAGCCAAAACAAAAACAAAGTAGAAAAAGAGAATAATGAGTATGATGCCAAAAAATAAAGAAAATAAAATAACACTCACTGATGCAAGTAAGCATACCAATACGATAAAAAAGCGATCCGCGGCATTGAAAGCAACAACCTGTAGCTCTTTATGATTCTCTTCAAAAAGATCCACTATCTCGTTTCTCTCATCAGATCCTTTTGGAAAGCGTAAAATGACCGCCGCCCATTCCTCACCAGCAGATACACGATAGGGAGAAATTTCCGAGTTGATCTTACTGGCTTCAGTTGGAGTTAGTGCCAAATCTTTTTCTGATACCTCGCCTAGCGCGAATGGTGTATGAACCATTTGATCCCAGACAACAGAATAGAAATTTTTCTCCGCATCTTCTTTACCTTGATTACTGGAGAGTCCCCCAGAAATGGCACCTGTCAATTCATCCACAGCATTGTTGACCATAATGATAGTTGGTACTCCGATAGCTAGGAAAACAGAGAGACCCGCACTAGCTATCATGAATGTTACAAACCGCTTTATCATCGCTGGATATTGACCCTTGCCGTAATCCTTTACAACAAAAAACACTCCAATTAAGATAATGATCGGTAAGAAATAGTAAACAAGATCCTTCGTATTCTTTTGAACAATATCCCACAAAATGGTTATGAATCCCTCAAAGAAGGTAGGATTCATTCCAAAATCCAATATCATTAAACTAAAGCGAACGAGAAATACAACCAAGAGAAAGAGAACCTTGTCTACAACAAATAACGGCTCCCATGCACTAGTCCATCCCTTGTGATCCCATTCATAATTGGAGAGTGGTGGATGTTCAAATCCCTCGATTTCAGGAAATAACTCATCCTTCTCTTTATACTCCGCGCTTACAGGACCTGCCACTAAGAATAATCCGACAAACAGGAATAGAGCTACGATAAGCGTTTTATATTTCCAAGGTCGCTTGGTCATGCTCCACTACTCCTTCAGGTGGCGTTGACTTCAAATACTTCATAAGGCTCGGATCCAGTATTTCAACTTGCATTTCTCCTATTCGTCCTTCTGGATCAGACACCAACCCCATACCATCCTTGTATTTTTCCGAAAAATCTTTCATCCAACTTTCTGGGTCTTCATCAACCAAACCCATTAACTCGTGTAAAGCATATCTAACTTGTTTCGTCGAATCTAGGCGGAGCATAAATTTCCAGCCAAAAAGGCCTGTAATATCATCGTCATCATCATCACTAGATTCAATGTCTGTTGGATTTTGCGTGGCCATAATTGGAATCATTTTTTCTGAACGAGATAGACGCAACGCTTCGTTGTACAACTGCCGCCCGCGCTCAAAACGCTTCAGGAACCAAAACTCTTCCCACGCTAACGCTTTTAACACGTCTCCAGGCAACGTCATCAAGTATCTAAGAGCCAGCGTTATCACTGCATAGAGCATGGCTACGGATAAGCGCTCGTTGTAACTCCATTCTGATCGACTTGCACCACGCCCAGGAATAGATAATCCCCGCGTTACCGCACAGATGAAACGTTTGCTTTGGAAAAGATGTTCTCCAGTATCTTCCCCAAATATCATGCGCCCTGTCCCATGGTTTTTGAGTTGTTTGATCTGCGAGATAACTAGATCCAGATCTTGCTTACGTAGTAGCGATGTTTCATTATCAAGCATTTCTTGGGCCACTTCTTCAAAAGTGAACATATCCCACTTTTTCGTTTCATAAACCTTACTTAAAATTTCCCCTATAATGATATTTCTCAATTCGGCATTGGAGTGATTCAAAATGAGCTCTAGTACCCCAAATGCTGCCTCATAACAACCTTCACTTGTCGCTGCTAGCCGTAATGGTGTAAACACCGTATCTGATCCAGGCGTAAACTTAATCAGTTTCCCGATCTTTTTAATCTCTGGATGCTCGAAGAATACAGCCCAGTCCCCTTTTGGATCATTTGTAAATCCATATGCCCCTAATTGCAGCATGTGGTACATAATATCTTTCATTGTTACGGTCTTCCCTGATCCCATGACTCCGCAAATCAAAATCGCTCCGGTTCGCTGTAGCTCAAGTGCCGGACGATCCGGCTTCATCATAACGACTCGTCCCGTCGCAGTTAACTTCCCGAGACGAAATCCAATTGGATCCCCCAAGGTTCTTATCGCAAAAGGTGCAGCTGCAGCCAATACGCCAGGATCCATGGGTAATTCCCACTGCACCGGTAATTTTTCACCAAAAGGATAAAAGGCCTGCCACATCTTTTTCTGATCTGTTGCCGGATTCACTACAATAACGTGTTTTCTCGCAACTTCTTTAAACTCCGACATTCGGAATTTCAGCTCTTTGTAGGAATCAGACCCCATAGTAAAGATCGTAGTGGAATGCATTAAAGGCTGCTTAAACTCACGAAACTTTCGCCGCAGGGAATTTACATTGTACATTTCCTCTGAGAGTTCTTCCGGTACCTGCGATTGGTTGAATTCGTCCGCTTCGTCGGAATCACTATCTTTGTATTCCTTGATTTGGGATTTAGCAATCTTATTCTTTCGATCTAATTTCGGCTTCGCTTCCTCGTTGCTCTCCATTCGGACATGAATGGCTACATCTACCGGAAACTTCAACTTTTCAATAATTTGATATATCCATTCCACTCCGGTCGGATCCCTATAATCAATAACATTCGGAGTTTTCAAAACGGTAAAAGAAGATTGAAAGGAAACTTCATCTGTCCCATGGTGAATTTTCATATGATGAAGACGCTCGCGAATGGCCTTATCTGAAATCGTCAAAATGGTGTTTCGAATTGGCCGGATAGCCATAACACCCGATTTTTTTATGACTTGAGCAGGGAACGGCGTCGGGATCATCAATTCCGGATCCTTCAATCCTCTGTAATACCCTTTTTTGAGCCACCATTCCGTTTCAGAAATGGTAGCTGGCGTAACACCTTTAAATAACCTCAGGCTTTCTGTATACAATTCTTCTGATTGCCTTCGACTTGATTCCAAAACATCATACGGCAAGACGTCATCAGACTTGGAGAATTTATCTTTTACATCTTTAATGCCTCGCCAGATGTTAATCATACGCTGACGTACGACTTCGCTGAACTCTTCATCAGAATTCGTCAGAACTACACGTTTTTTAAGTGGTACACAAATGAAATTAATACGATCAAATGGCTGCTTTTCTTCATAACTTTTCACGGCCAAATTGGACTGCTCTTCCCAGCCGCTTAATTTGGATATGCCTTGAAGCTGCTGCTGCAATTGCTTCGCTGATTTTTGCTTTGTCAGTAGATACAAATGATAGTCCTGGACAAACGAAGAAAAGGCCGTATCCACTTCTTTGATATACTCCTTCTTCTTTTGCCTCGGAATAAATGCGTAAGGGCGTGAAGGAATTTTAAATAAAGCATACGCACTCCCCGTAACATCGAAGACTCGATTATCCTCCATGTACATGATCGGCATCATCATTAAGTTCCTCCCTCCTCCGTTTTATTTTTGGCGGTTGCTTAACCGGCACTGCATGCGTTGATTCAATATTCACTTGATCAACTTTTAAGCGCGTGTCGATTTGGACCAACTGCTTCCCTTCCACTCGGTAGTGACCAGGGCCATATTTTTTCCCGCGTTTTGAAATACGTATTTTTTTTCCTTTAATTTGCACACCTGTCGGAACCCTAAGCTCCAGTTCCTGCGCATAACCCTCTGCGGGTAGTGAGGCTACAGCGTCCCTTTCAAGGTAGGAAACACCTACCCGAAATCCACTACTACCTTTATAGAATTTGGTATTTATTTCTTCCCAACCATCATGCCAACGTGCGCGAAACATAAACCGGATTAAATCCATGATATACTTGCGCAAGCTTTTGCCCGCTGGCTCCTTATTTCGGTACATATAAGCAATGAGACCCGATATCATCAGACCATAAATCCACAACATAAAGGACTCAACGGGAGACCCGTTCGTTAAAGTAATTAGCCCCAAAAGTGGGGCTAATACAAAACGAGACACCGGGAGAGTAATAGCAAAAATAAAAAACATGTCTCCATTAATGGAAACTCCTTCAGGCAAACTCATTTTAAATGGACCTGTGCCAAAACTTCTAATGTCCATCTTGACTTTGAAGAGATTTTTATAAGTCCGATAGTCTTGCCATGCCATTAGCTAACACCACCGCCTCCGGAACCACCGCCACCTTTAGTAAACATGCCCATTAGCGCTTGACCCCACGTATATACGTTGTTAAGACCAATGATTACACCAAGTACGAGTGCACCCACAATTGCCGATATGGCCAACTGTGGGTAGTTCCCTTCTTGATAATATTTAATAATGTTTTTAACGATAAGTATCATTAGCCACGCCGCTGCAAATTTGATTAAAACAGTGAAAATCGTATCCAAAATGGGTACGCCGAATAATTGATAGTTAAATTGGAACATTTCAAATATCCTCCTTTAATAGACCATCCATGTTTTTATTTCCTGAGGTAATAAGTTCAAGACTTTACCATTCCACAGCTCAATAAGGTATGGGCCAAGTAATGGCACAAAATTCAATGCATTGACGAGCAAATGAATAGTAAATAAGTAAAATACAGCAGACAACAGTACTCTTAGTATCGATTGCACGATGGAACGGTCGCCGCTTGAAACGGCGATAATCGAAGGAAGTAGCTTTATACGGAAACGCAATGGCCAGAATAGTTCTACGCCATCGGCTGTAAACATGTCCAACAGAATATGTGAGACATATGCAGCCATTAACGCCCATACAAGTGCTTCAGGCAACGCCAGAACAGTGTTAAACAATCCAAAGAGCAAAACAATGGCTATTAGCGAATGCGTAATTCCCCGATGCTGCACAAAGGGTAATCTTTCAAAGATCATGGAGAATAATCGAAACGGTTGCTGCTGCGCCAGTGTAGCGTCCGAATCGTCAAGATCTGCTGCCACGCCGAGAAAAAATCCACCCAAAAGAGCAAAAAACGTTACGAAGGAAACTGCCGGTTGATGAAATGTAATAATGGCTCCTTCGGCTGCCACTACACCTGCTAGCGCATGCACCTTTCCGTTCAATGCACTCTCCCCTTAACCAACAAATTCAAGGTAATATTTTCCGTCCTCAAAGATCATTCTCATATTTAAGCGGAAAAATAGATCACTTTGCAGCACCTTATCCGTTACCTTAACGTCCACGTCCACTACATACTTGTTTTTCTCCGATTCCCTAATCCACACATTCTCTATAGCTTGGAAATCAAAATCGCCAGTGTAATCGCGGATTGTAGGTTGGTCGGTTAGGTAATTTGCGACCTCATTTAATGCTCCATTAAATAGGGCCGGAATCACAGCGTTAAGGGTTGGCATCATAGCGTCCCTTGTCGCGATTAAACTTTCATCCATCATCCGAGTCGTTGATTGGGCCAGTTTACTTTCGTGGACGATTGGTAAACCGTTGACGAAGTAACGACCGTCAGCATCTTTGCTCAAGTAGACATACAGGCTAAAATTTCGCAGGACCTTTTGCCGCTCTGTCTTATCATTCTCTACCACTACCTCGCGAAACGTCGACACCCAAGCATCTACCGTTACGATTGCGCGGCCATTAGAGAAAAAGGGCTCATTAGCAACAACCGTTTCAACCGTTTGCTCTTCTTTCATTGTCTTGGAAACAACCAGCGCTGCATCCGGGGCGATGCTGGATAGCCTGGTCCGGCGCTCCTCTTGGTTGTTGTCCATCGTCATATAAATCTCCACAAATTGCTCAGCTATTGCCTTCATTGATGCAGTATCGTTGGTTTGAACGGAGCCTACAGAGTCGCCACCAAGATTTGTTAAGACCCCAATACCACCTATGGCCCCCAATCCCAGCAATATGTAGAGAAGAAAGCTAACCCCTTTTCGTATCATTTTGTGTTCACCTCCTTAACCCGAATCTGTAGCGACGAGCGTTCTCCGCATGCAAACCAAGGGATTCTGCAATTTCAATTGTTGATTTGCCTTGCAGGGCCAAGTCTCTTGCATACGTGTGTCTCAGGCTTTGCATGGTGAGATTCTGCAAACCGGTTTCCCTAGCGTAGTTCTTTAAAAAATTTGTAATTCCATCCTCCGTCAACCGTCCCATTTGAGAACTGAATAACGGAGCTTCTAAATCGGCTGCTCGCAAATGAACCCAATCTTTCATTGAACTGCATAGTACTTTTCCCATCAGTACTGCCCGATCTCCAATTTGAATAATTGGGGGGTTAAAGGAGATGTCAGTAATCGTGCATCGCACAACTTCCCCAGCTGTCAGACCTCCATATAATGCAGAATAAATAATTGCCTTATTTCGAATAAGCTGACGTCGTCGTTCTTTCCTGGCGTGAGCAATCTCACTAGCAATCCATTGAAGTAATCGATTCTTCTCTTCTGGCTCTAGCCAGCCTCCACTCGGCTTTGGGTAAGTCGTCATATCCAGTTTCAATTCAGCAGCAGGACTACAATCTAGTATCTTGTTGATCACTAAAAACTGAAAATAGCTGCGTACTCCTGCCAGGGAGCTCTTTATTGTCGCCAAAGAATAGGAACGCGGTTTTTCATGCTTCGAAGGAAGGTAGCTTGCATCAATTTGCATGTAATTAAGCCAGTCTTCCAGATCTTGCGCTTCAACTTTGATAGGCTCAAACAAAACTCCTCTTACACTCTGCCACCAAGCTTGCATTTGCATAACAGATCGAACATAAACGTCAATGGTGATCTTGCTTTTCCCTTGTCTAACTAGCCAACGCTTAAATGACTCCATAGACTTACCCTACCTACTGCCATCCTGCAATTCTTCAGGTTGTTTACCCTCGATTTGGGATCCTTCCCATTCAACATGTTCTACACTCCCTGTCCCTATTTGTGGTATCGTAACTATGGCAGCTCCTTCGCATGTATCCTCTATCGATGATCCATGGATTCCCGTAGTATTCTCTTTGCCCAAGAGTAGGAATCAGGGGCTGCTTTTATCTGGACACCATTATCGAGACGTAATTCCAGTGCAGCTACATTATCAGGATGACTTCCAAACTTCAGCTCCAGGGGACCTGGTTTTAATTCGATATAACCAGTTAGGTACTTGGGTGATGATTGGCCTCCCCAAATCGACCTCAAATCCACTTCCCCACAATCTCCCCTACTGCAGACGTAAAATTCCAAGAACGGGTGAGTCTCGTCATGCACTTTAGTCAATTTCAAAGGTCCCTCCGATAAATGAACCCCACCCATTTTCTCCATGATTCCTAGTCTACATTTCGGGCAGTTCATTCAAGCTCCCACCTCCCATTAGATAGTTCGATAGACCCCTATAAAAATACAAAAAAAACAGGCTCTTAGATCGAAAGATATTATTAAATATAGTGCTATTATACCATGGTTATCCTTTGCTTTTCAATGATTTACCATGCAAACCAATCATCATATGGAAAAATAAATACTTTAGTTTATTAACAATAGTTTCCTGTTTTTTTATTAGTCAAATAGATTCAATATCTACTTTGGTGGTTGGAAAGATTCTTTTAATTCATGGGCAGACGCTCCCCCAATTGTAGCTTTTAGCACGTCCCCCCCATAGCGTCTGTACTTGAATTACAAGAATCTTTCCAAGCAGCAAAGTAGTCCCCCACTATCCTGTAAGGCTGAGAAAAATCGCGCTCTATGTTATAAAATTTTATAACATATTAATAATTCTGAACAGGAACGTCTCGTGCCGGCGATCGAGCTCCAGCTGACGGCAGCGTCCGCGATGACGTCGGCTGCAGCTCCTCCGGATCCGTCGCCGGTGTAGCAGCTGGTCAATCGATTGGCTGACCCGGCTGCGCTCCAGGAACGTCTCGTGCCGGCGATCGAGCTGCAGCTGACGGCAGCGTCCGCGATGACGTCGGCTGCAGCTCCTCCGGATCGCCGCCGGTGCGCAGCAGCTGGTCAATCGATTGGCCAACCCGGCTGCGCTCCAGGAACGTCTCGTGCCGGCGATCGAGCTGCAGCTGACGGCAGCGTCCGCGATGACGTCGGCTGCAGCTCCTCCGGATCCGTCGCCGGTGTAGCAGCTGGTCAATCGATTGGCCAACCCGGCTGCGCTCCAGGAACGTCTCGTGCCGGCGATCGAGCTGCAGCTGACGGCAGCGTCCGCGATGATGTCGGCTGCAGCTCCTCCGGATCCGTCGCCGGTGTAGCAGCTGGTCAATCGATTGGCCGACCCGGCTGCGCTCCAGGAACGTCTCGTGCCGGCGATCGAGCTG
>NZ_JBHTHB010000012.1:0-71433 GCF_042675505.1 Paenibacillus sp. GCM10027627
GATGGTACTTGGACCGCAGGGTCCTGGGAGAGTAGGACGTCGCCAAGCACAGATGACCTACCGTAGATGATACGGTAGGTTTTTTGTTGTGCGTGGGGACGTTCCTCTCCCTGCTGGGAGTGTGTCTGGACCCTTTTGATCGGGAGTAGTTCGGTGAGGTGAGTCCGGCTCTAGAGGTGGGGTCAGACGCCGACCGTGATGCGATTGCAAGGAGAGATTCATCCGGTGCGGAATGGGCTTCGCCAAGCACAGATGACGTAGATGTCGTCCTCTTTATGAAGAGATTAAAGGATGTTATAAGATAAATTATTAGTATCGGTAGGTATACTGTGAAGAAACAAAGAAAAACCGTCAATTCGTAATTGACGGTTTTTTGAGGCTTGCAAGTAAATAAATGAATTAGCGATGATAGTAGGAAGCCTCTTTCCATTGCAGTCTAAGAACTCCGTCTTTGCGTTGCCTGCGGAAAGTGAAGGAAAGGAGAAGTCTAGGAGCTAGCAGCCAAACATGCCAGCTAATTAAACTGATCATCATTGACGGTTTTACCCAAGGATATAAGACGCTTACCGCACATAACCCAATCCAGAACAAATGACGATGAACTCTGCGGAAAACCGTTAAGCTTATGTCATTGGCTGGCTTAAACCCGATCCAGGGAGGGTTAATCCGCCAAATCCATTTCCGATCGGCAGCCTCGTCAACTCTAATAAATGTAAGCAGCAATACAAGCACGTGTACAATCTGAATAGCGGCAAATCCGAATAACCATGAAAATAACCCATCCGTTCCATAATAGAGCAGTTGGAAAGCCAATAAGATGGCGACGATCATTAAGTGGCTATAAATGAGTTCACTTTTAATGACCGTTCTTTTAATAAGCTGATATTGGTAGATGGTTGCATTTTGCTGCGCGGATAGAGGTTGTTTCATCTCGTACTTCCTTCCCGACTAGTTACAAGCTCCATAACATATATCGGCATAACACAGTCATTACTCGATAGACAAGCCCATTTTAATTGCTTTGGGAACGCACCAACCGCCCATTAGCCGCATAGGATATATAAATATTTGAAATTTGTTATGAAACAAGTATAAATCAATAGACTATGTGCCATAATAGTAGGTATAGGTAATAGAAAGCGGGGATTGTTATGAGCGAAATTCGCAACCATCACTGCATCATATGCGGACAACTGAAGCCAGGGAGCGAAGGCATTCGGATTGTTACAGGATTTATATGCGCCCCTTGCGAGAGGGAAATGATTCAAACCGACGTAAAGGATGAGAAGTATCCCTTTTTTATTCATCAAATGAAACAATTTTTTATGGAAAAGAATGCTTGAACAGCGCCGGGAACGGGGGCTGTTCTTTTTTTGATCTATACGAAATTGCTCCGGCTTCGCTAAAATAGATGAAAGACAAGCAGTCAGGAAGTGAATGAAAGATGAAAAGCTTTAAAGCCCCTATATATGAAATGTTAACGAAACATGCCGTAAACAATCCATTAAGCCTGCATGTCCCAGGGCACCAGTACGGTAATGCCCTGGAACGTTTATCTTCAAGCGACAGTTTGCAAGAATCGATATGGAGGCGTTTTAAACCGTTGATGGAGCTTGATGTAACGGAGCTGTCGGCAACGGATGATCTGCATCATCCAGAAGCCTCTATTTTGCAGGCTCAGAGGCTGGCGGCTCAGTGTTTTGGCGCGGAAGAGACGTTTTTTCTAGTTGGAGGCAGCACTTCAGGCAATTTATCGTTAGTGCTGACCGTATGTAAGCCGGGAGACTTAATCATTGTTCAACGGAACGTTCATAAGTCGATATTGAACGGGTTAAAATTAGCCGGGGCAATGGCTGTATTTTTAACGCCGGAGATCGAGCCGGCAAGCGGTATAGCTACCGTGCCCTCTGTCCTCCAACTTGAGCGAGCGCTCAACAAATATCCCGAAGCAAAGGCCGTCTTTTTGACGAATCCAAATTATTATGGCATGGGAGTAAAGCTGGCTCGTTATGCGGAAGCTATTCATCGCCATGGAATTCCGCTTTTAATCGATGAGGCTCATGGTGCGCACTATGGTTTGCATATTGGCTTGCCGGATTCGGCATTGTCTTCCGGAGCAGATGCAGTTGTCCAATCGACGCATAAGACGTTGCCCGCACTTACAATGGGAGCTATGCTTCATATTCAAGGAAATAGACTGGATAAAGATCAGCTTAAACAAAATTTATCGATGATTCAAAGTTCCAGTCCTTCTTTTCCTATTATGGCTTCGCTCGATATTTCCCGCGCAATGATTCAATCAGCGGGTTCTGAGCTTTTTGAGCCTTCATTAGAAGCCGCAAATAGCTTTAAACGATGGATAAAAGAACAGTGCAGCTTTATTGGAGCTATGGAATGGAAAGAAGTCGAAGAGTCAACGGAAATAGGGAAAGATAAGGGAACTAGCTTGCCTACAGGTTCTTTGAGGGATAATGATTTAATTATTGATCCTCTAAGGGTGTTACTCTTCGATAAAAGCGGCAAGCTGTCCGGTTTTGATATTTTAAAACAATTGGAGAGCTATGGCTGCTGGGCTGAGATGGCGGATACGCGATACGCCGTATTATTAATTGGAATAGGGACGGATTCCGCTAAGCTGTCTAGGCTTCGGGAAGCTATCAGCTGCATGGATATCAACTGTAAATTATTAAATGAAGGGTTAGTAGTAGACCCCCACTCGCGGGAGAAAACAGCCCGCAAAGACGTCGTAGACCAAGCCTGCTATGAAGAAGACGAGGGTATAGGAGAGCCGGTAGCTTTCGGTAGAACACCGAACTCAGGGGCAACGCAAATGGTTCCATTGCAAAAGGCGGAAGGCTTCCGTGCGGCGGAAATGATCGTTCCTTACCCTCCTGGAATACCGGTCGTTTATGCCGGGGAACGTTTAACTGGCGCTGTCATTGAACTGTTAAAGAGGCTGGCGGAGGCCGGGGCCAAGTTTCAAGGCGCCAAATCGGAGAGGTTATCTGAAATAGAAGTTTTTAAAAGCAGGGATTAGATTAAAACTTGTCGTTTTCCCGCGGTTTTCCCGCATTTGTTCGTTGCCCAACGGTTAGCGCCTTTGCTACAATAAAAGCAAGACAAGTATATTACAGGTTAGGGGCAGCATTGTTTTGAATAAAGGATTTTTTGTTACGATAGAAGGCGGCGAGGGTGCCGGAAAATCCTCACTTATCGAACGGCTGACGAATAACATGCAGCAGGAAGGCATCAGCGTACTCGTTACAAGAGAGCCGGGCGGTATTTCTATTGCCGAAAAGATTCGAACGATTGTTTTAGATACAGAGAACACAATGATGGATGCGAGAACCGAAGCTTTGCTGTATGCGGCTTCCAGAAGGCAGCATTTGGTGGAGAAAGTGCTGCCCGCTTTGCAAGAAGGCCGGCTCGTCATTTGCGACCGTTTTGTAGACAGCAGCTTGGCTTATCAAGGATATGCCAGAGGGCTTGGCATGGAGCAGGTATGGAGCATTAACCGTTTTGCAATTGGCGATTTAATGCCGGATCTAACGCTTTATATGGATGTTTCTCCGGAGATCGGTTTGGCGCGCATTGATCAGGCTAAGCAGAGAGAGGTCAACCGTCTAGATTTGGAGAAGCTGTCGTTCCATGAGAAGGTGAGAGAAGGATATTTAAAGCTTCTGGATATGTATCCGGACCGTATGGTGAAGGTTGACGCGGAGCAACGGCCAGATCAAGTGCTGGAAGATGTGTTTTCGATTTTAAAAGAGCGGTTTAAAGGAATGTAACAGGGAATTGTCTAATTTTATTAAACCGAAGTCTATTCATTCACGACCTATTCTAAATGAAAATCAGGGGGAATGAAGATGAAATTAGTAATTGCGGTTGTTCAAGACAAGGATAGCAACAGACTATCGAATGCTCTTGTGCGCGAAGGCTTCAGAGCGACAAAGCTGGCCAGTACGGGCGGATTTCTCCGGGCGGGCAATACGACATTTATGATCGGGATTGAAGATGAGCGGGTGCATGAGGTTTTCCAAGTGATCAGCACAAATTGCAAGGTTCGGGATCAATTGGTTACTCCCGTATCTCCAATGGGCGGATCGACGGATTCTTATATCCCGTTTCCTGTAGAAGTGCAAGTCGGCGGAGCAGCTGTTTTTGTAGTTCCGGTAGAACGTTTCGAACACTTTTGATTGGGTGTGGCATAGATGAGAGTAGATCAAGGGTGGCGTCCGCTGGGGCAAAATCGGGCAAGCACGGACGCGGCGGCTAAGCCGGTTCCGCAGACAAGCTTCGCAGATGTGATGATGCAGCAGGACTCACAGCGGACTCAGGAGCAGTTGCAGCAGAAGCTGCAAGATATTCATCGTCAAGGCGATAGGCTCGCCAAAACGATGACCGTCCGCGAGCTGATGCTTTACCGCCAGATGGTTAAGCAGTTTCTGGAGGATACCGTCAGACGGGGAGTCGGTCTGAAAGAGGTTCGCGGTTTTGACCGGCGTGGACGGGTGAAGCGCTACAAGCTGCTCGATGAAATTGACGAAACGCTTGTTTCTATGGCGGAGGACTTGCTGAACAGTGAAGAAGGAAGAATCGAGCTTTTGAACAAAATTGGCGAAATACGCGGTATTTTGATTAACCTTATGTTTTAGCGCGAGTGGAGCTGGGAAAGGTAAGGAATGGATGAATAACCTTGAACACGCTGGAAAAGGACAATGGAAAGCGGAGCGTATTCTGAAGCATGCACTGCAAAGCGGCAAAGTTTCGCATGCCTATTTGTTCAGCGGCCCTTCGGGGACGGGAAGAACAGATATGGCGATGTGGTTTGCTAAGGCATTGTTTTGCATAGCGGAAGGCTGGGAGGCATGCGGCGAATGTTTGGAATGCCGAAAGTTCGAGCATGGCAACCAGAGCGATTTGATCAAAGTGGCTCCAGAAGGCCAAAGCATCAAAATAGATCAAATCCGCGAGCTGCAAAGATCGTTGTCCTATCGAAGCACTCAGACGGGACGCGTTGTCTATATAATAGAAGAAGCGGAAAAAATGACGCTCCAAGCCGCCAACAGCCTGCTTAAATTTTTGGAAGAGCCGTTGTCTCCAATAGTCGCTATTCTGATTACGGATAATGGACAAGCTGTTTTGCCGACTATTCGGTCCAGGACGCAATGGGTGCCGTTTTTGCCGATGTCGCCAGAAGCTATGCTTGAAAGGCTTGTATCGGAAGGAGCGCCGCCCATTCTTGCTCGTGCAGCGGTCCAATTATCGTCGGGACTGGAAGGAGCAAGGGAAATTGTCCAGCAGAATGAGTTTGCAGAAATCCGAAACCTAGTGATACAATTAGGCAAGGAGAGTTTGTCCCGATTCACCGCGGCGATGATCACTGCCCAGCAGCAGTTGTTTAAGACAGAACTAACGAATCATATGGAGACGCTGCTTTCATTACTAACGCTTTGGTTTAAAGATTTGACACAGTTCCAGGCCGGAAGGCAGGACAAGATTGTTTTTATAGATCAATTGGATTGGATAAGCAACAATGCTTACAACCGTTCTTTTGCAGGCTGGGTGACTTGCATGGAGCATATCCTTGATGCGGGCAAGCGCATTCGGGCGAATGTATCGCCCCAGCTCGCATTTGAGCAATTATTGGTAAACCTACAGGAGGGCTAATCCTTGTATAATGTCATCGGTGTCCGCTTTAAGAAAGCGGGCAAGATCTATTACTTTGATCCGGTCGAGCACCCCGTGGATAAAGACCAGCATGTTATTGTGGAGACCGCGCGCGGAATCGAATACGGTAAAGTGGTGGTGGGACAGAAGCAAGTCGGTGAATCGGATGTTGTTCTCCCGCTTAAGAGGGTTATACGCATTGCGAATGATGTCGATGCTCAGGTTGTGGAAGAGAATCGATCAGCAGCAAAAGGTGCGTTTACTACCTGTCTTGACAAAATTAAGAGCCATCAGCTTCGAATGAAGCTCGTTGACGTCGAATTTACGTTCGACCGCAATAAAATTATTTTTTATTTCACGGCAGAAGGAAGAGTAGACTTCCGCGAGCTCGTCAAAGATTTGGCCAGCGTATTCCGTACCCGGATCGAGCTTCGCCAAATCGGCGTGCGTGATGAAGCCAAGATGCTTGGCGGCATCGGTCCTTGCGGCAGAGTGCTTTGCTGTTCTTCTTGGCTAGGCGACTTTGAGCCCGTTTCCATCAAGATGGCCAAGGATCAAAATTTGTCGCTTAATCCTACGAAGATATCAGGCCTTTGCGGTCGTCTCATGTGCTGTCTCAAGTATGAGCATGACAACTATGAGAGCGTACGTGAGGAATTGCCTGCTGTCGGCAAAATTGTGGTAACCTCGTATGGAGAAGGCAAAGTAACGGGGATTAACGCAGCTGCTAAGAGCGTATACGTACAATTGTTCGATACGCCGGGCAAACCGAAAGAATTGCCGCTCGACGACGTTGTTGTCAAATAGGCGGCAAAAGCGAATCTAATAGGTGAGGTAACGCTCACGCTTGAAGTTCTGGGGTGGGAACTTGGAGAAGAGGGACATTTTTGTACAGATGGACGAGCTCGACAACCGGGTAGGCGTATTTCATGCCGAACTTAGCGCTCTTAAGCAGAAGGTAAAAGAACTGCTGGAAGAGAACAAACGGCTCAGTCTCGAAAATCATCAGCTAAGGCAAGTGTTCAAGAGGGAAACCTCGTCGGAACGCGAAGCCGTGCTTGCCGCTCAAGGGGCGGGCGGGCCAACTGAGGAAGAATCGGCAACGGATCGTGAAATTATACTCGCGGAGGACCATGTAGCCGCAATTGGCGAAGGGCATGACAATCTGACGAGGCTATATCACGAGGGGTTCCATATTTGCAACGTATATTATGGACATTTGCGGACTGAGGGCGATTGCTTGTTCTGTCTGTCTTTTTTAAACAAATAAGTAGATTACGTATCGACAGGCCGTCCTTACCGCAGGGGCGGTTTTCTTTTTTGAAATTTGGAGCGCAACATGGCGAAAGGGGATAGATGAATGCCGGAACAAAGCATTCCTAATGAAAACATAAGGCTGGAAGCCGGAGAACGAATCGACGATCTATTAACGTCAACGGGGCTTCACATTATTCAGAGCCGCGAAGTGTTCAGCTTCTCGCTGGATGCGGTGTTGTTGTCGAGGTTCGCAAGCCCTCCGAAGGTTGGGCGGATAGCCGACCTGTGTTCGGGCAACGGAGTCATTCCCATTCTTCTGTCGGCAAAAACAAAAGCGCAAATCGATGCGATTGAAATTCAGCCGCGGCTCGCGGATATGGCTCGAAGAAGTGTCGCCATGAACGGACTGGAAGAACAAATTAAGGTATTGGAGCAGGATTTGCGAAGCTATTCGCGCCATGAGCTGAATGGCGCCTATGATGCCATTACCGTAAATCCTCCTTATATGCCGGTTACGGCTGGCGAGCATAACGAAAATGAGCATTATGCCATCGCACGTCACGAAATCAATTGTACGCTGGAGGATTTGGCTATAGCCTGCTCTAAGCTTCTTCGTCCAGGAGGGAAGCTATTTATGGTTCATCGGCCTTCACGGCTACTCGATATTACAGAGACGCTTAGACGTTGGAAGCTGGAGCCGAAACGAATCCAATTTGTCCATCCCCATGCAAACGCGGAAGCGAACATGGTATTAATAGAAGCAACTCGCGACGGGAAGCCTGACATCAGGCTGCTGCCGCCAATTATGGTATACAATGACGAAGGAGTACAGATTGTATGAGAAGCCAAAAAAGCTTTGCGGAAAAATCGGGGCAAAGCGCTAAATCCGCCTCGGCGGCAGGTACGCTTTATTTGGTCGCAACTCCGATCGGCAATTTGGAAGATATGACGATGAGGGCCATCCGTATTTTGAAGGAAGCGGATTTGATAGCGGCTGAAGATACGAGGCAGACGCGCAAGCTGCTCACTCACTTTGATATTCACACACGGATTGTCAGCTATCATGAACATAATAAAGGGGCCAGCGGCCCGGAATTGGTTCGTTTGATGAGCGAAGGGAAAACGATTGCACTTGTCAGCGATGCAGGGATTCCGGCCATCTCCGATCCGGGGGCCGATCTGGTGGCGGAAGCGGTAGAAGAAGGGATAGCGGTTGTTCCCGTTCCAGGCGCAAATGCGGCATTATCGGCACTAGTCATGTCGGGCCTTCCGACAGATCGCTTTCTATTTGCGGGATTTCCGCCGAGAGAAAAGAAGTCGCTTGCGAAATGGCTTCAAGAGCTGGCTGGCAACAGGGCTACTCTTATTATGTATGAATCTCCTCATCGTCTGATCAAAACGCTGGGTGTAATGCTCGAGCAACTGGGCGATCGTCGGATAGCGGTTGTTCGCGAGCTGACCAAACGTCATGAAGAGGCGCTTAGAGGAACGGTTTCCGAGTGTATCGCTTGGTTTGCTGAAAATGATCCTATGGGAGAGTTTTGTATCGTAGTGGAAGGAGCCGCGTCTCATTCTAGCGCTGCAAATGGCGAAGGGGATGGAGCATGGTGGTCGGAGCTTGATTTGGAGGCGCATGTTGCCCATTACGAAGAAAGCATGGACCGGAAGGAAGCGATCAAAAGAACGGCCGCAGACCGCGGATTGCCGAAGCGGGAAGTTTATAATGAGGTGAACCGATAAGGAAGGACTCCTTTTTTCTCCGGAGAAAAAAAAGGACCTTCCTGGCCGGGTTCTAGCACAGGAAGGCGTCAAGGAGTATAAAAAGGTTAGAATTAACAAAGGTATAAATTGATTATAACCGATTTTTTTTATTTTGTCACAGGAGTAGGCATTTCTGATAAACAAATATGGCAAACAATTTTTCCTTTGAAGTAGGAAACGTTTTCTGCGTTGCCGCAGAAGATGCATGCAGGCTCATATTTCTTAAGCATAATGCGCTCTCCGTCCACATAAATCTCAAGCGCATCCTTTTCGCCTATGCCCAAAGTACGGCGAAGCTCAATTGGAATTACAACGCGTCCAAGCTCATCCACTTTACGAACGATACCGGTAGATTTCATCATTATCTATCAATCCTCTCAGAAATGTATTTTCGTCATCTTTCGACATTGTTTGTAGATTCTATGTTACTATAATACCAACTCTTCCCAAAACAGTCAACCTAGAATGTTCTGCCAAATGGCTTTGTTTACAAGAGTTTTAGGGACGTAGCTGTTTAATAGCTTTGTAATAGAATACAACAGCTTCGACAATTTGGAAACTGAATTACGACAGAATTCGACATTAACTGCACCGTTTGTGTCGAAACTATGAACGAGAAGGAGAGGTTTATATGAGGGAGCAGCTAACGGAAGAAAAAGTGTTTAAAGATCCGGTCCACGAGTATGTGTACGTTCAGGATCAGACGATTTGGGATTTGATCAATACAAAAGAATTTCAGCGTCTGCGCCGAATCAGGCAGCTTGGCACGACGTATTTAACCTTTCATGGAGCGGAGCATAGCCGCTTCTCCCACTCTCTCGGCGTATATGAAATTACAAGACGGATTATTTCACAATTTGAGCGCCATGGGTACCCGGACTGGCCGAAGGAGGAAAGGCTCGTTTCCCTATGCGCGGCGTTGCTTCATGACGTAGGGCACGGCCCCTTTTCTCATTCGCTTGAGGAAATTTTTGATACGGATCATGAGGTCTGGACATGCAGCATATTGCTTGGAGATACGGAAATCAACCGCATTTTGCGCGAGGTGTCGGAGGAGTTTCCAAGTCAGGTAGCAGCAGTCATTCAAAAAATATATCCGAAGCCAATTGTCGTCAGTCTCATCTCCAGTCAAATGGACGCGGATCGGATGGATTATTTGCTCAGGGACGCTTATTTTACAGGCGTGAACTACGGAACGTTCGATTTGGAAAGAATATTGCGGGTGCTGAGGCCTTATAAAGGAAAGATCGTCGTAAAGGACAGCGGGATGCATGCGGTTGAGCATTATTTAATGTCCCGTTATCAAATGTATTGGCAAATTTATTTCCACCCTGTAACGCGCAGCTCGGAAATTATATTGAGGCAAATATTTAGACGCGCTCAGGAGCTGAATGGACAAGGCTATGTTTTCCGCTGGATGACGGATCCTTTGCAGAAGCTTCTTAATAATACGCTCCAGTTGCAAGATTATTTGAAGCTGGACGAGTCGCTTGCACAGACTGCTTTTGCGGAGTGGGCGGACGAAGAGGATGAACTGCTCAGCGATTTGTGCAGCCGCTTTTTGGACAGGCAATTATATAAGTATGTAACGATTGAAAATCCGGAGGAAAATCTGCTTAAGGAAGTGGCGGAGGCGCTTGAATCGGTTGGGCTGAACCCGGATTACCATATGGAAATCGACTATCCGTTCGACCTTCCTTACGATGTGTACCGCCCGGACCAGAACAATGGAGAAAAGAAGGAAAAAGCGCCGATTTTGTTGCTCGACGGCGAAGAAGGAATAAGCGAGATTTCTGTGAAATCCGACATCGTTCGTTCCATCACGGGACTGCATCAAGGACAATATCATTTGTATTTTCCAGAGGAGCCGCTCCTTCTTCAAAAACAGCGTTTATCGGACCGGATGATCAAATTATTTAAACTGGACAAAAGGGGATAAAAAGAAATGAGTTTGCCTTTTCTATTCGACACCCATACTCATATGGATTCTGACAAATTCGACGGGGATCGGGAGGAAGCGATAGAGCGTGCCCGTGCGGCCGGCGTCGGCCTGATGGTCAATATCGGCTTTGACCGGGAAACGATTCCGACAACGATGGCGCTCGCGGAGAAATACGATTTTGTTTATGCCGCGGTCGGTTGGCATCCGGTGGAGAGCATCCATATGCTTCCCGAGGATTTGGAATGGATCGAGCAGCTGTGCAGCCATAAAAAAGTGGTGGCTATTGGCGAGATCGGCCTCGACTATTATTGGGACACCTCCCCGAAAGAGGTGCAGCATCGAGTATTTCGGGAGCAAATCAGGCTGGCCCGCAAAGTCGGGAAGCCGATTGTCATTCATAACCGCGACGCCCATGAAGATATCGTACGGATATTAAAAGAAGAGAATGCTTCCGATATTGGCGGCGTCATGCATTGCTTCTCCGGGAGCTGGGAAACGGCCAAACAATGCCTCGATATGAATTTTTATATTTCGTTTGGAGGACCCGTCACTTACAAAAATGCACGTGTGCCAAAAGAGGTTTTGGAAAGGGTTCCAATGGACCGATTATTGATCGAAACGGACTCCCCTTATTTGACTCCTCACCCATTTAGAGGGAAGAGAAATGAGTCCTCGTATGTGGCTTATGTGGCACAAGCCGCTGCCGAAATTAAAGGCAAATCGGTGCAGGAAATTGCACAAATCACAACCGAAAACGGTAAAAAATGTTTTGGAATCGAATGAAATGCGTCTAAAAAGAGAGAAATAAAGACCTTTATCGCGATAAAACTGATTTTTGTCGCCGAATTCAATGTTTTTTTCAAAGTTTACCTGCTTTTTTCGTGAAAATCGCATTTTATCGCTTCTTTACAACAGGGCTCTGATGAAGGTATGATTCAAATCAGAGCTTTTCATTTTGTATTGGATTTCCAGCATAGCATCGATCTCAAACCTCATATTTCTCCTCTCCCATTCCCTATCGTGTACGCTTAAGGCGCCTACCGCACACACATCTTCTTTCGACGACAACTCCATCCTTTGTTGAATAAACGAATCACTGTCGTCATAGGGATAATCAGGGAGGAGATACGAGTCAGCTAGACTGGAGCGCGTGCTTGCACGCCAATATACTATAGTCGCGTCAGTTGTAACATGCGTAACACTTGGCGGCGGGGCTATGAAGGAGGACCGAAGAAGTGGGCTTAATGCAGTCGAAAGACACCCATGGGAAACGATCATCCAGCATGACTTTCGCAATGCGATGGAAGCATGGAAACTTGCGTTTGATTATTTTGAGCGCTGTAATCTCAATCGCTATGACTTTCATGTTTTTGGTGTTGTTGTACGGAACGGCTGTCAAAAGCGTCTCCGTAGTAGTGAATGGACAAGAAACCGTTGTGGAAACAAAACAATGGGTCCTGCAACGCCTACTGGATGAACAAGCTATTACAATAGGTCCGCATGACGAAGTGTCGCTCCCCCTTAATTCACCGATTAAGGAAGGGGATCGCATCGTGGTCAATCATGCGGTGCCGGTCGTTGTAAAAGCGGATGGCAAGACATCTACGGTGTACACGACAGAGAAGACGGTACAGGCGGCGATAGAGGATTTAGGTCTATCCCTTCGAAGTGAAGATAAAATATCGCCTCACCTCGGCACGATCGTCGACGGGGAGGATACCATCACCATTACTCGAGTAGATACGAAAGTATCGGAGCTTGAGAAAACCGTTCCATTCTCAATCGTGAAAAAAGAAGACCCGACGCTTGCGCAAGGCCAGGAAAAAGTGATTCAAACTGGCAAAAAAGGCGTCGTGGAGCAGAAGATGAAAGCGAAGTACGAGGATGGCGTACTGGTCTCGAACCAAATGGTAAGCGAGGTAGTTATGGCAGCGGCGGTGGATCAGGTTGTAGCGGTAGGAACCAAAAAACCTGAGTCGAGTGTAACCGTGCTGTCGAGCAAAAGCGCTGGCGTCATGACCGTGACCAAAGGCGATTATACGTTCAATGCCAAAAAGGTGCTGAAAAACGTGACGCTTACCGCATATTCCGCAGGCGAATCGTCTACGGGCAAAGGCGAGGATCATCCGGATTACGGAATTACAGCTTCCGGTACTCGTGTGAAGGAAGGCCGCACAATTGCGGTAGACCCGAATGTCATTCCGATCGGCTGGTGGGTGTACATTGAGGGAATTGGCTTCCGCCGCGCGGAAGACAAAGGCGGTGCCGTCAAAGGCAACAAGATCGATGTTTATTTTGACAGCAACAGCCACGCTATGAAGTTCGGCAGGAAAAAGGGCTATACGGTCTATATATTAGGCCCCAATAAGCCTACAGCAAGCTGATATAGGCCATGATAAGAAGAGGCGAGCCGCCTCTTCTTTTTGCATGTTATAGTATAGATTGAAACAGCCGAGGTTAAGGTGAAGGAAGGACTGGGCGAAATGATCAAAGAAGTGATCGTAGTGGAAGGAAAAAGCGACACGGCGGCCATTAAGCGGGCTGTTGAAGCCGATACTATAGAGACGAACGGTTCCGCAGTGGGCGAAGATGTGCTGCGCAGAATCGCGCTAGCGGGTGAGCGGAGAGGGGTTATTATTTTTACCGACCCCGACCATGCCGGAGAGCGCATCCGCAAAATAGTCGCCAGGCATGTGCCCGGCTGCAAGCACGCTTTTTTGCCCCAGGAAAAGGCCTTTTATAAAGGGGATATCGGAATAGAAAATGCGAGCCCGGAAGCGATCCGGCAAGCGTTGTCCGAGCTTAGAACGGAGACGGACGCGAAAGCTGGAGATATTGCTTGGGAAGATTTAATGGAAGCGGGGCTGATCGTTCATCCCGATGCGGCGAACAGGCGGCTTCTAATGGGGAAAGAGCTTGGTATCGGATACGCGAACGGAAAGCAATTTTATAAGCGTTGTACCAGCTTTCGAATTACGAAGGAGGAGTTTGCAGCCGCCCTGCGTCAAATGGAACAACAATTGGAGGAGTCAAAATCATGAGTTTAAATCGAGGAACGGCAGATGTGGGATCGCCGAAGCGTACCAAAGAAATTATTGCAAAGCACGGGTTCTCGTTTAAAAAGAGCTTGGGGCAAAACTTTCTCATCGATGGAAATATACTTTCTAAAATTGTAGCGGCCGCTGAGCTGGATAAGACGAAGGGCGCCCTCGAGATCGGTCCGGGAATCGGCGCATTAACCGAGCGGCTAGCCGAAGCGGCGGGCAAAGTGACGGCGGTTGAAATCGATCAGCGGCTAATTCCGATTTTGGCGGATGTTCTGGCAGACAAGCCTCATGTGGAGGTTGTGCATGGCGATGTGCTGAAGCTTGATCTTGGAACGCTGTTCGAGACCCAATTCGCTGACTGCGCAAAAGTAAGCGTAGTGGCCAATTTGCCTTATTATGTGACGACTCCGATTTTGATGAAGCTGTTGGAGGACCGTCTTCCTTTGCAAAATATTGTAGTTATGATCCAGAAGGAAGTGGCGCAGCGTATGGCGGCGAAGCCGGGCGGCAAGGAATATGGCAGCCTTAGCGTGGCCGTTCAATATTATTGCGAACCGCAGCTCGTATGCACGGTCCCTCATACTGTATTTATTCCGCAGCCGAATGTGGATTCGGCCGTTATTAAGCTTGCCGTTCGGGACAAGCCGGCCGTGGATGTGCCGGATGAAGCGTATTTCTTCCAGGTAGTGCAGGCGAGCTTCGCTCAGCGGCGCAAGACGCTTGGCAACAATTTGACGGCTTTTCTGGGCAAGGATCGGAAAGAAGAGCTGCTGACCGTGCTGTCGGAAGCTGGAATTGATCCTGCAAGACGTGGGGAGACGCTGTCGCTAGAGGAGTTTGCGGAGCTTTCCAAAGGCTTGCTGTCGGCAGGCTTAACCGGAGGAAAACGATAAAAATGATTTCTCACCATTCGCCCTATCCGCCCATAGGATAGACGAAGAGGTGATTTACCTATGAACCAAGGGGACTTGGTCGTCCGCAAATCATATGGCGGTGACGTGTTGTTCCGTGTCGAAAATGTTCGCAGCTACAATGCCGTCCTGAAAGGCACGGATTACCGTTTGCTTGCGGATGCGCCGTTTCCAGACCTGACGGTCGTGCGCGATCCTGAGTCCACGCGGGCCGTACAGCAGGTACGCATTAAAGTCAACGAATCGCTTAAAAAAATGCAAACGGATAGAGAGAAGCACGCAGCAGATCCGGACGGCGTTATTCGGCTTGCGCAGGGGCAGCACGCCTCGTATTTTGAAATGCCGGGAAAAGTGCTTCATCTGGATGGGGACGGCAATTATTTGAAAAAGAGCATGCAGCTCTACAATGCGATGCAAGTGCCCGCGCACGGAATGTATGTGCATGAAGCTCAAATGGCGGATGTGCTGTACCGGCTGCTGCCGCAGATCAAGCCGGATATCGTCGTCATTACGGGACATGACGGCGTGCTTAAAGGGCGTTCCCCCAATGAAATGTACAGCTTGTCTAGCTATAAAAACTCTCAAAACTTCGTAAACGCTGTTCATGTGGCGCGGGAATATGAAAAAAATCGCGATGGCCTTGTCGTGGTTGCGGGCGCATGCCAATCGCACTTTGAGGCGCTGCTGCATGCAGGTTCCAATTTCGCCAGCTCTCCGGGCCGCATTTTGATCCACGCGCTTGACCCCGTTTATGTGGCCATCAAAGCCAGCTTTACGTCCATACGCGATACGGTCAATTTGCCGGAGGTTATCCATGGAACTATAAGCGGGATTGACGGAGTCGGCGGTATCGAAACGCTGGGCCGTTACAGAGTAGGGCTGCCAAAACCTAAAGTGACGACATAACGAAAAATGAAATTTTTAAAACAGATTTCAGATTATGCATAATAAAGAGCAATGAAGAAAAAACTAAAGGCGAGAGCGGACTCTTTTTTTAAAAATTGGGTGAAATCACCGTTGACAAATTAAATACCCTGCTGATATAATATTTAATTCATTTGACAACACCTCCGAAATTGGTTATAATGGACAAGGAAAGAGGTGGTAGCTGTCAATGGCTAAAAATGCGCTGTTGGATATCAAACGCAGCTTGGAAGCTCATGTAGGCTCCAAGATCCGTCTAAGAGCAAACGGAGGTCGCCGCAAGACAATTGAGCGAACCGGGACGTTGGAAGAAATCTACCCTTCTGTGTTCATTGTAAAGCTGGATGAGGAACAACACGCCTTTAAGCGGGTATCCTACAGCTATGCGGACATCCTGACAGAATCCGTAGAAGTGACCGTGTGCAATGATGAGGGTCAAGTACGCATCGCTTTACAACCATAGATTTAAACGAGCTTCAGACAGCCGTTAGCGGCATCTGGCGCAGAGAAATCTGCGCTTTTTTTGTACCCGCATTAATCCCTAGGGGAGAACGCATACTACCTATGTCGAACCGTTCTTGAACATAATAACGACATGGAGGGATTGCGAGTGGGACGCAGAAGGCGCGGCGTAATGTCGGAGCAGCTCAAATACGAACTGGCTAAGGATCTAGGCTTTTACGATACGGTGCAGCAAGAAGGCTGGGGAGGCATTAAAGCCAAGGATGCCGGCAACATGGTGAAGCGGGCTATCCAATTGGCCGAGCAATCGGCGGCAAGATCCCAGCGCCCATAGATTCCGTCAAAAAGCTAAACGATGATCGGCCTTGAGGCAAAGGCTTTCATTGTTTAGCTTTTATTGTATTCCTTTGCTATAATGAGGCTTAAGCTTAGATGAACGGGTGAACTTATCGGATGAAAATATATGAGAAGGCTCCTGCCAAAATAAACTTATTGCTGGATGTGCTGCGCAAGCGGGACGACGGCTATCATGAAGTGGAAATGATCATGACGATGGTCGATCTGGCCGATCGTCTGACTATGGAAGAACTTCCGCGCGACACGATCATTATTTCTAGCCAAGTGGGCTATATCCCGCTTGATGAGAAAAACTTGGCTTTTCAAGCGGCGCGCCTGATCAAGGAGCGTTATGACGTTCGTAAGGGCGTTTATATCCATTTGGACAAAAAAATTCCTGTGGCCGCAGGTTTGGCCGGAGGAAGCAGCGATGCCGCTGCAACGCTTAGAGGCTTAAACCGTCTATGGAAGCTGAACATTTCCGAGGAAGAGCTGTGTATTCTTGGAGCGGAGCTTGGCTCCGACGTTCCTTTCTGTGTAACAGGTGGAACAGCCATCGCACGCGGGCGCGGAGAGAAGCTGGAGCATATTGATGCCCCTCCACAATGTTGGGTTGTGCTTGCCAAACCGCCGATCAATGTATCGACGGCTGATGTATACGGCAAGTTCAGAGTAAGCAATCTGAATTCGCATCCGTCTATTCCGGCAATGCGAGATGCGCTTGCCAAAGGTTCTTTTCAAGATATGTGCGCAGGTCTTGGCAATGTGCTGGAGTCTGTTACGCTGGACTTGCATCCGGAAGTGATGCAGCTAAAGGAAAGCATGCTGCGGCTTGGAGCGGATGGCGTATTAATGTCCGGCAGCGGTCCAACGGTGTTTGGCCTCGTTTCGAAGGAAGCTAAGCTTCCTCGTATCTATAACGGTTTAAGAGGGTTTTGCAAAGAAGTATATGTGGTAAGAATGCTTACATAGTCTTGACGTACTTCTTGATTAAATCCGTATGAAAATGTTATATTGTGTTTATATTATTCGGATTTAACGGGGTGAATAAGTAGTGAAGAAGTTAAAACGGAGCTCTCGGCTTGTAGAAATGACGCAATATCTATTAACTAGACCCCACACGTTAATTTCGCTGACAGCATTTGCCGACCGCTATCAATCGGCTAAGTCTTCTATTAGCGAAGATTTGGCGATTATTAAAGAGGTTTTTGAAGAGGAAGGCATCGGAGAATTGCAAACGCTCGCCGGAGCAGCCGGAGGCGTAAAGTTTATGCCGCATATGCGTGAGGCGGCGGCTTTAGATATTATGAAGGAAGTATGCTTGAAGCTGGAACAGCCGGATCGGGTTCTCCCCGGCGGCTATTTGTATATGACGGATATGCTTGGACAACCCGAGCTGCTGGCCGATGTAGGCCGGATGTTCGCGTCGGCTTTCTCTGATCGGAAAATTGACGTCATTATGACGGTGGAAACCAAAGGGATCCCGCTCGCCTATGCCACAGCGGCATGTTTGAACATTCCTGTCGTTATTGTCCGTCGAGACAATAAAGTGACGGAGGGTTCAGCGGTAAGCATCAATTACGTATCCGGCTCTACAAAGCGGATTCAAACGATGTCGCTTGCTAGAAGAGCTCTCAAGGAGCATTCGCATGTGCTGATTATCGACGATTTTATGAAAGCGGGCGGAACGGTTCAAGGGATGATGGACTTGCTGTTCGAATTCAAAGCGACGGTTGCGGGAGTAGGCGTGTTTGTCGAGTCCGGAGAAGTCGAGCTGGAAGAGAGGCTGCTGGAGGACTATGTGTCTTTGGCCAAGCTGACAGCGGTTGATCTGAAAACGAAGCAAGCGACAGTTGTGCCGGGCAATTATTTCAGCAGAGGTTAAGGGAGGCAAGGATGCTATGACGACGAATCAAAGGTTTGAGGTCATTGCTACCAGCGAGGCGCCGGCGGCAATCGGACCTTATTCGCAAGCGCTTAAGCTGGGAGGTTTGATCTTTACGTCGGGACAAATTCCGCTGGACGCTTCCGGCGCTCTCATAGAGGGCGGAATTTCGGAGCAAACGCATCAGGTGTTTCGTAATTTGAAAGCGGTTCTATCGGAGGCGGGAGCAACCTTTCAGGATGTTGTAAAAGCGACGGTATTTTTGAAAGATATGAACCAGTTTGCAGTCGTTAACGAGGTCTACGCTTCCTACTTTGGAGACCATAAGCCAGCACGTTCAACCGTTGAAGTAGCAAGGCTTCCGAAAGACGTTCTTGTCGAAATTGAAGTTATCGCATCGACAAATGTCGAATGAAAACGAAAAAAATGCATACTTAAAAAAATATTTTAAAATGAGCATCTTTTTACCAAAAAAACAGAAGGAATTGGCATAAAAACGTGGAAGTATACACCAAGTCTCTGATAGGCAAAGGTGGTGAACACAAGTGCAAATTACTGATGTCAGACTCCGCCGTGTGAATTCGGAAGGTCGCATGAAGGCTATCGCCTCCATCACTATTGACAATGAATTCGTTGTTCACGATATCCGTGTCATCGATGGAAACAATGGGATGTTTGTAGCTATGCCTAGCAAGCGTACTCCCGATGGTGAATTCCGCGATATCGCTCATCCCATTTCTTCCACGACTCGTGAGAAGATCCAAGCCGCTGTCCTAGCGGAATATGAGCGCGCAGCTGAAGAGGTTGCGATTGAAGAAGGCGCATAATGAGCGGGGTCTGTTTTGGGCTCTGCAAGTAAATTGGTTAAGGATGGAAAAGAGGGCCTCGGCTCTCTTTTCTTTTTTTTCATTATAGGCTATATTCATGTGAGGATTGATAGGATAGGGATCAGGGAGGTAAATGAAAATGAAAGTAATGGCGATTGTACTGGCTGCTGGTCAAGGCAAACGGATGAAATCGAAACTATATAAAGTGCTGCACCCAGTAGGGGGCAAGCCGATGGTTGGACATGTACTAGATACGGTTAAAGAAGCGTCCAGCAAGCGGACGGTTGTTATAGTAGGTCATGGCGCTGAGAAAGTGAAAGCTTATTTGGGAGATTCCGCGGAATATGTATTGCAGGAGCAGCAGCTTGGAACGGGCCATGCCGTCAGGCAGGCGGAGGCTTTGCTCGGCTCCGAAGAAGGAACAACGATCGTTATTTGCGGCGACACTCCGCTCGTTCAAGCTTCTACGCTAGGCTCCATGCTTGCGCTGCATGCCGAAAGCGGAGCGGCGGCTACCGTCTTGACGGCGTCTTTTGATAATCCGACCGGATACGGCCGTGTTATAAGAGGAGAAGACGGCACGGTATCGCATATTGTGGAGCAAAAGGATTGTTCTCCGGAAGAGGCGGCGGTGAAGGAAATCAACACCGGCACTTATTGCTTCCATAACCAGAAGCTGTTCGAAGCTCTTGCCCAAGTAAAAAATGAAAACGCGCAAGGCGAGTATTATTTGACCGATGTGATTGGTCTTTTGAAAGCTGCGGGAGAAGTGGTACAAGGTTTCTGCACGGACGATGTGACGGAAGCGATTGGCGTTAACGATCGGGTTGCGCTGGCAGATGCGGAACGTTTTATGAAGGAGCGCATTAACCGCAATCATTTGATCAATGGCGTCACCCTCATCGACCCGGCCGCTACTTATATTGAAAAGTCTGTTCGAATCGGGGCCGATACGGTTATTTATCCGGGAACGATTTTGCGCGGAGATACGGTTATTGGCGAAGATTGCGTCATTGGCCCGAATGCCGATGTGACGGATACGACGATTATGAACGGAGCTTCTATTAAATATTCGGTAGCGGTAGATTCCATCATTGGCGAAAATAGCGCTGTAGGTCCGTACGCCAACTTGCGTCCAGGCTCGAAGCTCGGCCGCGACTGCAAAGTCGGCGATTTTGTGGAGTTGAAAAACGCTACGCTTGACGACGGCAGCAAGGTGTCGCATTTGAGCTATGTGGGAGACGCTGTCGTGGGCAAGGATGTCAATATCGGCTGCGGTGCCATTACGGTCAATTATGACGGATTTAATAAAGCAGTGACGGAAATCGGCGACGGCGCGTTTATCGGCAGCAACGTTAATTTGATTGCTCCTGTGAAGGTAGGCGACGGAGCTTATGTAGTGGCGGGAACAACGGTAACGCAGGACGTTCCGGGAGGCGATCTCGCGATTGCGCGCGAGCGTCAAGTGAATAAGCCGGGTTATGCGGACAAGATTCGGGCTCGCGCGAAAGCAAAGAAGGAACGGCTCGACGGATAAAGAGGAACAAGGTGATTAATTTCGGTCTATACTGGGTAAAGTGATATGGAATCCATTACCGTGAGGAGGTTTCCATATGGCAATCGCAATGAAAGCCGATGAACGTTCCAACGTTACAAAAGGCGAGTTAAGGATATTAAGGCAAAATGGACAAGTTCCGGGTGTTGTATATGGCAGGCAGCTTTCGAACGCTGCCAAAGTGAGTGTAAACGAGAAGGAGCTGTCTGCTCTGCTGCGTTCTCATCCTAATGCAGTATTGGAGCTGAATGTACCGGCTGCCGGCGTCCAATCCGTTATGGTGGCGGATGTGCAGCGCGATTCCTTAAATCATAAGCTTCTGCATGTTGATTTTCATCAAATCAATTTGAATGAGGAAGTAAAAGCAAACGTCCGGATCGATACGGTAGGAGATTCTACCGGCGTTCGGGAGGGCGGCATTCTATCGGTTATTCTTCATGAGCTTGAGGTGCAGTGCTTGCCGGGAGATATTCCAGAGAGCATCTCTGTCGAAATCGGCAATCTCGGCATCGGTGAAAGCTTAACGGTAGCCGACCTACAGCTGCCGGAGGGCGTAGCGGCGAAATCCGATTCGGAGCTAGTTGTCGTGACCGTGCTTGCGCCGCAGAAAGAACTGAGCGAAGAAGAGAAGGAAGCTCAGGATGTTGAACTGCACGAGGCGAAATCTCGTTCGGATCATGCTGTGCATGAAGAAATTTCAACGAGTCTGTAGTCGGTTTCCATCGGATATGAGATGTTTATGCAAGAAGGCTTCTTCCAATCGGCAAACCGCCGTTTGGAGGGGCTTTTTTTTATGAAGAGCGAACCCCCATTGTACCGTCGCGGCGTCGCATTTCCTTATTAATTATGCTACATTAGGTTCGAGAAGGTTCGGAGGAGTGGACAAAGATGAAATGGATCGTAGGACTGGGAAACCCCGGTACGCAATATAAAGATACCCGGCATAATGTCGGTTTTATGGTCGTGGACGAATTGGCCAAGCGATGGGGCATTTCCGTCACGCAGAGCAAATGCAAAGCTCTGATCGGGGAGGGCAACGTCGGCGGGGTTAAGGTTGTTCTCATTAAACCGATGACTTATATGAATTTATCGGGAGAGTCGGTAAGAGCTTTCCTCGATTACTTTAAAGCCGATCTGACGGACGGTGTTGTCGTTTACGATGATCTAGATACGGAAATCGGCAAGCTTCGGCTTCGCTATCAAGGCAGCGCAGGCGGGCATAACGGAATCAAATCTCTTATTCAGCATCTTGGAACACAGACGTTTAACCGGGTAAGAATGGGCATTTCCAGACCGCAGCCAGGCGGCGTCATCTCTGATTATGTGTTGTCCAATTTTCCGAAGGCGGAGCGGGAGAAGCTGGCCGACATGGTGGAAGCTGCTTGTGATGCGGTAGAATACGGACTTAAAGCTCCTTTCGAAGAGACGATGGCTAAGTTTAATCGGTAATACCGTTAAACAGAGTTAGAATCTGAACGAAGTTTAAGCGGCAACCGTTAAATTTTGATGAATCGGGGCATACTGGAGGGTATAACGAACCTTCAGGAGGCATACATATGGCTGTAAACTATATTTGCAGGCATTGCAAAGCGCCGATGGGCTCCATTGACGGGGCTTCCATTACGGAACAGCAGCTCGGTTTCCATTTCTTGACCCCCGAAGAGCGCAGCGATATAATAGCCTATGACTCAAACGGGGATGTCACGGTTAAAGTGGTTTGCGACTACTGCAACGAAGCGCTGAATACGAATCCTGACCTTATGCTGGTCAGCAATCCTTTGCAATAAATGATAGATAGAAGTCCGCGAGAACAAGCTATGCCGGCGTAGGCCGGATGTAGCTGTTTTTGCGTGGGCGGGCGATTGCGGGAGGGAGATAGCCTTTTTTGGAGCCCTTCCTGCTATACGCGCTTCCCGGTTTCATTGGGCTTGTAAAGAAACGAGGTGCCGCAAACGTTGAAAGCGCTAATTCAAGCTTTTGCCGCGGATACGGATGTCCAATCGATATTGTCCGGTATTCGCAAAGGGATGCGCGAGCAAATGATATCCGGCCTCGCCGGCTCCTCCCGTCAAGTGCTGATCGCAGCACTGGAGGAAGCGGTGGAGCGTCCGATGCTCGTAGTGACGCATAATATGTTCTCCGCCCAGAAGATCGCGGAGGATCTTCAAGAATGTTTGTCCCCCGATAAGGTGTTGCTATATCCTGCAAATGAGCTAATGGCTGCGGAAGCGGCGATCTCGAGTCCCGAGACGCTGGCGCAGCGAATGGATGTGCTGATCAAGCTGTCCAAAGGCTTTCGCGGGATTGTTGTCATACCTTTTTCCGGCGTTCGCCGCTATTTGCCTATTGGAAGCGTAATGGCAGATGCGCAAATTTCGGTAGCTGTAGGAGATACTCTGCCGCTTGACGGGTTTTTGCGCCAAATGACGGCGCTTGGCTACGTTCGGGCAGACCGAGTGGAAGCAAAAGGCGAGATGAGCGTGCGAGGCGGCATTGTCGACTTTTATCCGCTGACGGCGCCTCAAGCATGCCGGATTGAATGGTTTGGCGATGAGATCGACTCCATTCGTTTGTTCGATCCCGCCGAGCAGCGTTCTTCGGACCGATTGGAGACGTATGTTATTCCTCCTTGTCAGGAAATTATCGCGGATGCTGCGCGGATGGAAATCGCAGCAAATCATGCGAGCGGTTTGCTGGAGCGCCAATTGGAGAAAATGACAGATCGTACGGCCAAGGACCGTCTGCGCTCGGAAATTGGCGGGGAACTGGATAAGCTGAGAGAACATATCTACTTCCCGGAAATCTATAAATATATCGCTCTACTTTATCCAGAACGTCAAACGATTATGGACTATATGCCGAGCGATACCCTTCTTTTGCTAGACGAGCCGACTAGGCTGATCGAAACGTCCAAGCAGCTGGAGAGGGACGAAAGCGAATGGGCGCTTCATTTGCTGCAGAACGGCAAGTCTCTGCCTGGACTCGTCCTTGCCAGAGAGACGGAGGATATTTTGTATCACCGTCCTTACCCGACCCTGTTCTTATCCTTGTTCTTAAGGCAAATTCCGCATAGCCAGCCGCAAAATATTTTGAACATGACGAGCCGGTCCATGCAAAATTTCCACGGGCAGATGAATGTGCTTAAATCGGAGATGGAGCGCTGGAAAAAGATCGGCGCGAACGTGATCATGCTGGCCGGCAACACGGAGCGGATGGAGCGGATGCGCCGCGTTCTGGACGACTACGGCATCGAGATTCCTGTACTGCTGGAGGGTAATTTGCAGCAGGGCTTTGAGATGCCGTCCTCACATCTTGTCGTCATTACGGAAGGCGAGATGTTTTCGCAAAAGCAGCGCAAGCAGCGCCGTTTGGACAAAAAGATGGACAATGCCGAACGGATCAAAAGCTATACAGAGCTGAAGGTCGGCGATTACGTCGTTCATCATAATCATGGCATTGGTAAATATGTAGGGATCGGGACGCTTGAAATTGCGGGGATCCACCGCGATTATCTTCATATTTTGTATGCCGGCGGGGATAAGCTGTCGGTGCCGATCGACCAGGTGGACATGATCCAGAAGTATGTCGGGTCGGAGGAAAAAGAGCCGAAGGTCAGCAAGCTTGGCGGTGCGGAGTGGACCAAAGCGAAGAGCAAAGCGAGAGCTTCGGTTCAGGATATCGCAGACGACCTTATTAAGCTGTATGCCCAGCGTCAATCGACTCCGGGATATGCTTTCGGGGAAGATACGACGTACCAGCAGGAATTCGAGGCGATGTTCCCTTACGACGAAACGAGAGACCAGCTTCGTGCGATAGATGAAATTAAAAAGGATATGGAACAGGCACAGCCGATGGACCGGCTGCTCTGCGGCGACGTAGGCTACGGCAAAACCGAGGTGGCGGTCCGCGCGGCCTTCAAGTCGGCTATGGAGGGCAAGCAGGTTGCGGTGCTTGTGCCGACTACCATTTTGGCGCAGCAGCATTACGAGACGTTCCGCGAAAGATTTTCCGGCTACCCTATCAACGTGCAGGTGCTTAGCCGATTCCGCTCCCGCAAAGAGCAGAACGAGACGATAAAAGGGCTGAAAAACGGGACGGTCGATGTTGTCATCGGCACCCACAGACTTCTTTCGCAGGACATTGTGTTCAAATCCATTGGACTGCTCATTGTCGATGAAGAGCAGCGGTTCGGCGTGTCCCATAAGGAAAAGCTGAAAAAGCTGAAAACGAATGTGGACGTGCTTACGCTGACAGCTACGCCAATCCCGCGGACGCTTCATATGTCCATGCTTGGCGTGCGCGACTTGTCCGTCATCGAGACGCCGCCTGAAAACCGGTTCCCTGTGCAAACGTATGTGGTGGAGTACAGCCCGGCTCTCGTTCGCGAAGCGATCGAAAGGGAACTGGCTCGAGGAGGCCAAGTCTACTATCTTTACAATAGAGTGCAGGGCATCTATCAAATGGCGGAGGCCATCAATGCGCTTGTGCCGGATGCCAAAGTGACGGTAGGCCATGGCCAAATGTCGGAGCAGGAGCTGGAAAAAACGATACTGGACTTCTTGGACGGAGAGTCGGACGTTCTGGTGAGCACAAGCATCATTGAGACAGGCGTCGATATTCCGAACGTCAACACGCTTATTGTTCACGACGCGGACAAGATGGGCTTGTCCCAGCTGTACCAGCTTCGCGGCAGGGTGGGACGTTCCAACCGGATTGCCTATGCTTATTTCACTTATCAGCGGGATAAAGTGCTGACGGAAGTGGCGGAGAAGCGTCTTCAGTCCATTAAGGAATTTACGGAGCTGGGTTCAGGCTTCAAAATCGCCATGCGCGATCTTTCCATTCGGGGCGCGGGCAACTTGCTCGGCGCGGAGCAGCACGGCTTTATCGCTTCCGTTGGTTTCGATATGTATTCGCAAATGCTGGCGGAGGAAATTGCGAAGCGCAAAGCGGAGATGAACGGCGCGGAGCCGCAGCCGGAAAAGCCGGTTAGCACGTTGATCGATTTAAGCGTTGACGCGTATTTGCCATCGGATTATATTTACGACAGCACACAGAAGATCGAGATTTACAAAAAGGTCGCAGCCGTGCGTACATTTGAGGAATCCGATGATCTGATCGACGAGCTGATCGACAGATTCGGCGATTTGCCGCAAGCCGTTGAAAACCTGATGTTCGTCGCGAGGCTTAGAATTTACGGTTCGTTATATGGGATCGAGTCTATCGGTCAAAAGGGCGACGACCTCATCTTCAAGCTTTCCGAATCGCTGAAGGAAAGAATTATCAGGAAAAAAGTAGACCAGCTATGCCTTCAACTGGAGAACCGGTTTAAGCAGAGCGGAGAGCAGGAATCTCCCCCTACGCTGCTGCTTAGAGGGAAGGGACTGAACATGGAGCAGAAGCTTCATTTGTCTTTGAAATTCATGGAAGGATATGGCGAAGCCATTCTAAAAAAGGAAGAGTTGCAGAACGCCACCTCCTAACGCAAAATTCGCTTTTCGGGTTCCTTTTCTGCTACAATATAATCAAGTTTATAATCTGAAAGGGGATTCAACATGTTGCACAGTACACGCAAATCGGCATGGCGCAGAAGCGCGCTGCTTGTCATGGCAGCGGTGCTCGTCATGACAATGATGGCGGCATGCGGAGGAAGTAAAGAACATAGCTTGACGTTTAAAGGGGTAGACAAAGGCGACGTTGTCGCAACGTACAAAGAAGGAAAGGTAACACAAGCGGAGCTGGACAAGTTTCTGTCCATCACGGTTTTGTTGCAACCTGCCTATGAATCGCTTGTAGAAGTGCCGCAATATCAAAAAATGCTTTTGGAGCAGCTAGTATTCTACAAAGTGTTAAACGGACAAGCTTCCGCAGACTCCATTAAAGAGGCTGACAAGCAGGTAGACGAGCAATTGAAGCAGTTTGCCGACCTGAAGAAAACGGACGCGGACTTTGCGGCACAAGTAAAGGAAAAGAAGATTTCCGATGCTGATATTGCAACGTTCCTGATGATGAACATTGTGCCAACGGTTCATATGAACTCCAAGGTAACGGATGAAGATACGGCGAAAGCGTTCGAAACGATGAAAGCTGACTTTGCGGTGTCGACAGTTCGCCACGTTTTGGTAGCGACGCATGAGACAAATGCAGAGACGCAAGAGAAGAAGGAAATTCGTACGGCAGAAGCAGCACTTGCCCGTGCGAAAGAAGTGAAGGCTAAGCTGGATGCCGGCGAAAGCTGGGATACAGTAGCTAAAACATATTCCGATGATCCAGGTTCGAAAGACAAGGGCGGCCTTTACGAAGCTTCCGCAGGGAAAAGCTGGGTAGCTGAGTTTAAGAAAGCGGCATTCGAGCAAAAAATCGGCGTAATCGGCGAGCCGGTAAAAACGGAGTTCGGCTATCACGTTATGCTGGTAGAAAAGCGCGAAGAGAAAACATTCGATCAACTGACAGCTGAAGACAAGGAGCAAGTAAAAGGCGCGGCAGCTTACACGCACATGGAGAAATTCATGAAGGAAGAAATGCCGAAGCAAGAGCTTAAAATTACGCTCCCTGAACCGAAGCCGACAGAAGGCACGCCAAGCGCGTCGCCTAATGCAAGCGAGTCCCCGGCGCCAAGCGCATCTCCTGCAACTTAATAAATGTTTTGTTTTTAACGGAAACCGTTTTGTCGGCCTCGTGCCAGCAAAGCGGTTTTTTCTTTTAGCTGAAAAGTCTCCATGACATGATAATGATTTTACTCCAAGTCCCGGTTGCTTATATTTGTAAAAAGTGATATCATTAATATATCATAATGATATGGGGGATGGAGCTTATGAAAGAGAAAAAAGCCTTATATGTAAGCGGATATCTAGCAATGTTGCTTGTGGTTGCGGCTGCTGCCGGAGGCGCGCTGCTTGTCGTGCTTCAACTGATGGCGGATGAGCCATCCGGCCTGATTGCCGGTATTGGCGTTGCTCTGGTTGTCGTAGCCTTTCTCGCCTTGACCTCGCTAGTTATTGTTCAGCCTAATGAAGCTAAAGTGATCACTTTTTTTGGAACTTATATCGGAACCGTTGCGGAAAGCGGCTTGTGGATGGTGCTTCCCTTTACGTCGAAGTCGACTATTTCCCTTAAGGTTCGCAACTTTAACAGCCAAAAGCTGAAAGTAAACGATGCGGAAGGCAATCCAGTTGAAATTGGCGCGGTTATCGTCTTTAAAGTAGTAGACACGGCCAAAGCGTCTTTTGATGTAGATCATTACGAACGGTTTGTGGAAATTCAAAGCGAAACGGCGATCAGGCATATTGCCGCTCAATATCCTTACGATATTTTTGAAGACAGCAATGCGCTCACATTGCGTGGAAATGCGGACGAGGTAGCGGCTGAGCTTCTCCGTGAGTTGCAGGAGAGACTTGATGTTGCCGGAGTTGCACTGAGAGAAACCCGAATTACCCATCTGGCTTATTCCCCGGAAATCGCAAGCGCTATGCTTCAAAGACAGCAGGCTATCGCGATTGTAGCGGCTCGTCAAAAAATTGTGGAAGGCGCGGTCGGGATGGTGGATGCCGCTCTTCGGAAGCTAGAGGAAAATGGGATTGAGCTGGACAATGAACGACGGGCGGCCATGGTCAATAATTTAATGGTTTCGATTGTATCGGATCGGGCTGCGCAGCCTGTTATTAATACAGGGTCGCTGTACAGCTAAGGGGCGATTGTTATGCCGAAAGAAAAAAAAGCGTTCCCGCTGCGGCTTGATCCTGAAATTTATCGGGCGCTGGAGCAATGGGCCGGTGACGAGTTCCGCAGCGTCAACGGACATATTGAGTTTTTGCTGCGCGAAGCTCTTGGCAAGTCGGGAAGGCTGAAGCAGCCGCCGAAGGAGAAACAGGAATAAAGAAACGGCATTTCACGGCGTACGGAGCCGCGAAATGCCGTTTTTTGGCTAAATTGGGATAATCGTCAGCAAGACCCCGGAGTGAGGCAGTGTATAGGGAAAGGGATGTTTTGGCGTTATTGGAGACGTGCATAAGAAAATGGGAGGGGATGAATACTATGGTCAGATTCAAATGCCAGAGTTCAGCATTCGACCCCATTATAACAAGCTGATGCTGCGAATCATCTGGTATGGGATTACATCAGCTACGCTCAGGCGGCCGCACATGCCGGAAGAACTTCGGGGCGGATTCGTCCCCGCGGAACTCTCAGTGATGTTTCTCATAAAAAAATGCTGCAGGAATCCAGTCGATTCAAAATCCTCTAGGGAAAGCGGGGCAACAAGAAATGAAAGCAACTGGAATAGTACGCCGCATCGATGACCTCGGTCGAGTAGTCATTCCGAAGGAGATTCGCCGCACTTTGCGTATTCGCGAAGGAGATCCTTTGGAAATATTCGTGGATCGTGATGGCGAGGTTATTTTGAAAAAGTATTCTCCAATCGGAGAGCTTGGCGATTTCGCCAAAGAATATGCGGAATCTCTATTCGAAAGCACCGGCCATATTACATTGATCTCCGACAGGGATACGATTATTACGGTAGCGGGAGCATCCAAAAAAGAATTGCTCGACAAAGCGATTGGCCAGACGCTTGAAAGCTGCATGGAAAACCGCAAGACGGTTGCAGAAACGACGCCCGGCTCCTACGAAATCGTAAAAGATGTACAGGATCAATTCAGCTCGTTTGTTGTAGCTCCGATTATTGCAGGCGGCGATCCGATTGGAACGGTAGTGCTGCTTAGCAAAGACGATTCCGTGAAAATGGCGCAGCTGGAAACGAAGATGGCTGAAACGGCAGCAGGCTTTTTGGCTAAGCAAATGGAGCAGTAGTTGGTTTAAAAGGCTTTAAAGGCTGGACAAGCCGGCTGCGCAACCTCGTGGAGAGACTGGGCGCAAAGGCCTGTCGGCGCATAGGGTAGACAATTATGGCTTCTCCGCAGGCTTCAGCCTAAAGGGGAAGCTTTGTTTTTGTATATGCCCCTAATTGCGGTATAATAATGAATCATGAGATTGAGAAGCGAACAGGGGAAAATGAATGGTAAGCCGTAAGCCTGCAAGAAGACGGTTGGGCGGGCTGTGGAGAAACGGCGTTATTGTAATGGCGGGGGCGGCGCTTCTGTCTAAACTCATTGGCGCGCTGCAAAAAATTCCACTGCAAAATTTAGCCGGCGATCGCGTATTTGGCATTTATAATGCGGTATATCCTTTTTATCAATTGATTGCCGTTCTGGCTACAGCGGGATTGCCTACGGCCGTCTCTATTTTGGTTGCGCGGAAGTTGAAGGAAACGGGCTCGCCGGAGAGAATGAGAGCGACGCTGTCTGCCGCCTTGCTGCTGCTTGGCGCGACGGGAGTGCTCGCCTTTGTTCTCATGTGGCAAAGTGCGGATCGTGTAGCGGCATGGATTGGCGACAGCCTTGCGGCGGATTCCGTCCGAATGCTGTCGCTGGCGCTGCTGTTTGCTCCGATGCTGGCCGTTCTTCGCGGTTATGAGCAAGGAAAGCGCCGGATGGGCCTCTCGGCCGCCTCCAGCGTAACGGAGCAGATCGTACGGGTAGCGGTTATGCTGGTTGTTTTGGAGCTTGGCCTATCCGCCGGATGGAGCGAATCGAGGCTCGCCGCTGGCGTAATGGGAGGCTCAGCGGCTGGCGCTTTTGCTGCTTTGCTGCTGCTTGCGGGGCGAGGCTGGCGGGAGAAGGTTTTTCGTCCAGCGGGAGGAGCGGTTTCTGCTGGAGAGGGGGTTCATGCGCGCCGGGGTCGAATGCTGAAAGAGATGAAAGAGCTCGCTCTTCTAGCCGGTCCGGCTGCGCTGGCATCCATCGTTGTCCCGGCTCTTGGTGTGGTGGATGCCTTTATGGTTCCTAGGCTGCTGAGCGACAACGGGTTTTCCGATGCCGCTGCGATGACGCAGTTTGGCATTTATAGCAGGGGAGGCCCTCTTGTGCAGCTTGTCGTTATGGCAGCAGCCGCAGGAGCGGCCGCGATGGTGCCAGGACTTGCTGCAGCTAGGGCGGAGGGCAACGTGGGGCTGCTTGGCCCCCGTTTGTCGCTGATGCTCCGATTCGGCTGGCTGACCGGTGCTGCTGCCGCTATAGGTCTGTTCTTGCTTGCGGAGCCGTTGAACGTGATGTTGTATAAGGACGCAAAGGGCACTCTCGCCTTTGCGATCGTCGGCTGTACCGCGCTGGCAGGCTGCCTCAGCGCAGTGACTGCGCCCGCGCTGCAAGCGCTCGGCTCAGTGCGGGCGCCTCTAGCGCTGCTCGTGCTCGCAGCGCTGATGAAAGGCGCGCTCAACGCCGCGCTTGTCCCCTCCCTCGGAATCGAGGGAGCGGCCCTCTCCGGCGTTGCCGCGCTAAGCGCCGCTGCGCTGCTTTCCGCGGCGGCGCTCCGCCATGCGGCTGCGGGGCTCCGCCCGCCGCATGCTTCGCATGGCGCGCGGGGCAAGGGGCTTGGCCCCGCCGCCGGAGGCGTTGCCGCGCTGGGGCTGATGGCCAGCGCGGTGCTGCTTGCGGGGCGCGCGCTAGGCTCCGCGCCCCTTGAGGGGCTGCCGCCGCGAGTGCAGGCGGCAGCGGTTGCGCTGACGTGCGCAGCCGTCGGCGCTTTTGTGTTCGCCGCGGCCGCTTTGCGCTGCGGCGCGGTTGGCGCGCGCGAATGGCGCGCGATTCCGGGCGGCGAAGAGCTGGCCGCCCGGCTGAGGAAGCGGCGGCTTATTCCGCCGCTTGAGGAGCGTTAATAGATCGCTAAGCGATCATTTGAATATGCAAGAGGAGGGCTTTTCTTATGGCTAATTTGCCCATTGTTATTGTTGGACTTGGATCCGGCGATCCTGATCAGCTTACGCTAGGCATATGGCGGAGGCTGCAAACGGCTTCTCGTTTGTTCGTGCGGACGGAGCGGCATCCTGTTATGGCGCTGCTTAACGAGCATCAAATTGAATATACTTCCTTTGATTCTTTTTACGAGAAGTACGATTCGTTCCCTGAAGTGTATGAAGCGATCGCGCAATCGTTGATCGAAGAGTCTACGCGCGGCGAAGGGGCTTCGGGAAGCGGTGAGGGCGCCGTTATATACGCCGTGCCCGGCCATCCCATGGTGGCGGAACGAACGGTACAACTGCTGCGCGAACGCTGTGGGGAAGCCGGGATAGAGCTGACGGTTTTGGGCGGCGAAAGCTTTCTGGATGCCGCGTTTGCAAGCCTTGGCTTCGACCCGATTGAAGGTTTTGCGCTGCTGGATGCGGCGGAGCTTCAATCCTCCCTTTTGCAGCCGCAGTTGCATACGGTAATCGGACAGGTGTATGATGCTTTTACTGCTTCCGATGTGAAGCTGGCGCTTTTGGAGCGTTATCCGGAACAATTTGAAGTCGTAATCGGACACGCGCTTGGAGTTGCGGGCGAGGAGAAGCAGCTTCGCGTTCCGATCTATGAGCTGGACCGGAATCAGGAGTATGGGAATCTCTCAATCATCTATGTGCCTCGTTCCGACGATCCCGTCCTTCGCAATCGCTCGTTTGACAGGCTTCATGAAATCGTCAGCATTTTGCGGAGTCCCGAGGGCTGCCCATGGGACCAAGAGCAGACTCACCAATCCATTCGCAAAAACTTTATTGAAGAGCTGTATGAAGCGCTGGAAGCAATCGATAACGACGATCCTACCGGCATGCAGGAAGAGTTCGGCGATGTCGTTTTGCAAGTGATGCTTCATAGCCAGATGGAGGAAGAGACAGGTTCCTTTACCGTTTACGATGTCATCCAGTCGTTGAACGAAAAGCTGATTTTCCGTCATCCTCATGTGTTCGGGGGCCTTGACGCGGGTAATGCGGACGAGGCGCTTGCCAATTGGGAAGGGATGAAGGCCGAGGAGAAACGGCTGAAAGGAACGGAAGCAGAGCGGCAATCACAGCTCGACGGCATCCCTCCGGACTTGCCCGCTTTGATGAAAGCTTATAAACTTCAGAAAAAAGCCGCAAAAGTTGGTTTTGACTGGGAGGATTTAGGGCCTGTTCTGGCGAAAGTCGAAGAGGAGATCAGTGAATTGAGAGAAGCGATTGAAAACGGGGACCGGGAAAAGCAAGCGGACGAGCTTGGCGATTTGCTGTTTGCCGTCGTAAACGCCTCGCGCTTTATCCATGCCGATCCGGAAGAGGCGCTCTCTCGTACAAATCGAAAGTTTAAGAGCCGATTTCAATATATAGAAGAGCAGCTTCGTATAAACGGCAAAACTTTTGACCAGACTGATTTAATAGAAATGGATCGTTGGTGGGAAGAAGCCAAAAGGCGCTCACTGTAATATCTTTCGCCACAATTCGCCGTTTTTCCGCACTATTCCCAAAAAAATTTAAGCTTCTCGGCAGGATTTTGTACTCTCAAGCAGAATAAGTATTCTTCGTGAGAGCAGATTTTGCCAAAGGGTTAGCCGCACTTTGATAGCGGCGGCCACAAATAACCGTTTCATTAATAGGAGGATATTCACATGAACAAAACAGACCTTATCAACAACATTGCAGAAAAGAGCGGACTTACGAAACGCGACGTAGAATCCGTCCTGAACGGCTTCCTTGGTGAAGTAACTGATGCGCTTGCAAGCGGTGAGAAAGTACAATTGATCGGCTTCGGTACTTTCGAAACTCGCAAACGTTCCGGCCGTGTTGGCCGCAACCCGCAAACGGGTAAAGAAATCAACATCCCTGAATCCAAAGTTCCTGCATTCAAAGCAGGCAACAAGTTGAAAGAAGCGATTAAGTAATTTATGCGTTTAGATAAATTTCTCAAGGTGTCCCGGCTGATCAAGCGCCGCACCGTTGCGAAGGATGTTTCCGAGCAAGGGCGAGTGTGGATCAACGGCCGCGAAGCGAAAGCAAGCAGCGCCGTCAAAGTCGGCGACGAGCTCCAAATCCAGTACGGTCAAAAAATCGTGACGGTGCGTGTAGAACGCCTCACGGAGACGACCCGCAAGGATGAAGCCGGCGAGCTGTATACCTTAGTGAAAGAAGAACAGCGTCCCCGTGAAACCGGTCTTGACTGGGAGGGGCAATAACGCAATGAAGCAGCCCGTACCTCTCGCGAGGACGGGCTGCTTTTGTTTTTCGCTAGGATATGACTTATATGGCTGCTTAGTGGAGGGCCCCGTCGTTTGCGGTCTGTGGCGAGGGGTTCTTTTTCTAGCAGAAACGGAAGTTCTAATCCTTGTCCTTTCCCCATAGAGTAATAGAGAAAATAAGGAAGCGGGGGAGAAGTCTATGGCTGAAGTGGGCAAGGGGCAGAAAAACCAGGATGTGAAGCTGATTAATCGAAAGCTGCTGGAGCTGACCGGGGTTACGAATGTGGAGAGCTTCGACAGCGAGGAGTTTCTGCTCGATACGGAGCTGGGCTTCTTGACCGTCACGGGGCAGAATTTGCATATTAAGCATCTTAGCCTGGAGCAAGGGCTGGTTGCGATTGAAGGTTTGGTGCATTCTCTCGCCTATTTGGATGGAGCGGCCGGGGGCAAGTCCAAAGGGCTGTTCGGAAAGTTGTTTAAGTGACATTAAGCGTGCAGTGGATGACGGTGGCTATCATGCTGTTATCCGGCCTTGGCATGGGCGTTGTATTCGACGGATACCGCGTTGTGTCAAATGAGCTGAGATTTCCGCGTTGGTGGCTGCCGCTTCTGGATGTCGTCTATTGGATGGCTTCCGCCGTGGTCGTATTCCGAATGCTTTACGCCAGCAACAACGGCGAGGTGCGGGCGTACGTTTTTTTGGGACTGGCTGTCGGGGTCATTCTTCACTATTGGTTGTTTAGCAAGCTTGTCATTCAACTGGTCAAATGGGCGATTCGCGCTATGCGGGCCCTCATTGCGTTTATATGGAGACTTGTGCTGGTGTTCATATGGAAGCCGCTGCTTTTACTCTACAAATTGGTAAAAGTTATTTTAGGATTTGGGACTGCGCTCACTATTTTCCTCCTAAAAGTTGTGGTACAATTGGTTCGTCCAATTTGGCTTTTATTGCTGTGGCTTTTGAGGCCTATGGCACGTCCGCTCGGGCGATGGATGAAGCCTTATTGGGAGAGATGGAGGGTGGAAGAACGTCTTGCAAAGGGACTGGCTGCCATCATGCGTCTTTGGAATCAATGGTTTAGGAGGAGATAGCGCAAATGGCGACCGCAACGAAAAACCGATCGGCGAATGGCTCGGCTTCGAAGCGCCGGTACAAGCTATGGATGATGTTCATTGTTTTGTTCTTGGGCTGGGCGGGATATACTTTATTTGGCCAGATGCAGCAGCAGAAGGCTACCTATCTCAAGCTCACCACGATCGAAAGCAACATTAAAGAGGCGAAGGCTGGCACTGAAGCGCTCAAGCGCGAAGTGGAGCGGCTGAACGACCCCGAATATATCTCGCAACTGGCGACCAAGGAACAAGGAATGGTCAAAGAAGGAGAACAGCAAATCTTCAGCGAATAATAGGGCGCGGGGGCAGGATGAACGTCTGTTGACCTTGCTTCCGCCGTTCGGGTATAATCACGATAGATGCAAGACTTATGCTGGCATAGCCGGTCAGTGTTTTAATATCACGCGGATGTGGTTAAGTGTGATTTAGAACCATCTTGCTTACCATGCAAGTTTTGTTCGAATCGCCGCCCTGATAGTGGGCGAGCTGTTTTATCACAAAACTTTGAGAGAGGAACATTTTATTTTATGGCAATTGAAGTGGGCGCCAAGTTAGAAGGAAAAGTGACGGGCATTACGCATTTTGGGGCATTTGTCGACTTGTCGGGAGGTGTCACAGGTCTAGTTCACATTTCAGAGATTGCCGATAACTACGTCAAGGACGTGAAGGATCACCTGAAGATCGACGATGTCGTGAAGGTTAAAGTGATCAACGTGGACAAAGACGGAAAGATCGGACTATCCATTAAGCAGGCCATTGATCGGCCGGAAGGCCATCAGCCGCCGCCGCAACGCGAGCGCTCGGGTCCAGGCGGACCGGGAGGCGGAGAACGTTTCAACCGCGGAGGTGGTCAAGACCGTGGCGGACGTCCCTTCAACAAGCAATCGTCTGGCAGGCCGTCGTTCGGCAAACCGTCATTCGAGGATAAAATGTCGCGCTTCTTAAAAGACAGCGAGGAGCGTATTTCTTCCCTGAAGAAGAATACGGAAGGCAAACGCGGTGGACGCGGAGCTAAGCGAGTATAACAATAACGAATCTTTTATAGATCGAGCAGGGCCTAACGGCTCTGCTTTTTTTGTTTTTACCGGGAGTGTGGGCGACAAAGGCATTGGAACGCGCATTTTTCTCCTTTATTTCCCGACATTTAAACGCTATATTTCCCGAATTGGCTTAGGTTTACGGGTATTCGGCAGTCGATTGTACCATTCGGTGTCGAGCGCGAGAGTGTAAAAGTCGTTTTGGCGAATATGACTCCGTTAGAAAAAAAGTTTTCTCCCATCCTCTTCCAATCCCGACAGGTTATTGCCTCCATTCGCTATTTCTCTGAAAGCGTTATTCGTTTTTTTTGTTGAAGGAAATGACGGGGAACAGTGGGGAGAAACTGGGGAAAGCCGCTAGGGCACTGGTTTTTTGCGATTGCTGACAATGACTGCGGCAGCCCTTCTTTTTGTCGGAAAAAACTTTTGGCCATGTTACGTTAACTGACAAACTTCATACAGACAAGCTCCTATAATGGGAAACACATTACATTCGGATTGGTGGTGTCTGTTAGTGAAGAAAGAGAGCGTTGCCCAAATTCCCGGAGTGAAGCGGGAAGGCCTGTTTCGAGCTGCAGTACAGAAAGGGAAGGAGATGAGAGCCGTCAAGGGGACGGTTTCCATGCTCCTCGCAAAAAAATGGACGATTCTTCTTGTAGCTGTAGCGTTTCTGCTCGGGAGGGCCGTCATTTTGGAATCGTTGATGCCGTTTGCCGCCGCCTATTTTGCTGTTATGTATTTTATGAGAAAGGATATTTACGGATGGATCGCCGTGTCGCTTGTAGCCGGGAGCTGGTTTGCCGCGGAGCCTGCGCCGCTTTGGATCGCCATGGAAATTGCGGTGCTGTTCCTTCTTATGAGGGGACTGGAGGCGTATGAAAAAGCGGAACTCTCCACAGCGCCGATATTAGTATTCACCGCTACTTTGCTCGTTCAATTGTTCGGAGTGTTTATCGGGGAAACTCTTAACTGGTACAACTTTATGCTGGTGGTCGTGGAAGCCTCCCTTGCTTTTGTCCTAACGCTCGTCTATATCCATGCGATCCCTGTATTGACGATGACGAAAAAGTCGGCCGCGCTGAAGCATGAAGAAATTATTTGCGTCATGATTTTGCTCGCTTCCGTCATGACCGGAGCTGTAGGCTGGATCGTTTACGGCATGTCGGCGGAGCATGTCATGTCCAGGTATATGCTGCTGCTGTTCGCTATGGCGGGAGGAGCGCCGCTTGGAGCGTCTGTCGGCGTAGTGGCGGGACTGATTCTCAGCTTGGCCGATTTCAGCGCCATTGTGCAAATGAGCATGCTCGCATTCGCCGGCCTGCTGGCAGGGCTGCTCAGGGATGGGGGCAAGATGGCCGCCGCTTTCGGCATGCTGCTGGGCACTTCTATTTTATCTATTTATATAGGGACGGGGCCGGATGTGATGAGCTCCACTTGGGAGTCGGTCGCGGCCGCTACGCTGCTGATGTTGACGCCTCGCGGCGTCATACGAACGATTGCCCGGTATGTGCCGGGTACGAACGAACATGTGAAGTCGCAGCATGATTACGCCAAGCGGGTGCGTGAAGTGACGGCGGAGAGAGTGACTCAATTTTCCGATGTGTTTTTGCAGCTGTCCCGCAGCTTTAGCCAATTAAACCAAAATGTTAAGGAGGTTAAGCGCGAAGACGAAATCGGACACTTCATGAACGCCGTAGCGGAGAGGAGCTGTGCTAGCTGCCATCGCCAAAACTCTTGCTGGGAGGGGAAATTTTTTCATACGTACAACATGATGACCGAAATGATGACGACGGTAGAGGAGAAGAGAGTTCCGGCTTCCAAGGAGCTGCCGCGCACATGGACATCGCACTGCGTCAAAACTTCTCAGGTGATGTCGGTCATGCAGCATCAGTATGAGCTGTACCAGAATAACTCGCATTGGAAAAAGCAGATTATGGACTCCCGCCAGTTGGTAGCGGATCAATTGCTGGGCGTATCGCAGGTCATGGAGGACCTGTCCAAAGAGATTAAGCGGGAAGGCCAAACGCTTCATTTGCAGGAGGAGCAAATTAGGGAGGCGGTAGAAGGGCTTGGATTGTCTATTCAGGGGGTCGATATCGTCAATTTAGAGGAGGGAAATGTAGAGATCGAAGTGTACCACTCTTTTGATAAGGGCTTCGACGAATGCCGTAAAATTATTGCTCCGCTGCTGAGCGACATTTTGGGGGAACATATTGCGGTCAAAACTGAGGTGCCTCCAGCCAAGCATGGAGAGCCGACTATGGTCACTTTCGGTTCGGCGAAGCAATATGAAATTGAGACGGGGGTTGCCGGAGCGGCAAAAGGAGGAGGTTTGCTGTCGGGAGACAGCTTTAGTCTGGTGGAGCTGGGCAACGGCAAGTTTGCGGTTGCGATCAGCGACGGCATGGGCAATGGGGAGCGGGCGCGCCAGGAGAGCAGCGCAGCGCTGTCTATTTTGCAACAGTTTCTACAGTCGGGGATGGACGAGAAGCTGGCGGTGAAGTCGGTCAATTCCGTTTTGCTGCTGCGATCTTCCGAGGAGATGTATGCGACAGTGGATCTGGCTATCGTCGATTTATATACCGCTCATACGACGTTTATGAAAATCGGGTCTACGCCCAGCTTTATTAAACGCGGCAAGGAGGTTATTCCGATTACAGCCAACAATTTGCCGATTGGCATTATTCAGGATATCGACGTCGATTCCGTATCGATGCAGCTTCAGCCGGGCGATACGCTCGTCATGATGAGCGACGGCATCTATGACGCACCGGGTCACGCGGTCAACAAGGAGATGTGGATGAAACGGATTATTGGTGAAATGGCGACCGACGACCCGCAGGAGATGGCCGATATGCTGCTGGAGACGGTGGTACGCTACCATGAAGGGGATATCGTGGACGATATGACCGTGCTCGTCGCTAGAGTAGACAAGCATCTGCCGGAATGGGCGTCGTTCAAGTGGCCTGGCGTGACGCGGATGGAGCGGCCAAGGACGGTGAGCTAAAGACTGTCGGATAGTCGATTAGGTGAAAATAATAATAGCAGCCAGTCTGGTATGCAACCAGACTGGATTTTTTGCCACGAATATTTTCCTAAGAGCAAACTTTCTCCGAATTTGCCGGGTAATATTTATAAAGCAGTCACAAGCAACGAGCAGCAAGGCAGCTTCATCCTGACAATGAATGATTTCCTGGAGGCGGCTGAAGGCCATGGGGAGAGATTTACGCAGACGCTGGAGCAGTTCAAGGTGCTGGCGGAGGAGTAATTCATGCTGCGCTTCTAAAAAGGATCATTTCGATATAGAGAGGTATGCTTGTCGTAAATTCATGCATTTCAAATCTATATAGTCAAAGAGAGTCGGTCTTAGTCCTAATTGTATTTTGACTAGGGCCGAATTGTTATTCTTATAAATGTAAGTTCAATTTCATTGGAGTGTCATCCATTGTAATCGAAATACCTCAAATCTCTTCATTTTTTAACGAAACCGGCGTTGCAAGACCCAATCAATAGACAATTATAATCGCTTTTTCGAGCAGGAGGATACATTCTATCAACAACTGGAATCACTTGAGCAATGCTAGGTTGCGTTGTTTGACCATTTCTTTCGTTATGGTGAGCGCTTCAACAAAGCCAGGATCGAGGATATGTTGCTGCGAGGCGTTCAGGCGTTCAGCGGCTGGAAGTGAATGGACGCGCCGGGTCATGCGGTCAAAAAGGGGATGTGGATGAAGCGCAATATTAGCGAAATAGCGACCGAATACTCGCAGGGTACGGTTGTGAGGTACCACGAGGGCGACATCGTGGATGACATGACCGTGTTCGTCGCCCGAATGGACAGGTATCTATCTGAATGGGGGTCATTCAAGTGTCTTGTCGTGACGCGGAGGGAGCGTCCAAAGATAGGTCAGTTGAGAGTAAAGTGTGTTTTGAATTATGAAGTAGGAGAATGTAATACTCTTATTTGTAAACAGCAGGATATAATTTGCGATTTGATGGAAACCAATAAGTATTTAATTGTAATACGAGTTATAAATAATTACTTTGTTACTTACTAAAAATAACAAACCATAATGTTATAGTAAAATAGAACTATATATTACTCTTAGTATTTACAATCTAATGGAATAGATGTATTCTATTTTTGCATTAATAATACTAACTCAAAGGGGTGACTATTGGTTTTAACTACACTGATGTTAATTGAGAAGGTCGATCTAATTCATAACCACCTACATTAAATCATTTGAGAGAAGGAGATTTATTATGAAACGGAAAATTAAAATTCTTTTAAGTCTATGTATTGTATTATCTTTTCTCTTGAGTATTACAACAGTAAATGCAGAGAGTGTAGAAACTAATTTACCTGATGCACTTAATTCACAGTTAGAGATCCAAAAGCTCCAACAAATATCCTTCTATCAGTCCAAATTAAATTCAAAATTATCTAGTACGAATGAGGAGCAAAACAATAAAATAATTCTTGATCCTAATCGTCCGCTGGTGCTTAAATTTGATGACGGAAGTACTATTACTTATACTGTAAAGCATGAGAAAACTGGTGTATCGGCATTAAATAGCTGGAGCAAAAGATCTGTTATTGAAAAAAGCTACACTTGGATGACTGGATACGCGAGAATTGAGCTTAGTGTCGCTGACTTTACTTATTATGACACTCAATATGGCAGAGGGTTTATTAAGAGTTCGGATCCAAATGACATTTGGCAGGATGTCGTTGATACTGGATTTGCTACAGTTCAACGCATTAGTGCGGTTGGAAAACACCATGTTTACAGTAATGGACAGAGACAATCAATTAGGGCACAAGCAAAGGGAGATATTACTTACAATATTGCTGGAATTGCAAAGCAGCAAACATATACATTCCAAGCTGAATTAGATCCTGACACTCATCAAATGTCTTTAATTAGCACATATTAATTTAATTTATTAAAAAAGTTCATTGTCTAATTAGACAATGAACTTTTTTAATAAATTAACATCATGAGTTATGGTATGTAATTTAAATAGTTATGTAATGTAGTTTAGTGGTACTGTATTTAGAACCACTTTGGGTAGGTGGTCTAAGTGATTATAACAAAATTGTCTGGAAAGGAAGTTTTATTAGGCGTTACATTATAGATTAAAAAAAACTTAGCTCAGTTTACTTTATTAAAGAAATAACAGATAACCCTTAAGTAAATTGTAGCCATTAAATTTTTAAAGTATGGATCATCCTGCTCTGAAACGCTCTTCCTCACGCACTAAGCGCAAAAACTCCCGCATAAACCCAGGCAAGTCCGGCCAAGCGTGACCGCTCACCAGCTTGCGATCCGCATGAAGCGTGCCTTCCGGATAAATGGCGCCGAGCCGCTCCACGTCAGGCCTTACAGCCGTGTAGCAAGTCATAACACGTCCCTCAAAGTATTCCGTATCCGCAAGAGTCAGAAACACTTGAGCGCCATGGCAAATAACAGCCACGGGCTTATCCTCATCTAGAAAATGCTGCACAATCCGCGGAAGCTCCGCGTGTGTACGTATGTATTCGGGTGCGCGTCCCCCTGGAATGATGAGCCCGATATAATCCGAAGGATCAACGTCGGCAAAGGCGAGATGAGACTGTAGTAAATGCGCAGGCTTTTCCGTATAAGTCTCCCAACCCTCAACAAAATCATGGACCACGGTATTCAGCACCTTTTTCGTCGGGGAAGCGATAACGGCGTCATAGCCTTCCTCTAGCAGGCGGTAATAGGGATAGAACAATTCCAACACTTCCGCCCCGTCTCCAGTCACTATCAGCACCTTGCTCGGCATAAAAACACTCCCTTAGCAATTATTTTACATTCCCTATCATTATCTAGTTCAGTCCTCCATCTTGTAAATCGCCCCTCAGTCGCAAGGCCCTTCTACCCAAAGCGTTTCGAAACGTGTCGGACGATTGAGCGGCAGCCTGTCGGATTGTGAGGAGGCAACAGGGACTTATGGGGTTTAGCGCGCGCTATGCTATAATATTGCTTATTGGCACGTAGGAAGCAGCCGATAATAGCGTTAAGGAAACAAAAGAACGAAATGATAGAATGGGCGTTTATCTCTCTTAAAAAGGGCAAAACTGATAGGAAGCATGTAATTCAGCTTTCTCGGAGGGATAACGACATGAAGCAAATTTTGCTTATTACGGATGGCTGCTCCAATGTAGGCTTGAGTCCGGTAGTTGCGGCTGCGCACGCCAGCTCGGAAGGGGTAACCGTCAACGTGGTTGGCGTACTCGATTACGGCGATGTGGGCGAGCTGGGCGCTGCCGAAATTGAAGAAATTGCCCGCGCCGGCGGCGGACTTAGCCGAATGGTCAACATGAGGCAGCTGTCGCAGACGGTACAGATGATGACGAGGAAAACGGTCGTTCAAACGATCCAACTCGCCGTACAGAAGGAACTTAAGCATGTGCTCGGCAACGGTTCTATTGAGGCTCTGCCTCCAGAGAAGCGAGGAGAGGTCGTTCGCGTCATCGACGAGTTGGGCGAAACAACGGGGCTGAAAGTAGCGCTGCTGATTGACGCCAGTGCCAGCATGAAGCCTAAGCTTGCCGCAGTGGAGGAAGCGATTCGCGATTTGATGCTTAGCTTGCAGGCCAGACAGGGTAAAAGTGAAATAGCGGTATTTCATTTTCCTGGTTCCAGGCATGGCGACGACTGTATCATGGACCTCGGCTGGACGGAACATTTAACCGGCGTGCACTCCATCTTCCCTAAATTGCAGATGGGCGGCACGACCCCGACGGGGCCGGCTATTATGGGGGTAGTGGATTACTTCCGGCAAAGCGCAAATAGCGATTACGGCCGGAGGAGCAGACATGAAACGGATGGGATGATGGGTGACTACGTCGTTTAAGCTGGAGCTTCGGCCCGGAAGCATGGTGGTCGGCAAGTGGAGGCAAGGGAAATACCGGATAGAGCGGCTGCTTGGAGAAGGGGCGAATGGAAAGGTCTATCTGGTGCAGAGGGATCGTGATTGGTTTGCTCTGAAAGTAGGCTCCGACGCTGTCGATCTGCAGTCGGAAATCAATGTGCTGAAATCGCTGGCCGGCCAAAAGGGACAAGGCATGGACCCGTTTCTTTTTGATGTGGACGATATGTATGGACCGGGAGGCCGCGAATACCCTTTTTACATAATGAGATATGTGCGCGGAGTGACGCTCGCCAGTTATTTGAAGGAACAAGGCTCGGACTGGTTCCCTTTAGTAGCTCTGAACCTGCTTGGCAAACTGGCAAAGCTGCACCGAGCCGGATGGGTGTTCGGCGACCTAAAGGTCGAAAATGTGCTTGTAGCGGATTACGGGCATGTGGAGCTAGTTGATTTCGGCGGCGTAACGGCATCGGGCAAAAGCATTCGCCAGTTCACCGAAATTTATGACCGAGGCTATTGGAACAGCGGCTCTCGCTCCGCCGATCCGAGGTACGATTTGTTCTCCTTCGGAGTGATGTGCATTCAGCTTCACGAGCCGAAGCGGCTTCATGCGCTGACCAAGGATTTGCTGCCGCAAAACCGCTCTTCCGCCGAATTGATGGCAATTGCAGATAGCTGTCCGGGGCTAAAGCCGGTTTCGGGCTGGCTGCGCAGGGCGTTAGCCGGCGAATTTGCAAGTGCGGTGGAGGGGGCGGAGGCATGGCGTCTGCTTATGCACAGGAAAGAGACAAGGCGAAGTTCGCATACGCCGGGCTGGCTGAAGGGGCTCGCTGCCACATCCGGACTGTTGCTGGCCGTTTCAATTGTTTGGCTGCTGAACAATATGCTTTAGGGCAAGGAGGGGTTAATGAACAATGAGTGACGCACTGCTGTCGGAGCTTGCGCGCGAAGCCGCGGACCAAGGGCTGTGGAGCGAAGGCGATACCATTGTCGTCGCCGTATCTGGCGGCCCGGATTCTATGGCGCTCCTGCATATGCTGCATGCTCTTGCGAAGGAACACCGTCTCAGTCTCGTTGCCGCTCACGTCAATCATGGCTTTAGGGGCGAAGAATCGGCGATAGAGCTTGAGGCGGTGAAAGCATACTGTGGAGGTCTCGGCGTGCCATGCGAAACGATTGAATTGGACCTTCCTACATATATAGAAGAAAATCGTCTAAATTTGCAGGCTGCCGCCAGAGAGAAGCGTTACGCCTTTCTGTACGAGGTGGCTAAGAAACACGGCGCAGAGCGAATTGCGCTGGCGCATCATGGCGATGATCAAGCTGAAACCGTGCTTATGCGGATCATCCGAGGAACCGGACTTGCCGGACTATCCGGGATGGGAAGCGCCAGGCGGGAAAAAAACATGGAACTAATAAGGCCTTTGCTCCGTATGAACAAGTCGGACCTTCTTCGCTATTGCGAGGAAAGGGAAGTTCCATACTGCTCGGACAGCAGCAATATGGAGCGGTATTATTTTCGCAACGTTATCCGTCTGGATGTCATTCCTTATTTGTCGCAGTTTAATCCTCAGCTCCCGCTTTCCTTGCAAAGGCTTGCCGAGGTGGCAGGGACAGAGGACGACTATATGGAACGGCAGACGGAACAAATATTCGAAAGGCTTGTGAGCCGCAAGCGGGATATGTTCGAGATTGGCTGCGAAGAGCTGGAACGGCTTCACGTCGCTTTACAAAGGAGATTGATTAAACTAATATTAAGTTATCTTTCGCGGGAAACGGAAAACTTATCCTTTGGCGGTATTGAGACGATGCGTCTCGCAGCTTCAGGGCATGCTTCCACTACATGGGGAATGGACGTAGGCAGCGGCATCCGGTGCGTTCGCGAATACGGCATCATGAGATGGCAGAAGTGTTCCCGGAGTAATGAAACAAGCCCGGAACAGTACGACTACGAAATACTTGAAGGCAGTACCGAGCGGATCGACGCCCGCCCGAGCGGCTGGAGCTTTGAGCTGGAGTGGCTGGAAGACGGCCTCCCGGCGGACAAGCCGGGTACGCGCATGGAGGCGTATTTTGATGCGTCTCAGCTTGTATTTCCTCTGCATGTAAGAAGTCGACTGCCGGGAGACAGAATTGATGTTTTAGGATTAAATGGGTCAAAAAAAGTGCAAGATATGTTCGTTGACGAGAAGGTGCCGTCTTCTAGGAGGGGGCTTTATCCGCTGCTTGGCGACGGTGAGGGCAACCTGCTGTGGATTCCCGGCATTCGCCGTTCCAGACATGCGCTTGTGGCGGAGGACTGCTCAAAGGTACTGCGTATACGCGCGCGCAACGAATAAGAAGCAAGGGTATACACATAAACATAGGTATCGCGTGGGAGGATTACAACTTTGCAAAACGACATTAAAGACATTTTATACAGCGAAGAGCAGATTGGTGCAAAGGTTAGAGAGCTCGGTGCGCAGCTAAGCGCCGATTTCGAGGGACGCAATCCGCTCGTTATTTGCGTTCTCAAAGGCGCGTTTATTTTTATGTCCGATTTGGTCAAGACCATTACGGTTCCGCTTGAAATCGATTTTATGGCGGTATCCAGCTATGGGGCTTCCACCAAATCCTCCGGCGTTGTGAAGATTATTAAAGATCTTGACGTGTCGGTGGAAGGACGCGATGTCCTTATTGTCGAAGATATTATCGACAGCGGTCTTACACTAAGCTATTTGATTGATGTATTGGAGCGCCGCAACGCAAAATCCGTAACGGTATGCACGCTGTTCGACAAGCCGGCCCGCCGTAATGTGGATTTGGCTCCGGATTACAAAGGCTTTACAGTGCCGGATGAATTCATTGTCGGGTATGGACTAGACTACGGAGAAAAGTACCGGAACCTGCCTTTCATCGGCATTTTGAAACCTCATGTATACGAGAAATAATTGCGCTCGAGCCGTACATGCCACTCCTCCACCAGCCTCTATTGTGATGGAAAGTCATGCTATGGTAAAATATTTAAAGCGTCTGAGAGGAGGTAGGGGATGAATCGGATCATCCGAAATACTGGTTTTTATTTGATTATCTTTTTGGTTACCGTTGGCGTTTTCCAATATATTAGCGGACAGGGTGAGTCCACCAAGCCGTTAAGATACGATGAGTTCAGGGTTCTTGTCGAGTCGGGCAATGTAGCGGAAATCACGGCAAAGTACGATAAAGAATCTTATTACATCACGGGTAAATATAAAGAAAAGCCTGCCGGTGCGGAGAACGACAACTTCTCGACTCGCATCAGCACGGATGCCGCGGAGAATCTTAATGACTGGGAGAAGCAGTACGGCTTTAAGTATACGGCCAAGCAGATGGATACTCCAAGCTTCTGGATGACGTTCCTGACGTCGATCATTCCGTTTATTTTGCTAATCGTCCTGTTCTTCTTCCTGATGAATCAAGCGCAAGGCGGCGGCGGCAAAGTGATGAACTTTGGCAAGAGCCGTGCACGCTTGTACAACGAAGAGAAGAAGAAGATTACGTTTGAGGACGTAGCCGGTGCGGATGAAGAGAAGCAAGAGCTTGTCGAGGTCGTCGATTTCTTGAAGGATCCTCGCAAGTTTAACCTGGTAGGTGCGCGCATTCCGAAAGGCGTATTGCTCGTAGGTCCTCCAGGTACAGGTAAAACGTTGCTGGCGCGTGCAGTGGCCGGCGAAGCGGGCGTACCGTTCTTCAGCATTTCCGGTTCCGACTTTGTAGAGATGTTCGTCGGTGTCGGCGCATCCCGCGTAAGGGACCTATTCGAAAATGCGAAGAAAAACGCTCCTTGTATTATCTTCATCGACGAAATTGACGCAGTAGGTCGTCAGCGTGGCGCAGGTCTTGGCGGCGGTCACGACGAGCGCGAGCAAACGCTCAACCAGTTGCTCGTTGAGATGGATGGCTTTGGCGCTAACGAAGGCATTATTATTATCGCGGCGACTAACCGCGCGGACATTTTGGACCCGGCGCTTCTGCGTCCAGGCCGTTTTGACCGCCAAATTACGGTTGACCGTCCAGATGTAAAAGGCCGCGAGGCGGTACTGAAAGTACATGCGCGCAACAAGCCGCTTACAGGCGAAGTGAAACTGGATGTCATCGCAAAGCGTACGACTGGATTCAGCGGAGCCGATTTGGAAAACCTGCTGAACGAGGCTGCTTTGCTTGCGGCTCGCCGCAATAAGAAAGAAATCAATATGGTCGATATCGACGACGCCATTGACCGCGTCATCGTCGGTACCGAAAAGAAAAGCCGCGTGATCAGCGATCGCGAGAAGCGCATTGTCGCTTATCACGAAGCGGGCCATACGATTGCAGGATTTTTCTTGGAACACGCCGACTTGGTGCATAAGGTTACGATTATCCCGCGAGGACGCGCAGGCGGATATGTCATCATGCTTCCAAAAGAAGACCGTATGCTGGTAACGAAGCAGGAATTGCTCGATAAAGTAACTGGTTTGCTGGCGGGCCGCGTAGCCGAGGAAATTTACATCGGCGAAATCGGTACCGGAGCATACAGCGACTTTAAATCGGCAACAGGCATCGTTCGCAGCATGATTATGGAATACGGCATGAGCGACAGGCTCGGACCTATGCAGTTCGGCAATTCGCAAGGCCAAGTGTTCCTCGGCCGCGACCTTGGACACGAGCAGAACTATTCCGATGCCATTGCATACGAAATCGATCAAGAGATGCAGACGATTATTAACGCTTGCTACGATAGAGCGAAGAAGCTGCTGACGGAGAAGAGCAAAGAAATGCATCTGATCGCGAATACGCTTCTCACCCGTGAAACGCTTGAGATGGATCAAATCAAAGCGCTTATCGAAACGGGCACTCTGAATAGCGAGAGCGGTTCGGAAAGCGGTGGAGACGGAGCGCCGGCGGTAGAATCGACGGCGGAGCCGATTATTGATGAAATCGGCGACGTGAAGGTGCGCATCCAGCCTCGCGAAGAGGCGGAAGTGAAACCAGCCGATCCGGTTGACGATTCTAGCGGTTCTAACGATCCAGAAAATCCAGACAAAAAATAACGGAATATGGTCCCGTTGCTCCATGTGAGCGACGGGACTTTCGTTTGTATAGCCGAATAAGTGTAAAACGCTTACATACTTTCATGGATTTCTATAAAAAGTAGCATTGTATCTCACACAATTTGATTGACGTAAATGTTTTTGTCACTATAATGAATTATGAAGCTAGGAACAGCAATACTGTTAAAGTGGGGCTGTATTAGCCAACATCAATGTTAAACAAACTATAAGAAGAAGGGGAGAATGAAGCATGAAAAAGACATTTAGCTTTATGCTCATGCTAATCGTAGCAATTTCGCTAGTCCTTACTGCTTGCGGCGGCGGCAAATCGGGCGGCGCTAACAAAGAAGGCGGAGAAAAAGTAGTTTCCGACGGATCGGGTAAAGAATTTAAAATCGGTATGGTTACCGACGTTGGCGGCGTAAACGACAAATCGTTTAACCAAAGCGCATGGGAAGCCCTTCAAAAGCTGAACAAAGCGACTGGCGCGGAAACAAAGTTTTTGGAAAGTAAAGGCGAGGCTGACATGGAGCCGAACCTGAACAACTTCGTTCGTGAAGGCTACAGTCTGACTTGGGGCATTGGCTTCTTGTTCACGGACGCTTTGACTAAATTGGCGACTGAAAATCCAGATGCTAAGCTTGCTGTAATTGATGCCGAAGTAAAGGCTCCTAACGTAGCATCTGTTAAATTTGCCGAGCATGAAGGTTCCTTCTTGGTAGGCGTTGTTGCTGGCCTTATGACGAAATCCGACAAAATCGGCTTCGTAGGCGGTATGGAAATTCCGGTTATCACTCGTTTTGAAAAAGGCTTCGTAGCTGGCGTAAAAGCGGTTAAGCCTAACGCTACAGTAACGGTATCGTATGCTGGCGCGTTCGACAAGCCCGACCAAGGCAAAAGCATCGCAGCTACTTTGTACAACTCTGGCGTAGACATCATCTTCCACGCTTCCGGCGGCACAGGAAACGGCGTGTTCAACGAAGCAACTGAGCGCAAAAACAATGGACAAGATGTTTGGGTTATCGGCGTAGACAAAGACCAATCGCTTGAGTTCGGCGACAAAGTTACTTTGACTTCGATGGTAAAAGGCGTTGAAACGGCTGTTTACAAAGTATCCAAAGACTTGATCGACGGCAAATGGGCTGGCGGCACAACTCAAGAACTTGGCTTGAAGGACAATGCAGTAGGTCTTCCTGAAACTTCGAAAGTAAACGTTCCTGAGGACGTATTGAAAAAAGTTGAAGAGTACAAAGCAAAAATCGTTAACGGTGAAATTAAAGTTCCGGCTGAATAAGTTGGAGCATTTGGTATCACGATAAAACAACATGGCAAAGGTCAATGGGACAAGACCGGCATGAGCCGGTCTTGTCTGTTTCATGTCAAGGAATGAATAGGCAAGACATAATGTTGATCCCGGGAGATGATGAAGAATGGATCAGAGCGGGGCAGTCGTACAGCTAAAAGGCATTACGAAGCGGTTTCCAGGCTTGGTAGCGAACGATTCCATTAACTTCGAGCTGAAAAAGGGCGAGATTCATGCTCTACTAGGCGAGAATGGCGCTGGCAAGTCGACTTTGATGAATATTTTGTTCGGTTTGTATCAGCCGGACGAAGGCGAAATTTGGATTAACGGCAAACAAACCGTTATTGAAGGGGCATCCAAAGCGATTGATTTGGGCATCGGCATGGTGCATCAGCATTTCAAGCTGGTACAGCCGTTTACCGTTGCGGAAAATATCGTGCTTGGCGACGAGCCGAAAAAAGGAATGTCCATTGATTACAAGCTCGCCAATCAGAAGGTAAAAGAGATTTCCGAGCGATATGGTCTGAAAGTAGATCCGCAAATGCGGATTCAAGATATAACGGTAGGCATGCAGCAGCGGGTCGAAATTTTGAAAACGTTATATCGGGGCGCCGAAATCGTCATTTTCGACGAACCGACTGCCGTACTTACGGTACAGGAAATTGAAGAGCTGATCGAAATTATTCGTAATCTTGCGGCCGAAGGCAAGTCGATCATTATTATTACGCATAAGCTTAAAGAAGTTATGGCGTTGTCCAATAGCGTAACGGTCATTCGCCGCGGCAAAGTGATCCGCACGGTGAAGACGACCGAAACAAACGAGCGTCAGCTTGCAGAGCTTATGGTTGGCCGCGACGTTAACTTCCAAGTGGAGAAGACAAAGCGCCAAGCGGGCGACGTCGTGTTGTCCGTGGACAACCTTCAGATGAAGGGCGACCAGAGCAAAATGGCGCTCGACGGAACGACGTTCCAGGTTCGCGCTGGAGAAATCTTTGGTATTGCAGGCGTTGACGGAAATGGACAAAGCGAGCTCATTTATGCCATTACCGGCATGCGCAAAGCTCAAGGCGGAAGCGTGAAGCTAAGCGGCAAAGACCTAACTAACGCTTCTCCTAGAGAAGTGTCGGTTGCCGGGGTAGGGCATATCCCAGAGGATCGTCATAAGCATGGCTTGGTGCTCGACTTTTCCGTTAGCGAAAACATTATTCTGAATACGTATTTCAAGCCGGAATACGGGAAGTCCGGTTTGATCGATTTTAAAGCGATGGATAGTCTTGCGGACAAGTTGGTTAAGGAGTTTGATGTGCGCTTGTCCGGCATCCATACTCCTGCCCGCGCTTTGTCAGGCGGTAACCAACAGAAGGCTATCATTGCGCGCGAAATTCACAAGGACCCTGAACTCATCATTGCGGTACAGCCGACTCGCGGCCTTGATATCGGAGCGATCGAGTTCGTGCATAAGCGGCTTGTTGAGGCGCGGAATGAAGGGAAAGCCATTCTTCTGGTATCCTTCGAGCTGGACGAGCTATACGCACTGTCCGACCGGATTGCGGTTATGTATGAAGGCAAGCTTGTCGGAGAGGTCGACGCCGACCATCGGGACGATGAGCGTTTGGGTCTGCTTATGGCGGGCAATACCGATTCCGAACACGGCGGAAGGAGCTAGGCGTCTATGGAAACTTTGAAAAAAATATTTAATGGTGAAAGATCGATCCTCGTTCCGATCGTCTCCATCGTGCTCGGATTATTGATTGGCGCCATTGCCATGTTGGCAGGAGGCTATAATCCGATACTGGCATATAGCTCTCTTTTTGAACGGGTAGTGGGAAGTCCTTACCATATGGGCGAGACGATCCGGGCGATTACGCCTTTGATCTTTACGGGTATTGCGGTAGCCTTTGCTTTCCGTACAGGCCTCTTTAACATCGGTGTGGAAGGTCAGTTTATTATGGGCATGACCGGCGCTACTCTTGTTGGCGTATTGTTCGAACTGCCATGGTTTATCCACGGCCCGCTGGCCATTCTGGTCGGCGCAATGTTCGGCGGCCTATGGGCGGGCATTGTCGGTTATTTGAAAGCAAAGCGCGGAGTAAACGAAGTTATCTCCTCCATCATGCTTAACTGGATCGCTCTTTATTTGGCGAACTATATTGTAGCGAAATTTTTGCTGGAGCCGGGTCAACAGAAATCGAGACCGGTTCACGAATCGGCGCTTATGTCTATTGACTGGCTGATTGAACTGACGGACAAAGCGAGAATGCACTGGGGCACTTTCGTTGCGCTTGCTTGCGTCCTTATTTTCTACGTGCTGCTGTGGCGCACCAAGCAAGGCTATGAGCTGCGCGCGGTTGGACACAACCCGGATGCGGCTCTGTATGCGGGCATCAACGTAAACAAAACGATTGTAAAGTCGATGTTTATCAGCGGCGTGTTCGCAGGTCTTGGCGGCGTGTTTGAGGTGCTCGGCGTATTCGGCAACCAAACGATAATGGCTGGACATTGGGGTTATGGCTTCGACGGTATCGCGGTTGCGCTTCTGGGCGGCAACTCTCCGCTTGGCGTGTTGTTTGGGGCGATTCTGTTCGGCGGCTTAAGCTATGGCTCGGGCGGCATGAGCTTTGGAGCGGGAGTTCCGCAAGAGATTATTCGTATCGTTATCGGCTCGGTTATTTTCTTCGTTGCGGCTCACGGCATCGTGAAGTTTATCCTTAAGCCGTTTATGAGCAAACGCGCTGAAAAGCGGAAGGAGGCGGCGTAAATGGAAGTATTAGGCCAGCTCATTAATATTACGCTCGTATTTTCGACCGCGCTTATTTTTGCAGCGCTTGGCGGAATGTTCTCAGAGCGTTCCGGCGTCGTCAACATCGGGCTTGAAGGCTTGATGGTGTCGGGTGCATTCGCAGCGGCGGTAGCGACCGACTACGCGTCGCAAGCCGGATTTGGGGGAGCATCTCCATGGATCGGACTGCTTGCGGCAGTCGTTTATGGCGTATTGTTCTCACTACTTCATGCGGTAGCGACAATTACCTTTAAATCCGATCAAACCGTCGTTGGCGTCGTCATCAACATTTTGGCGCTTGGCGTTGCGATCTACTTTACAAGAAGTCTTTATGACGGCTCGGCACAAACTAGACAGTTGACGGATGTATTTAAGAAAGAAGCGATCCCATTCCTATCGGATATTCCGATTATCGGAGAAGGCTTCTTCCGGGCGTACCCGACGACTTACCTTGTCATCTTGCTCGTTATTGCCAGCTGGTTCGTTTTGTTCAAAACACCGTTTGGCTTGCGTCTTCGCGCAGTGGGCGAGCATCCAAGCTCGGCCGATACAGTCGGCATCAGCGTGACGAAGTATCGGTACATCGGCGTAATGCTGAGCGGCGCTTTGGCCGGCCTTGGCGGTGCGACGATTACTTTGACAACGACAAGCAGCTTTGCGCATAACACGATTTCCGGTCAAGGCTTTATCGCTTTGGCGGCGCTTATTTTCGGCAAATGGAATCCGCTTGGACTTGCGGGAGCGGCTGTTTTCTTCGGATTCGCTCAAGCGATTCGCAACTTTGCGCAGTTGTTCGACTTCTCGAAACAAATTCCAATGGAAGTATTCTACATGCTTCCATACGTCTTGACGCTAGTTGTACTCGCGGCAGCGGTAGGACGTTCCAATGCTCCATCGGCGCTCGGACAGCCTTACGATCCGGCGCGGCGTTAATCGAAGGGCTAGGTATGAACAAAATCGCATTTTCTGTCTCAAACGGCAGGAGGTGCGATTTTTTTATGGCCGTGGCGTGTAAGCGTTCAAAGAGTTGGATTATTCAACCAACAGGTTGACTTTCAGACCCCTCCGTTTTATAGTTAACCATATGGTTGAATATATGAGAAGCGACGACAGATTAAATGATATTTTTTACGCCTTGTCTGATTCTACACGCCGGGAAATTGTTCATTTATTGGCGCATGGCGAGAGGACGGTTACAGAGCTGGCTCATCCCTTCGATATTTCTTTGGCTGCCGTCTCCAAGCATGTCAAAGTACTGGAGACTGCGGGGCTTTTGCAGCGCACCATTCAAGGCAGAACGCATTATTGCCGACTGAATGCTTCAACTATGGAGACGGCTACCCAGTGGCTAAATCTGTATGAGCGATATTGGAGCGTCAGATTCGATGCGTTCGAGGCTAAGCTTAGCGAGCCAGAGTAAGCAAATAGAGGAAACATCCATTGACAGAGCCATCTGCCAAGTGTAAATTAAATCTTAATCAAATGAATTTATCCCTTTTGGTTTAAACTATAGGCAATCGACTTTCTAAGTTTGTGCATCATTTCACAAAGTTGTTGTTGCTGGATAACGGAATGGGACCGGATAAGCGCTCAAGCGTACAAACCGCCCCATCCCTCATAAGAGGAGAGGATCTATCGTGGAAGCACTGGCACTGGAACGCAAAGCGGAGCAGAATCGCGAGCTGCGTGAACGGCTGATGCAATTGAAGAAAGAGCGCAACGCCATTATACTTGCCCATTATTATCAGCGCGACGAAATTCAGGAAGTGGCGGATTTCCGCGGCGACTCCTTTCTGCTCGCTCAGAAGGCGGCGCAGACGGATGCGGAAGTGATTGTGTTTTGCGGCGTTCATTTTATGGGCGAAAGCGCTAAAATTTTGGCTCCGAACAAAACGGTCATTATTCCCGACGAGCGTGCGGGATGCCCGATGGCGGATATGGTCAACGTGGACGGCTTACGCAAGCTGAAAGCTCAGCATCCTAACGCTAAAGTTGTTACCTATATTAACTCCTCGGCCGAAATCAAAGCCGAAACGGATATTTGCTGTACATCGGCGAATGCGGTCCAAGTAGTCAATTCCGTCGAAGGCGACGAAGTCATTTGGGTGCCGGACAAAAACCTTGGCCATTACGTGCAGCAGAAAACCGACAAAAAGATGATCATTTGGGAAGGCTATTGCAACACCCACGATATGCTGACGGTTAAGGATGTCGAGGAAATGAAAGCCAAATATCCAAATGCGCAATTTGTCGTTCACCCGGAATGTCGTCCGGAAGTCGTAGAGCTTGGCGATTTTGTCGGCAGTACGACGGCTATTCTTAAATATTGCAAGGAATCCGATTGTCAGGAATTTATTGTCGGCACAGAGGACGGCACTGGTTATCAGCTTAGACTCGACAGCCCGAACAAGACGTTCCATTTCGCTTCGAAATATTTGGTATGTCCTAACATGAAGGTGAACAATTTGAAGAAGCTCGTTAAAGCTTTGGAGACGATGCAGCCTCAAATTTACGTTCCGCCTGCCGTTGCGGACAAGGCCCGTTTGTCATTGGAGCGCATGCTGCTGGTGAAGTAGCATGCGCTACTCCTATGCTTGGCGCTAAACCGACATAAGTTTGAAGCTGGAGGAGCCGCTATGATTCCTAGATATTTAGTCGATGTGGAGCTGGACAAGCTGCCCGTCGTAGATAAAGACGTTATCGTTATAGGGGCCGGCATTGCCGGTCTTTTTACCGCTATACGCTCAAGCGAAGAGCATAACAGCGTGCTGATGATTACGAAAAAGTCGCTGCTCGACAGCAACACTCGCTACGCGCAGGGCGGCATAGCTGCGGTCATATCCGATGAAGATTCTCCGGCTTACCATCTTCAAGACACTTTGATCGCGGGGGCAGGGCTTTGTTCCAGTGAAGCGGTTGACGTGCTGGTCCATGAAGGGCCTAAGGGCGTACGCTCCCTCGTGAAGATGGGCACCCAGTTCGATCAGGAAAACGGGGAATATGCCCTGACCAAAGAAGGGGCTCACAGCCAGCGCCGCATTCTTCATGCCAATGGCGATGCTACGGGCTACGAAATCGTAAGAGCGCTTTCCGAAAATGCGGTGTCTAATCCCAAAATCGAAGTGTGGGACGATCATTTCGTCATCGATCTCGTGACGCAGGATGGTGAATGCTGCGGAGCAATCGTACAAAAGCCGACAGGCGAAAGATTGTTTGTACGGGGCAAAGCAACCATTTTGTGCTCCGGAGGAGCGGGACAGTTGTATAGATATACGACCAACCCCGAGGTAGCGACCGGCGACGGCATCGCCATGGCTTATCGTGCCGGCGCATACATACGGGATGTGGAGTTTATTCAATTTCATCCGACCTCGCTTTGTTATCCCGGCGCTCCGAGATTTTTAATTTCGGAGGCGGTTCGCGGCGAAGGCGCCGTTTTGCGCAATATCAAAGGCGAGAGGTTCATGGAGCGATATCATGAGCAGTTGGAGCTTGCTCCAAGGGACATTGTCGCCCGTGCGATCGTCAGCGAGATGGAAGAGACCAAATCCACTTTTGTTTATATCGATATTACGCATGAATCGCCGGAGATGGTGAAGCATCGTTTTCCTACCATATACGAATATTGTTTAAAATACGGCCTCGACCTGACTTCCGATTGGATTCCGGTTGCTCCAGCCATGCACTATATGATGGGCGGAGTAAAGACGGATTTGAACGGCGAGACGAACATCAAAAGGCTGTTTGCGTGCGGAGAGGTGTCGTCGACGGGTGTTCACGGAGCCAATCGGCTCGCGAGCAACTCGCTTTCGGAGGCGATTGTATTCGGCCGCCGCATTGTGAAGAGAATTCAGGATTTGCCGCCGCTTAAGGCAAGAAGCGGTTATGAGTTTGCAGGCGAAGCCGAGCGCAGCGCCATGCCTGTTCAGGCGGTAGTAGAGCGGCGTCTTAAGCTGCAAAAAGTGATGGTGCGTTACGTTGGCCTGAGACGGGACGAATCGGGTTTGAAAAAAGGGCAGGAGGAGCTTAAGCGGCAGCTTCCAATTTTTCAGACGGTGCTTACTCAGCGCGAGGAGTTTGAGTTCGCCAACCTGCTGACCTGCGCTTTGCTGACGACGGAAGCGGCGCTTAGCCGGGAAGAGAGCCGCGGGGCGCATTACCGGGAAGATTTTCCTGCCCGCGATGATTTGGCATGGAGGAAACATACTGTGCTGCATCGAACACAAGGATTGACCGAGGAGCGGATCGAAAATGTATGAATGGACGACAGGCGGTTATGACGCCGTTTTGCGAGACAAGATTCGAGGCTGGCTGGCGGAGGATATCGGAAGCGGAGATATTACGACGGAAACGACGATAAGCAGGGATTCCCGTTCGAAGGCTGTCATTCATGTCAAGGATAACGGTATTATTGCGGGCATTCCTGTGGCTCGACTTGTTTTTGAAGTAGTCGATCCGACTTTGCAATTCCGTTCTTTTGTACAAGATGGCGATGCCGTTGCCAAAGGAACCGTAATTATAGAGGTGGAAGGAAAAACCCACAGCCTGCTTACGGGCGAGCGCCTGGCGCTTAATTTGATGCAGCGTTTGTCGGGTATAGCCACCAAAACGAAAGCTTATATAGATGCCATTCAAGGACTGCCCGTGCGTTTGGTCGACACGCGCAAGACGACTCCGGGCCACCGGATGTTGGAGAAATATGCGGTGCGTATAGGCGGCGGCTCTAATCATCGGTTTGGACTGTACGATGCCGTCATGATTAAAGACAATCATATTAAAGGTGCCGGCGGCATTACACAAGCGGTACAATCGGCGCGTAGACAAATTCCCCACACGATGAAAATCGAGGTGGAAACGGAATCGCTGGCGCAAGTAGAAGAGGCGCTTGGCTCCGGAGCGGACATTATTATGCTGGACAATATGCCGAACGACCGGATGAAAGAGGCGGTCAAGCTTATTAAAGGAAGGTCTCCCCACGTGATCGTAGAGGCTTCCGGGGGTGTGACGCTCGAAACCATTCACGGCATTGCTTCATGCGGTGTAGACGTCATTTCCGTAGGCGGACTTACTTATTCGTTCCAAGCACTCGATATTAGCCTTGACCTGAATGAAAAAAAGGAGGGGCTGTAGGTGATTTTTGTCATCGACGTTGGCAATACCAATATTGTGCTTGGCATCTATAGGGGCAAAGAGCTTCTGCATCATTGGAGGCTGAGCACCAACCGCTCTGCGACGGTGGATGAATACGGAATCAACATACACAACTTGTTTGGTTACGCCGGAGTGCGGATGGATCAAATTGAAGGGGTCATTATTTCTTCGGTCGTTCCTCCGCTTATGCGTACACTGGAGCAGCTTTGCTTAAAATATGTGCGAAAAACTCCTTTAATTGTTGGGCCAGGTGTGAAGACGGGCCTTAACATCCGCTACGAAAATCCCCGCGAGGTCGGAGCGGACCGGATCGTCAATTCCGTAGCGGGCATCGAAAAATACGGTACGCCGCTGATCGTAGTTGACTTTGGAACGGCGACAACCTTCGATTATATCGATGCAAACGGCGATTATCTAGGCGGAGCGATCGTGCCCGGCATTGGCATTTCGACCGAGGCCCTTTACCAGCGCGCAGCGAAGCTTCCTCGAATTGAGCTGGCCAAGCCCAAAAGCGTCATTGGACGAAACCCTGTTACGTCCATGCAAGCGGGCATTATTTTCGGATATGCGGGGCAAGTGGACGGAATTGTCAGCCGGATTCGCGCTGAATTTGGCGTCACTCCCAAAGTGGTGGCGACAGGCGGGCTTGCCGAGCTGATTTCGGCAGAGTCGGAGACGATCCAAGAGGTGGATCCGCTGCTTACGCTGGAAGGACTGCGCATTATTTACGAACGGAATCAGGAGGGACATTAACGAATGCAAGAACAAATAAAAGATTATTTGGTTAGAGGCACGGCATGGGGCGGCAAAATCCGCGTATTTGCAGTGCGGACCACTCGTTTGGTGGAGGAGCTGAGAAAGCGCCATGACACTTTGCCGACGGCTACCGCTGCGCTTGGGCGTACGCTAAGCATTGGGGCGATGATGGGCGCGATGCTCAAAGGCAAGGAAAAGCTGACCATTCAAGTAAAAGGCGATGGACCGATCGGACAAGTGTTGGTAGACGCCAATGCCGACGGAGAACTGCGCGGATATGTGGATCATCCTAGAGCGCATCATGGCAGCAACGAGCAAGGCAAGCTGGATGTAGCCGGCGCAGTTGGCACAACCGGTTATGTGCATGTAACAAAAGATTTGGGGCTGAAAGAGCCGTACCGCGGCAGCGTTCCAATCATTTCCGGCGAGCTTGGAGAGGACTTTACGTACTACTTCGCCGTTTCGGAGCAGACGCCTTCCGCTGTCGGAGCGGGTGTTCTTGTGGACGAAGACAACTCCGTGCTGCATGCAGGAGGATTTATTGTCCAGCTTATGCCGGGCCTCACTGATGCCGAAATTACGAGGTTGGAGGGGGCGATTGGTGCAATGCCTCCAGTCACTACGCTGCTGGCGCAAGGGGAATCGCCTGAGGATCTGCTTAAATGGGTCGTTGGCGAAGAAGATTTGGTGATCCACGATACGCTCGATGTTGTGTTTAAATGCCAGTGCTCAACCGACCGTGTGGAGCAAACGTTGATCAGTCTAGGCAAAGAGGAGCTTGAAGCCATTATCCGCGAGGAAGGGAAGGCGGAGGTCGTTTGCCAGTTCTGCAACGAGGCGTATACGTTCGAGCGTCCCCAGTTGGAGGCTTTAGTAGAGCAGGTATCAAAATAGTCCGTTAGTTGAAAGGCAGTCCGCGCATGAAAAGATATGAGGTTCTGAAGACGGTCGTTATCCTTCAAGCCGTATGCATGATTGCCCTCACAGGCATGGTAATGGTGAAGGTGTGGCCTTTTCCGGCAATAAGAGATAATGATCACAATGCCGAGAAGCCCGGCGGCGGGTCGCATGACGGCGACTCCGGATTATGGAATGGAGATGAATCGGAGGCGGTGGCTTCCATAGGAGGCGTCTCCATTTCAAAAGGACAGCTTCTGCAAGAGCTTCTGAGGCAGCATGGAGATGCCGCGCTTAGAGTCATCATGGTGCGGAAAGCGATCGATTTGGAAGCGAAGGACTTAGGTCTGGAAGTGACGCATCTGGAGCTGGACCGTGAGCTTGCAGCATCTGTGGAAGGATATGAAAGCGAAGAGCGGTTTTTTGCCGTGATGAAGGAGCAGGTAGGGCTGACCCGAAGTCAGGTGCTGGATGAAATGCGCTACCGTCTATTAATGGAGAAGATTGCAGCCCATACCGTTCTCGTCTCGGATGAAGAGGTGGATCGGTATTTGGAAGAAAATCCGGGTCAGCTCGGGCCAAGGCTGCAGCTTCATTTGCAATGGATAGTGACCTCTACCATCGAGCAGGCTGAAGACCTTCTGCAAAAGCTGGAGAATGGAGACGATTTCGCTGAGCTGGCAAAACAATTTTCCATTGACGAGTTTACGGCGGAGTCGGGCGGCGATTTGGGACTAATCGATGCGGACGATCCGTTTTACGACGAATTGGTTTTAAGCACGGCCAAAGGAATGGACATTGCGGAAATCGTCGGTCCTATCGCCATCGACCAAGGCTACGCCATTTTGGAGTTGATTGGCCGCAAAACAACCTCCGGCCTTACGGGGCAATTGCTGCTGGAGGGGCTTCGAATGAAGCTCGCTTTGGAGAAGGCCGGGCCGATTGAGGATGCGGAAGACCGACTGTTGAAAAAATACGGCGCCCTTATTTTGAAGTAAGGGACAGAAGACATATTCTTTTATGTAAAAATAGGAATATGGTGCGAGCAAATGGAAAGAGGCTATTGACAACGTTATCGGGACATTGTTAAGATGGAATTAGTCAAAACCAACTATTTTAGTCGGAATAAGGAGGCTTTTCATTTCATGGCGAAAATTGTACAAAGCGTTACCGAACTGATCGGAGATACGCCACTCGTTCGTTTGAACCGTCTCGTGCCGGAAGACAGCGCCGAGATTTACGTTAAGCTGGAGTACCAAAATCCGGGAGCAAGCGTAAAGGACCGTATTGCGATCAGCATGATCGAAGTCGCTGAGCAAGAAGGACTTATTAAGCCGGGCGACACCATCGTAGAGCCTACAAGCGGAAATACAGGGATCGGCCTTGCTTTGGTAGCAGCGGCAAAAGGCTACAAAGCGATTCTTGTTATGCCGGAGACGATGAGCATCGAGCGCCGCAATTTGCTTCGCGCTTATGGAGCGGAATTGGTGCTTACGCCAGGTTCTGAAGGAATGAACGGCGCGGTACGCAAAGCGGAAGAGCTTGTACAGGAAAATCCTTCTTATTTCATCCCGCAACAATTCAAAAACCAGGCGAACGTTAAAGTTCACCGTGAAACAACAGGCCCTGAAATCGTGGAAGCTATTAATTCCTTGGACGGCAAATTGGACGCTTTTATCGCGGGTATCGGTACCGGCGGAACGATTTCCGGCGCTGGCGAAGTGTTGAAAAGCAATTTCCCGGGCATTAAAGTATATGCGGTTGAGCCTGCTGCTTCCCCGCTGTTGTCGGGCGGCAATCCTGGCCCGCACAAAATTCAAGGCATCGGCGCCAACTTTGTTCCGGATATTTTGAACCGTGAAATCTATGACGGCGTCATTACAGTCGAGAACGAAGAAGCTTTCGAATATGCACGCCGTGCAGCGAAAGAAGAAGGCATTCTTTGCGGCATTTCCTCCGGCGCAGCTATTTTCGCAGCTTTGAAAGTAGCAAAAGAGCTGGGCAAAGGCAAGCGCGTAATCGCTGTTGTGCCGAGCAATGGTGAACGTTACCTAAGCACGCCGCTTTTCAATTTTGAGAACTAATTAAATTGATATTATAAATGAGCGTCAGCTTAAGACCAAGGGCCTTCCATTCTTCGGACTGGGGGGCGCTTTTCTTTTGTCCGCCGATTCTGTATACTGGCGAAATAAACATGATGATCGGGGGTTGAAGGTGATGGTCACCGCTTGGGAAGAGTGGGTTCGGTGGCGCGCCGAAGGGAAATATACGACGTTGCCGCTTGTGAAGGAGATGCCGATTGGGCTTGGCGAAGGCCGAGTTCCTTCATGGGAAGAGGCTTGGGAGGACGCATCGCCGTACGCCTTTGTGCTGGAGAGCGGCAAGGACGGCAGGTTTACGTATTTGGGCCTCCACCCGGACAGCGTCATTCGAGGCAAAGGGATGACGGCGGAATCGGTATCTTTTCATTCGTTAGAAGAGAAAACTTCGGAATGCAGGAAGTGGGAAGGGAAACCGCTCGACGTCGTCCGCTCCTGGATGAGCGACGGAATCGGACCGCGCCTCTCCGGCGAGGACGGACCGAAGTGGCTCGGAGGCTGCGCAGGCTATTGGAGCTACGATATCATTCGCACGATCGAGAAGCTGCCTGAACTGGCGGCGGACGATCTTGGCCTGCCCGATTATTTGTTTCTCCGCATGAATGAGGTGTGGGTTGTCGATCTCAAAAAAGATGTCGTCTATTGCGTCGTTCATAGTCCGATAGAACTGGATTCGACAGAGGAGCAGTTAAGGGACGTCTACGATAGAGCGGTATCCCGCGCGGAAGGGATGTCCGATTTTTGGCTGACATGGTTTGAAGAGGAGAAGGCCAAATCGAGGGCGGAAAATCGCAGAGCGGAGCGGCTTGAGCTGATGGAACGGGATTCTTTGCATATTGAGCTAAGCTCGCTTGAAGGCATTTCCTCTCCGACCTCGAAGGAAATGTATATGGATGCGGTTCAGGCTATCCAGCAGTATATCGGCCAAGGAGACGTGTTTCAGGTGAACTTGTCCCAGCGTCAGACGCGTCGTCTCGGCAGCAAGCCTGAGGAATTGTATGAGTGGCTGAGGCTGGTCAACCCTTCGCCGTATATGGGCTTTTTAAGATGTCCGGATTTCCAGCTGGTTTCCGCATCTCCCGAGCTTCTTGTCGAGCAGTTGGGGCGGCGCCTCGGCACAAGGCCTATTGCAGGCACAAGGCGCAGAGGGCGGACGGAAGAAGAGGATCTCCGGTTTGCGGAGGAGCTGCGCACGAACGAGAAAGAGCGAGCCGAGCATATTATGCTTGTCGATCTAGAGCGCAACGACTTGGGCCGGATTTCGGCTTACGGCACCGTTCAGGTGAAGGAACTAATGGTCATCGAATATTATTCGCATGTCATGCATTTGGTTTCCCAAGTGGACGGAGAGCTGGCCGAGGGCAGAGACGCTTACGATGTGATCGCGGCGACTTTCCCGGGCGGCACGATTACGGGAGCGCCCAAAATTCGCACCATGGAAATTATCGAGGAGCTGGAACCGGTCCGCAGAGGGCCGTATACAGGATCGCTAGGATGGATTGACTATAACGGCGATATGGAATTTAATATTATTATTAGAACGATGGCGGTTCAAAATGGAGACGTCCATATTCAAGCGGGAGCGGGCATTGTGATCGACTCCGAGCCGGAGAGGGAGTATTACGAATCCATAAGCAAGGCGAAGGCTTTATGGAAAGCGATTCAATATAGCGAAAAAATGGGCTAGGGGAGATGCGGCGCATGATACTCGTAATCGACAACTATGATTCGTTCACGTACAATTTGGTGCAATATTTAGGCGAGCTTGGGGAAGAAATTGTCGTAAAAAGGAATGACGAGATTGATCTGGCTGGCGTTGAGGAGCTCGCTCCCGACCATATTTTGATCTCGCCGGGTCCTTGCTCTCCGAACGAAGCGGGAATCAGCTTGTCGCTGATTGAGCATTTTAAAGGGAAAATTCCGATTCTCGGCGTCTGTTTGGGGCATCAATCCATCGGACAAGCGTTCGGCGGAGAGGTTGTTCGGGCGGAGAAGCTGATGCACGGGAAAACATCGTCTATTTTGCACGACGGAAAGTCGATTTTTGAAGGTTTGGAGTCTCCGTTTACGGCGACGCGCTATCATTCTTTGATTGTACGCCGGGAGTCGTTGCCGGATTGTTTAGAAATAAGCGCAGAAACAGCCGAAGGCGAAATTATGGGCATTCGCCATAAGGAATATGCAATTGAAGGCTTGCAGTTCCACCCGGAATCGATCATTACTGATCATGGCCACAAGATGCTAGGCAACTTTTTGCGTCATCGGTCGGGTACGCTGCAATGAAAGTAGGCTTAAGAGGCAACATTGTACCCGCTAACGAAGCTGTGATCTCTGTATTCGATCACGGCTTTTTGTACGGTCTGGGGCTGTTTGAAACGTTTCGCACTTACGGCGGACGGCCGTATTTGCTGGATCGGCATATGGACAGACTTAAGAGAGGATGCGCGGAGCTCGGCATCCGGTTTGACACCCCTATAGAAGTGCTGGAACAGTGGACTCGGGAGCTGCTTGCCGCAAACGGGCTGGAAGACGGATATGTGCGGCTTACAGTCAGCGCGGGCGAAGCCGCCCTTGGGTTGCCTAGCGGCGATTATGAAGAGCCAAACGTCTTGCTGCTCGTGAAGGAGCTTCCTTCGGCGGGAGGCGGTGCTGTGCCGGCTGGAAAGCAGCTTTGCTTGCTTCGCACCAGAAGGAACACGCCGGAGGGGACGGTTCGTTTCAAGTCGCTTCATTATATGAACAACATTTTGGCTAAGCGGGAACTAACGGGCTATTCCAAAGAAAGGTCGGAGGGACCAGCGGTTCAAGCGGGTGCTGAGGGTTTGATGCTGTCGGAAGCGGGATGGCTGGCGGAAGGAATCGTCAGCAATCTGTTTTTTGCAAGCGGCGGAGTTGTACACACGCCTGCGGTCGGCACCGGCATTTTGCCGGGTATTACTCGCCAGCGCTTACTGGAACTGGCGGTCGAAACGGGATATGAAGCGGAAGAGGGATATTATCGCTGGGAAGAGCTGCTCGCGGCAGATGAGGTATGGATGACAAACTCCATTCAGGAGCTTGTGCCGGTGACCAAGCTGACGGACCCTTCCGGGTCGAGCGTCGTGGTCGGCAGCGGCGAAGCGGGGGCTTTGACCATGATCCTGTTGGAGAAATATAGGCAGGATACACGTCGCGTGTGCGGGCTTGAGTGATAACTGCAAGTGCAGGCCAGTCGATGTACAAGCAGGGCAATATTCAATTTCCAGAAGCTTAGCTAAATGATAGAGGGGATGGGCGTTCGCAGCAGCGATACAAATCTGAAAGGGAGCGCCTGTCCCAGAGGAGACGGATGAGGAATGAAACCAAAACCAACTTTTCAGAATAGAACCTATGATCTTGGCGAGGGCGTAAAGCTCGAGCTTGGCCGCCGGACGCTTATTATGGGCATTTTGAATGCGACGCCCGATTCATTCTCTGACGGGGGACGTTATTTGCAGGTGGAGCAAGCCGTGGAGCATGCTGTTGCCATGGTTCAGGCAGGGGCGGATATTCTCGACATCGGCGGGGAGTCGACCAGACCGGGATTCGATGCGGTCAGCGCCGAAGAGGAGCTGCAGCGCGTCCTTCCCGTTATTGCCGCGGTCCGGAAGGCACTGCCTTCGATTCCGCTTTCAATTGATACGTACAAAGCGGAGACAGCCCGCCAGTCGCTAGAAGCGGGCGCGCATATTATAAACGACATTTGGGGTCTGCGAGGCGACCCCGGAATGGCCGCCGTAGCGGCGGAATATGGCTGTCCCGTCATCATCAGCCACAACCGTCATGCCCGTGACTACGGCGATCTTGTCCCGGATGTGCTCGCCGACTTGCGAAGCAGCGTCGGCATCGCAAGAAGCGCCGGCGTCGCCGACGACCGGGTATGGCTTGATCCCGGCATCGGCTTCGCCAAAACATACGAGGACAACCTCGAACTTCTTGGCCGTCTGTATGAACTGACAGCGCTCGGCTATCCGGTGCTTCTTGGCACCTCGCGCAAACGGTTTATCCGGCAGACGCTGAACCTGCCGGTGGATGAGCTTGTTGAGGGGACGGCGGCGACCGTCGCACTCGGCATCGCTCAAGGCTGTCAAATCGTCCGAGTTCACGATGTGCGCGAGATTAAGCGCACCGCAATGATGACGGACGCGGTATATTACCGGCCATAGCTATGGCGGCAGTACCCCGGCATCACTTTTCGCGCATGGCTGGCTTGGCATGGCGTTCTTTTAAATATGGAAGGAGTGGTTGCTTCATGGACCGCATGATTGTAAAGGGGATGCGCTTTTATGGCTTTCATGGCGTTTTCCCCGAAGAAAATAGGCTGGGACAGCAGTTTTTTGTCGATTTGGAGCTGGTGCTCGATTTGGAGGCGGCTGCAGCATCTGACGATCTAGAGGCGACTATTAACTATGCCGAGCTGCACGCCTTGACAAAAGAAGTTGTGGAAGGCGAACCGTTCAAATTAATCGAAGCGCTCACGGGGCGCATTGCATCGCGGGTTTTGGAGGCTTATACTAGGATCATTGAAGTTACCGTTAGGGTCACGAAGCCGCACCCGCCTTTTGACATCCATTTCGATGGCGTAACGGTCGAGCTGTCCAGAAAGCGGGATGCCGATGGCCGAATTGTCCGAGCTTAACTTTGCAGAAGCCTATATTGCGCTTGGCTCCAACATGGGCGATCGCGAGGAACTGCTGGAGCAGGCGATCCGCTTGCTCGATGCGCGCGACGATATTAACGTGCTTCGCTGGTCGGGTATGTATGAGACCGATCCAGTCGGCTATACCGATCAGCCGCCTTTTTTGAACATGGCTATTGCCGTATCCACCACGCTTTCACCTCTAGAATTGCTGCGCGTTCAGCTGGAGCTGGAGAAGAGCCTCGGGAGAATTCGACATGAACGATGGGGACCAAGAACCATTGACCTTGACCTGTTGCTGTACGATAATGTCAGAATGAATCAAGAGGAATTGACGCTGCCGCATCCCCGCATGATGGAACGGTCGTTTGTACTTGTTCCCTTGCATGATGTGATGACGGATTCGCATCCTCTGCACCTGGGGATCAAGGAAGCGGCCAGCGCGGCGCTTCAAGGTGGAAAGGATGGCATCACGTTATGGAAAACAATCAATTGGCGCAGCGCGTCAGAGCCTTTCGAAAGCTGAAGGGCTACACACAGCTAGAGCTGGCCAAGGAGCTCGGCGTTTCGGTGGCGGTGCTTGGTTCGCTGGAACGCGGTACAAGGAAAAATGATCCCAAGCTATTAAATCATATTGCCAAAACATTAGGGATTCCCTATGAGGAACTCATGACTATGAAGGAGGAGTAAGGAGCGACATGCTGAAAATCGGAGACATCGAGATGAAAAACAGAGTCGTATTGGCGCCGATGGCAGGCGTGTGCAATCCGGCTTTCCGCCTTATTGCGAAGGAATTTGGAACGGGACTTGTATGTGCGGAGATGGTGAGTGACAAGGCCATTCTGCACGGCAACAAGCGGACGATGGAGATGCTGTTTGTCGACGAGCGGGAGAAGCCGCTTAGCCTGCAAATTTTTGGAGGCGACCGGGAGTCGCTCGTTGAAGCGGCAAAAGTGGTAGACAAGCAAACCAATGCCGACATTATTGATATCAATATGGGATGTCCGGTTCCAAAGGTGACCAAATGCGATGCCGGTGCCCGCTGGCTGCTGGACCCCAATAAAATATACGAGATGGTATCCGCGGTGGTGGATGCTGTCGATAAGCCGGTTACGGTCAAAATGCGTATCGGCTGGGACGATCAGCATGTTTACGCGATCGAAAACGCTAAAGCTGTGGAGCGGGCCGGCGGCAGCGCCGTCAGCGTTCATGGGCGGACCCGGGAGCAATTGTATACCGGCAAAGCGAACTGGGATATTATAAGGGATGTTAAACAAGCGGTATCGATTCCCGTTATTGGGAATGGCGATGTATTTTCTCCAGAGGACGCCAAGCGCATGCTGGAGCAGACCGGCGTCGACGGAGTGATGATCGGCCGGGGAGCTCTCGGTAATCCGTGGATGCTCTACCGGACTATTCAATATTTGACGAATGGAGAGCTATTGGGCGATCCAACGCCTCGTGAGAAGATGGATGTGGCGATTCTCCATTTGGACCGCCTCATTGCTCTGAAAAACGAAGCGGTGGCCGTTCGCGAAATGCGCAAGCATTTGGCTTGGTACTTGAAGGGTCTTCCGGGAGGAGCCCGCGTCAAGGATGTCATCATGGAAGAGACGGATCGCGACCGGATGGTAGCTATTTTGGAGAAGTACATCCTCTCCTTGGAGGAGGAAGGGGCTGCGTCGTCGACGGAAGGGTCCTCCAATCCCAACAGCGATTCGGCGGAAGAAGCGGTTCATTGATCGATAGAGGGAGACGCCCTACGCGGTTATTCGACAGAGGTCGACAATAACCGCTTTACGGCGTCTATCGCTTTACATAGCGCAATTGAAACGGTTTCACTGGCTCCATTGGCTTTGATTGACATTCGGGAGACCATGCAATATAATCGTGCAATATAATCTAACAAACAGATTAAATCGCCCAGTGGCGTAGCAGGTATGATGGACATCATGCGTAATATATTAAGTATCAGTGAATTCATACAACGTATGAAAAATTAGTCACACGACAGGAGAATGGGAAAGATGAACGATAAGCAAATCATTCTGACTCAGGACGGGTTGAAGAAGCTTGAAGAAGAGCTTGAGAATCTGAAGTCGGTCAAACGTCGTGAAGTAGCCGAGCGGATTAAAATTGCCATCGGATATGGCGACATTAGCGAAAACTCCGAATATGAGGATGCGAAGAACGAGCAGGCTTTTATCGAAGGCCGTATTATTACGCTGGAGAAGATGCTTCGCAACGCGCGGATTATTAATAACGATGATATAGATATCGATTTAGTGAGCATTGGGTCTATCGTGACGGTGGAAGATTTGGAGTTCGGCGATTCGATGGAATATGCGATCGTCGGCACGGCTGAATCGGACCCGCTGCAAAACAAGATTTCGAATGAAAGCCCCGTTGGCAAAGCGATTTTGGGCAAGAAGAAAGGCACAGTCGTAGAGGTTAACGTACCGGCGGGCATTATTCAATATAAGATTGTCGATATCAAAAAATAAGGTGCGCGATTCACGAGTTCAGAAGCTTCCTTGACGGAAGCTTTTTGATCGTTTATCGAAGGGATAAGGAGATGACAGCTGTGGAACACGAGAACAACAACGAGCAGGAACTGAGCGAGCTTTTGCAAATTCGCAGAGACAAGCTGGATGAGCTAAGAGGACTTGGTGTAGATCCATTTGGCCAAAAGTATGAGCGTACGCACAATGCAAAAGCCATTTTGGAGGCTTACGAAGGCACTAGCAAGGAAGAGCTTGAGGCGCAAGGCGTTAAGGTGAGCATTGCCGGCCGTATTATGCAGAAGCGCGGCATGGGCAAGGCTGCTTTTGCCCACATTCAGGATCTGACTGGCCGCATTCAAATTTATGTCCGCAAGGACACTGTGGAAGAACACAAGTTTGCCGCTTTCGATTTGCTGGACATCGGCGATATTGTCGGTATTCGTGGCGTAGTGTTCAAAACAAATACAGGCGAAGTATCGGTGAAGGCGCTTGAGGTTGAGGTTTTGACCAAATCGCTGCTTCCTTTGCCGGACAAGCATCACGGTCTCAAAGACGTTGAGCTGCGCTATCGCCAGCGTTATGTGGATTTGATTATGAATCCGGATGTGCAACAAACCTTTATCGCGCGTTCCAAAATCATTCAGTCCATGCGTCGTTATTTGGATTCTCTTGGCTACCTGGAAGTGGAGACGCCAACTCTTCATTCCATCGCAGGCGGCGCAGCTGCACGTCCATTTATTACGCACCACAATGCTTTGGATATGCAGCTTTACATGCGTATTGCGATCGAACTTCATTTGAAGCGCTTGATCGTGGGCGGGCTTGAAAAAGTATATGAAATCGGACGCGTCTATCGGAATGAAGGCATTTCGACTCGCCATAATCCGGAATTTACGATGATCGAACTGTATGAGGCCTATGCCGACTACAAAGATATTATGGCTCTGACTGAGAACCTGATTGCGCATATCGCCCAAGAGGTGCTTGGCACAACCAAAATCAAGTATGGCGATCATGAAATTGATCTGACTCCGCAATGGCGCAGAGTAAGCATGGTCGATCTGGTGAAAGAAGTGACAGGCGTCGACTTCAGCGTTCAAATGAGCGACGAGGAAGCGCATGCGCTTGCGAAAGAGCATAAGATTCCGGTTGAGCCGCATATGACCTTTGGCCATATTTTGAATGCCTTTTTTGAGGAGCGCTGCGAGGCTACGCTTATTCAGCCAACTTTTGTGACGGGACATCCGGTCGCTATTTCTCCACTGGCCAAAAAGAACGACGTCGATCCGCGTTTCACAGATCGCTTCGAGCTGTTTATCGTGGCTCGTGAGCATGCGAACGCATTTACAGAGCTGAACGATCCGATCGATCAGCGCGAGCGTTTCGAAGCGCAAATGGAGGAGAAAGAACAAGGCAACGATGAAGCCCATGATATGGACGATGACTTCATTCGCGCATTGGAGTACGGAATGCCTCCGACAGGCGGTCTTGGCATCGGCGTTGATCGTTTAGTTATGCTTCTGACGGATGCGCCATCCATCCGCGATGTGCTTCTTTTCCCTCATATGCGCGAAGTGCGTTCCGGGGAATAGTTCCGGCCCATACATTAATGGCTTTTTTGAAAGGAAACCGCTTGGCCTCAGGGCTGAGCGGTTTTTTATTTTTGTCATGACGGGTACAGCGACTTTAGACTCTATCTCTCTCTATTTGTTTTATATATAGAACAATAGATTATTCGACAGGGAAATCTAGCAATATTCTAAAAAATTTGAAATTGATATTGATTTACTAGACAATTATGGTAAGATGGAACCATAAAGCTATATGCACGATAACGGCAAACCTATCGAAAGGTAGGGACGCAAAGCTACAGGGCCTTCCGTATGATGGCAGCCAGTTACCGAATGATCAGGCTTTTTTTGTGTTATCTAGGACTTTATCGAACGGATGATAGGTCTATATTGAACAAGATGCAAAACTTTACACGATAATGGCAAACCTATCGAAAGGTAGGGACGCAAAGCTATAGGGCCTTCTACAAGATGGCAGCCTGGCCGCCGAAGGGAGTTTTTTTCATGCATAAATTTGTCCTCATGCTGGTTGCAGCATTCCTTCTGTTTACCTCGGTTAATGTCGTTTCGGCAAATGCTGCCACGGGGGCAGATTGGCTGAACGTTTCGCAAGTAGCTAATGGTGCGGTATCCGTAAGCTATGACGTAAAGTCGAATGTCAAAACAAAGCTAATGATCGCAAAAGGAAAAGAAAACTATACATACAACTTAGTGGCTGGAAAGAGAGTAGAACAGTTCCCTCTGCAGCTTGGTAATGGCGAATATAAAATTATGGTTCTCGAAAATGTTTCGGGCAAATCGTATAAAGTGGTAAAGCAAGAAACGGTTCAAATGAAAGTGGCTGATGAAAAGCTCGTTTACCTGAACTCGGTTCAAAATGTAAGCTGGACAGGCACTAATAAAGCGATTGTAAAAGCACAAGAGCTTGTAAAAGGCAAAAAAACAGAAGCAGAAAAAGTCCAAGCCGTATATGACTACATCATTGCGAATATCGCGTATGACTACAAATTAGCCGGCTCGGTTACAACGGATTACTTGCCAAGCATTGACCGTACTCTAACATCGAAGAAGGACATTTGCTACGGATATGCGGCATTGTTCGCGGCTATGCTTCGCAGCCTGGACATTCCGACGAAGCTTGTGATGGGCGACTCGGAATATGTAGATGTGTACCATGCTTGGAATGAGGTTTACCTGAACGGCAAATGGGTGACGATCGATACAACGGTCGATGCCGGATTCAAAAAAGGCAACAAAAAAATGGATATGATCAAAGATGCAAGCAAGTATACAAAAGCTAAACAGTACTAATTCATTATTATACGAACGAGTTAATCCCCTGAAAACAGCAGTCGCCATAGGACATCGTTAAGATGGACGAAGGCGCTAGTTGTTGAAAGGGGATTTTTTATTACCTAAGCTGAATGGATCAAACTAGCTCCGAGATACTGTGTTAATCTCAAGAGACGGCATGAAATGGGTGCAACTTACTAAAGCCTATTGGAATGAAGGTATGGGAGGTAAAGCTTTAATATTTGGTACCTATATACTGTCGATGCAGATGAACTTTCGAAATTGCCTGAAGTTAGAGCAGATAGTAAGGGAGCATGCAAGTATTTAAGAGTTGATCAAATATGATAATTCGGGAGTTTGGCGTAATTTAGGAACTATCTAACGAGGGAGTTTAGTAGAGTACACCAGGGCTAAGTAAGGCAGCGAAAATCGAAATGAGTACCAAAAGAACGGGGATATAAAACACCGTGATTAAAATGGGGCTGAGTAACAGTCATATTTCTTTTGAAAAAAGAATGTTATTAATAGGTCGTTTTTAGTTACTATTAATGAAGGAAAAAATTAAAACAAGTAATGAAATAAGTTATTTAAACTTTTTTTGAAAAAACACTTGCAATCCATTAGGCATACATGATATATTATCTAAGTCGCCGCTGAGACATGCGGTTGATGAGAGAAACAAATTGTTCTTTGAAAACTGAACAACGAGCGAAACTGCCCTGTTAATTCTG
>NZ_JBHTHB010000013.1:0-8171 GCF_042675505.1 Paenibacillus sp. GCM10027627
GCGCAACCGACCGTACCAAGCAGACTCCATTGCCAGAGGGTATTGAGGTCATCACCGAGGACAAAAAAATCGTATTGGAGTTTTTGCCGGATGCGGTTGGCAACGGCAATGTGTCCAAAACAAACTCCGAGCTTATTTTTGACATTACGCAAGGCGTAGTGTAAGGGGGCGGACCCTTTGAATTACAACACAAATACGCGGGAGACGATCAGCTTTAGGGCCACGGTCGCTCCCGGCGCCACAATCATCTTACAAGAGCGTGTCAAAGCTCCAGGGACAGTAGAGACAGTCAACGTGCGCTTTTACCGAGGGCAGCAGCTTGCACTTAGGGTCAACCCCTACATTGAGCATAAGGGCCGACGCACCGAAAATGTCATCACCTATGCAGAGACCACACGCAAGTGGCTGTCTGGAGACGACGACTATTTTAATTACGACGTCGTGTTTACCGTCGACTATGACGATTATGTCAAGGTTTGGGCATATAACACCGATCCAGCCAACGCCTATGACGTTGTCGTGGACATTACCATCGACTATTTTGGTGGCACTAATCGGGTGGTGGGCTAATGGGCAAACCACAATTTAGCACCGAGCTGGCGGATTTTAACCAAGCCCAAATCAACGCAATCGAGGCAGCCGTCGATCAAGTAGACCTAGCGGTCGCGCAAGTGGGGCAGGCACTGACAGACCTAAAAAACACAGACGTTGCACAGCTTGCAACACTGATTGATGAGGTCGGCTTTAGCCCGCCCTACTACACGATACAGACAGGCGCGCATCAAAGCTTGTCCACTCTCACCGTTAATGGTGCTGGCACGTTGGTGCTGATACACAATAACGGATCTGAGGGCTTTGCGTCTTTGCAAATCGATAACGGGCCTATCACCAGTTTTTTTATGCGCGGCGCATCGGTCATAACGCTGCCATTACGTTTTAAGACAAACCTAAAATTAACGGCAGCCGGAGCAACTATCGGTAATGGCCTTGGGGCCATATACACATTGGATTAAGGGGGATTTACCATGAGTTTTGTTATTGAGGGCGACACCGTCCTATCGGTGTCGGAGATTAAAACGAGGACGCAAACGGTCACAGTCATGGCCTACCATGACATGGTATACAACAGCAAATTGACAACGGACAAAGCCAAAATCGCACCAAATAACACGGAGTTTGCAACAGTCACAGCGAGGATTTTTAGCTGGGACGGCAATTTTAGGGTAGGCGATAATCGCCCCGTCATTTTTATGATTAACGGGATTAAAATGCAGCCCGTCAATGCAGTCAATGGCATTGCATCGATACAGGTGCGAGCTAGCAGCCTTGAGCAAATTGTCGTCAAAACGGCAAACGCCGAGCTACGTAATGGCGATGTTGTAATCAATGGCTAAAGGAGGTCTACTATTATGCCGACGACAGACGAGATTAAGGCGCAAATGGCTGCAAACTCTCTTGCGTGGCATCAAGCAGCCACGCAAACAGAGCGTGATCGGCTGAAGGCGGAAAACCAAAGGCTAGGCGGTCAAATTGGCGGCACATATACATCCAGCACGGGTGTGTGGTCGTTTGACAACTCGCCAAAGCAGACCATCGCCTATACCGGGGTGGCTGCAATGGCTGCTAAAACGGCGGTCGGTGCATCCGTTGGCGGCGACACGGCCCGAGCCAAGCGGGAAGCGGAGCGTAACAAATTTACAGGTTGGGACAATGATCCGGCAGTCCGCAGTTTACAGGAGGTATCGTGGGCGATCTACGTCGACACGGGCCGATGGGACACAGCCGAACAAAAAGAGCTTCATAAGCAGGCCGAAAAAATCCGGCAGTACAATAACCCGATGTATGAGGGTTTGCCGTGGGGTCCCGGCGATTGGCTGGACGCCGAAAAAATAACGCCGCGGGATACAACGCCGGATGCCAATGGCCTCGAAGCCAAGATGGGGTCATATCTCAAGGCCAGCTTAGGGGCTATCGCTGTCATTTTTGCGATCTCCTTGTTTAGGAGGTAGCGCGACTATGGGATTTTGGGAAAACGTAGGTAACACCATATCCAGCGCCGTCGAAAACCTTATGGGCGGGATCGTGGATACAGTGGATACGGTCACAGACATACCCAAGCAATTTAATCCGACCAACCCCAAAAACAGCAAGCTAGAGCCAACCATTTACAACGAGTGGATGGGTTTGACGCTTAAGCAATGGCAAGCTGGTCCCGTCGAAAAGCTGACGGAGCGACTTAAGCAAGTGTACTTTAAGGGCACACTCAATATTGTGATGTACAACGCAATTATTGCTCGTCGTAACCAGCTTTACAAGGACGCCAAGCTACCACCACCAGACTCGACTTTGCCCATCGATTACAACAAGTCAATGGGCGAGGCGCTGAAAGAGGCAGGGCAAAATATTGGGACAGGCACCAAAAACGTAATCGATGCGGCAGCCGGCACAGCAGCCAAGGGAGCCGGCGCCGTGGTTGGCGGCGCGATGAATATCAATCTTAATTTTGTTGTGCTGGGCATCATGGCGCTATTTGGCATCAAGATGATCACGCGCATCATGCGATAGGGGGAGGACAAATGGATAATACGGTTGGGGGACTGGTTGGCAAGGCCACAGGATGGATCGATAAAATCTTTGAGTTTTTTGGGCTCTATACGTCCAAATATAGCAAATACCTTGTGTATGCGCTCATGATTTGGGTCGCATCGAAAATGCTCAAAGTCAATCTCAAGCTGGACACGGGTAAGGGCAAATGATCGAGGTCTTAGCTTTTTTAATCATTGTGTTTTTGGTGTATGGGGTAGTCGGATTTTTGATTGGCTCTTTGATTGCAAAAAAAATGAACCAAGGAGGTAGATGATCAATGGAATTTGATTTAACGCAAATGGTTGGGGTGATCGGTGTGCCGGGAGCGCTCTGCTTTGTACTCATCCAACAAATCAATAAAATGCGAGACACGATCGATAACAACACAAAAGCGCTTGTGGCGCTTGCTACGATCGTAAAAGGGGGTCATCCGGATGGCGGTCAATAGTGCATACGCGCAACGCATGCAGTCATATGCGGCTCGTGCAGCGGCAGCCGTTGATATGCCTGTCGAGGTAGTTTTGGCGCAATGGGCGTTAGAGTCTGGCAATGGTACAAGCGGTCACGCAAAAAACCACAACAACCACGGGGGCATCAAGTACAGCAAACACAGTAAGACGGCGCTCCAGCGCTCTGACAGCCAATTTGCAGGATATCGCAATCTTGACGACTTTGTGACGGATTATATTCGGGTAATCAACTTAGGCTACTATGACAAGGTGCGTGAGGCGACGACGATTGAGGGCACAGTCAAAGCACTGGGAGAGTCGCCGTATGATGCTGGGGGCTATCTGCTCAACGGTGTTAAGGGCGGCAAGCTCTTTAACCTTATGGGCCTTACGTTTGGGGGCAAGACCCCCGAAAAAAAGCCGACAACGCCACCAGCGGCGGTGTGTCCAGCCTGCCAACGGTCAGTTTGTCCAACGTGCCGCAAGGCGCTCTAATTGGGGGAGCAATAGCCATCGTGCTGGCGCTTATAATCGCAAAATGATGGGTAATGAGGGGAGGACGATTGAGCCCTACCCCTTTTCCCTTTTCGACAAAAAAAATGTCTAAACTGATGCAGACGGATAAAAGTTTGGGTAGGAGCCCCGTCTTTGCCCTTATAGGGGCGACGGCGTGAAGCAGGACACAAAATGATGCGTGTCGCTGATGGCAAATAGTGGTATGATTTCGTCGGGAGGGAGGATTATGCTCTATAAAAAAAAGAAAAAGAAGAAACCTACTAGAGCACAGTTGGAAGCTCTTAGAAAAGGTAGGGAATTAAGACATGAGCAATATCGAAGAAAAAAGCAGGATAACGATAAAAAAGAGTAATACATAGAGCAAATTAGGACTTTTGCTATAAAATCAATTAAATTAGAGGAAAAACAAAAGAAAATCAGCTAAATAAGACAATTGTGGACTATCATTTTGTGAAGTATGATAGAAACACATGGTAAAACCCCCAGCACGCCAATGCTAGGGGTTTAGTAGTGAACTATGTGCGGCACGCATCATAGATCGTATAACAGCTCAATATGATCTTAACGGATGCAAATTACTATATCAAGTCCGCACATATGTTCGCTTTTTTGCGACCAGTGTGTGGACTTTTTGTTTTTGGAGGAGGGACGACTCTATTTTTTTATTCTATTAAACTTAACTAGATTGTACCATCACATCTCACCGCAGGTTTTTTTTGATAGGGAGAGCGCGGTTTTTGCGCTACGACCTGATCATCAAAAAATGAGATGGGGTGGCTGCCCTTAGGAAAGGAGCTGAAACAAGTGTCGAGTGAGGAAGATAAGCAGCACTATGCGAGCAAGGTTTTGTATTACAAACGTCTTGAAAACAATCGTTGGATGTCTGATGATTTTCGAAGACAATTGCGTAAGGGACGCCGCGCTGATCGCGCTCTTGATGACGAAATAACAAAAGGCGCGAAATCGGGAAGCCGTATTAAAGTCATTGTTTGTGGGCCTGTTGTTGAAAAATATGAATATACCGTCCCAGTACAAACAGGCAAAAAAACGATTATTTTTGATCCAGAAACTGGCGAGGTGCTTAATGGAGGAAGGACAAAGCAAGTAGAACTAAACCCGGAAACTGGCGAGATTGTAAAAATTGATCGCAAGCCTGAAGCGAAACGAACAAATGCTAGAAGGTCAAAAATGAATTTACGGCGCTTGGTACTTGCAAATTTTAGTAATATGGATAAGTTTGTGACTCTTACATTTCGGGACGGGACAGTGCAGGATGTAACTAACGTCTTAGAGTGTAACAAAGAATTTGACAAATTTTTAAAACGATTACGGCGTGAGTATGGAGATTTTAAGTACTGTCGTGTCGTGGAATTTCAAGACGCAAATAATCGTGGGGCGATACATTATCATTGCATTTTGACATTGCCGTATGTGCCATACGAAAAATTGGGTCACTTATGGAGAAATGGTTTTGTTGGAATTAATGCAATCGATAAAGTAGATAATGTCGGGGCCTACATACAAAAGTACATGACGAAGGATTTTAACGATGATCGTTTGGCGGGGAAGAAGGCTTTTTCAACATCTCAAAACCTAGACAAACCTATCATTTTGCATGGTAGAGAAGCTTATCAATTAGCTGAAAAATACCTTGAAGACAAAGAAAAAGTGTTCGCCAACAGCTACGATAGCGAACACCACGGTTTAATTTCCTACAGCGAGTATAACATGAACAGGGGTGAGTCCGATAGAACTTTATAAGATTTTGATAATTTTGTTTTTTGCTCCAGCATTTTACTATGGGTGGAAATGGACTTGGAGATTAGTAGCGACAGCAGCAGCGGCTAAACTTGGCATCAAGTTGGTAGAAGAGGCTAAAAAATCATTTAAAGACATGCTTAAACAGGAGGACAAGCCATGCACCAATGCAAGCACGGATGCGGCTACACAAACGGTCACCGCGGCGCGATGAATCTCCATGAACAGATACACTGTCAACATTTAAGATCGACGCCAACGCAGCCTAGACCAGTCAAAAGGGTTGCGGCGGGCGGCGGTGGGGCAGTGGCTGCTGTTAAAGATAAGCCAGCAGTAAAGGCGACACGTTACTGTGATTGTGATGGGGCCGGATCATGGGAGTTTTTAAGCAGCGGCGATCCGTCACATGTGCGGGCGCTGGCGGCGGGATACAAAAAAGTATGCACTGAGTGCGGAGAGGTGGTTTAAAGTATGGCAAACATTGAGGATTATATTGAAAAAGAGGATTCCGAAGGGTTGGATTTGATAGAGCAAGCAGCGCCAGCGGAGCAGCAGCCTACAGGCAGCGGGTTTGACTGGGGCATCCTTAAAGCCCAAACAGGTCCGGGGCAGATCGAAGAATATAAGACTCACGCTCTTAACTTTAATGGCTCAAACGCCGTGGCCCGTATCTTGCGAGGGTTGACCGGGATGATCGGCGAGCTTAACTATGCCATTGCAGATATCTTGCTAGGCGTGTTGGAGCTACTAAAGGACAATCGCAAAAAGCCTGTTGTAATGGCGTCGCATGAGTAATATTGATTTTGGCAAGGATGACCATACCACTGTCGTAGGCCGTACAAGGTCAGGCAAGACGACGGGGGTACTGTACAGCTTGCAACGGCAGCCACGCGGGGTGTTGTTTTTTAACACCCAGCAGATCAAATTCCCGGCTGGCTGGACGCGGGCCAGCCTTAAATCAGATTTTGAGGCCATGATAGACGGCCTCATAGGAGGAGAAAAGATTGTCTACATCCCATCGCGAGAGTACAGGCAGCAAGAGCTTAAAATACTCGTTGGTCTATTGTACAAGGCTGCACAACGGTATGATGGCGATTTGGATATTTATTTGGTGGTAGATGAGGTACATCTTTTTGCTAAGGCTGCGCTCAGGGCATGCGTAGAGGTTGCTACAACTGGGATACGCTGGGGCCTTAAGGCAATTTGGATATCACAGCGTCCAGCCAAGATCGACAACACGCTTATGACGCAGTCCACGCGCTTTGTAATCTACGGACTCTCCCATATGGAGGGCAATTATCTCAAAAACTATCAAATGCCGTCTGAGACCATTTTTGAGGCTCTGAGGACAGGCGGGCAGTACGCCTATGTCGTCTATGATGGCTATGATTTGTCCAAGCCCCAAAAGGTCGCCATGTAGGCGGCTTTTTATTTTGCACGTATTTTTTATTTTGGGTGACAAAAATCAAATTCCGGAGTATGATTTTAGTAACCCAAAATACTACCTGAAGGTGATGAAATGTACAACAGTTATTATTTCCGTAAAAAGTCAGGCGGAGTACGTGAGAGAGCAGGACGACCAAAAATCGGTACAACAAGGCAAATAAAGCTAACCTTAACAGACGAAACATGGCAATGGATTGAGGATGCAGTAGCAAACAAACATGCAGACAACAGATCAGAATTTTTGCGAAACATAATTGAGCATGCAAAAAACTAAAGAGATGAGATGATTGTTGTATGACAAATAAAACGGTGCTGTTGAACACGCTTGAAGAGTTGTACATCGAAAGACTGGCGTCAGAAGATCAAGCTTTACAACTTGAAATAGCAAAGGAATACGATAAAGCATCTTATCATGATGCGCGAGCGAGAGGGATAAGATGGGCAATTTTTATCGTTTGCGTTAATCATGGGTTGTCGAGTGAGGAAATTTATAAAAAAAACAACAGGACAGAAACTAAAAGAGATGAATATATAGAAAAGCTACTAAAAGGCGAAGCGCTGAATCCTTAGGGATTTGGCGCTTTTTTTTGTCTAAATGAGCTATTAAAAGCTGACTAAAAGAGTCTTTTAGCCTAGCGGCTAAATGTGGCTAAATATCAACGCTATTAACCGTTGACGGCTCTTTTAGTCCTGCTGCTAGAGTTGGCCTTGCAAGTCAAACAATTGTTGAGAGGAGCAAAGTAAATGGCTAAGTTAACAGAGTTTGTAACGCCAATGGGCCAACGCGGCAATCTATTGTCGCCGTCGTCTTGGCTGCAAATGATTTTGGGGGTCATTGTCTTTTTGATCGCGTTTGCGATCGGACAAAACCTTAAGGACAAGGCGGCTAGTAAGCTGCCGATCGACACAACGATTGATCCAATCATCAGACCAGTGCCAGCAGCAGTCAGCGCCGGACCGTCAAAGCAAGTATTTTAAAATCATAGCCGCATAGGGCGGCAGGAGGGGTAAAAGAATGCCAGAGTTGTTTAGAAGTGCGTTTACCAAGGCCGACTTGATCGGCGCGGCAACAGTACCAATTGTACTGGGCCAATACAACAAAATCGGTGAGTACAAGGTGCAAGCTGGAGAGACAATCACAATCGGATATGGTTTGCTAAGTGGCATGGACAATGCAATTGGGCGCATTTATGCCATTATCAAGGACTCCAACGTGGGCGGCGTTGAGCTTAAAGGCAAATTGCGCCTGTCGATTTACAGCCCACAGGATCGTCCACTCAAGATCATGCATGAGTGGCGGACAGAGGCGCTCAACACAAGCGCAACCGACCGTACCAAGCAGACTCCATTGCCAGAGGGTATTGAGGTCATCACCGAGGACAAAAAAATCGTATTGGAGTTTTTGCCGGATGCGGT
>NZ_JBHTHB010000014.1:0-2977 GCF_042675505.1 Paenibacillus sp. GCM10027627
TAGGTTAAGCTAGTAAGAGCGCACGGAGGATGCCTAGGCACCAGGAGCCGAAGAAGGACGTGGCGAACAACGATACCGCCTCGGGGAGCCGTAAGCAGGCTTTGATCCGGGGATTTCCGAATGGGGAAACCCAGCAGTCGTAATGGACTGTTACTATCAACTGAATACATAGGTTGGTAAGAGGCATACCGGGGGAACTGAAACATCTAAGTACCCCGAGGAAGAGAAAACAAAAGTGATTCCGTCAGTAGCGGCGAGCGAACGCGGATTAGCCCAAACCAGGAAGCTTGCTTTCTGGGGTTGTAGGACATCTCACATGGAGTTACAAAGGAATGAGTTAGGCGAAGAGGTCTGGAAAGGCTCGCCATAGCAGGTAAAAGCCCTGTAGCCAAAAATTCATTCTCTCCGAGGTGTATCCTGAGTACGGCGGGACACGTGAAACCCCGTCGGAATCCGGCAGGACCATCTGCCAAGGCTAAATACTCCCTGGTGACCGATAGTGAAGCAGTACCGTGAGGGAAAGGTGAAAAGCACCGCGGGAGCGGAGTGAAAAAGAACCTGAAACCGTGCGCTTACAAGAAGTCAGAGCCCTCTATATGGGTGATGGCGTGCCTTTTGTAGAATGAACCGGCGAGTTACGATCACGTGCAAGGTTAAGGTGGAAAGCCGGAGCCGCAGCGAAAGCGAGTCTGAATAGGGCGCCATAGTACGTGGTCGTAGACCCGAAACCGTGTGATCTACCCCTGTCCAGGGTGAAGGTGCGGTAACACGCACTGGAGGCCCGAACCCACGAATGTTGAAAAATTCGGGGATGAGGTGGGGGTAGCGGAGAAATTCCAATCGAACTCGGAGATAGCTGGTTCTCCCCGAAATAGCTTTAGGGCTAGCCTCGGTTATGAGTGTCGTGGAGGTAGAGCACTGATTGGATGCGGGGCCCGCCAAGGGTTACCAAGTCTAGTCAAACTCCGAATGCCATAGACATGCTTACCGGGAGTCAGACAGTGAGTGCTAAGATCCATTGTCAAGAGGGAAACAGCCCAGATCATCAGCTAAGGTCCCCAAGTGTGTGTTAAGTGGGAAAGGATGTGGAGTTGCACAGACAACCAGGATGTTGGCTTAGAAGCAGCCACCATTTAAAGAGTGCGTAATAGCTCACTGGTCGAGTGACTCTGCGCCGAAAATGTAACGGGGCTAAACACACCACCGAAGCTATGGCATGTACCGTAAGGTACTTGGGTAGGGGAGCGTTGAATATAGGTTGAAGTCAGACCGTAAGGACTGGTGGACAGTATTCAAGTGAGAATGCCGGTATGAGTAACGAAAAGACAAGTGAGAATCTTGTCCGCCGAAAGCCTAAGGGTTCCTGAGGAAGGCTCGTCCACTCAGGGTAAGTCGGGACCTAACGCGAGGCCGAAAGGCGTAGTGGAAGGACAACAGGTTGAAATTCCTGTACCACCGAAGATTGTTTGAGCAATGGGGTGACACAGAAGGGCAGTGACGCGGACTGATGGAATAGTCCGTCCAAGCAGTGAGGCTAGTTGATAGGCAAATCCGTCAACTGTAAGGCTGGGCTGTGATGGGGAGCGAAAATTGCAGTAGCGAAGGTCATGTACTCCGGCTGTCAAGAAAAGCCTCTAGTGAGATCTAGGTGCCCGTACCGCAAACCGACACAGGTAGGCGAGCAGAGCATGCTAAGGCGCGCGGAAGAACTCTCGTTAAGGAACTCGGCAAAATGACCCCGTAACTTCGGGAGAAGGGGTGCCTCGGTAGGGTGAATAGCCCGAGGGGGCCGCAGTGAAAAGGCCCAAGCGACTGTTTAGCAAAAACACAGGTCTGTGCGAAGCCGTAAGGCGAAGTATACGGGCTGACGCCTGCCCGGTGCTGGAAGGTTAAGGGGAGCGGTTAGGAGCAATCCGAAGCTGTGAACCGAAGCCCCAGTAAACGGCGGCCGTAACTATAACGGTCCTAAGGTAGCGAAATTCCTTGTCAGGTAAATTCTGACCCGCACGAATGGCGTAACGACTTGGGCGCTGTCTCAACGAGAGATCCGGTGAAATTTTAATACCTGTGAAGATGCAGGTTACCCGCGACAAGACGGAAAGACCCCATGGAGCTTTACTGCAGCTTGATATTGGACTTTGGTACGATCTGTACAGGATAGGTGGGAGCCTTAGAAGCATGAGCGCCAGCTTGTGTGGAGGCGACGTTGGGATACCACCCTGATCGTATCGGAGTTCTAACCTACTACCGTGAAACCGGTAGAGGGACCGTGTCAGGCGGGCAGTTTGACTGGGGCGGTCGCCTCCTAAAATGTAACGGAGGCGCCCAAAGGTTCCCTCAGAATGGTTGGAAATCATTCGAAGAGTGCAAAGGCATAAGGGAGCTTGACTGCGAGACCTACAAGTCGAGCAGGGACGAAAGTCGGGCTTAGTGATCCGGTGGTACCGCATGGAAGGGCCATCGCTCAACGGATAAAAGCTACCCTGGGGATAACAGGCTTATCTCCCCCAAGAGTCCACATCGACGGGGAGGTTTGGCACCTCGATGTCGGCTCATCGCATCCTGGGGCTGAAGTAGGTCCCAAGGGTTGGGCTGTTCGCCCATTAAAGCGGTACGCGAGCTGGGTTCAGAACGTCGTGAGACAGTTCGGTCCCTATCTGTCGCGGGCGTAGGAAATTTGAGAGGAGCTGTCCTTAGTACGAGAGGACCGGGATGGACGTACCGCTGGTGTACCAGTTGTTCCGCCAGGAGCACCGCTGGGTAGCCAAGTACGGACGGGATAAGCGCTGAAAGCATCTAAGCGTGAAGCCCCCCTCAAGATGAGATTTCCCAATTAGTAAGACCCCTTGAAGACGACGAGGTTGATAGGTTCGGGGTGGAAGCACAGCAATGTGTGGAGCTGACGAATACTAATCGGTCGAGGGCTTATCCTAACAAACAGCTAAAGCGTTTCAGCAACTTTCGTATCCAGTTTTCA
>NZ_JBHTHB010000016.1:0-1055 GCF_042675505.1 Paenibacillus sp. GCM10027627
CCGGTGCTACGAAGAGAGAAGTATTAGAGCAATTAGGCATTCGAAACCGAACTCAAGTGGAAACGTGGCTACGCTGGTACAGAGCAGGAGAGTTGCACCGTCTGAGCCAGCCTGTTGGCAAACAATATAGCTATGACAAAGGTCCAGAGTACGAATCAGAGACAGAGAAACTGCTTGCGGAGAATCGCTTTCTGAAGCAGCAGATCGAAGTACTAAAAAAGTTCAAGGAGTGGGAAAGGAGCTGTCGCCAGAAGTCATAATTCCATGGATGGAGAGTATCAAAACCAGCGTTACCGTGCAGCAAGCTTGCGACTGGATCGGATTGCCCCGTTCCACATACTATCGTTGGAAGAAACGACGTTTATCTGAGAAGTCAAATGAGCTTGTTTCACGAATCCAAGCGTTATGTCAGAAGCATCGCTTTCGTTACGGGTATCGGAAGATCACGGCCCAGTTACGCCGCGTAGAGACGGTCAATCACAAACGTGTACAGCGCATTATGCAACAGCATGGATGGCAGTGTCGGGTCAAGGTGAAGAAGCGTAAACCGACGGGACAGCCCGCACATGTGGCCGAGCACTTGCTGCAAAGGCGCTTTGTAGCAGATCGCCCTTTGCAGAAGCTAGTCACGGACATTACCTATCTTCCTTATGGCAGCACCATGATGTATTTGTCGAGTATTTTAGATCTGTACAACGGCGAGGTTGTGGCCTACAGTATTGGGAATAAGCAGGATGTCCATTTTGTGCTGGATACCCTGCAGCAGCTCCCTGATGTGAGCGGAGCTATGCTGCATAGCGACCAGGGCTCCGTTTACACCTCTTATGCGTATCAGCATGCTGTAAAGGAAAAGGGCATTACCATGAGCATGTCCCGTAAAGGAACGCCCGCTGATAATGCCCTGATCGAGTCGTTTCATTCCACGCTAAAGTCTGAAACGTTTTACCTTGAACCGCTCACTTGCACAACGACGGCAATCGTTGTACAAACGATTCAAGCGTACATTCTTTACTATAACTCAATTCGTATTCAAGCGAAACTAAATAACCAGTCGC
>NZ_JBHTHB010000017.1:0-687 GCF_042675505.1 Paenibacillus sp. GCM10027627
GTGAAGTCGTAACAAGGTAGCCGTATCGGAAGGTGCGGCTGGATCACCTCCTTTCTAAGGAATACTCAGTCACGATGATGACTGAATAAGGAAGCATTGCTTCCATAGCAACACTCTCAGGCAGGAATTTGTTGCTCGCTCGTTGTCAGTTTTGAAAGATCAATGATCTTTCTCAAGCGGTGTATAGATGAAGCGTCTTTTCTGAAGAAATTCAAGAAGAATAGTCATCGAAAAACACTACCCAAGGGCCTTTAGCTCAGCTGGTTAGAGCGCACCCCTGATAAGGGTGAGGTCGGTGGTTCGAGTCCACTAAGGCCCACCATTATCGACTCTGAGAAGTCGGTACCCATTTGGGGCCATAGCTCAGCTGGGAGAGCGCCTGCCTTGCAAGCAGGAGGTCAGCGGTTCGATCCCGCTTGGCTCCACCAACCGTTTTCCAATAGGAACGACGGAACATTTGCACCTTGAAAACTGGATAACGAAAGTAACGAGAAGGAATTTATTTTGTCTTCTGACAAAATAAACAACTTCAGCTGAATCATCCTTTAGCAGAATTAAAAGCTGTTACCAACCTTGGTTGGTTAACATACTAGGTTAAGCTAGTAAGAGCGCACGGAGGATGCCTAGGCACCAGGAGCCGAAGAAGGACGTGGCGAACAACGATACCGCCTCGGGGAGCCGTAAGCA